>NZ_CP163443.1:6815957-8031435 GCF_041053055.1 Streptomyces sp. R41
CCCCGCCGCCCGGGCCACAGCCCGAGGGCCAGTACCCGCCTCCAGGGTTGCCGCCGGGCGCGTCCCCCTACCCGAACACCCCCTATCCGGGGCCGTACCAGCCCTGGGGCCAGGGCTACTCCCCGTACAACCGCCCCGCACCCGTCAACGGCCTCGCGATCTCCGCGCTCGTGCTCGGCATCCTCTGCTTCCTGCCCGCCGTCGGGCTGGTGCTCGGGATCGTCGCGCTCGCGCAGATCAAGAAGCGGGGCGAGCGGGGCAAGGGGATGGCGGTGGGCGGCATGGTCATGTCGTCGATCGGCGTCGTGCTGCTCACGGTCGCGGTCGCCACGGGCGGCGTGGGCGACTTCTGGGACGGCTTCAAGGACGCGGCGAACGACTCGGGCGGCGCCGCCTTCTCGCTCAAGAAGGGCGAGTGCTTCGACGCGCCGGGCGGCGCCCTGGAGGGGATGGCGTACGACGTCGACAAGGTGCCGTGCGCGGGTGAACACGACGCCGAGGTGTTCGCGGACTTCAGGATGAGCGGCGGCGCCTACCCGGGGGACGGCGCGATCACCGACTCCGCCGACGAGAAGTGCTACGCCCTGAAGGACGCGTACGCGATGGATGCCTGGGCCGTCCCGGACAACGTTGACGTGTACTACTTCACGCCGACGCGGCAGAGCTGGCGCCTCGGCGACCGCGAGATCACCTGCATGTTCGGGAACACCGACGAGAAGGGCAGCCTGACGGGGTCGCTGCGCAAGGACGCGACGACGCTCGACGCGGATCAACTCGCCTATCTGCTGGCCGCGCAGGGCATCAACGCGGCGATGGACGCGGCGCCCGACGAGGAGTACGTCGAGGACGACCTGCCCGGCCACAAGAAGTGGGCGACCAAGGTCTCGGAGGCGCTCACGACGCAGGCGGACACTCTGCGCGGTCACGGGTTCGCGCCCGCGGTCCGCAAGCCGGTCGACGCCCTGGTCAAGGACATGGAGCTCTCCCAGAAGGAGTGGGCGAAGGCGGCGGCCGCGCAGGACGCGGACACCTTCTACACCCACTACGAGAAGGGCATGAAGCTCATCGACCCCAAGAAGACGGTCACCACACGCAAGGCTCTGGGCCTCGCCACCACCCCGCCGCCGTCCGACGAGAACGGTGACGGCCAGGACGGCGAAGGAAGCGGCACCGGCATGGAGGTGTGACGGCGGCTATACCGGGGAGAAAGTGCCTGCGTAAAGCCCTCGAGGACCACAAGTCATCACATCGAGTGATTCTCTGGCCTTTGCTTGCATGGCACAACCCACGGTTGCCACCCTGTTGCTGTCTGTACAATCTGATGGGAGCGGCCAGTGACTTTCGGTGAGCAGCCGGCGTACCTGCGCGTCGCGGGTGATCTCCGCAAGAAGATCGTCGACGGTTCGCTGCCACCGCACACCCGGCTCCCGTCACAGGCCAGGATCCGCCAGGAGTACGGCGTCTCGGACACGGTCGCCCTGGAGGCGCGCAAGGTGCTGATGGCCGAGGGGCTGGTCGAGGGCCGCTCCGGGTCGGGCACGTATGTGCGCGAGCGGCCGGTGCCGCGCCGGGTCGCCCGCTCCGGGTACCGGCCGGACAGCGGTGCGACCCCGTTCCGCCAGGAGCAGGCCGACATCTCCGCGCGCGGCACGTGGGAGTCCCACAGCCGGCAGGTCGAGGCGAGCGGTGCGATCGCCGAGCGCCTGTCCGTCCAGCCCGGCGACCGCGTGATGTGCACGAAGTACGTCTACCGGGACGGCGGCGAGGCGATGATGCTCTCCACATCCTGGGAGCCCCTCGCCGTCACCGGCCGTACGCCGGTGATGCTCCCCGAGGAGGGCCCGCTCGGCGGTATGGGCGTCGTCGAGCGCATGGCCGCCATCGACGTGATCGTGGACAACGTCACGGAGGAGGTGGGAGCGCGCCCAGGCCTCGCCGAGGAACTCCTCGCGCTCGGCGGCGTACCCGGCCATGTCGTCCTCGTCATCCAGCGGACCTTCTACGCCTCGGGTCGCCCGGTCGAGACGGCCGACGTCGTCGTACCGGCGGACCGGTACCGGATCGCGTATCACCTGCCCGTGAAGTAACCGCGTATCACCTGCCCGTGAGTAACCGGTATCACCAGCCCGCGGAGTAACCACGTATCACTGCCCGTGAGGCAATCGGTGTCGCATGCCGGTGAACTGGCCGACGCCATCCATGGACCGACCCCCGACGTCCGCCAAGTGGACCGCGCGTGAAGCCCGGTTGGAATCTGGCCTTTCTCAAGAGCCCTGCCCGCGCGGGACTTCGCGCTGCTCGGGGGCGCACGGAGGGCGGTCGACAGCGCGTTCGATGGCGTGCGCCCCCTCCCGTCCTGGCTGGTTGCGCACCTACGGCGTACCTCGTGCGTACCTCTTTGTGAAAAGCCGTATTCGCTGCGTGAAGGTAAGGCGTAGGCTCGGGCATATGCGGATTGCGGTTTCCTTAGAGGGCGGGGCACGGCGGGGGCCCGGGGCGGGAAGTGGAGGGGCTCGATGAACGACGGCACGATCACTCTTCCCTGGCTCGTCATACGGCAGGACGACAACGGCAACCGCTACCGCGTGGGCAGGTACGCGACCCGGGCCGAGGCCCAGAAGATCGCGGACAGCCTCGACGACCGCGGGCACAAGCAGCTCTACTGGGTCGAGCGGATCGGGCAGAACGGATCCAAGTGATCGCGCTCGCCCGCGCAGTGATCCCCTTGTCGCCGACAGGTGATCCACGCCGCCGGAGCCCCGCGTCGCTCCCGTAGGCTCCGGCGCATGACGGAACGGATCGTGGTGGTCGGAGCCGCCCTGCTGAGCGGCGGGCGTCTGCTCGCCGCCCGCCGCAGCGCGCCTCCCGAACTGGCCGGGCGCTGGGAGTTGCCGGGCGGCAAGGTCGAACCGGGCGAGACTCCCGAGCACGCTCTCGTACGGGAACTGCGTGAGGAACTCGGCGTCGAGGCGGAGCCGCTGGAGCGGGTCCCCGGCGAGTGGCTCCTGAAGCCGGGGTACGTCCTACGGGTGTGGACCGCACGGCTGCTCCCCGGCTCCGCCGAACCCCGACCCCTGGAGGACCACGACGAACTGCGCTGGCTGACCCCCGGCGAGATCTGGGACGTGGACTGGCTGGACGCGGACGTACCGGCGGTGAAGGGTGCGCTGCTGAGGCTGGACGCGGGGGCGTAGCGGGGCTCCGCGGGGCGTGCGCAGACAGGGCTCCGGATCTCGTACGCCGTTCGTGCCACAGTGCGCCTTCGTGTGCGGTAAGGCTTCCCGGATATCGGGTATGTGCCCATTAACCCCACGAAACCGGACATGGGTGGGTTCCTGGCCTGGGAAGTGATCGGCTTGATCGACACCGAAGGCGACTGCGCCGAGTGGACCTTTCCCGCGGAGCCAGGTGCTGTCCGTACCGCCCGCGCCGTCGTCCGGGGCCAGTTGCGCACATGGGAGCTGGATTCCCTCGGTGACATCGCCGCGCTGCTGGTCAGTGAGCTGGTGACGAACTCCCTGCGGCACGCCGCGGGCCCCATCGGCGTACGGCTGGTGCGTCCTGACGGGGTGCCCGGCGCCCTGCTGGTGGAGGTCTCCGACCCGCTGCCGGATCCGCCCCGCGCACGGGCCGCCGATGTCGACGACGAGAGCGGCCGCGGACTTCAGCTCGTGGCCAGCTCGTCCCGGCGCTGGGGAACGCGCCCCGGGGGCACCGGAAAGACGGTCTGGTTCGAGCTGGCGGTGCCTGGTTGACGGCGCGTCGGCCGGGGGAGCGCACGACCGATTGGTTCAGGCCACTGGTGCCGACGGAACTCTTTGATTCGATGGGGCGCCACCTGGTTAGAAGACTGGGAGTATGTCGCGGCCGGTCCAAAAACCATCGGGACCGTGCTGTGATCGTGAACACCGTGTTGTGCGGCGCCGTAGTGCTGGATACTGCGGGCAGCCGCCCCCGGTGACCGGTGCCGGACGCGGTGAGCTGGAGGGGACGGTTCGCGTGAGCGAGATACCAGCGAAGGCCACGGAGTCCGAGGACCCGTCGGACGGCGCGAGGGCCGACGCCGCGGGCGATGTCGCGCGCATGGTGCCCGGCGAGGGCGCGGGCGACGCGATGTGGCAGAGCAGTCCGCCCGGTTCGATCTACGACTACATCAAGGTCGCCTCGTTCTCCATAGGTGCTGACGGGCTGGTGGACCAGTGGAGCCTGCGGGCCGAGCAGCTCTTCGGCATCTCCTCCGAGCGGGCCGTCGGCATGGATCCCATCGAGGCGTTCGTCGCCCCCGACCGGCGTGAGTTCGGGCAACGCAAGATGGCGGAGATCCTGGACGGCCGGGAGTGGACCGGTGTGGTCCCCTTCCGGATGCCCGCCCCGGGCGATGGCGGCGAGGGAACCGAAGGGCTCGCCGAGGTCTATGTGATGCCCACCACTACGGTGGACGGTGAGCGGGCCGCCGTATGCATCGTCGTGGACGTCCGCACCCTGCGCCGGATCGAGACGGACCTCGCCGCCTCGCAGGCGATTTTCGGCCAATCTCCGTTCGGGTTCCTGCTGATCGACACCGACCTGCGAGTCCGGCGCGCCAACCAGCGGTTCGCCTCGACTTTCGGCGGCACCATGGACGACCACCGCGGGAAGGGAGTCCACGACTATCTGCCGCGCGCCGAGGCCGAGCGCGTCGCCGCGACCCTGCGGCGCGTCCTGGAAACCGGCGACTCCATCACGGACATGCACGTCACCGGCCATGTGCCCGGCTCCGACGAGCGCCGCCACTGGTCCGTCAACCTCTACCGTGTGCACAGTGGCACCGGCCGCCCCATTGGCATCGCCTGGCTCGGAACCGACATCACCGCCCGTCGCGCCGCCGCCCGCGAAGCGGCCGCCGCCCGGCGCAATCTCGCCCTTCTGAACGAGGCCGGCGCCCGTATCGGCAACTCCCTCGACCTGGAGACCACCGCCCGCGAACTCCTCGACGTCGTGGTCCCCGGATTCTGCGATCTGGCGACGGTGGACCTGTATCAAGGCCTCCTGGCAGGCGACGAGACCCCGCCGGGCCTGGCCGACGGCAGCGCCGAACTGCGCCGGGTCGCCTTCGCCAGCGCCGTCTCCGACGCGCCCTTCGTCGGCGGACCGGCACCGGTGGCCGTGGGCGCGGTCCACCACTACCCCTTCAACTCGCCCTGTGCGGACGCCCTGCGTACCGCGCGCCCCCAGCACATCCCCGCCGATGAGGGCGGCCTCATCCAGTCCACGCTGGCGGTTCCGATGGTCGCCCACGACACCGTCGTCGGGCTCGCCCAGTTCTCCCGTACGAAGGGCAGCGAGCCGTTCGGGGAACGCGACCGGGCGCTCGCGGTGGAGTTGGCCGCGCGCGCCGCCGTCTGCATCGACAACGCGCGCCTGTACCGCCGTGAGCACGAGCGCGCGCTGATCCTGCAACGGTCGCTCCTCCCGCCGGGCGACCCGGAGGCGTCCGGCCTGGACATCGCCTGCCGCTACCTGCCGGGCAACGCGGCGACGGAGGTCGGCGGCGACTGGTTCGACGTCATCGAACTCCCCGGCCACCGCACGGCGTTGGTGGTGGGGGACGTGATGGGACGCGGCCTGCGCGCCGCGGTGGCGATGGGTGAACTCCGCACGGCCGTAAGAACATTGGCACTGCTGGACCTGGAACCCGCCGAAGTCCTCTCGGCGTTGGACGAGATCGCCCGCGGCCTCGGCACACCGGGCGGGGTCCAGCAGGCCACCCGCACCGCCCGCCAGCCGCGCGACGCCGACCTCTCCGAGGTGTACCTCGCGACCTGCGTGTACGCCGTCTACGACTCCGTGACGCGTCGGTGCACCTTCGCCAACGCGGGCCATCTGCCGCCGGTGCTGGTCGAACCCGGCGAGAGTGCGCTGATGCTCGACGTGCCGCCCGGGATGCCCCTCGGGGTGGGTGGCGAGCCCTTCGAGGAGGTGGAGGTCGAACTACCCGAAGGTGCGCTGTTGGCGCTCTACACGGATGGACTGGTCGAATCCCGCGACCATCCCCTCGACGAGGGCCTGCAAGCCTTCGTCGGCGCCCTGACGGACCCCTCCAGCCCCCTGGAGGACGTCTGCGACCACGTCCTCAACACCCTCGACACCCACCACGGCGAGGACGACATCGCGCTGCTCATGGCGCGTGTCCAGGGGCTGCCCGCCGAGTCCGTCGGCGACTGGACGCTGCCGCGCGAGCCGCGCAGCGTGGGCCGCGCCCGCGAGTACGCGCGTACGCAGCTGGTGTCCTGGGGCCTGGAGCCCCTCGTCGACACGGCCGAACTCCTGGTCAGCGAGCTGGTGACCAACGCGCTGCGCTACGGCGAGGGCGAGATCCGGCTCCGGCTGCTCCTCGACCGCACATTGGTGTGCGAGGTGTGGGACGCGGGGCTCGTCCAGCCGCGGCGGCGACGCGCCCGTGACACGGACGAGGGCGGGCGGGGGTTGCAGCTCGTGGGGCTGCTGTCCGCGGCCTGGGGGTCGCGGCGGACCCCACGGGGGAAGACCGTGTGGTTCGAACTCCCGTTGCCGGACGGGGAGACGGGGTTGGCGGACCCGGCGGAGGCGTTGCTGAGTCTGTTTTGAGGATTTTTCGCCCCAGCTGCCCCTTTTGGGGGCGCGGGGAACTGCGCAGTCTTTTAGGGGGGTCTGGGGGCGCAGCCCCCAGGGACGATGGGGGTCCCCCCGCTCGAGCGAAGCCGAGAGTGGGGGAGGGTAGGGGCGGAGGGGGCGAAAACCTCGTGCCCCGGGCACCGACGCCGGGTCAGACGGCCGGTGTCGCCCGCCGCGCCCGCGTGCGGGGCCCGCCGAAGCTCGCGGGCCCGCCGCCGTGCCCCAGCAGGATCCCACCCAGCACGGCTCCCCCCACCCCGACACCCTCGTCGCCACCGGCCGGATTCCCGTACGCCCGCACGTCCCGCTCCGCGAGCTCCCGCGCCTGACGGGTGAGGCCATCGGCCCGCTGGACCTCGTAGAGGCCGGGGGAGGGGACGGCGAGGAGACGCTCCGCCTCCGCCTGCCGCGTCCGCGCCTCGCATCCCACAGCCGCCCGATGCGTCGTGACGAGATCCGCCGCGCCTTCGACGGCGCTACGGGCGGGGAGGAGAAAGTGCCCGAGCAGAGCGCGGACGCGCTCGTCGGAAAGGCCGACGTCGCCCGCCTCGGCGAGAGTCGTGCCCGCCTCGGCGACGCGACGAAGGGCGTCAAGGGGGTCGTACGCACCGGCCGCCGTCTCCCGGCGCACGTCGGCGAGAAGCGACTCGGCGTGCGCGACACGCCCGGGCAGCCGACCGACGCCCGCGGTCGCCAGCAGCCTGTGGGCCTCCGCGAGGTCGCCCTCCACCCCGGCGAGCGCGGCGGGCAACCGCTCGGCGGCCGAGGCCAGTTCGGCCGCGAGCCGTTCGACACCGTCCACGAGGGCGGCCGCCTGGTCGACGGCCCCCTCCGCCGTACGCAGATACGCGGCCGCCTTCCCGCCGTCGCCGCGGTCGAGGGACTGCCGGGCCTGGTTGAGATGGACGGTGGCGAACACGAGCCGGTCCTTGGCCTGTTCGACATGGCCCGCGACCGGGAGGGACGCGGAAGGGGCGTACCGCTTGTGGAGGTCGCCGAGCGTCGCCTCCGTGGCCGGGGTGCGCGCGGCGAGCTCGCGGAAGCGGGTCTCCGCCATCTCCAGGGGGGTTGCCGCGTTGCGCTCCAGGGCGCGCAGCAGGTCGAACCCGGCCGCCTCCGAGTCCAGCCGCCGCCCCGCCTCGGTGCAGCGGAGGACGATCTCCTCCAGCATGCCCCGGCCGTCCTCGGGGGCCGCCTCGTCGAGCCGCTGCCGCAGCCGGAAGGCGGCCGCCAGCTCGGATTTCGCGTACGCCAGCGCCTCTGCGTAGGACTTGACCGGCTCGTCCCCGAACTGGGCGGTGGCACAGCCGAGTTCCTCGGCGCTGGTGCGGACGCAGTCGTCCGTGTCGACCAGCAACTGGCGCGTCTGCCGGTCCAGTTCGCGGACCGACGGTACGGCGTGCCGGGTGCCGCCGCCCGGTGTCGTACGCGTCCTCGACCGCCGCTTGCGCCGCGCGTACCCGTACGCCGCCAGTACCACCGCGGCGCCCACCGCGACGAGGGGCAGTACGAGATCCCCGGTGGCCGTCCCGTCCTGACTCGGAGCACCCTCGGCCTCGTGTGCGGCCCCCGCGCTGTCGGCGACCCGCACACTCCGCGCCGCGGTCACCGCATCCCCCGCCCCAGCCAGCGGCAGCACCAGCCACCCCACCGCCAACAGCCCCCCGAGCACGACATGCGCCACCCGCACGGCTATGTGGGACGTGGCTCGGCGCGACCGGTTCCGGCTCTGGGGCGACGTCACATTTGGGAGCGTATGACCGCTCGCGCGCCGACGCGACCGGGGTACGCCGAGGCGGGGGCGCCTAAGGTACGGGGGGACACGGGGGTGTACGGGAGGGGCGCGGGGGATGGACACGGGCGGCACGGAATCGGCAACGGAGAACCACGCGGAGAGCCAGGCGCCACCCGCCGGGCCCCCGACGAACGCGGTCCCAACCCGACGGCAGACCCCGCGGGAGCCGAACCCTGCCGACCACCCAACGGCACCAGCGACCCCGACGAACGAAGAGGGCCAGACGGGAGACAACCAGCCCCCGGCGGCTGACGCCGGAGAGCCGGCGGGCGCCCCTGCGCAGTCGGCGGGGGACTCCGCGCCGCGGTCAGGTCCCCGCAATGAGTCGGCGGGCGGCCCCGTACTGGCGGCAGGCCGGCCCGGGGAGCCGGTGAGCGGCTCGGGGCAGTCGATGGGCGACCGCTCGCTGCCGGAGGGCGAACGCGGTGATCCGGTGGGCGATGCCAGGCAGTCCACGGGCAGCTCGGCCTTGGCGGCGGCCCGGCTCGGAGACTACGCGGGCGGCTCGGGGCGGTCGGCGGGCGACCGCTCGCTGCCGGAGGGCGAACGCGGTGATCCGGTGGGCGATGCCAGGCAGTCCGCGGGCAGCTCGGCCTTGGCGGCGGCCCGGCTCGGGGACCACGTGGGCGGCTCGGGGCAGTCGGCGGGCGACCGCTCGCTGCCGGAGGGCGAACGCGGTGATCCGGTGGGCGATGCCAGGCAGTCCGCGGGCAGCTCGGCCTTGGCGGCGGCCCGGCTCGGAGACTACGCGGGCGGCTCGGGGCGGTCGGCGGGCGACCGCTCGCTGCCGGAGGGCGAACGCGGTGATCCGGTGGGCGACGGCAGGCAGTCCCCGGGCAGCTCGGCCCTGGTGGCAGGCCGGCCCGGGGACCACGCGGGCGGCTCGGGGCAGTCGGCTGCCCCCGCGCAATCGGCAGGACACCCCGGTGAGCTGCCAGGCGACCCCGGCTCGCGGGCAGGCGCCCCCGCACAGCCGTCGGAGGACCCCGGAGTGCCGGCAGCCACCTCCGCCCCGCAGCCAGGCCACCCCGGCGACGACCCCGCAGATGCCCCGGTGCCTTCCGCGGATGCCTCCGGGCTGTCGGCAGGTGTCCCGGTGCCTTCCGCGGATGGCTCCGGGCTGTCGGCAGGTGTCCTGGTGCCTTCCGCGGATACCCCCGGGCCGCCGGCAGGTGTCCCCGTGCCTTCCGCGGATACCCCCGTGCCTTCCGCGGATACCCCCGAGCCGCTGGCAGATACCTCCGAGCCGCCCGCGGATACCCCGTCCCCGCCGCTGTCAGGCGCCCCCGACAAGCCCACGCACCCCGTCGGCCCCGCCCGGACCCGACGGATCGTCCGGGTGTGGCGCAACCCCCGCCTCCGCTGGCCCAAGCGCATCGCCCTCACTCTGCTCCTGGTCCTTCTCCTCCCCTCCCTCGCCGCGGGAATCGCCCTCCGGGTGAACTACGCGGGAGACCCGGCCGCCGGCACCCTGACCAGAAACCGTGATGCGCTGTGGCTGGGGCACGCCTGGGTGGACGGGCGGAAGGGGGACGCGGACGTCGAGGCGCTGGCGGCGCGGCTGCGGAGTACCGGGATCCGGGATCTGTATGTGCACGCGGGGCCGCTGGAGCATGACGGGACGTTGCCGGCGGCGGCGTATCCGGGGGCCGGCCGGCTGATCGCGGCCGTGCACCGGCAGCTGTCCGGCGTACGGGTGCAGGCGTGGCTCGGGGACGAGCTGGCCAGTGAGGGGCCGGTCGGGCTGCGGCTGGACCGGGCGGCGACCCGGTCGGCCGTCGTGCGGTCGGCCCGCCAGGTCCTCGCGGCCGGCTTCGACGGTGTCCACTTCGACCTGGAGCCCCTCCATTCGGGCGACCGCGACTACCTCTCCCTCCTCGACGACCTGCACCGGGTCACCCGGGCCCGCGGTGTCCCGCTCTCCGTCGCCGCCCACCAGATCGACCCGCTCCCGGCGGCCCACGCCATCCGCGGCACCCTCACGGGACACCCCAAGTGGTGGTCCCAGTCGTACTTCGGCCAAGTGGCCCGCCGCGTCGACCAGATCGCCCTCATGTCGTACGACACGGCACTCCCGCTGGAGAGCCTGTACGGCGGTTACGTCGCCCAGCAGACCTCCCTCGCCCTCGAAGTCACCCCGAAGTCCACGGACTTGCTGATGGGCCTGCCGTTCTTCCACGAGGACGACATGAGCCACCACGGGTCGGCGGAAACCGTCGCGGCCGCCGTCCGCGGCACCCGTCTCGGCCTCTCCCGCACGGATCGCCACCGTGAGCGGTTCGGGGTCGCCCTGTACGTGGATTTCGCCGCCACGGAGAAGGACTGGACGGCGTATCGGGAAGGCTGGGTCCGGTGACCGGCACCCGTACGTCTCTCACCCGCCACGACCTGGCCCCCCTCGCCCACGCCGCCGTCGGCCCCGCCCGCACCCTCACCGCGACCACACGACTCCGTGGCGGCAGCAAGAAGGACCGGCTGCGCCTGTACCGCCTGGCGATGCACCTCTCCCTCGTCTCGGGCCCACTGCGCCTGCTCGACGGCGACTTCCCGCAGCCGGGGCCCATGCGCGGGATCGCGGAGTACAACATTCAACAGACGGTCATGTTCCTGGAGGACCCGAATCCCCGCGTGCCATGATCGGAGCGCGCGCCGTGCTCGGCACGCACCGGGAGATGGGGGTCTGATGCACTCGTATCTGGTGGCGTTCGCCGTGCTCGCCGTGGTCGGCCTCGCGGGGATCGGGATCGCGGGCATCACGACGGGCTGGGTGCCGCCGTGGGGCCGTCGCCGGGTCCTGCGGCCGAAGCTGTGGGGGTACGGCTCGGTGGTGGGAGCCGTCGGCATGTCCCTGTACATGTTCCTCGGACCGTTCCGCGGGCCCGACGCCGACATGACGCCCTACGCCATGGCCGGGATGGCCGTGTTCTTCGTGGGGCTCGTGCTGCAGATGGCGGGGCAGCGCCCCGGCCGCCCCGCGAGACCGATGACGGCGGACGAGCGATGACCGCCGACTGGCACTTCGCGCTGGGACTGGCCGAGGGCGTGGTCCTGGGACTGGCGGCCGCCGTCGGGATCGTCGCCGTGCGCGGGGGCCGGGTGCCCGGGTGGGAGCGCCGCCCGGTTTTCCGGCGACGGCTGTGGGGCCAGGGAGCACTGGTGCTGACGGCGTCCGTCGCGCTTCCCTCCCTGGCGCTCGCCCTGATCGGCCCCGGTGCCGTCCAGTTCGCCTTCACCCTCGTGGGCAGCGCTGGAATGCTCACCGGAGCCGCCCTGATGCACCGCGCCCGTCGCGACCGCCGACGCCCCGGCGGCCCCGCGGCAGGCCCGGATTCCGGCCCTACGTCTCCCGCCTCCTGATCTTCGACCCCAGCCACACCAGCGGGTCGTACTTGCGGTCGACCGCGCGTTCCTTCAAGGGAATCAGGGCGTTGTCGGTGATCTTGATGCCCTCGGGGCAGACCTCCGTGCAGCACTTGGTGATGTTGCAGTAGCCGAGGCCGTGTTCGTCCTGGGCGGTGCGCTTGCGGTCCAGGCCGGACTCCGCCGCCGCGTCCAGCGGGTGCATGTCCAGCTCCGCCACCCGCATCAGGAAGCGCGGGCCGGCGAACGCCGGTTTGTTCTCATCGTGGTCGCGGACGACATGGCAGGTGTCCTGGCACAGGAAGCACTCGATGCACTTGCGGAACTCCTGCGAGCGGTCGACGTCCTCCTGCTGCATCCGGTACTCGCCGGGGCCCAGGTCCGCCGGGGGCACGAAGGCCGGCACCTCCCTCGCCTTCGTGTAGTTGAAGCCGACGTCCGTGACGAGATCACGTACGACGGGGAAGGCGCGGAGCGGCGTGACAGTGATCGTCTCCTCGGGCGTGAACACCGACATCCGCGTCATGCACATCAGCCGCGGCCGCCCGTTGATCTCCGCCGAACACGAACCGCACTTGCCCGCCTTGCAGTTCCAGCGCACGGCCAGGTCGGGGGCCTGGGTCGCCTGGAGCCGGTGGATGATGTCCAGCACCACCTCACCGTCGTTCACCTCGACCTCGAAGTCCTCCAGGCCGCCGCCCTTGACGTCCCCGCGCCACACCTTGAAGCGGGCCTCATAGCTGCTCACTCGTACAGCTCCTCTTCGGCGAGGTACTTGACCAGCTCCTCCTTCTCGAAGAGGGCGAGCAGGTCGGGGCGGATGGGTTCGGTGGTCGCGCGTACGAGGTCGATCTGGCCGCGCACCGGATCGGTCGCCGCCAATCCGCCCGTCGGGTCGGTCAGTTGGCACAGCAGGTTCACGCGACGCCAGGCCCGCTCCATCGTCGGGTGGTCCTCGCGGGTGTGGCCGCCGCGGGACTCCGTGCGTTCCAGCGCGGCCCGTGCCACGCATTCGCTGACCAGGAGCATGTTCCGCAGGTCCAGGGCGAGGTGCCAGCCGGGGTTGAACTGCCGATGGCCCTCCACGCCCGCCCGGCGCGCCCGTACCCGCAGGTCCGCGAGCTTCTCCAGGGCCTGCTCCATCTCGGCCTCGCGGCGGATGATGCCGACCAGGTCGTTCATCGTCTGCTGGAGTTCCTGGTGCACGGTGTACGGGTTCTCGGGTGGCCGCCCGTTCTCCTCGCCGGGCTGGGGTCCCTCGGCCGAGAAGGGGCGCAGGGCCTCCGCGGCGGCGGTGTCCACCTGGATGTCGTCGACGGCAGGGCGGTCATCGGAGAGCCCCGCCGCGTACTCGGCCGCGTGCAGCCCGGCCCGCCGTCCGAACACCAGGAGGTCGGAGAGCGAGTTGCCGCCGAGCCGGTTGGAGCCGTGCATGCCGCCGGCGACCTCGCCTGCCGCGAAGAGGCCGGGTACGCCGCGTGCCGCCGCCGTGTCCGACTCGACCGCGATACCGCCCATCACGTAGTGGCAGGTCGGGCCGACCTCCATCGACTCGGCGGTGATGTCGACGTCCGCCAGCTCCTTGAACTGGTGGTACATGGACGGCAGCCGGCGCCGGATCACCTCGGCGGGCATACGGGTCGAGACGTCCAGGAAGACTCCGCCGTGCGGGGAGCCGCGGCCGGCCTTCACCTCGGAGTTGATGGCCCGCGCGACCTCGTCCCGGGGCAGCAGCTCAGGGGGACGGCGGTTGTTGTCCGGGTCCTCGTACCAGCGGTCGCCCTCCTCCTCGGACTGCGCGTACTTCTCCTTGAAGACGTCCGGGATGTAGTCGAACATGAACCGCTTGCCGTCGGAGTTCCGGAGCACTCCGCCGTCGCCGCGCACCGACTCGGTGACGAGGATGCCCTTCACCGACGGCGGCCAGACCATGCCCGTCGGGTGGAACTGCACGAACTCCATGTTCAGCAGGGGCGCGCCGGCAAGGAGGGCGAGCGCATGACCGTCCCCGGTGTACTCCCACGAGTTCGACGTCACCTTGAAGGACTTGCCGATGCCGCCCGTGGCGATCACGACGGAGGGCGCTTCGAGGACGAAGAAACGGCCCGATTCGCGCTCGTAGCAGAAGGCCCCGGAGACGCGGCTGCCCGCGGCGGAGCCGCTATCGGACACAGTTTTCAGGATCCGGGTGACGGTGCACTCCTGGTACACCTTCAGACGACTCTCGTAGTCCCCGGTCTCCTTCATGTCCTCCTGCTGGAGGGACACGATCTTCTGCTGCAGGGTCCGGATGAGCTCGAGCCCCGTCCGGTCGCCGACGTGCGCGAGCCGCGGATACTCGTGGCCGCCGAAGTTGCGCTGCGAGATCCGCCCGTCCTTCGTACGGTCGAAGAGGGCGCCCCAGGTCTCCAACTCCCATACCCGGTCTGGCGCTTCCTGAGCGTGCAGCTCGGCCATCCGCCACTGGTTGAGGAACTTCCCGCCGCGCATGGTGTCGCGGAAGTGGACCTGCCAGTTGTCGTGCTCGTTGACGTTGGCCATCGCCGCCGCGATGCCGCCCTCGGCCATCACGGTGTGCGCCTTGCCGAACAGGGACTTGCAGATCACGGCCGTACGGGCACCGCGCTCCCGTGCCTCGATGGCGGCGCGCAGTCCGGCGCCCCCGGCGCCGACCACGACAACGTCCCACTCCTGCCGGTCGACCACGGACATCAGAAGAACCTCGGATCGTCGAAGGCGCCGGACGCGACCAGGTACACGTAGAAGTCGGCGAGCGCCACGCTCACCAACGACGCCCAGGCGAGCAGCATGTGACGGGCATTCAGCTTCCCCACCCACTGCCACATCCGGTAGCGCACGGGATGCTTGGAGAAGTGCTTGAGCTTCCCGCCGACGATGTGCCGGCAGGAGTGGCAGGAGACGGTGTACGCCCAGATCAGCACGATGTTGACCAGGAACACCACGGTGCCCAGGCCCATGTGACCCCAGTTGTAGTGCTCGTCGCGGAAGGCGAGCACGGTGTCGTAGGTCAGGACACCGGCGACGAGGATCGCGGCGTAGAAGAAGTACCGGTGGATGTTCTGCAGGATCAGCGGGAAGCGGGTCTCACCGGTGTACTTCTTGTGCGGCTCGGGGACCGCGCAGGCCGGCGGCGACGCCCAGAAGCCGCGGTAGTAGGCCTTGCGGTAGTAGTAGCAGGTCAGCCGGAAGCCGAGCGGGAAGATCAGGATGATGATGGCCGGGGAGATGGCCCACCAGCTCCCGAAGAGGTCCGCGTTGGGGCCCGCGTGCATGGTCTCGCAGCGCTCGGCCAGACAGGGCGAGTAGAACGGCGAGACGTACGGCGCCGCGTAGTAGTTCGTGTCCGCGAAGGCCCGCCAGGTCGAGTAGACGACGAAGGCCAGCAGCCCGGCCGCGGTGACGGCGGGCGCCAGCCACCAGCGGTCCGTCCGCAGATGCGGGGCGGTGATCGCGGCCCGTGAGCCGGACCGTACGCCGCCGCTGTTCAGATGGGGTTCCGTGCCAGTGGCCAACGCTGCTGCTCCTCTTCAGGGCTCGGTTCGCCTCCGGGCCGCAACCGCACCGATGGGCGCCCCCCGGCGCATGACTGTGTCGACCCTTCGGCTTGCTCGCCGGGGGTACTCACGGGGCGTGGCGGTCGCGGGCGCCGAGGCCCTCGTCGTCCGAGTCCGTCCACAGGGAGTTGTCGTACGGGGTGTCGGGGATGGCGACCAGGTCGGGCCGGCGTGGCGCGGCCGGCTGGGCGGCGGCCTCGCGCAGCAGCGCGACGCTCTCGCGCAGGTGGTCGGCGTCGGCCCGTACCCGGCGCATCTCCAGGCCCGCGCCTATCTGCTGTTCCAGCCGTCCGACCGACCTCGCGAGGTCGTCGAGACAGCGCTGTACGGACGTCAAGTCGTCGTGCACGGACATGACTTGCCCTCACTTCCGCGGACCCTCCGGCCCAAGGCGGCAACGTTCATGCGCCTGCGAGTGTTGCGCGTCACACCGGGCCGTGTGAAGAGATCTGCACGGATTCCAGGATCGCACCATCCCGAACGCGCCGCCACGCGCCCTGCGCGCGCCGGGGGTTTCTCGCCCGCTCCGCCCCGTAAGGGGCGCGGTGAACTGCGCGACCAGCCCCCACAGGCCCGTAGCGGGGTCTGGCGGCCGAAGCCCCCCAGGTACGGGAACGGGTAGCGGCGGCGGAGGCGAAAACCTCCCTGGGCCGGCCTCGGCGCCGGGTGCCATTGCGCCGCACGGGTGGCCTTCGCGGCCCGCCACGCCGTGTCGCCGCCCCATCGCCGCCCTCCTCCCCTTCAGTGGGCGCATACATCTGATCAACTCCATATACCGCCAAACGTGATCAGAAGCCGACCTGCCCCACAGCGGAGCGCCCCCGGAGGTTGCAGTGATGTCCCACGACGGCGTCGGACTGCGCGCGGTGATGCGCTCGGTCGCGTTCCTGACCGCGGGCGCGCTCGCGGTACCCGCCCTCGCCGCGTGCAGCGCGGAGGACGAGGCGGGCCAGCCCGTGGCCGGGCAGGACATCGCGCCCGCGGCCCGCGACCTGGTCGCCGACGGCGGCACCCTGCGCTGGGCCGTGGACGCCGTACCGGAGACGCTCAACACCTTCCAGGCCGACGCGGACGCCGCGACCTCGCGGGTCGCCGGGGCCGTACTGCCGTCGATGTACCGGCTCGACCGGAACGGGCGGCCGCAGGCCAACCCCGACTACCTGGAGTCCGCGAAGATCGTCGAGACCGAGCCCAAGCAGGTCGTGCTGTACAAGCTCAATCAGCAGGCCGTCTGGAGCGACGGCCGCGAGATCGGCGCCGCCGACTTCGCCGCCCAGTGGCGCGCCCTGTCCGGCAAGGACACCGCGTACTGGACGGCCCGCAACGCCGGCTACGACCGTATCGAGAAGATCGAGCGCGGCAAGAACAACCTGGAGGTCAGGGTCACCTTCAGCCGGCCGTACGCCGACTGGAAGTCGCTGTTCTCGCCGCTGTACCCGAAGGACGTCATGGGCACCCCGGACAGCTTCAACGACGGGGCGCGAAGGAAGCTGAAGGTCACCGCGGGGCCCTTCGCGCTGAAGGAGGTCGACCGCACGGGCGGCGAAGTCCGCCTCACCCGCAACCCGCGCTGGTGGGGCCACCCCACCAAGCTCTCCGAGATCGATCTGATCGCCGTCGCCCGTGACAAGCGGGCCGAGGCGCTCGCCGCGAACAAGCTCGACCTGGCCGAGGTCGACCCCTCCGAGGCCGAGCGGATCACGCTCGCCTCCCGCGACAAGGGCAGCACCCCGCTGCAGGGCCCCGGGGTCGAGATCACACCCGCGACGGCGCTGCGCTCCTGGGCCCTCGCGCACGGCTCCGACGAGAAAGCCGCCTCCGACGAGGCGAGCGCCCGCGAGAAGCGGCGCAAGGCGATGGCGCAGTTCGCCGACCAGCAGTCGGCGCTGCGCGGTTTCGTGGTCCGCAAGTCCCTCGAACCCGCCTACACCCAGCTCGCCCTCAACGGCTCCGAGGGCCCGCTCGCCGACGAGCGCGTCCGCCGCGCCGTGGCCCGCGCCCTCAACCGGGAGGAGCTCGCCCAGGTGGTGCTGAAGCCGCTGGGCCTGCCCGCCGTGCCGGTCGGCAGCCATCTCGCCCTCTCGGGCCAGCAGGCGTACGCCGACAACAGCGGCGCCCTCGGCGGCCAGGACACCGCGGAGGCGCAGGCGCTGCTGACCGACGCCGGGTGGGTGCCCGGCGGGCCCGTCAAGGAACAGAAGAAGACGGAGAAGGCGGCCGGGTCCAAGGGCAAGAAGGCGGACTCCGACGGCACCGGCGACGACGGGACGTACATCGTCGGCGAGGACGACAAGCCCGCCGATGCCGACCGGGAGAAGAAGGACCCCAAGGACCACAGCGAGGGGCACAAGCGGAAGCAGTCGGGGGACTACGCGGACGAGCAGGCCGGCAAGCACCTGGGCGGGAAGCGGTACGCCAGGCAGGGCGGGGCGCCGGGGGCGTACGCGCCCAAGGGGACGGCGGCTCCCGCGGGCGCGGCGGCGGGAGCGCTCGCCAAGGACGGCAAGCCTCTGACGCTCCGTTTCGTGCTGCCCTCGGGCCCGGGCTCCGAGTCCCTGCACGCCGTTGCCGACCGCATCTCGCAGATGCTGCAGCGCATCGGTATCCACACCGAGATGTCGAAGGTCTCGGACGACAGCTACTTCAAGGACCACATCGCGTCGGGTCAGTACGATCTGGCGCTGTACTCGTGGCCCGCGTCCGCCTTTCCGGCCACCGACGCCCGGCCGATCTTCGCCAAGCCAGTGCCGGCCGCCGACGGGTCGCTCAGCGTCGAGCAGAACTTCACCCGGGTCGGCACCGACCAGGTCGATCAGCTCTTCGACCAGGCCATCGCCACGCTGGACGAGGACGAGGAGCGCTCGCTGGTCCGCAAGGCCGACGCCCGCATCTGGGCCGTCGCCGGCTCCATCCCCCTCTATCAGCGCCCCCAGCTCACAGCCGCCCGCTCCAACCTCGCCAACACCGGCGCCTTCGGCTTCCAGACCCCGATCTACGAGGACATGGGCTACCTGAAACCCTCCCCCAAGCCTTCAGCCAGCCCCTCACAGAACTAGCCACGGCTCCCGCTACCGCTGACCGGCTCCAGCTGCCGCTAGCCGCTGTGGGCAATCGTCCCGCTGGGCGATGGGGGTCCCCCCGCTCGAGCGAAGCCGAGAGTGGGGGAGGGTGGGCACAGCCACCAGCGCCGGGTGCCGTTGCAGCAAAGGCCCCCGGCACCGGGGCTGAGGTCGGGGGTAGGTCGCGCAGCCCGGCGCGTACGAGGTGCCGCTCTCTTTGGGACGGGCGCCGCCCCTGGCGGCACGCATGCCCACAGCTATGACGGCTGTAGGGCCCCAGCTCAGGTGGGGGGCGTCGCCCTGCGGAGGCCGGGTCTGTCGGCGGCACGTACCATGGGGTAAGGCCGTGGCGTGTTCAGCCCGGCAGGCCCCGCGCAGCGGAGGCCGTCCACTCACCCCGGGAGAAGCGCCTCAATATGGCCACGCGCCACGACATCCGCAACGTCGCCATCGTCGCCCACGTCGACCATGGCAAGACCACCCTGGTCGATGCCATGCTCAAGCAGGCCGGTGCCTTCGCCGCGCACGCCGCCGAGTCGCTCGACGACCGCATGATGGACAGCAATGACCTGGAGCGTGAGAAGGGCATCACGATCCTGGCCAAGAACACGGCCGTGAAGTACCACCCCAAGGATGGTGGGGAGGTCATCACGATCAACATCATCGACACCCCCGGCCACGCCGACTTCGGCGGCGAGGTCGAGCGGGGTCTGTCGATGGTGGACGCGGTCGTGCTGCTCGTCGACGCCTCCGAGGGCCCGCTGCCCCAGACCCGCTTCGTGCTGCGCAAGGCGCTGCAGGCCCGCCTGCCCGTCATCCTGTGCATCAACAAGACGGACCGTCCCGACTCGCGCATCGACGAGGTCGTGAACGAGGCGTACGACCTCTTCCTCGACCTGGACGCCGACGAGGACCAGATCGAGTTCCCGATCGTCTACGCGTGTGCGCGTGACGGCGTCGCCTCGCTGACCAAGCCGGAGGACGGCACGGTCCCGCAGGACAGCGACAGCCTGGAGCCGTTCTTCTCCACGATCCTGGAGTCCGTCCCGGCCCCGTCGTACGACGAGTCGGCCCCGCTCCAGGCGCATGTCACCAACCTGGACGCCGACAACTTCCTCGGCCGTATCGCGCTGCTCCGCGTCGAGCAGGGCGAGCTGCGCAAGGGCCAGACCGTCACGTGGATCAAGCGCGACGGCACGATGTCCAACGTGCGCATCACCGAGCTGCTGATGACCGAGGCGCTCACCCGCAAGCCCGCCGAGATGGCGGGCCCCGGCGACATCTGTGCCGTGGCCGGTATCCCGGACATCATGATCGGCGAGACGCTCGCCGACCCCGAGAACCCGATCGCGCTGCCGCTCATCACGGTCGACGAGCCGGCGATCTCCATGACCATCGGTACCAACACCTCGCCGCTGGTCGGCCGCGGCGGTACCGGCAAGGGCGCCTCCGCCAAGGCCGCCGTCAAGGACCGCAAGGTCACCGCCCGTCAGGTCAAGGACCGCCTCGACCGCGAGCTGGTCGGTAACGTCTCCCTGCGGGTGCTCGACACCGAGCGTCCGGACGCCTGGGAGGTCCAGGGCCGTGGTGAGCTGGCGCTCGCCATCCTGGTCGAGCAGATGCGCCGTGAGGGCTTCGAGCTGACCATCGGCAAGCCTCAGGTGGTCACCCAGGAGATCGACGGCAAGGTCCACGAGCCCGTCGAGCGCATGACGATCGACGTGCCCGAGGAGCACATGGGTGCGGTCACGCAGCTCATGGGTGTCCGCAAGGGCCGCATGGACAACATGTCCAACCACGGCTCGGGCTGGGTCCGCCTGGAGTTCGTCGTCCCCTCCCGCGGCCTCATCGGCTTCCGGACCGAGTTCTTGACCGGCACGCGCGGCACGGGCATCGCCCACTCCATCCACGAGGGCCACGAGCCGTGGTTCGGCACCCTGACGACCCGTAACAACGGTTCGCTGGTCGCCGACCGCGCGGGCGCCGTCACCGCCTTTGCGATGACGAACCTCCAAGAGCGCGGCGTGCTGTTCACCGACCCCGGCACCGAGGTGTACGAGGGCATGATCGTCGGCGAGAACTCCCGCGCCGACGACATGGACGTGAACATCACCAAGGAGAAGAAGCTCACCAACATGCGCTCCGCCGCCGCCGACTCGTTCGAGGCGATCGTCCCGCCGCGCAAGCTCTCCCTGGAGCAGTCCCTCGAGTTCTGCCGCGACGACGAGTGCGTCGAGGTGACCCCGGAGGCCGTTCGCATCCGCAAGGTCGTCCTCGACCAGAAGGAGCGCGGTCGCACCGCGAGCCGCGCCAAGCACGGCTGATCACGGCTGATCACGGTCGTCCGGTTCGGCTGATTCTCGTCGTCCCGTACGGCTGATCACCGGCAACTGAGCCCGGGTTCCCCCAGGATGGGGGGACCCGGGCTTTTTGCAACCCATTTTCCGGCTCCCCGCTGTCCGAAATGCGGGACCTCCCGCCCGATACGCATGTAACACGTCCGTTTCGCGGGCTTCTCTCTCAGATCATTTTGTCCAGATTTTGGAAGATGTACGCGTCAGCTGTGATGGAACCGAGACCTAAAGGCTGTGGTCGGTTATCTGGCTCATGTCAGATAGTTAGCCGCGTAACGCTCGGGTCAATGGGTCATGCGCTGTGGGGACAGCGCCGACTCACGAGCACAGTGGGGTGTTTGACCCTCCGTCAGGGGTGTCGGAGGTCAGTCAGGGGCCCCTCCTGTCCGTGCACCGGTTGAGTCATGAGGAGGCACCAGATGCCAACTACGCGTGTTCATCTGCGAGTTGTCGCACGCCGCGCCCTTGCGCACAGCGACCGCTAGGCATACGTCTCTCCTGATCCGCATGGTCCGAACCGTGGCCGCCCACATCCTGTGGCGGCCGCGGGATCGGCGTACCCATGAAATGGACGAATCATGACGAGTCCGATCGAGATCGAGGGCGCGGAAGCCTCCACCGAGGTCGACGAGCAGGCCGAGCAGAAGCGTTCCGCCGCGCCGGAGAAGCTGGAGGGCCGATCGCCCGGCCAGCTGATGTGGCGCCGCTTCAAGCGCGACCGCAGCGGTGTCGTCTCCGCGTACATCGTGATCTTCTTCTTCCTGATCGCCGCCCTTGCTCCGCTGATCTCGAAGCTGTACGGCAAGAATCCGTACACGCTCTACGGGCAGGACGACCCCACGCTCCTGAACGACTTCAACATGCCCGCCGGTCCCAACGGCGGCATCACGTCGGAGTTCTGGTTCGGGATCGAACCGACGCTGGGTCGCGATGTGTTCATGCAGCTGCTGTACGGCATGCGCACCTCGCTGTACACGGCGCTCGCGGCGACCATCGCGATGGTGTTCATGGGGGTGGTGATCGGCCTGGTCGGCGGCTACTTCGGCGGCAAGGTCGACTACTGGCTCGGCCGGCTCACGGACTTCCTGCTCGCCTTCCCGCAGCAGCTGTTCATGATCGCGGCGATGCCGGTGATCACCGCGGTGTTCGTCGCCCCCGACGAGGAGACGCCCACCTACATCCACGCGCTCGCGATCATCGGCGTGCTGTGGTTCCTCGGCTGGATGGGCCTCGCCCGGCTGATCCGGGCGGTCGCGCTCTCGCTGCGCGAGCGGGAGTTCGTCGAGGCCGCGAAGGTCGCGGGCGCCTCGCCATGGCGGATCATCCGCAAGGAACTGCTGCCCAACCTCGTCACACCGATCCTGGTGCAGGGCACCTACATGCTGCCCAGCACCATTCTGTCGGTCGCGTTTCTCTCCTTCGTCGGCGTCGGCTACACCGAACCGACCCCTGACTGGGGCCGGATGTTCGCCATCGGGTCGGACATCTACGAACAGGACCCCGTCTACATGTTCTTCCCGGGTGTCGCCATGGTCGTCTTCGTCGTGGCGTTCAACCTCCTCGGTGACTCGGTCCGGGACGCCTTCGATCCCAAGACGGGCCGCTGACACCGAGTTCGGGGGTGCCGCTGCCACCCGGGAGCCGGCGACGACCGGCCGTGCACTGCCAAGCAGCACCAGTGGATCACTGATCACAACTCACAGGCAGGTGGACTCGACTCCATGAGCATCCTCAGTTCCCGCAGAGCGCGGACCGCCGTCGTCGCGGTCGCGGCCGGCGCCCTCGCGCTGGCCGGCTGCAGCAGCAGTGACAGCGGCAGCGGCAAGAACAAGAGCAAGGACAAGGAAGAGGCCGCGTCCCAGGCCGCGGCTGTGAAGATGGGCACCGCGGCCGACTCGACGGGACCTGCCGAAGAGGTCACGGGCGCCAAGCCCGGCGGCACGATCCAGGTGTACGAGGAGGACGACTTCTCGCACCTCGACCCGGGCCAGATCTACGTCAGCGACGCCGGTCTGCTCTCCAAGCTCATCTTCCGCGGCCTGACCACCTACAAGGAGGACGCCAAGGGCGGACTCACGGTCGTCGGCGACCTCGCCACCGACCCCGGCAAGATGTCGGACGGCGGCAAGACCTGGACGTACACGCTGAAGGACGGGGTCAAGGACGAGACCGGTCATGTGATCGACTCGGCCGACATCCGCCACACCTTCGAGCGGCTCTACGACCCGTTCATCACGGACGGCCCGTCGTACATCCAGCAGTGGCTGTCCGGTGCCGGCACCACCTACCGCAAGGCGTACGAGGGCCCGTTCAAGGGCAAGCACCTGCCGGACACGGTCCTCGCGACCCCGGACGACAAGACGGTCGTCTTCCACTTCAAGGACGCACAGCCCGACCTGCCGCAGGCGCTCGCCATGGCCGGCTACTCCGTCGTCCCCGAGAAGACGGACACGAAGGCCAAGTACGACACCAAGCCCGTCGCCGTCGGCCCGTACAAGATCTCGGAGTTCAAGGCCGGCAAGAGCGTGAAGCTGGTCAAGAACACCAACTGGGACCCGAAGACGGACGCGATGCGTCACCAGTACGTCGACGGCTTCAACATCGACATCAACCACGACGACGAGGACCAGACCAAGACGATCCTCGCCGACCGCGGTGACGCCAAGAACGCCATCATGATGACCGGCCAGGTCGCCACCACCCAGGTGCAGAAGGTGGTCTCCGACGCCGCGGCGATGAAGCGCACGATCCAGGGCTACGCCCCGTACGTGTGGCAGATGAACTTCAACATGGACCGCATCAAGGACAAGAAGATCCGCGACGCGATCACCTACGCCATGCCGTCCACCGCGGTCTACAAGGCAGACGGCGGCGCGTACGGCGGTGAGGTCGCCAACAGCCTGATGTCGCCCACCACTCCGGGCTACCAGAAGGACTACGACCCCTTCGACCGGACCAAGCACCCCAACGGTGACATCGCCAAGGCCAAGAAGCTGATCGAGGAAGCCGGCGCCAAGGGCAAGAAGATCGTCTACGCCTACGCCAACATCCCGGTCCGCCAGCAGCAGGCCGTCCTCGTCGAGAACGCCCTCACCAAGATCGGTCTCGACGTCCAGAAGAAGGAAGTCGACGCCGCCACCTGGTACGAGCAGATCGGCAAGGTCGACAACGGCTTCGACATCTACATGACCGGCTGGGGCCAGGACTGGTCCTCCGCCAGCACCGTCTTCCCGCCGCTGTACGACGGCACCCAGATCCAGGACGGCGCGTCGAACTACGCCCACATCAACGACGACCACGTGAACTCCGAGATCAAGCGGATCCTGAAGATCACGGACACGGCCGAGGCCACCAAGGCCTGGACCGCGCTCAACCAGTACATCAGCGAGAAGGTCAACCCGGCGTCGCCGATCTACTACACCAAGGTGTTCCAGATCGCCGGCACCAACGTCGGCGGCCTGCGCTACTCCACGGTGACGAGCTACACCGACCCGACCCGGGTCTTCCTCAAGAGCTGACCACCCTCCCGGGGCGCACTCCGCCGAGTGCGCCCCGGGCGCTCCTGTCCCTGGCCGCCGTCCTGAGAGCAGCGTTCCGCCATGCTTCGATTCATCCTTCGCCGGACGTTCGGCGCGATGCTCATCCTCCTGCTGATCAGCGCCTTCACGTTCTTCATGTACTACGCGATCCCCCAGGACCCGGCCACACTCGCGTGCGGCAAGAACTGCACCCCGGACGCGCTGGCGATCATCCACAGGAACCTGGGGCTCGACGATCCGATCCCCGTGCAGTACTGGAAGTTCCTCTCCGGCATTTTCGTCGGGCGGGACTTCGCCGTGGGCCACTGCCCGGCCCCCTGCTTCGGCGTCTCCTTCCGTGACCAGCAGATGGTCTGGGACACGATCATGGACCGCTTCCCGCTGACGCTGTCCCTCACGATCGGCGGCCTGATCGTCTTCCTCATCGTCGGCCTCGGCACCGGCATGATCGCCGCCCGCTACCGGGGAACCTGGCTCGACAAGGTCTTCAGCTCCATCTCGCTGGTGCTGAGCTCGTTCCAGATCTACTTCCTCGGCCCGATCGTCCTCGGCATCTTCGTCTACAGCACCGGCTGGCTGGACAAGCCCAAGTACGTGCCGTTCACGGAGAATCCGGCGCAGTGGTTCATGGGCCTGCTGATCCCCTGGGTCGTCATGTCCGTGATCTTCACCGCCAACTACACCCGTATGGCGCGCTCGACGATGATCGAGCAGCTCCAGGAAGAACATGTGCGCGCGGCCCGGGCGAAGGGCATGACCGGCAGATACGTCTTCTTCCGCTACGCCTGGCGCGGCTCGCTCATCCCGATCCTCACCATCCTCGGCATGGACCTCTCCGCGCTGCTCGGCGGCGCCGTCGTCACCGAGTTCACCTTCGGACTCGCGGGCATCGGCCGGCTCGCCGTGGAGTCCGTCGTCGGCAAGGACCTGCCGAAACTCATGGGCGTGATGCTCTTCAGCGCCGCGTTCATCCTCCTGCTCAACGTCATCGTGGATGCGTTGTACGCCGTGATCGACCCGCGTGTGCGGCTGTCCTAGTGCTTGAGGAGTTTTCTGAAGTGACCACACTCACCAAGCCCGAGGACGCCGCGGCGCCCGCCGGATCCGATGCGTTCCTGTCGGTCCGCGACCTGCATGTGCGCTTCTCCACGGAGGACGGCGAGGTCAAGGCGGTCGACGGTCTCTCCTTCGACCTGGAGCGCGGTACGACGCTGGGCATCGTCGGCGAGTCCGGGTCCGGGAAGTCCGTCACCAACCTGACCATCCTGGGCCTGCACAACCCACTGGCCACCACGATCGAGGGCGAGATCCTCCTCGACGGCAAGGAACTGATCACCGCCACCGAGGCGGAGCTGGAGAAGCTCCGGGGCAACAAGATGGCGATGATCTTCCAGGACGCGCTGACCGCGCTGTCGCCGTACCACACCGTGGGGCGGCAGATCGGCGAGCCGTTCCGCAAGCACACCGGGGCCTCCAAGAAGGAGGCGCGCGAGCGGGCCATCGAGATGCTGGAGAAGGTCGGCATCCCGCACGCCCAGCGGCGCGTCGACGACTATCCGCACCAGTTCTCCGGCGGTATGCGCCAGCGCGCGATGATCGCCATGTCCCTGGTCTGCAACCCGGACCTGTTGATCGCCGACGAGCCGACGACGGCCCTCGACGTGACGGTCCAGGCGCAGATCCTGGACCTGCTGAAGGACCTCCAGCAGGAGTTCGGCTCCGCGATCATCATGATCACCCATGACCTCGGGGTGGTCGCGAACATGGCGGACAACCTGCTCGTGATGTATGCGGGCCGGGCGGTGGAGCGCGGCACGGTCCGCGAGGTGCTCAAATCCCCGCAACATCCGTACACCTGGGGCCTGCTGGCGTCCATGCCACGTCTTTCGGCGGACGTGGACGAGCCGCTGACCCCCATTCCGGGCGCGCCCCCGTCGCTGCTGAACCCCCCCTCGGGGTGCCCGTTCCATCCGCGGTGCGCCTTCCGCAGCGAGGTCGAGGGCTCCGACCGGTGTGTGGACATCCGGCCCGAGCTGCCGGAGGGTCGGGGAGCGGCCTGCCATCTGACGTTGGATCAAAAGAGCCGCATCTTCACCGAGACGATTCGGCCCAGGCTGGGCTGAGGGGACTGACTGTGAGCGACGCTGTGAGCGACGAGAAGACCGCGGTCGTGGCGGACACGATCCCCGGTCAGCGGGACGCGAACCCGGCCGAACCACTGATGCGGGTACGCGACCTGAAGAAGTACTTCCCGGTGAAGGGAGGCTTTCCGATCAAGCGCACGATCGGCGCGGTGCAGGCCGTGGACGGCGTCTCCTTCGACGTCTTCCCCGGTGAGGCCCTGGGCCTGGTCGGCGAGTCGGGCTGCGGCAAGTCCACGACGGGACGGCTGCTGACCCGACTCATGGAGCCCACGCAGGGCACGATCTCGTACCGCGGAAAGGACATCAGCCGCTCCACCCGGCGCCAGCTGTCCCCGATCCGCTCCGAGATCCAGATGATCTTCCAGGATCCCTACGCCTCCCTCAACCCCCGTCAGACGGTCGGCACGATCATCTCCTCGCCGATGGAGATCAACGGCATCAATCCGCCCGGCGGCCGCGAGGCCCGCGTACGCGAGCTGCTGGAGACCGTGGGTCTCAACCCCGAGCACTACAACCGCTTCCCGCACGAGTTCTCCGGCGGTCAGCGTCAACGCATCGGCGTGGCAAGGGCGCTGGCGCTCTCGCCCAAGCTGATCGTGGCGGACGAACCGGTCTCGGCGCTCGACGTCTCCATCCAGGCGCAGGTGGTGAACCTGCTCCAGGAAGTCCAGCGGGAGATGGGCATCGCGTTCGTCTTCATCGCGCACGACCTCGCCATCGTCCGCCACTTCTCGCAGCGCGTCGCGGTGATGTACCTCGGCAAGATCGTGGAGATCGCGGATCGTACGTCGCTGTACACCGGCCCGCGCCACCCCTACACCCACGCCCTCATGTCGGCCGTTCCCGACGCGGACATCGACGCCGAGAAGAAGGAACGCATCCGTCTGGAGGGCGACGTCCCTTCCCCGATCGCCCCGCCCTCCGGCTGCCGCTTCCGTACGCGCTGCTGGAAGGCGCAGGACAAGTGCGCGCAGGAGGAGCCCCCGCTGATCCAGCTGTCGGGCAACGCCGAGGGCCATTTGACGGCCTGCCACTTCCCTGAGGACCCGACGATCGAGGCCCGCGCGGAGGACATCGTGCTGGACCCGGCGCTGGCGGCGCTGGAGAGCGAGAGCGAGGACGACTAGGGCCTGTCCGGCGGATCAGGTCGGAGGAGAGCTGCGGCGCATTATGAGCGCAGATGGGCGTGCCAAGCCCCGCGTCTCCGACACGATCCGCCGGACAGGCCCTAGCCGCTGGGGCGGGCGACGGTGATGATCTCGGGGGCGGTGGGGGAGAGCGGCCCCCGCCCCCAGTCGCCGAACTGCTCGTGGACGGCGAGCCCCGCCTCGCCGAGAAACCCGGACAGCGCGTCCGCCCCGAGGAAGCGCAGCGTGCTGCGACTGACCCGCGGCCGCTCCCAGTCCGGGTGCTCGAACGTCTCCGTGAACGTCACGCGATCGCCGAGCACGGGTGTGTCGACCTCGTGCCGGACCCGTACGACAGCGCCGTGGGCGTCGCTCACCTCGCGCACGCGCTCCGGGGTCCAGGACTCCCAGGCGCGGGCGGCGGGGTTGCGCGTCTCGAAGACGAACCGCCCGTCGTCGGTGAGGGCTTCGCGGACCGCGGCCAGCGAGGAACGCAACTCCTCGTCGCAG
Organism: Streptomyces sp. R41; assembly: GCF_041053055.1. Lineage (NCBI taxonomy): Bacteria > Bacillati > Actinomycetota > Actinomycetes > Kitasatosporales > Streptomycetaceae > Streptomyces > Streptomyces sp. R41. The sequence goes on from NZ_CP163443.1 coordinate 6,844,054, forward strand.
ACGAGTACTTGAAAGGCGTGCCCGGTCATCACGACGAGGTCGAACTCCCGCTCCCAGCGCGCGGAGGCGAGATCCCCGAGCACCCACTCGACGGCGGCCCGGCGCCGCGCCTGCACCAGCATGGCCGCGGCGGGATCCAGCCCACAGAGCCGCCCCTCGTGCCCGGCCTCCCGGGCCCGCCCCAACAGCCGCCCCGTCCCGCACCCGACGTCGAGCACCGACCGCGCGGACATCACCAGGTCCAGATAGAAGTCGTCACTCGGCCGCCACGGATTCAGGGCGTCGTACAGGGCGGCGAGCGAGACGTCACTGAACGAACGATCAGCCATCGCAGCAGTCTCTCAGGCGAGGGGCCCGGTCGAACCACCGATCGGGTAGGAAGCGTGGGGACAAGTTCGCTTCAGGGAGAGAAAGTTGAAGCAAATGATCGATGACGGCAGTTCAGTGACCCCCAGAACGCGGACGGCTTCGAGGTGGAGCTGATGGCGAAGAGTCTGTGACGTGGGGTCAGCGCACGACCCGGCCGCGCAGCATGATGCGGCGCGGAAGGCGGAGGGCGCCCGGGTCGAGGCGGGGGTCCGTGTCGTAGACAGTGATGTCGGCGAGGGCGCCCTCGGTCAGACCGGTGAGGCCGAGGAACGCGCGGGCGGTCCAGCTGGCGGCGCCGACCGCCGTCTCGGGAGGGAGGCCGGCGGCGACGAGGTGCTCGACCTCGGTCGCGACGTTGCCGAAGGGCGCGGAGTCCGTACCGGCGAGGACGGTGACACCGGCGTCGTACGCCTCTCGGACGCGTCGGATCATCGTGCGGTGCCCCTCGTGCCACAGGCGGCCCCGGGGGTTGTCCTTGATGCGGAGTGCGCTGTGCGCGAAGGCGGTGAGGGTGGGGACGTACGACGTCCCGTGCGCGGCCATGAGCTCGATGCACTGCTCCGGCATTCCCATGCCGTGCTCGATGGAGTCGGCGCCCGCGCGGGCCGCGCCCAGCACGCCCTCCGCGGACTGGCAGTGCACGGCGACCCGCCCGCCGGCCGCGTGCACGCCGTCGACGACCGCGCGCAGCAGCTCGAAGGGCACCGGCGCCGCCTCGAAGTCCCAGTCACCCATGAGCTTGCACCAGCCGTCGTGGGCCTTCGCCTCCGCCACCGCCGCGGCGACCAGGTCGTCGGTCACCGTGTGGAACCCGGCGCTCTTCGACAGCCCCGCCCAGGCCAGCCAGCGGCCCGCCGTGACCATGCGTGGGGATCCGGGCGCGTCGCGCAGCCCGTCGGGCACCTCGCCGAGCAGCCCCGGGAAGCGCAGGGCCGTGATCCCGGCGTCCCGGTGAACGGCGATCTGCTCGGCGAAGACGTCCGGATCGAAGCGCGGGTCGTCCTCGGCGGCGGAGCCCGGGTGCGTGTGCACGTCGACAAGGCCCGGCAGCAGGAACCCGCCGTCGGCGATGGTGTCGGCCGGGGCCGAGGGGCGCTGGAAGGTGATCCGGTCGCCGAGCGTCCAGAGGTCGCGTACGACGCCGTCGGGCAGGACGGTCCCGCGCAGGTGGAAGGCCATGGCGCGACAGTCTGGTCCCGGTGCCGCGGCGTCGACAACCCCGCACTGCAAGCGGGTACTTAATCGCTCGACATCGAACGGGCGGACGGGGATGCTTCACCCCGATGACTCGAACCGACACGCCTCCCGCCTGGGACGAGCGCACACAGCTGACCACCTTCCTCGACTACGCCCGCGCCACCGCCCACGCCAAGTGCGAGGGCGTCTCCGCGGAGGACGCCGTCAAGGCACCGCTGCCCGGGTCCCCGCTGATGACGCTGTGCGGACTGATCAGCCACCTGCGCTGGGTCGAGTACTCCTGGTTCCAGGTGGTCTTCCTCGGCGAGGAGGACAAGGGGCCCTGGACGGACGAGGACCCCGACCGCGAGATGCGCATCGCCGTCGACATCCCGCTGACCCAACTCCTCGACGACTACGAGGAACAGGCCGCCCGCTACCGCCAGTTGGTCGCCGACCACGACCTGGACACCAAGGCGCAGCGCCCCATCCGCGACGGCCGCCACGTCGACCTCCGCTGGATCCTCCTCCACCTCGTCGAGGAGACGGCCCGCCACAACGGCCACATCGACATCCTGCGCGAACTGGCCGACGGCCGGACGGGGGACTAGCGCATGGCAGAGCAAGGGCCGCTGAACCCCACCATCCGCACGATCACCTTCGACTGCACCGGCGATCCCTACGATCTCGGCCTCTTCTGGAGCGAGTTGCTCGGCCGCCCGCTGGCCGACGACGACAAGCCCGGCGACCCGGAGGCGGTGATCGTGGACCCCGCCGGCGGCCCGACCCTCCTGTTCGTACACGTCCCCGAGGACAAGACGGCGAAGAACCGCAGCCACCTCGACCTGCGACCGCAGGGCCGCACACGGGCGGCGGAGGTCGAGCGGGCACTCGCCCTCGGCGCCCGCCGCATCGCGGACCACACCCGCCCGGACGGCGGCGGCTGGGTCGTCCTGGCCGACCCGGAGGGCAACGAATTCTGCGTGGAGCGCGGGGAGCTGGGCTGAGCCTGGCACCCTCTAGGACTGGGCGTTCCCCGCTTTTCCGTAGCGGCGGAAGGCGTCGGTCTCCACCGACCATGGGCCGAACGGCACGGTATCACCGAAGATGTACGGGTCTTTGTGCTGGTAGCGGTCCTTGCAGGGCTCGGAGTGCACCTCGATGGTGCCCGTGCGAGGGTCGACGATCATGTAGTGGGCGATGCCCATGGATGGGTACTCGGCGAGCTTCTCGCCGTAGACGTTGTCCGGGTTGGACGGGGAGACGATCTCGATGACCGCCAGCACCTGGGTCGCGTCGACGGCGAGGCCTTCTTCGTCGAGCACGTCCTCGGGGATCACGACCGCGTCCGGGCGCCGCATGCGGCCGATCGCCGGGTGCTCGATCTCAGGACCGTTCTCGCAGACGTAGCCGGGGTGGGTGGCGGGGAGCTGCTCGTTGAGCTGGTTGCGGATGCGGCGGATCGTGCCCTGGTGGCGCTTCGAGGGGCTCATCATCGCGAGGAACGGCCCGGAGGGGCCGATCTCGACCTCCCAAGATCCCTCAAGGTGCTCGGCGTACGCCGTGAGCTCCTCGGCGATCGCGCGCATCGTCGCGTAGTCCATGCCTTCAGGGTAGCGAGGCCGATGCCGTGGCCAAGGCGAAGGCCCGTGCTCCCCTCAGGGGCGCACGGGCCTTCGCTGTCCCCAGGAGCCGGGATCGTCTTATGGCTCGGGTCAATGGGCCGACGTTCCGGTCCCGTGAGGCGGCACCCCGACGAATTGGGGTGTGTCGGGGTGCCGCCGGGGGTCTTACAGAGACTTGCGGGCCGCCGGCAGGGCCAGGTCCGCCGTAGTCTCCGGGTAGTGGCACGCCGTCAGGTGGCCTTCGCGGTTGCCCTCGACCTGGACCAGCGGCGGGGCCTCCGTAGCGCACTTCTCCGTCGCCTTCCAGCAGCGGGTGCGGAAGCGGCAGCCCGACGGCGGGTTGAGCGGGGAGGGCACGTCACCGGTGAGGAGGATGCGCTCGCGGGCCGGCACGTCGTCCGCGGTGGCCTCGGGAACGGCGGACAGCAGCGCGCGCGTGTAAGGGTGGCGCGGGTTGTCGTACAGGTCCTCGCGGTTGGCGATCTCCACGATCTTGCCGAGGTACATCACCGCGACGCGCTCCGAGAAGTGGCGCACGATCGCGAGGTCGTGGGCGATGAAGACGAACGCGATGCCCAGGTCCCGCTGGAGGTCCTGGAGCAGGTTGACCACCTGCGCCTGGATGGAGACGTCGAGGGCGGAGACCGGCTCGTCCGCGACGATCAGCTTGGGCTCGAGGGCCAGCGCGCGGGCCACGCCGATGCGCTGGCGCTGACCGCCGGAGAACTCGTGCGGGAAGCGGTTGTAGTGCTCGGGGTTGAGGCCGACCGTCTCCAGGAGTTCGCGTACGCGCTTCTCCTGGCCGCCGGGCGGGTTGATCCCGTTGATCTCCATAGGGCCCGAGATGATCTTGCCGACCGTCTGGCGCGGGTTCAGCGACGCGTACGGGTCCTGGAAGATCATCTGGATCTCGGAGCGGACCGGCGCCAGCTGCTTGCGGCCCGCGTGCGTGATGTCCTGACCGCGGTAGCTGATCTTGCCGCCGGTGGGCTCCAGGAGGCGCGTGATCAGCCGGCCGGTCGTCGACTTGCCGCAGCCCGACTCGCCGACCAGGCCCAGGCTCTCGCCCTCGGCGACCTGGAAGTCGAGTCCGTCCACGGCCTGGACCGCGCCGATCTTCCGCTTGAAGGGGAAGCCTCCCATCACCGGGAAGTGCTTGGTCAGTCCGGTGACGTCCAGGAGGGGGTTCGTGTTGCTCATGATCGTGAAATCCCGTCTCAGTTACGTCAGTGCGACCGGGTCGCGGCGTAGTCGGCGAAGAACTCGCGGCGCTGGTCCGCCGTGAGGTGACAGGCGGCACCGCGCCCGTCCGTGACCTGCAGCAGCGGCTGCTCGGTGGAGCAGAGGCCGCCCTCGATCTTCTCCGTGAAGGTGCACCGCGGGTGGAAGCGGCAGCCCGTCGGCGGGTTCAGCAGCGACGGCGGCGAACCGGGGATCGGGTTCAGCGGTACGTCGACCGGACCGTCCAGGCTCGGCATCGAGCCCAGCAGGCCCCAGGTGTACGGGTGCTGCGGCTCGCGCAGCACCTCCTTCTTGGTGCCGCGCTCCACGCACCGGCCGCCGTACATCACCAGCACGTCGTCCGCGATGTCGGCGATGACACCGAGGTCGTGGGTGATGAAGATGATCGCCGTGCCGAACTCCTGCTGGAGGTCCTTCAGGAGGTCCATGATCTGGGCCTGCACCGTCACGTCGAGCGCCGTCGTCGGCTCGTCGGCGATCAACAGCTCGGGGTCGCAGACCAGCGCCATCGCGATCATCGCGCGCTGGCGCATACCGCCGGAGAACTGGTGCGGGTAGTCGTCCACGCGGACGTCCGGCTGCGGGATGCCGACGCGCTTGAGCATCTCGATCGCCCGCTCCCGGGCCTCCTTCTTGGAGGCACCGGTGTGCTTGCGGTACGTCTCACCGATCTGCTTGCCGATGGTGTGGTACGGCGACAGCGAGGCCAGCGCGTCCTGGAAGATCATCGACATCTTGTTGCCGCGCAGCTGCTCGAGCTCCCGCTCGGAGGCGGTCAGCAACTCCTTGCCGTCGAGCAGGATCTCGCCGTCGATGGCGGTGCGGTCTCGGTCGTGCAGGCCCAGGATCGTCAGGTTCGTGACGGACTTGCCCGAGCCCGACTCGCCCACGATGCCGAGCGTCTTGCCCTTGGCCAGGTCGAAGGTGAGACCGTCGACGGCCTTGACGACGCCGTCTTCGGTGGAGAAGTGGACCTTCAGATCCCTGACGGACAGGAAGGGCTGCTGATCGGTGCTCGTCACGGGGACGCTCCTGAGGGGGGTGATGCCGGGGGGTAGCTGTCGGGGGCGGGTTGCCCGGGGTCAGGCGAGCCGGATCCGCGGGTCGATGAGGGCGTAGACGGCGTCGACGATGATGTTGAAGAACACGATCGCACCGGCCGACAGGATGGTGACGCCGAGCAGCATGGGCAGGTCGCTCTTGTTCACGGAGTCCACCGCGAGGCGGCCGATGCCCTGGATGCTGAAGGTCGACTCGGTGATGATCGCGCCGCCGATCAGCACGCCCAGGTCGATACCGAAGACCGTGACGATCGGGCCCATCGCTCCGCGCCAGGCGAACCGGAAGAAGACGTTCGCACGGGACAGGCCCTTGGCGCGGGCGGTGCGGACGTAGTCCTCGCTGAGCTGTTCGACGAGCTGGGAGCGGGTCATACGGGTGTAGTTGGCGGTGAAGATGATCGCCAGCGTCAGCCAGGGCAGCAGCAGCCCGGAGAACCACGCGACCGGGTCGTCGGTGAAGGGCGTGTACGACGGCTGCGCGAACAGGTGCAGCTTCGAGACCAGGAAGAACATCGCGACGTAGCCGACGAAGTAGATCTGCAGCGAGGAGCCGAACAGCGAGGCCGAGCTGGCGAACTTGTCCAGGAACTTGCCCTGCTTGAGGGCGGCCAGCATGCCCGCGCCGACGCCGAAGATCAGGAAGACGACGGCCGCGCCGAAGGCGAGCGAGAGGGTCGTCGGCAGGCGGTCCAGGATGGTGCCGAGGACGGGCTCGCGGTTGGCGAAGGAGTAGCCGAGGCAGGGGGCGTTGCAGTTCCCGAAGCCGGCGTAGTCGCGCCCGACGAAGACGCCCTTGAGCCAATCCCAGTACTGCACCGGGATCGGGTGGTCGATGCCCAGGTTGTGCCGGATCTGCGCGAGCATGTCGGGCGTGCAGTTCTTGCCGCAGGACATCATCGCCGGGTCACGCGGGATGGCGTAGAAGAGACCGAATGTGATGGCGCTGATGATCAGCAGGATGACCAGTGCGCCGAGGACTCGGCGGACGAGGAAGCGGGACATGGGGGCGTGACTTTCCGGACGGGGCGCCGTCGCCGGGGGCGTGAGGAGGGAGGGCCGGAGGGGGCGGCCGGGCGAACGGCCACCCCCCAAGGGTCCTGCTGCCGGACGTGCGTCCTCCGCCCGGAGGCGGGTTCGGCGGCGTCCGGCGACAGGACCCGGGTCGTACGGCTTACTTCATCGCGTACAGCTTGCAGAGCGCGACGCAGGTGTTGCCGCTGTCGTACACGACGTTGCCGACCTTGGAGCCGTGCATCCAGTTGCGGATCTTGTGGTAGTCGGGGACGACCGCCGCGAGTTCCATGATCTGGCGGTCGACGTTGCCCCAGGCCTTGTTGGCCTCGGCCGCGTCCGTGATCTTGGCGGCCGCGTCGATGGCCTTGTTGACGCTCGGGTCGTTCAGCTGGGCGTAGTTGCTGCGGCCGTCGCCGATGTTCTTGCCGCTCCAGCAGGGGTAGAAGACCGAGTAGCCGTTCGGCCAGTCCGGGCTCCAGCCCGCACCGAAGAGGTCGAAGTCGTTGTCGATCTTGCCGATCTGGGTGTAGAAGGTCGACTTGTCGACCTGCTTGTTGACGACCGTGAAGCCGGCAGCCTCCAGCGCGTTCTTGACCGCGACGGCCACCTTCACCTGGGTGTCCGAGGACTGGTAGGCGATGACCAGCTTCTGGCCGAGCTTGCCGGCCTCCTTCAGCAGGGCCTTGGCCTTGACCGGGTCGCCACCGGGCTTCTTGGTGACGCCGTAGAGGTCGAACTTCTCGTAACCCGGGGTCACCGGGGCGAGGATGGTGGTGGCGATCTCGCTGGTGGAGGCGCCGCCCTGGATCGTCTGGATCTGCTGGTGCGGCCACGCGTGGTTGATGGCCTGACGGACCTTGACGTCCTTGATGCGGGTCATGTTGATCGGCCAGTAGTAGGTGACCGTGTCGACCTGCGTGAGGACGCGCTGCTTGAGCTTGGCGTTGGTGAGGACCTGGGCGATGCGCTCCGGGGCGACCTCGTTGAAGATCGACATCGCGTACTGGTCCTTGCCCGAGTCCGCGATGTAGCGGTCGGTCGAGGCCAGCAGCTCGAAGCCGAACTGGAAGACGTACTTGTCCGGGTAGTTGTTGCGGATCGAGTCGGTCTTCGGGTCCCAGTGCTCGTTGCGCACGTACGTGAGCGACTTGCCGATGGAGCGGGCGCCGATCTTGTACGGGCCGCAGGAGAAGGGGCGCTTGTCGTACTTCTCCTTGGTGTCGTGCTTCTTGTTCACCAGGGAGTAGCCACGCATGGCGAGCGTGAAGTTGAAGTCCGCGCGGGCCTCGTTGAGACGGAAGGTGATCGTCTTGCCGTCGACCTCGATGGAGTCGAGCTTCTTGCCGTCGTAGGGGCCCTTGTACTTGTCGCCGCCGACCAGCCACTGCTGGACGTAGCGGGGACCCTCGGCGATGAAGGAGGCGAAGAGGCGCTCGAAGGTGTGGCGGAGGTCGTCCTCGGAGATGTCCGAGCCGTCCTCCCACTTCAGACCGTCCTTCAGGGTGAAGGTCCAGGTCTTGCCGCCGTCCTTCATGGTGCCCGCGTCCGTGGCCGCGTCGCCGACCAGCGTGGCGCCGCCCTTGTCGTCGATCTTGTAGCCGGTGAGGCCACGCATGATCGGAGCGGTGATGGCGCCCTCGGTCGAGACGTAGATCTGCGCCGGGTCCAGGTGGTCCATGTCGAACTGGTCGAGCGAGTAGATCGTCCCGCCCTTGACCGCTCCCTTGACCTCCGGCGCCGGGCCGGTCGAGTCGGCCTTGGTGCCGACCAGGATCTCCTGGGTCTTGGAACCGCTGACCGAGGGGACCTTACGGCTCGACTTGTTGTCGCTGCCGCTGCCGCCACAGGCGGTCAGCACCGACGACGAGGCCGCGACCACGCCGGTGGCGATCATGAAGTTTCTACGGGAAAAAGACATGGATGAGCCTGCCTTATAGGGACGATCGGGACGGTTGACTCCGGCCGCGCGACGTTGAACGGGCCGGGGTGGAACGGGGTGCGGTTACCGCTTGGACTTCGGGTCGAGCGCGTCGCGCACCGAGTCGCCGAGCAGGTTGAAGGCGAGGACGAAGATCACCATCGACAGGCCCGGGAAGAGCATGAAGGTGAGGTCCTCGGTGTAGAACTGGGCGCCGCGCTGGATCATGACGCCCCAGTCCGGAGTCGGGTCGATGATGCCGACGCCGAGGAAGGCCAGACCGGCCTCCGCGGTCACAAAGGCCGGAAGCATCAGCGTGGACTGGATGATGATCGGCGTCCACAGGTTGGGCAGCAGCTCCTTGAACACGATGCGCCGCGGCGACGCGCCCGTGACCTTGGCCGCCTCGATGTACTCCCGCTCACGCAGACCGAGTACCTGGCCGCGCAGCAGACGGGCGATGGAGGCCCAGCCGAAGGCGGAGAGCACCAGGATCAGGGAGATGGCTCGCAGGGAGGTGGGGATGTTGTCGTCGGGGGCGACGAACAGCCCGTACACGACCGGCATGAAGGCGATGAAGAACAGCGTGGACGGGAACGACAGCAGGATGTCGATGATCCGGCCGACGAGATAGTCCGTCTTGCCGCCCAGGTAGCCCGCGGTGACACCGACGATCACGCCGACGACGGTGGTCAGCAGGGTGGCGGCCACGGCGATGCCCAGCGAGGTGCGGATGCCGTACAGCAGGAAGGTGAAGACGTCCCGGCCCAGTTGCGGTTCGATGCCGAACCAGAACTCCGAGCTCATTCCGCCGTTCGGCCCCGCGGGGTAGGAGAAGGCGTCCAGGAGTTCAGGTCGCTGGCTGGCGTACGTGGTGTACGGGTTCTTGCCGTACAGCTTGGCTATCAGTGGGGCTGCGATCGCGATCACGAAGAAGAAGATCACGATATAGGCCGATATGACGCCCGTGCGGTCACGTTTGAACCGCTTCCAGGCGAGTCGTCCAGGGGAGCGACTCTCGGAGCCCTTGGTGGTGGAAGGAGAGGGCGACTTCTCGACGCTCTCGTCGGTCACCTCTAGCGGGGCAGCCGCGGATGGAGTTGGGGGGGTCATGGTGCTCCAGGCCCGATGCGGTCAAGGACTCCGCAGGGCGCTCCCTACGGGCTACGCCGGACTTTTTCAACGCAATTCATTCAAGGTCAATAAATTCTCGACCCCCTTGGGTTTGTCTTTACCTTCTTTGCCTGGATTTGACCTTAGCGTAACTACGCGTGTAGCGCACTGTGGCCGTTCCGTGTCCGGAATCGGGCTAACTACGCCAATCGGGCAAGGGGTTCGATATGCGGACGCCGGAGTCTCGGAATGCGTACATCTGGTGCACGAAATCCAACGGTTCCGCATCGAACGGCGAAGATCCATTGCGTTGATCATCCGGAGTGGTCGCGTCCAGATGCATCCGGGTGGCGCCGCCACTCGGAAGGGTGGGGCGAAATAGCGATACACCCCGTATGGACCGATATTGGGCGCTAAAGGCACGGCGCACCGGAGCTGAATTCCCGCGCCCCGGCGCCGACCGCACGGCGCACTCTCGAGGAGGCACTCCATGCGTGGAGCCACGCACGCCAAATGGGCCGCTTGCGCGGCGGCGGTAGCCCTCGTGGCGACCGCCTGCGGGGGCGGAGGAAGCAGCGGCGGTGGCGGCAACGGCTCCGGAATCGTCTCCTCCTCCTGGGGAGACCCGCAGAACCCGCTGGAGCCGGCCAACACCAACGAGGTGCAGGGCGGCAAGGTCCTCGACATGATCTTCCGCGGTCTGAAGCGGTACGACGCCAAGACCGGCGCGGCCGAGGACATGCTGGCCGACAAGATCGAGACCTCGGACTCGCAGAACTTCACGATCACGATCAAGGACGGCTGGAAGTTCAGCAACGGCGAGGCCGTCGCCGCCCAGTCCTTCGTCGACGCGTGGAACTACGGGGCCAGCCTCAAGAACAACCAGAAGAACGCGTACTTCTTCGGGTACATCGAGGGCTACGACAAGGTCCACCCCGACTCGGGCAGCCAGAGCGCCGACACCCTCTCCGGGCTCAAGGTGACCGGCACCAACACCTTCACCGTCAAGCTCAACCAGAAGTTCTCTACGTTCCCCGACACCCTCGGCTATGTGGCCTACGCGCCGCTGCCCAAGGCGTTCTTCGACGACCACGCGGCCTGGGTGCAGAAGCCGGTCGGCAACGGGCCCTACACCATCGACTCGTACACCAAGGGCTCGCAGATGGCCCTGAAGAAGTGGGACGGCTATCCCGGCGACGACAAGGCCCAGAACGACGGCGTGACCCTGAAGGTCTACACCGACAACAACACCGCGTACACCGACCTGCTGGCGGGCAACCTCGACCTCGTCGACGACGTGCCCGCCTCTCAGCTCAAGAACGTGAAGAACGACCTCGGTGATCGCTACATCAATACACCGGCCGGCATCATCCAGACGCTCGCTTTCCCGTTCTATGACAAGAAGTGGGACACGAGCGGGGCGGTGAAGGTCCGCCAGGGCCTGTCCATGGCGATCAACCGCGACCAGATCACGAACACGATCTTCCAGAAGACCCGCACTCCGGCCTCCGACTGGACCTCGCCGGTGCTCGGCACGGACGGCGGCTTTCAGGACGGGCTGTGCGGCGACTCCTGCAAGTACAACCCGAGCGAGGCCAAGAAGCTGATCCAGGAGGGCGGCGGCCTGCCCGGCGGCCAGGTCAAGCTCTCGTACAACGCGGACACGGGCTCCCACAAGGAGTGGGTCGACGCCGTCTGCAACTCCATCAACAACGCGCTCGGCAACGACAAGGCGTGCGTCGGCAACCCGATCGGTACCTTCGCCGACTTCCGCAATCAGATCGGCCAGCACAAGATGCCGGGACCGTTCAGGGCCGGCTGGCAGATGGACTACCCGCTGATCCAGAACTTCCTGCAGCCGCTGTACTACACCAACGCCTCCTCCAACGACGGCAAGTGGTCCAACAAGGACTTCGACAAGCTCGTCGACGAGGCGAACGCCGAGACCGACCGGGCCAAGGCCGTCAAGCTCTTCCAGCAGGCCGAGGGGGTCGTACGGGACAACATGGCCGCCATCCCGCTCTGGTACCAGAACGGCAGCGCCGGCTACTCGGAGCGGGTCTCCAACGTGGCGCTCAACCAGTTCAGCGTCCCCGTCTACAACGAGATCAAGGTCAGCTGAACCGCCCACGGGGCGAGCCCATGCCAGGGCTCGCCCCGTACTACCTCCGGAGCCCTCATGGGACGGTACGTAATCCGGCGTCTGCTGCAGATGATCCCGGTCTTCATCGGCGCCACACTGCTGATCTTCCTGATGGTGAACGTGATGGGCGACCCCATCGCGGGCCTGTGCGGCGACAAGCAGTGCGACCCCGCCACGGCCGCCCAGCTGCGCAAGGAGTTCGGCCTCGACAAGCCCGTGTGGCAGCAATACCTGACCTACATGGGCAACGTCTTCACCGGCGACTTCGGCACCGCCTTCAACGGGCAGAAGGTCACCGAGCTGATGGCCGACTCCTTCCCCGTCACCATCCGGCTGACGATCGTCGCGATCCTCTTCGAGATCGTCGTCGGGATCGCGCTCGGCGTCGTCACCGGGCTGCGCCGCGGACGGCCCGTCGACACCAGCGTTCTGCTGCTCACCCTCGTCGTCATCTCGGTGCCGGTCTTCGTCACCGGTCTGGTGCTCCAACTGCTGCTCGGCGTCGAGTGGGGCTGGATCAAACCGTCCGTCTCCCCGGACGCCACCTTCGGCGAACTGATCGTGCCGGGCCTGGTGCTGGCCTCCGTCTCCCTCGCGTATGTGACCCGGCTGACCCGCACCTCCATCGCCGAGAACAAGCGGTCCGACTACGTCCGCACCGCCACCGCCAAGGGCCTGCCCCGGCACCGGGTGATCACCAGGCATCTGCTGCGCAACTCGCTGATCCCCGTCGTCACCTTCATCGGCACGGACATCGGTGCGCTGATGGGCGGCGCGATCGTCACCGAGCGGATCTTCAACATCCACGGCGTCGGCTTCCAGCTCTACCAGGGGATCCTGCGTCAGAACACGCAGACCGTGGTCGGCTTCGTGACCGTCCTCGTCCTCGTCTTCCTGGTCGCCAACCTGCTCGTCGACCTCCTGTACGCCGTACTCGACCCGAGGATCCGCTATGCCTGAGCAGCCGCCGTACGAGCCTGAGGCACTTCGCGGACCTGGGGGGTCGGTGGGGCCTCCCCCAGAAGACCTCGCCATGGCCCCGACCGGCATGGGGGGCACCATGGACCTCGGTACCAGTGAAGCTGAGACGCTCGAGAGGACCCCCGGCGGACCGGAGGGCACGGGCCCGCAGGAGAAACCCAGAAGCCTCTGGTCCGACGCCTGGCACGACCTGAGGCGCAACCCCGTCTTCATCATCTCCGCGCTTGTCATCCTCTTCCTGGTGGTCATCTCCCTGTGGCCCTCGCTGATCGCCACCCAGAACCCCCTCAAGTGCGACCTCGCCAAGGCCCAGGAGGGCTCGCAGCCAGGACACCCCTTCGGGTTCGACGGCCAGGGCTGCGACGTCTACACCCGGGTGGTGTACGGGACCCGCGTCTCGATCAGCGTCGGCGTCTGCGCCACCCTCGGCGTCGCGATCCTCGGTTCGGCGCTCGGCGGGCTCGCCGGGTTCTTCGGCGGGCTGGGGGACTCGTTCCTGTCCCGGATCACCGACATCTTCTTCGCGATTCCCGTCGTGCTCGGCGGTCTGGTCCTCCTCTCCGTGGTGACCAGCAATACGATCTGGCCGGTCATCGGGTTCATGGTGCTGCTCGGCTGGCCGCAGATCTCCCGCATCGCGCGCGGCTCCGTCATCACCACCAAGCAGAACGACTACGTGGCCGCGGCCCGCGCCCTCGGCGCGTCCAACTCACGGCTGCTGCTGCGGCACATCACGCCCAACGCCGTCGCGCCGGTGATCGTCGTGGCGACCATCGCGCTCGGTACGTACATCTCCCTGGAGGCGACGCTCTCGTACCTCGGAGTGGGCCTGAAGCCACCTACGGTCAGCTGGGGCATCGAGATCTCGTCGGCCTCCGCCTACATCCGCAACGCCCCGCACATGCTGCTGTGGCCGGCCGGAGCGCTCGCGATCACCGTGCTCGCGTTCATCATGCTCGGCGACGCGGTGCGCGACGCCCTCGACCCGAAGCTGAGGTGAGCGCCGTGCTGCTCGAAGTGCGCGATCTGCACGTGGAGTTCCGGACCAGGGACGGGGTCGCCAAGGCCGTCAACGGAGTCGACTACAGCGTGGACGAGGGCGAGACGCTCGCCGTGCTCGGTGAGTCCGGCTCCGGCAAGTCGGTGACCGCGCAGGCCGTCATGGGCATCCTCGACATGCCGCCCGGGAAGATCACCGGCGGCGAAATCCTCTTCCAGGGAAAGGACTTGCTGAAGCTCAAGGAGGACGAGCGGCGCAAGGTGCGCGGCGCCGAGATGGCGATGATCTTCCAGGACGCGCTGTCCTCCCTCAATCCCGTGCTCAGCGTCGGCGACCAGCTCGGCGAGATGTTCACCGTGCACCGGGGGCTGTCCCGCAAGGACGCCCGCGCCAAGGCGATCGAGCTGATGGACCGGGTGCGGATCCCGGCGGCCGCTGACCGGGTGCGCGACTATCCGCACCAGTTCTCCGGCGGTATGCGCCAGCGCATCATGATCGCCATGGCGCTGTCCCTGGAACCCGCGCTGATCATCGCCGACGAGCCGACCACCGCGCTCGACGTCACCGTCCAGGCCCAAGTCATGGACCTGCTGGCCGAGTTGCAGCGCGAGCTCAACATGGGGCTCATCCTCATCACCCACGACCTCGGCGTGGTCGCGGACGTCGCCGACCGGATCGCGGTGATGTACGCGGGCCGGATCGTCGAGTCGGCACCGGTCCACGACATCTACAAAGCCCCGGCGCACCCCTATACGAAGGGGCTCCTGGAGTCGATTCCACGGCTCGACCAGAAGGGCAAGGAGCTCTACGCGATCAAGGGTCTGCCGCCCAACCTGATGCACATCCCGCCGGGCTGCGCCTTCAACCCGCGCTGTCCGATGGCCCAGGACATCTGCCGGACCGATGTGCCGCCGCTCGCGGAGGTGGACGAGGACCGCAGGAGCGCCTGCTTCTTCTGGAGAGAGACGCTCGACGCCGGGAGCGGCGGCGGGGGAGCGGGCGGGGCGGGAGAGTCCGATGCCTGAGGCGATTCTCGAGGTCAGCGGCCTGGTCAAGCACTACCCCCTCACCCAGGGCATTCTCTTCAAGAAGCAGATCGGCGCCGTCAAGGCCGTCGACGGCGTCGACTTCCACCTCGGCCGCGGCGAGACCCTCGGCATCGTCGGCGAGTCCGGCTGCGGCAAGTCGACCGTCGCCAAGATGCTGGTCAATCTGGAGAAGCCGACGGCCGGGACGATCAAGTACTACGGCGAGGACATCACCCGGCTGTCCGGCAAGGCGCTGAAGGCCGTACGCCGCAACATCCAGATGGTCTTCCAGGACCCGTACACCTCGCTCAACCCGCGCATGACCGTCGGCGACATCATCGGGGAGCCGTACGAGATCCATCCCGAGGTCGCGCCGAAGGGTGAGCGCAGGCGCAGGGTCCAGGACCTGCTCGACGTGGTCGGGCTCAACCCCGAGTACATCAACCGCTATCCGCACCAGTTCTCCGGCGGTCAGCGCCAGCGCATCGGTATCGCACGGGGGTTGGCGCTGCGCCCCGAGATCATCGTCGCCGACGAGCCGGTCTCCGCGCTCGACGTCTCCGTGCAGGCCCAGGTGATCAACCTGCTGGACAGGCTGCAGGGCGAGTTCGACCTGAGTTACGTCTTCATCGCGCACGACCTCTCCATCGTGCGGCACATCTCCGACCGGGTCGGTGTGATGTACCTCGGGCGGATCGTGGAGACCGGCAAGGACGCCGAGATCTACGACCATCCGACGCACCCCTACACCCAGGCCCTGCTCTCCGCCGTTCCCGTGCCCGACCCGGAGGCCCGCGAGCACCGGGAGCGGATCATCCTCACCGGGGACGTGCCCTCACCGGCGAACATCCCGTCCGGATGCCGGTTCCGCACCCGCTGCTGGAAGGCGCAGGAACGGTGCACGCTGGAGGTGCCGCTGCTCGCGGTGCCCGCGGAGTTCCGGCTCACCGAGGGCCCGGCCGCGCACGACTCGGCCTGCCACTTCGCGGAGGAGAAGCAGGTGGTACCGCCCAAGGAGCCACCAGACGATCATGATGACGGGGCGAAATAGGCGTACAAATGTGCATCAACTGCGTTAACACGCAGGCAACTCAGCTGACCCGATCTCGATATACGGACGAGTCAGTCTGAACAACGTACGGCCGTGCGGGTGCCGTAAACGAGCCGGGGTGCGCCATGTCACCCCGGCTCGTTGCCGTGCCCGCCCCAGTGTGGGGCCGCCGTGCCCGCCCCTGAGTGGAGTTGCCACGCCTGTCCCCGTGTGCGAGGGAAAACACATTTTCGATGCTGTGTGAGTGCTGATAGGTTCCTGTGTGGCTAATGGGGGAGCCGGCAACTGACCAAGTCGCGCCCCCTGTTGACGCAATTACATGGGGGACTTTCACATGCGCGCAAAGATCGCGTTTCGCTCTGTCATGACTGCCGCAACCCTGACGCTGATTGGCACGTCCGTGCCGGGTCAGGCTGTTGCCGCCACCGACACGCCGCCGCCTCGCGCAGCGGCCATCAATGCCGACGACCTCACGTTCGCGTCGAAGGCGTCGAAGGAGACCCGCTCCATCGTGGCCGCGAAGCCGTCGGTCGCCGCCACCGCCTCGACGGTGTGCGGAGCGGGCTACACGCAGATCATCACCGCGGAGCGGCTGCCGAGCGACACCACCCGCTACGCGACCGTCTACGTCTACACCAACGGCACCACCACCGGTGACCTGATCTACGACAAGCCCACCTGCGGCGTGCTGTGGAACGACACCGGTTCCGCCCAGTACATGGGGATCCGGCTGAAGGACAACTACACCGCGACTCCCCACGACGAGGACTTCGGCACCTTCAGCACCTACGCGGGCCCCGTGCGCCAGAAGAAGGGCTACTGCGGCGAGGTGTACTCGTACATGAAGAAGGGCGGCAAGGTCGTCATCGACGACCTCTCCTCGGTCGGCAGCTGCAACTGACAGCCGCCACCGGCACTCACCTTCAGGCCAGGGGCTCGATGATCCCGGCGTGTCGGCTCTGCTCCGACACGTCGGTCTGCTCCGACACGTCGGTCTGATCCAACGCGTCGATCTGAACCGACACACCGAGCACGTCCGCGCTCGTATCGAGCGCTGATTCGGCCTGCCCACATCTCATATCCCCGCGGCCGCCGCCGCATGCCCGGCGGCGGCGCGCTCCGCCGCGCCCGCACGCCGTGCCGGTGCGGCCAACTCGCCGCGAAAGTAGGGAAGTTGAAACGCGACATACTGCGGTATGCGCGCATACCCGTGACGACGGCACTCGCTGTGTCGTTGTCGGCGGGTGTCGCCACCACCCAGGCATACGCGCAGGCCGCGCCACCCGGCACGGCCGACGGATGGTCGGCGCCGGCTTCGCCGGGCGCCGGCGCGCAGCCCGGCGCGATCCCCGCCAAGAAGCGGAAGAGCGTCCTGGGCAAGAACTACGGATCCAGCAAGGACCGGGCGTTCACCACGATCGGTGACGGCACTGGATTCCACGTGCTGGTCGCCGGCGAGAAGGACGGCTACGCCTGGAAGACCGCCGCCTCCCTCTCCGAGCCGGGCTTCGACACCGACACCTGGGTCGGCAACGCCTGCCTCACACAGTCCGGGAAGTACGCGGCCGTGGCCTACGCGCCGCGCACCTTCACCAACAAGCCCGAACTGATGACGCGCGGCGCGTTCACCGCGATCGTCGACCTCTCCACCGGCGACGTGAATAAGCTGCCGTTCACCGCGACGCTCGGCTACTTCTCGCCCGGCTGCGGCACCGGTGAGCAGGCCGTGTTCACCGCGCTGACGGACGACACGGCGAAGAAGGACCGGACCCGGCTCGTCACCGTCGACGCCCGCACCGGCAAGGTGAGTGCACGTCAGACAGTGAACGGGCAGGTCACCTCCGCGATCCCCACCAAGCGGGGCATCGTGGCGGCCGAGGGCAACCACCTCGTGCGCGTCGTCGGCTCCAAGGTGCGCACGGTGGCCACGACGAAGACCACGCCGTTCCAGCTCAAGGCCGACGCCGATGGCGGCGTCACCTTCCTCGACCGCGAGCCGGGCTCCGCCGAGCGGCGCACCGCCGCGGGCGAGAGGGCCACGGCCAACGGCGACAGGGCCACGGTCAACCGCGTCACCGTGGCGCAGATCAAGGCGCCCGAGGCGAAGACGCGCCCCGCCGGCCTCGCGTCGGGCCGGCTGACCGAGTTCGACCTCACCTCGACCCCGGCGGGCGAGGTGTACGTCACCGGCAGGGCGACCATGAACTCCCGGGCCGCGGGCCTCCTGCACAACCCCGGCGGCATCGCCAAGGACGCCCGTGTCTCCAGCCGGGGACAGGCCGCGGTCACCGCACGGTGGGCGGACGGGAAGTCCTCCCGCATCACCCAGGCCGAGGCCGACTCCCCCCGTCTGGTGCGCACCGACATCAAGGCGCTGGACACCGGCAGGACGACGATCGTCGACACCAGCCCCGAGGCCGTGGTGCTCGGCAGCTCGGCGAACTACGGCAAGGGCAACGACCTCACCCCTGCCCTCACGTTCGGCGGGAAGCAGGCCGCGCCGCGGGCCGGTGTCACCACCGTGGACACGGACCGTTCGTGCTCGGTGCCCCGCAACGACCCGAAGAAGCAGGCCTTCCAGCCGACCCCGCGGCAGATCGAGTGGGCCGTGGACCAGGCCGTCGTCGGCAAGCTCAACAAGGGCGCGACGCGGCCGGCGAACTGGAAGAACACCGGCATGGCCGCGTACGCGCCGCAGTCGCTGTTCCCCCTCCGGAGCCTGAACGGCGGCTCCGGTGCGGACTGGCACGTTCCGGCGACGGTGATGCTCGGCATCACGGCGCAGGAGTCCAACATGTGGCAGGCCGCCCGCATGGTCGTCCCCGGCGTCACGGGCAACCCGCTGATCGGCAACTTCTACGGCACGCCGCACACGGCGGACGGCAACCAGTCCGACCCGTTCTTCATCGAGTGGGCCGAGGCCGACTGCGGCTACGGCGTCACCCAGGTCACCGACGGCATGCGGATGAAGGGCAAGGAGAAGCCCAACGAGACCGCGCTGTCCCCGACGCAGCAGGAAGCCGTGGCGCTGGACTACGCGGCGAACATCGCCGCCGGTGTCAACATCCTCATCGAGAAGTGGAACCAGACCCGTGCGGACGGGATCGTCATCAACGACGGCAACCCGAAGTACATCGAGAACTGGTTCGCCGCGCTGTGGACGTACAACACCGGCTACCACCCCAAGTCGAAGCCGGAGAACGGCAAGTGGGGCCTGGGCTGGACGAACAACCCCGCCAACCCGCTGTGGAAGGCCAACCGCACCCCGTTCCTGGAGTCGGTCGGCGGTGGGGACGACTACTCGCACGCGGCGCACCCGCAGGACTGGCCGTACGAGGAGAAGGTGATCGGCTGGGCGTCCCGTCCGATCTCCGCGATGTTCAAGCCCGGTGACTTCCAGCCCGGTTACCGCGCCGCCTGGTGGACGACCACCTTGGACCGCACGAGCGCCAAGCCGCCGGTCGGGCTGTTCTGCGACTCGAGCAACGACTGCGACCCCGGCAAGATCACCGACACGGACAGCAACGACACCGGCAAGGGCGCCTGCAAGCTGCCCGGCGACCCGGACGCCAACAACCCGCTGTACCTGAAGTGCTGGTGGAACAAGCCGGCCAAGTGGAAGGACTGCGGCGCCCGCGCGCAGTGCGGCAACCCGGTCCACCGGTTCGACGACACCTACCCCGAGCAGCCGGACGCGGACTCCTACCCGCCGCGCTGCAACACCGGTCTCCCGGCCGGCTCGATGATCGTCGACGATCTGCCCAACGGCACCATCCCCGCGGGCTCCTCCAACCGGTGTGCGGGCGTGTCCTCCGAGGGCAAGTTCGACCTGACCTTCGCGTACCCCAACGGCCGGGTGGACCTCCACCAGATCGGCGCGGGCAACGGCAACCACTTCTGGTTCTCCCACACCCGGTCCAAGACCGGGGACGCCATGGGTATCCGCATGTACACCAAGGGCACCTGGACCCTGAACAGCAGCAAGCGGGGCTGGATGCGGGTGTACGCGCACATCCCGGACCACGGGGCCCACACCCGGCAGGCCGCCTACGTGGTCGGCGGCACCGACTCCAAGAGCCCGACCCGGGTCCACCCGCAGCGGGTGCAGCAGAACAAGTGGGTCGACCTCGGAGTGTTCAACTTCACCGGCGTCCCGACCGTCTCGCTGGACACCAACACCGCCGACGGACGCGGTGAGGAGGACATCGCCTGGGACTCCGTGGCGTTCACGCCGCTGCCGGGCAAGCCGAAGAACTTCGTGGTCGCCATGGGGGACTCCTACTCCTCCGGCGAGGGTGCCACCGCGCCGGAAGGCAAGGACTACTACCCGGAGACCGACTTCCGCGACAAGGTCAACGAGAAGGCCCACGACGAGGGCAAGGCCGAGGTCGACACGACCACGAAGTGCCATCGGTCCAAGCTCGCCTGGTCCCGCCAGGCGACCCTGCCCGGCGCCTCGAAGTCCATCGGGGCGATGGCCGACGCCTTCGACAACAACATGGACTACCACTTCGTCGCGTGCTCCGGTGCCCGCACCTACGACGTGCGGGACGGCAGCCAGGGCGAGGTCTCGCAGATCGACGCGGGCTACCTCGACCAGAACACCACCTTGGTGACGATGAGCATCGGCGGCAATGACGCCCGCTTCTCGGATGTCATCAAGAAGTGCATCGACCTCCCGATCCCCTCCGTCGTCAACTGCCAGGCGGCGTCGATGCCGAACATCGACCCCGACAACGGCAAGGAGACCAGTGGGGAGACCGGCCGGCTGGACGAGTGGGCGCCGAAGTGGCTGCACGACGCCGTCCGTCCCCGGATCGCGAATCTGATCAAGGCCATTCACACCAAGGCGCCGGGCGCGAAGGTCGTCCTCATGGGTTACCCGCGCCTGTTGGAGAAGGACGGCTCCTGCCTCCCGGCGCTGGACAACGTCGAGGGCCAGTTCATCAACAAGGTCGCGGACACCCTCGCCGGCGAGATGAAGGGCGCGGCGTCCGACGCGGGCTCCTACGCGGTCTTCTCCGACCCGCGCGACGAGTTCGCCGGCAAGGCGATCTGCGGCGACCCCGAGAGCATCCACGGCATCGTCACGAGCGGCCGGTCCCAGGCCGACAACGACGGGCCGGGTCCGTCGATGCAGTCGTTCCACCCCAAGCCGGCGGGTGCCCGACTGTACGCCGACTCCCTGGAACACACCCTCCAGGGCAACTGACACCCCCGAGGGGCCGGGCCCACCGGCCCGGCCCCACCACGAGAGGAATCCCATGCGCAAGACGCTCACCACTGTCGGTCTCGCCGCCTCCGCGCTCGCGACCGGCGTCCTGCTGGCCACCCCGGCGGCCGCCGCCTCGGCCACCACGGACTTCGACGTGATCTTCCCCGGCCAGAAGCCGGAGACGCAGTACCACGTGACGAACACCGCCGACGTCTCGGCCGGCAGGATCACCGCGAAGTCCGTGGTCAGCTGGCAGATCCTGGTCGACCAGGTCGTCGACAACAGCAAGCGGTTCACCAGCTTCAAGGTCACCACCCGGTTGGAGTCCCGCCCCGGCAAGGACAACGCCGACGCCGTCGAGACGTCCAGGACGTGCGACCTGACCAAGCTCGTCAACGACAACTACACCTGGTTCCAGATCGAGCCCGTGAACACCTGCACCGCCCCGTCGATGATCTACGACGGTGACCTCTTCTGGTCGTCGGACTCCACGATCGTCTACGACATCGAGGGCGACGGAAAGGGAGCCATCACCAAGGAGATCCTCGGCTCGCCGCTGGTCCACGGCTGATCCAGGGTGACGGGACCGGGGTCCTGAGCAGATGAGTACGGGTACTCAGGACCCCGGCCCACCGATTACGGAAGGCTCGTCCCATGGAACGCCGGCCACGCCGACACGACGGTCTTTTCGCCGTCCTCGTCGGGCTCTTCGACGTCCTGCTCCTGTTCGTCCTCGGCTACGGACTGGTCGTCGCCGGCATCAGCTTCGGCGCCCCCGACCAGTACGAGGTGCAGCGGACGGCCGACGAGCAGCACGGCATCCTCGTCTTCAGCGCATGGCTGGCCGGCGGCGGCTTCGTGCTCGCCGCGGTGCTGCGCTTGTGGAAGACCGGCGTCGTCCACCTCCTCCTCATCGGCGCTCCCCTCCTGGCCTACCTCGCCTGGCAGCACTGACCGGCGGGTTCCCGCATCAGGCGAGCCCCAGTGAGCGCTTCAGGAAGTCGACCTGGAGCAGCAGGAGGTTCTCGGCGACCTGCTCCTGCGGGGTCATGTGCGTGACGCCCGACAGCGGCAGCACCTCGTGCGGGCGGCCGGCGGCCAGCAGTGCCGAGGACAGCCGGAGGGCGTGTGCCACCACCACGTTGTCGTCCGCGAGGCCGTGCACGATCATCAGCGGCCGGTGCGGCTCGGCGGGCGCGGAGAGCCCCTCGTCGGTGATCAGCGAACTCTTCGCGTACGTGTCCGGGCTCGCCGCCGGATCACCGAGGTACCGCTCCGTGTAGTGGGTGTCGTACAGCCGCCAGTCCGCGACCGGGGCGCCCGCGATGCCCGCGCGAAAGACGTCGGGGCGGCGCAGCACGGCGAGCCCCGCGAGCCAGCCGCCGTACGACCAGCCGCGGATCGCCACCCGGGAAAGGTCCAGGGGGAAGGTCTCCGCGAGGCCGTGCAGCGCCTCGACCTGGTCGTCGAGGGAGAGTGTGAAGTCGTCGCGGATCGCCTTCTCCCAGGCGGGGGAGCGGCCGGGGGTGCCCCGGCCGTCGGCGACGATCACCGCGAAACCCTGGTCGGCGAACCACTGCGAGGTGAGGTGCGCGTTGTGCGCGGCGAGCACCCGGGGGCCGTGCGGACCGCCGTAGGGGTCCATGAGGACCGGGAGGGGATTGTCACCGTCGTAGTCAGTGGGCATAAGCACGGCGCATGGGATTTTCCGTGCGCCCCCCTGTGTGAGGGTCACGCGCAGGGGCAAACCAGGATTTTCGGCGTACGACGGCACCGTTGCCACACGTTTTCCCTCGCGCAGCACCTGTACCTGGGCGCCCGGCCGGTCGAGCACCGACGAGACGAGCACGGTCACGCCCCCGGCGCGCACCGCCGAGTGCACGCCGGGCTCCTGCGAGACGCGCTCCATGCCGAGCTCGTTGACGCGGTACACATGCACTTCGCCCGTTTCCGGGCCGGCCGCGGCTTCGCCCGCCGACGCCGAGATCAGCACATCGTCGTCCGACACATCGAGCACCGCGCGCACGTGCAACTGCGGTCCCGTGAGCGGGCGTTCACCGAACGCGAGCACCCGCGCGCCGCCCTCGTCGGCGATCCGCACGAGCTGTCCGCCGGGGCTCCAGCACGGCACACCGGCGAAAAGATCCAGCCATTGTGGATCTTCGTCCGCGTGCACCATCCGGGTCGCTCCGGTGTCCGGTGCCACGGCCAGGAACAGCTGGCTGCGCTGGTCTCGTGCCTGCACCAGGATCAGCGGCGCACCCGACGCTGACCAGTGCACATGCGCCAGATACGGATAGCGCGCCCGGTCCCACACGACCTCCGTGCGCACCCCGTCGAGGCCGATGACGAAGAGCCGCACGTCCGCGTTGGCGCTGCCCGCCACCGGATACGCGACCCGCTGCGGATCGTGTTCCGGTTGCGCCGGATCGGAGATCCACCAGCGCTGTACGGGCGTGTCGTCGACCCGCGCGACGAGCAGCAGGTCGCTCTCCGGCGACCACCAGAAGCCACGCGAACGCCCCATCTCCTCGGCCGCGATGAACTCGGCCAATCCATAGGAAACGGACTCCGATTCGGGCGCAGCGAGCGCGCGGTCGTCCCCACCCTCGGCGCCGACCACGCGCAGGGCGCCCCCGGCGACGTACGCGACGAGCCGTCCGTCGGGGGAGGGGCGCGGGTCGATCACCGGCCCCGGGACCCGGAGTTCGCGTGCCGTGCCGGCCCGCAGTTCCGCCGTGAAAAGCCGCCCTGACAAGGCGAAAGAGGCCAACTCGACTGCCGTGTCGGTGGCGTAGCCGACGACCCCGGCGCCGCCCTCCCGGCTGCGTTCGCGCCGTGCCCGTTCCTCCGGCGGCAGATGCTCGGTGGCGCCCCCGAGCAGCCCCGCCGGATCGGCCGCCATCCGCTCCTCGCCCTCCGCCACATCGAGAACCCACAGCTGATTCGCCCGGTCCGTACCGGAGCGGGACCGCAGGAACACGACACGGGAACCGTCGGGAGACACGGTGAACGCGCGGGGTGCACCGGAGGTGAACCGCTGGGTGCGGGCATACCGGCGCGGGAAGGAAAGAGGCTCGGTCGTCATGCCCTGACCATATTGGCCATGCGCCCCCTTGTGCGGCCGTGCGCCGATCGATGCGCGCGTACGGATAGTTATGATCACTAGCGCTGCGTGGGTATCAACCTGCTGGCTGTTGTATGGATTTACCGACCCCCCATGTCCGACCCCCATACCGGACCCAAGTCCCTGGGATCTTTGGAGGTGAGCCGCCGTGGCACTCTCGATTTCGGCGGTGGTGCTGCTGGCGATCATCGTCTTTCTTCTGGTCAAGAAGTCAGGACTGAAAGGCGGGCACGCCATCGTGTGCGTCCTGCTCGGGTTCTACCTCGCCTCCTCCACAGTCGCTCCCACGATCAATGAGCTGACCACGAACATCGCGGGCATGATCGGCAGCATCAAGTTCTGAACCGCGCCCGGCCGAGCGGCGGGGCGGTCGCCTCGTAGGGTGGGTTCCATGACGGAACTGCCCGACCGGCGTCTGCTCCTGGTGCATGCGCACCCGGACGACGAGTCGATCAACAATGGCGCGACCATGGCCAAGTACGCGGCCGAGGGCGCCCACGTGACGCTGGTGACCTGCACCCTCGGCGAGGAGGGCGAGGTCATCCCGTCCGAGCTGGCGCATCTGGCGCCCGACCGCGACGGCGGGCTCGGCCCGCACCGGATCGGTGAGCTGGCCGCCGCCATGAAGGAGCTGGGCGTCACCGATCACCGGTTCCTCGGCGGTCCCGGGCGTTTTCGCGACTCCGGGATGATGGGCGTCGAGCAGAACCACCGCACGGGCGCCTTCTGGTCCGCCGATGTCGACGAGGCCGCCGAGTACCTGGTGGAGGTGATCCGCGAGGTACGCCCCCAGGTGCTCGTCACCTATGACCCGCAGGGCGGCTACGGGCACCCGGACCACATCCAGGCCCACCGCGTGGCCATGCGCGCCGCCGAGCTGGCCGCGAGGGCCGCCTTCCGCCCGGATCTCGGCGAAAACTGGGAGATCGCCAAGATCTACTGGAACCGGGTGCCGCGCCCGGTGGCCGAGGAGGGATTCGCGCGGCTGCGCGAGACGCTGCCGCGGCTGCCGTTCACCCAGTCCGCCGCCGTCGACGACGTGCCGGGCGTCGTGGACGACTCGGTGATCACCACCGAGGTCGACGGGACCGCGTACGCCGCCGCCAAGGCCGCCGCGATGCGGGCGCACGCCACCCAGATCGAGGTGGCCGAGCCCTGGTTCGTCCTCTCGAACCAGCTCGCGCAGCCCCTCCTCACCACCGAGTACTACGAGTTGGTGCGCGGCGAGCGGCCGGCGACGCGGGAGAGGGACTTGTTCGCGGGCATCGCGACCGGTCGGGCGGAGGCGGGCGCGCGATGAGGACGACCGATCGGCGAGAGGCAGATGTGCGATGAGTACGACGGGACAGCGCGGGAACATGCTCGCCCAGCCACTGAAGCGGCCCTCGGGCGGGCGGATGGCCGCCTACCTGGGACTCTTTGTGCTCGGAGTAGTGGTCGGGGCCGCCGGGGCGCTGGTGCAATCCGGCTGGTTCCCGGGCGGGTTGCTGCTCGCGCTGGTGGGCGCCGCCGGGCTCTTCCTGGGCGGCGCGCGGGCGACGCAGTCCCGCGCCGGGGCCGTGGCGCCCGCGGCCGGCTGGATGGTCGCCGTCGTCTTGCTCACCGCGAGCCGCCCCGAGGGGGACTTCCTCTTCGGCGCGGGAGTCGTGTCCTACCTCTTCCTGCTCGGCGGGATGGCCGTCGCTGTGATGTGCGCCACCCTTGGACAGGGGCGGCAACCGGACGGTTCCGGCGTCCGACTTGGCAAGTGACGTACCACTTCGCCGTATCCAACAGGTGCGGGTCCCGTGGGGGTTTCCTTCCCGGGCGAGGTTTGCGCGACGGACACGGCCAGTATGGTGGTGCGCGCCGCCGAGCTGCCCGAGATGAGGTCGAGTAAACGGGCGGCGGAGCCAACCGGGAGAACTTGCCTTGAGTCGTGAAACTGACAGTTCGTCCTCCGGGCCCAACGGCCGCGGTGGAGCCGCGTACCCGTCGGGGACGCCGCCGTACGGGACCCCCACGGCTTCCGAAAGCGGCGTTGACGCGGGCCGTTCGGCCACCGGCAACCCGCCGGAGGAGCGCAAGACCGAGACCACGCTGACGACACGGATCCGGATCAACATCCCCGGATCGCGGCCCATCCCGCCCGTCGTCGTCCGCACACCGGTCGCAGACGCGGACGGGTCCGTCGCGTCCACCGAGAGTGCCGACGGCGCGGGCGCACAGGCGCCCCGGGGCGTGAGTTCGCCCACGGGCGCGCCCCCGGCGACGGCCACCCCCGCGTCCACGACCACGTCCACTTCCATGCCGGCGGCCGCCTCCGCGGGCGGTCCCGCCGGGGCGCCCGCCGCGGCCGAGGAGAAGACGAGCGACTGGTTCGCCCCCCGCAAGTCCGGTGCGCCCAAGGGCGGGCCCGGCGGCGGGTCCACCAACGGGGCG
This sequence comes from Streptomyces sp. R41, assembly GCF_041053055.1. Taxonomy (NCBI): domain Bacteria; kingdom Bacillati; phylum Actinomycetota; class Actinomycetes; order Kitasatosporales; family Streptomycetaceae; genus Streptomyces; species Streptomyces sp. R41. Next base: position 6,870,538 of record NZ_CP163443.1, read on the forward strand.
GGCCTGCCGGGCGGTTCGGGCCCCGCGGGCGCGGGCGACTCCACGGGAGCACAGGGCGGCCGTCCCGGTGCTCCGGGCGGCGCGCGTCCGAGCTCCACGAACGGTGCCGGTCCGCTGGGTGCCACCGGCGGCGCCCGGCCCGGGGGCGCGAACGCCCCCCGCCCCGGCGGGGGCGGCGGTACGAACGGTGCCGGGCTGCCCGGTGCCACCGGCGCCGGACCCGTGGCGCCCGGCCACGGCGGCGGCACCGGTTCCTTCGACGTCTCCGCGGCGCTGAGCAACACCGGGTCCTTCCCGTCCGTCGGATCCGGCAACGGCGGCGAACCGCGGCGCGACGAACTTCCGTACTTCTCGGAGGGCGGTCAGGGCGGTCAGGGCGGCCCCGCCGGCCCCACTGGCGGTCCGGTCACCGGAGACGGCCCGCTGGTGCCGCCGGCCGGTCCGGGCGTGGCACCGGGCAGCCTGGCCGCGGGCCCGGGCACGGGATACCCGGGAGGTGCTCCCGGTGGTCCCGGCGGCGCTCCCGGCGCGCCGGGCGTCACCCCGCGCGGCGGTCTCAGCGGTGGTCTCAGCGACGACACCGCGATCCTCACGCCGCAGAAGCCGGCCCCCGAGCCGGGCGCCGGTGGCTACGGCGGCCCCGCGGACAACGTCTCCGGGCACACCCTGACCAGCGGCATCCCCGTCGTACCGCCCGCCCAGAACTCCCCGTTCGGGCCGGGCGCGCACACCGACGGCCCGCTGCCGCACACCCCGCCGAAGCTGCCCGAGCCGGTCCAGCAGCCCCCCGCCTCGTCGAGGCCGGCGAAGAAGAAGGGCCGCAGCAAGCTGAAGCTCCTGGGCGTCGGCGTGTTCGTCGTCGCCGGTGGCGCCTATGGCGCCGGGCTGCTCATGAACCACTCGGACGTGCCCAAGGGCACCACCGTGCTCGGCGTCGACATCGGCGGCGGCACCCGGGACGAGGCCGCCAAGAAGCTCGACGACGCCTTCGGTGCCCGTACGAACAAGGCGCTCAAGCTGTCGGTCGACGGCGACACCGTCTCGCTCAAGCCGGACCAGGCCGGGCTCCAGCTCGACAGCCAGGCCACCGTCCGCGCCGCCGCGGGCAGTGACTACAACCCCGTCTCGGTGATCGGCTCGCTGTTCGGCCAGGAGCGCGTCGTCGAGCCCGTGATGCCGGTCGACGAGGAGAAGCTGCAGGCCGCCCTGGAGCGTGCCGCGGGCGGCTCCGGCTCGGCGAGCGACGGCACCATCAAGTTCCAGGCCGGCAAGGCCGTCGCCGTGTACGGCAAGGCGGGCAAGGGCATCGACGTGGAGTCCTCGACGCAGGCCGTGGAGGACGCGTACCGCACCCAGGTGGAGACCGGCACGACCACGCCGGTCAAGGTCGCCACCAAGACCCGTCAGCCGACGGTCTCGAACGCCGAGGTCGACCGGATGATGACGAAGTTCGCGAAGCCGGCGATGTCCGCGAACGTCACGGTGCGCACGGATGCCGTCCACACCATCTCCTTCAGCCCGCAGAACTCCATCTGGAAGTTCCTGAGCGTGCAGGCGGTCAACGGCAAGCTGGTCCAGCACTACGACCTCAAGGTCCTCAAGGAGCTGTACGGGGGAGCCTTCGACGGGGTCACGATCACCAAGGGCGACGGCAGCAAGAAGGCCGTGAGCCCCGAGGACGTGGCCTCGGCTCTCGGCCAGGCGCTGCTCGGGAAGACGACCGCCGACCGCATCGTCACCATCCCCACCAACCCCAGCTAGCGGGCGCGCTCCCGCTTCGCCTTCCGGAGGGCATCCGGCCGTGGTTTCCCCGGCCGGGTGCCCTCTAGTCGTACGCCAGGACAGAACGGGTCAGACGCGCGGTATGACATCTGTCATCCGCGACTGAGGACACGCTGCACTGCCGACGCCCCTTCCGCGCCGCGACGATGGATCACATGACAACGACTGCGGCGGCCACCACTTCGGTGGTCGGGTTCGAATCGGTGACCAAGGCCTACGGGAGCGTCCGGGCCGTCGACGGGCTGACGCTCGACCTGCACCCGGGCGAGACCGTCGCCCTGCTGGGGCCCAATGGCGCGGGCAAGTCGACCACGCTGGACCTGCTCCTCGGCCTCAAGCACGCCGACAGCGGCGCGGTCCGGGTGTTCGGCACCAGCCCGCGCGAGGCGATCGTCGCCGGGCGGGTGGGCGCCATGCTGCAGAGCGGCGGGCTGATGGACGAGGTCACCGTCGGCGAACTGGTGAAGCTCGCCTGCGATCTGCACCCCAAGCCGTTCCGGGCCACCGACGTACTGGCCCGCGCGGGCATCTCGGGGATAGCCGACCGCAAGGTCGACAAGCTCTCCGGCGGCCAGGCCCAGCGCGTCCGCTTCGCCCTCGCCACGGCTGGTGACAGCGACTTGATCGTCCTCGACGAACCCACCACCGGCATGGACGTCTCCGCCCGTCAGGCCTTCTGGGCCACCATGCGCGAGCAGGCCGACCAGGGACGTACGGTCCTGTTCGCCACGCACTACCTGGAGGAGGCCGACGCGATCGCGGACCGCGTGCTGGTCCTGCACCGAGGCCGCCTGCTGGCCGACGGCACCGCCGCCGAGATCAAGGCGAAGGCCGGCGCGCGCCGCATCGCCTTCGACCTGGACGGCCCGGTCGACGAGGGCTCGCTGCGGTCGCTGCCCTTCCTGACGTCGATGACCGTGTCCAACAGCGGCTTCGCCGCGGGGTCGGGTCAGACCGTCCGCATCCAGTCCTCCGACGCCGACGCGACCGTGCACGCGCTGTACGGGCTCGGCGTCTACCCCCGCAATCTCGAAGTGGCCGGGCTCGGTCTGGAGCAGGCCTTCGTCGCCATCACGGCCGCCGAGGAGGCGAAGTCGAAGTGAACGGCCTCATCAAGCTGGAACTCACCCGCGCCCTGCGCAACCGCAAGTTCCTGTTCTTCTCGGTGGTCTACCCCTCGGCCCTGTTCCTGCTCATCGCGGGCAACGCCGACAGCACGGCCGAGGTCGACGGCACCGGCCTCACCGTCCCGACCTACATGATGGTCTCCATGGCCTCCTTCGGCGCCCTGACCGCCGTCCTGATGGGCAACAGCGAGCGCATCGCCAAGGAGCGCGAGAGCGGCTGGGTACGGCAGCTGCGGCTGACCACCCTGCCGGGCCGCGGCTATGTCCTGGCGAAGACCGCCAGTGCCGCCGTCGTCAGCCTGCCGTCGATCGTGATCGTCTTCGTGGTCGCCGCGGCCGTGAAGCACGTACGCCTGGATGCCTGGCAGTGGCTCGCGCTGACCGGCGCGATCTGGGCCGGCAGCCTCGTCTTCGCCGCGCTCGGCGTCGCCATCGGCTACCTCGCCAGCGGCGACGCGGTCCGCCCGATCACCATGATCACCTACTTCGGCCTGTCCATGCTCGGCGGCCTGTGGATGCCGGCGACGACCTTCCCGGACTGGCTGCAGAACATCGCGAAGTGGCTGCCCACACACGCGTACGCTGCCCTGGGGCAGGCCATCGAACAGAGCCGGGCCCCGCACGCCAGGGACATCGCCATCCTCGCCGTCTTCTTCGTCCTGTTCGCGGGCGGCGCGGCGTGGCTGTACCGGAAGGACACGCTGAAGGCGTGAGCGCCATGACGGAAGACCCGCGGTCCGACGCATCCCGGTCGGAGCGGCTGATACGCATGGGGCAGCCGCCCCGCAACCGGGCCGAGCTGCGGCGCAAGGTGCTGTGGATCGGCGTCTGGCTCGTGTTCCTCAGCTCACCGGTGAAGGACCTCGTCTCCGGACACCACACCACCGGCGGCACCGTGGCGGGCTGGCTCGGCCTCGCGGCCTTCGTCGGGGTGTATCTGTCGCTGGTCTTCCGGAACATGGGCAAGCCGTTCACCGGACGGCTCGTCGTCGGCCTCATCCTGGTGCTGGGCGCGCTCGCCACCCTGCTGTGCCTCACACTCGGCGGCGCCTGGCTGGGCCTCTACTGCTACGTGTCCGTCGCCTGCGGGTCCACCCTGCCGCTGCGGCTGGCGTACGGCGCGATCCCGGCGACGACCGGCGTGATGCTGCTCGTGGGCAGCCGGGTCGACCGGGAGGAGGCCCAGAACCTGGCCCTTCTGGTGCTGCTCATCGGATTCGCCATGACCGGTGTCGGCCAACTGGTCCGTACGACCATCGAGTTGCGCAAGGCCCGTGCCACCGTCGCCCAGCTCGCCGCCAACGAGGAGCGGCTGCGGCTCGCCCGCGACCTGCACGACCTGCTGGGTCACTCGCTCTCCCTGATCACGCTCAAGAGCGAGCTGGCCGGGCGGATGCTCCCCGACCACCCCGAGAAGGCGGCCCAGCAGGTCGCGGACATCGAACAGGTCAGCCGCCAGGCCCTCGTCGACGTGCGCGAGGCGGTCACCGGGTACCGTCGGCCCCGGCTGGCCGGAGAACTCGCGGGCGCGCAGGTCGCGTTGACCGCCGCGGGCGTCACCGCCGACCTGCCGGCCGAACCGGACCTCACCGGCGTCTCCGAGGAGAGCGAGTCCGTGCTGGCCTGGGCGCTGCGCGAGGCGGTCACCAATGTCGTACGGCACAGCGGGGCCCGGCGCTGCGCGGTGGAGGTCGCCCGACGTCAGACACTGGACGGCCCGGTGCTCGAACTGTCCGTGGAGGACGACGGTTCGGGCGGTTCCGCGGGCACCCACGGCAACGGTCTGACCGGGCTGACCGAACGCCTGGAGAAGGCGGGCGGATCGCTGGAAGCGGGGAGGGTGCGGCACGGCTTCCGGCTGGTGGCGCGGGTACCGACGGAGGCCCCCCTGGCCACGGGCAGCCACCCCGTAGGATCCGGGGCATGAGCCGCACGATCAAGGTCCTGCTCGCCGAGGACCAGTCGATGGTCCGCGAGGCGCTGGCCGCGCTGCTGGGCCTCGAACCGGACATCGAGGTGGTAGCCCAAGTGGCGCGCGGCGACGAAGTACTGGCCGCGGCCCGTGCCCTGGACGTCGACGTCGCGCTCCTCGACATCGAGATGCCGGGCCGGACGGGCATCGAGGCCGCGGCCGAACTCCACAAGGAGCTGCCGCGCCTCAAGCTGGTCATCCTCACGACCTTCGGCCGTCCCGGCTATCTGCGCAGCGCGATGGAGGCCGGAGCCGACGCCTTCCTCGTCAAGGACGCACCGGCCGCCCAACTCGCCGAAGCCGTACGCAAGGTACTGGCCGGCGAGCGGGTCATCGACCCCACCCTGGCGGCCGCCGCCCTCGCCGAGGGCGCCAACCCCCTGACCGACCGCGAACGCGAGGTCCTCCGAGCCGCAGCCGACGGCTCCACCAACGCGGAGCTCGCCACGACCCTGCACCTGTCGCAGGGCACCGTCCGCAACTACCTCTCCACAGCCATCCAGAAACTGGCAGTCCGCAACCGCGCGGAGGCGGTCCGCACGGCAAGGGAGAAGGGCTGGCTGTAGCCCCGAAAGGGGCGCGGGGAACTGCGCGACAAGCCCCCACCGGCAGGCACCCAAAAGACAACCCAGGGGGATCTGGGGGGCGAAGCCCCCAGGTACGGGAATGGGCAGGGGCGGCGGGGGCGAAAAAGCCCTTCCCCGGCTTCAGTTGAGCATCGCCCGTGCGGCATGGGCCTGTTGGCGTACCCGTGCCGCGGCCGGTTCGTCGACCGCGGCCACCACGTCGGCGTACGCGTCGAGTTCGGCGGCACCTCCCAGGAAGTCACCACGCTGGACGAGGAGTTGGGCGCGCTCGTAGCGCAGCCGCGCCGGGTGCGAGGGCAGCAGCAGGGACAGCTCGACGGCCCACAGGGACACGTCGGAGCGCTCCGGCCGGGCGGCGGCCCAGGCCCGGATGTTGTTCAGAATGCGCAGCACGACGTCGAGCGGATCGGCGGGCGAGAGCATCGACGGGTCGAGCGGGGCACCGGTCGCCCCCGCGACGAGCAGCTCCGCGTCGGAGCCGGTGAGGACACGCCCCCCGTCGAAGGGATCGGCGAGCACCTGCTGCTGGAAGAAATCACTGAGCGAAGCTCCTTGAGGGGTGGCGGTCGGGTGGCGGGTGGGAGGCCCGAAGCCGACGACGAAGTGCCCGGGCAGCGCGACCCCGTACACCGGCGCACCGCCCCGCCGCGCGACCTCCATCCACACCACGGAGAGCAGGATCGGCAGCCCGCGCCGCCGCCGCAGCACCTCGTGCAGCAGCGAGGACTCCAGCCGCTGGTAGTCGGCCGGCGAGCCCCGGAACCCGCAGCGCCCGCCGAGCAGCTCACCCAGCGCGGCCGCCCAGGACCGCGGCCCGCCCGGGCGGAACGGCAGCTGCCCCGCCAGCCGGTCCAGCTCGATCTGCGCCGCGTCCATCCCGGCCTCGTCCAGCGTCCCGTCCGCCGCTGCCCCCACCAGCAGGCACAGCACCGCCAGATCGGGCCGCTCGGCCCGTGCCTCATCGGCGAACCGTCGCCGCACCTCGGCGGCCCGCTCCGGCTCCGGTGGCTGGGGGGAACGCATAGCTGGCTCGTGCCCCTTCACACCGATCGATACGAGTCGCCGACACCGAAACCGCCGCTCTCGCCGTTCCGGAGGCCGGTCGGCTCGTCGGTCCGGCCCGAGGCGCCGCCGCCGAGCGGGCCGAGGCCCCGCTCGTCCGGCCGCTCGACAGCGCCCTCCCCGGCGTCGGTGTCCGGCGCCCACCGATAGTGGTGGTACGCGTGATGCGGCCCGAAGCCCATCTCCGCGTACATCGCCCGCGCCCCGGCGTTCTCCTCCTCCACCTGGAGCCAGGCCGCCGAGGCGCCCTCGTCCAGGGCCCGCCGGGCCAGCGCGGCCATGACGGCGGTGGCCAGACCCTGGCGGCGGTGGGCGGGATCGACCTCGACCGCGGCGAAACCGGCCCAGCGCCCGTCGACCACACAGCGTCCGATCGCCGCCGGAGTCTCCCCCTGCGCACCGGGCACCGTCGCGAACCACACCGAAGGCCCACTGCCCAACACCTTCAGGGCCACCTCGCTCAGCCCCTTCCTCTGATACCGGCCGAGCCACGCGTCGTCCGCCTCGCGGGAGAGCATCACCCCGGGCGCCTCCCGGTCCGCGACCGGCGCGAGCGAGCCGATCCACATCTCGGCCGTCACCTCACGCGTCCAGCCGCGTGCCTCCAGCTCAGCACACAACAGCTCCTGTGTGCCCTCGGCGCCGGTCGCGGTCTGGATGTACGCGGGCAGGTCACGGACGGCGTACCAGTCCCGTACGTACCTCAGCGCCTCGTCCAGCGGCACGCCGGGGTCACCGAGCGGCAGGACGGAGTTGGCGCGCCGGGTGAAACCGGAGGCCGCACGCAGCTCCCACTCCCCGAGCCGCTCGCTCTCCACCGGCCGCCACGCCCGCGCGGCGACCCGCACCAGCTCCTCGTACGAGGCCGCAGGGCCCCGGCGACGCGCCGGAGCGGACGGCACGACCTTGCCCGCGACCAGGGCGGATTCCGCAATCCGGACACGTTCGCCGGTCCGTCGTGTGATGAGCAGCACACCTTCGTTCCATGATGTGAGAACACCAACCGTGTCGGTGAACTTCTCACCCTCGGCGGCATCTTTGATCATCCGCCGAACAGAGACACGTTTGCCCACGTCAGCAGCGGTGATACGGACCTCGAGGCGGCCGGAAGCAGAGATTTCCACAGGTCAGTTCACCCCTCCTGTTCGGATCATGCCCAAGAACGGAGATACTAGGGGCGGGCATCGACGACGCCGCGCTCCCGCGCGCCAGGCGGCGGAGCCTACGGAGGCCCGCCAGCGCCCTATCGAGGAGGAACGACAGCGTGACCTACGTCATCGCGCAGCCTTGTGTCGACGTCAAGGACAAGGCGTGCATCGAGGAGTGCCCGGTCGACTGCATCTACGAGGGCTCCCGGTCCTTGTACATCCACCCGGACGAATGCGTCGACTGTGGAGCCTGTGAACCGGTGTGCCCGGTCGAGGCGATCTTCTACGAGGACGACACTCCGGAAGAGTGGAAGGACTACTACAAGGCGAACGTCGAGTTCTTCGACGAGCTCGGCTCGCCCGGCGGCGCCAGCAAGCTCGGCCTGATCGAGCGCGACCACCCCTTCATCGCAGCGCTGCCGCCGCAGAACCAGTAAGCGGCCCGCACACGCGCCGCCTCGGTCCCGTACGGCCAGATCGCCTTGATCGCCGTACGGGACCGAGGCGTTTGCCGTACGACGGCTCGTACGTACGAGAAAGTGAGCCAGAACCGTGTCCGCAGTCTCCGACCGCCTGCCCACCTTCCCCTGGGACAAGCTGGAGCCGTACAAGAAGACGGCCGCCGCCCACCCGGGCGGCATCGTCGACCTGTCCGTCGGCACCCCGGTCGACCCGGTGCCCGAGCTGATCCAGAAAGCGCTGATCGCGGCCGCCGACTCTCCCGGCTACCCGACCGTCTGGGGCACACCCGAGCTGCGCGACGCGATCACCGGCTGGATCGAGCGCCGCCTCGGTGCCCGCGACGTGACCCACCACCACATCCTGCCGATCGTCGGCTCCAAGGAACTCGTCGCCTGGCTCCCGACCCAGCTGGGCCTCGGCCCCGGCGACAGGGTCGCCTACCCGCGCCTGGCGTACCCGACGTACGAGGTGGGCGCGCGGCTGGCCCGCGCGGAGTACGAGGCCTACGACGACCCGACGCGGCTGGACCCGGCGGGTCTGAAGCTCCTCTGGCTGAACTCCCCGTCGAACCCGACGGGCAAGGTGCTGTCGAAGGACGAACTGACCCGGATCGTCTCCTGGGCCCGCGAGCACGACGTCCTGCTCTTCTCCGACGAGTGCTACATCGAGCTGGGCTGGGAGGCCGACCCGGTCTCGGTCCTGCACCCGGACGTGTGCGGCGGCTCGTACGAGGGGATCGTCTCGGTCCACTCCCTCTCGAAGCGCTCGAACCTGGCGGGCTACCGCGCGGCCTTCCTGGCCGGCGACCCGGCGGTCCTCGGGCCGCTCCTGGAGATCCGCAAGCACGGCGGCATGATGACGTCCGCGCCGACCCAGGCCGCGGTGGTCGCCGCCCTGTCGGACGACACCCACGTCCGCGAGCAGCGCGAGCGCTACGCCGCCCGGCGCACCGCCCTCCGCGACGCCCTCCTGAAGCACGGCTTCCGCATCGAACACAGCGAGGCCAGCCTCTACCTCTGGGCCACCCGCGACGAGTCCTGCTGGGACACGGTGGCCCACCTGGCACAGCGGGGCATCCTGGTGGCCCCCGGCGACTTCTACGGCCAGGCGGGCGACACGTTCGTACGCGTGGCTCTGACGGCAACGGACGAGCGCGTAGCGGCAGCGGTGGAGCGCCTGGCGCAGTAAACAGCTGAGGGCGGCTGCGCTGCCGCTGCTGCGGCTGGTACCGCGGTGGGCAGCCGACCGCTGCCGTTACCGCTACCGCTGTGGGCAATCGTTCCGCAGGGCGATGGGGGTCCCCCCGCTCGAGCGAAGCCGAGAGTGGGGGAGGGTGGGCACAGCCGACAGTGCCGGGTGCCGTGCAAGCGAAGTCGAGTGCGGCTCCGGCCAGGGACGGCAAGCGAAACGGGGGCCCAGGGAACACTTCCCCGGACCCCCGTAGCCGTACGGACCCGGCGTCAGCCGAGCGGCAGAGTCTTCAGCGGCAGCTGGTCGGTCGGCAGCCCACCCTTGGTGACCGAGTCGGTCGGCAGGCCACCCCCGGTGGCAGTCTTCGCGGTGTCACCGAGCAGACCCCCGGCCTGCCCCGCCGCGGCCCCGGCCACGCTCTGCGCGGCCGGCGTCGCCGTCTTGGCGACCTTGCCACCGGTCTTGCCCGCGGCCGGCACCGCCTTCTTGACCGTGTTGCCGCCGGTCGTGCCCGCGAGCCCGGTGACGTTCTGAGCCGCTCCGTCAACGGTGGTGCCGACGCTCGCCCCGTCCAGGGCGGTCAGTCCGCCGAGGTTGGGGGTGGCCGGCAGTTCGGCCGCCGCGCTGGCGGAGCCGGCCGCACCGACCCCGGCTGCCGCTCCCGCTGCGACGAGCAGCGCGGCACGGGCGATCCGGCGGGTCAGGGGGAGGGACATGATGCTCCTTAGACGGGAGAGAACGTGGAAGTGTCCGACCGCGCCCGGCAGTTGACCGGCTGGCTGCCGACCGACCGAAGGTGATCGTTCCGGGCTCGGACGCAGTGACTACCGCTCGAAGCCCACGAAGGTTGCGGTGGCCCGACGTAAAGAGTTGGCAATGCGTCGCATTATCATCTGCGGATAAAAACGGGCAAAGGGTACCCGGTCGGAAAGTCTGCCGAATCCTTACGGCTCTTTGTTTTCAAGGGATTCGACGAATGGGGGAGTGAGTGCGCGAATACCTGCGCACATCGTCGACGCGTCGCGCGACGGGTCCCCTCAACGGGTGAGGCCCCGTACTACTGTCCAGTGACGATTCGGACCTCGGCGGCGGACTCCCGCGCGGCCGAGCCCCCCTGCGCCTCGGACGTGCGCCACTCGCTGTCGGTGCTCCCGGCGGTCCACTCCCGCCCCGCGTACGACACCCGCTCGATGTGCAGCGCCGAGGAGTTGGCCACGGCCCAGTGCGCCAGCTCCCAGCCGCGCTGCCGGACGCCGGTCCCGGAGGTGGCCTCCTTGCGCACGGGGACGGTCACCGTTCGGCCCCCGCCGCCCGCCGGGGAGGGCGAGGCCGACGCCGAAGCGGCTGCCGACGGCGAGGCGGAGGCGCCGTCGGCACTCACGTCGGCCCCCGCCTCCTGCAGCACCTCGCGCCCGAAGTCCCGTACGAGCGCGGCCCGCACCGAGTCGGCGCCGCCGACCGGGGTCGCGTCGGGGCGCCCCTCGCAGGTCAGCGTGGCCGCCGCGCGGCCGGTCAGGGCCGCGGCGAGCAGCGTGGCGTCCGGCTCGTGCTTCGCGTACGCCTGCGGATAGCCGCTGCGCTGCACACGCTGCGCGGCGACGGTGAGCGGAAGGCGCGAATAGCCGGGCACCTTGGCCAGGTGTTCGTAGAACACCCCCGCCGCGTACGTCGGATCCATGATCTGTTTCGTCGTCCCCCAGCCCTGCGAGGGGCGCTGCTGGAACAGGCCGAGCGAGTCACGGTCGCCGTGCTCGATGTTGCGCAGCCCCGACTCCTGGAGGGCGGTCGCGAGGGCGATGGTCACGGCGCGCTCGGGCATGCCGCGGGAAGTGCCGACCGCCGAGATCGCCGCCGCGTTGACCGCCTGCTCCGGTGTGAACTCGTACGACGCCCCGTCGCCCTTGCCCGAGACGACCTTGCATCTCGGAGCGCCCGTTCCTCCCGTGAGGTACTGCACGGTGAGATAGCCCGCGAGTGCGAGCAGGACCACGACGGCCCCTCCGAAACGGAGAAGGCGGCCGCGCCGGACAGGAGTGGGGGACGGCTCTGGCACGTCGTACAAGGTACTGGAGGCCACTGTCGGCGACGCGTGGGGCTGTGGACAACCGGAGTACCGGCCGGGACGTCGGGAGATCCGTCCATATCCGACCGCATCCCGGCCGTCAGCGGGACCGGGCGCCCCGGGGCGCTAGGGTCGAGGGCATGGCCGACACCCCACTTGACCTCGCCCTGGACGCTGCCGAGCTCACCGCGCAGCTCGTCGACTTCCCCTCGGAGAGCGGCAACGAGAAGCCGCTCGCGGACGCCGTCGAGGCCGCCCTGCGCGCCCTGCCGCATCTGACGGTCGACCGGTACGGCAACAACGTGGTGGCGCGGACGAACCTGGGCCGCCCCGAGCGCGTCATCCTCGCCGGTCACATCGACACCGTCCCCATCGCCGACAACGTCCCCTCCCGCCTCGACGAGGACGGCGTGCTGTGGGGCTGCGGCACCTGCGACATGAAGGCGGGCGTGGCGGTCCAGCTCCGCATCGCGGCCACGGTTCCTGCCCCCAACCGCGACCTCACCTTCGTCTTCTACGACAACGAAGAGGTCGCGGCACACCTGAACGGTCTGAAGCATGTGGGCGACGCCCACCCTGAGTGGCTGGAGGGCGACTTCGCGGTCCTCCTGGAGCCCTCCGACGGTCAGGTCGAGGGCGGCTGCCAGGGCACGCTGCGGGTGCTGCTGAAGACGAAGGGCGAGCGCGCCCACTCCGCGCGCAGCTGGATGGGCTCGAACGCGATCCACGCGGCGGCCCCGATCCTGGCCAGGCTGGCCGAGTACAAGCCGCGCTACCCCGTCATCGACGGTCTCGAATACCGCGAGGGCCTGAACGCGGTGGGCATCTCGGGCGGGGTCGCCGGCAATGTCATCCCCGACGAGTGCGTCGTGTCCGTCAACTTCCGCTACGCGCCCGACCGCAGTGAGGAGGAGGCCATCGCCCACGTCCGCGAGGTCTTCGCCGACTGCGGTGTGGAGGAGTTCGTCGTCGACGACCACAGCGGCGGAGCGCTCCCCGGCCTCTCCCACCCGGCGGCCGCCGCCTTCATCGAGGCGGTCGGGGGTACCCCGCTGCCCAAGTACGGCTGGACGGACGTCTCCCGCTTCAGCGGGCTCGGCATCCCGGCGGTCAACTACGGCCCGGGCAACCCGCACTTGGCGCACAAGCGCGACGAGCGGGTGGAGACGGCGAAGGTCCTTGCGGGCGAGGAGCGGCTGCGCGCCTGGCTGACCGCCTGAGCCGTATCTCGGGGCGGTTCATGGCAGACATACTTACGTCCCCCCTCCGTAACCCGCGTAGATCTACGCTGGGGTGGAACGACCGCAAGCGGTGGGAAGGGAGCGGATATGGCTACCGGCAACCCCGAGGGCAAGAAGGTGCCACCCGACGAGCAGCGGCTGGGGCCGGTGCTGCGCAGGCGGAGTCAGGTGCAGGCGAGCACCACGGATCAGCGGCTTCTGGACGCGGGCGGTCCTTCCGACTGGGTGCACACCGATCCGTGGCGGGTTCTGCGCATCCAGTCGGAGTTCATCGAGGGCTTCGGCACGCTGGCCGAACTCCCGCCCGCGATCAGTGTCTTCGGATCCTCGCGTACGCCGGAGGGCTCGCCCGAGTACGAGACGGGGGTCGCCCTCGGCCGGGGTCTCGTCGAAGCCGGTTTCGCCGTGATCACCGGGGGTGGTCCCGGCGCCATGGAGGCCGCCAACAAGGGTGCCTGCGAGGCGAAGGGCATCTCGGTCGGACTCGGCATCGAGCTCCCCTTCGAGCAGGGACTGAACCCCTACGTCGACATCGGCCTCAACTTCCGCTACTTCTTCGTCCGGAAGATGATGTTCGTCAAGTACGCGCAGGGTTTCGTGGTCCTGCCCGGCGGTCTCGGAACCCTCGACGAACTCTTCGAGGCGCTGACCCTCGTCCAGACCCAGAAGGTCACCCGCTTCCCCATCGTCCTCTTCGGCACCGCGTACTGGGGCGGCCTCGTCGACTGGCTCAAGAACACTCTGATCGCCCAGGGCAAGGCCTCCGAGAAGGACCTGCTCCTGTTCCACCTGACCGACGAGGTGGAGGAGGCGGTGGCGCTGGTGTCGAAGGAGGCGGGGAGGTAGTCGGGTCGGGGGCTGCCGCGCCAGGAGCGCCCCGTCAGGGGCGCGGGGCTCTGACATCGTGCGGCTCCGCCGCGTGGGCGCGACCAGCCCCGACCGGCCCGCAGCCGAAGAAAAACCCAGTGGGGTCTGGGGCGCAGCCCCAGGTACGGGACGGGTAAGGGCGGAGGGGGCGAAAACCTTCTACGCCAGCCCCCGCCGGGCCACCGCCGGCGGGCGGTGGCCCGCGATGGAGGCCACCATGTCCAGAACCTGCCGGGTCTCCGCGACCTCGTGGACGCGGTAGACCTGGGCCCCCAGCCACGCGGAGACGGCCGTCGTCGCCAGCGTGCCCACCACCCGCTCCTTCACCGGCTTGTCGAGCGTCTCCCCGACGAAGTCCTTGTTGGAGAGGGAGACCAGCACGGGCCAGCCCGTGGCCACCATCTCACCGAGCCGCCGCGTCGCCTCCAGGCTGTGCCGGGTGTTCTTCCCGAAGTCGTGCCCGGGGTCGATCAACACGGACTCACGAGGTACGCCCAGCGACACCGCACGCTCGGCCAGCCCGATGGTCACCCGCAAGATGTCGGCCATGACATCGTCGTACGTGACCCGATGCGGACGGGTACGCGGCTCGGACTCGCCGGCGTGGGTGCACACCAGCCCGACCCCGTACCGCGCGGCCACCTCCGCCAGCCGCGGATCGACCCCGCCCCACGCGTCGTTGAGCAGATCCGCCCCCGCCTCGCAGACCGCCTCCCCGACCTCATGCCGCCAGGTGTCGACGCTGATGATCACGTCGGGGAAGCGCCGACGCACCTCGGCGACGAAACCGACCGTACGGCGCGCCTCCTCCTCTGCGGTCACCTCTTCCCCCGGCCCCGCCTTGACCCCGCCGATGTCGATGATGGCGGCACCCTCCGACACCGCCCGCTCCACGCGGGCGAGCGCCGGCTCGTCGCGGAACGTGGCCCCCTGGTCGTAGAAGGAGTCCGGGGTCCGGTTCACGATCGCCATGATCACCGGCTCGTGCGGGTCGAATTCACGCTTGCCCAGCCTGAGCATCCCCTGTGACCTCTCCTGGTAAGTCCCGCTGATAAGCCGCCTGCGACCTTAACTGTCAGACTCGCATGGCACGATCGGACCCTGACAGTTTCAGCATCAGTACTTCCGCGCCGACGCGCCCGCGTCGGCACCAGAGCGTGGGGACCTCAGCGATGTTCATGTTCTTGTTCCTGGTCGTCGCGCTCGCCGTCGTGGTCGCCGCGGTGACACTGTCCGTGGTGGGCGGCGGCGAGAGCGCCCCCCTTCCCGAGGCCGCCCCGGAGCGGCTGCAGGACCCGCTGCCGTACGACAGGCCGGTGCACCGCGGCGACGTGGAGGCGCTGCGCTTCCCCGTCGCCGTACGGGGCTACCGCATGGCGGACGTCGACGACGCGCTCGGCCGTCTCGGCGCCGAGATCGCCGAGCGGGACGCCCGGATCGCCGACCTGGAGGACGCGCTGGCCGGCGCCCGTGCGAGCGCCGCCGCCTCGCTGCGGAAGCGGACCGAGGAGGACTCCCGGTGAGTGACACCCTCGCGGGCCCGGACGGCGCGCTGCGCTGCCCCTGGGCGCTGTCGACCGAGGACTACGTGGCGTACCACGACGAGGAGTGGGGCCGCCCGGTTCACGGCGACGACGCGCTGTACGAGCGGCTGTGCCTGGAGGCCTTCCAGTCGGGCCTGTCCTGGATCACCATCCTGCGCCGCCGCCCCGGTTTCCGCGCCGCCTTCGCCGGCTTCGAGATCGCCAAGGTCGCGACCTTCACGGACGCCGACAAGGAGCGCCTGCTCGCCGACCCGGGCATCATCCGCAACCGCGCCAAGATCGAGGCGACCGTCGCCAACGCGCGCGTGCTGGCCGACTGGACCCCGGGCGAGCTCGACGAGCTGATCTGGTCCTTCGCCCCCGACCCGACCGTCCGCCCGGCCCCGAAGAGACTGTCCGACATCCCAGCGGTCACGGACGAGTCGACGGCCCTGTCCAAGACGCTGAAGAAGCGCGGCATACGTTTCGTGGGCCCGACGACGGCATACGCCCTGATGCAGGCGTGCGGTCTGGTCAACGACCACTTGGCGGATTGCGCGGCCAGAAGTACCCCGTGAGGGGCGCGGGGCTCTGACATCGTGCGGCTCCGCCGCGCGGGCGCGGCCGGCGCAGTCGGCCCGCAGTTCCCGTACCGACCTCCGACCGCCGAATCCGGCGAAGCGTCACCGACCCAGGTACTTCGGCTTCTCCTTGTTCACGAACGCCTGCACAGCGATCGTGTGATCCTCCGACGCCCCCGCCCGCGACTGCAGCTCGTCCTCCTTCTCCAGGGTCTCGTCCAGGGAGTGGGAGAGCCCGTACGCGAGGGACTCCTTGAGGGCGGCGTACGCGAGCGTCGGCCCCGAGGCCAGCCCCCGGGCCACCTTCTCCGCCTCGGCGCGCAACTCCGCCGACGGCACGAGACGGTTCGCGATCCCCAGCTCGTACGCCTCCTGCGCGGTGATGCTGCGCGGGAAGAGCAGCAGGTCAGCGGCCCGGCTGGGCCCGATGACCCGGGGCAGCGTCCAGGAGATCCCCGAGTCGGCGGTCAGCGCGACCCCGGCGAACGACGTGTTGAAGGCAGCCGTATCGGCCACGATCCGGTAGTCCGCGGCGAGCGCGAAGCCGAAGCCCGCCCCGGCCGCGACGCCGTTCACGGCGGCGACCACGGGCTTCGCGGCGCCGGTCAGGGCCCGCACGATCGGGTTGTAGTGCTCGCGCACGGTGCTCATCGTCTGACCGGAACCCGACTGCTTGTCGGCGGCCAGCAGCCCGATGTGCTCCTTGAGGTCCTGTCCGACGCAGAAAGCCCGGTCACCGGCTGCGGTCAGCAGGATCGCCCGTACCTCCTCGTCCGCCGCGGCAGCCTGAGCCGCGTCCCGGAAGGCGACCTTGGTCTCGACATTCATCGCGTTCATCGCCTCGGGGCGGTTCAGCGTGATCGTCGCGAGTCCGTCGCTCACCTCGTAGAGCACGGTGTCGGCCATGGTGGGTCCTCTCCGGTGTCGCGGCTCCGTCGTACCGGTCGGTACGTCCTGTGTCCGATGACAGCATGGCGGAGATCACCGGCGGTGGCGCGGACCGGACATGTGACCTGCGTCAAAGAATTCCGTGCTCCGGAAGTCCATGCGGCGGCGCAGTATCGCAGTCACATCGCCGAATTGAGTGGTTTTGCTCAAGCGCGTTGCGCAAGCGATGCCGACTGATGTTGGTCATCGGGTCCTGAGATGCGGGATAATGGCCTGGAAGCAATGTGTTCGATGCCGGTGACGTGTGTCCTATGAGGGGACGTGCGTGCCCTTCAAGGGGCCGTCGGCGACGATGAGCTGGTTTCAGGAAGGGGAACGAGCATGGCGGCCATGAAGCCGCGGACGGGCGATGGCCCGCTCGAGGTGACCAAGGAGGGGCGGGGCATCGTCATGCGCGTTCCGCTCGAAGGCGGCGGTCGGCTCGTCGTCGAGCTGACCCCTGACGAGGCCGACGCGCTCGGCGACGCCCTCAAGAAGGTCGTCGGCTGACGCGGAACGCGACCATACCTTTTCAGCTGCCCCGGCATCGTCATCGGTGCCGGGGCAGTGGTCTGCCAGGGGGTTCTACGGGGTTCCAGGGGTACGTCATCGACGTACCCCTCTAGTGTTCATGCAGGTCAGACGCGTACGAGCCCGGGGTGCAGTCAGCGCTTGACGGCGCAGAGCAGACCGTCGCCCACCGGCAGCAGCGAGGGCACCAGGTCCTGGCTCTCACGGACCGCGCGCAGCAGTTCGCGCAGCCGGCCGACCTCCGCGGGCTGTGGCCCCGAGTCCACCGTGCGGCCGTCCGCGAAGACGCCTTCGAAGACGACGAGCCCGCCCGGCCGCAGCAGGCGCAACGATTCAGCGAGATAGTCCAGGCACTCGAGACGGTCGCCGTCGCAGAAGACGAGGTCGTAGCCGGCGTCCGCGAGCCGGGGCAGGACGTCCAGCGCGCGGCCCGGGATGAAGCGGGCGCGGTTGCTGGCGAAACCGGCCGCGCGGAAGGCCTGGCGGGCGAACTGCTGGCGCTCGGGCTCCGGATCGACGGTGGTCAGTACCCCGTCCGGCCGCATGCCGTACAGCAGATGAATTCCGGAGACGCCGGTCCCGGTCCCGATCTCCGCCACCGCTTTCGCGTCCACGGTGGCGGCGAGCAGTCGCAGCGCGGCGCCCGTGCCGGGCGACACCGAGCGCAGGCCTGCCTCGCGGGCCCGGTCGCGGGCCCAGCGCAGCGCCTCTTCCTCGGCGACAAAGGCGTCGGCGAACGCCCAGCTCGTCTGCCGGTTGCCGGTAATGACCCTCTCCTGTCCCCGTGGTTGCCTGGGCGTGACTGTATCCGTTGGTGCCGGGAACCCGCAGATGGGACCGGGCGTTTAGAGGGGTGGGGAAACAGAGCCGGGGGAAGCCGATGGATCAGGAAGCAGAGCGGGGCGGCGAGCAAGTGCTGACGCAGCCATATGAGCACGTATCAAATTCTCGTAAAACCGCTTATCCGGAGCTAACGGGCGAGGTGGCTATGGTAGGGGCTCCACTGGACACCACCAGAGCCGACAGGGGAGGTGCGGCTGCGCCTGTGGATCGGGGAGGGGTGCTGCGGCGCCTACTCAGATCGGCGGGTGAGCCGAAATCCGTGACCGACATCGCTGACAAGTTCCACGCTGCTGCCCCCGCGCAGACCGCGACGTTCACCACCGACGCGGAGTCGCAGGCGTGGACTCCGCCCACCTGGGAGGAGATCGTCAGCACGCACAGCGGACGTGTCTACCGCCTCGCCTACCGCCTGACGGGCAACCAGCACGACGCCGAGGACCTCACCCAGGAAGTCTTCGTCCGCGTCTTCCGCTCGCTGTCGACCTACACGCCCGGCACCTTCGAGGGCTGGCTGCACCGCATCACCACGAACCTCTTCCTGGACATGGTGCGCCGCAAGCAGCGCATCCGCTTCGACGCCCTCGGCGACGACGCGGCCGAGCGCCTGCCCAGCCGCGAGCCGTCCCCGCAGCAGGTCTTCAACGACGCGCACTTCGACGCGGACGTCCAGCAGGCGCTGGACACCCTCGCGCCCGAGTTCCGCGCGGCCGTCGTCCTGTGCGACATCGAGGGACTCTCGTACGAGGAGATCGCCGCGACCCTGGGCGTCAAGCTCGGCACGGTCCGCTCCCGGATCCACCGTGGCCGCTCCCAGCTGCGCAAGGCCCTTGCCCACCGGTCTCCCGAGGCCCGCGCCGAGCGCCGCTCGTTCGCGGCCCGTGTGCCCGTGCTGGGGGGAGGGGGCGCGACCGCGTGAGTGGATCCCGTCCTACGCCCGCTGAGCAGCACCTCGGCGACCGACTCTCCGCCCTGGTGGACGGAGAGCTCGGTCATGAGTCGCGCGAGCGCGTCCTGGCCCACCTCGCCACCTGTGCGAAGTGCAAGGCCGAGGCGGACGCCCAGCGCCGACTGAAGAACGTATTCGCGGAAGTGGCCCCTCCGCCGCCCTCCGAGAGCTTCTTGGCCCGCCTCCAGGGGCTTCCCGGGGGAGGGGAATCCGACGGCCCCGGCTCGCCGCTGGGCGGGCGAGGATTCGGCGGCAGACTTCCCGGAGCCGACGGGTCCTCCGGCGTCACCGGATTCTTCGGAGTGAGGGGCGAGCCCTTCGGCTACGTCCCCGCCGGACCGCACGCCGACGTGCTGCCCCCCTCCTCGGGCCGCGGCTTCCGCATCCATGACGTCAGCCGTCACGAGGCCGAGCGATCGTCCTCGCGCGGGCTGCGGTTCGCGTTCGCCGCCGCCGGTGCGGTGTCGCTGGCCGCGGTCGCGCTCGGCGGGGTGTCGACCGGTGTGCCGGGTGACACCGCGGACGCGCGGGGCGGTTCCGGGACCGGAAGCAATGTGACGCCGATGCGTTCGCCGGGCACGGGGGCCTCGACGGCTCCCGAGTCGCAGCGTCGCCGGTCCGACACGCCACTGCTCGCGCAGGGCCGCCGGGCGCTGGGCGACGGTCCCGTGGCACCGACCGCGGTGTCCGCGCCGCTGCTGCCCGGAGTCCCCGGTCCGGCGGACCGCGGCCAGGACGCCCTGCACAAGCTGACGACACCGGTGGTCGCCGGTGCCGCCGCGATGTCCCCGCTCATACGTCCGCTCACCGATGCCCAGCCGTTCACGCTGACCTCGTGGTCCACGGCCCCGGACGTCACGACTCCGGGCCTGCTCGCCGCCCCCGAGGCCACCCAGTCCCCCTCTTCCTCCACGTCCCCCACCTCCCCCTCCTCCCGTAGCGTCCGCTGACCCCCGCCCTCTGCGCGGCGGCCCGTGAACCTGGTTGAATCCAGGGTGGGCCGCGTCCGCAGGAGGGATCCCGGACGCGGAGTCGACAATCTGCGGTGACCGTCGGCGAGTTGTGCCGCGGGCCAGGTGTGGGGAGAACATGAACGACGGGAAGCCCACGAAGGCGAAGTGGTGGAGCCGGCCCAGGCCGCCGGTCCCTGCGGGGGATGCCGGGGTGCGCTCGTCCGAGGTCGCCGACGGGCCCGGGAGCGTCGCCGACGTCCGTACAGCCGGCACTGCGGGCGACACCGAGGGGGACGTCGGGACACCTGTCAGTGCGACGGGCGACGCCGGTGGTGACTTCGAGCTGGACCGCCCCGCGGCGCGTCCGGCCACGGGCGGGTCCGGGGCCGGCACCGACGGCGACTTCGAGCTGGAGCGGCCCGCGCCGGTTCGGCGCGCGAGTGCGCAGGGCAACGACGCCGCTCCGGCGGACCGTGTCCCGGCCACCGGGGAGGCGCACGTGCCGTCGGTTCCCACGCAGGTCACCGAAGCCCTCGCGCAGGTCACACAGGGCGAGGCGAGCACGCACCCCGATGCCGCCTCGGAGCGCGCCAGGCCCCTGCACGACCCCGACCCCTACGGCACCCCGCCCTACGGTCAGCCCGGCCCGTGGGCGCCCGCCCCGCAGGTCCAGCACCCCGCGGCCACCCCCGCGCACGGGACACACGTGTCGGCGGGTGCTCCGGCCCAGGGCACGCCCCTCGACGCCCCGCTCTTCGACGCCCCGCCGAACGGCACCGCGCCCGTGGCCCACGCCCCGGCGGTCGCGCCCCCGGCCGCGTACGCGGGAACCGCCCACGAAGCGCCCGTACAAAACCCCCAGCCGCCCACCCCCTGGCAGAACTACGACCCCTGGGCCGCCCCTGGCCCCCTCCAGCAGAACGGCGCGGTCGTGGCGACCGTGACGCAGCGGCGCAAGCGGGCGAAGAAGGTGCTGGTGCTCGGGGCCGTGGTGCTCGCGCTCGTCTCCGGAGGCGTGGGCGGTGCCGTAGGGGCCTATCTGGAGCGGAACGGGGGGGTGGGGGACGTCGAGCTGCCGCAGGCGGGCAAGGAGGCGCCTGGGCGCGCCGCGGACAGCGTGGCCGGGATCGCCGCCCACGCGCTGCCCAGCGTCGTCACCCTGCATGTGCGCGGCTCCCAGGAGGAAGGCACCGGCACCGGGTTCGTGCTCGACAGCCAGGGGCACATCCTCACCAACAACCACGTGATCCAACCGGCCGGCAGCGGCGGCGAGATATCCGTGACGTTCAGCGGCGGGGAGACCGCCAAGGCCAAGGTCGTCGGACACGACAGCGGGTACGACCTCGCGGTCGTCAAGGTCTCCGGAGTCAGCGGGCTCGACCCCATGCCGCTGGGCAACTCCGACAACGTCCAGGTGGGCGACCCGGTTGTCGCCATCGGCGCGCCCTTCGACCTCGCCAACACCGTCACCTCCGGCATCATCAGCGCCAAGGAACGGCCCATCACCGCGGGCGGGGAGAAGGGCGACGGGAGCGACGTCTCGTACGTGGACGCGTTGCAGACCGACGCACCCATCAACCCCGGCAACTCCGGTGGCCCTCTCCTCGACTCCAAGGCCCGCGTCATCGGCATCAACAGCGCCATCCGCTCCGCCGACAGCGGCTCCGACCTGGAGAGCGGTCAGGCGGGTTCCATCGGGCTCGGCTTCGCCATACCGATCAACCAGGGCAAGCGCGTCGCCGAGGAGCTCATCAACACCGGCAAGGCCACCCACCCTGTGATCGGTGTCACGCTCGACATGAACTACACGGGCGACGGCGCCCGGGTCGGCACGAAGGCCAACGGCGGCGGCCCGCCCGTCACCGCCGGCGGTCCCGGCGCCGAGGCGGGCATCAAGGCGGGCGACATCATCACCGAGGTGGACGGCCAGCGCGTGCACTCCGGCGAGGAACTCATCGTGAAGACCCGCGCCCACCGCCCGGGCGACCGGCTCCAGCTGACTCTCCGGCGGGGCGACACGCAGAAGAAGGTCACGCTGGTCCTCGGTTCCGCCGACGGTGACTGACATGAAGTTCACAACTGGGCGCATCGCCGCAGCTCCGAACGGCAAACAACGCGGAAAACCCGTCGTGTACATGAACCGGGAAGCCCCGGGACAGTTCCGGACGGACGGGATCGCCGGGTACCGTGGACACGGCCCGGACCACGGAAGACCCGCCGAGGGCCGAGGACCGAGGACATCGCAAGGAGCTTCAGGTGTTCAATGACATAGGACCGCTCGAGCTGGTGACGCTCGTCGTCCTCGCCGTGCTCGTCTTCGGCCCGGAGAAGCTCCCGAAGATGATCCAGGACGTCACGCGCACCATTCGCAAGATCCGCGAGTTCTCGGAGAGCGCCAAGGCGGACATCCGTGAGGAACTCGGCCCGGAGTTCAAGGACTTCGAGTTCGAGGACCTCAACCCCAAGACGTTCATCCGCAAGCAGCTGGACAACGACGAGCTGGGGCTCAAGGAGATCCGCAACGGCTTCGACCTGAAGAAGGAGATGGCCGAGGTCACGGACGCGGTCCACGGCCGCGACGCCGACACCTCGTCGTCTTCGTCTTCGTCCTCCTCCGGTTCGACCGGCGGCTCCGTCGACATGACGAAGAAGCGCGAGAAGCCCGACCCGGACGAGCGCCCGCCCTACGACGCGGACGCCACCTGAGTCGTACGTCTCACCCGGCGGAGGCCGGCTGAGCCGTACGCCCCCTTCGGCCGTGGCGGACGTCACCTGATCCGCGCGGCCGCTCGCGTACCCGCACATCAGAACGACGCCGCGCGGCCTGAATCCGGTGCGTTCGCGACCCACGCGCCGGGCGGTTTCCCTGCTGCTCGGAGTGGTGTGGCTATGCTGCCCAGTTGTTGTGCGGACCGATAAGGACGCCCGAGGGGGGCGGGCCGCCCGGTCCGACGAGAGCGAGGAGGCGTCCGGGCAGATGGAGACGACAAGTCGGGTAGGCGCGCAGGCGCCGGCCGCGGAGGGCGGACAACAGGTCCCCTCCGCCCGGCGTACGGTCGACGGCTACCTGCTGGCGCCCTTCCCGTGGTACGGCCTCGACGAGGCCTTCACGGGGCCGCGCTGGCTGATGCAGGTGGGTACCTCGGCGGACGGGGCCGTCGAGCACGGTTCGATCGGGCACGGCGACGAGCCCACGGTGCGCGCCGAGTCGACCGAGGACAAGGAGCGCTTCGCGGTGGTGGTCACCGTCGCGGCCAGCCCCGTACGCCGCAGCGCGGACGGTACGGGCCTGTTGGAGGCCACCTCGGTGTCCTCCGCGGCCTGGCTGGCCGGTGTGGGGCTGCTGTCCTTCACCTGGCCCGGGCAGATGGACCACACCTTGCGGGACGACTGGCTGGACCAGCAGACCGAGACGGCGTGGGTCCTCGCGGACGACCTCGAGGGACCGGACTGGTCCTCGCTGTCGCTCCCCGTGGACGGGGTTCCGACGTCCTTCCACTACCGCGAGTCCGAGTTCGGGTGGGTGCTTGCGGGGTCCACTCAGGAGGGTGTGCATGTGGGGGCGTACGGACGGGGGATGAGTGCGTACGGGCTGGGGTTCGCCATGATCAAGGACATCGGCGCGTACGCCTAGCCGGCGGGGTTACGGGGAAGGGGGCGCCGTCCTGATGGACGGCGCCCCCTTCCCCGTATGGAATTGGATTACTGCGGATCGTTCGCCGACTGCGGGTTCCGTCGTGGCTGGTCGCGCAGTTCCCCGCGCCCCTTACGGGGCGCTCCTAGAACTTGTTCCTCGGGGTGATGCCCAGCGACATCCCGGACAGGCCCCGCTGGCGGCCGCCCAGCTTGCCCGCGATCGCGCGCAGGGCGGAGCCGGCCGGAGAGTCGGGGTCCGTGAGGACGACCGGCTTGCCCTCGTCGCCGCCCTCGCGGAGGCGGACGTCGATGGGGATGGAGCCGAGGACCGGGACGGTCGCGCCGGTGGTGCGGGTCAGGCCGTCGGCGACCGACTGGCCGCCGCCCGTGCCGAAGACGTCGACCATCTCGCCGCAGTGCGGGCAGGGCAGGCCCGACATGTTCTCGACGACGCCGACGATCTTCTGATGGGTCTGGACGGCGATGGAGCCGGCCCGCTCGGCGACCTCGGCGGCGGCCTGCTGCGGGGTGGTGACCACCAGGATCTCCGCGTTCGGGACCAGCTGGGCCACCGAGATCGCGATGTCGCCCGTGCCGGGCGGGAGGTCGAGGAGGAGGACGTCCAGGTCGCCCCAGAAGACGTCCGCCAGGAACTGCTGAAGGGCTCGGTGCAGCATCGGGCCGCGCCATACGACGGGTGCGTTGCCGGGGGTGAACATGCCGATCGAGATGACCTTCACGCCGTGCGCGGACGGCGGCATGATCATGTTCTCGACCTGGGTCGGACGGCCGTCCGCGCCGAGCATCCGGGGCACCGAGTGGCCGTAGATGTCGGCGTCGACGACACCGACCTTGAGGCCGTCGGCCGCCATCGCCGCTGCCAGGTTCACCGTCACCGAGGACTTGCCGACGCCGCCCTTGCCGGAGGCGACCGCGTACACACGGGTCAGCGAGCCGGGCTTGGCGAAGGGGACCTCACGCTCGGCCTGCCCGCCACGCAGCGCGGACGTCAGCTCGCGGCGCTGCTCGTCGCTCATCACGTCCAGGGTCACGTCGACGCGCGTGACGCCCTCGACCGCCGAGACCGCCTCCGTCACGTTCTTCGTGATGGTCTCGCGCATCGGGCAGCCGGAGACGGTCAGATAGACGGTCACCGCGACCGCACCATCCGCACCGATCTCCACCGATTTGACCATCCCCAGCTCGGTGATGGGTCGCTGGATCTCGGGGTCGTTCACCGTCGCCAGTGCTTCGCGCACCGAGTCTTCCGTAGCCATAAGGACGATGGTACGGCGACGGGCCCAGGGCCCCGAAGCCCCGTCACCGGTCGTCTACGTCACGTCCGTGCGACCGTTCCGCCGGGAATACGACATGGCCGTCGACCCGGTGCTCATCCAGCTCCTTGATCAGGTCCTGGAGTTCGGAGCGGATCCAGTCGCGGGTGGCGACCTCACCGAGGCCCACGCGCAGTGAGGCGATCTCTCGGGTGAGGTACTCGGTGTCCGCGATGGACCGCTCGTTCTGCTTGCGGTCCTGTTCGAGGTTGACCCGGTCGCGGTCGGCCTGGCGGTTCTGTGCGAGCAGGATGAGCGGGGCCGCGTACGAGGCCTGCAGCGACAGCATCAGCGTCAGGAAGATGAACGGGTAGTTGTCGAAGCGCAGGCCGCCCGGCGCGGAGACGTTCCACACTACCCACAGGATGATGACGACGGTCATCCAGACGATGAACCGTCCGGTGCCGAGGAAGCGCGCGATGCGCTCCGAGAGCCGTCCGAAGGCCTCCGGGTCCCACTCGGGCAGCAGTCTGCGCCGCGGCTGCTTCGGCTGGTCGAGCCGGGTGCGCGGCCGGGTGGCCGCGGTCGCCCCGGAGGCGGTGCGTTCGCGGGTCTCTCGTTCAGGCGCCATCGGGTTCCTCCTCCTCGAGGTGGAACTCGGTCTCGCGCCAGTCCTCGGGCAGCATGTGGTCCAGTACGTCGTCCACGGTCACCGCGCCGAGCAGCGAGCCGCTTTCGTCGACGACGGGCGCCGCGACCATGTCGTACGTCGCGAAGAAGCCGGCCACGATGGGCAGCGCGGCGTCCGGGTCCAGCGTCTGCAGATCGTCGTCGACGAGCGCGCTGACCAGGGTGTACGGCGGGTCGCGGAGCAGCCGCTGGAAGTGCACCGTGCCCAGATACTTGCCGGTCGGCGTCTCGTCCGGCGGGCGGCACACGTACACCTGGGCGGCGAGCGCGGGGGAGAGGTCGGGGTTGCGGACCCGGGCGAGCGCGTCGGCGACCGTCGCGTCGGGCCGCAGCACGATCGGCTCGGTCGTCATGAGCCCGCCGGCGGTCTTCTCCTCGTACGCCATCAGCCGCCGTACGTCGGCCGCCTCGTCCGGCTGCATCAGCTTCAGCAGCCGCTCCACGTCCTCGGTGGGCAGTTCGCCGAGCAGGTCGGCCGCGTCGTCCGGGTCCATCGCCTCCAGGACGTCGGCCGCGCGCTCCTCCTTGAGCTTGCTGAGGATCTCGATCTGATCGTCCTCGGGGAGCTCTTCGAGCACGTCGGCGAGCCGGTCGTCGTCCAGCGCGGCGGCCACCTCCCCGCGCCGCTTCGGAGACAGATGGTGCAGGACGTTGGCGAGGTCGGCCGGGCGCAGCTGCTCGAAGGTGGCGAGCAGGCTCTCGGCGCCCTGTCCGTGCTCCTCCAGCGAGAACCCGGTGACGGCGGACCACTCGACGGTCAGCGTCTCGCCCTTGGTACGCCGGAAGGCCCCGCTGCGTCCCTTGCGCACGAAGACCCGGTCGATCTCCCAGTCCCTGCGGGCCGGCAGATGCTGGATCGCCACGTCGAGCACGGTCACCTCCTCGTCGCTGTCGACGAGGCGTACGCGCCGGTCGAGCAGTTCGCCGAAGACGAGCCGTTCGGTGGGCCGCTGCTCGAAGCGGCGTACGTTGAGGACGCCAGTGGTGATGACCTGGCCGGACTCGATGCCGATCACCCGGGTCATGGGCAGGAAGATGAGCCGCCGCGTGGACAGCTCGACGACGAGGCCGAGCAGCCGGGGCGGTCGCCGTCCGACGCGCAGCATGGCGACGAGGTCCCGCACCCGGCCCACCTGGTCGCCGTTCGGGTCGAAGACGGCGACACCGGCGAGGTGCGAGACGAAGATCCGGGGGGCGCCTGCGGCCATGCCCGCGCCTCCTTCTCCTCGTACGCGCTCATGTGGGCGTTTCTGTACGACTCTCCGTGCGCGCGCTCCTACGCGCGTTCTGTCCCGCTCTGTCCGCTCGGGTGGGCTTCAGGCTAGCCCGTCCCGGTCGGATACGCCCTGGTGAGCGGTCCGGACGGACTGCCTCCGCCGGGCGCCGGTGGCACCGGTACGCTGCCGTACTGCGCCAAGGACCCCCGCACGAAAGGCAGCCCCACCTGTGACTGCAATTCTCCAGGGCCGAACCCGTAGGGCCGCACTGGTGAGCGCGATGTGCGCACTGGTCGTGACGGGGACGGGCCTGACGGGGTGCGGTAGTGAGGACCCCGATGCGGGCACCAACGGGGTGGGCAAGCTGCCCGCCGCCACCATCCAGTCGAAGACGAAGAAGGCGGCCGAGACCGCGGCCACCGTACGGCTCTCCGGAACCGTCGTCAGCAACGGGACGACGTACACCCTCGACATGCGTCTCAAGGCCGACGGCGGCACCGGCTCCGTCACCTCGAAGGGGGCGAGCTTCCGGCTGCTGCGGGTCGGGGAGCACCTCTTCCTCAAGGCCGACGCGGAGTTCTGGACCCACCAGGACGGCAAGAGCGACAACACCTCCGCCGACACCGCCGCGGCCAAGAAGCTGGAGGGCATGTACGTGAAGGTGCCGACCGGCGACCCCGCCTACAAGCGGTTCAGCGGCTTCACCGACAAGGACGTCCTCCTCGACGGTCTGCTCACCCTGCACGGCGCGCTCGCCACGGACGGCCACCACGAGCAGTCCGGCATCCGCACCATCCGCATCACCGGCGACAAGGGCTCCGGCGGCTCCCTCGACGTCTCCCTGAAAGGAACCCCGTACCCCCTCCTGCTGGTCCGCGCGGGCAACGCGGGCACCCTTCGTCTCACCGACTGGGGCAAGGACTTCGCCCTGGAGGAGCCCTCGAAGAAGGAGACCGTGGACTACGGGCGGCAGCTGCCCACGTCGTAGTCGGCGGCCCTAGAGGCGCTTGCGCTTCTTGAGGAGGAGGCGGGGGAGGCCCGCCGGGATCGGCTGGCGTGTGGTCGCCGGCGTCGGCAGTGGCCGCTCGGCGAGCGAGCCGTCGGGCAGCTCGGCGGTGCCGCCCGAGGGCTCCAGGCGCAGCACCCGGCACTCGCGGGCCCAGCGCGCGGGCATGGCCTCACCGTCGGGGGCGTTCAGGCGCTTGCCCTTGAGCTCGGCGACGGCGGCCTCCCACTCCGGAGAAGCGGGGGTCAGCTCCACGACTTTCGCGGACCAGGAGACGAGACGTCCGCCCTTGTCCTTGCTGCGTACGGTGACGATCGCGTCGCCCCCGTCGACCAGGCCCGGCAGCGGCTGCTCGCCGGGCCCGTCGCCGACCAGACAGGCCGCGCCGTCGTGCCACACGTGCCACAGGGCGCGCGAGGGCACCTCGTGCCCCTGGGCCTGGGGCGTCGGTTCGCCGCCACCCCGCACCCAGATCAGCCCGGACTTCTTGGTGGCCTCCTCGACGAGGGCCTGGTCGAGCAGCTCTTCCGTCATGGGGCCAAGACTATCCAGCCCGGATTCACAGCCAGCCGTTGCGCTTGAGGATGCGGTGGATCGAGAGGCAGAGGCCGACCGTGATGCCCATGACCACCGGGTAGCCGTACCGCCAGTGCAGCTCCGGCATGTGCTCGAAGTTCATGCCGTAGACGCCACAGACCATCGTCGGTACGGCGATGATCGCGGCCCAGGACGTGATCTTGCGCATGTCCTCGTTCTGCGCGACGGAGGCCTGGGCGAGATTGGCCTGGAGGATCGAGTTGAGCAGCTCGTCGAATCCGAGGACCTGCTCCTGCACCCGGGCGAGGTGGTCGGCGACGTCCCGGAAGTACTTCTGGATGTCCGGGTCGATCAGCCGCATCGGCCGCTCGCTCAGCAGCTGCATGGGGCGCAGCAGCGGCGACACCGCCCGCTTGAACTCCAGCACCTCTCGCTTGAGTTGGTAGATCTGCCCGGCGTCCGTACCGCGCGGCGTGCCCTTGCGGCCGGGAGAGAACACCTCGGTCTCGACCTCGTCGATGTCGTCCTGCACCGCGTCCGCGACCGCGATGTACCCGTCGACGACGTGGTCGGCGATCGCGTGCAGCACGGCGGAGGGGCCCTTGGCGAGCAGCTCCGGGTCGTCCTGGAGCCGGTGCCGCAGCGCCCGCAACGAGCCCTGCCCGCCGTGCCGGACGGTGATGAAGAAGTCCCGTCCGGTGAAGCACATGACCTCGCCGGTCTCCACGATCTCGCTGGTGGCGGTCAGTTGGTCGTGCTCGACGTAGTGGATGGTCTTGAAGACGGTGAAGAGGGAGTCGTCGTAGCGCTCCAGCTTGGGGCGTTGGTGGGCCTGGACGGCGTCCTCGACGGCCAGCGGGTGCAGCCCGAATTCCCGGGCGATGCCCGCGAATTCGGCCTCGGTCGGCTCGTGCAGACCGATCCACACGAAGCCGCCGTCACGGTGCACCTGGCGCATCGCCTCGTGCGGCGTCAGCGGCTCGCGGCTCTCGACGCGGGCGCCGTCGCGGTAGACGGCGCAGTCGACCACGGCCGACGGGGTCGCGGGGTCGCGGGTGGTGTCGTACGAGCCGCTGTCCTTGCGCAGCGAGGGACGGGGGCGGACCGCGGCACGCAGGTCACGGATCATCGACATGGCAGGCTCCTTCGCAACGGAGGCGGCCGGCGACGGTTGAAACTACCCGGAATGGGGACGTCCTGACTGCGGATGTTTGGCACGTCCACAAAGCGGGGAGCACCGCACCGTCGCGGTGGCAGCTTCGCTACTGATTCAGATCAGACAGATCAGGCGGGAACGAAGCGCTCTTCCGTGGTGCACCGGACAACGCTGACACGTATGCACACGTTTGCAGGAGGCAGCAGCCAGCAGAGCTGGGAAACCAGCGGAACCAGCTACGGAACTCAGCGACCGGAAGAGCGGGTGGTACTGCACGGTCGACTTCGGTCCATTGCAGCCCCACCTCCTCCGGTCGGTCCCCCGTGAGGGACGATCCATCCCCCGAAGGGGAGTCTGTCTCCCGCCGTGGGGGAGTCAGATCAGTCTCAGTGTGTCGGAGCTCGAGAGCGACGCTTCTGCGTGCTGCCCCGACCAGCGGCCAAGACTATCAGCGCACTGAAGCGTCAACGCGCCGCTTTGCCCGTTGTTGACCGCGGGGTCCGGTGCGCCCCAGCGGAATTGACGCGGCCTATGCTCGGCGCATGGCTGATGTTCTTCCTCTGGTCGAGGCCCGTTTGCGCACTGCGCTGGGCGAACCCGACGCGCGGGCCGCTGTCACCTTCCTCGGCACCGACCGCATCGAAGTGCTGCGCTTCACCGAGGGTGACATCGTCCGCTACGCGACGCTCGGCATGTCGGCCCAGCCGATGGCGGACCCCACGGCGGTCCTCGCCGACCCGGTGAAGGGCCCCCGCGCCGAGCTGATCCTGTCGGTGCGCGCGGGCGGCGCCGACACCGACAAGGTGCTCCGCCCGCTCGCCGTGCTCGCCGCGTCCCCGCAGGTCGAGGGGTTGGTGGTGGCGCCGGGCGCCTCGCTCGACGTGGGCGAACCCCTGTGGCCCGGCGCGCCGTTCAGCTCCGTCCTGGTCGCGGAGTCCGGCGGTCTGATCGAGGACCTGGAACTGGACGCGCCCGCCGACCCCGTACGTTTCCTGCCGCTGCTCCCGATGACGCCGAACGAGGCCGCGTGGAAGCGCGTGCACGGCGCGGGTGCCCTCCAGGAGCGCTGGCTGAACGGCGGAACGGACCTGCGCGATCCGCTGCGCAGGTCCGTTCCGCTGGACTGAGCCGGTCCCGGGCGCCGAGTGGGCCATCTCACTCCCTGAGCCCCGGTCAGACCCTGGCCGGAGTCGGTCAGTTGGCGAAGACGGTGACTCTGTCCTCGGTCGCGTGCCTCGGCTGAAGCTCCTCCGCCTCGTGCGTGAGCGCGTTCCGGCGTACGAGGACGACGACGGCGCCGACCACCGCGGTGACCGCCGCGACGACGAACGGGATGTGGATGTCGCTCCACTCCTCGATCTTCGGCGCGAAGTACGGCGCCGCGGCCGCCGCGAACCAGCGCACGAAGTTGTAGCCGGCGCTCGCCACCGGGCGCGGCGCGTCCGAGACGCCCAGGGCCAGCTCCGTGTAGACCGTGTTGTTCACTCCGATGAAGGCGCCGGACAGGATCGTGCAGACGATGGCGGTGGTGTGGTCGCCGTATCCGAGCACGAGCACGTCGGCGGCGAGCAGCACCAGCGAGGCGCCCAGCACCTTCAGCGAGCCGAACCGCTGCTGCATGCGCGGCGCCACGACGACCGAGAAGACGGCGAGCAGGACGCCCCAGCAGAAGAACACCGCGCCGGACTTGTACGGGGTCATGTTCAGCACGAACGGCGTGAAGGCCAGCACGGTGAAGAACGTGTAGTTGTAGAAGAACGCGGAGACGGCCGCCGAGGCGAGGCCGCCGTGGCCGAGCGCCTTGATCGGGTCGAGCAGGGATGTCTTCCTCGCGGGCTTCGGCTGCTCCTTCAGGAACGCCGTGATGCACAGGAAGCCGACCGCCATCAGGAACGCGGTGCCGAAGAACGGGTAGCGCCAGCTGGCGTCACCGAGCAGCGCGCCGAGCAGGGGTCCGCACGCCATGCCGAGGCCCAGGGCGGACTCGTACAGCAGGATCGCGGCCGCGCTTCCGCCGGCCGCGGCGCCGACGATGACGGCGAGGGCGGTGGACACGAACAGGGCGTTGCCGAGGCCCCAGCCCGCCCGGAACGCGACGAGTTCGCCGACCGACCCGGACGTGCCCGCGAGGCCCGCGAAGACCACGACGAGCGCGAGGCCGAGCAGCAGGGTCTTCTTGCCGCCGATGCGGCTGGAGACGAAGCCGGTCACCAGCATCGCGACGGCGGTGATCAGGAAGTACGAGGTGAACAGCAGCGACACCTGGCTGGGCGTGGCGTCCAGGCCCTTGGCGATGGACGGCAGGATCGGGTCGACGAGCCCGATGCCCATGAACGCGACGACGGATGCCCCCGCGGTCGCCCAGACGGCCTTCGGCTGACGCAGGATGCTGCCCGCACCCGCGTCGAGTGTGTCCCCCTCCGCGGGGCCTCCGGTGCTGCTGATCATGCTCGCTCCTTCACTGCGACTGCTGTGTGCGACCGAGATCGTTGTCGTATACACATAATAAGTTAGAGGAGCTAATTAATGCAAGCTACATCTACTTTTCCGGATGTGATCCGCCATGACAGGCACACGCCGGACGGGTGATCGTCCTTGACGCGGCGAGGGACGGGGAGGACCGTTGGGCCCTATGAGGGGCGAACCCAGTTGCCCGAAGTGTGGTGGCCGGGTCAGGGCTCCCGGCCTCTTTGCCGACTCCTGGCAGTGCGATGTGCACGGCAGCGTGCATCCACTGCAGCCCGTGATCCCGCCCAGCGTCGAGGCCCTCGGCGTGGTCGTGCACCACGCACGGGTACCCGTGTGGATGCCGTGGCCGCTGCCCGTCGGGTGGCTGTTCACCGGTGCGACGTTCGCCGGTGACGACCGCAGCGGCGGGCGCGCGACCGCCGTCGCCTGCTCGGGCCCCGGCCCGCTCGGCGGCATAGGGGAGCTGCTGCTCGTCGCCGAGGAACTCGGCGTCGGCCTCGGCGCGCGGTGCGCCGGCATCGACGGGCCCGACCCCGGCCCGTACATGAGTGTCGAGAAACCGCCCCAGGTGAAGGTCCTCGCGGCCGGCCGCCCGACCCCGCTCTGGCATGTCTCCAGCACCCCCGACGACCGTGCCGTCTTCGCGGGAGAGGCGCGCGGACTGTGGCTGTGGGCGGTGGTGTGGCCCGAGCAGTCGGGCCTGCTGATGTACGACGAGCTGGTGCTGACGGATCTGCGGGACGCCGGGGCGGAGATGGATCTGCTGCCGTGCGGGGCGTTGTCGCCGCGGATCCTGGAACCGTAGGCGTGTGATGCCGGGCGCGGAGGCCCGCACGGGAACGCGGAGACCCCTCACAGGAATCTCGTAGGGGGTGCTCCGCAGGAGAGGGTGTGACAGGGGACCCTCGGATTCCCGTTATCCTTGAGCGTCCCCACCCGTCCCGTCACCGCCTGGAGTCACGTCGTGCGCATCGATCTGCACACCCACTCCACCGC
Source organism: Streptomyces sp. R41 (assembly GCF_041053055.1). Taxonomy (NCBI): domain Bacteria; kingdom Bacillati; phylum Actinomycetota; class Actinomycetes; order Kitasatosporales; family Streptomycetaceae; genus Streptomyces; species Streptomyces sp. R41. The sequence continues at coordinate 6,903,324 of NZ_CP163443.1, forward strand.
TTCCGACGGCACGGACACCCCGGCCGAGCTGGTGCGGAACGCGGCCGCCGCCGGACTGGACGTCGTCGCGCTGACCGACCACGACACCACCCGCGGATACGCCGAGGCGATCGCAGCGCTGCCCGAGGGGCTCACCCTCGTCACCGGCGCCGAGCTCTCCTGCCGCATCGACGGCATCAGCATGCACATGCTGGCCTACCTGTTCGACCCCGAGGAGCCCGCGCTGCTCGCCGAGCGCGAGCTGGTGCGGGACGACCGCGTGCCGCGCGCCCAGGCGATGATCGCCAAGCTCCAGGAGCTCGGTGTGCCGATCACCTGGGAGCAGGTGGCGCGCATCGCGGGCGACGGCTCCGTGGGGCGGCCGCACGTCGCGTCCGCGCTGGTCGAGCTGGGTGTCGTGGACAGCGTCTCCGACGCCTTCACCGAGGAGTGGCTGGCCGACGGCGGCCGCGCCTACGTCCCCAAGCACGAGACCGACCCGTTCGAGGCGATCCGGCTCATCAAGGGCGCGGGCGGCGTCGCCGTCTTCGCGCACCCGGCCGCCGCCAAGCGGGGCCGGACCGTGCCGGAGTCCGCGATAGCGGAACTGACCACGGCGGGGCTCGACGGCATCGAGGTCGACCACATGGACCACGAGCCGGCGACCCGGGCGCGGTTGCGCGGGCTCGCGGCCGAGCTGGGGCTGCTCACCACGGGGTCGTCCGACTACCACGGCAGCCGGAAGACGTGTGTGCTCGGGGAGTTCACGACCGACCCCGAGGTGTACGGGGAGATCACTCGGCGGGCTACCGGGGCGTTTCCGGTGCCCGGTACCGGCGGGGCCTGAGGCTCACGCTTCTGACTTCTGACTCTGTTCTCAGGCACCCGGCGCTGTCGGCTGTGCCCACCCTCCCCCACTCTCGGCTTCGCTCGAGCGGGGGGACCCCCATCGCCCCGCGGAACGATCGCCCACAGCGGTAGCAGCAGGGCACGTACTGCCTCCTGCCCTGCTGCCGTCCTGCTTTCATCACCCTCGCAAGGCCTCACCTGTGTTCGACGTCGCCGTCTTCGGCTCCCTCTTCCTCACCCTCTTCGTCATCATGGATCCCCCCGGGATCACCCCGATCTTCCTCGCGCTGACCGCCGGGCGCCCCGCCAAGGTGCAGAAGCGGATGGCCTTCCAGGCCGTCTGTGTGGCGGGTGGCGTGATCGCGGTGTTCGGACTGCTCGGCCACCAGATCCTGGACTACCTGCACGTCTCCGTGCCCGCGCTGATGATCGCGGGCGGGCTGCTGCTCCTGCTGATCGCCCTGGACCTGCTGACCGGCAAGACGGACGAGCCCCAGCAGACCAAGGACGTGAACGTCGCCCTCGTGCCGCTGGGTATGCCGCTGCTCGCCGGCCCGGGTGCGATCGTCTCCGTGATCCTGGCGGTGCAGAAGGCCGACACGGTCGCCACCCAGGTGTCGGTGTGGACCGCGATCCTCGCCATCCACGTGGTGCTGTGGCTGGTCATGCGTTACTCACTGCTGATCATCCGCGTCATCAAGGACGGCGGTGTCGTGCTGGTGACCCGGCTCGCGGGCATGATGCTCTCCGCGATCGCGGTGCAGCAGATCATCAACGGCGTCATGCAGGTGATTCAGAGCGCCTGAGCCGAACGGCCCCACGCACACGCAGAGCCCCGCACGGCATCCTTTGCCGTGCGGGGCTCTGAAGTCTGAAAAACGCGTCAGTCCGAAAGTGTGTCAGTCCGAAAAGTGCGTCCGCGCTGTTACGAGGCGGACGAGTCGGCCGGGCGGATCCACAGTCGCTGCCCGATGGCAGCGGCTTGCTGAACGATCCGGTTGACGGAGGCGGCGTCTACAACGGTGCTGTCCACGGGCGTGCCGTCGACGTCGTCGAGTCGCATGATTTCGAAGCGCATGGGCTTCTCCCTTCGTCTGGTCATCCTCCTGCGGAGAACTACTGGTGAGTGGCGCGCGAGGCGTCGGTGCCTTCGCTTCCATTCGTAGTCAACGGGGTGCGTGTTACAAACATTCCCTACGCTAAGGAAATTTTTCGAGAACCTAATTACCGACTGGTAAGCGGTATGGCGGAGACTGAACGGGGCCAGTTGTGTTCGCAGCGTGACCGCCGGGACAATGAAGGCGATGAACGACGACCTCGCGGCGCTCGGCGCCCGCATCGACCGCACGAACGAGCTGCTGCAGCGCATGCTCGCCGAGGTGGCGAAGACGCCCTCGACCCACGCGATCTTCGTCGACGCCGGATACCTGTACGCGGCCGCGGGGCGGCTCGTCGCCGGGACGGAGGACCGCCGCTCCTTCGATCTGGACACCGAAGGCCTCATCGAGGCGCTCATCGACCGGGCCCGCACGATCTTCGCGGACAGCAGGCTGTTGCGCGTCTACTGGTACGACGGCGCGCGACGCCGCATCCACACCGCGGAACAGCAGGCGATCGCCGAACTCCCCGACGTGAAAGTGCGGTTGGGCAACCTCAACGCCAACAATCAACAAAAAGGCGTCGATTCACTCATCAGGTCCGACCTGGAGTCCCTCGCCCGGCACCGCGCCATCAGCGACGCCGCGCTGCTCGGCGGCGACGAGGACCTGGTGTCGGCGGTCGAGGCGGCGCAGGGGTACGGGGCTCGGGTCCACCTGTGGGGCATCGAGGCGCCCGAGGGCCGCAACCAGGCCGAGCCACTGCTCTGGGAGGTCGACAGCCAGCGGACCTTCGACCTCGACTTCTTCAAGCCGTACGTGTCACGGCGCACGGCTCTGTCGTACGACGCGACGGCGGCGAGCCGTCCCACCCGCGAGGACGTGCGCTTCGTGGGCGCGCAGGTCGCCGCGAAGTGGCTGGCCGCGCGGGGCCGGGAGTCACTGGCGGAGCTGCTGCCCGGGCACCCCTACCTCCCCGGCTCGGTCGACCAGGATCTGCTGGTCGAGGCCGAGGGGCTGCTCCAGTACTCCCTGCGCGGACAGGCGGACTTGCGCCGCGGGCTCCGGGACGGCTTCTGGGAGCACTTGCAGGCGCAGTACTAGTTGCCTGGCGGCCGTCACGGTGCTCGTCACCGCTTCTGGGCCACTGATTCTCGCTACTGACTCTCGTTCCAGAACTCGAGCAGGGCGCGCGCCGTCTCCGGCGGGTTGTCCGTGTTGGGGGAGTGCTCCGCTCCCGGTACGACCGTGCGCTTGGCCTGGAGCCGTACGGCCATCTCGTCCAACAGGGCGATCGGCCAGGTGTCGTCGAGCGCGCCGGAGAGCACGTGCTTCGGCAGCGGGACGGCGGCCAGTTCGGCGACGCGATCGGGTTCGGTGCACAGCTGGCGGCCCGTGGCTATGAGCTGCGCGGGGCTGTTGGCCAGCCAGCGGCGCCGCAGGTCGGCGAGGTCGTCGAGCCCCGAGTCGAGCCCGCCGGCGTCGGTCTCCTCGGGCGGCTCCATCGACCGCATCGCCTCCCACACCTCGGCCATGCTCATCACGGCGAGCGCGTCGCGCAGCAGCTTGACGCGCTGCTGCTGGGAGACGGAGATCTGGGCGGGGCCCGAGGACATGAGCGTCAGCGACAGAAAGGGGGTGGAGTCCAGGAGCACCGCCGCCCGGGAGATCTGGCCGCCCAGGGAGTGCCCCACGAGGTGCACGGGTGTGCCGAGGGCGGCGGTCTGTGCGAGCACGTCCCACGCCAACTCGCTCTGCGCATAGGCCGATTCGTCGTCCTTGGGCCCCTCGGTCTCGAACTGCCCGCGCCCGTCCACGGCGACCGTCCGGTACCCCTCCCGCGCCAACGGCTCATGCAGCGCGATGAAGTCCTCCTTGCTCCCGGTGAACCCCGGCAGCAGGAGGGCGGTTCCCTTTGGGTGCCCCTGCGGTGCGGCATCGAGCACGGCGAACTCACCGCGGGCGGTGGGGAGCCGGTAGGCACGGACTCCGGCGGGCGGGATGAAGCTGGGCGGCCTGCTCATGCCCCCGAGGCTATCGGGCGGACTTGGGGAGCGCTCCGTGGGTGGGTGCAGGGGGGTGGTTTTTGCGCCCCGTCAGGGGCGCGGGGAACTGCGCGACAAGCCCCCACGCACCCGCACCAAAAGAACAACCCAGGGGGGTCTGGGGGCGAAGCCCCCCAGGTACGGGACGGGTAGGGGCGGAGGGGGCGAAAAACCAATGGCCCGGCCCCACCGAAAGGCGGGACCGGGCCATCAAACAGAGGATCAGCTCTCCGTGGACTCCGCGGCAGCCGCGGCCTTGCGGGTGCGGCGACGCGCAGGCTTGGCCTCGGTGTCCTCGGCAGCCGCCTGAGCGGGAATCTCGACGTCGAGGGCCTTGCGGGTGCGGCGACGCACGGGCTTGGCTTCGACGGCCTCGGCGGTGTCCACGGCAGCGGCGGCCTTGGCGCGCGTACGGCGCGGCTTGGCCTCCGCCTCGGCCGCGACCTCGGCTCCGTCGTCGACGGCGACCGCGGCCTTGCGAGTCCGCCGCGCCTTGGCCGGAGCCTCAGCAATACCCTCAGCGGTCTCGACGGCAGTCTCCGCGGCCTTGCGGGTGCGGCGACGCGCAGGCTTGGCCTCGGCGTCCTCGGCAGCCGCCTGAGCGGGAATCTCGGCGTCGAGGGCCTTGCGGGTGCGGCGACGCACGGGCTTGGCTTCGACGGCCTCGGCGGTGTCCACGGCAGCGGCGGCCTTGGCGCGCGTACGGCGCGGCTTGGCCTCCGCCTCGGCCGCGACCTCGGACACGGCCTCGACCGTGTCGACAACAGCCTCCGCGGCCTTGCGAGTCCGCCGACGCACGGGCTTGGCCACGGCCTCCGCGGCCTCCGACACGGCCTCGACCGTGTCGACAACAGCCTCCGCGGCCTTGCGAGTACGACGACGCGGCTTGGCCGGAGTCTCGGCGACATCCGCAGCGACGGTCTCGACCGCGACGGCCGGAGCCGTCTCCACGGTCTCCACGGACTGCGCCGTCTCGACCGGCTCCGCCGTCTTGCGGGTCCGACGACGGCGCGGCTTGGCCGGCTCGTCGACGACGCCCTCGGCCGTCGCCACGGCGGTCTCCGCGGCCTCGTCCACCGAGGTCACCGACGCGACCGCCTCCGACACCGCCCCGGCGCGGGTACGGCGACGACGCCGCGGCGTACGGGGCTCGACGGCCTCGTTGGCCTCGGCGGAAGCTGACTCGGTCGTCGCCTCAGGAACCGGAGACGCGGACGTCTCCTCCAGCGCCGCGCCGTTGCGCGTACGACGGCGACGACGCGGCGCGCGCTCGCGCTCGGCGGACGGCGCCGAGGAGCGGTCACCACGATCATTGCGATCCCCGCGGCCACCGCGACCGCGCGGGCCGCGCCCACCGGTCTCGCCGAGGTCCTCGACCTCCTCGGCCGCGAGCCCGGCGCGGGTGCGCTCGGAACGCGGCAGGACACCCTTGGTGCCGGCCGGGATGCCCAGCTCCTCGAAGAGGTGCGGGGACGTGGAGTACGTCTCGGGCGGGTCGGTGAAGCCGAGGTCCAGCGCCTTGTTGATGAGCTGCCAGCGCGGGATGTCGTCCCAGTCGACCAGCGTGATCGCCGTACCGGACGCGCCCGCGCGGCCCGTACGGCCGATGCGGTGCAGGTACGTCTTCTCGTCCTCGGGGGACTGGTAGTTGATGACGTGCGTGACGCCCTCGACGTCGATTCCGCGCGCGGCGACGTCGGTGCAGACGAGGACGTCGACCTTGCCGTTGCGGAAGGCGCGCAGCGCCTGCTCGCGGGCGCCCTGGCCGAGGTCGCCGTGGACCGCGCCGGAGGCGAAGCCGCGCTGCTGCAGCTGGTCGGCGAGGTCCGCCGCCGTCCGCTTGGTGCGGCAGAAGACCATCGCGAGACCGCGGCCGTCGGCCTGCAGTATGCGCGCGACCATCTCGGGCTTGTCCATGTTGTGCGCGCGGTACACGAACTGCGCGGTGTTGCGGACCGTCGCGCCCTCGTCGTCCGGCGCGGTGGCGCGGATGTGCGTGGGCTGCGACATGTAGCGGCGCGCGAGGCCGATGACCGCGCCCGGCATGGTCGCCGAGAACAGCATCGTCTGACGGCGGGCCGGCAGCATGTTCATGATCTTCTCGACGTCGGGCAGGAAGCCCAGGTCGAGCATCTCGTCGGCCTCGTCGAGGACGAGCGCCTTGATGTGCTTGAGGTTGAGCTTCTTCTGGCCCGCGAGGTCCAGCAGCCGCCCGGGGGTGCCGACGATGACGTCGACGCCCTTCTTGAGGGCCTCGACCTGCGGCTCGTACGCCCGGCCGCCGTAAATGGCGAGAACGCGTACGTTGCGGACCTTGCCAGCGGTCAGCAGGTCGTTGGTGACCTGCGTGCACAGCTCGCGCGTCGGGACGACGACGAGGGCCTGCGGGGCGTCGGTGAGCTGCTCGGGCTGGGCCCGGCCCGCCTCGACGTCCGCGGGGACGGTGACGCGCTCCAGAAGCGGAAGGCCGAAGCCCAGCGTCTTGCCGGTGCCGGTCTTGGCCTGGCCGATGACGTCGCTGCCGGACAGGGCAACGGGGAGCGTCATCTCTTGAATGGGGAACGGGTTGATGATGCCGACGGCCTCAAGGGCCTCGGCCGTCTCGGGAAGGATGCCGAGATCGCGGAAAGTCGTAGTCAGGGTGCTGCCTCTTCTGTGTATGCGGTGCGAGGCGAGCGCGGGGGGTCGTGTCGGGACCGTGCCGGGGACGTCGGCCGCCTGTCGGGCGGGCCGAGTGGCATGGGACCACTGCCAACGCTCGAGCGCTCGTACCGCTGAGGGTCCCTCCGTATCGTCAGTACGCAATGTGCCGTACGGACGAGGAGGGCTGTCGGGTCGGAGCCGATCGGGCCACCGACCGGGCATCCTCATTCGTGCGGCCCGTCGAATACTCGCCGGGCGCATTACCACCATACCCTGGAATCGCGCACATGCGATGGCCGATTTGGTCACGTAGTCGTCGTCACACTGATTGACCAGGGACTTCCCTGTCGCGGTGAGCGGGCTATTGTGCGCTTCATGACGACGCCTGACAACGCCGCTGACACACCCGCCGAGGCCGCCGACGACACGGCTCCCGCGGCCACCGGAGTCGCCGCCCAGGACTGGGACACGGCCTCCGCCGACCCCCAGTACCGCGCCGCGGTCGTGGACCTGCTCGGAGCGCTCGCGTACGGAGAGCTCGCGGCGTTCGAGCGGCTCGCCGAGGACGCCAAGCTGGCGCCGACGCTGAGCGACAAGGCGGAGCTGGCGAAGATGGCGTCGGCCGAGTTCCACCACTTCGAGCAGCTGCGGGACCGGCTCGCGGCGATCGGCGCGGAGCCGACGCAGGCGATGGAGCCGTTCGTCGCCGCGCTCGACGGCTTCCACAAGCAGACGGCGCCCTCGGACTGGCTGGAGGGCCTGGTCAAGGCGTACGTCGGCGACTCGATCGCCAGCGACTTCTACCGGGAGGTCGCCGCGCGGCTCGACTCCGACACGCGCGGGCTCGTCCTCGCCGTCCTCGACGACACCGGGCACGCCAGCTTCGCCATCGAGAAGGTGCGCGCCGCGATCGACGCGGACCCGCGCGTGGGTGGCCGGCTCGCGCTGTGGGCGCGCCGTCTGATGGGCGAGGCACTGTCCCAGTCGCAGCGCGTGGTCGCCGACCGTGACGCCCTGTCGACCATGCTCGTGGGCGGTGTCGCGGACGGCTTCGACCTCGCGGAGGTCGGCCGGATGTTCTCGCGGATCACCGAGGCGCACACGAAGCGGATGGCCGCGCTGGGGCTGGCGGCCTAAGCACGCGGCTCGGGGCCCTTACGAGCCTTGCGGAACGGGTTACTACGAGCCTTGCGGAACGGGTTACGCGGTCGCCGAGCGGCGGCGAAAGCGTTCCTCCGGGCGGAGCAGCAGGGAGAGCAGGGCCGCGGAGACCGCGGCCGCGCCGAGCAGGATCACCAGGAAGTGGCCGGCGCCCAGCGCGGTGTGCGTCAGGAAGGCACCGAACAGGGCTCCGGCCACTCCGGTCGACAGGACCAGGCTGCGGGCCGGCAGCCGATGCGGCAGCCGGTACGCAGATGCCCATGCCAGCGCGAGACCGAGCATCGCGGAGCCGAGCGCTTCCAAGAACATGGTGGGGGTCCCTCCCGCACGGCCGGTGCAAATCGGTCGTAGCCGGTCTTACCCCTGACGTGCGGAATGCAATCCTCCCCTGTGGCCCATCTGTACTCCATCTGTGTGAGCGAAGGGCCCCGCCCGCTGCGAGCGAAGGGCCCCGCCGGCGTGCGGGCGGGCCGCGCCGCCGTGCGAGTGGGCTGCCCCGCCGTGCGAGCGTGCCGCGCCGCCGTGCGAGCGAAGGGCCCGCTGTGCAAGCCGAGGGGGCCCGGTGGCAGTGCCACCGGGCCCCCTCGCTGCGTCTGTCGCTCTACAGCGCGCTGAATCCCACCTTGCGCTGCGTGGGCTCACCGAGCTCCACATACGCCAGGCGGTCGGCCGGAACCAGGACCTTGCGGCCGTGGTCGTCCACGAGGCTCAGCAGCTGCGACTTACCGGACAGCGCCTCGGACACCGCGCGCTCGACCTCTTCCGGGGTCTGACCGCTCTCCAGAACGATCTCGCGGGGCGCGTGCTGCACGCCGATCTTGACCTCCACGGCTTTGTCCCTCCGACGGTCAGTGATGTGCGCGTGTGTCCGCGCCGTACGCAGCACACATTAGCCCGGTGAGGGGACGTACACCTTCCGCCCAAGAACGCCAGGAGCGAACAGTGGATGGGAACAAAGTGGCGGTCAGTGGTGATCCGTGCCGTGCAGCGGGAAACCCGCGATGCCCCGCCAGGCCAGCGAGGTCAGCAGCTGGACCGCCTGGTCGCGCGGGACGCTGCGGTCGCTGTGCAGCCAGGAGCGGGCCACCACCTGGGCGAGGCCGCCGAGGCCGGAGGCGAGGAGCATCGACTCGGCGCGCGACAGACCCGTGTCCTCCGCGATGACGTCGCAGATCGCCTCCGCGCACTCGTGCGTCACCTTGTCGACGCGCTCGCGGACCGCGGGCTCGTTGGTCAGGTCCGACTCGAAGACCAGCCGGAAGGCGCCGCCGTCGTCCTCGACGTAGGCGAAGTAGGCGTCCATCGTCGCGCGGACGCGCAGCTTGTTGTCCGTGGTGGACGCGAGCGCGGTCCGAACCGCCTGGAGCAGCGACTCGCAGTGCTGGTCCAGCAGGGCGAGGTACAGATCGAGCTTGCCCGGGAAGTGCTGATAGAGAACCGGCTTGCTGACGCCCGCGCGCTCGGCGATGTCGTCCATGGCGGCCGAGTGATACCCCTGCGCAACGAAAACTTCCTGGGCGGCGCCGAGGAGCTGGTTGCGTCGGGCACGGCGCGGCAGGCGAGTGCCCCGCGGGCGTGCCGCCTCTGTCTGCTCGATGGCTGTCACGCCGCCTCCCAAAATTGTCCACATGCGGTGTGCGCCGCGCGGCCATCGTACTTTTCGGTAACCCTGGTGTGCGCGGTGCGAGCGCAGAATTTCACGGACCGGACGCGGGCGATAGTGGCCCAAAGCCTGCCGAACGCGATGAGATGGGCGCTACGCCGCCCCGACTGCCCTGATCAGCGGCGTCCCGTCGCGGGCGATCGCCCTCGTTGATCAACGGTGTGCGTTCCCGTTGATCACCGGTAGTCGTCCTCGTTGAGTTCTACGACCCTGGCCTGCTCGGCGAGGTCCGCCTCGTTGGCGTTGTCGGGGTCGCCGACCGGCTTCGGGTCGACTTCCTCCGACGGGTCCAGCTCGGTGACCTGCTCGGCGGCGGCGGCTTCCGGAGCTTCCGCGTCGAGAATTTCCCGGAACTGGTCGTTGAAGGTCTCGGGGTCTGTCGGGTCGACTGTCATGGTTCCTCTTCCCGAGCGGGCGAGTGCGCTCCTGTATGCGTACGAGTGCCCTCGTCTGAAGCCTAGGAGACACCCGATCGGGGCGCTATGCCATCTGCTCGCGATCTGTGACGGCGAACACATGAGCCACTGCGTGATCGTCTCGTAACATTGCCGCATGTCTTCGACCGAGCTGCCGCCCGTGCTGGCCACCACTGTCACACCGCGGGTCGGTGCCGTCAGGGTCGCGGCGGGGGAGCGGTTGCGATCGGTGGGGCTGCCGGGGATCACGCTGACGATCCGTTCGAGACCGCCGGAGCGGGAGGGGCTGCCGCCCGCGTTGTACGTGCACGGCCTGGGCGGTTCCTCGCAGAACTGGTCGGGGCTGATGCCGCTGCTTGACGGGACCGTGGACAGTGAGGCCGTGGACCTGCCCGGCTTCGGGGACTCGCCACCGCCGGACGACGGGAACTACTCGGTCACGGGGCACGCGCGCGCGGTCATCCGTTATCTCGACGCGGCCGGGCGCGGGCCCGTGCACCTCTTCGGGAACTCGCTCGGCGGGGCCGTCACGACGCGCGTCGCGGCCGTACGCCCCGACCTCGTCCGTACGCTCACGCTGATCTCGCCCGCGCTCCCGGAGATCCGGGCGCAGCGCACCGCCTGGCCGACCGCGCTGCTCGCGGTGCCGGGCGTGGCGCGGCTGTTCACCAGGCTCACCAGGGACTGGAGTGCCGAGCAGCGCGTACGCGGGGTCATGGCGCTCTGTTACGGGGATCCCAGCATCGTGACGCCCGAGGCGTTCCGCGAGGCGGTCGAGGAGCTGGAGCGGCGGCTCGCCCTCCCGTACTTCTGGGACGCCATGACGCGCTCGTCGCGCGGGCTGGTGAACGCGTACACGCTGGGCGGCCAGCACGGGCTGTGGCGCCAGGCCGAGCGCGTACTCGCGCCGACGCTGCTCATCTACGGCGGTCGCGACCAGCTCGTCGGCTACCGCATGGCCCAGCGCGCGGCCCGCGCCTTCCGCGACTCCCGACTGCTGTCCCTGCCGGAGGCGGGGCACGTCGCGATGATGGAGTACCCGGAGACGGTGGCCACGGCCTTCCATGAACTCCTCGCGGACACCGGTGAGTTGGCCTCATCGTCCGCAGCCGGAGCGGGGAGCTGAGGCGGCGCGTGGGACGTCACAGCCGTCGGGGGCGGACAGGCAAGACCGATACCTCCGAGATACCCGCGGTCCCGGCGCAGGACACGGCCAGGGCGCCGGCGCCGGGACCCGCTCCCTCTCCTCGTACGGCGACTCCGCCTCCGGGCGCGCCGGGTCCGCGGCCTCCGCAGGGCGGGATGCCGGCGCGCGGAGTGCCGCGCCCGCCGGACGGAACTCCGGCACAGGGTGTGCCCCGCTTCCCGGACGGGACGCCCGCGCACGGCGTGCCTCGCTTTCAGGACGGCACCCCGGCGCACGGTGTGCCTCGGCTTCCCGACGGGACGCCCGCGCACGGCGTCCCGCGCATGGCCGACGGGACGCCCGCGCGAGGGGTGCCGCGTTTCCCGGACGGAACTCCGGCGCATGGAGTGCCTCGCTTTCCCGACGGGACTCCGGCGCATGGAGTGCCTCGCTTTCCCGACGGGACTCCGGCGCACGGAGTGCCTCGCTTTCCCGACGGAACCCCGGCGCACGGCGTCCCCCGCGCGCGTGGCGGTCACCCCGAGCAGCGTGAACCCGGCGGTGGCTGGGGCGAGTTCGGTGGCGGTGCGCCGCAGGGCGGGCCGCAGGCCGTGCCGCCGGGGGTGCCGCAGGGCGCTCCGTACGGCGTGCCGTCCGGCCGTCCCGGGCCCCGGATCCCCCGTCAGCGCCAGGAGCCCGGGCAGGGTCCCCGGCAGTCCTACGTCGATGCCTTCGACCTCGACGCGGACGAGGACGTCGACGTCTTCGCGCCCCGCGACGCGGCGGCGCACCGCACCGACCCCTACGGCTCCGTCACGGACCGGGACGCGGAGGCTGACGAGAAGCCGCTGCCCGAGGTCGAGGAGCCGCCGAAGGGCAAGGCGGTCAAGGGGCGGGCGTTCACCGGGATCGCGGCGGCCGCAGTCACCACCGTGCTGGCCGTCGTCGTGGCCGGGCAGGTCGCCACCGGGCGGCAGGACGCGAGCGCGAGCGCGCGGTCCGCCGGTGGCAACGGCCGCGAGACCCACGACCCCGCCTCGCGCGGGGACGACCGGCCGACCCAGTCGGGGACACCGGGCGCGACGACACTGACGTACGACCAGAAGATGGCCAAGAAATACGCGCTCGGCGCGACGCTCATGGGGTCGGGGAAGTTCGACGCGGTCCTCGGCTTCGACAAGGCGCCGGGCAAGGGCCGCAAGTACACCTATCGCGTCGACGTGGAGCAGGGCCTCGGCCTCGACGGCGCCCTCTTCGCGCAGGCCGTACAGAAGACCCTGAACGACGACCGGAGTTGGGCCCACAGCGGCGGCCGCACCTTCGAGCGGATCTCCTCCGGCAAGCCCGACTTCGTGATCACGCTGGCGAGTCCGGGCACCACCGCCAAGTGGTGCGCCAAGTCGGGGCTCGACACGACGGAGGACAACGTGTCGTGCGACTCGGCGTCGACCGAGCGGGTCATGATCAACGCTTATCGCTGGGCCCAGGGGTCCAAGACCTACGGTGACAAAATGCACGCGTACCGGCAGATGCTGATCAATCACGAGGTCGGCCACCGGCTCGGATACGGCCACGTCACCTGCGACAAGGACGGCGAGCTCGCCCCCGTCATGCAGCAGCAGACCAAGTTCCTCGACCACGACGGGATCCACTGCAGGGCCAACCCCTGGCCGTATCCCGGGAGTTGACAGGGGCCCCACAGGTCACGTTGACATGCGGCGAAAGTTCGTTCATATTTCTCCGCATGTCGCCTCGTCACGTCTCCGCCCGCGCCGCCATTGAGCTGGCGCTGATCGGCGTGACCGCGCTCTGCGTGGCCGACATTCACTGTCGCTGACGCCCGCCCCTGGCGAGTGCGTCGCTTTCTCCCGTGTTGTCCGTTCGCCGCCGTGTGCCGGCGTGCGGATCTCTCCCGGACTCTGCCGGTCCCTCTCGGTCGGATTTCGACGCCTGACGCCTTGGGCGAGCTCTGCGCTCTTCCGTCTCACTCTGCGTCAATCCGTCTCACCATCCGAGAGGTCGTCTTCCGATGCGTCATCCGTCCGTCATAGCGCGCCGCGTGGCCGCGGCATCCGTCAGCCTGGTCGTGGCAGCGGGCGCCGCCGCCTGCGGGCCGAAGGACAACGATGCCAAGAGCTCCGGTGGCGACGCCAAGCCGCAGAAGGGCGGCACGCTCACCGTCCTGAACGCCAACCCGCAGGAGGACTTCGACCCCGCGCGGCTCTACACCTCCGGCGGCGGAAACGTCCCGTCCCTCGTCTTCCGTACGCTCACCACGCGCAACCGCGAGAGCGGGGCCGCCGGCGCCGAGGTCGTCCCCGACCTCGCCACGGACACCGGCCGCCCGAGCAAGAACGCGACCGTGTGGACGTACACCCTGAAGAAGGGCCTCAAGTACGAGGACGGCACGCCGATCACCTCCGCCGACATCAAGTACGGCATCGAGCGCTCCTTCGCCGCCGAACTCTCCGGTGGTGCCCCCTACTTGAGGGACTGGCTGATCGGCGGCGCCGACTACCAGGGCCCGTACAAGGACAAGAAGGGCCTCGACTCGATCGAGACGCCGGACGACCTGACCATCGTCTTCCGCCTCAACAAGCCCGAGGGCGAGTTTCCGTACCTGGCCACGCAGACGCAGTTCGCGCCCGTGCCGAAGGCCAAGGACAACGGCACCAAGTACGAGGAGCACCCGATCTCGTCGGGTCCCTACAAGGTCGTCAAGAACGAGAACGACGGCGAGCGGCTGACCCTGGAACGCAACACGTACTGGTCCGCGTCGACCGACGCCGAGCGCAAGGCCTACCCGGACAAGATCGACGTACGGTCGGGTCTGGACTCGTCCGTGATCAACCAGCGGCTGTCCGCGTCTCAGGGTGCGGACGCCACCGCTGTCACGACGGACACCAACCTCGGCCCGGCCGAGCTCGCCAAGGTGACGGGTGACAAGGAGCTTGCTTCGCGCGTCGGCACCGGACACTTCGGCTACACCAACTACATCGCCTTCAACCCGAAGGTGAAGCCGTTCAACAACCCCAAGGTGCGCCAGGCGATCTCGTACGCCATCGACCGTACGTCGGTGATCAACGCGGCGGGCGGCTCGTCGCTCGCCGAGCCCGCGACGACGTACCTGCCCAACCAGAAGTCCTTCGGCTACACGCCGTACGACCTCTTCCCGGCGGGCAAGTCCGGCAACCCGGCCAAGGCCAAGGAGCTGCTGAAGGAGGCCGGTTACAAGAACGGGCTCACCATCACGCTCACGCACTCCAACGACAAGGACTTCGAGACCAGCCCGGAGATCGCGACCGCCATCCAGGACGCCCTGAAGAAGGCCGGGATCACCGTCAAGCTCCAGGGCCTGGAGATCAACGACTACAAGGACAAGATCCACAGCGTCAAGACCGAGCCGGGCTTCTTCCTCGCCCACTGGGGTGCCGACTGGCCCTCGGGCGGCCCCTTCCTGGCCCCGATCTTCGACGGCCGGCAGATCGTCAAGGACGGCGCCAACTTCAACACCGGCTTCCTCGATGACAAGTCGGTCAATGACGAGATTGACGCGATCAACAAGTTGACGAATCTTGACGAGGCCGCCAAGCGCTGGGGTGCACTGGACAAGAAGATCGGCGAGCAGGCCCTGACCGTCCCGCTGTTCCACCCCGTCTACAAGCGGCTGTACGGAAGCGCCGTCAAGAACATCGTGATCAGCGACTGGACCGGCGTTCTGGACATCTCCCAGGTCGCGGTGAAGTAGCACCGTGAGCGAGGCACTTGTCGCCTCTCAGGCCCCCGGGACGGACATGTCCGTCCCGGGGGCCTCGGGGGCTCGTCAGTTCTGGCGGCGGCTGCGTGCGCAGCGTGCCGCCCTCGTCGCGGCGGGCATCGTCGCGCTGCTCGTCCTGGTCGCGCTCGCCGCGCCGCTGTTCACGGCGATCGAAGGCCAGGACCCGACCACGTACCACCCTTCGTTGATCGACTCGGCGCGTGGCGGTGTGCCCGTCGGCTCGCTCGGCGGCATCAGCGGCGACCACTGGCTCGGCGTCGAACCGCAGACCGGGCGCGATCTGTTCGCACGGCTCGTGTACGGCGCCCGGGTCTCCCTGGGCGTCGCACTGGCGGCGACGCTGGTGCAGGTCTTCATCGGTGTCGTGGTGGGCGTCGCGGCCGCGCTCGGGAACCGATGGGTTGATCAACTGTTGAGCCGTGCCACCGACATCATCGTCGCGATGCCGCTGATGATCATGTCGCTGGCGCTGCTGGCCATCGTGCCCAGCAGCTTCCCGCGGCCCGTGCTGGTCGCGCTCGTCATCGGCCTGATCGCCTGGGGCAACATCGCGAAGATCGTGCGCGCCCAGACGCTCACCCTCAAGGGGCTCGACTACGTCTCGGCCGCCCGGCTCAGCGGCTGGGGCTCCTGGCGGATCGCCCGCCGCGAGCTGCTGCCCGGCCTTGCCGCGCCCGTCATCACCTACTCCGCGCTCCTCGTGCCGCAGAACATCAGCGTCGAGGCCGCCCTGTCGTTCCTCGGGGTCGGCGTGAAACCGCCGACGCCGTCGTGGGGGCAGATGCTCACCGCCGCCGACGTCTGGTACCAGGCGGCGCCGCAGTACCTGCTGCTGCCCGCCGGCGCGCTGTTCGTCACCGTCCTCGCCCTGACCGTCCTCGGCGACGGCGTGCGCACCGCGCTCGACCCGCGCGCGGCCTCGCGTCTGCGCGTCGGCACGGGGCGCAGGCGTGAGGCGAAGGCGGACGCGGACGCGGGGGCGAGCGCCACGACGGCGGACGCGCGCGCTGGGACCGGCGGCGCGAGCGCTGGGGCGGCCGACGCGAGCGCGACGAAGGAGGTCAAGGCGTGAACGGCTTCGGCGGCTTCGTGCTGCGCCGCGCCATCGGCACCGTGGTCACCCTGTTCGCCATCTCGGTGATCATCTACCTGGTCTTCTACGCCACCCCCGGCAACGTCGCGCAGATCACCTGCGGCCCGCGCTGCTCGCCCGTCCAGGTCCACCAGGTCGCCCAGCAACTGCACCTCGACGACCCGCTGTATCTGCGCTACTGGCACTTCCTGCAGGGCATCTTCGTCGGCCAGGACTACTCGACGGGTACGTCGGTGCAGCACTGCTCGGCGCCCTGCCTCGGCCTGTCGTACCAGACCGATCAGCAGGTCACGCAGCTGATCCTGGCGAAGCTGCCGGTCAGCCTGTCGCTGGTGTTCGGCGCGATGGTGCTGTGGCTGGTCCTCGGCGTCGGCACCGGAGTGCTCTCCGCGTGGCGGCGCGGCCGGCTGAGCGAGCGCGTGCTGACCGGCATCACGCTCGCGGGCGTGGCCACTCCCGTCTTCGTGATCGGTCTGGTGCTGATGATCGTCGTCTGCGGCCAGCTGCAACTGCTGCCCTTCCCGCAGTACGTCGACTTCACCGACGACCCCGAGCAGTGGGCCTGGAACCTGCTGCTGCCCTGGTTCTCGCTCGCCCTCATCGAGGCCGCCGCGTTCGCGCGGCTGACCAGGGCGTCGATGCTGGAGACGCTCGCCGAGGACCACATCCGGACCTTTCGCGCGTACGGCGTCGGCGAGCGGTCGATCATCGGGCGGCACGCACTGCGCGGGGCGTTCGCGCCGGTCATCGCGCTGAACGCCAACAACGTCGGCTCGGCGGTCGGCGGGGCGGTGCTCACCGAGACGCTCTTCGGACTGCCCGGTATCGGACAAGAACTGGTGCACGCGGTGAACGTCGTCGACCTGCCGGTGGTCGTCGGCATGGTCCTGGTCATCGGCTTCTTCGTGGTCCTCGCCAACGCCGTCGCGGACGTGCTGTACGCGGTGGCCGACCGACGGGTGGTGCTCGCATGAGCTTGGTGGAAGTCACCGACCTGACGGTCGGATTCGGGTCGCTGCGCGCCGTCGACGGGCTCTCGTTCCAGCTGGAGAAGGGCGCCGCGCTGGGCCTGGTCGGCGAGTCCGGCTCGGGCAAGTCGACCGTCGCGTCCGCCCTGTTGGGGCTGCACAGGGGGACGGGTGCCGCAGTCGGCGGCGCGGTGCGCGTGGCCGCCATCGACGTGCAGCGGGCGGCCGACGACGAACTGCGGCGGCTGCGCGGCGGGAAGGCCGCCATGGTCTTCCAGGACCCGCTGTCGTCCCTCGACCCCTACTACGCGGTCGGCGACCAGATCGCCGAGGTGTACCGGGTCCATGTGAAGGCGTCCCGGCGAGCTGCACGCGCGCGTGCCGTCGAGGTGCTCGACCGCGTCGGCATACCGGACGCGGCTCGTCGCGCCCGCTCGCGCCCGCACGAGTTCAGCGGCGGCATGCGCCAACGCGCCCTCATCGCCATGGCCCTGGCCTGCGAACCCGACCTGTTGATCGCCGACGAGCCGACCACCGCCCTGGACGTGACCGTCCAGGCGCAGATCCTCGACCTCCTGCACACCTTGCGGGAGGAGACCGGGATGGGCCTGCTGCTGGTCACGCACGACGTGGGGGTCGCCGCCGAGAGCGTGGACGAGATCCTCGTCATGCGCCACGGCCGCGCGGTCGAGCACGGGCCGGTAGGAACCGTTCTCGGGGCGCCCCAGGAGACGTACACGCAGGAGCTGCTGGGCGCGGTGCCGCGCGTGGACGCGTCGCGTGGGTCGGACGGTGGCGTGTCGGACGAGGTCGTCCTCGAAGCGGTCGGACTTCGGCGTGAATTCGGGCGCGGGAAGCGGCAGTTCGCGGCGGTCGACGACGTCTCTCTGGCGATTCACCGGGGCGAGACCCTCGGCATCGTGGGGGAGAGCGGCAGCGGGAAGACGACGCTGGGCCGCATGCTCGTGGGGCTCCTGGAGCCCACGACCGGCGCGGTCCGTTACGAGGGGCGCACGCAGTCCGGCGTAAGCCCCTCAGTGCAGATGGTCTTCCAGGACCCGGTCTCCTCGCTCAACCCCCGGCGCAGCGTGGGCGAGTCCATCGCCGACCCGCTGAGGGCGCGCGGTGAACGGGACGAGGAGCGCGTTCGGGGGCGCGTACGGGAACTGCTTGAGCGCGTGGGGCTTGAAGCGGATCACTATGACCGCTACCCGCACGAGTTCAGCGGCGGACAGCGCCAGCGCGTCGGCATCGCGCGAGCGCTCGCCGCCGAACCGCGCGTCATCGTGTGCGACGAGCCGGTCTCCGCGCTCGACGTCACCACGCAGGCCCAAGTGGTCTCCCTGCTCGGCGAGTTGCAGCGGGAACTGGGCCTCGCGCTGGTGTTCGTGGCGCACGATCTCGCGGTCGTACGCCAGGTCAGCGACCGGGTGGCGGTGATGCGGCGCGGGCGAATCGTCGAGTACGGGCCCGCCGACGAGGTGTACGAATCCCCGCGGGACCCGTACACCGAGCAGCTGCTGGCCGCCGTACCGGCGCTCGACCCGGAGATCGCGGCACGGCGCCGCACCGCCCGCAGGGAGCTGACCGCGGTGTGAGCGGGACGGACGGTGTGGGCGAGACGGACGGTGTGAGCGGGACGTACGCGGGGCTGAGCCTAACGAAACGTAACTGCTTGATCCCTTAGCGCGACGGAACGCGACCCGCACGGGAAAGTTACGACCGTTCACCCCTTTTGGTGGCGCGATGGACAACCGTCCGTCGCGCCACCGTCATGTCCGCATACGTTCGTCCCGCTGCGAGCTGCCGGGTCAACGGCGGCTCACCATACGGGAGATCGGGGGTGTGCTCGTGCGCATCGGACTGCTTACGGAGGGTGGCTATCCGTATGTGAGCGGTGACGCCAGACTCTGGTGCGACCGGCTCGTGCGCGGGCTCGGGCAGCACGAGTTCGACATCTACGCGCTCAGCCGCAGCGAGCGGCAGGAGGACGAGGGCTGGATCCCGTTGCCGCCCCAGGTCAGCCGGGTGCGGACGGCACCGCTGTGGACCGCCGAGGACGACATCTGGACGGGCGGCCCGAAGGGCCTCGTCGGACGGGTGGTGGCGGGCGACGGGCGGGCGTACGGGCGCCGGGCGCGTCGGCGGTTCGCGGACGCATACGGGGAACTGGCCGCGGCGATGTGCGAGGGGCCGGGTACTCCCGACGCCGACGTGACGGCACCCGGCGGGCCTGGGGCCCCCGGCGGCGCAGGGACCGCCGGCGGCTCGGCGGCTTCTGACGGTGTCGAGGCGGACCGTTTCGGCAGTGCGCTGTACGGACTTGCCGAACTCGCCCGGGACGAGGGCGGCCTGGTCGGAGCGCTGCGCTCCGAGGGCGCCGTGCGCGCGTTGGAGCGCGCCTGTCGCGCGCCGGGCGCACTTCGCGCCGCCCGCACCGCGCGCGTACCCGATCTGCTCGCCGTCGCCGCCCACGTCGAGCGCGCGCTGCGCCCCCTGTCACTGGACTGGTACGAGGACGACGGGCTCGACTCGGTCGACCTGTGCCACGCCGCGGCCGGCGGCGCGGCGGCGCTGCCCGGACTCCTCGCGCGGCACTTCTCCGGCGTTCCGCTGCTGGTGACGGAGTACGGGGTGCAGTTACGGACGCACTACCTGGCCGCCGCGACCGTCGGAGAGGCCCCCGCCGTACGGGCGCTGCTCGCAGCGTTCCACGGCAGGCTCGCCGCCGAGGTCTACCGAGCGGCCGCGCTCATCACGCCCGGCAACACGCACGCCCGCCGCTGGCAGGAACGCTGCGGCGCCGACCGAGCCAAGCTGCGCACGGTCTATCCCGGCATGGATGCGTCCCGCTTCGCGGAGGTGGGGGAGAGCGCAGAGGGCAGCAGGTGCGCCGACCCGCACACGCTGGTGTGGGTCGGCCGCATCGAACCGGCCAAGGACCTGATCTCGCTGCTGCACTCCTTCGCCGAGATCCGCAAGGAGGAACCGAAGACCCGGCTGCGGATCGTCGGCGCGCCCGCCGCCGGGCCGGAGGGCGCGACCTATCTGGCCCACTGCAAGGCGCTGGCCGCGCAACTCTTCCCCGACGAGGCGGAGGGCGTGCACGCGGTCGGCGACAACCCGGTGTCCTTCGAGGAGATCGGCGGGCCCGAGGTCCCGAGCCTCGCGGAGGCGTACGCCTCCGGAGCGGTCATCGTCCTGTCCAGCGTCGTCGAGGGCTTCCCGATCAGTCTCGTCGAGGCCATGTTCTGCGGCCGAGCCACGGTCTCCACGGACGTGGGCGCCGTCGTCGAAGTCATCGGCGGTACGGGCCTCGTCGTACCGCCACGCAATCCGCGCGCGCTTGCCGAGGCGTGCGTGGCGCTGCTGCGCGACCCCGAGCGCCGTGAGCGCCTGGGCGCCGCCGCCCGCGCACGCGCCCTCGAACTCTTCACCGTCGAGCAGAACATCGCGGCATTTCACAGCATTTACCTGGAGATCGTCTCGCACTCCCCGGTACGGCGGGTGGTCGTGGACGACGAGGGTGAACCGCTTCCCTTCGGAGTCCCGGCCGAGGCCCACGTACCCGGCCGCTGGACCGAGACCCGCCTCATGGCCGCGGGCCGACCACGCTGGGCGGCCGGGGCACCGGTGCGGGCCGCGGTTCCCCTGGTCGCCGGGGAGGGCGCGTGATGAGCGAACTCGGAGAACTGGACCGCCCAGGGAGGCCGAACAGCCCTGGCGCCTGGGACGCGCGGTCGGAGGAGTGGCTTGTGACGGGGGTCGGGGAGATGGACGTACAAGCGGAGGGGATGTCGGAGGGGGCCGACATCTCCAGTCGGCCCGGACCCCTGTCCCGAGCGGTGGGTGACGATGTGGGGGGTGTGCACGTCGGCGCGGGTGGCTCGCACGTTGGTGCGAGCGGCTCGAGCGGTGCTGATGGCTCAGGCGGTGCTGGCGGCGCAGGTGTCGCAGGTGGTCCCGGCGGTGCTGCCGGTGAGGTCCGCACTGACGGTGGCGCCCGCAGGCCCACTGTCTCCACGGCCTCCCCCGCCCCCACTAACTCTCCCTCTCCTTCTCTCTCTCCTGCTGCTCCCGGCCGTCGTGGTGCCGTGGACCCCGTGAAGGCCCTGATGCATCGGCATCGTGAGCTTTGTGAGCGGGCCGTGGACCCGTTGGAGATCGCGGCGGGTTTGGAGGCGCACGGGGTGACCGACAGGACCGCCGCTCGGTTCCGGCACCGGGACGTGTTCTCGCTCGCCGAGGAGATGTACGCGCGCGTGGCGCGCGACGGGGAGCCCGAGCCCCGCCCGGATACCCCGGGGCGCCCCGGCGCGCGCGCCGACTGGGCGGCGCTGGCCCTGGTGCCCGGTGCCCTCTGCGCGGCAGCCGTGGTGGGGCTGCGGATCACCGACGGCCAGCCGCGCCTCGCGGTCGCCGCGGTCGGTGCCCTCGCCGTGGCACTCGGCCTGCGTTTCGCCCTCCGCCGCGGCCCCCTGAGCACCGGCCATCACACGACGGGCGCCACGCGCGCGTGGACGTGCTGGCTCCTCGCGTACGCCCTCCTCGGCGACGGACTGCTGAGCGCCGGCCTCGACGGCGGCCCCGACGGCCCCTGGCCCCTGGCCACCGCACCCGTACTGGCCCTCGCCCTGGCCTGTGCCCCGGCAGCCTGGTGCGCCCACCTCTTCGCCGTACGCGCGAGTCGAAGGCTGACCGCGAGCCGCGGCCTTGAGGAGTTCGCAGCCTCGGTACAGCCCCTGCTCTTCGGGGTGTTCGGCCTGTTCCTGTGCGTTCTCGACGGGCTCCTCGCGCTGTGCGGCGCCGCGCTGGGCGAGCCCGCGGCGTACGCCGGAGCCGGTGCCCTCGGCGCCCTGCTCCTGCTGGCCCGGCTGCTCACAGCGCGAGGCTTCACACACGCCCCGGCGGTCGTGGTCGGCGCCGCGGGCGCCGCCGAGGCGACGGCCCTGGCCACGGTCTTCGCGGGCCGCCTCCCCGGCTGCTCGTTCCTGACCACCCCCGTCGAGACGGTCGTCGGCGCCTGGGGACCGGGCGCCGTACCAGCCCTGACGTGCGGTGCGGCCGCCCTCGTCCTGCTCATCCACTCGACGCGCACCCTGACCCGGGCCTCGGCCCACGCGACACCGCCGGGCGAGCCGCTGTGACGGGCCACCAGAGCGCGGACGGGCGCCCTGTGACGGCGGCCGCAAACCCCCACGCACCCGCAGTCGCCGACGCACGGAAGGGGCCGTGCCGGTACATCGAATGCCCGTTGCTCACCCCAGCCAAGTCGAGCGTGGCAGAAGCGCCCGCCCCGCAACGGGCGGATGTACCGGCACGGCCCCGCCCCACCCGCCGACGGCAGGCGCCCCGCCACGGCCGCGAAAACGCACGACGGCCGCAACTTCACAAGCCCGCAGGCGCCCCACCACGGCCGCAAGAACGCCAGACGGCCGCAACTTCACAAGACCGCAGGCGCCCCACCACGGCCGCAAGAACGCCAGACGGCCGCAACTCCACAAGACCGCAGGCGCCCCACCACGGCCGCGAAAACGCACGACGGCCGCAACTCCACAAGACCGCAGGCGCCCCACGCCGGAGGCGCCCGCACCCCACTCCCGCGGGGCCGACACCGCGGGCCCTCTCCCCGACCTACGGCATCACCTCGAAGGAGAACGCCAGATGATCACCTCCCGAACCGGAGAATCCGCCCCGGGAGCCGCCCGATGAGGGTCCTGCTGATCGGAGCCAACGGATACCTCGGCCGATTCGTCGCCGACAGACTGCTCGCCGACCCGGCCGTACAACTCACCGCGCTCGGCCGGGGCGACGACGCCGACGTACGGTTCGACCTCGCCTCGGGCAGCCCCGGCGCACTTACCCGCTTCCTCGACGCGGTGCACCCCGGAGTCGTCATCAACTGCGCGGGCGCCACCCGCGGCGGCGCCCGCGAACTGACCCGGCACAACACCGTCGCCGTCGCCACCGTCTGCGAGGCCTTGCGCCGCAGCGGCTGCGGGGCACGGCTCGTCCAGATCGGCTGCGGCGCAGAGTACGGGCCCAGCCAGCCCGGCTCCTCCACCGCAGAGGACGCCGTACCACGCCCGGGCGGCCCCTACGGCGTCAGCAAGCTCGCCGCCACCGAACTGGTCCTCGGCTCCGGCCTGGACGCCGTCGTGCTCCGCGTCTTCTCGCCCGCGGGCCCCGGCACCCCCGCCGGATCCCCGCTCGGCCGCCTCGCCGAGGCCCTGCGCCGCGCCATGCAGTCCGGCGACGGCGAACTCAAACTCGGCGGCCTCGGCGTCCAACGCGACTTCATCGACGTCCGCGATGTCGCCCGCGCCGTCCACGCCGCCTCGCTCTCCGCCGCACAAGGCGTGATCAACATCGGCTCGGGCCGTGCCGTACGCCTCCGCGACGCCGCCGCCGTCCTCGCCCGCGTGGCCGGCTACGGCGGCGCCCTGCACGAACTCGACGGCCCGCCCGGACCCATGAGGCCATCCATCGGCCACCCCCGCGGCGAACCGGACCTCGCGTCCCCGGCCGCCTACCCCTACCCCGACGGCTGCGGCAGCTGGCAGCAGGCCGACGTGCGCACCGCACGCGACCGGCTCGGCTGGCGGCCCCGGATCAACCTCGAGGAATCCCTCGCCGACATCTGGATGGAGGCGGCATGCCGTATCTGACCAGCCCCGCAACAGGCACCGCGAGCACCGACTTAGGCCTTGGCTTCGGCATCCCCGGCTATGCGCACCCCCTCGTCGCTCCCGTGGAGTGGGGCGAACTCACCCGCCCCGGTACCCCCTTGCACTGGGTCGTCCTGAACGTGGCGGGCGGCCCCGGCACGCGCCCCGACCCGCACTGCCTGGAGGCCGCCGGACGGCTGCGCAACGCGGGGGTCCGGATTCTCGGGCACCTGGACACCGCCTACGGCGCACGCAGCTTCGGCGAGCTGATCTCCGACGCCCACCGGTATCTCGCCTGGTACCGGGTCGACGGCTTCCTCCTGGACCGCTGCCCCACAGAGCGCGCCGCGCTCCCCGAGGTCCGCCGCACGGTCAGCACGCTCCGGGCGCTCCGTGACGGCGCGCACATCGTGCTGGGCCACGGCGGCCACCCGTACCCCGGGTATGCGGAGAGCGCCGACCAGTTGGTGACCTTCTCGGGCCCCTGGAGCGACTACCGCTGGTCGCAGGTGGCCGAGTGGACCGCCGACTATCCGCCCGAGCGCTTCTGCCACTTCGTACACGGTGTGCCGCGCGGCCACCTGGACGAGGCGCTGCGCATCGCCCGCTGGCAGGGCGCCTCGACGATCTACTTCACCGACCGCACGGACCACGGCGGGCGAGCCGACCCCTGGGAGACGATGCCCGGCTACTGGGACGAAATCGTCTCGCGGATCGGAACGGGTGTCTCGGAATGAAGAAGGGCGTGGCAGTGTTACGCGGAGAACAACTGTAGTGATTGACCGACCAACGGAGTCCCCGTGTCGCTGCCACCCCTGGTCGAGCCAGCTCCTGAGCTCACCGTAGACGAGGTCCGCAGGTACTCCCGCCACCTGATCATCCCCGACGTGGGCATGGACGGGCAGAAGCGGCTGAAGAACGCCAAGGTGCTCTGTGTGGGCGCCGGAGGCCTCGGATCGCCGGCGCTGATGTACCTGGCCGCCGCGGGCGTGGGCACGCTCGGCATCGTGGAGTTCGACGAGGTCGACGAGTCGAACCTGCAGCGCCAGATCATCCACAGCCAGGCGGACATCGGCCGCTCCAAGGCCGAGTCGGCGCGCGACTCCGTGCTGGGCATCAACCCGTACGTGAACGTGATCCTTCACGAAGAGCGGCTCGAAGCCGAGAACGTGATGGACATCTTCAGCCAGTACGACCTGATCGTCGACGGCACGGACAACTTCGCGACGCGCTACCTGGTCAACGACGCGTGCGTGCTTCTCAACAAGCCGTACGTGTGGGGCTCGATCTACCGCTTCGACGGCCAGGCCTCGGTCTTCTGGTCCGAGTACGGCCCCTGCTACCGCTGCCTCTACCCGGAGCCCCCGCCGCCGGGCATGGTTCCCTCCTGCGCCGAGGGCGGCGTCCTGGGCGTGCTGTGCGCGTCCATCGGCTCCATCCAGGTCACCGAGGCGATCAAGGTCCTCACCGGCACGGGCGAGCCGCTCGTCGGCCGCCTGATGATCTACGACGCCCTGGAGATGCAGTACCGCCAGGTCAAGGTCCGCAAGGACCCGAACTGCGCGGTCTGCGGCGAGAACCCCACCGTCACCGAGCTCATCGACTACGAGGCCTTCTGCGGCGTTGTGTCCGAGGAAGCTCAGGAGGCGGCCGCCGGCTCGACGATCACTCCCAAGCAGCTCAAGGAGTGGATCGACGACGGCGAGAACATCGAGATCATCGACGTCCGCGAGATCAACGAGTACGAGATCGTCTCGATCCCCGGCGCCAAGCTGATCCCGAAGAACGAGTTCCTCATGGGCACCGCCCTGGAGACCCTGCCGCAGGACAAGAAGATCGTCCTGCACTGCAAGACGGGTGTCCGCAGTGCGGAGGTCCTCGCCGTCCTGAAGTCCGCGGGCTTCTCGGACGCGGTCCATGTCGGCGGCGGCGTGATCGGCTGGGTCAACCAGATCGAGCCGGACAAGCCGGTGTACTAGGCGTACACCTTCTTCGCAGGAGGGGCTCGGCACTACTGGTGCCGGGCCCCTTTCCGTTGCCCGCGAGGCGTTGAGCGCCGTCGTCCGTCGTGCGGCGCGCCCCGTTGCCCACAGGACGACCCCCGCCGCTGTACACGGGGCAATCCGCGCGGCCTGGGGCAGGTGTCCCCGACCGGCGGGGGCCGCTACGAGGCGCAGACCTTGCCGTCCTTCGGCACTGTCCCGTCCAGCAGATAGCTGTTCACGGTCGAGTCGACGCAGTCGCTGCCACTCCCGTACGCCCCATGGCCCTCGCCCTTCCAGGTGAGTTCCACTCCGACGCCCTTGCCCAGCTCGTCGGCCATCCTGCGTGCGCCCTCGTAGGGTGTCGCCGGATCCCCGGTGTTGCCGACGACCAGGATGGGCTCGGCTCCCGGTGCGCTGGCCTCCGGGTTGTCGTACTGACCGGCCACCGGCCAGTCGTGGCACCAACCCGCCGTGTCCCAGCCCATGAAGTCCCCGAAGACGGGCGAGATCTTCTCGAACTCGGGCAGCAGCTTCTTCGTCTCCTCGGGCGTCGGCCGCTGCTTGTCGTCCAAGCACGATATGACCCGTTGTGAATGCGTCGTCGTGCCGTAGTGCCCCGCGGAGTCACGTTCGTTGTATGCGTCGGCGAGGTCCAGCAGTTGCGAACCGTCCCCGTCCTCGGCCTCCTTGAGGGCGCTGGTCAGGCGCGGCCAGCCCTCCTTGCTGTACAGCGGCAGGACGATGCCGGTGAGCGCGAGAGTCTGGGTGAGCTTGCGACCACTGGACGTCTGCAGCGGCTTGGCATCGATCCGGTTCAGCAGGTCGACGATTTTCTCGGAGCCCTGCTTCGGGGTCTGGCCCGTCGATTTGAGGTAGTCGTCCAGCGCGCGCTGGAAGCCCAGGGTCTGGTTCTTCGCGTGGCCCACCGTGTCGGCGCTCGGGTCGACGACGGCGTCCAGGATCAGACGTCCCACGTTCTTGGGGAACAAGTGGGCGTACACGCCGCCGAGTTCGGTGCCGTAGGAGATGCCGAAGTAGTGCATCTTCTGGTCGCCGAGGACTTGGCGCATCAGGTCCATGTCCCGGGCCGTGTCCGTCGTCGAGACGTGTGACAGCAGCTTTCCCTCGGCCTTCTCGCAGCCCTTGCCGAAGTCGGCGGCGTCCTTGAAGTAGGCGGCTTCCTCGGCTGCGTCGTCCGGTGTGGCGTCCACCGACTCTGCGGCCTGGATCGCCTTGTCGCTACGGCAGCGCACGCCCTCGCTGGCGGCGACGCCGCGCGGGTCCCAGCTCACCAGGTCGTACCGCTCGTGGAGCGGGCCGACGACGCTTTCGTACGCGGGCATCGTGGAGACGCCCGAGCCGCCGGGGCCGCCGAAGTTGAACAGGAGGGAGCCGATGCGCTTGCTCTGACCGCCGGTGGCCTTCGAGCGGATCAGCGCGAGGCCGATCGTCCCGCCGTCCGGCTTCGCGTAGTCCAGGGGCACCTTCAGCGTGGCGCACTGCCAGCCGCTGCCCGGAGCGGGGGAGTCCGCAGTGCCCTTGCAGCGGCCCCAGTCGAGCTTCTGCGAGGTGAGCGAGGTGGGCAGACCCGAGGCCGTGCCGGACGAAGGCGCGGTGGCCGACGGCGTATCGCTGTTCTTCCCCTCGTCCGTGCCGTCCCCTGACGAGCCGCTGCTGCAGCCGGCCACCAGCAACGCGGCGGCCGCCGCGGCTGTCCACCGTGCCAAACGTGTCATGAGCTTCCCCCTCGCCCGTGATCCGCTCGAAGTCGCGGATCACATGCAAGCCATATTAGGCGTCGGCGGTCAGCCGCCGCCGAGCCCTGTGGATAACGCTTTGACCTGCGATTTTCTATGAGCAGACGGTCCCAGCCGACGGTACGGTCCCCTCCAGCAGATAGCCGTTGACGGCGCTCTGCACGCACTTGTTCTTGCTGTCGTAGGCTCCGTGCCCCTGGCCCTTGTACGTCAGCTCGACGCCGACTCCCTTGCCCAGTGCGTCCACCATCTTCTTCGCACCCTCGTACGGTGTGGCCGGGTCGCCGGTGTTGCCGACGACGAGGATCGGCGCCGCACCGGCGGCGCTGACGTCCGGGTGGTCGGCCGCGCCCGCCACGGCCCAGTCGGTGCAGCTGACCATGCCCCAGGCCAGGTAGTCGCCGAACAGCGGCGAGGCGGCCCGGAACTCCGGAAGCTTCGACTCCACGTAGTTCGAGGTGTAACGCGGCTTGTCGTCGGCGCAGTTGATGGAGATGTTCGCCGGCACGATGTTGCTGTACTGGCCGTTCTCGCTGCGTCCGTTCATCGAGTCGGACAACAGCATGAGCACCTTGCCGTCACCTTCGTACGCCTGCTGAAGGCCCTCCGTCAGGTACTCCCAGAAGTCCTTGGAATACAGCGCCTGAGCGATGCCGTTCGTCGCGGCGGTCTGGGTGAGCTGGCGGGGGAAGACGCCGGGGATCGGCTTGCTGTCGAGGTCCTTCAGCAGTTTGGCGATGCGGTCCTTGACGTCCTGCGCGGTGTCGCCGATCGGGCAGTCCTCGGTCTTCGAGGTGCAGTCCTCGGCGAAGTTGTCGAGGGCGAGCTGGAAGCCCTTGGCCTGCCCGAGCGAGCTCTGCTCGGGGTTCTGCGTCGGGTCGACGACCGCGTCGAAGACGGCGCGTCCCACGTTCTTGGGGAACAAGTGGGCGTAGACGGCGCCCAGTTCGGTGCCGTACGAGATGCCGAAGTAATGCAGCTTGTTGTCGCCGAGCACCTGCCGCATCAGGTCCATGTCGCGGGCCGCGTCAGTCGTGCGCACGTGGGGGAGGGTCTTGCTGGAGTTCTTCTCGCAGGCCGCGTTGAACGACTTGGTGTTCTTCAAGAGCTTCTGCTGCTCGGCGGTGTCGTCCGGGGTGGCGTCCTGTTGGAAGAACTCGTCGAGCTGGCTGTCGTCCTCGCACTTCACGCCCGCGCTGCGGCCGACCCCGCGTGGGTCGAAGCTCACCAGGTCGTAGCGGGTGCGCAGCTTGGCGTAGTCCTCGCCGAAGGCGGGCAGTGTGGTGACGCCCGAGCCGCCCGGCCCGCCGAAGTTGAAGATCAGCGAGCCGATGCGCTTGCTCGGGTCGCCGCTCGTCTTCGCCCGGATCAGCGCGAGCCCGATCGTGTCGCCCTTGGGCTTGGCCCAGTCGAGGGGCACCTTCAGGGTGGCGCACTGCCACTCCGTACCGCCCGGGAGGGGAGAGGGAGCATTGCCTCCACCCTCGGACTCGGACGGTGCCGGGCACTCCTTCCAGTTCAGTTTCTGAGCTGTCAGGTCCTCCTCCTTGGAGCCGTCACTGCAACCCGTCATCAAGGAGAACAGCAGGACTGCGGTGACGGTCAGGGCAGCGGCGCGCAGCTGGGGAGGGTTCGGCATGCTCCCATCCTGCGGGCGTGCGGGGCGGGACGCTCGGGGCGCGAGCCGTGTGGGTGAGGGCTCGCCGTGGACCCGTACGAGATGGCCGCCGGATTTGTGCGGGATGGCGTGTGGACTCGTACGAATGGCCCCGTACTGGGCCTACAGCGCGCCCTTGCGTGTCAGGTGGTTGAAGTACAGCCATCCCGGCAGCACCGGAAGCCACAGCGTCAGCAGCCGGTACAGCAGCACCGCGGGCGCCGCGACCTCCTTGGGGAGGCCGACGGCGATCAGACCGAGCGTGAGGCTGGCCTCGACCGCACCCACACCACCGGGGGTCGGCGCCGCCGAGCCCAGCGCGTTGCCGGCGAGGAAGACGACGGCGACGCTGGCGAGACTGAGTGTGGTGGTCTCCTCGTGGCCGAATGCTCGGATCGAGGCGTCCAGGCACATCACGAAGCAGGCGGTGAGCAGCAGCATGCCGCCGATGCCGGTGACCAGCTTCTGCGGCCGCTGCAGCACGTCGAGCATGCGCGGTACGACGCCCGCGAACAGCGACCTCACGCGCGTGACGATGAATTTGCGCAGGAACGGCACCGATGTCACCACGAGAACCAGCACCGCGACCGTCAGCAGACCCGCGATGACCGTGCGGGACGGCGACAGGGACGGCGTCTTCTCCGTGCCGGTCAGATAGCCGAAGGACAGCAGCATCAGGATGTGGCAGCCGAGCCCGAACAGCTGCGACGCGCCGACGCTCGCCACCGCGAGCCCCGGCCGCACCCCGGCGCGCTGCAGGAAGCGCGTGTTCAGGGCGACACCGCCGACCGCCGCGGGGGCCACGATCTTCACGAACGAGCCGGCGACCTGCGCCGCCACGGTCCGCAGGAACGGCACGCGCTCGGGCACGAAGCCGAGCAGGCTCATCGCCGCCGCGAAGTAGCTGAGCGCCGAGAACAGCACCGCCGCGGCGACCCAGCCCCACTCGGCATTTTCGAACAGGGTCGCGAACTCGATATGGGTGAGCTGGGTCAGCAGGAAGTACGCGCCGATCGCGCCGGCGATGAAACTGATCAGGGTGCGCGGCCGGACGCGCTCCAGGCGGGCCGGTTCGACCGGTGCCTGCGGCCTGATCAGCAGCACCTGGTGACGGATCTGGGTGAGCAGATCCTCCTCGCGCGCCTCGTCCAGGGCCTCGTCGATCGCCCGCTTCTCGGCCCGCTGTTCAGCACGTACGGCCTTCTTGCCGGGCTTTTCCAGTACGACCGCGGTGTCTTCCTTGGCCTCCTCGGCGCGGGCGAGCTTGTCCTGCCGGGAAGCCTCCAGTACGGCGTCCCGCTCGCGCTGGGCGCGCTCCCGGGCCAGTTTCCGCAGCGTCGCGCGCGTGGAGCGCGTCAGCGCGATCGGCTGCAGCATCGGCAGACAGTCGGCGACCGCGTCCGGGCCGAGCACGCCGACCGCCGACGCCACGGCGCGCTCGGCGCCCACGCGCAGTCCGAGCGTGGTGACCAGCTGGGCGATGTCCATGCGCAGCAGCAGGTCTCCGGCCGCGATCTCGCCGCCGCGCAGATCGGTGAGGATCACCGTGCCGGAACGATCCACCAAAATCGCGTCACCAGCCAGCCTGCGGTGCGCGATGCGCCGGGACTGCAGTGCCTGCACCTGATGCCAGGTGTCGCGCAGCAGATCATCGGTGATGAACTCGTCGGGCACCGAGTCGAGGGTGCGGCCACCAGTGTGCTCGTAGACGAGTATCACGGCGTCCGGACCGAGTTCGGAGGTGGCGATCAGCTTGGGCGCGTTCGCCCCGGCCGCGATGGCTGCGTACGCGAGGAGGGCCTCCTGCTCCAGGGCCTGGCGCAGCGACTGGAGACTGCGGCGCGTGGTGATGCCACGCAGCGTCAGCCGGCGCCACACGCGGTAGAAGAAGCCCTGCGCCTGCTGCTCGCGGTCGACCACCGTGACGTCCAGCGGTGGGCCGTCCTCCAGGGTGACGAAGTAGCGCCGGCCGCGGTCGCCGTTCTCCGTGGCCTCCGGTGCCTCTTCGCGGGCCGCGCTCACCGGGTGGAAGCCCACATGCCGCAGACCCGCCATCAGCGTCCGCCCGGTGGGCCGCACGTTCGGCGAGCCGACCGCGTACAGCGTCCCGTATGCGACGGTCCAGCCGATGAGCACCGTCAGGATGATCGAGAACGGCGTCGTATAGCCGGTGACCAGCATGGAGAACGCGTCGAGGAGCAGCACCACCCACAGGACCGCGCGCCAGCGCGGTCTGCGGGACATGCCGACGGCCGTCATGTACGCGATGACCGGCGCGAGATACCCGTGCACGGGGTCGGTGAGGGCATGGATGTCGCCCGGCGAGGGCTGGGTGAGCGCCTCCTGGATGGAGTCCGGGGCGGCCTTCGCGACCCACAGATCCGTGGCGAGAGTCACTCCGTGTGCCAGAACCGCG
This sequence comes from Streptomyces sp. R41, assembly GCF_041053055.1. Taxonomy (NCBI): domain Bacteria; kingdom Bacillati; phylum Actinomycetota; class Actinomycetes; order Kitasatosporales; family Streptomycetaceae; genus Streptomyces; species Streptomyces sp. R41. The sequence goes on from NZ_CP163443.1 coordinate 6,934,625, forward strand.
GCGAGGACACCGTCGGCGATGCGCAGCCCGTCCCGCTTGATCAGCCGCTCGATGGCGAAGGCAACGGGAACCAGGAGGATCGCGATGCTCGACGCCAGACCCGCGATCTTGATCAGGAGATCGGGTGCCTGGCCCGTGCCCTTGTTGATGTCCTGTTCGAGCCCCGAGGTGGTGCCGTGCGCGAACGCGGCGATCGCGAGCAGCACGACGATCGCGAGGAAGCCGACCAGAAGCCGCATCAGGTCGGACGGACGGTGCACGCGCGCGGGGAGCAGAGGTTCGTCGCCCTCGACCTCGTCGGCATGGGCCTCATCGGCGCAGTCGGCGCCCCGCTTGACCTGCTGCTTCTCGTTTTCGTACGTCTTAGGGGTGGGCTCTTCGGACGCCGCGGAGGCGCTCTCGCTCGTCTTGGCGGTCGAGGGCTCGGCCTTCGTCCCGCCCGCGTCCTTCTCGTCGACGCCGTCGGTGTCCGGGCGCGACGAGGCCTCGGAGGTGCCCTCCGCGTCTTCGGGGTGCACGCCCTGCTGCCTCATCGTCTCTTCTTGATCTCGTATCACCAGTCACCGCCCGCACGATGGTGGCATGCCCGACCGACACACGGGGGCATCAGGGTGCAAATGCGGGGGCGCACAGTCTGCCCCAAGCGTCGCCGCGGGGCGAGAGATACGCACAGTCGTGACCGCGTCACATTGTCGGTGGGGTGGGGCAGGATGGGGCGGATGAGCGAGGAGAGCCTTCCGGAGGACGCCCTGCCGGAGTACGCGGAGCGGGTGCTCGAGGTCGCCGAGCTGATCCCGCCCGGACGCGTCATGACGTACGGCGACGTCGCCGAATGGCTGGAGGAGGGCGGGCCGCGCCAGGTGGGCCGCGTGATGGCCCTCTACGGAGGAGCGGTGCCCTGGTGGCGTGTCATACGCGCGGACGGCGTGCTGCTCCCGGGCCACGAACTGGACGCGCTGGCCCACTACCGGGACGAGGGCACGCCCCTGAAGGAGGCGAGCAGAGCCTCCGAGGGGCATCTGCCGCGCGTCGACATGAGACGGGCGCGATGGGACGGCGGCGAGCGCACGGAAGGTCACACCTGACAGCTTCCGGCATCGGACGTGCGGAAGGGGAACCTGTGGCCCGGACGGGGGAAATGAGGCACATCCGTGACATGCCGTACGTTCGTGGAGCGAGGGACGCACGTGGCCTGAGGGAAGAAGGGGAAGCCCTCCTTCCAGGAAGCTCACCGGCGTAGCGTCGTCGACGCGCATCCCCCTCACCCCGCGGCCACCGCCCTCCACACGCGGCAGTCCTCCCACCCGTCGCCCGACCACCACCCCTCAACGACGGCGCCCCGCGCCGGCAGTGACAAACCGCACAACCACCAGGACCGGCGAACCACGTGAGCTCCTCTTCTTCCACCAGGCGCCTGACGCACCTCCCGGTGCGCCAGGGGACCCGCGGCGCGTACCGACTGGTGCGTACCCCGCCGGCCCGGGTGGATCCCCCTCGTCTTGACGCAGGGCAGCGCGCGGTGGTTGACCACAGGAGTGGTCCGTTGCTCGTTCTCGCAGGCCCGGGCACCGGCAAGACGACCACGCTCGTCGAGTCCGTGGCTGCCCTGGTCGCACGGGACGGCGACCCGGAGCGGGTCCTGGTGCTCACATTCAGCAGGAAGGCGGCCGTCGAGCTGCGTGACCGCATGGCGCTGCGCATAGGGGCCGCCCACGCGCCCCAGGCCACCACCTTCCACTCCTTCTGCTACGCCCTGGTCCGCGCCCACCAGGACAGCGACCTGTTCGTGGAGCCGCTGAGACTGCTGTCCGGTCCCGAACAGGACGTGGCGGTGCGCGAGCTGCTCGCGGGCCAGCCCGACCTCGAGCGGCTCGGCCTCGCTCATGTGCGCTGGCCGGACGAGCTGCGCGCCTGCCTGACCACCCGCGGATTCGCCGACGAGGTCCGCGCGGTCCTCGCCCGCAGCCGCGAGCTGGGCCTGAGCCCCGACGCCCTGGACGCCTTCGCCAGGCGCATCGGCCGCCCCGACTGGGGTGCGGCTGCGGCCTTCCTCGCCGAGTACCTCGACGTTCTCGACATGCAAGGAGTGCTCGACTACGCGGAACTGGTCCACCGCGCGGTGCTGCTCGCGCGACGCCCCGAGGTGGCCGAGCGCCTCGCCGCCCAGTACGACGCCGTCTACGTGGACGAGTACCAGGACACAGACCCCGCGCAGGTGCGCTTGCTGCATGCCCTCGCGGGCGGCGGGCGCACACTCGTCGCCTTCGGCGACCCCGACCAGTCGATCTACGGCTTCCGGGGCGCCGATGTGAACGGCATCCTGGACTTCCCCGACGCCTTCCCGCGCGCGGACGGCCGCCCGGCGCCGGTCGAGGTCCTCCGGACGTCCCGCCGCTCGGGAGCCGCCCTGCTGGCAGCCACCCGCCTGCTCACTCAACGTATGCCGCTGACCCGTCTGCCGGCGGAGAAGGTACGCGCCCACCGCGAGCTGTCCCCGGTACGGGACGGCGGCCGCGTCGAGGTCTACACGTACCCGACGTCCGGAACGGAGCTCGACAACATCGCGGACATCCTGCGCCGCGCCCACCTGGAGGACGGCGTCCCCTGGGGCGACATGGCCGTCCTGGTGCGCGCGGGCTCCCGCACCATTCCGACGATTCGGCGGGCGCTCACCGCGGCCGGGGTGCCACTCGATATCGACGGCGACGATCTGCCGCTGCGGCACGAGCCGGCGGTCGCGCCGCTGCTGACGGCGTTGCGGGCGGTGGCACAAGCAGAGCTCGGGGAGCAAGGCGAGCTGGGGGAGGAAGCGGAGCCCGGGGCGGAAGCAGAGCTGGGGGAGGACTCCGGCACCGAACCAGCCGTACCGGCTGACGACGAGCCCGCCGTATCGGCTGACGAGGAGCCCGCCGTATCGGCTGACGACGAGCCCGCCGTATCGGCGGAAGACGAAGGCGCCGGCATCGAGGACGACCCAGGAGAGAGCGCCGACTCCGAAGCACCCGCAGCCGAGTCGCCCTGGCTCGACACCGAAACCGCGCTCACCCTGCTCGCCTCGCCCCTAGCGAGCATGGACGCCGCCGACCTGCGGCGACTGGGCCGCGCGCTGCGCGAGGAGGAGCGCGCCGCCGGCAATCTCGTCCCGCCGCCGTCCGACGACCTGCTCGCCCGCGCGCTGGCTGAGCCGGAGCGGCTCGTCGCGCACGACCCGGCGTACGCCCGAGGAGCCCAGCGCCTGGGCGCGCTGCTGCGCAAGGCACGGGAGCGCCTCGCGGGCGGCGGGACGGCCGAGGAGGCGCTCTGGGACCTGTGGGAGGGCACACCGTGGCCGCAGCGCCTGGAGCGGGCCGCCCGCCGTGGCGGCGCGGCCGGGCGCAACGCCGACCGGGATCTCGACGCCGTGTGCGCGTTGTTCGCGACCGCGGCGCGCGCCGAGGAGCGCACCGGGGGCCGTGGAGCCCTCAACTTCCTGGAGGAGATCGAGGCCGAGGACATCGCCGCAGACACCCTCACCCGTAGGGCCGTACGCCCCGACGCCGTACGCCTGATGACCGCGCACCGCTCCAAGGGCCTGGAGTGGCGCCTCGTCGTCGTCGCCGGTGTCCAGGAGGGCCTGTGGCCGGATCTGCGCCGCCGCGGCTCCCTGCTGGAGGCAGACCGCATCGGACGCGACGGGCTCGCCGAACCCCTCACGCCCGGAGCACTCCTCTCCGAAGAGCGCCGCTTGTTCTACGTGGCCGCCACGCGCGCGCGTGAACGCCTCGTCGTCACCGCCGTGAAGGCCCCCGCCGACGACGGCGACCAGCCGTCCCGTTTCCTCGTCGAACTGGGCGTCGAGCCCAAGGACGTGACCGGCCGGCCGCGCCGCCCGCTGTCCGTCGCCGCGCTGGTCGCCGAGCTGCGCGCCACCACCGTCGACCCGCGCGTCTCGGACTCCCTCAGGCAGGCCGCGGCTGTTCGCCTCGCCCGACTCGCCGCGCTCGCGGACGAGGACGGCCGCCCGCTGGTCCCCTCCGCACACCCCTACCGCTGGTGGGGCATGTACGAGCCGACCGAGAGCAAGGTCCCGCTGCGCGACCGCGACCAGCCCGTCGTGCTCTCCGGAAGCGCCCTCGACCAGCTCGCCAACACCTGTGCGCTGCAGTGGTTCCTGGGCCGCGAGGTGAAGGCCGACGCGCCCGCGACGGCCGCCCAGGGCTTCGGCAACGTGGTGCACGTCCTGGCCGACGAGGTGGCGTCCGGACGCACCCCCGCCGACCTCGCCGTCCTCATGGAGCGCCTCGACTCCGTGTGGAACGCCCTCGCCTTCGACGCCCCCTGGAAGTCGGCGCAGGAGAAGGAGCACGCGCGCGTGGCGCTCGAGCGCTTCCTGAAGTGGCACGTCATGGATCGCACAAGTCGTACGCCGGTGGCCAGCGAGCACGACTTCGACGTGACGCTCGAAGCGGGCTCCTACGAAGTGCGCATCCGCGGCTCCATGGACCGTGTCGAGGCGGACACCGAAGGCCGCGCCTACGTGGTCGACTTCAAGACCGGAAAGCAGGCGCCGAGCGCGGCCGAGGTGGCGCACCACCCGCAGCTCGCCGTCTACCAGCTCGCCGTCAGCGAGGGCGCCGTCGACGACGCCTTCGAGGGCGTACGCCCCGAACCGGGCGGCGCCGAACTCGTCCAGCTGCGCCAGGGCGCCGCCAAGAAGAACGGCGGCGAGACCCTCCCCAAGGTGCAGGCCCAGGAGCCCCTGGAGGGTGATTGGGTCGGCGACCTCCTGGCCACCGCCGCCGGCAAGGTTCTCGACGAACGGTTCTCACCGACCGCGGGACAACACTGCACACACTGCGCGTTCCGGGCGTCGTGCAGCGCTCGGCCGGAGGGGCGTCACGTGGTCGAGTGACTCGACCCGCCGGAGGGGCGGCACATGGTCGTGCGAGATGCCCGCGGGACCTCTTGTAGTCGAGTGATGTACGGCACCACGTGTGCTGACCAGCGGTTCTTCCGCCTCGGCGGCCGATGTGGTCCCCGCTGTCAGTGGGCGCCGCTAGCCTCTCTGACGTGCCCGCCCGTATCACCGATCCCGAGCAGCTCAAGGAGCTCCTCGGCATCCCGTTCACACCGGAGCAGACGGCCTGCATCACCGCACCGCCCGCCCCGCAGGTGATCGTGGCCGGAGCCGGATCGGGCAAGACCACGGTGATGGCGGCGCGTGTGGTGTGGCTGGTCGGCACCGGACAGGTCGCCCCCGAGCAGGTGCTCGGCCTGACATTCACCAACAAGGCGGCGGGCGAACTCGCCGAGCGCGTCCGCAAGGCGCTCATCAAGGCGGGCGTCACTGACCCGGACGTGATCGACCCCGACAACCCGCCGGGCGAGCCCGTCATCTCCACGTACCACGCCTTCGCTGGCCGCCTGCTGACCGACCACGGGCTGCGCATCGGACTCGAACCGACGTCCCGCCTGCTCGCCGACGCCACCCGCTACCAGCTCGCCGCGCGCGTGCTGCGCGAGGCACCAGGGCCGTACCCGGCGCTGACCCGCTCCTTCCCCGACCTGGTCGGGGATCTCCTCACGCTCGACTCCGAGCTCGCCGAACACCTCGTACGCCCCGCGGACCTGCGCGCGTACGACGCCGAGCTGCTGCGCTCCCTGGAGGGCGCCAAACTCACCAACGCCGACCTGCGCAAGGTCCCCGAGGCGGCCGCGGCCCGGCGTGAACTCGCCGAGCTGGTGGGCCGCTACCGCGCGGCCAAGCGTGAGCGCGATCTGCTCGACTTCGGCGACCAGATCGCCCTTTCGGCCGCCCTCGCCCGCACCCGGCCCGAGGTCGGAGAGATCCTGCGCGACGAGTTCCGCGTGGTCCTGCTGGACGAGTACCAGGACACCTCGGTGGCCCAACGCGTCCTGCTCGCCGGTCTCTTCGGCGGCGGCACCGGTCACCCGGTGACCGCGGTCGGCGACCCCTGCCAGGCGATCTATGGCTGGCGCGGCGCCTCCGTCGCCAACCTCGACGACTTCCCCGAGCACTTCGCGCACCCCGACGGCCGCCTCGCGACCCGCCAGGCGCTCAGCGAGAACCGCCGCAGCGGCGGCCGCCTCCTCGACCTCGCCAACGGCCTCGCGGAGCCCCTGCGCGCCATGCACGCGGGCGTGGAGGCCCTGCGCCCCGCCCCCGGTGCCGAGCGCGACGGAGTGGTCCGCTGCGCGCTGCTGCGCACCCACGCCGAGGAGATCGACTGGCTCGCCGACTCCATCGCCCATCTCGTACGCACCGGAAAGGCGCCCGGCGAAATCGCGGTTCTGTGCCGTACGGCCACCGATTTCGCCGAGATCCAGGGAGCGCTGGTCGCCCGCGACATCCCGGTCGAGGTGGTGGGCCTCTCCGGGCTGCTGCACCTTCCCGAGGTCGCCGATCTCGTCGCCGTCTGCGAGGTCCTCCAGGACCCCGGGGCGAACGCTTCCCTGGTGCGCCTGCTCACCGGTCCGCGCTGGCGGATCGGCCCGCGCGACCTCGCCCTCCTGGGGAGGCGTGCTCGCCTCCTCGTGTCCCACGCGCGCGTGGGCGCCGACGACGACCCGGACCGCCGACTCGCCGCAGCGGTCGAGGGGGTCGATCCGTCCGAGGTGATATCGCTCGCGGACGCGCTCGACACGTTCCTGGAGATGCCCATCGGGACCGAAGGCGACGACGACGGGCTGCCCTTCTCGCCGGACGCCCGGGTGCGGTTCGCGCGGCTCGCCGCCGAGCTGCGCGACCTGCGCCGCTCCCTCGCCGATCCGCTGATGGACGTCCTGCACCGGGTGCTCGCCGTCACCGGCCTGGAGGTCGAGCTCTCCGCGTCCCCGCACGCCCTGGCCGCTCGCCGCCGCGAGACCCTGTCGAACTTCCTGGACATCGCCGCGTCCTTCGCCGCGGGCGACGGCGAGGCGACCCTGCTGGCCTTCCTCGGCTTCCTGCGCACCGCCGCGCAGTACGAGAAGGGCCTCGACAACGCGCTGCCCGGCGGCGAGAACACCGTCAAGGTGCTCACCGCGCACAAGTCAAAGGGCCTGGAGTGGGACGTCGTCGCCGTGCCCGGTCTCGTCACCGGCACCTTCCCCAGCACCCAGGGCCGCGAGAAATGGACCGCCCAGGGCAAGGTCCTGCCGCACGAGCTGCGCGGAGACGCCGACACGCTGCCTGACATCGACGCTTGGGACGCCAAGGGCATCAAGGCCTTCCACGAGGCCATGAAGGACCACCAGCACACCGAGGAACTCCGTCTCGGCTACGTCACGTTCACCCGCCCCCGCTCGCTCCTGCTCGGCTCCGGCCACTGGTGGGGCCCCTCCCAGAAGAAGCCGCGCGGCCCCTCGGACTTCCTGCACGCCCTGTACGAGCACTGCGCGGCCGGACACGGTGAGATCGAGGTCTGGGCGGACGAGCCCGCGGAGGACGAGGAGAACCCCGCCCTGCGCGAGGCGGCCGCCGACCACGCGTGGCCGCTCCCGCTCGACGACGCGGCACTCGCCCGCCGTCGCGCGGCCGCGGAGACCGTACTCGCCCACCTGGAGCGGGTGGCGTCGCACGAGGAGGCCCACCCCGGGGCCGCGGGGGACCAGCTCACGGCTGCCCACGATCCATCCTCGTACGACGATCCGGACTGGCCGCCTCCGCCTGAGGACGACGACTCCCTTTACGACGACTCCCCTTACGGAGAGGACGGTTTCCCCGACGGGGACGACCCGGACTCCGACTGGGACTCCTGGACGACGGACCGCCCGATGGCCCGCGCGGAGGACGGCCCAACGGACAGCGCGCCCGACCGCACGAGCGCCCGCCCGACGGTTCCGCACCAGGCGCCGGCCCCGGAGGCTCGTCGTCACCCTGAGGACCCCTCGCACCTCACCCCCGAAGAGGCCCGCACCCTCGCCTCCTGGGACCGTGACCTGGACGCGCTGACCGGAGAGCTCCTGCGCGCCCGCGCGAGCGTCACGGACGTACCCCTGCCGTCGTCGCTCACCGCGTCGCAACTGCTGCGCCTGGCCGCCGACCCGGACGGCTTCGCGCAGGAGCTGGCACGCCCCATGCCACGCCCCCCGCAGCCCGCCGCGCGCCAGGGCACCCGCTTCCACGCCTGGGTCGAGTCCCGCTTCGAAGAGCTGCGGCTGCCGATGCTGGAGCCGGAGGAGCTGCCCGGCAGCGAGGCCGAGATCGCCGACGAGCGCGACCTGGAGGCACTCAAGGACGCCTTCGAACGCACTCCGTACGCGCACCGCACTCCCCACCGCGTCGAGGCGCCCTTCCAGCTCGCGATCGCGGGACGCGTCGTACGCGGCCGTATCGACGCCGTCTACAGGGAGGGCGACGGCGACGGGACGACGTACGAGATCGTCGACTGGAAGACCGGCCGCGGCCGCACCGCCGACCCCCTTCAGCTCGCGCTCTACCGCCTCGCCTGGGCCGAGCAGCACGGCGTGCCCCTGGAGTCCGTCAAGGCCGCGTTCCTGTACGTCCGCAGCGGCGAGGTCGTCCGACCGGACCACCTCCCGGACCGGGCCGCACTGGAGCGGCTGCTCATCGAAGACCCGGCAGGCCCACAGGAAGAGGCTCCCGGGGAACCGCCGGACGAACACGCCTCCGTGGGCGGATAGGCTCGTGAGCATGAGCAAGTCCGTTGACAACGCCGTCAGCACCGTCCGCACGTACATCCAGAACCACCGCACCGCCTTCCTCGACGACCTCGCGGAGTGGCTGCGCATCCCCTCGGTGTCGGCGCAGCCCGACCACGCCGCGGACGTGGCGCGCAGCGCCGACTGGCTTGCCGCCAAGCTCCGGGAGACCGGCTTTCCGACCACCGAGGTCTGGCCGACCGCGGGCGCCCCGGCCGTCTTCGCCGAATGGCCCTCCGAGGATCCGGGCGCTCCTACGATCCTCGTCTACGGGCACCACGACGTGCAGCCCGCCGCCCGCGAGGACGGCTGGGACACGGAGCCCTTCGAGCCGGTCATCAGCGGAAACCGTCTCTACGCGCGCGGGGCTGCCGACGACAAGGGCCAGGTGTTCTTTCACACACTCGGCGTCCGCGCCCACCTCGCCGCCACCGGGCGCACCGCCCCGGCCGTAAACCTCAAGCTCCTGATCGAGGGCGAGGAAGAATCCGGCTCCCCGCACTTCCGTGACCTCGTCGAAGCACGGGCGGAGCGGCTCGCCGCCGACGCCGTGATCGTCTCCGACACCGGCATGTGGTCCGAGGACACCCCCACGGTGTGCACGGGCATGCGCGGTCTCGCCGAGTGCGAGATCGAGCTGTACGGCCCCGACCAGGACATCCACTCCGGATCCTTCGGCGGCGCCGTGCCCAACCCGGCGACCGTCGCCGCCCGACTCGTCGCGGCCCTGCACGATGAGCACGCGCGCGTGGCCGTGCCCGGCTTCTACGAAGGCATCACGGAACTCACCGACCAGGAGCGCGAGCTCTTCGCCGAGCTGCCCTTCGACGAGGAGCTGTGGCTGCGTACCGCCAAGTCGACGGCCACCCACGGAGAGGCCGGACACACCACCCTGGAGCGCATCTGGGCCCGCCCGACCGCCGAGGTCAACGGCATCGGCGGCGGCTACCAGGGCCCCGGCAGCAAGACGATCATCCCGTCCTCGGCCATGGTGAAACTCTCCTTCCGGCTGGTCGCGGGACAGCACCCCGAGCACATCGAGAAGGCCGTCCGCGCCTGGGCCGCCGAGCAGGTTCCCGCGGGCATCCGGTGCGAGATCACGTTCGGCGCGGCCACGCGCCCGTGCCTGACGCCGCTGGACCACCCGGCCCTCCAGTCCGTCGTACGGGCGATGGGAAGGGCCTTCGAGCAGCCGATCCGCTTCACCCGTGAGGGCGGCTCGGGACCCGCGGCCGACCTCCAGGAAGTCCTCGGTGCCCCCGTGCTCTTCCTCGGCATCTCCGTCCCCTCCGACGGCTGGCACGCCCCCAACGAGAAGGTCGAACTCGATCTCCTCATGAAGGGCGTCGAAACCACCGCCCACCTGTGGGGAGATCTGGCCGAAAACTGGCGCAAGGCACACTGAGAAGGCTTCACGAAGAAGGCGATACACGTCCTGAAGAGCGCCCCGCACCACCGCACCGCCGTACGTCCTGCTGAACCGCCCGCCGAAATAACCGTTCCACCGGGGGAGTTGGAAGCACCCGTGACCACCTGGACCGACCGCACCGCCGACCGCCCCATCTCGCTCACCGCCCCGAGCGGCATCGACCGGGCCGCCCACCACCGGCTCGACGAGGCCTGGCTCGCGGCGGCCTGGAGCCACCCCACGACCCGTGTCTTCGTGGTCTCCGGCGGTCAGGTGCTCGTCGACGAGACGGCGGACGGCACCACCGAACTCGTGATGACCCCCTCCTTCGAGGCCCCGCTCACGGAGGCGCACCGCTACTTCCTTGGCACGGACGACGACGGTGTGAGCTACTTCGCACTCCAGAAGGACGCGCTTCCCGGCCGTATCGACCAGTCCGCGCGCGCCGCTGGTCTGCGCGAGGCCGGGCTGCTGCTGTCCCCCCGCGACGCGGGTCTGATGGTGCACGCGGTCGCCCTGGAGAACTGGCAGCGACTGCACCGCTTCTGCTCGCGCTGCGGCGAGCGCACGGTCATCGCGGCCGCCGGCCACATCCGCCGCTGCCCCGCCTGCGGCGCCGAGCACTACCCGCGCACCGACCCTGCCGTGATCATGGCCGTCACGGACGACGAGGACCGCATCCTGCTCGGGCGTCAGGTGCACTGGCCCGAAGGCCGCTTCTCCACGCTCGCCGGCTTCGTCGAGCCCGGCGAGTCCATCGAGCAGTCCGTGCGCCGCGAGGTCTTCGAGGAGGCGGGCGTCACGGTCGGCGAGGTCGAGTACATCGCCAGTCAGCCCTGGCCCTTTCCCTCCAGCCTCATGCTGGGCTTCATGGCGCGCGCCACCTCGTCCGAGATCAACGTCGACGGCGAGGAAATCCACGAGGCCCGCTGGTTCTCCCGGGAAGACCTGCGGGCCGCCTTCGAGTCCGGGGAGGTGCTGCCTCCCTACGGAATCTCGATTGCGGCCCGCCTCATCGAGCTCTGGTACGGCAAGCCCCTGCCGATGCGGGGGAGCGCCGTCTAGCGCCTGGGTCGTTCAGACGCCGATCTTCTGCTTGACCTGTGCCAGCGAAGGGTTCGTGAGCGTCGAACCGTCCGGGAAGAGAACGGTGGGAACCGTCTGGTTTCCGCCGTTCGCCTTCTCCACGAACGCCGCGGACTGCGGGTCCTGCTCGATGTTGATCTCGTTGTACGTGATGCCCTCGCGGTCCATCTGGCTCTTCAGCCGACGGCAGTAGCCACACCACGTGGTGCTGTACATCGTCACAGTGCCCTGCATGTCGTTTGCGCTCCTTCACGGCTTCGGGGTGGTGGTCGCTGGGAGTGCAACGTATGTGACCTGGCCGCCATTCCCGTAGGGGGTACCCCGAGTGCCCCGGCGGGACGTGACGCCTGCCGCATTAGTACGACTGCAGGTGCCTCCCTGTGGACAACCGGCTCATCCGTCTCCGGCGACCTGGCAGCATGGCGGGGTGACAGCAGCAACGCACTCCACCCTCTTCCCGCAGGTTCCGGACACGGCCGACGCGGTGCTCGACGGGCTCGACCCCGAGCAGCGCGAGGTCGCCACCGCCCTGCACGGTCCGGTGTGCGTGCTGGCGGGTGCCGGCACGGGCAAGACGCGGGCCATCACCCACCGCATCGCCTACGGGGTGCGCGCCGGGATCCTGCAGCCCTCCAGCGTGCTGGCCGTCACCTTCACCAACCGCGCCGCTGGCGAGATGCGCGGCCGCTTGCGCCAGCTCGGCGCCGGAGGCGTCCAGGCCCGCACCTTCCACTCCGCCGCGCTCCGCCAACTCCAGTACTTCTGGCCGAAAGCAGTCGGTGGCAGCCTGCCCCGGCTCGTAGACCGCAAGATCCAGCTCGTCGCCGACGCGGCGGCCGCCTGCCGCATCCGCCTCGACCGGGGCGAACTGCGGGACGTCACCGGTGAGATCGAGTGGTCCAAGGTCACCCAGACCATCCCCGCCGACTACGCGGCCGCCGCCGCCAAGGCCGGCCGCGATGCCCCCCGCGCTCCGGCCGAGATCGCCCAGCTCTACTCGACGTACGAGGACCTCAAGCGCGATCGCGCTGTCATCGACTTCGAGGACGTCCTGCTGCTGACGGTCGCCGTCCTCCAGGACCGGCACGACATCGCCGAGCAGGTCCGCTCGCAGTACCAGCACTTCGTGGTCGACGAGTACCAGGACGTCAGCCCGCTCCAGCAGCGCCTCCTGGACCTGTGGCTCGGTGAGCGCGACAGCCTGTGCGTCGTCGGTGACGCCAGCCAGACGATCTATTCGTTCACCGGTGCAACTCCCGACCACCTTCTCGACTTCCGTACCCGCCACCCCGCAGCCACCGTCGTCAAGCTCGTCCGCGACTACCGCTCCTCGCCCCAGGTCGTCCACCTCGCCAACGGACTGCTCGCCCAGGCCCGCGGCAGGGCCGCCGAGCATCGTCTGGAGCTGATCTCGCAGCGCGCCCCGGGCCCCGAGCCCGTCTACGCGGAGTACACGGACGAGCCCACCGAAGCCGAGGGGGCCGCGCGCCGCATCCGCGACCTCATCGCCTCCGGCGTCCCCGCGGGCGAGATCGCGATCCTCTTCCGTACGAACTCCCAGTCCGAGATCTACGAACAGGCCCTCGCCGACGCCGGAGTGCCCTACCAGCTGCGCGGCGGCGAGCGGTTCTTCGACCGCCCCGAAGTGCGCAAGGCGGGTGCCGCCCTGCGCGCCGCGGCCCGCTTCGGGGGCAACGACTCCCTGCTCGATGACGTCGTCGACCTGCCTTCACAGGTCCGCGCCGTGCTCTCCGGCGAGGGATGGACCAGTCAGCCCCCCGCAGGCTCCGGCGCGGTCAGAGAGCGCTGGGAGTCGCTGGCCGCCCTCGTGTACCTCGCACAGGACTTCGCCGCCGCCAAGTCCGGCGCCACCCTCGGCGACCTGGTGGCGGAGCTCGACGAACGCGCGAGCGCCCAGCATGCCCCGACCGTCCAGGGCGTCACGCTTGCCTCGCTGCACTCCGCCAAGGGACTGGAGTGGGACGTCGTCTTCCTGGTCGGCGTCGCCGAGGGCATGATGCCGATCACCTACGCAAAGACCGACGAGCAGATCGAGGAGGAACGCCGCCTCCTCTATGTCGGCGTCACCCGCGCCAGAGAGCACCTCTTCGTCTCGTGGGCGCTGTCCCGCTCACCCGGCGGCAGACCCAACCGCCGGCCCAGCCGATTCCTCGACGGGCTGCGTCCGGGGTCCGTCGCCACCGCGGGCCGCAGTAGCGGCGGCGGCACGGGAGGCATCGAGCGCGGCATCGGAAGCAGCGGCGGCACCGTCGTACGGCGGACGAGCCGGACCCCGGCCCGGTGCCGGGTCTGCGGTCGCACCCTGACCGACGCGGGCGAGATGAAACTGATGCGCTGCGAGGACTGCCCCTCCGACATGGACGAGGGTCTCTACGAGCGGCTGCGCGAGTGGCGCGCGGTGCAGGCGCAGCGCAGTGGGCAGCCCGCGTTCTGCGTCTTCACCGACAAGACGCTGATGGCGATCGCCGAGGCCGCGCCCGACGACGAGGGCGAGTTGGCGCGGATCCCCGGGGTCGGAGTGCGCAAGCTCAACCGCTTCGGAGCCGATGTTCTGGCCATCTGCGCAGGTCAAGAGCTTGAAGGTGACGGCGAAGGTGACTGATACAAACTCGTCGAGAAAATAGTTTGCGCATGCCCCAGCGATCCCCATAGGTTCTAAGCACGGAAACGGCGGCCTTCTCCAAGGCCCTGGTTTCGTGCTGTACTTAATAACCGTCGGACTGGCTCACCCCGGTCCCCTTAGACGCCGAGAGGAGGCGATTCCAGTGATCAGCATCACCACCAGCTCCATCAGCACCGTCAAAATGACCGATCGCTCGGTCGTCTCCACGTGCATGCTCGGCGTCTCGAACCTGGGCACCGGTCTGTCCGGCATTCCTGCCGTCCGGCCGGCGTCCTCCCTGTCCCTCGCGGGTCTTCCCATCCGTGAGCGCAATGAGCGACCGACGCAGGCACTGGAAGCAGCAGTAGTGGCAGAGGCGCAGGCCTATGCCTTTGCGGCAGCCGGTGCCGGAGCCCTGAAGCAGACGACGCAGCACCACACGATGTGGGCCTTCCGTGGGCCTGAACCCTGGAGTGATCCAGCCTGATCCTCGATCAGGCCGGCGCCTTCAGGGCCGCGGAACCCCACCCGGGATCCGCGGCCCTTCTGTTTGTCCCCGACCGGGAACGGCAGAGCGAAGGGGCCTCGGGACAAGAAAAGAACCCGGTACCAGCCGCCAACCGGCCAACCGGCCGGCACGACCAGACGAGGAAGACGAACCGTGCAACTCGAAGCGCACGCCCCGTCCGTACCGCCTTCCGAAACGATCCCCCCGCCCGGCCTCACGGAGGACTCCACCTTGACCCCGCTCACTGCGCTCACCGCGCTCGACGACGCCATCGAGAACCTCGGCGTACCCGTCCCCTGCCGCTCCTACGACCCGGAGGTCTTCTTCGCCGAGTCGCCGGCCGATGTCGAGTACGCCAAGTCCCTCTGCCGCACCTGCCCGCTGATCGAGGCCTGCCTCGCCGGCGCCAAGGAGCGGCGTGAGCCCTGGGGCGTCTGGGGTGGCGAGCTGTTCGTCCAGGGCGTTGTCGTGGCCCGCAAGCGGCCGCGTGGCCGCCCGCGCAAGAACCCGGTTGCGGCATGAACGCCCGAGGAACGATCGACCGCCCCCTGACGCACGACCCCAAGAAGCAGGCCCCGATGAAGCCGTCCACCAGCGAGCCCGCAGGCTCCGCGATCCCAGACTTCACCACCACCGGCGCGAGCGACTCGCGTCAGAACAGGACCCGAGAGATGCAACTCATCCCAGAAGCCCTGGCTCGTGCGCATATGCACGAGCGACTGCACCAGGCCGAGCAGGAACGCCGGGCCGTGCGCCTGGCGACCGCCCGCCGTATGCAGCGCCGGGCCGAGCGCGCCTCGATGCGAGCCCGGCGCGCGCTGGCCATGGCGGTCATGCAGTAGCCCACGGCAGTCGCGGCAGAACCAGGCTGTGAATCCCTCGCGGGGGTCGGTCCGAACGGACCGGCCCCCGCGGTGCGTTGTGCCGAGCGAACCGTCGATCGCGGCGTTATCGTCGCGGGGTGACGAGTCTTCCCGGGGACAGTGACAGCACCGGCTTCGCACCGCGGCCCGACGCGGGCGAGGCCCAGCACATCGTGTGCGCCCGTTGCGGCACCCCGGCCGAGGGCCCCCAGCCGACCTGGACCTGTTCCGTCGAGAACGGCACCCGCCACTACTTCTGCGACAGCTGCGCCCGCACCAACCTCAGAGCGATCGAGGGCCGTCTGGACTCGGCGTGGTGGTAGGCCGGCAGGCCCGCCCACTCACGCCTCAACCGCCGTCTCCTCCTCGTCCAGCAGCTCCTCGTCAGGCAGGAACCCCGGCAGCCATTCCTCCAGTTCGTCTCGCAGGCGGACCTTGGCGCCCAGTTGGCACAGGACGCCGATGGTGCTCAGGGTCACCCGGTGTATCAGGAGGTATGACGGGGGCAGGTTGAGCTGCCTGCCCAGTTGGTGGGCGGGGGACCGGGGGTCGGCCACTCGGGCGGCCTGGCTGCGCATCCAGGTTCGGGTGAAGGTGAACTCGTCCGCCGAGGCCGGTTCGATGATCGGCAGGAGGTAGTCCAGGACCGCGTCGGGTTCGAGGTCTATGGACTCCTTGACGAAGCCCTCTTCGCAGAGCAGTTCGTAGACCGCCTCGGCGTCGCCCTCGAGGGTCATACGGAGGGAGTCGCCGATCGGCATGGGCAGGCCCCCCGGGAGGCGGTCGACCGTTCCGAAGTCCAGGACTCCCAGGCGCCAGCCGTTCTTCTCGTCCGGCAGGAGACGGAAGTTGCCCGGGTGCGGATCGGCGTGCAGCAGGCCCGTGCGAGCCGGTCCCGAGAAGAGGAAGCGGGCCAGCAGCTGGCCTGCGCGGTCCCGCTGCTCCTGGGTGCCGTCGGCGATCACCTCCGACAGGGGTGTCCCGTCGATCCATTCGGTCACCAGGATCTGGTCGCACTGGTGGACCACCGCCGGGACCAGGACATCCGGGTCGCCCGCGAACTCCTCCGCGTGTGCCGTCTGGGCCTGCGCCTCCAGTCCGTAGTCGAGCTCCTCGGACACCCGGTCGCGCAGTTCGGTGATGAGCGGTTTGATGTCCATGCCGGGGATCAGGGGGCCGAGGAGTCTGGCGAATCGGCTGAGTTGGGTCAGATCGGACAGCAGGGCTTCGCCCGCCCCGGGGTACTGCACCTTGACGGCGACCTCGCGCCCGTCGTGCCACACCGCTCGGTGCACCTGGCCGATCGAGGCCGCCGCGGACGGCTTGTCCTCGAATTCCAGGAACAACTCGGACCAGTTCTCGCCGAGCCGCTCCTCCAGCGCGGAGTGGACCGAGCGTGTCGGCATGGGCGGAGCTGCTTCCTGGAGCTTCGTCAGCGCCGCGCGATACGGCCCCGCGACCTCCTCTGGCAGCGCCGACTCGAAGACGGACAGTGCCTGCCCGAACTTCATCGCGCCGCCCTTGAGCTCGCCGAGCACCTTGAACAGCTGCTCAGCCGTGCGCTGCTGGAGCTCGCGGCCCACGATCTCCGCCGACTTCCCGCCGATCCGTTTGCCGAGCCCCCAGGTCGCCCGCCCGGCGAAGCCGAGCGGCAGCGCGGCGAGTTTAGCGGTACGGGTGACCGCCTTCCGGGGAAGATCAGACATGCGCCCTCCAAGTCCCAGACAGCCGTGCCGCGTACGGCTGTTGCCCGGCCATTGTCTCGTGCGGCTCGCCATCCTCGGAGGCGCGCTCCCCCTTAGCTTTCTCCGCCGCCCCGCACGGGCACGCCGGATGCGACCAGACCGGTCTCGCGTGCCAGTCGAGGCCCGGGACCGATGCCTCCCAGCGCGCCCCCGCGCTGGAGGGCAATTCGCCGTCCAGGAAGGCAAGCGCGTGTCCCGCGGCCAGGCCGGCGACGCCTGCCGCCAGCGTGAGGTCGCACGTCGGTACCTGGTGCTGCCGCCCCGAGCGCCACTGCGCGACCAGGCGCGGCCACGTCGGATCCCGGTCGGCGCGTCCCCGGTCGAGGCAGCCCGCGCAGCCGGTGTCGCCGGGCAGGACCATGGGGCCGACGACCCCGGTGCCTTCGACGACGCCCGCGTAGAGATGGGGCGTCCCTGAGGCGATCAGGGCCTCGGCGGCGGCTGGATCGGGCGCGTGGATGCCAAGGCCGTCCCGGGGGGTGAGGATCACCAGCGTCAGTCCCCGTTCCTTGTCCTTGTCCTCCTCGTCCGAGGATGTCCCCTTCGAGGATGCCCGAGGCGGACGGTCCGGTGCCGCTCGGCGCACCGCCCGGCGGGCGGCCTCCTCCCGGCGCTCACCGATCGACTCGGCGGGCAGCCCGCCCGGTGCCACGTCCCACGGCTCGACGCAGCCGACGTCGCGCACATCGATCTCGCCCACGCCCGCGCCCGCGAGCAGCGAGGCCAGGACCACTCCCACCCGGCCGGCGCCGCGCACCTGAACGCGCAGTGAGCGGCGGGCGGCCAGTCGTCCGATGGCGTCACCCGGTTCGCGCGCGACGAGGGAGAGGGAGGCGAGGTCGGGGCGCAGCCGCTCCAGCACCGCCTTCTTCTTGCGCAAGGCGTCCGCGGCCGGCCCGCCTCCGGTCGCGTCGTCCAGCAGGCCGGACCGGGCCAGCCGCTCCACCAGCGCGTCGACATGGCCGTCGGGCAGCCCCATCCTGCGTCCCTCGTCGCGCAGGTGCGGCATCCCTCGTGTCCCGTTGAGCAGGTCGAGGAAGCTGCCGGTCGCCGTGTCCATCGGGCCCAGCACCATCGCGTGTGCGGGCGCCATCCCGAACTGCACGGTGTTGAGATCCCGCCAGCCGCGCCGCAGCGCGGGCTTCACCATCGGATGCATGACCTACCCCCGTAGCCCGTAGAGCGTCCCGGTGTGTCGGCGGCGACGCGTCGTGCGCCGCCGATCGAATGCCAGCATGCCCGTCCGGGCCGAACGGTGCCGAAAGTTGTCCACAGGCTGCACTGTTCGTCGTACAAATCAAGCGCACGGAGTGCGGATCGGCATCGAACCGTCCAGGGGGCGGGACTTCCCCCATGTGCAGCGGGTAACGTCGGGGCGTGCCCGCCGACCCACTGCACCGCGCCGGAAAACCACAGCGCAGTACGACGAGCCCGCCGCCAAGCGGCTCGGGGGCGAGCGCGATCGAGGTCCGCAGGAGCGCGCGACGGCGCAGAACGGTCTCCGCGTACCGCGAGGGCGATCGCACCGTCGTGCTCATCCCCGCTCGGATGTCCGAGGCGGAGGAGCAGCGCTGGGTGACCGTCATGCTCGACAAACTGGCGGCCCAGGAGAACAAGAGGGTGCTCGGCGACGCGCAGCTGGCCGAGCGCGCGGAGCGTTTGTCGGGCCAGTACTTCGACGGCCGGGCCCGGCCCACGTCGGTGCGCTGGGTCACGAATCAGAACACGCGCTGGGGCTCGTGCACCCCGTCCGAGGGCAGCATCCGTCTGTCGCACCGGTTGCAGGGCATGCCCGAGTACGTCGTCGACTACGTCCTCGTCCACGAACTCGCCCACCTGCTGGTACCCGGACACGGGCCCCGCTTCTGGCGACTCCTGGAGGCGTATCCGCGTACCGAACGTGCGCGCGGCTACCTCGAAGGGGTGGTCGCCGCAGACCGGCTGCCCCATCTGCCCGCCGCGCGCGACGAGTAGAGCGGGTCCGCCCTCCGGAGGGCGATTGTGTACCGGGTCTGTACCGGCTTCGTCCACTCCCAGAGTTTGCCGTTAGCCTGACGCGACGCACTCGTATTCGGGATGGGGGACGGTCGTTACGCATGGCCAGGGAATTCCAACGCGGCCACAAGGCCAAGATCAGTGACCTCACCGCGGGCACCGATCTGTACGTAGGCGTGCAGATCACCGGCCCCGGACTGACCTTCGACATCAGTTGCTTCGGTCTTGACGCCGATGAACGGCTGTCGGACGACCGGTACTTCGTCTTCTTCAATCAGCCGAAGACCCCCGAGGAGTCCATCCAGCTCCTCGGCGCCCAGTCGGGCGACACGGAGTCGTTCCGTGTGACCCTCGACCGGATCCCGGCGCAGATCCAGAAGCTGTCCTTCACAGCGACCATCGACGGCGCCGGGCAGATGTCGCAGATCGCCCCCGGATACCTTCGTGTTGTCGCGGGTGGCGAGGAGGTGGCGCGGTACTCGTTCAGCGGCGCGGAGTTCTCCACGGAACGTGCCGTGATGCTGGGCGACTTCTACTTGAAGGACGTCTGGCGGTTCGCCGCCGTGGGACAGGGCTTCGACGGCGGCCTCGACGCGCTGCTGAAGAACTTCGGTGGCGAGGTCGCCGAGGAGGAGCCCGCCGCGCAGCAGCCGCAGGCCGCCGCCGCACCGTCCTTCGCGCCGCCGGCCCAGGCCACCGCGCCGCCCGCCTTCGGCGCCCCGTCCGCACCCGCTCCGGCTCCGGCGCCCGCGCCGCAGCCCGCCGCGCAGGGCTTCGCGCCGCCCCCGGGAGTCACACCGCCGCCCGCTCCGGCGCCCGCCGCGCCCTCGGTGCACGCCGCGCCGACCATCGTCGCGCCCCTGCACACCCCGCCGGGCGGCACCGTGCCGCCGCCGGGCCCCGCGCCGTACGCGCAGCCGCCCGGGCAGCCCGGTCCGCCGCCCGGATACGGCCAGCAGCCTCCCGGCCAGACGGCTCCGATGCCGCCCGGTTACGGCCAGCAGGCCCCGTCCGCGCCGCCCGGTTACGGGCAGCAGGCGCCGACCGCGCCGCCCGGTTACGGGCAGCAGCCGCAGTACGGGCAGGTTCCGGGCCAGGCGCCCGGACAGTACCCGGGCCAGCCCGGCGCGCCCTCCCCGTACGGCGCTCCCCAGGGCACCCCGCAGGGCGGCGCCGGTGTGTCCGCCGCGCTGGGGGCCTTCAAGGAGACGCCCACCGGCCAGCGGTGGACGCAGCAGAACAAGAAGCTCATCCGCGTCGACCTCGGCATCGGCGGCCAGCCCGTGCTGGCCCGCCAGGGCAGCATGGTGCTCTATCAGGGCAAGGTCGACTTCAGCTACAAGGGCGCCGGTTTCGCCGGGCGGATCGTGGGCAACGCGACCGGCCAGGAGATGCAGCTGATGCGCTGTACGGGCCAGGGGCAGGTGTTCCTCGCCGAGAACGCCACCCATGTGCACCCGATCGAACTCCAGGGTGACGCGATCTGTGTGTCCGCGGAGAGCGTTCTCGCCTTCGACGAGTCCCTCCAGTACGAGGTCCGCCGCATCGAGGGACACGGCATCCCCGGTGGCGCGCTGTTCACGATGCAGTTCCAGGGGACCGGCACCATCGTCGTGAAGACCCACGGTGCCCCCGTCGTGCTGCCCGTGACGCCCACGACCTTCGCCGACTGCAACGCCGTCGTCGCGTGGTCCGCGGCCGCCCAGGTGATCGTCTCCAGCCAGGTGCGGATGCGCCGGAACGCCTACCCCGGCGACACGGGAGAGAGCGTGAACCTTCAGTTCCGCGCCGCGCCCGGCAATTTCATCGTCGTCCAGCCGTACGAGGTCTGAGGGAGCCCGTCATGAACCAACCACTAGCGGGCTTTGCCCCGGCACCCGTCACCGCCCGCATGGAGAACCACGGCAACCACATGCTGAAGGTCGCCATGCAGACCGGAAACGACCTCCTCGCGCGCGTGGGGTCGATGGTCGCCTACGAAGGGTTCGTCCAGTACGAGCCCAACCCGCCCGCCGTACGCCAGATCGCGCGCGACTGGGTCACCGGTGAGGGCGCGCCGTTGATGAAGTGCTCCGGTGACGGCCTGCTCTACCTCGCCGACTACGGGGCGAACGTCGTCGTCATCAATCTCAACGGGGACGCGATCTCCGTCAACGCCACCAACCTGCTCGCCTTCGACGCCCACCTCCAGTGGGGCGTCGAGCGGGTGAAGGGGCTCGCCAAGTTCGCCGGACAGGGCCTGTGGAACACCAAGATCTCCGGCCAGGGATGGGTCGCGCTGACCTCCCGGGGCAAGCCGATCGTCGTCGACTGCGGTGGCGGTGAGGACGAGACGTACGTCGACCCGGACGCGCTCGTCGCCTGGTCCCCGAACCTCAAGGTGAAGGGCAAGCGCAGCTTCAAGGCGCAGTCGCTGATCGGACGTGGCAGCGGCGAGGCGTACCAGATGGCGTTCTCCGGGCAGGGCATCGTCGTCGTCCAGCCCAGCGAGGACAGCACCGACCGCCTCCGAGTCCGGGGCTGAGGGGGAGCAGGACACCATGCAGAGCCCGCTTTTCGGCTACAACGAGCAGCAGACCCAGGAGCGTTACAGCCTGCAGAACTCGCAGATGCTGCGCGTCGTCCTGGAGGGCCACGACGACATCCTCGCGCGCAAGGGCACCATGGTCGCGTACCAGGGGCTCGTCGAGTTCGACGCCGAGTACCAGAACAACAGCCAGCACCGCGCGCGTGCGTACACCGGTGAGGGCCTCGACCTGATGCGCTGTCACGGGCAGGGGATGGTCTACCTCGCCAACCTCGGCCAGCATGTGCATGTTGTGGATGTGGACCAGGACGGCCTCACCGTCGACAGCAGCTATGTCCTGGCGATGGACTCCGGGCTGCACTACGAGGTCATCGCCGTGGACAGCCAGTACGGCATCTCCGGCTCCGGCAAGTACCAGCTCAACATCACGGGGCGTGGCAAGGTCGCGCTGATGACGTCCGGGATGCCGCTGATGATGCAGGTCACGCCGGACCGGTACGTCAACTGCGACGCCGACGCGATCGTCGCGTGGTCCACGAGTCTGCGCGTACAGATGCAGGCCCAGACCCACTCCTCCGGAGTGTGGCGGCGCCGCGGCAACACTGGTGAGGGCTGGGAGCTCAGCTTCATGGGCAACGGCTACGCGCTCGTACAGCCCAGTGAACTGCTGCCGCCGCAGAACGCCGCGATCGGCCAGGGCCTGCGCGCCCAGTACGGCATGGGCCAGCACGGCGCCCACGGGCAGAACCAGGGCAACGTCTGGAGCTGACAGCCCAGCAGTCCAGGAAGCAAACGTAAGGGGCGACCGCCAAGGCGGTCGCCCCTTACAGGTTCAGAGCCTGTTGCCGGTCAGAGCCGGGCGCGCGTCGCCTCCAGCAGACGTACGACGGACTCGTCGGCCACGTCCGCCACCTCGTCGTACGCGAACCAGCGCAGGTCCAGCGACTCGTCGCTGATGGCTTCGACCGCCCCGGCCGGGGCGAGCGCTGCGTACTGCACGTCGAAATGCCAGGCGCACGGTGTGTGATGCCGGTCGAGGCGCACCGGACCGCCGGACAGCAGTGTCAGCCCCGGGATGCCCGACTCCTCGGTGCCTTCCCGGAGGGAGGCGTCCGCCAGGGTCGCGTCGTCCGGCTCGCAGTGACCGCCCATCTGAAGCCACAGCCGCAGCTTCTTGTGGAGCGTGAGCAGGACCCGGCCGCGCTCTGGGTCGATCACCAGGGCGCTCGCCGTGACGTGCCCGGAGTGGCACGACTTCCACATGCCGTCCGGGTGCGACTGCAGGTGGTCCAGGTAGGCCTGGCGCAATTCTTCCTGGTCCTCGTAGCTCTTCAGTACGAGGACCGCGTCGTCGTACAGGCTCACTCGGCGTCGTCGCCCTTGTCGTCGTCCTTGGAGGTGTCGTCCTTCGTCAGGTTCGGCTTCTCGGCGGACCCGGAGCCGCTCGCCGCCTCGCCGAGCATCTTGTCGATCTCGGAGAAGTCCAGCTGCTCGCGGTGCACGAAGCCGTCCGGGTCGTCCAGGTCGGACGCGGTGGGCAGCATGTCCGGGTGGGCCCACAGGCCGTCGCGGCCGTCCACACCGCGCGCGTCGGTGAGCGAGGCCCACAGGCGCGAGGCGTCCCGCAGCCGGCGCGGGCGCAGCTCCAGGCCGATCAGCGTGGCGAACGTCTGCTCGGCGGGACCGCCCGTGGCACGGCGGCGGCGCAGGGTCTCACGCAGCGCGTCCGCGGACGACAGGCGCGGCTTGGCGGCCGCGTGCACGACCGCGTCCACCCAGCCCTCGACCAGCGCGAGCGCCGTCTCCAGGCGAGCCAGCGCGGCCTTCTGCTCCGGGGTGTCCTCCGGCTGGAACATGCCCTGCTGGAGCGCCTGCTGCAGCTCCTCCGGATTCTGCGGGTCGAACTGGCCGACCACGTCCTCCAGCTTGGCCGTGTCGACCTTGATGCCGCGCGCGTAGCCCTCGACCGCGCCGAACAGGTGCGAGCGCAGCCACGGTACATGCGCGAAGAGGCGCTGGTGGGCGGCCTCACGCAAAGCAAGGTAGAGCCGCACCTCCTCCTGGGGGACGCCCAGGTCCTTGCCGAACGACTCGATGTTCAGCGGCAGCAGCGCGGCCTTGCCGGCCGGGCCGAGCGGCAGGCCGATGTCGGTCGAGCCGACGACCTCGCCCGCGAGCACGCCGACGGCCTGCCCGATCTGCGTACCGAACATGGCGCCGCCCATGGAGCGCATCATGCCGATGAGCGGGCCCGCCATGGCCTGCATCTCCTCCGGCAGGACGTCGCCCATGGCCGCGCCGACGCGCTCGGCGACCGGGTCGACGAGCTCCTTCCACACGGGGAGGGTCGCCTCGACCCACTCCGCGCGGCTCCAGGCCACGGCGGAGCCGGCGCCTGACGGCAGCGACGTCGCGTCGTCCAGCCACAGGTCGGCCAGGCGCACGGCCTCCTCGACCGCGGAGCGCTCGGAGGGACCGATGCTCGCGTCCTTGGTGCCGTCAGGGGTGCCCTGGGAGACCGTCTGGCGGGCGATCTGCTTGGCCATGTCCCAGTTCACCGGCCCGCCCTCGTACGAGAGCATCTGGCCCAGCTGCTGGAACGCGGCGCCCAGGTCATTGGGGTTCATGGAACCGAACATGGCTGCGAGCGGATTGTCGGCTCCGGGACTACCGGCTCCGGGCAGCCCGAAACCGAACGGTCCCTGACCACCGCCGCTCTCCTGGTCCTTCTTCTTGCCCTCGTCGCCGTTCTCCGGCTCCTCCGGCGGAAGGCCGAATCCGAATGGGGTGTCACTCACGGGATTCCTCGGCTGGTAAGGCCGCCGGTTCGTTCCGACGGCGGCTGCCCGACAACACCACCCAGCGTAGACACCACAGCCCGATCGGGCCTCGATGCTTCGCCGACTCTTGGCCTGCGGCAGGATGGATGCCACCTGGTACGTACGCGTCACGCGCGTCCGTTACTGAAGACAACCGCTGGAGACGCCCGGTGAGTTCCCCAGATCCGCAGGTTCGCGCAGCGCGAAACCACTCAACCAGCCCAGCTCCGCGCGGGCCCGTCGTCGCGGTCACCGGCGCCGCGTCCGGCGTGGGCGCGCTGCTCATCGAGCGGCTCGCCGCCAGCGAGGAGATCAAGCAGGTCATCGCCATCGACGAGCGGCGCGGCGAGTGCGCGGCCGCCCAGTGGCACATCCTGGACGTCCGGGACCCGGCGATCGCCGAGAAGCTGCGCGGGGCGGACGTCGTGGTGCATCTGGCGCTGGACCTCGATCTGGAGACGGATGCGGCGGCGCGGACGGCGTACAACGTCCGGGGGACACAGACCGTGCTCACGGCCGCTGCCGCGGCCGGGGTCCACCGGGTGGTGCTGTGCACGTCCGCGATGGTCTACGGGGCGCTGCCCGACAACGAACTGCCTCTCTCCGAAGACGCCGAATTGCGGGCGACGGCCGAGGCCACGGGGGTCGGCGACCTCCTGGAGATCGAGCGGCTCGCGCGGCGGGCGCCGCGGGCGCATCCGGGACTCAATGTCACCGTGGTGCGGCCCGCCGTGCTCGTCGGGGGCACCGATACCGCTCTGACCAGGTATTTCGAGTCGCCTCGGCTGCTGGTGGTGGCGGGGTCCCGGCCTGCTTGGCAGTTCTGCCACGTCGAGGACCTGTGCAGTGCTCTGGAGTACGCCGTCGTCGAGAAGGTGGAGGGGGAACTCGCCGTCGGGTGCGACGGGTGGCTGGAGCAGGAGGAGGTCGAGGAGCTGAGCGGCATTCGGCGGATGGAGCTGCCGTCCACCGTCGCCCTGGGGGCTGCCGCTCGGCTTCACCGCATCGGGCTCACTCCTTCGCCTGCCGGGGATCTGGCGTACACGATGTACCCCTGGGTGGTGAGCGGGAGCCGGCTGCATGACGCCGGGTGGCGGCCGCAGTGGACCAACGAGGAGGTCCTCGCCGAGCTGCTGGAGGAGGTTGCCGGGCGGCACACCGTGGCCGGACGGCGTCTCGGGCGCAAGGACGCGACTGCGGCGGGGGCCGCGGGCGCGACGGTGGCTCTCCTGGGTGCGGCTGCAGTGGTCCGGCGGGCTCGGAAGGCTCGCCGGCGGGTCTGAGGACCCTGGCATGTCACCCGGGGCGGCGCTCTGGCCGGAGGGCGAGCCCGGCGCCCGCGGGGTGCCGCCGCGCCCACCTGTGCCGCCCCAGCGACACGATTGCCCCCGGCCACGTCAGATGCAGTCCCTGTAGGAGGCTCCAAAGCTGCACGCGCGTGTGCCGGGTGAAACCTCTATTTCGTGTTGTCAGTGGTGTGGGGCACGATGGGCTCATGGCATCCATGAACGACCATCCCGGTGAGCAGGCGGCGCAGGACGCGATCAAGTTGATCGCCGTTCGAGAGACGCCGCTCTCCCTGGACGAGGTCTTCAAGGCCGTGGGGGACGACGCCGCCGGAGGGACCGCGCTGTTCGTCGGGACCGTGCGGAATCATGACGGGGGTGCCGACGTCGATGAGCTGGGGTATTCGTCTCACCCCAGCGCCGAGGCGGAGATGCGACGCATCGCCGAGAAGGTGGTCGCCGAGTATCCGGTGCGTGCGTTGGCCGCCGTTCATCGTGTCGGTGACCTGAGCGTCGGGGATCTCGCTGTCGTCGTCGCGGTGTCGTGTCCGCACCGTGGTGAGGCCTTTGAGGCTTGTCGCAAGCTCATCGACGACCTGAAGCACGAGGCGCCCATCTGGAAGCACCAGAAGTTCTCCGACGGTACGGAGGAGTGGGTCGGAGCCTGTTGAGGCCGACCGGTCTTTCGGCCTGAAGATCCGGCCGCTCGTTCGGCCTTGAGGGTTAACCGACCTCTCATCTGCCCTCCGGTTGCGTAACCGGGCCCCTGCCGTGAGCGTTAACACTGCGGATGGTTAATCTGCTGATCAGTCAGTTGCGGTCGCTCATGGGGTTGGGAGGTCGACATGGCGGCGCTCGCCTGGTTGCTGATTCCGCTTGTGGCTGCGATCGGTGCCGGACTGTGGGGCAGTTGGGTCGGCCGGAACCGCAAGGCGGCCGGAGACGACATGGAGCTCGCGGGATACACGCGCTTCCGTGAAGCCATGGAGAGGACCGACGTCATGGAGAGGCCCGCGGCCGAGGAGGAGTCCCACTCCGACGCGGTCTGAGCCTGCCGTGCTCCGACCCCGTCCCACGGCATCCCTCCGACCTGCGCGCACGGCCCCGTCCAACCCCGTACGGACGGCCCCGACGGTGCGCTGACAGCACCGTCCCGTACTGTCGTTCCATGCCACGCCGCACCGCGACGATGCTCGCCTCCACTCTGATCCTGATCGCGCTCCTGTGCGCGGGAGTGTTCATCAAAGTGCCGTACTCGGAGATGTCACCGGGCCCCACGGTGAACACGCTGGGCGATCACGACGGCGAGCCGGTGCTGCAGATCTCCGGGCACAAGACCTATCCGGCCACCGGGAATCTGAACATGACCACGGTCCGGGTCACCAGCGCCGAGTACAACATGAACCTCGTCGAGGCCGTGTACGGGTGGCTCGCGCATGACAATAAGGTCGTGCCGCACGACACGCTCTACCCCGACGGCAAGACCGAGGAGCAGTCGACGCAGGAGAACGCCGAGGAGTTCAGCCAGTCCCAGGAGAGCGCCAAGGTGGCCGCCCTGAAGGAGCTGAACATCCCGGTGAAGTCCTGGGTGATCGTCTCCACGGTCCTCAAGGGCTCACCGGCCGAAGGCCGGCTGCACGCCGGAGACGTCATCAAGGCCGTCGACGGTACGACGGTGAAGGCGCCGGGCGACGTCGCGAAGCTGGTCACCAAGCACAAGCCGGGCGAAAAGGTCGTCTTCACGATCGTTCCCGCCAAGGAGCAGGCCGCCGCCGAGAAGGAGAACAGGACGGCGACCGCGACCAAGGACGTGACGATCACCACGACCAAGTCCGACGACAGCGGTACGGACCGGGCGATCGTCGGGATCTCCGCCGGGACCGACCACACGTTCCCGTTCACCATCGACATCAAGCTCGCCGACGTCGGCGGACCGAGCGCCGGCCTGATGTTCGCGCTCGGCATCGTGGACAAGCTCACCCCGGGGAACCTCACCGGCGGCACGTTCGTGGCCGGCACCGGCACCATCGACGACGACGGCAAGGTCGGCCCGATCGGCGGCATCGAGATGAAGACGGTGGGCGCGCGCGAGAAGGGCGCCCAGTACTTCCTGACGCCCAAGGACAACTGCGCGGCCGCCGCCAAGGACACCCCGAAAGGGCTCACGCTCGTCAAGGTCAACACCATCGACGACGCGATGAGCGCCCTCAAGGACATCAGCTCCGGCAACACGGCCGACCTGCCGAAGTGCACCACCAAGAGCTGACGGACATCGGGTTGTACGTGGCTGGGGGCGCCCCGGGATCAGGGGGCGCCCCCAGCCACGTACAGCGAGAGATCAGTCCGCGAACGTCGCCGACAGTGCCTCCGCCAGACCCGGCACCAGGCCCGACCCCGTGAGCACCTCCGTCGGCGCGTCCTTCTGGCGCAGGCGGAGCGCCGAGTCGCGGGTGCCGTCGCGCAGGACGCCGACCGTCATGCGTACCTCCTGACGGTCCGGGTGCTCGGCGACCCACTTCGCGAGCTTCTTCTCGCTGAGGCCCTCCGGGACGGAGGCCTCCGCGGACGGCGGCAGCATCAGCCGTTCCACCGTGAGCGCGCAGCCGACCACGGCGTCCGGCCAGGCGATGGTGCCGAGGAATTCGTCCAGCGGCTTGTCGGCAGGGATCTCGTCCTGCTCGATGGGGGTGAGACCGGTGGTCTCCGGTTCGTCCTGCAGGCCGAGCTGGGCCGCGAGGCCGGGTTCCTGGGCCCGCAGTCGCGCGGTGTCTACGAGGGCGAAGAGGCGAGCGGGCTGGTCCCAGCCGAGGCCGGAGGCGTACTCGTCGATCTCGAGTACGGCCCGGGTGAGCGGGCTCGCTGCCATGGGAGTGTTGGACATGGTCACAATCCTGCCTCGTTAATACCCGGAACCGGGAACCGAGTAAAGCGTGAGTAAGTTGCATAGATGAGGCTCCACGATCACGGAGCCTTACGGACGGTCCACCATCACGGGGACCTGACGGATCAACAGCGACTTCGAGGTGCGCACCTTGGCTTTCCAGATGCCGGACCGCGGCGGAGGCCCGACGGGGCCACGGATCAGAGTGGGCCGACCCTCCCGGCGTGTCCGGACCCTGCTCATGACGCTGGGCGTGCTGGCCGTGCTGGCCATGGCCTTCGTCATGTTCGCGGGGTTCTGGACGGACTGGCTCTGGTACCGGTCGGTTCACTACTCGTCCGTCTTCACGACCACCCTGTGGACCAAGATCGGGCTCTTCTTCGTCTTCGGCCTGCTGATGGCGGTCTCGGTCGGCTTGAACATCTGGCTGGCGCACCGGCTGCGCCCGCCGCTGAGCGCCATGTCGATGGAGCAGCAGAGCCTCGACCGGTACCGCATGGGCATCGCGCCCTACAAGACATGGCTGCTGCTCGGCATCACCTCCCTGGTAGGGCTGATCGCCGGTGCGTCCGCCTCGGGCCAGTGGCGCACCTGGCTGATGTGGGTGAACGGGGTGCCCTTCCACCAGAAGGACCCCCAGTTCCACCTCGACGTGTCCTTCTACGCCTTCGACCTGCCCTGGTACCGCTTCCTGCTCGGCTTCGGCTTCGCGGCCGCGGTGCTCTCGCTGATCGCCGCCGCGCTCACGCACTACCTGTACGGCGGGCTGCGGATCACCAGCCCTGGGGCGCGCGCCACGGGCGCGGCCACCGGGCATCTCTCGGTGCTCCTCGGCATCTTCGTCGCGCTGAAGGCGGTCGCCTACTGGCTCGACCGGTACGGACTCGCCGTGAAGTCCAGTGACTTCAAGGCGACCGGCAACTGGACGGGCCTGAGGTACGTCGACGCGAACGCGTATCTGCCCGCCAAGACGATCCTGTTCTGCATCGCCGTCATCTGCGCGCTGCTCTTCTTCGCCACCCTGTGGCGGCGCACCTGGCAGCTGCCCGTCATCGGCTTCGGCCTGATGGTGCTCTCGGCGATCCTCATCGGCGGCCTGTACCCGGCGATCGTCCAGAAGTTCCAGGTCCAGCCGAACGAGCAGGCAAAGGAAGCGCCGTACGTCGAGAAGAACCTCAAGGCGACCCGCGAGGCGTACGGGATCGACGGCACCAAGGTGACGGACTACCCGGGCACGGGCAACACCAAGGACAAGACCAAGCTGCGCGACGACGCGGACACCGCCGCGAGCCTTCGTCTGATGGACCCGAACATCGTGTCGCCCACCTTCCAGCAGCTCCAGCAGGTGCGGAACTACTACGGCTTCCCGTCGAACCTGGACGTCGACCGGTACAAGGGCCAGGACACGGTCATCGGTCTGCGCGAGCTGAACCTCCAGGGCATCCCGAAGAACAACTGGATCAACGACCACTTCCGCTACACCCACGGATACGGCGTCGTCGCGGCCAAGGGCACCACGGCCGACAGCGAGGGCCGCCCCCTCTTCACCGAGTACAACCTGCCGTCCAAGGGCGACCTGGGCACGTATCAGCAGCAGATCTACTACGGCGAGAAGACCACCCAGTACTCGATCGTCGGCGGTCCCCAGAAGGAGATCGACTACTCCGACGACAGCGGCGAGAAGACCACCAGCTACAAGGGCAAGAGCGGCGTCAGCCTCTCCAGCCCGATCAACCGGGCCGCGTACGCGGTGGCGTTCGGCGAGCCGCAGATCCTGTACTCGGGTGCGATCGGCGAGGGTTCGCGGATCCTCTACAACCGCACTCCCAAGGAGCGCGTCGAGGCGGTTGCCCCCTGGCTGACCATCGACGGTGACGCCTATCCGGCGGTCGTCGACGGGAAGATCCAGTGGATCGTCGACGCGTACACGACCACCAACGGCTATCCGTACGCCTCCCGCACCACCCTCGGTGACACGACGGCGGACTCGCTGACGGCGGCCAACAACCAGCGCGCGGTGGTGGCCCAGCAGAACCAGGTCAACTACATCCGCAACTCGGTGAAGGCGACCGTCGACGCGTACACCGGTGAGGTCAAGCTCTACCAGTGGGACACCAAGGACCCGGTCCTCAAGACCTGGATGAAGGCGTTCCCGAACACGGTGAAGTCCAAGAGCGCGATCTCGCCGTCGCTGATGGATCATCTGCGGTACCCGCAGGACCTGTTCAAGGTCCAGCGCGAGCTGCTCACCCGCTACCACGTGAAGGACGCGCAGACGTTCCTCAGCGGCAGTGAGGTGTGGCAGGTCCCGGACGACCCGACCAACAAGTCGGGACCCGTGCCGCCTTACTACCTGAGCATGAAGCTGCCCGGCGAGACATCGCAGTCGTTCTCGCTGACGACGACGATGACGCCGAACGGCCGTGACAACCTGAGCGGCTTCGTGTCCGTCAACGCCGAAGCGGGCAAGCCCGGTTACGGCAAGATCAGCATCCTGAAACTGCCGACGGGCAGAACCGTCGACGGACCTAAACGGGTGCAGAGCCAGTTCAACTCCGAGCCGTCCATCGCCGAGTCCATCAGACTCCTCAAGGGCGGTGACTCGGACATCGAGTACGGAAACCTGCTGACGGTTCCGCTCGATGGAGGACTGCTCTATGTGGAGCCCGTGTACGTACGCGGTGGTGACCTCAAGTACCCGCTGCTGCGCAAGGTGCTGGTGACCTACGGAGGCAGCACCGCCTTCGAGGACACGCTCGACAAGGCGCTCAACAAGGTCTTCGGAGCGGACGGTTCGACCACCCCGCCGTCCGACGAGGGGACCACCAAACCGCCCACGTCGAGCAACCCAACGGTCCAAGAGGCGCTCAACGACGCCCAGAAGGCCTTCGATCAAGGTCAGGAGGCCCTGAAGAAGGGCGACTGGCAGGCGTACGGCCAGGCGCAGAAGGATCTTGAGGACGCGCTGAAACGAGCGGAGGACGCGCAGACCAAGGCCGACAAGACCAGCGGCGGCAGTGGCAGCAGTAGCAGCGGCGCAAGCAAGAGCAGCGACAAGAGTGGCGACAAGAGCTCCGGAAGCGGCTGATCAGGAGCCCACCCCGCGCCGTGGTACGGTTGCAACACAACGGCGCGGGGTGGAGCAGCTCGGTAGCTCGCTGGGCTCATAACCCAGAGGTCGCAGGTTCAAATCCTGTCCCCGCTACTGAAGTCGAAGGCCCGGATCCTGATCATGGATCCGGGCCTTCGACGTGTGCCGCGCCACGCCGAGGCGCCCGTGGTGACCTGGCGTCTTGCGTGAAGTGCTGCGGCATGCGGGGGGAGTTGGGAAATCTGTGTTTGACTTGTCTCTCTGTGGGCATGTCGACAAAACGCTGAAGTGACCTCACTGGCTGCGGTATACCAGGTGTACCCAGGTTGCAGGTGGTGCGACGATGGACGTTATGGGGGACAAGGCAACTCTGTTGGATACAGGGCGGTTTGCGCAGCCTGCCGACTTTGTGCAGCCTGCGGATCTCACGCAGCCTTCCGACCGGGACGAAACCGGCGAGGCTGTCGAGGAAGCGCGCCAGCGGCTGGCCGCCGAAGCCGGCGACGTCGAGGCGATGAGCGTCCTCGGGGCCATGCTGCTGCGCCGCGGTGATCTCGACGGAGCCGAGCCCCAGCTGCGCGCTGCCACCGCCGCCGGTGACCGCGCCGCCGCCAACAACCTGGGTGTCCTCCTGCACCAGCGCGGATACGCCGACGAGGCCGCCGGATGGTGGCGGATCGCCGCCGTCGCGGGTTCCGCGGCCGCCGCGCACGCGCTCGGGCGGCACCACCGGGAGCGCGGCGACGAACCCGCCGCCGAGTACTGGCTGCGCCAGTCCGCCGAGCAGGGGCACGCCCTCGGCGCGTACGCGCTCGCCGACCTGCTGGAGCACCGCAGTGACGTCGGCGCCGAGCAGTGGATGCGGGCCGCCGCCGAGCGAGGGCACCGCGAGGCCGCCTACCGGCTGGCGCGGACGCTTGATCGCAAGGCCGCGGACGCGGTCCAGACCGGCGCTGACAACGGTGTCATCGGTGTCATCGGTGCGGCGGGTGAAGAGGCCGAGCAGTGGTACCGGCAGGCCGCCGCGCGCGGACACCGGCGGGCCGCGCTGCACCTCGGGGCGATCCTGGAGAAGCGGGGCCACCTCAAGGAGGCCGGGCGCTGGTATCTGACGTCCGCCAAGGACGGCGAGGCGCGTGCCGCGTGCGCGCTCGGATTCCTGCTGCGGGACGCGGGGGACACGGAGAGCGCCGCCGTCTGGTGGCTGCGGGCCGCGCAGGACGGGGACGGGAACGCCGCGAACGCCCTGGGCGCGCTGCACGCCGAGCGCGGTGAGACGCAGACCGCCGAGCGGTGGTACCGGGCCGCGATGGACGCGGGCGATGTGAACGGGGCCTACAACCTCGGGCTGCTCTGCGCCGAGCGGGGGCGGACCGCGCAGGCCGAGCAGTGGTATCGGCGGGCCGCGTATGCCGGTCATCGCGAGGCCGCGAATGCCTTGGCGATTCTGTTGCTGCAGGTCGGCGACGCGGCCGGGGCCGAGCCCTGGTTCTCCAAGGCCGCGGAGTCCGGGAGCGTGGACGCCGCGTTCAATCTCGGGATCCTGCATGCCGGGCGGGGGACCGAGGACGACGACGCGGCCGCGCTGCGCTGGTACGAGCGGGCTGCCGCTGCCGGGCACACGGAGGCGGCGCTCCAGGTCGCCATCGCGCGGCTGCGGGAGGGGGACGAGCGCGCGGCTGAGCGGCATCTGCGGGGTGCGGCGGGGGGCGGTAGCGCGGAGGCCGCGTACCGGCTTGCCGCCGTGCTCGACGCCCGGCGGCCGCCGGCGCCCGCTCATGAGCTGGGGGAGCCCGCTCAGGAGAAGAGCGAGTGCGAGGAGTGGTACGAGCGCGCGGCGTCCCAGGGGCACCGGCGGGCGCAGGTGCGGGTCGGGATGCTGGCCGCCGCGCGGGGCGATGTGGTGGAGGCGGCTCGGTGGTACCGCGAGGCTGCCGAGGCCGGGTCTCGGAACGGGGCGTTCAATCTTGGGCTGCTGTTGGCTCGGGAGGGGAGTGAGCCGGAGGCCGCGTTGTGGTGGACACGGGCCGCTGACGCGGGGCATGGGCGGGCCGCGCTTCGGCTGGCGCTTGTCTACGCGCGGCAGGGGGAGCTTGCCGAGGGGCAGCGGTGGGCCGACCGCGCCGTCTCTCTTGGGCCCGCGGAGGTGTCCGAGCGGGCGGCTCGGTTGCGGGATGCCTTGCGGGAGGAGTTGTCCGCGTGATGGTTGGGCTGAGGTGGCGAGGGGCTGGGGTTCAGGTTTCGCCCCCTCCGCCTCTGCCCGTCCCTCCCGTACCTGGGGCTGCCGCAGCCCAGACCCCCGCTTCGGCGCCTTGACGGCCTCGTCCTCATACGCCGGACAGGCTAAACATGATCGTCGGCCGAAGCGGCAAGACCGCCCGCTGGAGCGCTCGATCAAGGGATTTGCGCTGGTCCGCACAGTTGACGTACTGTTCAGTTCATCGACGCGGGGTGGAGCAGCTCGGTAGCTCGCTGGGCTCATAACCCAGAGGTCGCAGGTTCAAATCCTGTCCCCGCTACTGAAGGCCGAGGGCCGGAATCCGACAGGGTTCCGGCCCTCGGTGTGTTCATGGGTGGTGGCGCAGAGGCGCCGCTGTGGACGGTGAAAAGCGGAAAGCCCCGGCACGCGTCGCGTGCCGGGGCTTTCGTGAAAGTGGGGGGTCTCAGCCTGCCGAGCAGTTCGGGCAGACGCCGCGATACGTCACCTCGACGTCCGAGACCGTGAAGCCGAAGCGCTCCGAGGCCGGGAGGTCGGCGAGCGGGTTGCCGGTCGGGTGCACGTCGCGGATGGCGCCGCACTGGGCGCAGACCAGGTGGTGGTGCGGACGGTGCGCGTTCGGGTCGTAGCGCTTGGCGCGCTTGTCCGTGGCGACTTCCAGCACCTCGCCGAGCGAGACCAGCTCACCCAGCGTGTTGTAGACGGTCGCCCGGGAGATCTCGGGCAGCTTGGCGACGGCACGCGCATGTACCTCGTCGGCCGTCAGGTGGACGTGATCGCCGTCGAGGACCTCGGCCACGACACGCCGCTGCGCGGTCATCCGCCATCCGCGTCCGCGCAGCCGTTCCAACAGGTCACTCATACAGACAGCCTAACAGCAAGAGGACCAGATCCCGAACGGGTGTGACTTTGGATCTGAACTTGACTTAGACAATGTCCATTGTAGGATCGAGACCGGCATTGGCCAGGGGACAGGACAGGCCTGGAATGACGCAGGAGGCGCACGTGACGCAGGGACCGCTTACGACGGAGGCCGGCGCGCCGGTGGCCGACAACCAGAACAGCGAGACCGCGGGCGTCGGCGGGCCCGTCCTCGTGCAGGACCAGCTGCTGCTGGAGAAGCTCGCGCACTTCAACCGTGAGCGCATTCCGGAGCGCATCGTGCACGCCCGCGGCGCCGCCGCGTACGGCACCTTCACGCTGACCCGTGATGTCTCACAGTGGACGCGCGCGAAGTTCCTCTCCGAGGTCGGCAAGCAGACCGAGACGTTCCTGCGGTTCTCGACGGTGGCCGGCAACCTCGGGTCCGCGGACGCGGTCCGTGACCCCCGCGGTTTCGCGCTGAAGTTCTACACCGAAGAGGGCAACTACGACCTCGTCGGCAACAACACCCCGGTGTTCTTCATCAAGGACGCCATCAAGTTCCCCGACTTCATCCACACGCAGAAGCGTGACCCGTACACCGGTTCTCAGGAAGCCGACAACGTGTGGGACTTCTGGGGGTTGTCCCCCGAGTCCACGCACCAGGTGACCTGGCTCTTCGGCGACCGCGGTATCCCCGCCTCCTACCGCCACCTCAACGGGTACGGCTCGCACACGTACCAGTGGAACAACGAGGCCGGCGAGGTCTTCTGGGTCAAGTACCACTTCAAGACCGACCAGGGCATCAAGAACCTCACCCAGGAAGAGGCCAACAAGCTCGCCGGTGAGGATCCCGACTCCCACCAGCGCGACCTGCGCGAGGCCATCGAGCGCGGCGACTTCCCGTCCTGGACGGTGCAGGTGCAGATCATGCCGGCGGCGGACGCGGCGACGTACCGCTTCAACCCGTTCGACCTCACCAAGGTGTGGCCGCACGAGGACTACCCGCCCATCGAGATCGGCAAGCTGGAGCTCAACCGCAACCCGGAGAACATCTTCGCCGAGGTCGAGCAGAGCATTTTCAGTCCCGCGCACTTCGTGCCGGGTATCGGGCCTTCGCCCGACAAGATGCTCCAGGGCCGCCTCTTCGCGTACGGCGACGCCCACCGCTACCGCGTCGGCATCAACGCCGACCACCTGCCGGTGAACCGCCCGCACGCCACCGAGGCGCGTACCAACTCCCGTGACGGCTTCCTGTACGACGGCCGCCACAAGGGCGCGAAGAACTACGAGCCGAACAGCTTCGGCGGCCCGTTCCAGACGGACCGTCCGCTGTGGCAGCCGCTCCCGGTCACCGGTGTCACCGGCGACACCGCGGCTCCGCTCCACGCCGAGGACGACGACTTCGTGCAGGCGGGCAACCTCTATCGCCTGATGTCCGAGGACGAGAAGGGCCGTCTGATCGAGAATCTGGCCGGCTTCATCGCCAAGGTCTCCCGTGACGACATCGCCGAGCGCGCGATCGACAACTTCCGCCAGGCGGACGGCGACTTCGGCAAGCGGCTGGAAGCCGCGGTCCAGGCCCTGCGCCCCCTTGGCGCCTGAACCGGCGCCGCTCTCGCGGACGTGGTTGCTCGCCGTGGGGGTTCCTCAATTGATGGTTGCGGTTTAGAACGGCGCCTGTGCGGATCTTGTCCGTACAGGCGCCGACGCGTGTCAGCCCGCCAGGCTGCCCGCGTGGTGCCGTGCCGGGGCCCAGCAGCGGATGATGTCGCGGACCGAGACGATGCCGACCGGGCCGGTCGAGTCGAGCA
Source organism: Streptomyces sp. R41 (assembly GCF_041053055.1). NCBI lineage: Bacteria > Bacillati > Actinomycetota > Actinomycetes > Kitasatosporales > Streptomycetaceae > Streptomyces > Streptomyces sp. R41. Next base: position 6,970,993 of record NZ_CP163443.1, read on the forward strand.
CGATCAGGTGACGGAAGCCGCCGTGCGACATCGCGGTCGCGGCCTCCTCCAGGGTCCAGGCGGGGGCGGCGAAGACGACGTCGGTGGTGGTGTGAGTGCCTGCGGTCTCCGTGTCCGGGTTCTGACCGAGGGCGAGGGAATTGAGGATGTCACGCTCGGTGAGGATGCCGAGGCCGGACGAGTCCTCGTCGAGGACTACGGCCGCGCCGACGCGGCGCGCGGACATCAGACGGGCCGCCTGACGGAGGGTGTGTGCCGGGCCGATGGTCAGAACCACCGTGCTCATGGCGTCGCGGACGAGCATGGGCTGGAGCCACCTCCTTGGTGAAGCGCCAAGAGAAGCGATTCACAAGTTCACAAGTGGGGGGACTCTCAGAGTCGCAGTTAAAGGGAGGGTCAACAAGGGGGCGCACGCGGTGAGTTCGGGGGCGCCCGGGGGGTACTCAGGAGTCCCAGGTCAGCCGGGGTTGCTCAGGAACCCCGCACGGTGGTGCATTCCGCTCAGTGGTGAACCCTGCTCGCTCTGAACACTGCTCAGTGGTGATACATCGCTCAATGGTGATATCGCTCAGGAGTGAAACACCGCTCAGGAGTGAAACACGCTCAGGAGTGAAACACGCTCAGTAGTGGACATCGCTCAGTAGTGAACGCCGCTCACCGTTGAACCATGCTCAGTAGCGCTGGTTCAGGTACCCCAGCATCTCGTCGTGGAGGATGCCGTTCGACGCGGCCGCGTTGCCGCTGTGCGGGCCCGGGCGGCCGTCCAGGCCGGTGAAGGAGCCGCCCGCCTCGGTCACCACGATCGCGTTCGCCGCCATGTCCCACAGGGACAGCTCGGGCTCCGCGCAGATGTCGACCGAGCCCTCGGCGACCATCATGTACGGCCAGAAGTCGCCGTATCCGCGGGTGCGCCAGACGGCCTTCGTGAGGTCCAGGAAGCCGTCGAGGCGGCCCTGGTCCTCCCAGCCGCTCAGCGACGAGTACGCGAACGAGGCGTCGGCCATGCGCGAGACGCTCGAGACGTGGAGCCGGGACGCGGAGGAGAGGCTGCGGCCGGTGAACGCGCCATGGCCCTTCGCGGCCCACCAGCGGCGGCCGAGCGCGGGTGCGGAGACGACGCCGACGACCGGCTGGTAGCCGCCCTCGCCCGCCTCCATCAGGGAGATCAGCGTGGCCCAGACGGGGACGCCGCGTACGTAGTTCTTGGTGCCGTCGATCGGGTCGACGACCCAGCGGCGCGGGCCCGTGCCCTCGATGCCGTACTCCTCGCCGAGGATCGCGTCGCGTGGCCTCGCCCGCTGGAGCTGGCCGCGGATGAGCTCCTCGGCGGCCTTGTCCGCCTCGCTCACCGGCGTCATGTCCGGCTTGGTCTCGACCTTCAGGTCGAGCGCCTTGAACCGGTCCATCGTCGCGGCGTCGGCGGCGTCCGCCAGGACATGTGCGAGGCGCAGGTCATCGCGATAGTCGGGCATGAGTGAACCGTATCTGCCCGCGTCGGGGCGGGGCTACACGGGCCGGGGATCACCCCGGACCCCCGGTTGCCGCCCGTGGCGGGTTCGCCTGCCGCCCGGTGGTGGGTCGGGGCCTTGCCGGAGCGTCCGTCCTCGGTCTGGCGCGGAATCGGTTGAGCTCTGAGGAAACCGGCGGTGACGCGCCATCAGCTGCGGGCGGACGTTCCGGCACGTCCCCCCCGCCGCGGCCGGTTCGGCGGCTTGCGGGGCCGTGGGGGGGGGCTTGCGTCCGTCCACCGATGCGTGCGCTTGGTGGCGTACGCCCCTTCGGGCCGCCGCGAACCCTTGACAGTGGACCTGTGCGCGTCAAATCTGAGCTGCAGACTCGCTCGCCCCAGGGAGGCGATGATGCCTGCAGCGCGGGAATCCCTCTTGGACGCCGCTTATACGGCACTCGCGCGTCGCGCGTGGTCCGTGGTGCGGATGGTCGATGTGGCCGCCGTGGCCGGGGTGTCACGTCAGACGCTCTACAACGAGTTCGGGAGCAAAGAGGGGCTCGCGCGCGCCCTTGTGCGGCGGGAGGCCGATGCGTATCTCGCGGGGGTCGAGCGGGCGCTCGCCGCTCATGCGGATGCCCGGGAGCGGCTGGTTGCCACAGCTGAGTGGACCGCGTCGGCGGCGCGGAGCAACGCCTTGGTGAGGGCGATGCTCACGGGGTGCTGGAGCGAGCGGTTGCCCTCGCCGACGTTGTCTGCCGTACCCTCGTCGTCCGCCGTGCCCGCGCAGCGGCGGGCCGACGGGCCGCTGCCCTCGCCCGCCGACTTCGTGGCGCTGGTCCGGGACCGGGCCGTCGCCACGCTCTCCACCTCCAAGGCGGACACGGCCGAGCTGGCACGCTCATGCGAACTCGTCGTCCGTCTTGCCTTGTCGTGTGTGGCCGCGCCGCCCGGTGAGGGCGGGGTCACGGACCTGGTGAAGGCCGCGCTGACCCCGGCCCACCGGCTTGGTGTCCAGTGACTGCTTTTTGAGCCGGCCGACCTCGACGTGAAGTCGTCGTCGGCGACCCGCGCCGAACTCGCCGACGACGAGCGCAAGCGGTGGGCTCATGATGTGCCCGCCCTGGAAGCGGATGGGGCCGCGCGCCACTTCCCGCGGGTACGGGAGGTGATCTGAAGCAGGGTCAGTGGGCGGAATCCGGCGGCGTCAGTGGGCGGAGCCCGACAGCTGCAGGCCGATGACGCCGATGATCACGAAGCTGATCGAGACGATCTTGAGGGTGGAGACCAGGTCGCCGAGGAAGATCATGCCGTAGATCGCGGTGCCGGCCGCGCCGATGCCGGTCCACACCGCGTACGCCGGGCCGACGTCGAGCTTCTTCAGGGAGAGGGTCAGCAGGCCGAAGCTGCCGAGCGCGAAGATGCAGAACGCGACCGTCGGCCAGAGTCTGGTGAAGCCGTGCGAGAGCTTCAGGCAGACGGCGAAGCCGGTTTCGAGCAGTCCCGCCACAACGACCAGCAGCCACGCCATGTGTTGTCCTCCCGCGTCCGCACGTCGACTGCTTCGTCTGCTTCTGGCCTCTGGCTTCGGTCCGGCTTGGTGCGATTATGCATTTACCGACAGGCGGCTGACGCAAACAACGCGGAGGTCAGGCGGAGACAGTTGGTGTCAGTCGCCCTCGTGCCGCTCCCGCGTCGCGAGCAGCCTCCGCAGGGAATAGAGGCGGGCGGGGTCCGCGTGACCGTCGGCCACCCACTGGTCGAGTGCGCAGTCCGGCTCGTCGTGACTGCACGCGCGCGGGCACCCCTCGGTGCCGGGCTCCAGGTCGGGGAAGGCCTTGATGACACGGGACGGGTCCACGTGGTGCAGGCCGAAGGAGCGGACGCCCGGAGTGTCGATGACCCAGCCGGCCTCGTCGGGGAGCGGGATCGCGCGCGCCGACGTGGTGGTGTGCCGGCCGCGACCGGTGACGGCGTTGACGACTCCGGTGCTGCGCCGCCGCTCCAGGGACACGAGGGCGTTGACCAGGGTCGTCTTGCCCACGCCCGAGTGGCCGACGAACGCCGTGATCTTGCCGTCCAGTTGCTTGCGTACGCGCTCCACCGCCTCGCCGCTCTCCAGCTCCTCGCGGCTGGTCACGACGTAGGGGACACCCAACGCCCCGTACAGCTCCAGGAGTTCGTCGGGCGAGGACAGGTCGGACTTGGTGAGGACGAGGAGCGGGGTGAGGCCGCCGTCGTACGCCGCGACCAGGCAGCGGTCGATCAGTCGGGGGCGCGGCTCGGGGTCGGCGAGGGCGGTGACGATGGCGAGTTGGTCGGCGTTGGCGACGACCACGCGCTCGTACGGGTCGTCGTCGTCGGCCGTGCGGCGCAGCACGGAGGTGCGCGGCTCGATGCGGACGATGCGGGCGAGGGTGTCCTTGTCGCCGGACAGGTCGCCGACGATGGCGACGCGGTCGCCGACCACGGCTGCCTTGCGGCCCAGTTCGCGGGCCTTCATGGCCATCACGACACGGTCCTCGACCAGGCAGGTCAGACGGCCCCGGTCGACGGTGAGGACCAGGCCCTCGACCGCCTCCTCGTGCTTGGGGCGGATGTTCGTACGCGGACGGTTGCCCTTGCGGTTGGGGCGCTGGCGGATGTCGTCCTCGTCGGTGTGCTTGCCGTAACGGCGCATGATCCCGGTCCGCCCGTCAGTTCCCGAGCATTCCGGTCCACATGTCCGGGAAGTCCGGCAGGGTCTTCGCCGTCGTCGCCACGTTCTCGATCTGTACGCCCTCCACCGCCAGGCCGATGATCGCGCCGGCGGTGGCCATGCGGTGGTCGTCGTACGTGTGGAAGACGCCGCCGTGCAGCCGGCGCGGGCGGATGTGCAGACCGTCCGCGGTCTCGGTGACGTCGCCGCCGAGCTCGTTGATCTCCTTGGTGAGCGCGGCCAGGCGGTCCGTCTCGTGCAGGCGGAGGTGGGCCACGCCGCGCAGGGTCGAGGGGGAGTCGGCGAGGGCGGCGACCGCCGCGATGCCGGGGGTCAGCTCGCCGACCTCGCTCAGATCCACGTCGATGCCGTGGATCGCGCCGGAACCGGTGAACTCCAGGCCGCTCTCGGTCAGTTCGCAGGAACCGCCCATCTCCGTGAAGATCTCCCGCAGCTTGTCACCGGGCTGGGTGGTGCGCGCGGGCCAGTCGGGGACGACGACCTTGCCGCCGGTCACCAGGGCCGCCGCGAGGAACGGCTGCGCGTTCGAGAGGTCCGGCTCGACGATCAGGTCGCGGCCGAGCAGGGCTCCCGGCGTGACCCGCCAGACGTTGGGCTCGCCGCCCGACTCCGGGGTGTCCACCTGCGCGCCGACCGCGCGCAGCATGTCGACCGTCATCCGGATGTGCGGCATGGAGGGGAGGGTCGAGCCGATGTGCCGGACCTCCACGCCCTGGTTGAAGCGCGGGCCGGAGAGGAGGAGGGCACTCACGAACTGGGAGGACGAGGACGCGTCGATCTCGACCTGACCGCCGTCCAGGGCGCCGCCGCCGTGCACGGTCAGCGGCAGTGCGCCGCGGCCGTCGTCGTCGATCCGGGCGCCGAGCAGGCGCAGCGCGTCGATCACACCGTTCAAAGGGCGCTCGTACGAGCGTGGGTCGCCGTCGAAGCGGATGGGGCCGTCGGCGAGAGCGGCGACCGGGGGCAGGAAGCGCATCACGGTGCCGGCGTTGCCGACGTCGACCGTGGCCGGGCCGTGCAGGCCCGAGGGGATGACCCGCCAGGCCTCGCCGGAGGCGTCGGGACCGACAGCGACCGTGGAGCTGGACGCCACCGTCTCCTCGATGCCGACGCCCATCGCGCGCAGGGCGCCCGCCATCAGTAGGGTGTCGCGGGAGCGCAGCGGCCGGCGCAGCCAGCCCGGCTCGGAGGCCAGCGCGGCCAGCACGAGGGCGCGGTTGGTGACCGACTTGGACCCCGGCACGTGGACCGTCGCGTCGACGGCTCCGCTCGCGTGCGGGGCGGGCCAGAGGGCGGTGTGGGCGGGGTTAACGGTCATGCGCCCCACTTTAGTGGGGGTTCGCTCCGCTGGGTTTGGCCGGGGAACGCGGGTCGTTTGTCGGCCGCGGGTGCGTCGAGGCTGGTCGCGCCCATGCGGCGGAGCGGCATATGCCACAGCCTCGCGCCCCTTTCGGGGCGCTTCCCGTACTGGGGCTTCAGACCTCCAGCAACCAGCGGCCACCGCCTATGAGCGAGCACAGTGACACCGAGTGGAACAGGAAAAGCCACAGGCCCGCCGGGACGTGGGTGAGCCGCGACAGCTGGTCCGCGTCCGAGTCGCCCGCTCCGCCTCGCATCCGCTTCGCCTGGAGCTCGAAGGCCGGGCGTACGCCGCCGAGCAGCAGGAACCAGACCACCGCGTACGCGAACGCCGCCTGCACCTGGGGTCCGGCGAGCCAGGACACCACCACGAACGTTCCGCCGGTGAGGATCACGGTGAGCGCGCCGTACGCGTTGCGGATCATCACCAGCATCGCGACGAGCAGGGCCGTCGCCAGCCACAGCAGTGCGGTGATGTGGCCCGCGGCGAGCAGCGCGGCGCCGCCGAGGCCGAGCAACGGGGGAGCGGTGTAGCCCGCGGCGGCGGTGAGGATCATGCCGAGGCCGGTGGGCTTGCCGCGGCTGACGGTGAGGCCGCTGGTGTCCGAGTGCAGCCGTATGCCGCTGAGGCTGCGCCCGGTGAGCAGGGCGACCAGGCCGTGTCCGCCCTCGTGCGCGATGGTGATGGCGTTGCGGGAGACGCGCCAGACGCCGTGCGGGACGATCGACGCCAGCGCGGCGACCATGGTGGCGATCACCACCCATAGGTCGGGGTCCGGCTGGCTGCCGAATATCTGGTCCCAGAGGCCGGCCAGCGAAGTGGATGCGGTGCTGTCCATTGTCGGCGGGAGCTCCCTCTCGTAACGCGGAATCTGGCAGTGTGGCACGTATGTGCGGACGGTATGCAGCGAGTCGTAGGCCCGAGGATCTCGCAGGAATCTTTGAGATCGAGAAGTGGCAGCCCGAGGAGACGCTGGCGCCCGACTACAACGTGGCCCCGACCAAAGAGGTCTACGCCGTCCTCGACCGCCCCCTTAAGGACGCGGGCAGCCCGAAGCCGGTTCGCCAGCTGCGCACGCTCAAGTGGGGGCTCGTGCCCTCCTGGGCCAAGACGCCCGAGGGCGGCGCCCGGATGATCAACGCGCGCGCGGAGACGGTGCACGAGAAGCCCTCGTACCGCCGCGCCTTCGCCGCCCGGCGCTGCATCCTGCCCGCCGACGGCTACTACGAGTGGGTCACCGGTGCCGCCGAGCGCGATCTGGAGGTCGAGGGCAAGAAGAAGCGGCCGCGCAAGCAGCCGTACTTCGTGACTCCCGCGGACGGTTCTGTGTTCGCCATGGCCGGGCTGTACGAGTTCTGGCGCGACAAGACGTTGCCCGATGACCATCCGCAGGCGTGGTGGGTGACGTGCTCGGTCATCACGACCGAGGCGGAGAGCTCGCCGCTTGCGGTCGCGCCGGCCGAGGGGCCGCGGGCCCTGGCCGACATCCATCCGCGGATGCCGCTGATGCTCACGCCGGATCGGTGGGACGCCTGGCTGGATCCGGCGAGGACCGATGTCGACGACCTGCGGTCGTTGCTTGAGTCGCCTCCGGCGGGGTTGATGCGCGCGTACCCCGTGTCCACGGCGGTGAGCAATGTGCGGAACAACGGGCCGGAGCTGTTGAAGGAGCTGGAGGGGCCGGAGGAGGTCACGTTGTTCTGACGGTTGTCCCGGGGTGGGGGTTGCCGTCGGGGTGGGTCGCGCGACCCGGCGCTTACGGGGTGCCGCTGTGCCGCCCTTAGCAGCACGCATGCCCACAGCTGGGACAGTGACAGGATGGTCCCGTGACGCGCAGTGAGGCAGTCGAGACGGACGCGGGGACCGCCCGTATCACTTGGCACATGGCTCGGAAGGCGCGGCTTGTGCTTGCCGTGAGTCATGGGGCCGGTGGTGGTATCGAAGCTCGGGACCTTCAGCTGCTGGCTCAGGTGTTGCCCGGGCACGGGGTGAGCGTCGCGCTTGTTGAGCAGCCCTGGCGGGTGGCTGGGAAGAAGGTGGCGCCCGCGCCCAAGACGCTGGATGTGGGGTGGCGGGGGGTGTGGCCCGCTCTCGCGGGACCCGGGCTGCCCGTGGTCTCCGGCGGGCGGAGTGCCGGGGCCCGGGTTGCCTGTCGTACGGCCGTCGAACTGGGAGCCCATGCCGTGCTCGCGCTCAGCTTTCCGTTGCACCCGCCGGGCAGGCCCGAGAAGTCGCGTGCCGACGAGCTGCTCGGCTCCGGGGTGCCCACACTGGTCGTACAGGGCGGCAACGACCCGTTCGGGAAGCCGGAGGAGTTCCCGACGGGCGCGTACGAACTGATCGAGGTGCCGTACGGTGATCATGGCTTCGCCGTTCCGAAGAGGGCGCCGATCGAGCAGGGCGAGGCGTTGACGATCATCAGTGACGGTGTCCTGAAGTGGACCGCGTCACTCGGGTAACGCCCGGGAATGTGGAGTGGCGGGCAACTGTTGTGCGGATCAGACAGCACGGAGCGTGCTGACCGTTCGTACGAGAGGAAGTCCGCCGCATGGGTTCGACCATCTGCCCGAGCCGCAGCAGCCGCGCTGACCTGGACTGGACGGTGCTGCACGCTGCCAAGAACGCCCCTATTCGGGCGGCGGGCGGACCGGATGTTCGTCTATCCTCCGATTCCAGTGGGACCGGTCTCGGTTCCACGACAACGCTGGAGGAGGTGGGTCCGGTCACTGGGACCGACGCAGGGACCGAACACGGCCAGGCGGAGCAGCCCGAGGGCCAGGGCACGAGCACGGAGTCGTCCGCCGAGCGCACCGCGCGCTTCGAGCGGGACGCGCTCGAATTCCTCGACCAGATGTACTCGGCCGCCCTGCGCATGACGCGCAACCCGGCCGACGCCGAGGATCTGGTGCAGGAGACGTACGCGAAGGCGTACGCGTCCTTCCACCAGTTCCGTGAGGGCACCAACCTCAAGGCGTGGCTGTACCGCATTCTCACCAACACCTTCATCAACTCGTACCGCAAGAAGCAGCGCGAACCCCAGCGCTCCGCGGCCGAGGAGATCGAGGACTGGCAGCTGGCGCGTGCCGAGTCGCACATGTCGACGGGTCTGCGCTCCGCCGAGTCGCAGGCGCTCGACCACCTGCCCGACTCGGACGTCAAGGAAGCGCTGCAGGCGATCCCCGAGGAATTCCGCATCGCCGTCTATCTCGCGGATGTAGAGGGCTTTGCGTACAAGGAGATCGCGGACATCATGGGGACACCCATCGGTACGGTGATGTCCCGGCTGCACCGGGGCCGCCGTCAACTGCGCGGCATGCTCGAGGACTACGCGCGTGACCGCGGGCTGGTCCCGGCCGGCGCCGGGGAGTCGAACGAAGCGAAAGGCTCGGGCTCATGAGCTGCGGAGAGCCGCACGAGACGGATTGCAGTGAGGTACTCGACCATCTCTACGAGTTCCTCGACCATGAGATGCCGGACGCGGACTGCACCAAGTTCGAGGTGCACTTCGAGGAGTGCTCCCCGTGCCTCGAGAAGTACGGCCTCGAGCAGGCCGTGAAGAAGCTGGTGAAGCGGTGCTGCGGTCATGACGACGTGCCGACGGATCTGCGCGCCAAGGTCATGGGTCGCATCGATCTGATCCGCTCCGGACAGGTCGTGCCCGAGCACGACGTGACGGCGACGCCTCAGGAGTCCTGAACTCCCGACGCCGACCGTCGAGTCCAGACACCGATCGTCTGTGCTGACGCCGATCGTCAAGCCCTGATGGCGACCGTCAGGTCGCTACGTCGGCCGTCAACTCTTGACGGAGATCGTCCGGTTATCACCCGAACGTGCTAATCCGCGGGCTCCGAGCCCGCGGATTCGGCCATACGTGTCCCCGTGGCGCCCTCGCCGCTCTAGGCTCCGGAGCCTGAAGTCGGGGAGGGGACGAGGATGGGGTCGGTTCCGGCGTGGGCCCGTGTGTACGTGGCCTGTGTCGTTCTCGGGGCCCTGGTCTGCCTGGCTCCCCTGCCGGACCTCCACACTCCCTGGTGGGTCGTCGCACTGCTCGCCGTGCTGTACGCCGGGTGCGAGCGGATCCCGCTGCCCCGTGGTCCCCGGGCCGCCGGTGCCCCCGGTCGCGAGGCCCCCAAAGGGATGGGCACGTTCCTCCCCGTGCTGCTGGCCGGGGCTTTTCTGCTGCCGCCGCCCGCCGCCGCGCTCGTCGCGCTGCCGGGGGCCCTGCTCGCCCCCGTGGAGCAGCGGCCGCGCCGGCTGCGCCGGATCTGGCGCGCGGCCCAGCTCGCCGTCGCGATCTGGGCGGCCTCCCGGGTGCACTGGGCGCTGGGCGGCCGTGACGCGGTGGTCGAGCACCACTTTCCGTACGCGCTCGTGCCCGCCGGGGCCGCGGTGCTCACGTTCTGCCTCGTGCTCACCGTCCTCGACGGCGGGATCCTGGCGCTCGCCGAGCGGGTGCCGGTGCGCGGCGCCTGGCACGGGCTCTTCGCGCGCTCCCTCGCGCCCGTCGCCGTGCACGGGCTCGCGGGGCTGATGATGGCGGTGCTGTGGCGCAGTCCGTACGGGCCTGTCGCCGCGTTGCTCGTGCTGTTGCCGATGTACGTGTCCTGCTGGGTGTTCGCGCAGTACCACCGGGAGCGGGCCGCCCACCAGGCCACGATTCGCGCGCTGGTCCAGGCCGTCGACATCAAGGACGGGTACACCCGCGGGCACAGCGAGCGGGTCGGGCAGGCGTCCATGATGATCGCGCGTGAACTCGGCATGGACGACGAGCGGGTCGAAGTGCTGCGGTTCGCCGGGATTCTGCACGACGTGGGCAAACTCGGCGTTCCCACGCGGTTGCTGCGGAAGGACGGGCCGCTCACCCCCGAGGAGCGGCGGGTCATCGAGCTGCATCCCGAGTACGGGCACGAGATGGTGCGGGGGATCGGGTTCCTCGGGGAGGCACGGTCGGCGATCCTGCATCACCATGAGCGGCTGGACGGGAGTGGGTATCCGTACGGGCTGGTGGGGAGCCAGATCCCGGAGTTCGCGCGGGTGGTGGCCGTTGCCGACGCGTTCGACGCGATGACGTCCACTCGGTCCTACCGGCGGGCCCGGCCCGTGCCCGCGGCGCTGGAGGAGCTGGACCGGTGTGCGGGGGCCCAGTTCGATCCCGGGATGGTACGGGCGCTGGCGCGGGCCCTTTCCCGGCAGGGTTGGCATCCCGCCGTCACCGCCGACAACGGTGTTTACCCGCCCGTTCCGCCCGTTTCCAGCCGGCTGGAAGGGCACCCGACATGAGTACCGCCGCGTCGCGGCGGAGCTTTCCCGCCCGTTCCGCCCGTTTCCGGTTGGCCGGAAAGGCGCCCAGAGCCCTCACCCTCGTGCGTGCTGTCGCCCTCGCCCTCGCCCTCCTCTCCCTCGCCGTCTCCCTCTGGACCGGCCTCGACGAACGCGGCATCGCCCTCGCCTTCGGTCTCCTCATCGCCCTTGGCGAGCTCACCCGCTGGAGCGGTGCCGAGGAGCGGGAGACCGCTCCGCTGGGGGCCGCGGGGGCGCTGTCGTACGCCCTGCTGGGGGAGCAGGCCGGGCAGCCCACGCATCACGGTGCGGCCCAGGTCGTCGCCGTCGTCACCGCGGCCGCGCTCCTGGGGTGCGTGCCCCATGTCGCCGGCGGACGGGGCCCGACCATCGACCACCTCACCCGGCGGATACTGACCGTCGGGTTCGCCGCCGTCTGCTTCCAACCCCTTTACAATCAGGGGAGGTTGCACGAGTGGAGCGGCCCCGCGTACGCCCTGCTGCTGGTCGCGCTGCTCGTGCTCACCGCGCTGTGCGACGCCGTGCTCGCGGCGGCGATGGCGCACTCGCGCACCCGGTGGCCGTTCGGGCCGCTGCTGCGGGACGAGCTGCGGTCCATGCTCGGCATCGGGTCGGCGGTGTGCGCGACCGGGGCCGTGATGTCGCTCGCGGTCGCCGTGGTCGGGCTCTGGGCCCTGCCCGTCTTCTCGCTGCCCCTGCTGCTCACCCAGCTGTCCTTCCGGCGCTATGCGGGCGTGCGGGTCACCTACCGGCAGACCATCGCCTCCCTCGCTCGGGCGACCGAGATAGCCGGGTACACGCCCGCCGGTCATGCCCGGCGGGTGGCCGCGCTCAGCAGTGCGGTCGGGCGGGAGCTGGGGCTTTCCGAGCCCGAACTGACGGTCCTGGAGTACGCGGCGCTCATGCACGACATCGGGCAGCTGAGCCTTGTCGATCCCGTCCCCGCCGGGGCCACCGCAGTGCTCCCCGCCGAAGAGCAGCGGCGGATAGCTCTCCTCGGCGGTGCCGTCGTACGCCAGACCGGCGTGGATGCCGAGGTCGCCGTGGTGGTGGAGCGGCAGGCCGACCCGTACCGGGAGCAGCCGGTCACCGCGCGGATCGTACGGGCCGTGAACGCATACGAGGAGATGGCCAGGGAAGCAGGGCCGGGAGGACCGCTCACCGCCCTGGAGAAGCTGCGTCTCGCGACCGCCCGCGACTATCAGCCGGAGGTCGTGGAGTCGCTGGCCAGGGTCCTGTTGCGGGGCGGCCTTACGCTGCCCCAGGCTGGGTAACCCATGGGTAATGAGCGCCCGTCCGACGGTACGTGGTTGGATGCGAGGAAGAGGGTGTTCGGGGGCACGGGCCAGCCCGGGGCTGCGCTGTCTTCAAGGGACTCTTCAAGGGACCGGCAGGCGGGAAACGCAAGGAACTGGCAGGCGGGAATCGTGAGGATCTTCGGCAAGGGACGACACCGGCCCTCCGCCTCATGGCGGCAGGCCACCGACCGTGCGTTCACGCTGATCGGCGACGGCCGGTACGAGGACGCGGGAGCGCTGCTGACGCGCGCCGCGGACCTGGAGCCTTGGCTGTCCGAGTCCTGGTTCAACCTGGCCCTGCTGCACAAGTTCCGGCACGACTGGGAGCAGGCACGGGCGGCGGGCCTCAGGGCCGTCGCGCTGCTCGACCGCGAGACCGGGGCGCCCGACTGGTGGAACGTGGGCATCGCGGCCACCGCCCTGCAGGACTGGCCGCTGGCCCGGCGCGCCTGGCAGGCGTACGGGCTGCGGGTGCCCGGCGGCGCCGCGGTCTCCGGGGAACCGGTGGGCATGGACCTCGGCAGCGCGGCCGTACGGCTGTCGCCCGAGGGCGAGGCCGAGGTGGTGTGGGGGCGCAGGCTCGACCCCGCCCGCGTCGAGGTGCTGTCCATTCCGCTGCCGTCCTCCGGGCGGCGCTGGGGCGAGGTCGTGCTGCACGACGGTGTCCCGCACGGTGAGCGGACCACCGCTGCCGGGCACGCCTACCCCGTCTTCGACGAGATCGAGCTGTGGGCGCCGTCACCGGTGCCTACCTGGGTGGTCCTCCTCGAGGCGGCCACCGAGGACGACCGGGACGCGCTGGAGCAGCTCGCCGCCGATGCCGGCTTCGCCGCCGAGGACTGGTCGTCCTCCGTACGGCTGCTCTGTCGGATGTGCTCCGAGTCGCGGATGCCGTCCGACGAGGGCGACGGCGAGCACCTGGACCCGCACGACCACAGCGAGCCCGGCCATCCGGGGCCGCTCGGCCACCGCACCGACGGGCAGCTGTGGGTGCCCGAGCGGGAGTGCGGGGTGGCTGCGCCGGCCTCGCTGGTGCGCGGCCTGCTGGACGGGTGGGTCGCGGACAGCCCGGATTCCCGCGACTGGCGGGACCTCGAAGAGGTCTGTTAGCAGCAGAGGGCCGCGGACGGTCCACGGAGGTCTGCCGACGGTCGCCGGCCGGACGTCCGAGGATCGCCGGGAAGCCACCCGGCCGCTCCCCGTAGGCTGTACTCGCAGAATTTCCCATGGTTTGCAGGAAGGCATACGTCGGTCATGGCGCAGCAGGACACCGATCAGCAGCACGCGGGCGTGCTCCCCGTGGACGACGAGGGCTTCGTCATCGACACCGAGGACTGCGAGGAGCGTGAGGAGGCCTACCGCGCGCGCGGCACCTCGCGGCCGATCACGGTCGTCGGGAACCCGGTGCTGCACAAGGAGTGCAAGGACGTCACCGAGTTCGGGGACGAGCTGGACCAGCTGGTCGCCGACATGTTCGCCAGCCAGCGCACCGCCGAAGGCGTGGGCCTGGCCGCCAACCAGATCGGCGTCGACCTGAAGGTCTTCGTCTACGACTGCATGGACGACGAGGGCAAGCGGCACGTGGGCGTCGTCTGCAACCCCGTGCTCGTCGAGCTGCCCGCCGAGCAGCGCCGCCTGGACGACAGCAACGAGGGCTGCCTCTCGGTGCCGACCGCGTACGCGCCGCTGGCCCGCCCCGACTACGCCGAGGTCACCGGGCAGGACGAGAAGGGCAACCCGATCAAGGTGCGCGGCACGGGCTACTTCGCCCGCTGCCTGCAGCACGAGACGGACCATCTGTACGGCTACCTGTACATCGACCGGCTCTCCAAGCGCGAGCGCAAGGACGCGCTGCGGCAGATGGCCGAGAACGAGCCCCGCTACCCGATCGTGGCGAACGGCTGAGACGTGACGGTGACTGTCCTCGCGAACGACTGAGACGTGACGGCGACCGTCCTCGCGAACGACTGAGACAGAAAATGACAGGTGGGGCTCGCAGCGTCTTGTGAGCTTGCTCGAACGGCGCCTGGTCAGGGAACCCTCCTGACCAGGCGCCGTTCGTGTGTACGTCGCACGTTCGATCCCTTGTGCTCCTCTTGTGATCCATATTCAGTCACACAAGGGGAGATTCTCGGCACCATGGGGTAGTGAGTGGAGCAAATCCGTTCCCAGAACGGTCAGTTGTGGTGCTGAATGGGAAGTGCGGGGATACGCAACGGCGCACGCCCGGCACAGCGGGAGGGGTGTAGCGCCAGCAGGCGGCTGAGAGGGGTTTGTTCGTGCATGCTTTCTCACACGGCACTTCATCGACACCGACAGCGGTCGCGGTTCCACCGGCGCTCTCTCTTCCGGTGATCGAGGCGGCGTTTCCCCGTCAACTGCACCCGTATTGGCCCAGGCTCCAGGAGAAGACCAGGACCTGGCTCCTCGAAAAACGGCTCATGCCGGCGGACAAGGTCGAGGAATATGCCGACGGCTTGTGCTACACGGACCTCATGGCGGGCTACTACATTGGCGCCCCCGACGAGGTCATGCAGGCGATAGCGGACTACAGCGCGTGGTTCTTCGTCTGGGACGACCGCCACGACCGCGACGTCATCCACGGCCGCACCGAGGCCTGGCGGAGGCTCAGGTTCCAGCTGCACGCGGCCCTCGACTCCCCCAGGGACCATCTGCATCACCAGGATCCCCTGGTCGCGGGGTTCGCGGACAGCATGGTGCGGCTGTACTCGTTCCTCAGCAAGAAGTGGAACGAGCGGTTCGCGCTCCACTTCCACGCGGTGATCGAGGCGTACGACCGGGAGTTCCAAAACCGCGCCTCTGGCACCGTTCCCACGGTCGAGGAATATCTCGAACTCCGCAGGCTGACGTTCGCGCACTGGATCTGGACCGACCTTCTGGAACCCAGCGCGGGGTACGAACTCCCCACCGCGGTGCGGAATCACCCCGCATATCGGAGGGCGGCACTGCTCAGCCAGGAATTCGCCGCCTGGTACAACGACCTGTGCTCGCTCCCGAAGGAAATCGCGGGCGACGAAGTCCACAATCTCGGAATCAGTCTCATTCACCATGAGGGGCTGACTCTCGAAGAGGCCGTCACGGAAGTGCGGCGGCGGGTCGAGGAATCCATCCATGAATTCTGCGTCGCCGAAAAGGGCGTATTACGGCTCGCCGACACCCTCGCGGACGGGACCGTGCGGGGCAAGGAATGCAGCATCGCCGTGAAGGCGTGCCTCGGCAATATGCGGAACTGGTTCAGCTCCGTGTACTGGTTCCACCACGAGTCGGGCCGGTACATGGTCGACAGCTGGGACGACCGCTCCACACCCCCGTACGTCAACAATGAAGCGGCAGGTGAGAAATGACCGTCGAGTCTGTGCGGCCCGAGGTGCCTGAGACGCTGGAGTTGTCCACCCCGCCCCTCGCGGGAGGAGGCGTGCCGGGTCTCGGCCACGGCTGGAAACTGGTCCGCGACCCGCTGGGCTTCCTGGCCCAGCTACGCGACCACGGCGACGTCGTCCGGCTCAAGCTGGGCCCCAAGACGGTGTACGCCATCACCACCCCCGCGCTCACCGGGGCGCTGGCGCTCAACCCCGACTACGAGATCGGCGGCCCGCTGTGGGAGTCCCTCGAGGGGCTGCTCGGCAAGAAGGGGGTCGCGACCGCCAACGGGCCGCAGCACCGGCGCCAGCGGCGGACGATCCAGCCCGCGTTCCGGGCCGACATCATCCACGAGTACGGCCCGATCATGGAGGAGGAGGCGCGCGCGTTCGCGGCGCGCATGGTGCCGGGGGAGACGATCGACTGCACGTCGGAGTCGTTCCGCGTCGCCGTCCGCATCGCGGCCCGCTGTCTGCTGCGCGGCCAGTTCATGGACGAGCGGGCCGAGCGGCTGAGCATCGCGCTCGGCGCCGTGTTCCGCGGGATGTACCGGCGCATGGTGATCCCGGCCGGGCCGCTCTATCGGCTGCCGCTTCCGTCCCACCGCCAATTCGACCGAGCATTGGCCGATTTGCATGACCTCGTCGACGAGATCATCGACGAGCGGCGGGCATCTGGTCAAAAGCCGGACGATTTGCTGACGGCATTGCTGGAGGCGAAGGACGACAACGGCGACCCCATCGACGAACAGGAGATCCACGACCAAGTCGTAGCAATACTCACCCCCGGCAGCGAAACCATCGCGTCCACGATCATGTGGCTCCTGCAAGTCCTCACCGAACACCCGGAACAGGCGGACAAGGTGAGCAAGGAGGTCGAATCCGTCGCGGGCGACCGGCCCGTCGGATTCGACGACGTCCGGAAGCTGTCGCACACGAACAATGTCGTCGTCGAGGCGATGCGTTTGCGCCCCGCCGTATGGATATTGACGCGGCGCACGGTGACCGAAACCGAGCTGGGCGGCTATCGCATTCCGGCCGGTGCCGACATCGTCTACAGCCCGTTCGCGATCCAGCGCGATCCCCGGTCGTACCAGGAGCACCTGGATTTCGACCCCGACCGCTGGCTTCCGGAACGGTCCAAGGACATACCGAAGTACGCGATGCGCCCGTTCAGCGTGGGCAACCGGAAGTGCCCCAGTGACCACTTCTCGATGGCCCAGCTCAGTCTGATCACGGCGACCGTGGCGTCCCGGTGGCGCTTCGAGCAGGTGTCGGGCTCCAACGACGCGACCCGTGTCGGCATCACCCTGCGACCGCACAAGCTGCTGCTGAAGGCCCAGCCGCGCTGACCGTGCGTGCCTACTGGCGCACGTTCAGGCCGCCCGCGGGCCCCTGAACGTGCGCCGGTACGCCTGCGGGGTCGTCCCGAGGCTCCGCATGAACTGATGGCGCAGCGCTGCCGCGTTGCCGAACCCGGTGCGGCCCGCGATCGCGTCCATCGTCTCGTCCGTGGCCTCCAGCAACTCCTGTGCCAGCAGCACCCGTTGGCGCAGGATCCAGCGGTACGGAGTCGTCCCCGTCTCCTGCTGGAAGCGGCGCGCGAAGGTGCGCGGGGACATATGGGCGCGGGCCGCGAGCTGCTCGACGGTCACCTCCTCGTCGAGGTGCTGCTGCATCCACACCAGCACCTCGCCGACCGTGTCGCACCGGGAGCGGGGCAGCGGGCGCTCGATGAACTGGGCCTGGCCGCCGTCGCGGTGCGGCGGTACGACCATGCGGCGCGCGATGGCGTTGGCGACCTCCGGGCCGTGCTCCTTGCGCACGAGGTGGAGACAGGCGTCGATCCCGGCGGCGGTGCCCGCCGAGGTGATCACCGGGTCCTCGTCGACGTACAGCACGTCCGGCTCGACGATCGCCCGCGGATACTGCCGGGCGAGTGCCTCCGCGTGATGCCAGTGCACCGCGCAGCGCCGCCCGTCCAGGAGTCCGGCCGCACCCAGCACGAAGACGCCGGAACAGACGCTGAGCACCCGCGCACCGCGCTCGACGGCCCGGCGCAGCGCGTCCAGCAGCTCGGGCGGATAGTCGCGCACGGCATAGGTGTCGCCGGCCGGCACGACGACGAGGTCGGCCGCGTCGAGCCGGTCGAGGCCGTGCGGGGTGGAGACGGTGAACCCGGAGACATGGGTGTCGAGCGTGGAGCCTTCGGCCGAGGCGATCGCGAAGTCGTAGACGGGCAGCCCCTCGTCGCTGCGGTCGAGGCCGAACACCTCGCAGACGACGCCGAGTTCGAAGGGATGCACACCGTCGAGCAGCACTGCGGCCACGTTCTTGAGCATGTTCTCCAGTGTGCCTCGGAAGTGGCAGTAATTCGAGGGGGTGCGGCAGCCCTGCCACTGACGGTAAGGAGCAATCGGCGCGACAGTGGTGTCCATGAACACACTCATGGACAACCTCGTCGGAATCCTGACCGTCCTTGGGATCTTCGCGGTCGTGGCGCTCCCCTCGCTGATCGGGCTCGCCCACGAGCGGCGCGTCGACCGTCAGCTCAGGGCGGCGGCCGAGCGCTCCCGGCCGGAGGCCGACCGCCGCACCGGGTCTCACGCCTTCGTCACCACCACCGTGACCGTCCACTCCTGAAGGCCCTTGCACGAGATCCGGGCCGGGTCGCTGGGGCACAACGGGCGGGACGAGGTGAGCTGTGCCGTCCCCGCCGAGACCGCCTTGAAGGCGGAGGAGGCGTCGCCCGCCTGCAGGACGATGCCGCTGTTGGTGGCCTCGAGACCGCTGCCGCCGACCTTGACGGGCGCCCAGGGCCGGCTGGTGGTGCCGTCCAATCTGATGCGGATCACGTCGCCCGTCGTCAGGCAGAACGTGCGGCCGGTGTCGGCGGCGCCGAGCTCCGCCTTCGCCTCCGTACAGCCCTTGTGGGATGTCGTGGGGGACGGTGACACGGTGCCGCTGCCGCCCGCGTCGCTTCCGCTCTGCGTGCCACAGCCCGCGGCCAGGAGAAGCGTCAGTGCCGCGAGGGCGATGGTCCGGTGGTGGGTCGTTCGGCGCATGGGGGCCTCCTCGTCGCTTGGACGTGCCACCCCCGCATCAGGATCCACTTCGGGGCACGGAAAAGCCCTGGCCGCGGGGTGCGGCCAGGGCTTTGGTGGGTCAGCTGGTCGTCACGGCGGTGTCGTCGACGACGAAGCTGGTCTGCAGTGAGGAGTCCTCGACGCCGCTGAACTTCAGCGTGACGGTGGAGCCGGCGAAGGAGGACAGGTCGAAGGTCTTCTGGGCGTATCCGGAAGCCTTGTTGAGGTTGGAGTAGGTCGCCAGCGTGGTGGAGCCGGCGGTGACGGTGAGCTTGTCGTAGGCCGTGCTGGTGCTGGTCTCGGCCGTGTCGATGTGCAGGTAGAAGGTGAGCGACGCCTTGCAGCCGCTCGGGATGGTCACCGACTGGGACAGCGTGTCGGTGTGGGTGGAGCCGTAGCCGTCCAGCCAGGCGTAGTACGAGCCGCCGTGCGCCGCCTCACCGCTGGAGTTGGTGATGACGCCACTGCTCGCGGTCCAGATCGTGTTGCCCGACTCGAAGCCCTGGTTGCCCAGCAACTGCGCCGAGGTGCAGGTGCCACCGCCGGAGGTGCTGACGGTCCAGGTGAAGGAGGCCGAGCCGGAGGCGCCCGTGCTGTCGGACGCGGTGACGGTCACGCTGTAGGTGCCCGCCGTGCTCGCGGTGCCGGAGATCAGTCCGGTCGAGCTGTTGATCGACAGACCGGTCGGCAGGCCGCTCGCGCTGTACGTGAGGGTCGCGCCCGCGCTGTCGGTGGCCCTGATCTGCAGGCTGACCGAGCCGCCGGTCGCGGTGGACTGGCTGCCCGGGTTGGTGACGGTCACCGTGTTGCCGCTGCTCGTGCCCGAGGTGAAGGCGGTCGTGCCGTTGGGGGTGCCCCAGCCGGTCGGACCGTCGTAGCCGGTGGTCGCGGTGCAGAAGTACGAGGTGGAGCAGGAGCCGTTGTTGCCGCTGGTGACGTCGTACAGGTTCGAGGTGTGGGAGTACGGGTACTTCGCCGGGTAGTCGCTGGAGCCCGGGGTGCCCGCGAGGGCGTACACACCCGCGATGATCGGCGCGGAGGCACTCGTACCGCCGTAGACCGCCCAGCCGGAGCCGCCGTAGGTGTCGTAGACGGCCACACCGGTCGCGGGGTCGGCGACCGCGGAGACGTCCGACTCCATGCGCTTGGTGCAGCCGGTGTCGGTCTGCCAGCTCGGCTTGGCGTCGTAGGCGGAGCAGCCGGAGCCGGTGCCCTCGGTGCTGCTGGTCTTCCACACGGACTCGGTCCAGCCGCGGGAGTTGGAGGACGTGGAGAGGGCGGTGCCGCCCACGGCGGTCACGTACTGGGAGGTCGCCGGGTACTCGGCGCCGTAGCCGGAGTCACCCGCGGAGACGGTGATGGCGACGCCCGGGTGCTTGAAGTACGAGGTGTCCTCGCCGGTCTGGGAGGACGACTCGTCGCCGCCCCAGCTGTTGGAGACGAACTTCGCGCCCAGGGCCACGGCCTCGTTCTCGGCGGTGCCGAGGTCGGAGTCCGTCGCCGAGTTGGCCTCGACCAGGATGATGTTGCAGTTCGGGCAGACCGCGCTGACCATGTCGATGTCGAGCGCTTCCTCGCCCGCCCAGCCGGTGTCGTTCGACGGCAGCGAGGTGGTCGAGCCGGTCTGGCTGACCTGCTTGAAGCAGCCGTTGGCCTTGGTGCAGGCCGACAGGCCGAACTGTGAGCGGTAAGTGGCCAGGTCCGACTCGGCGTTGGGGTCGTTGTAGGCGTCGACCACGGCGACCGTCAGGCCGGAGCCGCCGGTCGACGGCAGGTTGTACGCGCTGTGCAGGTTGGCCGGGCTGAGGCCGGACACCGCGGCGGCGGCGTTCGGGGATATCGCCGCGGCCAGCTTCTGCTTGATGTCGGTGCGCCGCTGGGCGAAGCAGGCGGCGTGACCGGGGGTCGGAGTGCCGCACAGGTGCGTGGTGGGCACCTTCTGGCCGGCCTTGCCGGTCGAGTGCACGGCCTGCGCGGCGGGGGCCGTCAGGGCCTTCGCGTTCTGGGTGGCCCGGGAGACGTGCGAGGTGGGCGCTGTCTGCGCACCCGCCGGCGGGGCCGCGGCGAACCCGGCGACACCGAGGGCGAGGGCGGGGAGGGCGGCGGTCAGGAGTCTTCGCAGTCTCCGGGCGGGTCTGGCGGAGCGTGTCTCACGCATGGGGGTGCTGCCTCCATCGGTTTGAGGCCGGTGCCGCGCGGGCCGGGGTAGGGCCGTACGCGGCTCCACAGCCGGAAGTGGGGGTTCTCGGCGTTGCGTGGCGGGCCCGTGACGCGCGTAGCGCACGCACATTCAGGGAGTGTCATGGGCATGCCAATCGAGTCGCCCTGGCATGCCGCTGTGTGTGACATGTCAGGACGGCCAGAACCTAGCCGGGTCCGATGAGGCGCGGATAGCGGCGCCCGAAGAACTTTGCCGCTCCATAGGTGGTCCATGGACGGCCCATGGACGGTCCATGGACGAGACGCGGTGATGCCGGCCCGCGCACGCGGCCCGGCATCACCCTTGAGGTGTCGTCAGAAGTCCTCGTCGAGGTCGACGGTTCCCTCCACCGCGACCTGGTACGCGGACGGCCGCCGCTCGAAGAAGTTGGTCAGCTCCTGAACGCCCTGGAGCTCCATGAAGGAGAAGGGGTTCTCGGAGCCGTACACCGGCGCGAAGCCCAGTCGCTGCAGGCGCTGGTCGGCGACGCACTCCAGGTACTGGCGCATCGACTCGGTGTTCATGCCCGGCAGACCGTCACCGCACAGGTCGCGCGCGAACTGCAGCTCGGCCTCGACGGCTTCCCGCAGCATGTCCGTCACCTGCTGCTCGAGCAGATCGTCGAAGAGCTCCGGCTCCTCCTTGCGGACGGTGTCGACCACCTCGAAGGCGAAGGACATGTGCATCGTCTCGTCGCGGAACACCCAGTTGGTGCCCGTCGCCAGACCGTGCAGCAGACCCCGGCTGCGGAACCAGTAGACGTACGCGAAGGCCCCGTAGAAGAAGAGCCCCTCGATGCACGCGGCGAAGCAGATGAGGTTGAGCAGGAAGCGGCGGCGGTCGGCCTTCGTCTCCAGGCGGTCCAGCTTCTCCACCGAGTCCATCCACTTGAAGCAGAACTCGGCCTTCTCGCGGATGGAGGGGATGTTCTCGACGGCGTCGAAGGCCGCTGCCCTGTCCTCCGGGTCGGGCAGATAGGTGTCGAGCAGCGTCAAGTAGAACTGGACGTGCACGGCCTCCTCGAAGAGCTGCCGTGAGAGATACAGGCGCGCCTCGGGCGAGTTGATGTGCTTGTACAGCGTCAGCACCAGGTTGTTCGCCACGATCGAGTCGCCCGTCGCGAAGAACGCGACCAGGCGGCCGATCATGTGCTGCTCGCCCTGCGACAGCTTCGCCAGGTCGGCGACGTCCGAGTGGAGGTCGACCTCCTCGACGGTCCAGGTGTTCTTGATGGCGTCCCGGTAACGCTCGTAGAAGTCCGGGTAGCGCATGGGGCGGAGAGTCAGCTCGAAGCCCGGGTCGAGCAGGTTCTTGTCGGTGGAGCTCATTACTGGCAGGCCTCGCAGGACTCGGGGTTCTCAAGGGAGCAGGCGACGGCGTCTTCGTCGGGAGTCGCCTGTACGGGGATGGGGGTCCGGGTCTGCGCCTGGGCTTGTGCGGCCCGGGCGATCCGCGTCGCCGGGCGCGAGCGCAGGTAGTACGTCGTCTTCAGACCCGACTTCCAGGCGTACGCGTACATCGAGGAGAGCTTGCCGATGGTCGGCGTCTCCAGGAACAGGTTCAGCGACTGGGCCTGGTCCAGGAACGGGGTCCGGGCGGCGGCCATGTCGATCAGGCCGCGCTGCGGGATCTCCCACGCCGTGCGGTACAGGTCGCGCACGTCCTGCGGCACCCAAGTGAAGCCCTGCACCGAGCCGTTGGACTCGCGCAGCGCCTCCCGGGTCTGCGCGTCCCACACGCCGAGCCTCTTCAGCTCGTCCACCAGGTAGGAGTTGACCTGGAGGAACTCGCCGGAGAGCGTCTCGCGCTTGAAGAGGTTCGACACCTGCGGCTCGATGCACTCGTACACGCCCGCGATGGACGCGATCGTCGCGGTGGGCGCGATGGCGAGCAGGAGGGAGTTGCGCATCCCTGTTGTGGCGATACGTTCCCGCAGCGCCGCCCAGCGCTCCGGCCACGTCAGCTGCACGTCGAAGTGGTCGGGGTGGAGGACGCCGCGGGCCGTACGGGTCTTCTCCCAGGCCGGGAGCGGGCCGTTGCGCTCGGCGAGGTCGGTCGAGGCCTCGTACGCGGCGAGCATGATGCGCTCGGCGATGCGGGTGGACAGGGCGCGCGCCTCCGGCGAGTCGAACGGCAGACGCAGCTTGAAGAAGACGTCCTGGAGGCCCATCGCGCCGAGGCCCACCGGGCGCCACTTGGCGTTGGAGCGGCCCGCCTGCTCGGTCGGGTAGAAGTTGATGTCGACGACCCGGTCCAGGAAGGTGACGGCCGTGCGGACCGTCTCGTCCAGGCGGGCCCAGTCGATGTCCTTCCCGATGACGAAGGCGCCGAGGTTCACCGAACCGAGGTTGCAGACCGCCGTCTCGCCGTCGTCCGTGACCTCCAGGATCTCGGTGCACAGGTTCGAGGAGTGGACGGTGTGGCCCGGCTCCGCCGTCTGGTTGGCGGTTCGGTTCGCCGCGTCCTTGAACGTCATCCAGCCGTTGCCGGTCTGCGCCAGGGTGCGCATCATGCGGCCGTACAGGTCGCGGGCCGGGATGGTCTTCTTCGCGAGGCCCGCCTCCTCCGCCTTGCGGTACGCGGCGTCGAACTCGTCGCCCCACAGGTCGACCAGTTCCGGTACGTCGGAGGGGGAGAACAGGGACCAGATGCCGTTCTCGTTGACCCGGCGCATGAACTCGTCCGGGATCCAGTGCGCGAGGTTCAGGTTGTGCGTACGCCGGGCGTCTTCACCGGTGTTGTCGCGCAGTTCCAGGAACTCCTCGATGTCGGAGTGCCAGGTCTCCAGGTAGACCGCGGCCGCGCCCTTGCGCCGGCCGCCCTGGTTCACAGCGGCGACCGAGGCGTCGAGGGTCTTCAGGAACGGGACGATGCCGTTGGAGTGCCCGTTCGTGCCGCGGATGAGGGAGCCGCGGGAACGGATCCGGCTGTACGACAGGCCGATGCCGCCCGCGTGCTTCGAGAGGCGCGCGACCTGGTGGTAGCGGTCGTAGATGGAGTCCAGCTCGTCCAGCGGGGAGTCGAGGAGGTAGCAGGACGACATCTGCGGGTGCCGCGTACCGGAGTTGAAGAGCGTGGGGGAGGAGGGGAGGTAGTCGAGGCGGCTCATGAGCCTGTAGAGCGCGGCGACTTCGTCCACGGATCGGGAGGTGTCGTCCTCGGCGAGGCCGCACGCCACCCGGAGCATGAAGTGCTGGGGCGTCTCGATGACCTGGCGGGTGATCGGGTGCCGGAGCAGGTAGCGGCTGTGCAGGGTGCGCAGGCCGAAGTAGCCGAAGCGGTCGTCGGCGTGCACGTCGATCAGTTCGTCCAGGCGGGCCGTGTGCAGCCGTACGAACTCCGCCGTGCGGTCGGCGATCAGGCCCTCGCGGTGGCCGGTGGTGATGGACTCGGAGAAGGATCGCACGCCCTGCGAGGCGGCCTCCGCCGCGATGCTGATCGTCAGCAGGCGGGCGGCGAGGCGTGAGTACGCCGGGTCCTCGGAGATGAGGCCCGCGGCGGCCTCGGTGGCCAGTTCGCGCAGCTCCGCAGTGATCTCGGCGGCCCCACGAGCGGACCGCCCCCGCAGCGCGGCGGCTGCGACCCGGCCGGGGTCGGCGTCGGGGAGGTCGACGGTGAGGTCGGTCAGGGTACGCAGCAGCGTGGTACCGGGACCGTCCGTCTCCACCGGGGTCTCCGCCGGGGCCTGCTTCGCGGATGCGGAAGCCGGAACTGAAGCCGGGTCGGTTGGCGCGATGGTCACTTGGGGCTCTCCCTCGCTCGGCACGGGGCCTGTTGGGGAGGAGCGGGGCACACGGGGGCGCTCGTGGGCAGCAGCACACCGCGTCCACCGGCCCATTCCGCGAGGCCCGGACGTCGTCGGCGCCCGGGCCGGGTGGCCGGGGCGCGCTGTCGGCAGGTCCTCGGACTGAAACTCGTACGCGGTTGTGCGGGGCACGAACACGTACAAGTACACCGTTGCGGGACAGTTCCGGATTCGCACCGGATTCCCCTGCGGCGACAGCGAGCATGAGCATACATCTTGTGCCGGGCTGCGGGAGCACCCCCACATGTTGTGTCGCGTCGGCGTCGGGGAGTGCTACGGAGTGTGCTGGAGCGTCAACTCGTAGGTGAGCAGCATGATGTCGTCGATGTCCGGGATGGGGTTCCAGTCGCGGTCGGGGGTGCGGGTGAAGCCGAGGCGTTCGTAGATGCGGTGGGCTGCGTGCATCGTGCGCTGAGTGGAGAGGACGATGCGTACGCAGCCCTCCGTGGCGCGTGCGCGGTCGAGGCAGGCGCGGACCAGGGCCTCGCCCGCGCCTCTGCCGCGGGCCTCGGGTGCGACCGCGAGCATGCGGATCTCGGCCTCGCCCTGGCGGGCTATGTCGGCCAGGGGGCCGCCGTGCGGGACGAAGGTCACGCCGCCCAGTACGCGGTCGTGGGCCACCGCGACGAGTACGTCCGCGGCGGCGGCCCGCTTGGCCACGTCCCGCAGCTCTCCGAGGTACTCGTCGCTCTCCCCGAAGTCGAGCAGGCCATCGCCTAGGTAGGCCTGCGCGGTGATCTCGCCGACGGTGGGGTACTCCTCGGGCTGTGCCCGTCTGATGAGGATGTCCATGCGGGGAGTGTGCCGGACGGGTACGGCAACGGGCCGCCGGATTTGTGCGGCGGCCCGTCTTGTGGTGCCTGCCTGTGCCTGCGTCTGCGGTCGGTGGGTGCGTTCGCGTCTGCGGTCGGTGCCTGTGTACTGCGTCTGCGGCCGGTGGGTGCGTCTGCGCCTTTGCGCCGGTGGGTGGGTCGGGGCCGTGCCGGTACATCCGCCCCGTCGCCGGTGGCAGATCGCTTGCCTTTACAGCTCTGCCTGTTGGCAACCACGTAAGCGACGGGGCATGTGATGTACCGGCACGGCCCCTTCCGTGCGTGGGCGAGTGCGGGCCGTCCCGTCCTAGCTGCGGGCATGCGTGCCGCGACGGGCGGTGCCCCCCGCCCTTCCCAGCTGCGGGCGTGCGTGCCGCGATGGGCGGCAGCTCACCTGCCCTTCCCGGCTGCGGGCAATCGTGCCGCTGGGGCGGCACGGGTGGGCGCAGCAGCACCTTGTCAGCGCCGGTCAGCGCGCCCACCCGAGCTCGGCCCCGGTGCCGGGTGCCTAGTGGGTGGCGCCCGCGGTGGCCGGGGGCAGTTCCGCCTGTACGCCGGGGTCGCCCGCGTCCGCCGTGTAGTCCTCGGGGGACGTCTCGTCGATGCCCTCGGGGGCCTTGAACGCACGGAGGGCGAAGGTGAGGACGACGGTCACGACGACGTTGAGTATGAACGCCGTGAGGCCGATGTAGCCGATCTCCCCGATCCCGGGGATCTCCTTCGCGCTGCCGCCGAAGTGCTTCTGCGTCGGGGAGGCGACCCCGTACGCCGCGAGCGTGCCGTAGAGCATGCCGACGGCCCAGCCCGCGAGGAGCGCCCAGCGGTGGAACCAGCGGGTGAACAGGCCGCCGACCAGGGCCGGGAAGGTCTGCAGGATCCAAATGCCGCCGAGGAGCTGGAAGTTGATCGCGACTGTTTTGTCCATCGTCAGGACGAAGACCAGCGCGCCCACCTTCACCAGGAGCGAGACCAGCTTGGAGACCTTGGTCTCCTGCTGGGGGGTCGCGTCGGGCTTGATGAAGTCCTTGTAGATGTTGCGCGTGAAGAGGTTCGCGGCCGCGATGGACATGATGGCGGCGGGGACAAGCGCTCCGATGCCGATGGCGGCGAAGGCCACGCCCGCGAACCAGTCCGGGAACATGGTCTCGAAGAGCTGGGGGATGGCGAGTTGGCCGTTCGTGACCTTCACTCCGGCCGCGATCGCCATGAACCCGAGCAGGGCGAGCAGGCCCAGCATCAGGGAGTAGAGCGGGAGGATCGTGGTGTTGCGGCGGATGACGTTGCGGCTGCGGCTCGACAGCGTCGCCGTGATCGAGTGCGGGTACATGAAGAGTGCCAGTGCCGAGCCGAGTGCCAGGGTGGCGTACGTCCACTGGCCCGCTTCGGCGGGGACGATTCCGCCCGCGCCCGCCGCCGTGTACTTGTCGCTCGCCGCCTTGAAGATCTCGTCGAACCCGCCCAGCTTGATCGGGATGTAGATGATGGCCACCGCGATCACGATGTAGATCAGGGTGTCCTTCACGAACGCGATCAGGGCGGGGGCGCGCAGGCCCGAGGAGTAGGTGTACGCGGCCAGTACGCCGAAGGCGATGAGGAGCGGGAGGTCCTTCACGAACCAGTTCGTGTTCTCGCCGCCGCCCACGCCCATCACGTCCAGGACGGCCTGGATGCCGACCAGTTGAAGCGCGATGTACGGCATGGTGGCCAGGATGCCGGTGACGGCCACGGCGAGGGACAGACCCTTGGAGCCGAAGCGGCCGCGCACGAAGTCCGACGTCGTCACGTATCCGTGCTTGTGCGAGACAGACCAGAGGCGGGGGAGGAAGGTGAAGATCAGCGGGTACACCAGGATCGTGTACGGCACCGCGAAGAAGCCGGCCGCGCCCGCCGCGTAGATCGCGGCCGGTACGGCGACGAAGGTGTACGCCGTGTAGAGGTCGCCGCCGAGCAGGAACCAGGTGATCCAGGTGCCGAACGACCGTCCGCCCAGGCCCCATTCGTCGAGGCTGTGTTCGTCGTCGGCCCTGCGCCAGCGCGCGGCCAGGAAGCCCATGACCGTGACGGCCAGGAAGAAGAAGATGAAGACGGCGAGTGCCACGCCGTTCACGCCGTCCTTCATGCTTCGGCACCGCCCTTCGTGGTGGCGCGGGCGCGCTGGTCACGCTGCCAGAGCTTGTAGGCGATCATCGTCAGTACCGTGGAGATGAGCACCCACAGCATCTGGTACCAGTAGAAGAACGGGATGCCGATGAAGGTCGGGTCCGTCTTCGCGTACGAGCCGACCCACAGCATCGCCACGAAGGGTACGAGCAGGCAGAGGGCTATCACGACGCGGACCGGCGTGATCGCCGGTGGCTTCACTTCGGGCACATCTGACATTTGGCGGCTCCGTCCCCTCACTGATCACCTGTGTAACGCGCAGGCAATCTAGGCGACGGTTCCGCTTTATGGAACCCCTGTCCGGATAGCGGATGTGGAGGGTTCGTGTGGGTGCGATTCCGGCCGTCAGCAGCAGCGGAACCCCTGGCGCGGGTCCTCCTCCTGACGGTCCGTGCGTGCTCGTTCGAAGTCCCGGCGCGAGGGTATGGGCGCGTCCGGGTGGTCCTTGCGGATATGCGCGACATAGCGGTCGTACGTGGATTCGTCCGTCAACTCGCGTATGTACCAACGGATTCCGCTAGCTGCCCGGTGCAGCGCCGATCGCATCTCGCACCTCCTGCCTCTCCCGCTGGGTGGGGATCAGTCCGGCCGGGGCTACGATCTTCGACTCGACGTACGGCGTCTCGCTCAGCGTGGAGAGGGCCGGGCGGCGTATGTGGCGGACACACACCCGGGCCGCGTCCACGATGACGACGACGATGAGCACGGCCAGGACGGCCGAAAGAACGCCGTCCACCGTGGAGTTGGTGACCACGGTGTGCATGTCGTCCATGCTCTTGGCGGGCGGCAGGACCTTTCCGGCGTCGATGCCGTCCTGGTAGACACTGCGCTGCTTGAAGAACCCGACGCGTGGATCGCTGGAGAACACCTTCTGGTAGCTGGCCGTGAGTGTCACCGTGGCGTCCCAGACGAGTGGGATGCCGGTGATCCAGGCCCACTTGAGGCGTCCGGACTTCACCAGAAGGGTCGTGCAGACGGCGAGGGCGACGGCCGCGAGCAACTGGTTCGAGATGCCGAAGATCGGGAAGAGCTGGTTGATGCCGCCGAGGGGTTCGTGGACGCCGACCCAGAGGAAGTAGCCCCACAGACCGCACACGAGGGCGCTGGTGGCGATCAGGCCGGGCTTCCAGCTCACGTTCTTGAAGGGGCGGTAGACGTTGCCCAGCATGTCCTGGAGCATGAACCGGCCCACGCGCGTGCCCGCGTCCAGCGCCGTCAGGATGAACAGCGCCTCGAACATGATCGCGAAGTGGTACCAGAAGGCGCGCAGGCTTCCGCCGGTGACCTTCGAGAAGATCTCGGAGACGCCGACGGCGAGCGTGGGCGCGCCGCCGGTGCGGGAGAGCAGGCTCTGTTCCTCGACCTGGTGCGCGGCTTTCGCGAGGTCCGCCGGGGAGATGGTGTACCCGAAGTTCGCGACCGCGTGCGACGCCGATTCGACGGTGGTGCCGATGACGCCCGCGGGCGCGTTCATCGCGAAGTACAGGCCCGGGTCGATGATGCACGCGGCGACCAGGGCCATGATCGCGACCGACGACTCCATCAGCATGGAGCCGTATCCGATCATCCGGACCTGCGTCTCCTTCTGGATCATCTTGGGTGTGGTGCCCGATGAGATGAGTGAGTGGAAGCCGGAGAGCGCGCCGCAGGCGATGGTGATGAAGACGAACGGGAAGAGTGAGCCCGCGAAGACCGGGCCGTCGCCCCGCTTGGCGAAGTCCGTGACCGCGTCCATCTTCAGCGTCGGCAGCGCGATGACGACGCCGAGCGCGAGCAGCGCGATAGTGCCGATCTTCATGAAGGTGGAGAGGTAGTCGCGGGGGGCGAGAAGCATCCAGACCGGCAGGATCGAGGCGATGAAGCCGTACGCCACCAGCCAGATGACCAGCGTGGAGGGGGCGAGGGTGAAGGTGTCGGCCCAGGAGGACTCGGCGACCCAGCGGCCCGCGACGAGGGCGAGCAGCAGGAGCGCCACACCGATCAGCGAGACCTCGGTGACGCGTCCCGGGCGCAGGACGCGCAGGTAGAAGCCCATCAGCAGGGCGATCGGGATCGTCATTCCGATGGAGAACGTCCCCCAGGGGGAGGCGGCGAGCGCGTTCACGATCACCAGCGCGAGCACCCCGAGCAGGATGATCATGATGGCGAAGGCGGCGAGCAGCGCTGCCGCCCCGCCGAACGGGCCGATCTCCTCGCGGGCCATCTGCCCGAGCGACCGCCCGTCCCGGCGCGTGGAGAAGAACAGGACCACCATGTCCTGGACCGCGCCCGCGAAGATCACTCCGGCGATGATCCAGATGGTGCCGGGCAGATAGCCCATCTGCGCGGCCAGCACCGGGCCGACCAGCGGGCCCGCGCCCGCGATCGCGGCGAAGTGGTGGCCGAGCAGCACGCGCCGGTCCGTCGGATGGAAGTCGATGCCGTTGTTCAGCCGCTCCGCCGGGGTGGCCCGTGTCCCGTCGACCTTGAGCACCTTGTGCGCGATGAACTTCGCGTAGAAGCGATAAGCGATGGCGTAGGAGCCGAGCGCGGCGGCGACCATCCAGGCGGCCGACACGTTCTCGCCCCGGGCGAGCGCGAGCACGGACCAGCCCGCGGCGCCCACCAGCGCGACGAGGGTCCAGATGACGATGGTTCGAGGCTTGGCGGTACGCACCGTTCGTCCTCCCGTCCATGCGGTGACGGGAGGAACGTAGAGCAGGAAGGTGAGTCGCGCTACACCACGTGCCTACCTCAAGTGGCTTATTTCCGCGGGCGCCCGAGCCTCGATACCCGCGGGTGCTTGAGCCGCATTGCTCCTGCCGGTGCTTGAGCCTCGATTGCTCCTGCAGTCCTTGAGCCTCGGATTACTCCTGCGGGCGCTTCAGGCGTGCCACGAACTTGTACCGGTCGCCCCGGTACACCGAGCGCACCCACTCCACCGGCTCGCCCTGCTTGTCCAGCGAGTGCCGGGAGAGCATCAGCATGGGCAGGCCGACGTCGGTGCCGAGCAGTCCGGCCTCGCGCGGGGTGGCCAGCGATGTCTCGATGGTCTCCTCGGCCTCGGCGAGATGGACGTCGTACACCTCGGCGAGCGCGGTGTAGAGGGAGGTGTACTTGACGAGTGACCTGCGCAGGGCGGGGAAGCGCTTCGCGGACAGGTGGGTCGTCTCGATCGCCATCGGTTCGCCGCTCGCCAGGCGCAGGCGCTCGATGCGCAGCACCCGGCCGCCGGCCGAGATGTCGAGCAGCCCGGCGAGGGTCTCGTCGGCGGTGATGTAGCCGATGTCCAGCAGCTGCGAGGTGGGTTCGAGGCCCTGGGCGCGCATGTCCTCGGTGTACGAGGTGAGTTGCAGCGCCTGGGAGACCTTGGGCTTGGCCACGAAGGTGCCCTTGCCCTGGATGCGTTCGAGGCGGCCCTCGACGACCAGCTCCTGAAGGGCCTGCCGCACGGTCGTGCGCGAGGTGTCGAACTCGGCGGCGAGGGTGCGCTCGGGCGGTACCGGCGTGCCGGGCGGCAGTGTCTCCGTCATGTCGAGCAGGTGCTTCTTCAGGCGGTAGTACTTGGGCACGCGCGCGGTACGGATGGGGGCCCCACCCTCGTTCTCCGCACTGCTGACGTCGGCGCTCATGCTCTGCCTTCCCGGCTCCGGATGCCGAAACGGCCGACATCCCCATCGGCCACGGCTCACATCGTGGCACGGCTTCATGTGCGAGTGTCCCCTCGCACGCTCCGTGATCCCCTCTATATACCGTCGGCGTACCTGTTGGTCTAGTCCACCGCGCTGAACTGGTCCACCCGTGAGCGCGCGAACAGCGCCGTTAATTATGTCGGTTACCTACTTAAAGGTCCCTGCATATGTAGGTCGGATAACGGACGGTCAGAGGGGTCGCGAACTCCTTGACACCCCTCTAGGTCTAGGCCAAGCTCCCCGTACTGGTCTACACCATTGGTCCAGTCCCGGCCCCACGGGCGGTACACCTCATATGTAACCGCGGGGAGCCAGGGGGGTTTGTGGCATCCCTGAGGAGGGTGGCGTGAAGCGCAAGCTGATAGCCGCGATCGGTATCGCGGGAATGATGGTCTCCATCGCGGCGTGCGGGGGCGACGACGGCGACAGCGGCAAGAAGACGGGTGCCGACGGCTTCAAGGGGCAGACCCTGACCGTCTGGGC
Source organism: Streptomyces sp. R41 (assembly GCF_041053055.1). Lineage (NCBI taxonomy): Bacteria > Bacillati > Actinomycetota > Actinomycetes > Kitasatosporales > Streptomycetaceae > Streptomyces > Streptomyces sp. R41. The sequence goes on from NZ_CP163443.1 coordinate 7,002,715, forward strand.
CATGGACGGCTCGACGCCTCCCGGCTGGACCAAGGACCTGACGGCGGCCTTCGAGAAGAAGACCGGCGCCAAGCTGAAGTTCCAGACCCAGCAGTGGAACGGCATCCAGCAGAAGATCACCACCGCCCTCTCCGAGGACAACCCGCCGGACGTCATCGAGGTCGGCAACACCCAGACCCCCGCCTACGCGGCCACCGGCGGTCTCGCGGACCTGACGGACCTCAAGTCGGAGATCGGCGCCGACTGGACCGAGGCCCTCAACAAGTCCTCGGTCTACGACGGCAAGCAGTACGCGGCCCCGTGGTACTTCGCCAACCGCGTCGTCATCTACAACAAGAAGGTCTGGGCGGACGCCGGCATCAAGGACACCCCGAAGACCCGGGACGAGTTCTTCAAGGACCTTCAGGCCATCGACAAGAAGACCGACGCCGAGCCGATCTACCTGCCCGGCCAGAACTGGTACTTCTTCGACGGCCTGACCATCGGCCAGGGCGCCGACCTGGTGAAGAAGGACGGCGACAAGTACGTCTCCAACCTCGCCGACCCGAAGGTCGGCAAGGCCATGGAGATCTACAAGGAGTACCAGTCCTACTCCAAGGCCCCCAAGGACAAGGACGAGGCGACCCCGCAGCAGGCCGAGGTCTTCGCCAAGGGCAAGACCGGCGCCTTCATCGGCATGGGCTGGGAGGCCGGCACGGCCATCGCGGCCAACAAGGCCATCGAGAAGAACATCGGCTACTTCACCATCCCGGGTGAGACGGCCGACAAGCCCGAGGGCGTCTTCCTGGGTGGCTCCAACTTCGCGGTGGCCGCCGGCAGCAAGAAGCAGGAGCTTGCCAAGGAGTTCCTGAAGCTGGCCCTGTCCGACAAGTTCGAGGGCGCGCTCGCCAAGGAGAACGGCGTCATCCCGAACAAGGAGTCGCTGCAGACCAACCTCTCGGCCAACCCCGCCGCCGTGGCCGCCGCCCCGGCCGCGGCCGGCGGTGGCACCACGCCGCTGATCCCCGAGTGGGCCGCCGTCGAGAACGCCCCGAACCCGATCAAGACCTACATGACCGCGGTGCTGAACGGTAAGTCGCCCGCCGACGCCGCCAAGCAGGTCGAGGCCGAGATCAACAAGCGTCTCTCGCAGACGAGCTGATCACCCGTGCCGGGGCGCCCCAGAAGAGGGCGCCCCGGCGCAGTGGTGCATCGAGCAGTGGTGCATCGACCAGTAGGGCCACAGAGAGATGGCGAGCATGTCAGTGCAGACCGAACGCGCGGACACGGTCCCGGCGGCCGGGATCCGCAAGAGTGACGCGTCCCCACCGGGAGACGGGGAGAGCCGGACGAAGGGACGAGGCGGCGCGTCCGCGCCCTATCTGCTCCTGCTGCCGGCCTTGGCAGCCACCGCGGTGCTGCTGGGCTGGCCCCTGGTGAAGAACGGCATGCTGTCGTTCCAGAACCTCAACCCGCGCCAGCTGATCCTCCACCTCACCGAGTGGAACGGGATCGACAACTACAAGGACGTGCTGTCCGGTTCCGACTTCTGGAAGGTCGTCGGACGGTCGGTCGTCTTCACCGCCGCCAACGTCGTCCTCATCATGGTGCTCGGCACCCTCGTCGGCCTGCTCCTGGCCCGGCTTGGCAGACGCATGCGGCTGACGCTGATGCTCGGCCTGGTGCTGGCCTGGGCGATGCCCATGGTCGCGGCGACCACCGTCTACCAGTGGCTGTTCGCGCAGCGCTTCGGCGTCGTCAACTGGATCCTGGACAAGCTCGGCTGGCACTCCATGGCCGACTACAACTGGCTCGGCACCCAGTTCTCCACCTTCTCCGTGGTCACCCTGCTGATCGTCTGGATGTCCATCCCGTTCGTGGCGATCAACCTCTACGCCGCGACGACCACGATCCCCAAGGAGCTGTACGAGGCGGCCTCGCTGGACGGCGCCGACGCCTGGAAGTCCTTCACTTCGGTGACCTTCCCCTTCCTGCGGCCGTTCCTGTGGGCCACGACCTTCCTTGAGGTCATCTGGGTCTTCAAGTCGTTCACCCAGCTCTTCGCGATGAACGCAGGCGGCCCCGACCGGCTCACCGAGACCCTGCCGATCTACGCCTACGTCGAGGGCGTCGGGAACCAGCACTTCGGCATGGGCGCGGCGATCTCGTTCCTCACCATCCTGATCCTGCTGGCCCTGACCGCGTACTACCTCCGGACCGTCATCAAGCAGGAGGAGGACGAGCTGTGAAGCGCTCCCTGATCGGCCGCCTGTGGCCCAACGCGACGGCGATCGTCCTTTTCGTGGTCTTCGCGTTCCCCGTCTACTGGATGTTCTCCACGGCCTTCAAGCCGACCGGCGACATCATCTCCGAGGACCCCGTCTTCTTCCCGACCGACGCCACGTTCGAGCACTTCAAGAAGGCCGTGGACGCGGACCACTTCTGGACGCTGGTCGGCAACTCCGTGACGGTCACCGTGCTGTCGGTGCTCCTGTCACTCGTCATCGCGCTGCTCGCCTCCTTCGCGCTCGCGCGGATGCGGTTCAGGGGTCGGCGCGGCTTCATCATCACGTTCATGATCGCGCAGATGGCCCCCTGGGAGGTCATGGTCATCGCGGTCTACATGATCGTGCGCGACGCCGAGATGCTGAACAGCCTGGTCCCGCTGACCTTCTTCTACATGGTCATGGTGCTGCCCTTCACCATCCTGACCCTGCGCGGATACGTCGCCGCCGTGCCGAAGGAGCTGGAGGAGTCGGCCATGGTCGACGGCTGCACCCGCACCCAGGCCTTCATCAAGGTGATCTTCCCGCTGCTCGCGCCCGGCCTGATGGCCACCTCGCTCTTCGGGTTCATCACCGCCTGGAACGAGTTCCCCATGGTCCTCATCCTCAACAAGGACATCGAGGCCCAGACCCTCCCGCTGTGGCTGTCCAGCTTCCAGACGACCTTCGGCGACGACTGGGGTGCCACCATGGCAGCGGCCTCGCTGTTCGCCGTACCGATCCTGATCCTCTTCGTCTTCCTGCAGCGGAAGGCCGTCAGCGGCCTTGTCGCAGGCGCCGTGAAGGGATAACGCCACCCCGATGACGACACTCGCCAGTGGTACCGCTGCATCCAATTCAGAAAAAGATGGCCTGACCCGTGACGCCCTGACGGTCCTCCAGCCCGGTTTCCCGGGAACCACGGCCCCCGACTGGCTGCTCCGCCGCCTCGGCCAAGGCCTCGCCTCGGTCGGCCTGTTCGGCCGCAACATCGCCTCGACCGAGCAACTGGCCGCCCTGACGGCCCAGTTGCGCGCCGAACGCGACGACGTGCTCGTCGCGATCGACGAGGAGGGCGGTGACGTGACACGCCTGGAGGTACGGACGGGTTCGTCCTTCCCGGGGAACCACGCGCTGGGGGCGGTGGACGACGTCGAGCTCACGAGGGAGGTCGCCGCCGAACTCGGCCGCCGTCTCGCGGCCTGCGGAGTCAACCTCAACTGGGCCCCGTCCGCGGACGTGAACTCGAACCCGTCGAACCCGGTCATCGGCGTACGGTCCTTCGGCGCCGACACGGACCTGGTGGCCCGGCACACGGCGGCCTACGTCACCGGACTCCAGTCCGCCGGCGTCGCCGCCTGCACCAAGCACTTCCCGGGCCACGGCGACACGGCGGTCGACTCGCACCACGCGCTGCCGGCCATCGACGCCGAGCTGTCGGTGCTCCAGTCCCGCGAACTCGCCCCGTTCCGCGCCGCGATCGCCGCGGGCACCCGCGCCGTGATGAGCGCGCACATCCTCGTCCCGGCGCTGGACCCCGAGCGCCCGGCCACCCTCTCCCGCCGCGTTCTCACCGGCCTGCTGCGCGAGGAACTCGGCTACGACGGCCTCATCGTCACCGACGGCATGGAGATGCAGGCCATCGCCGCGACCTACGGCATCGAACGCGGCAGCGTCCTCGCCATCGCCGCGGGCGCCGACGCGATCTGTGTGGGCGGGGGGCTGGCGGACGACGACACGGTACGCCGCCTGCGCGACGCCCTCGTCTCCGCCGTCCGCACCGGCGAACTCCCGGAGGAACGCCTCGCGGACGCGGCGAACCGGGTACGGGAACTGGCACGTTGGACGGCTTCTTCCGGGGGCGCGCGTGCGGGCGGGGGAGCCGGGGTACTCACGGGTGCTGGTGCCGGTACGGGAGTGGATGCGGAGGCGGGTGCGGGCGCCAGTGATCGTGTCGAGGTCGGCCTCGTGGCCGCCCGTCGTGCACTCACGGTGACCCACTCCGAGACGTACGCGCCGCTCACCGAGGCCCCGTACGTCGCCGCCCTCACCCCGGTCGCGAACATCGCGGTGGGCGACGAGACCCCCTGGGGTGTGGCGGCGGAACTGGCCCGCCTGCTCCCCGGCACGGAGACCGGCAGCTTCACCGGCGAGAACGCGGGCCCCTCGGCCCTCGCCGCCGCGGGCCCCCGCCGGATCGTCGCCGTCCTCCGCGACGAGCACCGCCATCCCTGGATGGCAGCCGCCCTCGACACTCTTCTCGCCGCCCGCCCCGACACCATCGTGGTCGAGATGGGCGTACCCCAGTCCCCACCCCGGGGCGCCCTCCACATCGCCACCCACGGCGCGGCAAGGGTGTGCGGCCGAGCGGCGGCGGAGGTCATCACGGGCGCCTGACCCACCCGACAGCCGGGCTGGTACTGCGAGGCCACCAGCCGAGGATGCCGTGTGCGCGGGCTGGGTGATGTGGGGCGCGCTTGCCGAGGGTGCCGTGTGGGCGGACGTGGTGTGTGGGCAGGCGTTCCGCAAGGGGCGGAACGTGTGGGCACACACCACCCGCCGGGCCGCACCCGCCCGACGACCGTGAGTCCGACATGCGAAGGCGCCGGGGCACCCTGCAAGGGGAGCCCCGGCGCCTTCGCAAAGCGCCAACCGGCCTAAATCCCCTGCCACTCAGGCTTGTTGACAAACGTATGCCGGAAGTAATCCGCAAGCTTCAGCTTGGAAGCCGCCCCCTCGTCCACAACCACCGTGGCGTGCGGGTGAAGCTGAAGGGCCGAAGCGGGGCACACCGCGGCAACCGGCCCCTCCACAGTCGCGGCAACCGCGTCCGCCTTGCCCTCGCCCGTCGCGAGCAGCACCAGATGCCGCGCTTCCAGAATCGTGCCGATGCCCTGGGTGATGACGTGGTGCGGCACCTGCCCGATGTCGCCCTCGAAGAACCGCGCGTTGTCCACCCGGGTCTGCTCGGTCAGCGTCTTGATCCGGGTCCGCGAGGCGAGCGAGGAGCACGGCTCGTTGAACCCGATGTGCCCGTCCGTCCCGATCCCGAGCAGCTGCAGATCGACCCCACCGGCCTCCGCCAGCGCCTTGTCGTACGTCTCGCACGCGGCCTGCACGTCCTCCGCGGTGCCGTCCGGCCCCATGAACGCGGCCATGCCCAGGCCCAGCGGTTCGAGCACCTCCCGCCGCAGCACGGAGCGGTACGACTCCGGATGCTCGGCCGGCAGCCCCACGTACTCGTCGAGCTGGGCGATCCGCGCGCCCGAGGCGTCCACGGCACCGGACTTCACTTTGGCCGCCAGCGCCTCGTAAATGGGCAGCGGAGTCGAGCCGGTGGCCACGCCGAGCAGGGCGTCGGGCTTGCGCCGGAGCAGCTCGGCCATGGCCTCGGCGATCAGCTCGCCGCCCGCCTTGGCGTCCGGGACGATGACAACTTCCACGCTGGGCCTGCCGATCTGGAGAGGGGACTCAGGGGACTCAACTGGAACCCGAAGGGGGACACATGTGGTATAGACCAATCTAGCAGAGCGTCACCCTCCCGTCGCCCCGAAGGCTCCACCCGGACGCGCGAGCCCCCACCCGGGGGAGTGCAATGGAAACCGCACACCGACTCACGCCGCACGCCGCAGCCGCATGACGCACGCACGGCACACGCCGCATCGCACACGCCGCATCGCACACGCCGCATCGCACACCGCGCACAAGGAGGCACCCATGACCGCCACGCCCCCGCACCCCCAGGGCACCTCCCAGGGCGACCGCCCGGGCGGGATCATGGCCCGGGAGATGGCCGAACAGCCCGACATGCTGCGGCGGATCCTCGACGCGGGCGCGCCCCGGATCCAGGACGTGGCCCGGCGGATCGCCTCCCGCAAGCCGCGCTTCGTGCTGCTCACCGCACGCGGCACCTCCGACAACGCGGCCCTGTATGCGAAGTACCTCCTGGAGATCCGCCTGGGCCTGCCCTGCGGGCTCACCTCGATGTCGACGACCACGGCCTACGGCGCGCACCCCGATCTCACCGACGTCCTGGTGATCACCGTCAGTCAGTCCGGCGGCTCCCCGGACCTGGTCGCCTCGACCCGGGCCGCCCGCGAGGCCGGCGCCATCACCCTCGCGGTGACCAACAACCCGGACTCACCGCTGGCCGCCGTCTCCGAGTACCACATCGACATCATGGCCGGACCGGAGAAGGCCCTCCCCGCCACCAAGACCTATACGGCCTCACTCCTCGCCCTCTATCTCTTCGTCGAAGGACTGCGCGGCGGCGACGGCGCCCCCGCGAAGGTGCTGCCCGACCTCGCCGCCGGACTCCTCGCCCGCCAGGACGAGGTCAGGGCCCTCGCCTCGCGCTACCGCTTCGCCGAGCGCATGGTGATCACCTCGCGCGGCTACGGCTACCCCACCGCCAAGGAAGCCGCCCTGAAGCTGATGGAGACCAGCTACATCCCTGCCCTCTCCTACTCCGGCGCCGACCTCCTGCACGGCCCCCTCGCCATGGTCGACAACATCTCGCCGGTCATCGCGGTCGTCACCGACGGCAAGGGCGGCGAAGCGCTTCAGCCCGTGCTCGACCGGCTGCGCGGCCGCGGCGCCGACCTCGTCGTCATCGGCCCCCGGGCCCAGGTCGAACAGGCCTCGGCCGGGTTCGTCCTGCCCACCGAAGGCGTCGCCGAAGAGGTCCAGCCGATCCTGGAGATCCTCCCGCTCCAGCTCCTGGCCTACGAGGTCACCATCGCCCGGGGCCAGGACCCGGACGCCCCGCGCGCCCTCGCAAAGGTGACGGAGACCCACTGAGGCGCGAGCATCGCCGCGTTCGAGAGTCGTACAAAGCCGGGGGTCCCCCAGGGCGGGCTGCGCGCCGACACCGACGCGGCGGCTCTCGCCCGGCACACCGGAGCGATCATCCAGGGCATGTCCCAGCAGCCCCGCGACGGCGCCGGCAGGGAGGAACTGGAGGCCCTCTCCGAAGTCGTTCATGCGCTCTGGTCCCGGCCTCGAGCCGGAGTGGCCGCCGTCACCCGCCGATCCGGCCGACTCATCCGCCAATCCGGCCCGTTCATGAACCGAAGCGGGTTAGTCTGCGTGATGGATGCCGTTGGATGTTGGATAAACAGACAACAACAAACATCCGTCGACGCATGGACAGAAGGCGCATGGACGCAGGACCATGGTCTAGTCCACAATGCTTTGGCAACTGAAGGCATTGAAGGCAAGTGAACAAGCCTCCGTCTTCCCCGCACAGGAAGGCGGACCGAGGAACCGGCGCTCTCTGCCCTGACTGCTCCGGCTCCTCTCTTCGGCCGACCGGGACCGCACACCCCCGCGGCCGTTGTTGCTCCGGGCTGCGGTGCCGGGAGGGTTGAGGGTCCCTCCCAGGCGCCGCGGCCCGCGGGTGTTTCCGGAGCCGGTGCGGGCGGCTGATTTCGAGGCCTGTCGTATCCGCCGGGTACGCTCGCAGACGTGCCCTCCATGAACGACCTCGTACGCCAGCACACCGCCCTCGGTGACTCCGATCTCGAGTGGCTGCATCTGCTGGTCTCGGAGTGGCAGCTGCTCTCCGACCTCTCCTTCGCCGACCTCGTCCTGTGGGTCCCCACGCGCGACGGCACCCGCTATGTCTCCGTCGCCCAGATGCGGCCCAACACCGGCCCCACCTCGTACCAGGACGACATGGTCGGCCACCTCGTCCCGCGAGGCCGCCGTCCGATGCTGGACGCGGCGCTCGACGAGGGCCGGATCGTGCGCGAGGGCGACCCGGAGTGGCGCGAGGAGGTTCCGGTCCGGGTCGAGTCCATTCCCGTACGGCGCGAGGGACGCGTCCTCGGCGTCATCGCCCGGAACACCAACCTCCTCACCGTGCGCACCCCGAGCCGGCTTGAGCTGACGTATCTCCAGAGCGCCTCCGACCTCGCCCAGATGATCGCGGCGGGCTCCTTCCCGTTCCCGAACCAGCAGGTCGACATGGACGCCTCGCCGCGGGTGGGCGACGGGCTGATCCGGCTCGACGCGGACGGCATCGTCCAGTACGCCTCACCGAACGCGCTGTCGGCGTACCACCGCCTCGGCCTCGCCGCCGACCTGGTGGGTCACAACCTCGGTGTGACCACCGCCGAACTCGCTCCGTCCCGTGGCCCGGTGGACGAGGCGCTGTCCAAGGTCGCCAGCGGCTGGGCGCCCCGTGAGTTCGAGATCGAGAGCGGTGACGGGGTGATCCAGCTGCGTGCGATCCCGCTCAAGCCCAAGGGCACCCGCGTCGGTTCACTCGTCCTGCTGCGCGACGTCACCGAACTGCGGCGCCGCGAGCGGGAGTTGATCACCAAGGACGCGACCATCCGGGAGATTCATCACCGGGTGAAGAACAACCTCCAGACGGTGGCGGCACTGCTGCGGCTGCAGGCCCGGCGCATCGACTCGGACAAGGGCCGGGAGGCCCTGGAGGAAGCCGTACGCCGGGTCGGTTCGATCGCGATCGTGCACGAGACGCTCTCCCAGAACCTGGACGAGCGCGTGGAGTTCGACGAGATCGCCGACCGGGTGCTCGCCATGGTCGCCGAGATCTCGCCCGGCAAGGTCACCGGCCGGCGCACCGGCCGTTTCGGCATCCTTGACGCCGAGGTCGCGACCCCGCTCTCCATGGTCCTCACCGAAATTCTCCAGAACGCCCTGGAGCACGGCTTCCGTGAGGGCGACCGGGGCACCGTCGAGGTCTCGGCGGTGCGCGGCGGCACCACCAAGGACGCCCGCCTGCTGGTCACCGTCCAGGACGACGGAGTCGGTCTGCCCGAGGGCTTCGACCCGCACCGCTCGGGCAACCTCGGCCTGCAGATCGTACGGACGCTGGTGGAGGGCGAGTTGGGCGGCACCTTCGACATGGTGGCCGCCCCGGAGCGCGGTACGCAGGTGATCCTGGACATCCCGGTGCCGGCCCACAAGTGACCGCGGCAGTCACACAAGTGACCAGGGCTCAGTAGCAATCCCTGCGGCCGCAAACAGCAATGAGCCCCGGACCACTGGGTGGTCCGGGGCTCACGCTCACGTTGCTATGCGCATCGGGGGTACTGCGCGCTGCGGCTCGGGGGCGGGAGATGCGTACTCGCTGTACGCGCCGCCAAGCTCAGGCTCGCGGGGTGGGGTGTCAGGCGGTGGCCTGACGGGCCCGGTTGCGGGCGGCGCGGCGCTTCATGGCGCGGCGCTCGTCCTCGCTGAGGCCACCCCAGACGCCGGAGTCCTGGCCGGACTCGAGCGCCCACTGCAGGCACTGCTCCATGACGGGGCAGCGGCGGCAGACGGCCTTGGCTTCCTCGATCTGCAGCAGCGCAGGACCGGTGTTGCCGATGGGGAAGAAGAGCTCGGGGTCTTCCTCGCGGCAAACGGCGTTGTGACGCCAGTCCATGGCTGCTACCTCTCCTTGGTATTACATTCAGGTTGCTTGTGAATGTGAACGCTTTCACGAATCCCTCAACAAGTGAAGGGCCGACTACCAGACGGACTGGCGTGGTCCTGTGATTTGAGGAGGGGTTCTGGCTCTCTGTGGTGGCCGATGTTGCGGGCCGTCCCGAGCGCCACGTAGAGACTCGCAAACCTCAGCGGCGGATACAACCCCTTCAGGAAAGTTTTTTTTGATTCCTCGGTGTCGACTAGGTCACAGCCGTACTTCCATGGGGTGGACCCTGGTCTAAACGTTCGAGTGAAAGGACTTTGGGCCCTTCCGCTCACACAATCACACGCAGTGCACGGCGTACGCCTGTGAACGTCACGCTGGTGCGCAGTCCAAGGTGGTCGCCGTCCATCTGAAGGGGTAGCGGCGCCTTCGAATGCAAGGTGAAGTCCGTCAGGTCGTGCAGGGACACGGCGTGCTTGCCATGGGGTCCCCGCTCGGGGGACGAAGTGAGCAACTGCGTGGCATACCGGGCAACCGCGGTGGTCGACATGCGGCTGAGACCGAGTACGTCGAGCCCCGTATCGAACGAGGCCTTAGGCGCCGCGTACACCGGACGATTGCCGAGAAACGTCCACGGCGAGGCGTTGCAAATTATGGACAGGACCAGATCGGTGACCGGGTCCGCGCCGGGGCGCTCCAGTGTGATCGTTCCGTGTCTGCGGTGAGGTTCGTCCAAAAACGTGCGTACCGCTTGGCGGAGATACAGCGCATGCGTGGAGCGCTTGCCGCGCTCGCGCTGCTGCTCGACCCGGCCGATCACGCCCGCGTCGAACCCGAGTCCCGCGCAGAAGGTGAACCAGCGGGAGGGCACGGCTTCGTCCTCCGTGCCGGGAGTGCCCGCGGCCAGGCCCAGGCCGATCGTGCGTTCGCGCTCCTCGCGCAGCGCGTCCAGCAGCGCGCCGGTGGCCTCCACGGCGTCGTTGGGCAGGCCCAGGGCGCGGGCGAAGACATTGGTGGAGCCGCCGGGGACCACGGCCAGGCGGGGCAGGCGCTCCGGATCGGGGCCATGGTGGAGCAGGCCGTTCACGACCTCGTTGACCGTGCCGTCGCCGCCGAGGGCCACGACCAGGTCGATGTCCTTGCTGTCCGCGGCCTGCCGGCCGAGATCCCGGGCGTGCCCGCGGTACTCGGTGGTGACCGCCTCCAGCTTCATCTCGCTGGCCAGCGCGTGGATCAAGACGTCACGCGTGCGCGCACTTGTGGTGGTTGCTGCCGGATTGACCACGAGAAGTGCACGCATGCGATGCAGCGTACCTACTGGGTGGTACTCATCCCAGACCGAGGTAGGGATCAGGTAAGAGACGGGGACGTGAGTCTGCCCACCCGGTGACGTGAGGCTGTACACCCGGAGCGCTCGGCCGCCCAGGGCCGACGGCTACTCTTCAGGGGTGAGCCCTGAGCAGAACCCCACCCCTGACGCCCCCACCGCAGAACCCCGCCCCGGGCGGCTGACCGCCGCGGCGGCACTGGCCGCGCTGGAGGGGCTCGCACTCGTAGCGGGCGGCGGCTACATGCTCGTCCTGGGCCTCACGGGCGACCCCGACGACCGGCAGCAGGCCGTCACCGGCGGCGTCACGCTGATCGTGCTCGCCCTCCTGCCCCTGCTGGCCGCGCGCGGACTGCTGCTGCGCCGCGGCTGGAGCCGGGGGCCGGCCGTCATCACCCAGATCATGGCGCTGCCCGTGGCCTACAACCTGCTTCAGGCCGACAGCATCGCGATCCCCGGCGGCATCGCCCTGGCGGTCGTCGCGATCGCGGCCCTGGTGCTGCTGGTGAACCCGGCAACGACGCGGGCCCTCGGAATCCGAGGGCCCGGCAGGGACGTACAGGACCAGAAGTAACCGGTCTCGGCTGGTCTCACTCCTCCACGAGGAGCTTCTCCCGCAGCTGCGCCAGCGTGCGGGCCAGCAGCCGTGACACGTGCATCTGGGAGATGCCGACCTCCTGCGCGATCTGCGACTGCGTCATGTTGCCGAAGAAGCGCAGCAGCAGGATGCGCTTCTCGCGCGGGGGGAGGTCTTCGAGCAGCGGTTTCAACGATTCCCGGTACTCGACGCCCTCCAGGGCCTCGTCCTCGGCGCCCAGGGTGTCCGCGACGGCCGGGGACTCGTCGTCCGTGTCGGGGACGTCCAGGGACAGCGTGGAGTACGCGTTGGCGGACTCCAGGCCCTCCAGGACCTCCTCCTCCGAGATGGCGAGCTTCTCGGCCAGCTCGTGGACCGTGGGGGAGCGGCCGTGCAGCTGCGAAAGCTCCGCGGTCGCCGTGGTGAGCGCGAGCCGCAGCTCCTGCAGCCGGCGCGGCACCCGCACCGCCCAGCCCTTGTCGCGGAAGTGCCGTTTGATCTCGCCGACGACCGTCGGCGTGGCGTACGTCGAGAACTCGACGCCGCGCTCCGGGTCGAAGCGGTCGACCGACTTGATCAGGCCGATGGTGGCGACCTGGGTGAGGTCGTCCAGCGGCTCCCCGCGGTTGCGGAAGCGGCGGGCCAGGTGCTCGACGAGGGGCAGATGCATGCGGACCAGCTGGTTGCGCAGCTCGGCGTACTCGGCGCTGCCCTCCTTCAGCTTGCGCAGCTCGATGAACATCGCCCGTGCCCCACTGCGGTCCTGGGGGTCGTGCTGGATCTGCTGGGCGCTCGGCCCGTGCTGGATGTGCTGGGCGCTCGGCCCGTGCTGCGCGCCCTGCACGCTCTGCGCTCCCAGCTCGTCGTCTCGCTCGTGCTCGCTCATAGTCCCGCCCGTCACCAGCCGTCGCCCCTCCGAGGACGTGCTCCGCGCGGCACCCTCCGGATCCCGTTGCCCGTCGCCCTGGCCGGAGAGCTTCTCCCGTTCGTCCTCGTCGATCGGCGCCTCGGATACGGCCGAGGAGGCGCCGTCCTCCGGGTGCGGTCGGGCCTGCTCGGGGATGCCGTCGACGCCTTCCGCCGTGCGCCGCGGCCCGCCGAGGCCGTCGACACGCTCGGCGGGAAGCTCCCGTGTGCCGCGCTCTTCGTCCCGCACCGGCCCGTCCCCGTTCCTCACGCCGGCCCGGGTCCCGCGCCGCGCTGTTTGTAGAGGCTGATCGAAACGGTCTTGTCCTCGGCGACGGTCGAGTCGACCTTGCCGGCGAGGGCCGAGAGGACGGTCCACGCGAAGGTGTCCCGGGAGGGGGCGTGACCGTCCGTGGTCGGGGCCGAGACCGTGACCTCCAGAGAGTCGTCGATGAGCCGGAAGACACAGCTGAGCACCGAGCCGGGGACGGCCTGTTGCAGCAGGATCGCGCAGGCCTCGTCCACCGCGATGCGCAGGTCCTCGATCTCGTCGAGGGTGAAGTCCAAACGGGCCGCAAGCCCGGCCGTGGCCGTGCGCAGCACCGACAGGTAGGCACCCGCGGCGGGCAGCCGGACTTCCACGAAGTCCTTCGTCGCGGGCTCGCCTGCGATCTGGGACACCCTCACCTCCATGGTGGTACAAGCTCATTCGAGCTCTTTCGGGGCCGAGGGTCGCCCCCCGGGGTAACGCGGTACGTGGTTCAGCGGTGACGCTACCGCGCTCCCAACTTTCCTGTCCTGGGGACCCCGCCCCTTGCTGTCACTCATAGTAAGCCTATGAGTACGGACAGTGGCTAGGGGTCTGCGGGCCCAAATAGGAAGAGCGCGCGCCGGGTTGACGTACCCAGGCGTCAGACGGTCGAACCGTCCGGATCGAGGGTCGCACGCCTACGTGATCCACGAGTCCTTCCAGTATGCCGCCGACGCGTCAGACGAGGACGTGGTCGACGAAGCACCAACGCCAGTCCTCCCCGGGCTCGAAGGTGCGCATGATCGGGTGTCCGGTGTCCTTGAAGTGCTCCGTCGCGTGGCGCTGCGGTGAGGAGTCGCAGCAGCCGAGGTGTCCGCACTCCAGACACAGGCGAAGCTGCACCGGATGCGTGCCGGCGGCCAGACACTCCAGACAGGTCTCGCTCAGGGGCTCGGGCTCGGGGTGCGGCAGCGCGTGGGCGTGCGTGCACTGTTTCATGATTGCCAGGTTACGTCGGGTGTGCGGGAAGCCGCGCGAAAACGAGGGCGGGCGAAAGACGATGCACGTTTTGCCACTGCTGTTGCTGGTCGCGGGCAGCGCGGCGGTCGCCGGGGCCGCCCGCCGCACCCCGGTTCCCGCGCCGCTCCTGCTCGTCGCGGTGGGCCTGGCGGTCTCGTACGTCCCCGGGGTGCCCCCCTACGAGCTCGACCCCGAGGTCGTGCTCCCGCTGCTGCTTCCCCCGCTGCTGTATACGGCGGCCACCGACAGCTCGTACCTCGATCTGCGGGCGCAACTGCGGCCCGTCGCGCTGTTGTCGGTCGGGTACGTCCTCTTCGCGACCCTCGTGGTCGGCTGGGCCGCGTATCTGATCGTGCCGAGCATGCCGTTGACCGCGGCGCTGGTCCTGGGGGCGGTGGTGGCACCGCCGGACGCGGTCGCGGCGACGGCGGTGGCGCGCCGGGTGGGGCTGCCCTCGCGGATCACCACGATCCTGCAGGGCGAGTCCCTGGTGAACGACGCGACCGCGATCACCGCCTACAAGGTGGCGCTCGCCGCGGCGGTCGGTGAGGGCGCGACCTGGGCGGGCGGCGTCCGCGAGTTCCTGATCGCGGCGGTCGGCGGCGTGGCCGTCGGGCTCGTCCTGATGCTGCCGCTGCACTGGTTGCGCACGCACCTGAAGGAGGCGCTTCTCCAGAACACCCTCTCCTTGTTGATCCCCTTCGTCGCGTACGGGGTCGCCGAGCAGGTGAAGGCCTCCGGGGTGCTCGCGGTCGTCGTCGTCGCCCTCTACCTCGGACACCGCTCCTGGGAGGTGGATTTCGCGACCCGGCTCCAGGAGGAGGCGGTGTGGAAGATGGTCGCCTTCATTCTGGAGTCGGCGGTGTTCGCTCTGATCGGACTGCAGCTGCCGGTCGTCCTCAAGGGGCTCGGGGAGTACGAGGGCACCAATGCCGCCTGGTATGCGGTGGTCCTCTTCCTCGTGGTGGTCGCGGCCCGGTTCCTGTGGGTGTATCCGACGACGTTCCTGCCGCGGCTGTTGTCGGCGCGGATTCGGGGGCGCGAGAAGAACCCCACCTGGAAGGCGCCGTTCGTCATCAGCTGGGCCGGTATGCGGGGCGTGGTCTCGCTCGCCATCGCCTTCTCCATCCCGCTCACCGTGCACGACGGAGGGGCCTTTCCCGATCGCAATCTGATCCTCTTCCTGACCTTCACGACCGTCATCGGGACGCTGGTCGTGCAGGGGCTCACGCTGCCCCCGCTGATCCGCCTCCTGAAGCTGCCGGGACGCGACCTGCAGGCCGAGACGCTCGCCGAGGCCAACGCCCAGGCGCAGGCCTCCCGGGCCGCCGAACAACGCCTCGACGAACTCCTCAGCGACGAGCGCAATGCCCTGCCCCCGCCGCTCGCCGACCGCCTGCGCTCCGTCCTGGAACGGCGCCGCAACGCCGTCTGGGAGCGCCTCGGCGCCCTCAACCCGGTCACCGGCGAGACCGCCGACGACACCTACCGCCGGCTGTCGCGCGAGATGATCGGCGCCGAACGCGAGGTCTTCGTGAAGCTCCGCGACCTGCGCTACATCGACGACGAGATGCTGCGGATCCTGCTGCGCCGACTGGACCTGGAGGAGGCGGCGGCCTATCGGGAAGCGGCCTGAGGTTCCGAGCCCGACTCCGGGAAGGGCGCTCCGGTGATCACCGCCGCCACCGTCGTCCCGCGCGGGAACGCGCCCTCATCCGCCAGGGCGACAAGTCCGTACAGCATCTTGGCGACATAGAGACGTTCGACAGGCAGACCGTGGCGGTGCTCGAAGTCCTCGGCGAAGGTGTCGAGTTCGGGGGTGGTGCGGGCGTAGCCGCCGAAGTGGAAGCGGTCGTCGAGGGACCAGGTGCCGCGGCGGGTGCCGAAGGCGGCCTGCTGGAGGGCCTGTATGTCGGCGCTCAGAAAGCCGCCCTTGAGGACGGGGAAGCCGAGGGCGCGCTGGTCGGGGCCGAGCCCCGCGGCCAGGCCCGCGAGGGTGCCGCCGGTGCCGCAGGCGAGTGCGGCCACGTCGACGCCGTCGTGGCCGCACAGCTCCTCGCCGAGCGCCTGACAGCCGCGTACGGCGAGGGAGTTGCTGCCGCCCTCGGGCACGATGTACGCGTTCTCGGCGCCCACCGTGCGCAGGATCCCGGCCAGCGTCTCCGGCTCCGCTTTGCGGCGGTATGTC
The DNA here is from genome assembly GCF_041053055.1 of Streptomyces sp. R41. Lineage (NCBI taxonomy): Bacteria > Bacillati > Actinomycetota > Actinomycetes > Kitasatosporales > Streptomycetaceae > Streptomyces > Streptomyces sp. R41. Next base: position 7,018,613 of record NZ_CP163443.1, read on the forward strand.
GATCTGTCGATGAAGTGCAGCCGCATGCCGTCGGCCGCGCACCGGGCGAGCGAGGGGTTGAGGGGGTGGTCGGCCAGCTCCTGGCCGCGGATCACGCCCAGCGTGGGCAGGCCCAGGAGGCGGCCCGCGGCGGCCGTGGCGCGCAGATGGTTCGAGTACGCCCCGCCGAAGGTGACCACCGTACGGCCGGCCGCCGCCTCCAGGTTCGGGATCAGCTTCCGCCACTTGTTGCCGGTCAGCTCCGGGTGGATCAGATCGTCCCGCTTGAGCAGCAGCCGGACGCCATGGCGGGCGAAGCGCTCGTCCGCGGCCTCGCGCAGCGGCGAGGGGAGTCGCGGCCGCAGGGCGGTCGGGCCGAGCGCTTCGGGAGCGTCGGGGGCGTCAGGGCTGGTCACCCCGCCATTGTCGGGCATCTGTCCGGGGGCGGGGCAGCCACCCGTGCCCGCTCGTCACTTCAGACGGTCGCGGATGCGCTTCCGCATGGAGTCCATCGTGAATCCTCTGGGGTCCACCTTTCCCGGCTGCCACTCCAAGTGGCCGATGACCGAGCGTTCCGTCCAGCCGTGGTGGCGGCAGATCGCGGCGGAGACCTTCTCGATGGTGTCCAGTTGGGCCTCGGGCCAGGGGTCCTTTCCGTCGCCGAGGTTCTCGCACTCGAAGCCGTAGAAGTGGCGGTTGCCGTCGGTGTTCGCCTCGTTGTCGTGCGGTAGCGCCTTCTCCGCGATCACCGCGCGCAGAACGTCGTCGTCGCCCAGGCCCGCGTGATTGGCCCTCCCGTAGCCGACGAGGTGAAGGACGCCGTCCTTGGTGATGACGCCGTGGCACAGCGGCCCGGGCAGCCCCGGGTAGCCGTCGCGGCAGATCTCGACCGTGCGCTCGCTGCCCGAGGTCACCGTGTGGTGGATCATCACGCCGTACACCGGACCCCACGGGCCCTTGTGATTGCGGTTGTGATGCTCCCAGTCGCCGACCTCGACGACGGTGACGCCTGCCTCCCTGAGCCGGTCCAGGAAAGTGCCCGCGGACATGGGTGGGGCCATGGCCGCCTCCTTCGCGCTGCACGCCGGCCACCTGTCGCGGCCGTCTCGTACCGCAGCTTGTACCCGTGATCGGGCGGCCGGGCCTACTCGTTCGCACAGCGTGCGAGCCGATCCGGTCAGGAGCGGAGTGGGCCGGTCAGGCGCGCAGGAACGCGTCCCCGTGCGTCGCTATGTGGCTCTCCAGGGCCTGCAGGGCCTGTTGGGTCGCCTCGGGGGAGCCGCTGCCACGCCGCTCCGCGTAGTACGCCGCGCCCAGTTTCTTGAGGAGGTCGCCGCCGGCGCGCTGCGCCTGCACCTCGTCGATCTTCTGCTTGCCCTGTGTGAGGCCGCGCTGTGCCTGTTCTTTCGCACGGTCCAGGAAGCCTGCCACTGCCGTCTCCTGTCGTTGTCCGTCAAAGGGCGAACGGTTGGCCGGATCTTGAAGTTCCCTGGACAGAATGCAGCTGCGTGCCCACTCGCGGTTGATCCATTCCCGCTCATTCGTGTAATAGCACCGGCACGCTCCGTGATGGAAGGCTTGTCCCCGCAGATCAGTGCACGACCGGGAGGGCAATTTTCATGTCGGTAGGCGAAGAGGTCCGCGCGGAGCAGGGCAGGCCGCAGCAGAGTCTCGGCACATCCGCCGCGCGGAACCTGGCCACCACCACCAAGTCCGCACCCCAGATGCAGGAGATCAGCTCACGATGGCTGCTGCGCATGCTGCCGTGGGTGAACGTGCAGGGTGGCACGTACCGCGTGAACCGGCGGCTCAGCTACTCCGTGGGCGACGGCCGCGTGACGTTCGTGAAGACCGGTGACCGCGTCCAGGTCATCCCCGCGGAGCTCGGCGAGCTGTCCGTACTGCGGTCGTACGAGGATCAGGAGGTGCTCGGCGAGCTCGCCCAGCGCTGCCAGCAGCGGGAGTTCGCACCAGGGGAAGTGCTCGCCTCGTTCGGCAGCCAGGCCGACGAGGTGTTCCTGCTCGCGCACGGCAAGGTCGAGAAGATCGGCACGGGCCCCTACGGGGACGACGCGGTGCTCGGTGTCCTCGCCGACGGCGCTTACTTCGGGGAGCAGGCGCTCATCGACCCGGACGCCATCTGGGAGTACACCGCCCGCGCGGTCACCGCGGTCACCGTGCTCACACTGCCCCGCCAGGACCTCGAGCAGGTCGCGGAACGCGCCGAGTCCCTGCGCACCCACCTCCAGGAGCTGCGTGCGATTCCGGAGCAGCGGACCAACAAGTACGGAGAGAAGGAGATCGACCTCTCCGCCGGCCACACCGGAGAGCCGGACATCCCCGGCACCTTCGTCGACTACGACGCCGCACCGCGCGAGTACGAACTGAGCATCGCCCAGACCGTACTGCGCCTGCACACGCGCGTGGCCGACCTCTACAACCAGCCCATGAACCAGACCGAGCAGCAACTGCGGCTCACCGTGGAGGCATTGAAGGAACGCCAGGAGCACGAGCTCATCAACAACCGTGAGTTCGGACTGCTCAACAACTGCGAGTACGACCAGCGGCTGCAACCGCACGACGGCGTCCCCAGCCCCGACGACCTTGACGAACTGCTCAGCCGCAGGCGCGGCACCAAGCTGTTCCTCGCCCACCCGCGCGCGATCTCCGCGTTCGGCCGCGAGTGCAACAAGCGCGGACTCGTCCCCGAGAGCATCGAGATCGCGGGCAACCGCATCCCGACCTGGCGAGGGGTGCCACTCTTCCCGTGCAACAAGATCCCGGTCAGCGACACCCGTACGACCTCGATCATCGCCATGCGTACCGGCGAGGCCGAGCAGGGCGTGATCGGGCTCCAGCAGGCGGGCATCCCGGACGAGATCGAGCCGAGCCTGTCGGTGCGCTTCATGGGCATCAACGAGCAGGCGATCATCTCCTACCTGGTGACGGCGTACTACTCGGCCGCGGTGCTCGTGCCGGACGCCCTCGGCATCCTGGAGAACGTCGAGATCGGCCGCTGGCGGTGACCTTCCGCGAGCCGGCGGTCGCCGTGTTCCCGCCCTTCGGGGCGGGTACATCGAGGGGGTACGCGCCCAGCGGCCGCGGAAGCGCCACCGTCCGCAGACTCTCCGAGGCGATTCCATGGGTGAGTTGTTCATGGGTGAGTTCACGGGTGACTTCATGACGGAGACGACACAGAGCCCGACCGAGATCCTGCACAGGCTGAGCCCCATCGGGAGGCCCATGGACAGGAAGGGGCCACCCGGCCCGCTCGAGGGGCAGGAAGCGGCGGGCATCCTGGAGCGTGCCCGGGCGTCGGTCGACCCCGAGCTGCGCAGGGCCATCGAGTCGCTGCCCGGCTCGATGCGCCGGATCGCGCTCTACCACTTCGGCTGGGAGCACGCGGACGGCACTCCGGCGGCGGGCAACGCGGGCAAGGCGATCCGGCCCGCGCTCGTGCTGACCGCGGTCCGGGCGCTCGGCGGACAGCATGCGACGGCCGTGCGGGCGGCCGCCGCCGTGGAGTTGATCCACAACTTCACCCTGCTGCACGACGACGTCATGGACCGGGACACCACCCGCAGGCACCGCCCCACCGCGTGGACCGTGTTCGGCGACGCCGACGCGATCCTCGCCGGGGACGCCCTGCAGGCGCTGGCCCAGCGGCTGCTCGCCGAGGACCCGCACCCGGCGTCCTCGGCGTCCGCCGCCCGGCTCGCGTCCTGCGTGGTCGAGCTGTGCGCGGGACAGCACGCGGACACGGCCATGGAGAAGCGCGGCCCCGACGAGGTCACGCTCGACGAGTGCCTCGCCATGGCCGAGGCGAAGACGGGCGCGCTGCTCGGCTGCGCCTGTGCGCTCGGGGCGCTGTACGCGGGGGCGGACGAGGAGGACGTCGAGGCGTTGGACGCGTTCGGCCGGGAGGCCGGGCTCGCGTTCCAGCTGATCGACGACGTGATCGGGATCTGGGGGGACCCGAGCCGTACCGGCAAGCCGGTCGGGGCGGATCTCATCGCCCGCAAGAAGTCGCTGCCCGTGGTTGCCGCGCTCGCCTCGGGCACGCCGGCGGCCGGTGAACTGGCCGAGCTGTACGGAGTGCCCTACGAAGAGGGGGAGTTGGAGCGTACGGTCCTCGCCGTCGAGCGGGCGGGGGGCCGCGACTGGGCACAGGACCAGGCGGCCGAGCGGATGTCCCGGGCGATGCATGAGCTGTCCCGGGCGGTGCCCGATCCGGAGGCGGCGGGTGGGCTCCTCGCGCTGGCGGAGTTCGTGACGCGGCGCAGCAACTGACCGGCTTGGCGCGCCGGTCGAGGACCCCGGAGCCTCCGGTTCCCTACGGCACCTGACCTCCGTACGGCGCCGGGCTCCGGCCGGGCGGGTCCCGCACATCCCCACGGTGTGCGGGGCCCGTTCTTTTTCGCCCCCTCCGCCCCTACCCGTCCCGTACCTGGGGGGCTGCCGCCCCCCAGACCCCCCGCTTCGGCCTTGACGGCCCCGTCCTCAAACGCCGGACGGGCCAAAGAACGAGCGCCGACCGGGGTGGGGAGGCCAGGCGCGGTGGGTGGGGCAGGGCACGCCGCCGACTCGACCTCGGACGCCGGACCGGCTCGATGGTGCCGGTGGGGCTGAAGAGGTCAGCCCCCACCGGTTACGCTTCAACCGCCATACGATCAAGGTCGGTTGGGGCGAAGGGGCGGGCACATGGGCGTGGCGATCCGTACGGCGGGCGAGCGGGACCGGGAGCTGGTCGTCCGGCTGCTCGATGCGGCCTTTCTGGACGATCCGGTGAGTGGGTGGGTCTTCCCGGACGAAGCGCACCGCCGGGCTACGCACCACAAATTGATGGCCGGGTTTCTTGATGTCGTGCTCGCCGAGGGGCGGGTCGATGTGGCCGAAGACGGTGTGGCGTGTGCGCTGTGGCTGTCCGTTCCCGCCGAGGAGCACGGTGACGAGGACGGACCTGCGCAGCTGCGCGAGGCCGTCGACCCGGGGAACGAGCGTGTCGAGCTGATCGGGCGGCTCACGGCGGACGTCCATCCCGCGGGCCGCGACCACGAATACCTGTGGATGATCGCCGTGGCGCCTGAGCGGCAGGGCGAGGGTCTGGGTACCGCGCTCATCCAGTCGGTCCTCGACCGCTGCGATCGTGAGGGCCTGCCCGCGTATCTGGAGGCGAGCAACGCCCGCAGCCGCAAGCTGTACGAGCGTCTCGGATTCGCCGCTGTCGGGCGTCCCCTCGATCTGCCGGACGGGCCGCAGATGTGGCCCATGTGGCGCGAGCCGCGGCCCGGGCGGGAGGGCTGAGCGGCTCCGGAGAAGCGCGGGTGCGTTCCCGGAGCCGCTCAGCCCTCCGGGACGATCGTCGTCACGATCCGTTCGAGCAGCTCGTCCGGGACGGCGACTCCCCGCAGTACGCCGTCCAGCACCCCGGGCAGTGTCAGGTGTTCCAGGAGCAGCCCGAGCATGGCGAGATAGAGCACCGTCACGGTCTCGTCGCCGCCGGGCAGCCCGGCGTCCCGATGGAACTCCATGCCCTGCTCCAGATCGCCGCGTACTGACTTGGTGTACGAGGCGCGCAGGGCGGGGCGGCGGGTGGCCTCCAGGCGCATCTCGAAGAGGGCGAGATGGCCCGTGCGGTCACGGGTCGCGCGGGCCAGCAGGTCGCGCATGAACTCCAGCACCAGGGAGCGGTCCTTCGGTCCCTTCAGCAACTCGGCGAGCACGGCCGGGTCGGGGGCCAGGCGCTGGTGGAGGTGGGCGTCGACCTGGTTCAGCAGGTCGTCGCGGTCGGTGAAGTAGTTCGACGAGGTGCCTACCGGCACGGCCGCCTCGGCGTCCACGGCGCGGAACGTCAGCCCGCGTGCCCCCTCACGCGCCAGCACCTCCGCGGCCGCGTCGACGAGGGCCGCTCTGCGCTCCGGGTTGCTTGCCATCGGGGCTTCCTCCGACTCGTTGCTTCAGTCGCTTTTGGGTCGCAGTCGTTTTTGGGTCGTTTTCAGTTGCTGCTCTTAACCCCTTGTAACCACTACAAGTGAAGCACTATAACTGAAGTGGTTCGGCCGTGGTCATCCACCGCCACGGACGCCCGTGAACGCGCTGCCTACGAAAAGAGACCCGCTTGCGCAAGCTCACGTACTTCATCGCCTGCTCGATCGACGGTTTCATCGGAGCCCCGGACGGCGACGCGCAGTTCTTCATACCGTTCGTCGACGAGGAGTACTTCGAGGACTTCCTCAAGGCGGAGTACCCGGAGACACTGCCGACCCACGGCCGCCGCCCGCTCGGCATCGACGACTTGGAGAACCGGCACTTCGACACGATCATCCAGGGCCGTGCCAGCTACGACCTGGCGCTGGACGCCGGCGTCACCAGCCCCTACGCCCATCTGCGCGAGTACGTCGCCTCGCGCAGCATCGAGGAGTCGCCCGACCCGCATGTGGAGATCGTCGCGGACGATGTCGTCGGCAAGGTCCGCGAACTCAAGGCGGAGGACGGCGAGTTCGGTATCTATCTGTGCGGCGGCGCGCAGCTCGCGGGCGCGCTGATCGACGAGGTGGACGAGCTCGTCATCAAGACCTACCCGGTGGTGCTGGGTTCCGGCATGCCGATGTTCGGCTCCGGGTTCGACGTCGCCGAGTTCGCGCTCGACGAGGTGCGGGTGTTCAAGAACGGGGTCCTCGTGCGGACGTACGGCAGGAAGCGCTGAAGCCCCCGCCGTCCTACCCTGAAGGCATGGGCACCGATGAGCAAGTATGTCCCGAATGCGGGCAGCCGGTCGCCACGGTGGTACGGCGTCACAAGACCCTGGGCGCTTGGGTCCCCCTCTGGCGACCAGGGCCCTGCCGGAATCCGAAGTGCGCGGCGTACGTCGGCGAGCACGTGGAGGAGTCCCCGGGCGAGCCGGAGGAGCCGGTCACGGAGAAATCCTGACCGAACGCGCGCGGCCGTGTAGAGAATGGAGGGTCGGCTCCGACGTCTCCTGTGAGAGCCGCCCACCGAGGGCGGCGGGAGCCGAAGGAGCGGACTCATGAAGTACCTGGTGATGGTGCAGGGCACGCAGGCCGACTACGAGGGCATGCGCGGCAAGGCGTCCGCGCAGGCCCCGGCCTGGACCGAGCAGGAACTGCAGGCCATGTACGCGTACATGGGCGCGATCAACGACGACCTGTCGGAGACCGGTGAGCTGATCGACGGGCAGGGGCTGGCCGAGCCGGCACAGACCCGGCTGGTCGCCCTGGGCAAGGACGGCAAGGCCGTGATCACCGATGGCCCGTACAGCGAGACCAAGGAGCTGATGGCCGGCTACTGGGTGCTGGAGTGCGCGAGCCTGGAGCGGGTCACCGAGATCGCCGAGCGCGTCACGCGGTGCCCCTGCCCGGAGGGTGCCACCGACTACCCGGTCGTCATCCGGCCCATCATGGACGGCGCCGGGGACATCTGACCGGCATGAGCATCGAGGTCGAGGATCTGCTGCGCCGGCACGCGCCGCAGGTCCTCGGCGCTCTCGTACGCCGGTACGGGCATTTCGACGCCGCCGAGGACGCCGTACAGGAGGCGCTGCTCGCGGCGGCCGGGCAGTGGGTCGACAAGGGCGTGCCCGAGAATCCGCGCGGCTGGCTGATCAAGGTCGCCTCGCGGCGGCTGACGGATGCCCTGCGCAGTGAGGAGGCGCGGCGGCTGCGGGAGGAGAGGGCGCTGGCGCTGACTCCCCGGGATGCCTTCACGGCGCCGCCGCCGGGGGCGGACCGGGCGCCGAACGAGGACGACACGCTCTCGCTCCTCTTCCTCTGCTGCCACCCCGATCTGACCCCGCCCGCGCAGATCGCGCTCACCCTGCGGGCGGTCGGCGGTCTGACCACCGCGGAGATCGCCCGGGCGTATCTCGTGCCCGAGGCGACGATGGCCCAGCGGATCAGCAGGGCCAAGCAGCGGGTGAAGGGGGTCCGTTTCGGGCGCCCGGACCAGTGGGAGGAGCGGCTGCCCGCCGTCCTGCACACCCTCTATCTGATCTTCAACGAGGGCTATACGGCGACGTCCGGAGCGGTGCTCCGGCGGGCCGAACTCGCGGGCGAGGCCGTCCGGTTGACGCGTACGGTGCACCGGCTGCTGCCCGAGAACCATGAGGTGACGGGCCTGCTGGCGCTGATGCTGCTGACCGACGCCCGTCGCGTCGCCCGGACGGGTCCGCACGGCGAGTTGGTGCCGCTCGACGAGCAGGACCGCGGCCTGTGGGACAAAGCGGCGATCGAGGAGGGTGTGGCGCTGGTGACGCAGGCGCTGTCGTTGTCACGGGGGAGTGCCGGGCCCTACCAACTCCGGGCCGCCATCGCCGCGGTGCACGACGAGGCGCCGTCCCCGCAGGCGACGGACTGGCGCGAGATCCTCGGCCTGTACGACGTGCTGGTCCGCCGGGTCCCGGGTCCCGTCGAGCGCCTCAACCGCGCGGTGGCGGTGGCCATGGTGGACGGGCCGCGGGCGGGGCTGGCCGAACTCGACCCGCTGGAGGGCGAGTTGGCGGCCGGACACCGGCTGGACGCGGTCCGCGGTCACCTGTTGGAACGCGCGGGAGACACGGCGGCGGCCCGCGCCGCGTACGAGTCGGCGGCCCGCAAGACCCTCAGCCTCCCCGAACAGCGCTATTTGCACGCGCGGTCCGCACGCCTGAAGCCGTAGGGTTTCCGCGGCATGCCTGAACCTTTTGTGCACCTCACTGAGCGCTCCCTGTGGGAGGCGGCCCGCGCGCCCGGCCCGTCGGTGTGACCGCGGTGGGTGTCGCCCCCTCCGCCCCTGCCCGTCCCGTACCTGGGGGCTGCCGCCCCCGGACCTCCGCTGTCGCGCTTCGCGCTCGTCCTCAAACGCCGGACGGGCTGAGAATCAGCTCCCGGCGTTCGAGGAGGTAGGGGGCGGCGAGACCCTCTATTCAGGAAGGCTGCCCGTCCCGGGATCGCGGGGGGTCAGGCAGTACGTGCCGCCGACCGGGTCCCGCATCACCGCCCAGCGGGCGCCGCGGTTGACCAGGGTGGCGCCCAGGGCCTCGTGCCGGGTGCGGACCGCCTCGATGTCCGAGCAGGCGATGTCGAGGTGGGCGGAGGTGGGGCGGTCGGTGTCGAGGCGTTGCAGGAGGATGCGGAAGGGGAGGGCGGCGGGGGGCCTGACCAGGTGGAACTCCGGGAGCGCGCCGGGGTGGGAGTCCCAGCCGGTGAGTTCGCTCCAGAAGGTGATCTCGGTGTCGTACACGGACGGCGCCAGGTCGACGCACACCTGGTCGAGCCGGCTGGTCGCGCCGCTCGGTCCCTCGACCACGGGCGGCCGGGCCGACTCCCCGTGCCAGGGCACCGCGCAGAACAGCTGCCCGCCGGGGGAACGCAGTACGGCCCACCCCTCGTGGTCGGCGACGAGCGTGGCGCCCAGCCGAAGCGCCGACTCCACCAGCGCCGGTACGTCCTCGACGGCGAGGTCGAGATGCGCGCCGCCGTCGTCCGAATCGACGCCCTGCGCCTTCACGCACGCGTCGGCGCCGTCGTGCAGCAGGGTGACGAACTCGCCCTGGTCGCCGCGGGGTTCCGACAGCCGTGTCCCCGTGACCGCCGTCCAGAAGTCGGTGGCCGGCCCGAACTCCTTCATGGGCCGGTCGACGAAGACGTAGGTCCACCGGATCGGTTGTGCGGTCATCGAGGCGCTCCCTGTCGGACGGTCGGTACGGCTCGTACCGTCTCCCGCCCGATCAGCGCGCGCAACGAGGTTTTCATGCTCGCGACGAAGGCGTCCTGGGCGTCGGTGGCGAGGACGTCCAGGGACAGATACGGGTTGAGGTCCTCCAGCTCGACGAGAAGCAGCTCGCCGTCGGGGGCACGGCAGGCGTCCACGCGCTGGATCCCGTACGCGATGTCGTTCCAGTCGACGAACCGCTGAGCGAACTCCAGGTCCCGCTCGGTCGGCACGTACGGTTCCAGGGCCCATCGCTGGTCCGGGCGGGGCGCGTACAGGGCGTACTGGAAGGCGCGGTCGACGAAGTAGAAGGACACCTCGTAGCGGAAGTCGATGCGCGGCTGGACGAGGACGCCGCCGTACACCAGCTCGGGGAGCCGCTCGCGCGCCACGAACTCAAGGCCTATGGAGTCGGCCCCCAGCTTCGGCTTCACCACGTACGTGTCGACCTCGGGCAGCCGCCCCAGGTCCTCCGCGCGGTCGATGGTGGGGATGACCGGATACCCGGCGGCGGTCAGCTCCAGCAGGTATCCCTTCCCCGCCATGTCCCCCTTCCCCGACAGCTCGTTGTACACGCGCACACCGTCCGCGACCGCTCGCTCCCGGAAGGCGTCGTACTGCGCCTGGTAGTTCAGCACCGGCCCGCTGTTGCGTACGAGAACGACATCGAAGCCGTCCATCAACCCCGCCGCGTCCAGCGGATGACACACGGCGACATCGAACTCCTCGCGCAGCCGCGAGGTGAGAAAGATGTCCTCGTCGCAGTAACGGCGCCCCTTGGCCGGATAGGCCAGGTCGCTGACGTACAGGACACGGGGGCGGGCGGACGGCATGGGTGACTCCCGGTGGTCGTGATCAGCCGATGGTAGTTCTGGTCCATCGGGGACCCGGAGGCCGTCCCGTCGCTCACCCGCCGCGGGGTTCGTTGAAGCGCAGGAGGTTGCCCGCCGGGTCGCGGAAGGCGCAGTCGCGCACTCCGTAGGGCTGGTCCATCGGTTCCTGGAGGACTTCGGCGCCGGAGGCGCGGACGCGCTCGAAGAGGGCGTCGCAGTCGGTGGTGGAGAAGATGACACCGCGCAGGATGCCCTTGGCCAGCAGTTCGGCCATGGCCTGCTTGTCCGCGGGGGAGGTGCTCGGGTCCGCCGCGGGGGGCTCCAGGACGATCTCCACGTCCGGCTGGAGCGGCGAGCCGACCGTGACCCAGCGCATCCCCTCGAACCCGACGTCGTTGCGGACCTCCAGGCCCAGCACGTCCCGGTAGAAGGCGAGCGCCTTGTCGTGGTCGTCCACGGCGATGAAGCACTGGGAGAGTTTCACGTCCATACGCCTCACGCTAGGGCCTGCCGCCCCGATCTGCCGCCCAGACCGTCGGGTCCGTCGGCCCGGACATGGACCCTAGAGCCGTGAGCCCGGTTCCGCTTCCGGGTTCGGGTGGCGGGCCGGGCGGGTCAGGCGCCGGGTCACGCAGGACGGGATGGGGGCGCCGTGGTCGTGCGGGCGGGCCCGGTACGCGCTCGGGGTCTCGCCGACCAGCTCCGTGAAGCGGGAGCTGAACGAGCCGAGCGAGGTGCAGCCCACGGCGAAGCACACTTCGGTGACCGTCATGTCTCCCTGTCGGAGCAGGGCTTTGGCGCGCTCGATCCGGCGGGTCATGAGATAGGTGTACGGAGTCTCGCCGAAGGCAGCGCGAAAGCTCCGCTGGAAGTGGCCCGGCGACATCAGCGCGGAGCGCGCGAGCGTGGCCATGTCCAGCGGCTCCGCGTACTCGCGGTCCATACGGTCGCGGGCCCGGCGCAGCCGGACCAAGTCCTCCACAACAGTCACCGCACCAGGATGGCACCTGGCACTGACACGATGGTCCCGGGCGCTGACACCGAGGGGTCCCACGTCCCGCACGCCCGGCACCCGCGCGCGCCGACCTACTCGGATGACCGCCGAGCCGACCTTCCTCTCGCGGGTGTCCTGTCGCGACGGGAGGTCGCCGGGCCCGGCTGCGTGGCCTGCTCGCCCTGCTCGCGGACGATCTGCGCACCGGGTGCGGCACGGCCCGGCTGGTCGAGGGCTGTGGCCCGAGGAGCAGCCGGAGAATCCGACGAAGGCGCTCCAGGTCCTCGTCTCACGGGCCAGTTCCCAGCCCGGCGCCGAGCTGATCGCCGACACCGCCACCGGCTACCGCCTCACGCTGGGCGAGCACAGGTGGACAGCTCCGCCGTCCTGCTCGCCACCGCCGCGAGTTCCCCGGCGGCCCGGGACGGCGACCACACCGCCGCGCCGGCGCACGCCGAGGCCGGCTCGCGCGGGGGGACAGCTCCGCCGACGACCTGGCGGCCGACCCGGTCTCCGCGCTGCGCGCTGCGCGCGTCCCGGCGACACGGCCCTGGTGCGCGCCCGCGCGCTCGCCCGCGTGGTGAGCCGCGCGGCCGAGCAGATCCGTGCACCTCGTGCGGCTCGCCGGTGTCACCTCCTGGGCGACAGCCAGATCGGTTCCGTCGAGGACGACCTGCTCGCCGTACGCCTTGCGCAGTCCGGTCGCCGTGATGGCGTACGACGGTGAGGTCTTGACGGGGTGGTGCGCGGTCGCGGTGTTCGTTGTCATGGCAGGAGCGTGCGGGGTCGCGGATTTGCCGCGGTTTCACGGCGGTTCATGGGGCAGGGAGCCCGCGCGGGGTGGAACCCGCCCTCCGAGGAACGCCGAAGGGGCCCGGCCGAGGGTTCGGCCGAGCCCCTTCAAAAGGCTCGCTGACCTGCGAGGGTGCACCGCTCGCCGGTCAAGGCGAACCGGTAACCGGCCCTGGATCAGGCCTTCTTGGTCTCCCAGAAGATCTTGTCGATCTGGGCGATGTAGTCCAGCGCCTTCTGGCCCGTCGCCGGGTCGGTGGACGCCTTGGCGGCCGAGAGGGCCTTCAGGGCGTCGTTGACCAGCTGGTGCAGCTCCGGGTACTTCTCGAAGTGCGGGGGCTTGAAGTAGTCGCTCCAGAGCACCGACACGTGGTGCTTGGCGAGCTCGGCGCGCTGCTCCTTGATGACGGTGGCGCGAGCCTGGAAGTGCGGGTCGTCGTTGCCGGCCATCTTTTCCTGGACGGCCTTCACCGACTCCGCCTCGATGCGGGCCTGGGCCGGGTCGTACACACCGCAGGGCAGGTCGCAGTGTGCGCTGACCTTGACCTTGGGGGCAAACAGGCGGGAGAGCATTGAGCTGTCCTTCCTCGTGATCGTCTTCTCAGGTGGGACATTACTCCGTAGGAGACCGGTTTTCGCGAGTGCCCCCATGGGCTTAGGACAAAAGTCCAGGGTGAAACTGGGACTGGTGGAGGATCGGACCGGGGAGGTGCCGGTGATGCCGGAGCTGTCGCAGGAGACCGAGCGTGGGAGGGCCGTGCTGCCGTTCGGGGCGGCCGAGGTGACGGGACCGTCCATGGTTCCCACGCTCCAGCACGGGGATCGGCTCGTCGTGCAGTGGGGGGCGCGGGTCAGGCCCGGTGACGTCGTCGTCCTGCGTCATCCGTTCCAGCAGGATCTGCTGGTCGTCAAGCGGATCGCGGAGCGGCGGGAGGGGGGCTGGTGGGTGCTCGGGGACAATGCGTTCGCCGGTGGCGACAGCACTGATTACGGCACGGTTCCCGAAGAGCTCGTCCTCGGGAAGGTGCGGTTCCGGTACCGGCCCCTGAAGGATGATCAGCGGTCGCCGGTCGCCGTCGTCCGGTGGGTGGTGGGGGCCGCCAGGCCCGTGCTGTCCGACCGGTCCGCCTCCAGGCGCTTGCGGGCGCGGTAGGCCGCCACGTTGGCGCGGGTCGCGCAGCGGTCCGAGCAGTAGCGCCGGGAGCGGTTGGTCGAGGTGTCCAGGTAGGCGTTGCGGCAGGGGGACGCCTCGCACAGGCCCAGACGGTCGACGCCGTGCTCCGTCAGGTGGAAGGCCAGGCCCATCGCCGCGATCGCCGCGTAGCCCGCGGTCGCGTTCGACGGGTGGTCCGCCAGGTGCATGTGCCACAGGGGGCGCCCGTCGTCGTCCCGGTAGTCGTGCCCGGAGATCTGCGGGCTCACCGGGAACTCCAGGAGGAGTGAGTTCAGCAGGTCCACGGCGAGGGTCTCGTTGCCGCCGTTCGCCGCTTCGAAGACCGCCCGCAGCCGGGCCCGTACGGAGCGGAAGCGGGTGACGTCCGCGTCCGTGGCGCGGCGGGCCGCCGAGGAGTTGCCCCCGAAGAGGTCGCGGACGGCCTCGACCGAGGTCAGCGAGTCCTTGCCCCGGGCCGGTTCCTCGCTGTTGACGAGACGGACGGCGTAATCCGAGTAATAGGCCAGTTCCACTTGTAGTCCTTACGGGGGCGCTCTATCGTCGTGACTGCGGTCAGGTAACAGATGATCGTGCTTCCAGGGTATTACGTGGGCGAGCGAAGTAAGGGGCTTCCATGACCGTCAGCACCGGAACAGACTGGCGTGCCTGGCAGGAGAGCTGGGACCGGCAGCAGGAGTGGTACATGCCGGACCGCGAAGAACGCTTCCGGGTGATGCTCGACATGGTCGAGGCCCTGGTCGGCCCCGAGCCGCGCGTCCTCGACCTCGCCTGCGGCACCGGCACCATCACGGCCCGGCTGCTCGCCCGCCTCCCCGGCGCCACCAGCACCGGCCTCGACCTCGACCCCGCGCTGCTCACCATCGCCGAGGGCACCTTCGAGGGCGACGACCGGGTCTCCCTCGTCACGGCCGACCTCAAGGACCCGCAGTGGCCCACGCTGCTGCCGTACGACTCGTACGACGCCGTACTGACTGCCACGGCCCTGCACTGGCTGCACAGCGAACCTCTCGCGGCTCTCTATGGTCAGGTCGCGGAACTCGTCCGCGACGGCGGTGTCTTCATGAACGCCGACCACATGATCGACGAGACGACGCCCAGGATCAACGCGGCCGAGCGCGCCCAGCGGCACGCCCATATGGATCAGGCCAAGAAGAACGGCGCCCTCGACTGGGCCGAATGGTGGGAGCTGGCCGCGGGGGACCCCGTTCTCGCCGCGCCCACCGCCCGCCGCTACGAGATCTACGGTGAGCACGCCGACGGCGACATGCCGTCCGCCGCCTGGCACGCGCGCGTGCTGCGTGAGAAGGGCTTCGGGGAGGCCCGGCCGGTGTGGTGCTCGCCCTCGGACACGCTTCTCCTCGCGGTCAAGTAGGCCCCGCGAGACCTCAAGTAACCCCGACGGGGCGGCGATCGAGGCGGTACGGAAAATCCGTACCGCCTCTTCCGCGTCCTGTGGGACCCCCCACCGCACTGGAAGGGTGAGACGGTCCGCGACTGCGGGCCGGGGAAGGGGGCGGGATGACGCGCGGCGAGGAAGCCGCTCTGCACGTCTTCGTGGAGGGCAGACGGACGGCGCTGTTCCGCAGCGCCTATCTGCTGTGCGGCAACCGCGACGAGGCGGAGGACCTCGTGCAGACGACCCTGGTGAAGGTCGTCCTCGGCGCGCGCCGGCACGGACGCCTCGAAAACCTCGAGGCCTACGCGCGCTAGACGCTGGTCAACACCTTCATCTCCGCGCGCCGCCGGTTCTGGCGGCGCGAATAGGCGTACGGCGAAGTGCCGGACGTGGCGGGGCAGTTGATCGACAGCGACACCGGACTCATGGTGCGGGCCGCTCTCGCGCAGCTCGCGCCCAAGCAGCGTGCGGTGCTGGTGCTGCGCTACTGGGAGGACCTGAGCGTGGCCGCCACGGCCCAACTGCTCGGGATGCGGGAGAGCACGGTCAAGAGCCACACGGTCAGGGGGCTCGCGGCGCGGCGGGCCGCGGTGCGGGAGGAATACGCATGAACCAGAAGGAAGTCGAGACCGAGCACGTCAGAGAGCTGCTCGGGCGGGCCCTGGACCAGGTGCCGACGCCCAGGAGCCGCGGCAGCGAGGCCGTGTTCGCCCGGGCCGCGCGGGTCCGGTGGCGGCGGCGACCGGCGTCGCGGCGGCGGCCGTCGCGACCGGCCTGGTCTTGGGACCCGGCGTGCTGAACGACGGCCCGGGGTCGAGCGTGGCCGGCGCGCCCACCGCGGGCGAGTACACCACCAAGGCGGGCCGGTTCGAGAAACTGCTGCCCGCCGGGACCGGCAAGATCAGCGAGGTCTCGCTGATGCGGCTGATCAAGCAGGTGCCGAAGGCCCCGCTTCCCAAGCCCGTCGGGCCGTACGACGGTGACTACGCCGTCAGCCGGGACGGCGGCGTCGGCTACATCTCGGTGCACGTGGCCACCCGCGAGGAGGTCCAGGCGAAGACGGGCGGCAAGGGGATCGAGGGTCCGTGCAAGGACGCGCCCAAGGACGGCCGCGTGGACTGCACCTCTCAGAAGCTGCCCGACGGCAGCCTCCTGGGCATCTGGCAGACGGGCGAGCCCGAGCCCGGCTCCTTTTCGTATCCGACCTGGGGCCCGGAGTTCGCCGCGGCCCTGAAGCTGACGGACGGCAGGATCCTGCAGGTGCGGGACATCGGCGGCTTCCAGGGCAAGGGCCAGCTGGGCCCACTGCTGAAGACGCCGCCGCTGACTCGGGATCAGCTGAACAAGCTGATCCTGAACCCGGAACTGCTGCCGTAGCCGGGCGGGCATGAAGAAGGGGCGGTACGGGAACTCCGTACCGCCCCTTTCTTCCGCGTACCGCTAGAGCACCTTGGACAGGAACGACTGCGTCCGCTCGTGCTGCGGATTCGTCAGTACGTCACGGGGGTTGCCGGCCTCGACCACCACGCCGTCGTCCATGAACACAAGCGAGTCGCCGACCTCGCGGGCGAAGCCCATCTCGTGCGTTACGACGATCATCGTCATGCCGTCCTCGGCCAGGTCTCGCATGACGTCGAGGACCTCGCCGACGAGCTCCGGGTCGAGAGCAGATGTCGGCTCGTCGAAGAGCATCAGCTTGGGTTCCATCGCCAGCGCACGGGCGATGGCGACGCGCTGCTGCTGGCCGCCGGAGAGCTGGGCGGGGTAGTGGCCCTTGCGGTCGCCGAGGCCGACCCGGTCGAGGAGCCGCTGCGCCCGCTCCCGGGCGACGGCCTTGGTCTCGCCCTTGACCTGGACGGGCGCCTCCATGACGTTCTCCAGCGCCGTCATGTGCGGGAAGAGGTTGAAGCGCTGGAACACCATGCCGATGTCCCGCCGCTGCGCGGCCACTTCCTTTTCCTTCAGCTCGTAGAGCTTGTCGCCGCTCTGCCGGTAGCCGACCAGGTGGCCATCGACGTACAGCCGGCCAGCGCTGATCTTCTCCAGGTGGTTGATGCACCGCAGGAAAGTGGACTTGCCGGAGCCGGACGGGCCGATCAGGCAGAACACCTCGCGCGGGTTCACCTCCAGGTCGATGCCCTTGAGGATGTGCGCGAGCCCGAAGGACTTGTGCACGCTCTCGGCCTTGACCATCGGACGGCCGCTCGTGCTTGGGGCGACGTCCTTGCTGAGACTGCTCATCGGGCCACCTCCGGGCGGCGGAAGGAACCGAACAGACGGAGGTTCTTCTTCAGGCGCTGCAACGGGGTCGGCGGCAGGTTGCGCGACGATCCGCGGGCGTAGCGGCGCTCCAGGTAGTACTGGAAGACGCTGAAGATGCTGGTAAGGATCAGGTACCAGATCGACGCCACGAAGTAGAGCTCGACGACCGCGAGCGAGGTGCTGGAGATGTCCGTGGCACGCTTGATCAGTTCGTTGAACTGGACCGCGTAGGCGAGCGACGAGGTCTTCAGCATGTTGATGAACTCGTTGCCGGTCGGCGGCACGATCACCCGCATGGCCTGCGGGAGGATCACGCGTCGCAGCGTCTTGCCCTGGGTCATGCCCAGCGCGTGCGAGGCCTCCGTCTGCCCCTCGTCCACGGACTGGATACCGGCCCGGACGATCTCGGACATGTACGCGGCCTCGTTCAGGCCGAGACCCAGCAGGGCCGCCAGGAACGGCGTCATCACCTGGTTCATCTCGTCCTTGTAGAACCCCAGATTGAGGATGGGGAACACGAGCGCGATGTTGTACCAGAGGAGCAGCTGCACCAGTACCGGAGTGCCGCGGAAGAACCAGATGTAGAACCAGGCCACGGTGCTGGTGACCGGGTTCGACGACATCCGCATCACCGCGAGGATGACGCCCAGGACGAGTCCGAGCACCATGGCGAGCACGGAGATGTACAGCGTGTGCCACACGCCGGACAGGATCGTGTCGTCCGTGAGGTAGTCCGGGATGATGCTGTAGTTGATCTTCGCGTTGGAGAACGCGATCCCGATCAGCACCAGCAGCGCGATGACCACCGCGCCGGCCACCCAGCGGCCGTAATGGCGCACCGGGATGGCCTTGATCTGCTCCGGCGGCACCGACGGCGCCGGAACCTTGTCGACAGTGTCAGTCACAGTGACTGCCCTTCAATGTTGCGTCAGGCAGGGTCAGGAGCCGCCGTTGATCTTGGCCTCGGTCACCGCGCCGTCCGTGACGTTCCACTTCTCCAGGATCTTGGCGTACTCACCGTTCTTGATGATCGCGTTCATGGCCGCCTGGAGAGCGTCCCGCAGCTGGGTGCTCTCCTTGCTGACGCCGATGCCGTACGGGCCGGCCTCGATCTGGTCGCCGACGACCTCGAAGTCCTTGCCGCCGCCCGAGGTCTTGGCGTTGTAGGCCGCGACCGGGAAGTCGTTCAGGTCGGCGACGGACGCGCCCTGCTTCAGGCGGAGCAGGGCCTCGGGGTCGGTGTCGAAGGTCTGCAGCGTGATGGCCTTCTTGCCGTCCTTCTTGCACTTCGCGCTCTGCGCCTTGGCGATGCCCTCGGACGTGGTGCCCTTCTGCAGGGCCACCACCTTGCCGCACAGGTCATCCAGGGACTTGATGCCCTTGGGGTTGCCCTTCTGGACGAGGATCGAGGTGCCGGCGGTGAAGTAGTCGACGAAGTCGATGCCGTTGCCGGCCTTCTTGCCGGTGTCCGAGTCGATGCCGTTCTGGCGGTTCTTCGTGTCGTTCATCGCCGACATGATCGCGTTGAACCGCTTGGACTGCAGACCCACGATGAGCTGGTCGAACTTGCCGTTCTGGAACTCGAACTTCACACCCAGCTGCTTGCCGAGGGCGTCCGCGATGTCCGGGTCGATGCCGACGGCCTTGCCGCTCTGCATGTACTCGACCGGCGGGTACGCGATGTCGGAGCCCACCTTGACGACGCCCGCCTTCTTGATGTCCGCGGGGAGCTTGTCGGCGAGCGGTGCCGAGGACGCGGACGTGTCCGAGCTGCCGCTGTCGCTGCTCTTGTCCGTCTGGTCACCGCAACCGGTGAGGATCAGGGCGCCTGCGACCGCGATCGCGCCGACCGCTGCTGTCCTGGACTTCGCGGCGGTGGTACGACGGGTGGAGCGTGCGGTCATGTTGGGTTCCTCCGGCGGATGAGGGAGTACCGATAGGTCGACGAGAACACACACCTTCGAGTGTCGCGACCTTGTGTGATGACGGCATCCTGCCATTCGGACGACGCCATTCAGGGGACTCGCTATGTCAAAATCGGATAACGGGTGACCCCCGAACCGCTACGGGCCGGTACATCAAGGCCGGACCTTGTGCGGGAATCACTCCTTCCGGCCGGAAGATCTTCGGCGCATCCCGGGATGCGGGCGGCCGCCACTCCGCACTTGCGGGGACATGGGGGCAAGTCGTGGACTTGTCCACATATTCGGCTATGAGTCATGTCACCGGCATGTGACCTTCGCGTTATGGACTCGTCGACGACACCGTCCGTCGGGTAAGAAGGTTCTTTACACCCCTCATCCGGGGCTCAGGGCGCGTGTGCGGCGCGCCCGTCGCGCAAACGCCCGTACGCAACCACGGCGGCTGGGCTTGCGCGGTGCCCGCCCACCCCTCAACCAGGAGTGGTCACCCTCAAACAATGAAGACTTAAGGGGTAAAACAAAGTGGCAGCGGAGATCGTCAATCCTCGCAGCGACAGCAGTACGGATCAGGAAGGCGGGGCCGAGCCCCTCGATTCCTTCGACCCGGCATTCGCGCTGCATCGTGGCGGCAAGATGGCCGTGCAGGCCACCGTGCCCGTCCGTGACAAGGACGACCTGTCCCTGGCGTACACGCCCGGCGTCGCGAAGGTGTGCAGCGCGATCGCCGAGCAGCCCGAGCTCGTCCACGACTACACGTGGAAGTCGTCCGTCGTCGCTGTGGTGACGGACGGGACGGCGGTGCTCGGACTCGGCGACATCGGCCCGGAGGCCTCGCTCCCCGTCATGGAGGGCAAGGCGATTCTGTTCAAGCAGTTCGGCGGCGTGGACGCGGTGCCGATCGCGCTCGACTGCACGGGCGTCGACGAGATCGTCGAGACCGTGGCCCGGCTGGCGCCGTCCTTCGGTGGCGTCAACCTGGAGGACATCTCGGCGCCGCGGTGCTTCGAGATCGAGCGCAAGCTCCAGGAGCGGCTCGACATTCCCGTCTTCCATGACGACCAGCACGGGACCGCGGTCGTGACGCTGGCGGCGCTTCGCAACGCCGCCAAGCTGACCGGGCGGTCGCTGGGCGACCTGCGCGCGGTCATCTCCGGCGCGGGTGCGGCCGGCGTCGCCATCGCCAAGTTCCTGCTGGAGGCAGGGCTCGGGGATGTCGCCGTCACGGACCGCAAGGGCGTCGTGTCCAAGGACCGGGACGACCTGACGGACGTCAAGCGTGAGCTCGCGGAGATCACCAACAAGGCGGGCCTGACGGGGTCGCTGGAGTCCGCGCTCGCGGGCGCCGACGTCTTCATCGGCGTCTCCGGCGGTACGGTGCCGGAGCCGGCGGTGGCGTCGATGGCGGAGGGGGCCTTCGTCTTCGCGATGGCCAACCCGAACCCCGAGGTGCACCCCGACATCGCCCACAAGTACGCGGCCGTCGTCGCGACCGGGCGGTCCGACTTCCCGAACCAGATCAACAACGTGCTGGCGTTCCCCGGGATCTTCGCGGGGGCGCTGCAGGTGCGGGCGTCCCGGATCACCGAGGGGATGAAGATCGCGGCGGCCGATGCGCTGGCTGCGGTCGTCGGGGACGATCTTGCGGCTGACTATGTGATTCCCTCGCCCTTTGATGAGCGGGTGGCTCCGGCGGTGACCGCGGCGGTGGCCGCGGCTGCTCGGGCCGAGGGGGTTGCTCGCCGCTGACGTGGTGTGCGTGGTGGCTCCGCCGGGTTTTCCGGCGGGGCCATTTTTCGCGTGGGGGGGCGTCCGGGTGGGTGGTTTTTCGCCCCCTCCGCCCCTGCCCTCCCCCACTCTCGGCTTCGCTCGAGCGGGGGGACCCCCATCGTCCCTGGGGGCTCTGCCCCCAGACCCCCCTGGGTTGTCTTTCGGCTGCGGGTGGGTGGGGGCTTGTCGCGCCGTTCCCCGCGCCCCTTACGGGGCCCGGGCCAGGTGCGGCGGGACGTGTGTCACAGGGGGACGTGGTTCCGCCGGCCGGGGGTGGAGCCTATCGTCAAGGTCATGTTCGCTGCTTATGCCGCCCGAATCGACCGTGACCAGCCGCTGAACGGCCTGGAGTTGGGGGAGCGCCCGGCCCCCGAGAAGAGGCCGGGCTGGACGACCGTGAACGTACGCGCCGCCTCGCTCAACCACCACGACCTGTGGTCCCTCCGCGGAGTCGGCCTGGCCGAGGACAAGCTCCCGATGATCCTCGGCTGCGACGCCGCCGGGATCGACGAGGACGGCAACGAGGTGGTGCTGCACTCCGTCATCGGCCAGACCGGCCACGGCGTCGGCCCCAAGGAGCCCCGGTCCATCCTCACCGAGCGCTACCAGGGCACCTTCGCCGAGCAGGTCTCCGTACCGGCGTGGAACATCCTCCCGAAGCCCAAGGAACTGTCCTTCGAAGAGGCCGCCTGTCTGCCCACGGCCTGGCTGACGGCGTACCGCATGCTGTTCACCAACGCCGGGGTGCGGCCCGGTGACTCCGTCCTCGTGCAGGGCGCGGGTGGCGGCGTGGCCACCGCCGCGATCGTGCTCGGGAAGGCCGCCGGGCTGCGGGTGTTCGCCACCAGCCGCGACGAGGCCAAGCGGAAGCGGGCCGTCGAGCTGGGGGCCGTGGAGGCGCTCGAGTCCGGGGCGCGGCTGCCGCAGCGGGTCGACGCCGTCATCGAGACGGTGGGTGCCGCCACTTGGTCCCACTCCATCAAGTCGCTGCGGCCCGGCGGCACGGTGGTCATCTCGGGGGCGACCAGCGGCGACCGGCCCTCGCACGCCGAACTGACCCGTGTCTTCTTCCTGGAGCTGAAGATCGTCGGCTCCACAATGGGCAGCAAGGACGAGCTGGAGGACCTGCTGTCCTTCTGCGCCGCCACCGGCGTACGCCCCGTCATCGACGAGGTGCTGCCACTGGACCGGGCCCGCGAGGGGTTCGAACGGCTGGAGGCGGGCGATCAGTTCGGGAAGATCGTGCTGACGAACGCCTGACGGTTTTCTCTGCCGACAACGGCCGGTCCGGGTTTCCGGGCCGGCCGTTGTCGTATGTCAACCGTGATTGACAGATCCGTCCTGTCAACGTAGGTTGACATCATGACCGAAGCAACGGATCTTGCCGAGCGCGCGGGTGATCGCGATCCGCGGGTCGGGCTGCGGGCCGTCTCCGCGCTGCGGAGGCTGCTGGAGCAGTTGGAAGCGGTGCAGGTGCGCAGTGCGCGCAATCAGGGCTGGTCGTGGCAGGAGATCGCCGCGGAACTCGGAGTGAGCAGGCAGGCCGTGCACAAGAAGTACGGGAGGCAGTGATGTTCGAGCGCTTCACGAAGGATGCGCGTGCCGTCGTCGAGGGGGCGGTGGTCCAGTCCGAGCGGGCGGGGGCCGAGACGGTGGAGGCGGAGCACATGCTGTTCGCCCTCCTCGATCGGGAGGGGAGCCGGGGGTCGTTCGCCCTGGCGTCGCTCGGGCTGGCCGGTCGGCGGGACTCGGTGGAGCGGGACCTCGCCGAGGCGCGACGTCGCGGTGGCCTCTCCCGCGCCGATGCGGACGCCCTCTCCGGGCTGGGTATCGACCTGTCGGAGATCGTCTCCCGGGTCGAAGAGGTGCACGGGGAAGGGGCGTTGGGGTCGGAGAGGAGGGGTGGGGGTGGTCGGTGGGTCCGGCGTCGGCCCTTCGCTCAAGGGGCGAAGGATGTGCTGACGCAGTCCCTGCGGATCGCTCTCGCTCGGCGTGACCGCCACATCGGTGATGAGCATCTGCTCATGGCGCTCACCGTGCGCCCCGGCGTTCTGGCGGAGGTGCTCGCCGATCACGGGGTTACGTACGAGGCGGTGACGCGAGTGCTGTACGGCGACGGGGGTGGGGTTGCCGAGGCGGGGTGAGGTGCGTCGGGGTGGGCGGGGGCGGTGCTGGGTACGTTTTCGCCCCCTCCGCCCCTGCCCGTCCCATACCTGGGGCCCGCGGCGGAACCCCATACCTGGGGCCCGCAGCGGAGCCGCTCATGGGTGGAGCGCCCCCGGACCCCCGTATCGCGCTTCGCGCTCGTCCTCAAACGCCGGGCGGGCTAGACACGCTTGCGCAGCGCCGCCCCGATATGTGCCGCCGCCGTCGACAAGTGGCGGCGGGCCTCACGTAGTTGGTCCTCCGTTACGCCGTGGTCGCGGGCCGCGTCGCGGATGTCGTCGCGGAAGCGGTCCAGGAGGCGGTCGAGGTCGCGGGCGGGGTTGCCAGTGGAGTCCTCGTGGGCCCAGGAGGGTTCGTAGTCGGCGGGGAAGTCCTCGGGGGTGACCGTGTACTCCGGTTCCGTGGTCGAACCGGCCTTCGTGTCCGTGCGGCCGAAGCCGAAGTCCTTGCCGAAGTCCTTGCCCAGGTCCTTTCCGAAGTTCTTGCCGAAGTCGCCGAATTCCTTGGCCAGTTCGGTCAATCCCTCGCGGACCCCGGTCGGCCAGTCGCCCCGCGCGAAATGGTCCTGGACCTGCTCCTGAACCCGCTTGGCCATCCGCTGCATCTCCTCCTGGGCCTGGGCGCGGGCTCGCTCCTGGGCCTCCTTGGCCTGGCGGCGGGCGCGCTGGGCCTCGTCGCGGGCGCGGCGGCTCTCGTCCTTCGCGCGGCGGGCCTGTTCCTTCCACTCCTGCCGGACGCGCCGCATCTCCTCCTTCGCGGCCCGCCACGACTCCTTGTCCTGGTAGTCGCCGATGCCCCCGAACTCGCCCGGCTCCGCGTCGTGTTCCCTGGCCCCGGTGCCGCCCTTGGGGCCGCGCCGGGCCTCTGTGGCAGCCGCCCGCATCTCGCGGCGCAGATCGCCCGCCGCTCCCCGTACGTCGGCCCGGATCTCGGCCGCGAGCTCTGCCACGGACTCGCGGATCTCCAGCTCCAGATCGGCCAGTTCGCCACTGCGGTCGGCCAGTTCGGCGCGGCCGGCGTCCGTGATCGCGTACACCTTGCGACCGCCCTCGGTGGTGTGCGTGACGAGTCCCTCGGCCTCCAGCTTCGCCAGCCGGGGGTAGACGGTGCCCGCCGAGGGTGCGTACAAGCCCTGGAAGCGTTCCTCCAGGAGCCGGATCACCTCGTACCCGTGGCGTGGCGCCTCGTCCAGCAGCTTCAGGAGGTAGAGGCGAAGGCGGCCATGCGCGAAGACGGGAGGCATTTCAGAGCACCTTCTTGTCGGTCGGGCCGTCGGTCGGGGCGTTTGTCGGGCCCTCGGTCGAGCCGTCGGTCGAGGTGTTCGTCGAGTCGTCGATCGGACCGTCGGCCGGGGGCGCGTCCCGCGGTGCCGGATCGTCGTCGTACGGCCCGTCCTCGGCCGGTGGCCTGCGGAGCAGTGCGATGGAGCCGGAGGCGGTCATCGCCTTCAGCCTGCCGTTGCCCGCGCCCAGCCGGCCGGTGATCTTCTTGGCGCCCCACTGCCCGCTGACCCGGAGGTCCTCGAAGGCGCTGGAGACGGTGCCGCTCGCGGTGTTCGCCTCCACCTCCGCGTCCGCCGGATGCGGGAGCCGGATGGCGATCTCGCCCGAGACGTTGGTGAGTTGGACGTCGGTCGGGGTACCCGTCGCGTCGAGGTCCACGATCATCGAGCCGCTCACCGAGTCGGCCCGCACGGAGGAGCCCGAGCCCTCGACGACGGTCAGGTCGCCGGAGACGGAGTTGAAGCGGAGGTCGCCGGTGACGGCCTGGGCCTCCAGGTTTCCGGACACCGTGTCGACCCGTACGGGACCCGCGATGCGGACGAGTGTCGTGTCGCCCGTGACGCCCTTGACCTCCACGCGCGCGTCCATCCCGGAGACCACGGCGGCGGCGCCGACCACGCCGACCTCGACCCGGGTGCCGGTCGGGACGGCCAGTGAGACCACCACGTCGCGACGCCAGCCCTTGCGGTCGAGCCACTTGAGGAAGCCCTTCCAGGGCAGGTCCTCGTACGCCACCGTGAGGGTGCCGTCCTTCTGGGTCACCTGGAGCGGTGGGCCCTCCAGCTCGGACACCTCGAGCCGGGCGGAACCCTCGTCGGTGCCCACGACGTTGACAGTTCCATTGACGACGCGCACGTGCAGCGCCGTCACGGGGTCGTCGAAGGTGAGCTTCCTCGGCTCTGCGACGGACCACTCGGACATGGTGCAGACCTCCTCGACCGGACCGGACCCCCGTCGAGTCCGGACTCGACGCGCCATATCGCGTCTTCCGTCATTCACGATATATCGCGGATGCGGAAAGTCAAGACACCCGTTTTGAGGATCAAGGACAAGATGACGGGAGCAAATCGTCCTAAAGTGGGGCCATGTCGACTGCGCCCGGCGAGTCCTCGGTCACGGCCCCCGGCGCCCTGCTCCTGTGCCGGGCGCACCCCGAGTCCGTCGGTCCCGCCGCCCAGCTGCTGCGCGAGCGGATGCTGCTCACCGGAGCCGGTCCCGAGTGGAGCGTGCTGGTCCCCGAGGGCAAGCCCTGGCGGCACGGCGCGGAACCCGTCGACCGTGTGCTCACCGGCTGGGCCTCGGCCCTCGCCGTCGGCGCCCCCTGGCCGGTACTCGCCCTGTGGTGGGACGCCGACCACAGTGGCTGCACTCTCGCCTCGGGCTTCCGTCGCACCGTCGGCTACGAATGGCTGACGAACGGCACCCCGGTCGGCGAGGACGAGGCGATGCGCACCTTCGCCGCGCGGCTCGGTCTCGATCCGGTGCTGGACATGCAGTCCCTGGAGCAGCTGACGAAGCCCGACCCCGCTGCGGACGCACGCGCGCGTGTGCGCGGGCTGCTCGCCGTCCTCACGCGCGCGGGGGTGATGCTTCCGGCCGGGCTCGGCCCCGGCGAACCCACCGACCGGCTCCGTGAGGTGGCCCGGATCCAGCCCGGCGCCGAGCAGATCGAGTGGTCGGGGTGGCGGGCCGCCGTCCGCGCGGAACTCGACGTCATGGAAGGCGGCGGCCTGGCGTCCTGGTTCCGCGGCGAGAAGGCCCGTGCCCTCGCCACGGCCGAACTGGCCGCCGGGCTCCCGCTCACCGCCTGGGGTGTACGGCGCCGCAGTGCCGGCTGGATCGCCGCCGGCGCGCTCCTGGTGATCCACGGGGCTCTCGGCCTGGCATTCGGCCAGCTGCGCGCCTTCGACTGACAGCCCGTGCGTACGAAGCCCCGAGGGGTGAGCCCGCGGGCACGAGGCCCCGAGGGGTGACGCCCGCGAGTACGAAGCCCCGAAAGGTGACGCCTGCGAGTACGAGACCCCGAGGGGTGACGCCCGCGAGTACGAACCGCCGAGGGTGCCCTACTCCTCGTCGTCCTCGTCGTCCAGCCGTGCCAGCCACGTCGCCAGCCGCTCCACCGGCACCTCGAAGTCCGGATTGAGGTCGACGAACGTCCGCAGCTGCTCGGCGAGCCACTCGAAGGTGACCTCTTCCTCGCCCCGCCGCTTCTCAAGTTCCTCGATGCCACGGTCGGTGAAGTACATGGATGGTGCTCCGTCGGTGAAAGTGAAGTGGAACGCTGGGAAAAGGATAGGTGGGGCGGGCGCCGCGCGGAGGTCCTCTGTCGTGGGCGCCCCCCTGCGGCTAGCCTGCAAGGTCGGCGGTACCACGGGGGCGTGGGGGAACGGGGGATGCCATGGGTGACGCAGTGACCCGGATCGCACGGATCGAGATGCCGGACGGGACGCCGGTGTGGGCCCGGATCTCGGGCGCCGAGGAGCTGGAGGAACCGTCCGGCGCGCTGTCGTACACGGACACGGGGTTCGGCGACCGGGTGGAGGCGCAGGTCGAGAGCCTGCAGTCGGTCATCACCAGTGTCGCGCGTTCGCTGGCCGCGCCCCTGCGGGCGGTGCGGCCCGACGAGGTCAGCGTCGAGTTCGGGATCGAGCTGACGGCCAAGGCAGGCAAGGTGGTCGGCCTCCTCGCGGACGGCGAGGCGAAGGCCGGCATCACGGTGACGCTCACCTGGAACGGCGGCCCACCGGACCTCGACTCCACCGAGGGCACCACCCGGCAGGCGGCGACCGACGGAAACACGCAGGCGAACCCGGTGGCCGAACCGCACGCGGGCGCGTCCCCCGGCGCCCCGGCGCACGGCGGCTCAGGTGACGCCTCCGTCGGAGGCGGCGCATGACGGACGGGCACGCCCCGGGCGCACCGGGCGGCCCCGGGAACGCTCACCGTGCGCTGCGTGACCTCGTCATGGCGGCGACGGTGCGCATCCATCGCGCGGGGGCCGGGTATGCCCTGGACGAGCCCGGCACGTTCCTCGGGAGTGGCTTCTTCGTCGCTCCGCACTGGGTTCTGACCTGCGCGCATGTGGCTCGGAGCGGGGAGGGGGGCGAGGTGACCGTGGTCTACGAGACGGGGCCGGGCCGCGGTACGTCCGCCGTCGCGGGCGAGGTCGCGACGGCCCTCCCGCAGCATGTCGAGGGTGTCGTGCGCGGCAGTTGGCCGGCCCCCGACCTCGCGCTCGTCCGGCTGCGCGAGCGCGTCGACCACGACTGCGCCTATGTCACCGAGCGCCCGGCGGCGTACTACGAAGAGGCGAAGGTCTTCTACTCGGGATGGTCCGTGGTCGGCGGTGAGCTGCGCCGGCTGAACGGGACCTGCACGGTGCAGGGCACCCTCGGCGGCTGGTCCGAGGACGAGCAGATCCGGCTGGGCAGCGACGTGCTGCCGCCCGGCGTCTCGGGAGGGCCGGTCGTCGATCCCGTACGCGGTGAGGTCGTCGGCGTCCTGAAGTCGCAGGCGGACCGGGGGCTCGGCGGCACCTGCACGGGGGTGGAGCAGTTACGGTCCCTGCCGGTGCCGACGGGTGAGGTGCGGGGCGAGCAAGAGGATCTGTACCAGGCCGTCTTCCACGCCCACGACCGCTATCACCGCGACCGGCAGCGCCATCCCGACTACGACGGCAACACCTGGGCCGATGTGCAGGGCCAGCTCGGCGCGCGGCCGGGCCGCGCCTTCAGCCCGTTCGAGCGGACCCGGTTGCTCGGCAGGCTCGCCGATCTGCCGCCTCCGGCCAGTACCGGTGAGCTGTTCGGCATCCTTGAATCCCTGCTGGGCAGCCACGCGGCGATCCCGCACCCGGCGCCGCGCGCCTGGCGCGACGGCCTCGGGGCGCTGTACGAGAGCTCGCGCCAGGACGGCGCGTTGGAACTCGTCATCGACTATGTGGTGCAGGTCATGACCGCCGAGCGCCCCTTCGTCACCGCCGACACCCGCAGCGCGGAGCTGGCCTTGTGGAAGTGGGCGTGGCGGGCCGCGGAGGGCCTTGGCGTCAGGTACCGCCGCCAGCTCGCGCAGCAGCCGATCGAGAGCTTCCGGTCCTTGCTGAACCGGGCGGAGCATGTGGCGGAGGCACAGAAGGCGCGCTCCCTGGCGCATGTCGCCGACCGTGCGCCCCACCTCTACGCCCTGCTGGAACTGGAGCAGCGGGGCTGGGAACCGGACCGCTGCGACTGGCGGGTCTCCGTGGGCCGTCCGGACGGGGAGGTGGTGCGGCTGGGTGAGGCCGAGCGCGTTCCGCTGGTCGATCTCCCCGGCGGCCTCGCCGCGCCCCTGGCGGAGGCCTTCCGGCACTGCGACCAGCCCTGGCGGCCCGCGGTCCTCCAGGTGGCGCTGCCTCATCAGCTGCTCGGACTGGACGTCGACGCCTGGCAGTTCGCGCCGGATGCGCCACCGCTCGGCGCCCACCGGCCGGTCGTCGTGCGCTGCGCCGACCGGGAGCAACTGCCTGAGGAGGGCGACTTCGTCGGCGGGCAGCTGTCCGCCGACGAGGAGCAGCACGAGCGCGAGGCCCGCTGGAGGTGGATCCACGCGTACGGCGCGAAGGCCGAAGTCCTGGACTGCGAGGACGGGTTACGGGTACCCGTACCGCCCGCGGAGTCGCTGCGCGGGCTGCCCCACACCACGGTCCCGGTGCTGTGCCGTTACGGCGACCACCGCTTCGAGGACGACCCGGTGGCGCTGTTGCGGATCGTGCACGGCGGCTACGGCGTCGCGCTGTGGCGGCGCCGGCGGGACGGACCGGATGCCTTCTGCGGCGACTTCCACCGGCGGGTGGGCGACACCATCGCGGAAGCGGGCAGCGCAGAGCGGCTTCCCGAAGTCGTCCACGCGCTGCGGGTGGGGCTGCGCGCGGGCTTGCGGGAGACCTACTGGGCCGACGGCATCGCCCTGTTCTACGACGATCCGAGCCAGCCGCTACCCGGTGCCGGTGACCTGTTGGAGGCGCCATGACCGCGGGACCCGGCGCTCTGCCGTACCGGGCGCCAACGAAAGCTAACTGGGCTTTTGCGGCCCTGAATTGGGCCGTTACGAGCCCGTACCGGGCTCTTTCGAGGCCCCCCGAGGGTCGATACGGTGATGCACGCTCCCGCATGTTCGACGGCTGCCGTGGTGGACGAGTGACGACGAGGACTGGGCAATGACCGAATCCAGCGAGTGGCTCATCTACCGAGGCGCCGGTGAACCCCACGACGGCATAGACCGCCTCCCG
Source organism: Streptomyces sp. R41 (assembly GCF_041053055.1). Lineage (NCBI taxonomy): Bacteria > Bacillati > Actinomycetota > Actinomycetes > Kitasatosporales > Streptomycetaceae > Streptomyces > Streptomyces sp. R41. The sequence continues at coordinate 7,048,155 of NZ_CP163443.1, forward strand.
GCCCCACCCCCCTGGCGCGACTTCGCGAGCCGGGACGCGGCCGGGAGGAACGGCGACGGCTCCGAGGACCGCAGGCTGGGCGCGCACCGGCATCTGGCCGAGCTGCACCGGCCGGGCGCCGAGGAACTCGAAATGATCAACGCGGCGCTCTATCTGCGCCGGCCCCTGCTGGTCACCGGCAGCCCGGGCGCGGGCAAGAGCACGCTCGCGCACTCGGTGGCGTACGAACTGGGCCTGGGCAATGTGCTGCGCTGGCCGATTGTCAGCCGGTCCACGCTGCAGGACGGGTTGTACCACTACGACGCGATCGCCCGGCTCCAGGATGTACAGCTCGCGGCGCCCCAGGGTGCCGATCCGGCCACTCCCGGGGCCCCGGGCTCGGTCGAGGGCATCGGCAGCTACATCCGGCTCGGCCCCCTCGGCACCGCGCTGCTGCCGTCCGACACCCCGCGCGTGCTGCTCATCGACGAGCTGGACAAGAGCGACATCGACCTGCCCAACGACCTGCTCAATGTGCTCGAAGAGGGCGAGTTCGCCATTCCCGAGCTGGAGCGGGTCGCCGACCGGCTGCCCGGCGGCGAGGCCGAGGTGCTCACCGCCGACGGCACCAAGGCGCGGGTGCGCGACGGCCGGGTGCGCTGCCACGCCTTCCCCTTCGTGGTGCTCACCAGCAACGGTGAGCGTGATTTCCCGGCTCCGCTCATGCGCCGCTGCATCCACCTCGAACTGGGGCGCCCGGACCACAAGCGGCTCGCCACCTTCGTACGCGCCCACCTCGGCGACGAGGCCGCGCGGGCCGGAGACGATCTCATCACCCACTTCCTGGAGCGCTCGCGCAGCGAACTCGTCGCGGCCGACCAGCTGTTGAACGCCATCTACCTCACCGACGCGGCCGCCCCGCCCAGTCGCGACCGTCTCGCGGACCTGCTCATCCAGCGACTCGACCGCCCGAGGTGACGCCCTGATGCCCGACGCCGCGGCGCGCCACGGTCCCGACACACCCGGTGGGCCGGGAGGCACCGCCCTGCCCGGCGGCGACCCGATCGCCGAACTCATCGCCCGGATGCGGCAGATCGGGCTCGACCCGGACGCCGAGCAGCTGTGCGACAGTCTGTGGCTGGCCCGCTGGGCGCGCCCGACGGACGCGGTCGAGCCGGCCGAGGGCAGCGTCCCGGCGCGTCGCGCGCTGCCCGGTGCCGGGCGCGACCCGGTCCCGGAGCACACGGAGTCGTCCGACGCCGCTCCGGTGCCGCCCGACGACCGCCCCGAGCCGCTGCCGCACAACGCGGGGGCGGACCGGCGTGTCGCCCTGTATCCGGTGCCGCGGGACGGAGCGCCGCAGGGGCACGGGCAGGGCCGGGTGACGGTGCTGCCGATCGGGGTGCCCGCCGCGCCCGCGTTCCCCGCCCCGCTCGAACTCCAGCGCGCCTTACGGCCGTTGCAGGGCTATCGGACCGCAGCGCCGCCCCTGCGTACGGTCCTCGACGAGACGGCGACCGCGGAGCTGAGCGCCCGGGCGGGCGGTCTGGTCCTGCCGGTGTTCCGCGGGGTGACGCGGGCCGACGCGGCGCTCCAGCTGGTGATGGACGCCTCCTCGTCGATGCGGGTGTGGGACCGGATGTTCGCCGAACTGGAGCAGGTCTTCGGCCAGTTGGGCGCCTTCTGGGACATTGAGGTCAGCCATCTGCACGAAGGCCCGGACGGCGAACCCGCCGTCAGTCGCAGTCCCGAGCCCGGTGCGGCCCCGCTGCACTCCGCCGACCGGCTGAGCGACCCCACGGGCCGCCGGATCACCCTCCTCGTCAGCGACTGCGCGGGCCCCCTGTGGCACAGCGGCCACGCCCACCGGCTGCTGCACCACCTGTCCCGCCTCGGCCCCGCCGCCGTACTCCAGCCGCTGCCGCAGCGCATGTGGAACCGCACCCGACTCCCCGTGTCGTACGGCGAGTTGACGCGCGGCGAGGCGCTCGCGGGCGCGGCCACCCTGAAGGTCCGGCTGCCCACCGGCGCCCCGCAGGAGGCCCGCTCCGGTGCGCTTCCCGTGCCCGTACTGCCGCCGGAGCCCGCCGCGCTCGGCGCCTGGGCGCGGCTGCTGTCCGGGACCGGTGCGGGGCCCGTGGCCGGTGCCGTCGGCTGGGTGCGACACCACCATCCGCCCGCCCGGGCCGCCCGCCCCGGGCGCCGGCTGTCCGCGCTCGAACTGGTCAGCCGGTTCCGCTCCAACGCCTCGAAGACGGCCGGACGCCTGGCCGGCTATCTGGCGGCGGCGCCCCTCAGTCTCCCCGTGATGCAGCTCGTGCAGCGCACCATGCTGCCCGACTCCGGACCGTCCGAACTGGCCGAGGTCCTGCTCAGCGGCCTGGTGTCACGCACCAAGGCGGAGGACTACGGGGCGGACAGCGCTCAGTGGTACGAGTTCGCGCCCGGCGTGCAGGAGGCGCTCCTGTCGCCGCTGGGCCGCGACGAGGCCATGCTGGTGCTCAAGCACTGTTCGGAGTACATCGAGTACCGCTTCGGCAAGGGTGGCCCCAACTTCCCGGCCCTGGCTCTCGCGCAGCTCGGCGAGGGCGCCTCAGGACGGCCGTACGCGCCGGGCGCCGGATACCCGGGCGAGAACGGCGACAACGGCGGCGCCACCCTGGTCCCGCAGCCCTTCGCCGAGGTCGCCGCGCGGGTCCTGGAGCGTTTCATGCCGCTGCCGGAACAGTTCGCGCTGTACGGCGCCCGTGGCCGCACCGACCTGCCCGACGAGCGGCCCACCCACGCGGCGGTGATCCGGGCCCGCTCCCTGGTCGGGCAGTTCGACACCGACGGCATGGTGCAGGACCTCATCGACGCCGTACAGCTGCTGCGCGGCGCCACCGAGCACGAACTGCCCGCGGGCGCCGACCCGGAGCTGTGGGCCGAGTACGCCAACTGTGTGCTGCGGCTGTGGGAGGTGCAGGGCGGCGCCGAGCTGCTGCGCGAGGCGGAGACGGCCGCCGAACGGGCTGTCGCGCACCCGCGCGCGCTGCGCGAACGGGCCGTGCTGGCACGGGTGTTGCACGCCGCCGCCATCGACCGCAGGCGCCGCGGCGACCGGCGTGGCGCACTTGATCTGCTGCAACGCGCCGACCGCGAGTACGCGGTGGCCTGTGCCGCGCCCGACCTGGAAGCCGGGGAAGCCCTGCGGCTCACCCTGGAGCGGGTGCGCGCGCTGGAGACCCAGTGGCGCCTCGGCGGCGACAGCGCGCTGCTCCAGGGCGCGGTCGGCATGCTGGAGGCGTTCGCCGACGCCTGGCCCGACCGGCGCCACCGCCCGCCCGAACTCCCGCTGGCCCACGGCCGCGTCCTGCTGCGCCTGTCCGGCGCCACCGCCGACCACGAACAGGCGCGGCTGTACGCGGAACAGGGCGCCCACTCCTTGCGCGCCGCCCTGGAACCCGGCCCCGAGCCCGGGCTCCCCGTCGCCGGTGAACCGTCCCGCGTCCGCGTCCTCCTCGACCTCGTCGACGCGATCCTGAAGTCGGGCGGCGCGCTGGACGACGCCCAGGCGCACGTCGACGAGGCGCTGGGCCTGACCCGTGAACAGGGCCTGCGTGCGGCGCTGTTGGTGCGCGCGGGGCGCATCAAGGCCGCGCGGTACGCCGAGTCGGGCGACCCGCGTGAACTCCAGGACGCCGCCGAACGCTTCGAGCAGGCTTCCCGGGGTGTGCCGCGGGACGCCCCCGCGCACGCCGACGTCCTCGCCGAGTGGGGCGAAGTGCTGTTGCGCCGGGCGGTGCCGGCCAACGGCACCGGTACGCGCGAGTCGCTGTCCCAGGCCATCCGCGTGCTGCGCGACTGCCGTACCGAAACCCCCGCGGGCAGCGGGGAGCTCGCATACCGCCTGCTCCTGCTCGGCCGCGCCCTGATGCTGCGCCACCGGGCCCGGGGCGACCGCGTGGATCTGCGCGAGGCCGAGCACCTCTTCGGGCTCGCGGCGCTGGAGGCCGGTGAACCGCTGACGGCCGCGCGCTGCTGGCTGGAGCTCGGCCAGGCGCAGTTCGAGGCGTACCAGAGCCTGGGCCGGCCCGCGCGGCTGGACGAGGCGGTCGACGCCTTCCGCGCCGCGGCCGAGTCGGCGCGTGACGCCGAGGCGGAGGCGGAGACGGACCGCCGCCGCGAGGAGGCCGTGGAGCTGGGTGCGCGGGCGCATCACTGGCGGGGTATGTCCTACGAGGCGGCGGCGCGCCCGCGTGCCGCACGCGAGGCCTACCGGGCCGCCCGGGCCGAGTGGTCGAGGCTGCCGGACGGCGCCGTCGGCATGGGCGAGCCGACGGCCCGGCAGACGGCACAGCGGCTGGCCGAGCTGGAGTGAGGGAGCGCCTGCCCGGCGACCGCCGGGGCGGGGTGAGGGAGCGCCTGCCCGGCTGGTGCCGGAGCGGAGTGAGGGAAAAGGGGGAGGACATGGGTGCACGGGACGACGCACCGGATTCCGACGTCGCCGCGGAGCGGCTGCGGGATCTGCCGGATCCACGGGATCTGCCGGATCTGCTGGAGCTGGACCTCGCGGACCTCAGGACGATTCAACACCCGGTGCTGACCGAGGTGTTGGAGGAGCTGACGGAACGGGCCGGGCAGCCGAGCGAGATGCTCTGGGGGTTCAACAACGCCTTCTGAGGGACGATCTGAGGGACAAGGTGAACGTGAAAACGGTCAATCTGCCTTCATAAGGCGTCAGTTCCGGTCCGCCCTATGGTTGAACCGGACAAGTTCGATCGTGCCGCGTTTGCGTCCGGCCCCCGCCAGGGAATGCCGCCCCGTACGGGCAGGGGGCCGTGACGCGGACCGTACCGTGGGATCGCGGGCCGTAGAGCATGGGGGTGCCGGAGTGTCTGACGAGGTGACCTCCGCGACCTCGAGCGCAGTCCGTGCACCCGAACCGCCGTTCCCCTTCCGGCAGTTCATCGTCAAGGCGCACGGCCGCTGCAACCTCGCCTGCCGCTACTGCTATCTCTACGAGGGCCCCGACCGCACTTGGCGCGCCCGCCCCGCCGCCGCGCCGCCCGACGTGCTGGCCCGGACCGCGCTGCGGATCGGCGAGCACGCGGGCGCCCATGGCATGACGGCGCTCTCCCTCGTCCTGCACGGCGGCGAGCCGCTGCTCGCGGGCGTGGACACGCTCGCCCGCTTCACCGATCTCGTACGCGACCGGGTCCCGGACTCCTGCACCGTGCACGCCACCGTCCAGACCAACGCCACCCTGCTCACCGAGCGGCGGCTCGCCGTGCTGGCCGGGCACGGCATCCGTGTCGGCATCAGCCTCGACGGCGGCCTGCCCGCGCACAACACGCTGCGCACCGACCGCGCGGGGCGCCCGTCCTGGCCCGCCGCCTCGCGCGGCGCCCGCCTGATCGCCGACCGCTTCCCCGAGGCGTACGCCGGGATCCTCACGGTCGTGGACCCCACGACGGACCCGGTCGAGCTGTACGAGTCCGTCCTCGCCCTGCGGCCACCGGCCCTCGATCTGCTGCTGCCGCACGGCAACTGGTCGGCCCCGCCGCCGCATTGGGACGGCGCCGATGTCCCGTACGGGGACTGGCTGTGCGCTGTCTTCGACCGCTGGTGGGGGGCGGGGCGGAGGGAGACGCGGGTGCGGCTCTTCGAGGAGTGCCTGGCGCTGCTGTTCGGGCTGCCCGCCGCCACCGAATCGCTGGGGCTGGCCCCGTTCGACGCCGTCGTCGTCGAGACGGACGGGGCGATCGAGCAGGTCGACTCCCTGAAGTCCTGTTACGAGGGGGCGGCGGAGACCGGCCTCGACGTCTTCCGGCACAGCTTCGACGAGGCCCTCGGCCACCCCGGTGTCGCGGCCCGGCAGACGGGCGCCGCCTCGCTGGCCGCGCGCTGCCGTTCCTGCCCGCTTCTTTCCGTCTGCGGCGGCGGCCACTACGCCCACCGCTACCGGGCCGGACACGGCTTCAGCAACCCCTCCGTCTACTGCGCCGACCTCCAGCGCTTCATCCGCCATGTGGCGGGACGGCTCGCCGGAGCCGCCGCGCCCGTCACCGCCTCTCTCGAAGGAGGCATCCAGTGATCCTGCCGGTGGTCCCGGACCGGGCCCTGACCGAACTCGGCCGCACCGAAGGCGGCCCCGAGACCCTGGGCCTGCTCGTACGCGACCAGTACACGCGCAGGTTGCTGCTGCTTCGCGCGGTGCTCGACGCCGTGGAGGCGGCCGACCCCGGGGTCTGCTCCGCCGACGCCCGGGCGCGGCTGCGGGAGGACTGGGGACTGCTGGAGGAGGCGGACCGGATGAAGCCGCCTGTCCGGCCGGACGGTTGGGGGTATGAGATCGGTCCGGGCACCGTGGGCGCGAGCGGCGCCGGCTCCTGGACCGGCGCGGCAGTGCGGGCGCCCGTCGATCGCACCGGTGCCGGCCCGGCGTCGGCCGCGTACGGGCAGGTGGAGGAAGCGGCGCCCTGGGGTGGCCCCCGTGTCGCTCCGGGTCAGGGTGTGTACACGGACCCGGACGGGCCGTGGGTGTACCCGCACGTCGAGGCGGGGGCCTCTAACGGTGATTCCCACGTCGGCCCGGCGTCAGTGGCGTACGGAGCCGTCGAGGCGCCGGTGTCCGAGGGCGGCGCCCATGTCGGCCAGGCGTCCACGACGGGGAGCGAGCGCGCCCTCGCCGGAGTCGCGCTCTCACCGGTCCGTACCCAGCTCCTGCACCCCTTCGTCGGACCGTGGGCCCGGTACTGTCTGCGCGGGCTCGGCGCGGGGGCCGGGCCGAGAGCCGGGCGGGACGCGCGCGAACTCAGCCGCGATCTGGCCTACTTCGGGGCGCTCGCCGCAGTCGTCGCCGCCCGTGCGGGGCTGTCCTACGCGGTGCGGCTGACCGCGCGCGACGGCGTGCTGACCCTGCCCTCCCTCGGCGCACTGCGCACGGCCACGTCCGGAGACGTCCCGGTCGACGTCGTGCACCGCCGGGGGAGTCTGACCTTGCGCCGCCGCGGCGAGAAGGACATCGTCGTGCGCTTGCAGAGCGGCGGCTTCGGCGCCTGGTCCGAGGCCGCCGCGTGGACACCCGCCTACGCGCTGCCCGGTCTGCTGCCCGGCTCGGACCCCGTACCCCTGGACGACCTCGATCCGTACCGCACCGCGCGCGGTGGCCCCCATCACCGCGAGCTCAGCGGACCGGTCACCCTCGACGACACGGAGCGCAAGCGCTGGCTGCAGTCCTGGTCGGGCATCGCGTCCGTGCTCCGGCTCGGCGGCGAGCACCGCGTCACGGAGGCCGTCGCCCTGCTGCGCTGCCTGGTCCCGCTGTCCGCGCCGCCCGGCTCGACGGCCGGCGGCCGGACCACCGGCAGCTGCAGCGGCACCCGGCGTGAGGCCTTCGGCGCGCTCCTCAGCAGCACCCCGCCCACACCCATGACCTTCGCGGCCACGCTGGTGCACGAGCTGCAGCACACCAAACTGGCGGCACTCAGCGACATGCTGACGCTTCACCACGCCGGTACGCAGGCACGTTACTTCGCGCCCTGGCGACCCGATCCGCGCCCGTACGACGGCCTGTTGCAGGGCACGTACTCCCACCTCGCGCTGGCGGAGTTCTTCCAGCGCACCGCGCTCGTCACCACCCACCCGGCCCACCGGGACGCGGCCTGGGCCCAGCACGCCCGTTACCGGGAGCAGGTCGGGGCCGTGCTGCCGACCCTCGTCGGATCGGGGGACCTCACCGCGCAGGGGCGCCGATTCGTCGACCAGATGATCGCGGTCTACGAACGGCTCGCAGAGCATCCCGCGCCGCGCGGGCAGACGGCGCGCGCGGAGGCGTACATACGGGCGGCCCGCGCGCTGTGGACGCAGCGCCACGCGCCGGGCGAATGAGCCGGGAGCCGGGGCGAACCAGCCGCGCGCGGTGCGCGCCGGACCCGGCGTCCACCCACCGAACGCGCCGCGCCACCGGCTCGATTGAGCCATCCTCGCCGAAAGCCGCGGGTTCCCGGACGCGGGACGATCAGTGCGCCAAGATCGTCGCTTGAAAGGATGGAAAGGAACCGTGAAGCAAGCGACTGGTAGCCGTCAGTGCCTATCGCCGGACCTCGCAGCGGTTCTAAAATCTCGCGCGGGGAGGCCGCTGCATGTCTGGAGCTCGTACGCCGGTCGGGCCAACCGAGAGGGGGGCCGCGAAGCAGACCGTCACGATCAGCTTCGCCGGTTTCAACCGGGCCTGGGCGGCCTGGATCGGGGACCGTCTGGAGCGGCGTGGCCATCGCGTCGTGTACCAGCGCTGGGATTCCCCGGCCGAAGTACCGCTCGTGGACCTGCTGCGCGACCTGTCGCTCGCCCAGGGCCGGATTCTGATCATCGTCAGTGAGTGGTACTTCCAGCTGGGCCCGCGCACCCACGACGAGTGGAACACCGCGCTGCGCGAGGTCGTCGCCCCCGACCCGAGCCGTTTCGCGGCCGTCTCCGTCACCACCAGCCCGGTGCCGACCGCAGCCGCCGTACTCGGCGCGGTCGAGCTCAACAACATGGGTGCCGACGAGGCCGAGCGCCGCGTCCTGGACCGCCTCGACCTGCCCGCCGACCCCCTGCCGGAGTCCCTCGAGGGCGCCCGCCGGGGCCCGCGCTTCCCTGCGGCCATGCCCGAGGTCTGGGGCGGCGTACCCCGCCGCAACACCCGCTTCACCGGCCGTGAACCGCTGCTGAACGACGCCTACCACCTCCTCCAGGGCGCCGAGGCGGGGGCCGCCGTGGTCACCCTGCACGGCATGTCGGGCGTGGGCAAGACGCAGCTCGCGGCGGAGTACGTGTACCGCTTCGGCTCCGAGTACGACGTGGTGTGGTGGGTCAACGCCGAGAAACGGGTCACCTACCGGCGCCGACTGGCCGAACTGGCACCGCAGTTGGGGTTGTCGACGGGTGCCGAGTACGGCGAGCGGCTGCGCGCCGTGCGGGACTCGTTGCGCCGCGGCGACCCGTACGCACGCTGGCTGCTGATCCTGGACGGCGCCGACGAGCCGGACCAGATCTACGACCTCGTTCCCAATGGCCCCGGCCACGTCCTGATCACCTCGCGCAACCCCGAGTGGAGCGAGCACAACAGCAAGCTGCTGGAGGTGCCGGTCTACGGCCGTGACGAGTCGGTCGCCTTCATCCGCCGCCGGGCGCCCCGCCTCAGCGAGCCCGAGGCCGACCAGCTCGCCGAGGCGCTGGAGGACCTGCCCCTCCTGCTCGACCAGACAGCGGGCTGGCTCAACGACTCGGACCTCTCCGTCCAGGAGTACATCGCCCTCCTGGAGGGCGGCATCGACCAGGACGTCGTCAAGATCTCCGCCGACTTCCCGGTCGCCTTCCAGACCGCCTGGTCGATACTGCTGAACAAGCTCCGCGACACCGTCCCGGAGTCCGTCGACCTGCTCCGCCTGTGCACCTTCTTCGCGCCGGGCTTCATCCCGGTACGCCTCCTGAAGGAGATGCCGCACGACGAGCTGCCCGAACAGATCGCCGGTCTCCTCAACGACCCGCTCCTGTGGAACAAGGCGATCAACCAGCTCCGCCAGTACTCCGTCGTCCGCCTGGAGTCCCACGAGGCGGCCACCGACGACGCCGCGTCCTCCGGCGAGTCCCTGTATCTGCACCGGATGGTCCACCAGATCGTCCACAAGGACATGCCGGACGAGGACCGGCGGGAGTTCATCGATGTGGTGCGGCGGGCGCTGGCGGCGGCGGATCCGCGGCGGCCCACGGACACCCGGCTGTGGCCCGGATACGCGGAGATCGTCCCGCACCTGAAGTACGCGGACGTGTTGAAGAGCAAGGATCCGGCGGTGCAGACGCTGGTCTTCAACTGCCTTCGGTACATGTACATTTCGGGCGAGTACCGCGCGGGCATCAAACTCGGCGAACGCGCCCTGAAGGCTTGGCGGACGCTGCTCGGCGAGAACCATCCGAGGATCTGGGAACTGACGCACCACTACGCCAATCTGCTGCGCGCAGTCGGCGACTACCAGCGCACCGAGACGATCGAGCGTGCCGCCGTCGAACATCTGCGTGAACAGCGGGGAGAGCAGGACCTGGACCACCTGCGCGCGGTCAGCGGTCTCGGCGCGGACCTGCGCGGTCTCGCCCGCTACGACGAGGCGCTGGAACTCTCCCGGCGGCTCGTGCTGACGTACCGCGACCTCCTGGGCGAACAGGACTCGCGGACCCTCGGGGCCCAGAACAACCTGGCGGTGTCGCTGCGGCTGCTCGGCCGCTACGACGAGGCGCTGAACATCGACCGGCGGACGCTGGAGGCACGCAGGCTGTTGCTGCGGGCACGGCATCCGTGGGCGCTGAGTTCCGAGTGGTCCTACGCGACGGACCTGCGCCTCCTCGGCCGTTACACCGAGGCCGAGTCGATCCAGGCCAAGAACGTGCGTGAGTACCGTCTCGTCATGGGGCCCGACGCACCGCCGACCCTGGAGGCCGAACACAATCTTGCCCTGTGCCACTACCGCAGCGGAGACCGCGCCGCGGCGGGCGCGCTGCTCACCCGCGTGCTGGAACGCTGCGAGCGCGTGCTGGGCGAGGCGGATCCGCAGACACTGAGGTTCGCTGCCACCACGAGCTGTTTCGTGCGCGAACACGGCGACATCGACCAGGGGCGGGAACTCGGCGAGTCCGTCGTCGCCCGCTACGAAGTGATGCTCGCCGAGGGCCATCCCTACATCGCAGGGGTCCGTGCCAACCACGCCCTGGTGCTGCGCAGCGTCGGCGAGCGGGACCATTCCCATGTCCTCATCGAACAGTCGCTGGCCGACATGACCGCGGCGGTCGGCGAGAACCACCCTTGGACCCTGGGCTGCGCCATCAACGCCGCCGCCCTGCGCAACCTCGTCGGTGACCCCGAGGGAGCCGCCGCGCTCAGCCAGCAGGCGGTCACCCGGGCCAGTGAGGCACTCGGCCGCACCCACCCGCTGACCCTTTCCGCCCGCATCGCCCTCGCCGCCGATCTGCGCGGCCTGAGAGACCGCCAACAGGCCGAGAAGATCGAGCAGGAGGCCCTCTCCGACCTGGCCGCCACCCTGGGCGCCCAGCACGTCCACACCATCTCGGCCCGTTCCCGCAACCGGCCCTACTGGGACTTCGAACCTCTGTCGACCTGACCTGAGACGCTCGCCCCGGTGCGCATAACCCCCCGCGCGCCGGGGAATGACCAAGTTCGCTCTCAACAGCCGTGCAATACAAGAGAGTTGAATCAGGGGGACGCGTGGTGATCTTAGTGGGGCCTGTCCCGGCGGGCGCGGACGGACCGATCTGCGCCTGCTCGGCCACCCGCGGGATGCCGCCTCGATCCAGACCGCCGGCGCGGAACGCCACCGCGCGCAGCTCGGCGCCGACCACCCCCAGACCCTGCATGCCGAGTACAACCTGGCCCTGTGCCGATATCAGGCCGGAGAGTTCGAGAAGGCATGGACCCTGTTTGCCTCGGTCCTGGAACGCGGGGAGAGGGTTGTCGGCGAGGACGACCCACTGAGCCTGATGTTCGCCGTTTCCTACAGCTGCCTCGCTCGGGAGTACGAGGTCCTCGACCGGGCGCGGGAGATCGGCGAGCCGATCGTCGCCCGCTACGAGCGGATGCTCGGGCCCGCCCATCCATACGTCGCCGGCGTCCACGCCAACCAGGCCCTGATCCTGCGTGCCGTCGGCGCACGGGAAGAGTCCCGCTTCCTCGCCGACCGAGCACGTACCGAGATGGAGCGGGCAGTGGGGCCCGACCACCCCTGGGCGCTCGGCTGTGCCCTCAATGCCTCCGCTGCGGCTGCCCTCGCCGGTGATCGCGAGACTGCCCTCGCGATGAGCCTTGACATCGCGGCCAGGACCGAGGCCGACGACGTCCTCGGGGCCGCACACCCCTTGACCCTGTCCGCCCGTATCGCCCTTGCCGCCGACCTGCGGTCCACTGGCGACCGTAGGGAGGCCGAGCGGCTGGAAGAAGTCGCCCTCGACGACCTGGCAGCGACCCTCGGCCACGACCACCCCGGCACCCGGGCCGCCCGAAACCGCGAGCGCCCGTTCTGGGACTTCGAACCCCTGACCACATGAACTGCACACGCCGAAGGCCCGGCCCCCTCAAAAGGGAACCGGGCCTCCGCCGCCGTACGGGAAACGCTGTACGTGACCGGTGTGCCGAGACCTACGCCTCGAACACCTCCCGCACCAACTGCTCCTGCTCAGCCTGGTGCCGCTTCGCGGAACCCACGGCGGGGGACGAGGAGTGCGGGCGCGAGATCCGGCGCAGGCGCTCGCCGTGCGGGACGTCCGCGCCGACCGCCAGGTCGAGGTGGTCGATCAGGTTGAGGGCGATGAAGGGCCAGGCGCCCTGGTTCGCCGGCTCCTCCTGGGCCCACAGGTACTTCTCGGCGTTCGGGTACTTGTTGACCTCCGCCTGGAGCTCGGCACCCGGCAGCGGGTACAGGCGCTCGATGCGGATGATCGCCGTGTCCGTGACGCCGCGCTTCTTCCGGTCGGCCTCGAGGTCGTAGTACAGCTTGCCGGCGCAGAAGACGACCTTGCGGACCGCCGCGGCGTCGACGCTGTCGTCGCCGATGACGGGGCGGAAGCCGCCCGTGGTGAACTCCTCCGTCTTCGACGCGGCGGCCTTGAGGCGCAGCATCGACTTCGGGGTGAAGACCACCAGCGGCTTGTGGTGCGGGTTGTGCACCTGCCACCGCAGGAGGTGGAAGTAGTTCGACGGGAGCGTCGGCTGGGCGACCGTCATGTTGTTCTGCGCGCACAGCTGGAGGAAGCGCTCGATACGGGCCGAGGAGTGGTCCGGGCCCTGGCCCTCGTAGCCGTGGGGGAGGAGCAGGGTGACGCCGGACGTCTGGCCCCACTTCTGCTCAGCCGCCGAGATGTACTCGTCCACGACCGTCTGCGCGCCGTTGACGAAGTCGCCGAACTGCGCCTCCCACATGACCAGCGCGTCGGGACGGGCCAGCGAGTAGCCGTACTCGAAGCCCATGACCGCGTACTCGGAGAGCAGCGAGTCGTACACGTTCAGGCGTGCCTGCTCGTCCGACAGGTACTGGAGCGGGGTGAAGTCCTCGCCCGTGACCCGGTCGATCAGCACCGCGTGGCGCTGGCCGAAGGTGCCGCGGCGGGAGTCCTGGCCCGACAGGCGGACCGGGGTGCCCTCGAGCAGCAGCGAGCCGACGGCGAGGGTCTCGCCCATGCCCCAGTCGATCGTGTCGTCCTCGATCATCGACGCCCGGCGCTGCAGCTGCGGCAGCAGCCGCGGGTGCACGGTGACGTGGTCGGGGATGTTGACCTGGGACTCGGCGATCCGCTTCACGACCTCCTGGGAGACCGCGGTCGTCACGGCGACAGGGAACTCGGCCCGCGCGTCCGGGACATGGGCCTCGGGCGCCTGCGAGACGGCCTCGCGGACCTCCGTGAAGACCTTCTCCAGCTGGCCCTGGAAGTCCTGCAGCGCCTGCTCGGCCTCTTCGAGGGTGATGTCGCCGCGACCGATCAGGGACTCGGTGTAGAGCTTGCGCACCGAGCGCTTCTTGTCGATCAGGTCGTACATCAGCGGCTGCGTGAACGCCGGGTTGTCGGACTCGTTGTGACCGCGGCGGCGGTAGCAGATCAGGTCGATGACGACGTCCTTGTTGAACGCCTGGCGGAACTCGAAGGCCAGGCGAGCGACGCGGACGACGGCCTCGGGGTCGTCGCCGTTCACGTGGAAGATCGGCGCCTCGATCATGCGGGCCACGTCGGTGGCGTACATGGAGGAGCGCGACGACTCCGGGGCGGCGGTGAAGCCGACCTGGTTGTTGATGACGATGTGGACCGTACCGCCCGTGCGGTAGCCGCGCAGCTGCGACATGTTCAGCGTCTCGGCGACCACACCCTGGCCCGCGAAGGCCGCGTCACCGTGCAGGGCGACCGGCAGGACCGTGAAGTCCGTGCCGCCCTTGTTGATGATGTCCTGCTTGGCGCGGACGATGCCCTCGATGACCGGGTCGACCGTCTCGAGGTGGGACGGGTTGGCGGCCAGCGAGACCTTGATCTGCTCGCCGTCCAGGCCGGTGAAGGTGCCCTGGGCGCCCAGGTGGTACTTCACGTCGCCGGAGCCGTGCATCGACTTCGGGTCGAGGTTGCCCTCGAACTCGCGGAAGATCTGCGCGTACGACTTGCCGACGATGTTCGCGAGGACGTTCAGGCGGCCGCGGTGGGCCATGCCGATGACGACCTCGTCCAGGCGGGACTCGGCAGCGGAGTCGATGACGGCGTCCAGCAGCGGGATGACCGACTCGCCGCCCTCGAGGGAGAAGCGCTTCTGGCCGACGTACTTCGTCTGCAGGAAGGTCTCGAAGGCCTCCGCCGCGTTCAGCCGGCGCAGGATGCGCAGCTGCTCCTCGCGCTCCGGCTTGGTGTGCGGGCGCTCGATGCGGTCCTGGATCCACTTGCGCTGCTTCGGGTCCTGGATGTGCATGAACTCGATGCCGGTGGTGCGGCAGTACGAGTCGCGCAGCACGCCGAGGATGTCGCGCAGCTTCATCAGGGACTTGCCGGAGAAGCCGCCGACGGCGAACTCGCGCTCCAGGTCCCACAGGGTGAGGCCGTGCTCGGTGATGTCCAGGTCGGGGTGCTTGCGCTGGCGGTACTCCAGCGGGTCGGTGTCGGCCATGACGTGGCCGCGGACCCGGTAGGAGTGGATCAGCTCGAAGACGCGGGCGGCCTTGGTGACGTCGTCGTCGTGGCTGGCGTCGATGTCCTTGAGCCAGCGGACCGGCTCGTAGGGAATCCGCAGCGACTCGAAGATCTCGTCGAAGAAACCACCCTCGCCGAGGAGGAGGTTCGCGACGACGCGCAGGAACTCGCCGGAGGCGGCGCCCTGGATCACCCGGTGGTCGTAGGTCGACGTGAGCGTCATGACCTTCGAGATGCCGAGCTTGTTCAGGGTGTCCTGGGAGGTGCCCTGGAACTCCGCCGGGTAGTCCATCGAGCCGACGCCCATGATCACCGACTGGCCGGGCATCAGACGCGGGACCGAGTGGACGGTGCCGAGGCCACCGGGGTTGGTCAGGGAGACCGTGACACCGGTGAAGTCGTCCATCGTCAGCTTGCCGTCACGGGCGCGGCGGACGATGTCCTCGTAGGCCTGCCAGAACTCGAAGAAGTTCAGCGTCTCGGCCTTCTTGATGCCCGCTACGACCAGCTGGCGGTCGCCGTTGGGCTTCACGAGGTCGATGGCGAGGCCGAAGTTGACGTGCTCCGGCTTGACCAGCGTCGGCTTGCCGTCCTTCTCCTGGAAGGAGTAGTTCATCGACGGCATGGCCTTGATGGCCTGCACCATCGCGTACCCGATGAGGTGGGTGAAGGAGATCTTCCCGCCCCGGGCGCGCTTCAGGTGGTTGTTGATCACGATCCGGTTGTCGAAGAGCAGTTTGACCGGGACCGCGCGCACGGACGTGGCCGTGGGGACCTCGATCGAGGCGTTCATGTTCTTCGCGACCGCGGCGGCGGGGCCGCGCAGCGTGACGAACTCGGGGCCCTCGGGGGCCTCGGCCGCGACCGTGGGCGCGGCCTTCGGCTTGGCGGCGGCCGGAGCGGCCTTCGCGGGAGCCGGGGCGGCAGCGGGCTTCGGTGCCGCGGGAGCGGCCGCCGGAGCGGGCGCGGCGCGCGGCGGCAGGAGCCGCCGGAGCCGGGGCTGCGGGCGCCGCGGGCGCGGCAGGGGCCGCCGGAGCGGCAGGCGCGGCCTGAGGCGCCGTGGTGGTCCCTGCGGCCCCCGCGGCCGCAGTACCCGCCGGAGCCGAGGCGACGGCGGCGCCCGGCTTGTAATCGGCGAAGAAGTCCCACCAGGCTCGGTCTACCGAATTCGGGTCCTGGAGGTACTGCTGATAGATCTCGTCGACGAGCCACTCATTGGGACCGAACGCAGCGGCGGGGTTCTTCCCGGCTTGGTCATCGGTCGAGATGCTCGAGTTACTGGGGGACTGTGGCGACACGGCGGCAACCGCCCTCTTCCGCTTCACAAGGTGATGGACAGCGGAAATAAAGGCTACGCCTCCATGGCCGAGAAGGTCAGGCCGGGCCCGTCCAACGTCGCGCAAGTCACATCGGATCGCAGCTGAAACCGTGTTTCGGCTGTGGAAATGGCGGGAAACAAGCGGGGTTCCGGCCCGGAATGGGTACGTCGATCGGGGCTCGCGGCACGACTCACGCGGCCCTCTGCCTGATCACACGTGTCCGCCAGTGCGGACACCGATGGATCTTGTGGCTCCGGTTCGAACTTTACGTCAACTTGGCAGAGATGGAAGTCCCGGAAGGGTGACCTGGATCCGGCAACCCCGCTGGGATTCGGCCACACCGATCCGGCCGCCGTGCAGATCGACCGCCCAGCGCGCGATGGCCAGGCCGAGCCCCGTACCGCCGTCGCTGCCCGGACCGTGCGGCGAGGGGACCCCGCCCCGGTTGAACCGCTCGAAGACCCGGTGCCACTCCGACTTCGGAATGCCGGGCCCCTCGTCCAGGACCTCCAGGGCCAGCGACTCCGGGAGATCGCCCCGTCTGGCCTTCACGGTCACGCGGCCGTGCGGCGGGCTGTGCTTGACCGCGTTGTCGATGAGATTCGCCACGACCTGGTGGATCCGCTCCGGGTCCGCGTGCGCGGTCAGCTCCGGCGGGGACACGTCGAGGTGCAGATGGACGTCGGTGCGTGTGTGACTGCCGGAGCCCGAGGCGATGCCCGCGCGCGCGGAGGCGACCATGTTGGCCTCCTTGAGCACGCCCGACAGATACGGCCAGACCTCGAAACGGCGCTTGCGCAGTGGTACGACGCCGTTGTCCAGCCTGGACAGGTCGAGCAGCGTCTCGACCAGCCGGCCGAGGCGCTCCGTCTGCTTCAGCGCCGTACGCATCGTCTCGGGGTCGGCGGCGGAGACACCGTCCACGACGTTCTCCAGGACCGCGCGCAGGCCCGCGATGGGGGTGCGCAGCTCGTGCGAGACATTCGCCACGAGTTCCTTGCGCTGACGGTCCTGGGCCTCCAGCTCGTCGGCCATGAGGTTGATCGTCTCGGCCAGGTCGCCCAGCTCGTCGCGGCGGCTGTCGCTCACCCGGCGTGTGTAGTCGCCGTGCGAGATGGACCGGGCGACCGCGTTCATCTCATCCAGCGGGGCGGTGAGCGAATGCGCCACGAACTGCGTTATCAACAGTGTGGCGATCATCGAGAAGACCGTGATGAAGCGCAGCTCGGTCTCGGTGCGCACCGCGATCATCAGCAGACCGGTGGTGATGAAGACCGAGACGACGACCAGTGTGCCGAGCTTGGTCTTGATGGAGAAGGGCCGTACGCCGCCCCAGGGACCCGCGCTGCCGCGCTCCCCGAAACCACGCGCGCCGGCCCCGCGCTGCCCGAGCCCGCTCATCACATCAGCCCCCTCAAGAAGCTCCCGACGAAGGCCCGGCTCAGGGAGTCGGGGTCTCCAGCGCATAGCCCACGCCGTGGACCGTGCGGATCCGCTCGGCGCCGATCTTCCGGCGCAGCGCCTTGATGTGGCTGTCCACGGTCCGGGTACCGGAGGCGTCCGCCCAGTCCCACACCTCGGCGAGCAGCTGCTCGCGCGAGAGTACGGCACGGGGGGTGTTCGCGAGGCACACCAGCAGGTCGAACTCGGTGGGCGTCAGATGCACGTCCTCCGAGCGCACCCGCACCCGGCGCTGCGCGTGGTCGATCTCGAGTTCGCCGAGGCGCAGGATCCCGCTGCGCGGCGTCGAGGCGGCCACGACGGCGCGCTCGACCCTGCGCAGCAGGACATGCACGCGGGCGGCCAGCTCCCGCATCGAGAACGGCTTCGTCATGTAGTCGTCGGCGCCGACGCCGAGCCCGACCAGCATGTCGGTCTCGTCGTCGCGCGCGGTGAGCATCAGCACCGGCACCGGGCGCTGGGCCTGCACGCGGCGGCAGACCTCCAGGCCGTCGAAGCCGGGCAGCATGATGTCGAGGATCAGCAGGTCGGGCTGCCAGGCCTCGGCGGTATCGACGGCGGCCGGACCGTCGCCCGCGGTTTGCACGAGGAATCCCTCGGCACGCAGACGGGCCGCGATGGCGTCGACGATCGTCGGGTCGTCCTCGACCACCAGCACCCGGCGCTGAGCGCCTGGCGTCGCCGCCGTGCCGTTGTGGGAGGTGTGTGTCTGCTCCATCGCCCGCCCCTGAGGTGTGCTTTCCGGAATCCGTGGGGTGATCCCATGACTGCGCTTGACGCTTGAATGATCTGCGTCAGGGAAGCAGGGTACGGGCAGTCACCGTGCCTCGGCTATCCAGGCCTGACTGCGAGGTGCACGACGTCCGGAACGCCCCGGGCAACCGGGATCTCTTCGGTACGCACCCGCTGGAACCCGGCATTCCACAAGGTTCCTTCAAATTCCGGAGAGGGCTGCGCCGACCACACCGCGAGCACCCCGCCGGGCCTCAAAGCCCTTGCGCAGCTGGCCAGTCCGCCCTTCGAGTACAGGCCCTCGTTGCCTTCAGTGACCGTCCAGCCGGGCCCGTTGTCGATGTCGAGACACAGCGCGTCGTACGTGTCGGAAATCTCATTGACGTAGGCGACCAGATCGCTTTCGACGATTTCCGTACGCGGATCGGCGAGGGCCTCGGAGGAGAGCGCGGACAGCGGTCCGTCGAGGTGCCAGTCGATGACGGCCGGCTCGCGTTCGACGACCGTGATGCGCCCCCACCGGGGATCGGCGGCGGCGTGCGCGAGCGAGAACCCGACGCCGAGACCTCCGATCAGCACACTCGGCCGCGCGCGCCCGTCCAGCGCGTCGTACGCGGCGTCCACGAGCAGCCGCTCCGAGCGGCCGTCGGAGGTGTCCATCAGGAAGCACCCGTTGGCGATGATCTGCAGCAGCGCGCCGTGTCGCCGCAGCACGACCTCGCCGTACGGGCCCTGGCGACGGTCGATGACTACCGGGGTGTCGGTGGGTGCGGTGGTGTCGTACGGGATGGACATGGGCCTCATCCTGACCGGCTCTTCGCCTGACGGGCCACCCCATTGCGGCGCGCAGGGTGGGTGGATCAGGAAGTAGCCCTGTTGACCTCCTCCCCGGGTGCACGCCCGAGGATCTTCCGTCTGCCGGCAGTCACCCGCGGGTGACTGCCGGCAGACGGGCGGGTTCCGCTTTCGCGCGAGGCAAGCCGCGGGGCCGGACAGCGCCCACCGACTCTCACCGTTGTCGCGGATCGGCGCGGTGGTCAGCTGATTGCCATGAATCGCCTCTCGCGTGGCGTCGGTCATAGACAGCGACGTGCGGGACACGAAGGGTGGGGCGTGACGGAAGGAGCGCCGCACCGTGGACCCGAGTGCGACCGCGCGGGCTGAGGCCTCGCTCACGGACCCGGAGACGGGTGCGCCACTGCTGGACGGGCTGCCCCGACAGCGCGGCGGTCCCGTCACGGCGCCCGACCGCACGGGCACGCGGGCACCGGCTCCGGGCCCGACGCCCGAACCGGCGGCATCAGCTCCGGGCCCGAGGCCCGAACCGGCGGCACCGGCTCCGGGCTCGACGCCCGAACCGGCGGCATCAGCTCCGGGCCCGAGGCCCGAACCGGCGGCATCAGCTCCGGGCCCGAGGCCCGAACCGGCGGCACCGGCTCCGGGCCCGAGGCCCGAACCGGCGGCACCGGCTCCGGGCTCGACGCCCGAACCGGCGGCATCAGCCCCGGGCTCGACGCCCGAACCGACCACCGCGGCGGCGCCGCATCCCCTCGCGACGCGGCGGAGTGCGGCAGGCGGCTCCGTCTCGCTGGGCGCCCTCGCTCGGCGGCGGCTCCGCGCGCTCCGCCCCTGGCGGCTGTTCCCCACGCCCCTCGGAACGCCCTTCACCTTCGGGTACGCGGCTGTCCTCGTCGTCACGTCGCTGATCGGGGACTACGCGGACCCCTCCCTCGTACACGCCCTGCACCAGGGATCCAGCACGGACGTCGCGCACCTCGTGCAGCACCCGATGCTGGTGCTGGTCGCGAGCGCGCTGTGGATCGTGGGCGGGGTCACCTCGCCGTACGCGGTCGCGTTCCTGGTCGTCCTGACCGCATTGGAGCGGCGGATAGGCGGGCTGCGGACGGCCGGTGTCTTCCTGCTCGGGCATGTGGTCGCCACGCTGGCCACCGAAATGCCCGTCGGGCTCTCGGTGCTGGCCGGCCATCTGCCGGACAGCTCCCTGCACCGCCTCGACTACGGCATCAGCTTCGGCGTCGCCGCGAGCGTCGGCGCGCTCGCGGGACTGCTGTCGCCGTGGCTGCGCTGGCCGGTGCTGATCGGCTTCGGCGCGATGCTCGTCGGCGACCTCCTCGCCTTCACCGACCCGATGACCGACTGGGGGCACCTGATGTCCCTGACGATCGGAATCTCGACGTGGCCGCTGGTGCGGCGGTGGCGGGCGGCGCGGGGCGCCGGTCGGACCGCGCGCACCGACGGTGGGCTGGTGGTGGTTCGAGAGACCGGGCACGGGACGGCGGAGCCCTGCCTGGGAACCACCGCCCTGTAACCGCCCTCGTCGGTCAGCCGCGCCGGGCCGCCGTGAGGCGTCGGGCCAGCTCCGGGATCCCGAGTCGGCGCTCCTGCGCGGCCGTCGACCCGTGCAGCCGGTTCGTCAGCTGGTAGGGGTCGGCGCGCAGGTCGTAGTACTCGCGGAAGACCACCTCCCCGTTGTCGCCGGCGCTGCTCGGCAGGCCGCCCTTCTTGTCGAGGCGCAGGTCGTAGTACTCCGTGTACTGCTCGGTCTTGCCGATGTACGACGCCCAGCTGTGGATCGGCTGCTTGTCCTGGCGGTTCCACCACCACTCGGCGAGCAGATGCTCGCGGTCCTCCGTGCCGAGCAGCGAGTGTCCGTCGTGCGGGGTGTCCGGCCTGATCCCGGCCGCTTCGAGGAGCGTGGGCGCGATGTCGATGTGCGCGGTGAGCCGGTCGTCGGTCCTGGCCTCGCCCAGGCCACCGCCCGGCCAGGACAGGTAGAACGGCACCTCCAGACTCGGCCGGTACGGCACCGACTTGCGCAGCCAGCCGTGGTCGCCCCAGAGCAGGCCGTGGTCGCTCGTGAACAGCACCAGCGTGTTGTCGAGCTGCCCCAGCGCCCGCAGCTTGTCGCGGAAGTCCCGCATCGCGTCGTCGACGGACAGCAGCGTGCGCAACTGCCGCGCCCGCAGGGCCTGTCCGTCGGCGAGCGAGTGGTGCGCCGCGCCCGCACGCAGGAACGGCGGCTTGTCGGCCTTGTCGCTCTCGAAGACGGACGGCCGCCCGTCCCACTCCGGGACCTGGGTCCCCTCGTACTTCTTCTCCGGGATGTTCAGCTCGTGCGCCGCGCGCGTGGCGACGTATGCGAACCACGGGCGCTCGTCGCCCCGGGACCGCTCCATGAAATCGAGCGTCCGGTTCTTGATGACGGTGGTGTTGTAGCCGGGGATGTTCCGGACGGTCCCGTTGTCGTTGTAGTGGCCGTTGTAGTACCGGACCGGCTCCTGCAGCAGCCACTCGTCGAAGTGCGGCGGGTTGATGCCCGTACGCCAGTAGTTGAGGTACTTCCCGAACATCCCCGTGCGGTAGCCGGCCCGGTGCAACTGCCGCTGCACGGTGGTGTTCTGGTCGAGGCGCTCCGGGTGGCGGGTGTCGAGGACGCCGTGGTGGTGGGCGTACCGCCCCGACATGATCGACGCCCGGGAGGGGGCGCAGAGCGGAGTGGTGGCATGCGCCCGCTCGAAGGTCACGCCGTGTTCGCCGAGCCAGTCGAGGGTCCCCGGGGTCGCCCACTCGGTTTCCTTGGGCTGGTCGTCGGTGACGACGAGCAGGATGTTGGGGCGGTGGTCGGGCCGGGTATGGGGGGATGCCCCCGGCGTCGGTGATGTGCCCGGCGTGGTGGCGGGCGCCCGGCCGACGACCGGCGCCGCCGTACGCGCCACCGGAGACTTCCCCTCGGCCCCGCCCCCGTCGCCATCCGCCGCCCGGACCGCCAGCGCGCCGACCCCCGCCACCACCGCCCCGGCCCCGGCGATCACCCCGCGCCGCCCCGGACGCCCCCGCCGCTCCTCGCCCATTTCGTCCCCCATGGTGCCGTTCGCCCCCGTCTTGCGGTCCCACTGGCTGTGAATGAGCCTGCAGTTTGCAGGGGTTGCCTGTGAACGCCGTTGCGGGCGTGTGGCGGTGCCCTTGCGAAGCGTGGTGGCCCGGCTCGCCGCGTGCCGTCCGCGCTCAGTCAGCTCCAGGTCGGTGAGGTGGCGTGGGGCTGCTCGTAGGGCACGGGCCTGCCCGTGAACGCGTCGAGGAGCATGCGGTCGCCGACCGGGCGGTCCAGTTTCACCGTCACCTTCTCGATGAGCAGGTTGTCCGTGCAGGGGCCGTCGGAGACGCCGCGGATCGAGGCCGAGAACACCACGCTGCCCCCGGTCTCCAGTACATCGACGGCGGGGCCGTCGTCGCATGCTCCGTGCTGTGCCCGCAGAGTGAGCGTCCGGCCGTCCTCCGCGACCGTGTCCAGCCCGGCGAGCGGCCCGAGCTCGGCCGTCTGCCGCGGCACGGGCTCGATCGGGGGCCGGGGGAGTTTCGACGGGGTGACCGCGACGCGCTTGAGCGGGGTGTCGTAGCCCTTGATCGTGAAGTGCCAGGCGGGCACCGTCGCCGCCCCCCGGCTGGTCAGCAGGGTCATGTCGGCGAGCCGGGCACCGGTCACGGTGAGGGCCGGACCGGGGTTCCCGCCCCGGTCGAGCTTCTCGTACGCCGCTCGCGCCGAGGCGACCGGGACGGCCAGCGAGTCGCCGCCGGGCCACCGGATCTTCCCCTTCTTCACCGGCGTCTCGGGAAGAGAGCCGCGCAGTTCGAAGTTCTGGGTGATGTACGCGCGCTTGTCGGCGTCGTCGTGGAAGGCCCCCTCGGGGAGCTGAACGGCATCGCCGAGCGGGTAGTAGCCCCGCTGCCACACCCGCGCCGCCTCGGAGCCCTCCCAGGCGGCGGCGACCTGACGGGCGCGCTCCTGGTCGGCGGCGGTGCCGCCGTCACGGACCTTGTCGCCGCCGGATGTCGTTTCGGTGCCGCATCCGACGGCGGCGGCAGTGACCAGGCCGAGTACGACGAGCAGTTTGACGGACCGCATGATGCCCCCCGGAGGCAGACGGTGGAGTGGAGCCGAATCCGGCGCCGCTCCTGTGACGCCCGGGCCGTGCGCGGCGTTCATCCCGATCGCGGGCCTGGCGCGGGCGCGGGGAGAGGTGATCGCAGAGGTGATCGCTGACAGCGAACAGCCCCTGGGGAACAATCGAAGGCTCACGTGCATTGAGTCGGCATAGCTCAACTTGACTGCCGAAGGGGAGATCATGGCTTCGACGTCCACACCGCTCACCCTGCCCGTGCTGCCGCTCGACGACGAGGTCGTGCTGCCCGGGATGGTGGTTCCGCTGGACCTGAACGACACCGATGTACGCGCAGCGGTGGAGGCCGCCCAGGCCGCCGCCCGCTCGACGCCGGGCAAGCCACAGGTGCTGCTGGTGCCACGCATCGACGGGACGTACGCGAGCACCGGTGTGCTCGGCACCGTCGAGCAGGTCGGCCGCCTGGCCGACGGCGACCCGGGCGCGCTGATCCGCGGGCGTGGGCGCGTGAAGGTCGGCGCGGGGACGACCGGTCCCGGTGCCGCACTGTGGGTGGAGGGCACCCGGGTCGACGAGACCGTGCCCGACCCGCTGCCCGGCCGGGTCACCGACCTGGTCAAGGAGTACAAGGCCCTCGCCACCAGCTGGCTGCGCAAGCGCGGCGCCTGGCAGGTCGTGGACCGTGTACAGCAAATTGATGACGTTTCCGCTCTTGCCGACAATTCCGGTTACTCTCCGTTCCTGTCTCTCGAACAGAAGGTGGAGCTGCTGGAGACCGGTGACCCGGTCGCCCGGCTGAAGCTCGCCACCGAGCAGCTCCGTGAGCACCTGGCCGAGCAGGATGTCGCCGAGTCCATCGCCAAGGACGTACAGGAAGGCGTCGACAAGCAGCAGCGTGAGTTCCTGCTGCGGCGCCAGCTCGAAGCCGTCCGCAAGGAGCTGCGCGAGCTGAACGGCGAGTCCTCGGACGCGGAGGAGTCCGACGACTACCGCGCCCGCGTCGAGGCCGCCGACCTCCCCGAGAAGGTCCGCGAGGCCGCGCTCAAGGAGGTCGACAAGCTGGAGCGGTCCAGCGACCAGTCGCCCGAGGGCAGCTGGATCCGGACCTGGCTCGACACCGTGCTCGAACTGCCGTGGAACGAGCGGACCGAGGACGAGTACGACATCCAGGGCGCCAAGGCGATCCTGGACGCCGAGCACGCCGGTCTGGAGGACGTGAAGGAGCGGATCACCGAGTACCTCGCGGTGCGCAAGCGGCGCTCCGAGCGCGGGCTCGGCGTGGTCGGCGGGCGGCGCGGCGGTGCCGTGCTCGCGCTGGTCGGCCCGCCCGGTGTCGGCAAGACGTCGCTCGGCGAGTCCGTCGCGCACGCCATGGGCCGCAAGTTCGTCCGCGTCGCCCTCGGTGGCGTACGGGACGAGGCCGAGATCCGCGGACACCGGCGTACGTACGTCGGCGCGCTGCCCGGCCGTATCGTCCGCGCCATCAAGGAGGCCGGGTCCATGAACCCGGTGGTCCTGCTGGACGAGATCGACAAGGTCGGCTCCGACTTCCGCGGCGACCCGGCCGCGGCCCTGCTCGAAGTCCTCGACCCGGCGCAGAACCACACCTTCCGCGACCACTACCTGGAGGTCGAACTCGACCTGTCCGACGTCGTGTTCCTCGCGACGGCGAACGTCCTGGAAGCCATCCCGGAGGCCCTGCTCGACCGTATGGAGCTGGTCCGCCTCGACGGCTACACCGAGGACGAGAAGGTCGTCATCGCCCGGGACCACCTGCTGCCGCGCCAGCTGGAGCGGGCCGGTCTGCAGCCCGACGAGGTCGCGCTGGACGAGAGCGCGCTGCGCAAGCTCGCCGGCGAGTACACGAGGGAAGCGGGTGTACGCAACCTGGAGCGGGCCGTCGCGAGGCTGCTGCGCAAGGTGGCGGCCCAGCACGAACTCGGCGAGCGGGAGCTGCCGTTCACGGTCACGGACGCGGATCTGCGCGGTCTGATCGGCCGGCCGCACCACGTGCCCGAGTCCGCCCAGGACCCGGCCGAGCGCCGCACGGCGGTGCCCGGTGTCGCCACCGGTCTGGCCGTCACGGGCGCCGGCGGAGACGTGCTCTACGTCGAGGCGTCGCTGGCCGACCCGGAGACGGGCGCGGCGGGCCTGACCCTGACGGGGCAGTTGGGCGACGTGATGAAGGAGTCGGCGCAGATCGCGCTGAGCTTCCTCAGGTCGCACGGCGCTGAGCTCGAACTGCCGGTGGGCGACCTGAAGGACCGGGGCGTGCACATCCACTTCCCGGCGGGCGCGGTCCCGAAGGACGGACCGAGTGCGGGCGTCACCATGACGACCGCGCTGGCCTCGCTCCTGTCCGGCCGCCTGGTCCGCACCGACGTGGCGATGACGGGTGAGGTCTCGCTGACGGGTCGTGTCCTGCCCATCGGCGGGGTGAAGCAGAAGCTGCTCGCCGCGCACCGCGCGGGTGTCACAACGGTCATCATCCCGAAGCGCAACGAGCCCGACCTGGACGATGTCCCGGCCGAGGTCCTGGAGAAGCTCGACGTCCACGCCGTCACGGATGTCCGACAGGCCCTGGAGCTGGCGCTGTCGCCGGCGACGAACGGCGCGACGCCGGAGGTTCCGATCGCGGCGTGACGGACGCGACCGGAAAGGGAAGGCCCGGGTCCCGTGAGGGAGGCCCGGGCCTTCGCCGTACGCGCGGTGCCCACGCACGGGAGTGTCGGCCGTTGGCCGGTGCGACCACCCGGTCGAGGGCCCCGTTGCTGTGTCTTCCCGGGGGGTAACCCCCGGATCCCCGGCCGGGGAGGTGCTGTCTCAGCCGTTGGCCAGTGCGACCACCCGGTCGAGCGCCCCATTGAACTTGTCGTGGTCGCCGACGGTCGGTCCGGACGAGGTGTACTGCCACATCGTGTAGTAGGACCAGCCGGCGGGGAGCGTGCCGGGGTCGGAGGCGTACCGCGCGATCCACAGCGGGTTGGCGGAGGCGAAGCCGCCGTAGTTGCCCGTGCACTGGGTCCACCAACTGGTGGCCGTGTAGATCACCGCGTCGCGCCCGGTGCGCGCCTTGTACTGGTTGAGGAAGCTGCTGATCCAGCTGACCATGGCGCTCTGCGTCTTGCCGTAGCAGGCGGCGCCGTACGGGTTCCACTCGATGTCGAGCGCGCCGGGCAGCGTCTTGCCGTCCTTCGACCAGCCGCCGCCGTGGTCGACGAAGTAGTTCGCCTGCGTGGCGCCGGTCGTCGTGTCGGGGGTCGCGAAGTGGTACGCGCCGCGGATCATGCCGACGTTGTACGAGCCGTTGTACTGCTGGGCGAAGTACGGGTTCGTGTAGTACGTGCCCTCGGTCGCCTTGGTGTAGGCCCACCTGACCCCGCTGCTCCACAGGGTCGACCAGGCGACGTTGCCCTGGTAGCCGGAGACGTCCACGCCTTCCGTCTGCGTGGCGTCACCACTGCTCGGCGTACCGCCCTGACCGTCGTGCGCGACAACACCCATGCCCATGTGGGCGGAACCCCGGGCGGGGGTGTCGGCGGCGGAGGAGGGGAGGGTGAACAGGAGGGAGAAGGCGGTGAGCAGGATTCCTACCGCGAGCGGGCGCAGGCGGTGGGGTGTTGCGGGTCTGTGTCTGTGCACGGGCATGTCGTGCCTCCGAAGAGTTCGGTGGTGCACGGTGGTGCTCGGTGGGGGGAACGCTGACGGCACGCGCCGGCCTGTGTGGGGGGTCAAGTCCTCGTCGACCTGTCGATGGCGTGGGCATGCCAGTGATTGCCTGATAAAGAAGCTACGCACGTAGAAGACGGCGTGGGAAGAGGGCCCGGAGGCTGCCGTTGGTCTACGCCTGCGAAATACTGGCGGAGCTGCGGCAATGGCGGATTTTGGCGGAAACTTTCAGAATCGGGAAACCGGGTCAGGGGTGCTGACGTGCACGACAACGGAAACGGCGGCGGGCAGCGTGTCGAATCCGCGGCGTCGGGAAGTGGTGTGGACCAGCAATTCCCGGCGCTGGAACGCGAGTTGACCGTGTTCCTGCGGCGCGCCCGTGCCTCCTCCGGGGAGATGGCCCGTGAGGTCCATCCCGACCTGGAATCCTCCGCGTACGGGCTCCTCTTCCGGCTGGAGGAGTGCGGGCGGCAGCGTGCCACGGAGCTCGCCGCCTACATCGGCGTCGGCAAGGCCACGATGTCCCGTCAGCTCCGTGCCCTCGAAGACCTCGGCCTCGTCGCCCGCGAGCCCGACCCCGCCGACGGCCGCGCCTGGCTCGTCCACCTCACGGAGGAGGGCCGCGAGCGCTTCCGGAAGGTCCGGGAGGCCCGCCGGGCCCGTTACGTCCGGCAGCTCGCGGGCTGGGACCCTCGCGAGGTCGCGGAACTGGCACGGTTGCTGCACCAGCTGAACACGGGGATGGAGCAGCAGCGCTAGCCGCCGGTCGGGCTCACGCTCACCGGGCCCCGCGCCAACTCACGCTCACCGGGCCCGCGCCAACTCACGCTCACCGGGCCCCGCGCCGGCTCACGCTCACCGGGCCCGGTCCGGCTCACGCTCACCGGCCCCGCTCCGGCTCACGCCTGGCGGGCCCAGGTCCGGCTTGAGGTTCACGGACCCCCGCGCGTCGCCGAGTGGTCCGGCTTGGGCTTCCCGGCATTCCCGGCCCCGGGAATCGGACTCGCCGGCTCCCAGCTCCACGAGCTCACAGTTCCACGAACACCACCGTCGCATCGTCATGTGTCTTGCTCCGCCGCAGATGCACCCGCTCCTGTGCGTCCGCGGTCTCCAGTGCCCGTACGCGGTCGACGAGCGCCTGGGTGCCGTCCTTTCGTACGAGGGTGAACAGGGCGGCCCAGTCGCCTTCGTGGAACTTCTCCACCCAGCGGGTGGCGCCGTCCGTGAGGGCGGTCAGGGCGCGGACGGATGGGCGTGGCAGCCTGCCGGTCACCGCGCGGGAGGCCACCGAGGGGTCCGCCGCCGCCGTGAAGAAGCCGCCGTCCTTGTTGCGGACGGTCGTGTCGGCGACGGCGTCCGTGGCGAGGGAGGCCCGGGGGAGGCGGGAGAGGCGGTCGTCCAGGAGTGCGGTCACCTCGCCCGTGGGGGACTCGACCAGCAGGGCGGAGTCCGAGAGGACCAGGTACTCGACCTCGGCGGCGGACCACCTCGCGAGGACCACGGTTGCCTGGGGTGTTCGTGGGTGAGAAAGGTCACAGGTGTCGGCATGGGTGTCGGCCACCCGGCGAATGGCCCCGGACAGGATCTCCGGGAGGGTCAGATCCCGACGGGAAAGGGACAGTTCGGTCAGGGCTCCGCCGAGGCGCGCGGAGAACCAGGCGACGGAATGCAGACAGCCGTAGTCGCCCTGAGGGGGCGTCACGCCGTCCAGGACGACCAGGGAACCCCCCTGTCCTGAGGCCGGAAGTCCGACCGATGCGAAGTCCTCATTGGGGCGGTCCGGGTCACCGGGCTCCGAGACGAGTTCAGTGCGCATCCGGCCAGTCTGCACGAGCCCTTCACAAGGTCCACGAAAGGCTGGCATCCATTGCCGAACAGGTGCTGAGCACCAGCTCAGGCGCCGGGTTTGGCATGGAATGATCGACTCCGGTGAAGCGTGGCGGCGAATACTGCCAAAGCGCGTCGCCGACGTCCAACCGGCCCGCCGGTCAAGGCCGTCGCACGCGCCGGAGGAACTTGCCCGCCAACTCCGGTCCGAGGTTCACTCCTTCGGGTGGCGGGCCAGATGATGCGGGACCACTGCCCACCGGCACTGGGAGGGTCGGGAGCCGTACCGGGCGGACGCCCCAGTTGACGGGACGTCATTACCCGGGCCCATGGGTACACGAGTCAGGAATGCGAGCACCGGTGCAGAAGACGCGGCCGAGGCGCACAGGCAAGCAGACGGCCTCCAGCTCAACCGGGGGCGGTGCCACCGGCGACACCGCCGACTCCGCGGGCAGGGGCCGACCCGCCCACGTACGCAACCGGCTGATCGTCGCCGTGGCGGTCGTCGCGGCCGCCATCGCCGGTGCCGGGGCCCCGACGGTGCTGGCCGCCTCGGGGCAACTGAACGACTCCCAGAACCTGGTGACGCTCGCGCAGCGGACCCAGCAGGCGCTGACCCTGGCGCACTCGCTGGCCGACGAGCGGGACGAGGTCACCTCGTACGTCGCCGCGGGGCGGCCCAAGGCCAAGGCCCCCTCCGAGCAGCGCGGCGCGCGCGTCGACCGGCAGGTCGAGGAGTTGCGGGCGGACGAGGACGCCCCGGCCACGCTGCTGAAGGACCTCGACTCCATCGCCTCCCTGCGCAGAGCGGCGCTCACCGGGAAGAGCACCGCTCTCGAAGCGCATCAGGCGTACTCCGGCGCCATCACCGAACTCCACGCCCTCGCCGAGGACCTGGCCGACCAGTTGCCGCCCCGCGCGGGCTCCGGCGCGCACGCCCTCGCCGAGCTGGACTCCGCCGTCCAGCAGTCCGCCGCCGCCCGCGGACTGCTCCTCGCTGCTCTCAACATCCCGCGCACCACCCAGACCACGATCAACCCGATCACCGGTCTGGCGGCCACCACGAGCACCTCCTCGGCCGCCGACACCAAGCAGCGCGACGCGCTGAGCGCCGCCGCCCAGCAGGCCCGGCTCCGCTCGGACGCGGCCCTCGCCGACTTCCACGAGACGGCGCCCAAGGCTGCCAAGGACTCGTACGACTCCACTGTCACCGGGCCCGACGTCGGCACCGCCGACAAGTACCTCGCGAGCCTCACCGACCAGCCGACGCTCTCCGACGCCGAACTCGACACCAGCGCCAAGAAGCTGGACGCGGCCCTGTCGGCCCGTGTCGAGCTGATGCGCGGCGCCGAGGCCTCGCTCAACGACCACCGCACCAAGGACCTCGAACAGCTGCGGGACGACGACGTCACCGCGCTGGAGATCCGGATCGCCCTCATCGGCACGCTGCTGCTCGTCGCGGTCGGCGTCTCGATGGCCATGGCCCGCACCCTCACCCGCCCGCTGGCGGTGCTGCGGCTCGGCTCGGCCCGCCTCGCCGCGGACCCGGGTGCCGAGGAACCGGTCAAGTTCACCGGCCGCAACGACGAGTTCGCCCAGGTCGTCCGCTCCGTCAACGCGCTGCACGCGCACGCCGCCGCGCTCCACGAGCGGCTCGCGACGCTCGAAGGCGACCGCAAGCACCTCATCGGGCAGCGTCAGCTGATGGCCGACGAGCGCGACAGGCTGCGTGCCGAACTCGCCGACGCGGCCGCCCACTTGGAGCAGGTACGCGGCACCATCCACGGCACCTTCGTCAACCTCGCGCTGCGCACCCTCGGCCTCGTGGAGCGCCAACTCGGCGTCATCGAGGGCCTGGAGGAGCGCGAGCAGGACCCGGACCGCCTCGCCACGCTCTTCAAGCTCGACCACTTCGCCACCGTCATGCGGCGCCACAGCGAGAACCTGCTCGTCCTCGCGGGCGCGGAGCACGTCCAGCACCACGCGGGTCCCGTCCCGCTCGTCGACGTCGTGCGCGCCGCGGTGAGCGAGATCGAGCGGTACGAGCGTGTCCGCATCGCCGCGCTGCCGCCGCACGCGCACCTCGCCGGTTTCGCCGCCGACGACATCAGCCACCTCGTGGCCGAGCTCCTGGAGAACGCCTCGTCGTTCTCGCCGCCCGACCTCCCCGTCGAGGTCTCCGGCTGGCTCCTGGAGAGCGGCGAGGTGATGCTCTCCGTGCACGACGAGGGCATCGGCATGACCGCCGAGCGGATGAGCCAGCTCAACTCCCGCCTCTCGGACTTCGATCCGGAGGACGCGTACGACCTGGAGGGCGGCGACGGTCTCGGGCTCGGCCTGTACGTGGTGGCCCGGCTCGCCCACCGGCACGGCGTGCGGGTGCAGTTGCGCGAGCAGAAGCAGGGCGGTGTCGCCGCCGTGGTGGTCCTGCCGAAGGCGATGCTCGCCGCCGCGCCCGCGG
The DNA here is from genome assembly GCF_041053055.1 of Streptomyces sp. R41. NCBI lineage: Bacteria > Bacillati > Actinomycetota > Actinomycetes > Kitasatosporales > Streptomycetaceae > Streptomyces > Streptomyces sp. R41. The sequence continues at coordinate 7,079,213 of NZ_CP163443.1, forward strand.
TCACCGCCCCCACGGCCCCCCGGCTCGTCGGCAGCGCGTCCTCGGTGTCGCTGCCCGGCGCCGACGCGGAGGCCAACTCCAACGTCCTGCGGGGCCGGTCGGCCCTGACGGCATCGGAACCCGCGGGCGACGAGGACCCACTGATCGCCGCGGCGGAAGAGGCCGTACGGGAGGCTTCCGCGGCGGAAGAGACGGTACGCGAGGACGCCCCGGAGCCCGGTGCGGAAGCGGCCGCCCCCGAACTCGAGGCCTCGTACGAACCCGAGCTCACGCGCAAGCCCGAGGCCTCCTACGAACCCGAGCTCACGCGCAAGCCCGAGTTCCCGCCCGAGCCCGAGCCGGCATCCGAGCCCGAGCTCCCGCCCGGGCCGGCGTCCGAGCCGGAGCTCGCCCCCGAGACCACGATGGAGCTTCTGCTCCCGGAGCCCCGGGCGGAAGCACCCGCTCCCGGGCGCGCCCCGGAAGCGGCCCCTGCCCACCCCGCCCCGGAAGTCCACCTCCCCGCCCGGACCACCACCGATCCCTACGCCATCGGCCCCGACACCCACGAACGGATCCCGGACGAGGGCCCGCGGCTCACCGACAAGGGCTTGCCCAAACGGACGCCCAAGATCTCCGCGCCCGCGCCGGTCCCGAGGCCGCGCACGGGCGGCGTGGACGCCGAGGCCCTGCGCCGCAGGCTCGGCGGTTTTCACCGGGGCGCGACGGAGGGCCGACGAGATGTGGAGGCGGAGATCGCCGAACAGACGGCCGAGATGAACGCACCCGCAGCACAGGCGCCCACAGCGCACGCGTCCGCAGGATCCACGCCGGGCGCGCACGCACAGGACGTAGAAGCATCGGGGGGCACAGTCGAGGAGGCAAGCAGTTGACCGCGCCCAGTACCTTCGGCCTGAGCAGTGAAGCCCGCAATCTGCACTGGCTGTTGACGAATCTCGTCGAGGAGGTGCCGGGCCTCCTGTCGGTCGCGGTCGTCTCCTCCGACGGCCTGCTGCTGCTCTCCTCCGACCCCGGCAGAAACGCGGAGGCGAGGACGGCCCAGACGGACCGGCCGACGGGCCCCAAGGGGTCCTCCGCCGACCTCGCCACCATCGTCTCCGGCATCGGCAGCCTCACCATCGGCGCCGCCAAGCTGATGGACGGCGGCAACGTCAAGCAGACGATGGTCGCGATGGACGCGGGCAGCCTCTTCGTCATGTCGATCAGCGACGGTTCGCTGCTCGGCGTGCACGGCTCCCCGGACTGCGACATGAGCGTGGTGGCGTACCACATGGCGCTCTTCGTCGGCCGTGCCGGACACGTCCTGACCCCCGAACTGCGCACTGAGCTCCGAAAATCCCTGGAGACCGAGTCGATGGGGAGCGCCCGATGAGTACCCCCAACAAGCTGCCGGTCCGCGGCGGTGACCGCAAACCCGCCCGCGTACGCCCCTACTCGCTCACCGGCGGCCGCACCCGCTTCGGGCACGTCCTCCTCGTCGAGACGTTCGTGGCGGCGCTCGAGGCCCCCGAGGAGCGCAAGGAGCTGACGAATGGCTCCCTCTCCAACCGGGTGATGCCCGAGATGCGGGCCATCGTCGAACTCTGCCGCCGGATGCGTACGGTGGCCGAGATCGCCGCCCTCCTCAGGATGCCGCTCGGCGTGGTCCGGGTGCTCCTGAGCGACCTGGCGGACCAGGGAAAGATCCGTGTGTACGGAACAGGTCACGGCCCGGGACAGCCGGACCGCGCTCTGCTGGAAAGGGTGCTGAGTGGACTCCGTCGTCTCTGACGCCGCCCCGGGCGTCGCCCCCCTCCTCGACGGCGAGGAGGATCTGCAGGCCTGGCAGACGGATCGCAGCCGCGCGCCGATCGCCACCAAGATCGTCGTGGCGGGCGGCTTCGGCGTGGGCAAGACCACGCTGGTCACCGCGGTCTCCGAGATCACGCCCCTCCAGACGGAGGCGCTGATGACCCAGGCCAGCGAGGACACCGACGACCTCACCGGCACGCCGGACAAGCTGACCACCACCGTGGCCATGGACTTCGGCCGTATCACGCTCGACGACGACCTGGTGCTCTACCTCTTCGGTACGCCGGGCCAGCAGCGGTTCTGGTTCATGTGGGACGACCTGGTGCGCGGCGCGATCGGCGCGGTGGTCCTCGCCGACACCCGCCGCCTGTCGGACTGCTTCCCGGCCCTCGACTACTTCGAGAGCTGCGGGCTGCCGTACGTCGTCGCCGTCAACCACTTCGACGGCAGCGAGCGGTTCGAGCCGGAGGACGTGCGTGAGGCCCTCACGGTGCCCACGCACATACCTGTCATGATCATGGATGCCAGGCGCCGGATCTCGGTTGTCGAGACCCTGCTCGGCCTGGTGGGGCACGCGCTCGACGTGAGCCCCGAATAAGACGTAAGCAGAGTTAGGACGCGCATGCGGAAGATACTCGTCGTCGGAGCCGGCCAGTCCGGACTCCAGCTCGCCCTCGGACTCCAGTCGAACGGGTACGAGGTCACCCTGATGTCGAACCGGACGGCGGACGAGATCCGTACCGGCCGTGTCATGTCGACGCAGTGCATGTTCGACACGGCACTGCAGCACGAGCGCGATCTCCAGCTGAACTTCTGGGAGTCCCAGGCCCCGAAGATCGAAGGACTCGGCGTCTCGGTGGCGGCCCCCGGCTCACACGACCCGGGGCCGACCCAGCGGGCGATCGACTGGGTGGGCAAGCTCGACGGGTACGCGCAGTCGGTGGACCAGCGGGTGAAGATGGCCGGCTGGATGGAGACGTTCGCGCAGCGCGGCGGCCAGTTGGTCATCCACGGCGCCGCGGTCTCCGACCTCGACTACTTCTCCCGTACGTACGACCTGGTGCTGGTGTCGGCCGGCAAGGGCGAGCTCGTGTCCATGTTCGGCCGGGACGCCTCCCGTTCGCCGTACAGCGAGCCGCAGCGGGCGTTGGCGGTCGCGTACGTGCACGGTCTGGGCCCGCGCCCGGAACACCCGGACTACGACGCGGTCCGCTGCAACCTGGTCCCCGGCGTCGGCGAGCTCTTCGTCATGCCGACGCTCACCACCTCGGGGCGCGCGGACATCCTCTTCTGGGAGGGCATACCCGGCGGCCCGCTCGACGTCTTCAACGGCGTCAAGGACCCGGCCGAACACCTCTCCCTGACCCTGGAACTCATGGAGCGGTTCACGCCGTGGGAGTACGCGCGGGCCACGAAGGTGGAACTGACCGACGCGAACGGCACGTTGTCGGGACGGTACGCCCCCACCGTCCGCAACCCGATCGGCCGCCTCCCCGGCGGGGGTCTGGTCCTCGGCGTCGCCGACGTCGTCGTGGCGAACGACCCGATCACCGGACAGGGTTCCAACTCCGCCTCCAAGTGCGCGGCCGCGTACCTCGCCTCGATCCTCGAGCAGGGTGAAAAGCCCTTCGACGAGGAGTGGATGCAGGCCACGTTCGATCGGTACTGGGACACGGCCCAGCACGTCACCAAGTGGACCAACGCGATGCTCGGCGTGCCGCCGGAGCACGTGCTGAACCTGATCGGCGCGGCCGGTCAGCTGCCGCCTGTGGCGGACCGTTTCGCCAACGGCTTCAACGACCCGGCCGACTTCGAGAACTTCTTCTTCGAACCGGAGAAGACGGAGGCGTACCTGGCCTCGGTCGCCGGAGCGTAACGGAAGGTGGGCATCCCCGCTGTGCAGTGGGGATGCCCACCTCGCCACGACGGCTCCTTCCCGGAGACGGTGCGCCCCTTCCGTGCTCAGGCGGCGGAGGTGATGGTCACCTTGACGTGCTTCATGAGCGGCTGGTCGCTCTGGACGCTGTAGTCGCTGATCGCGCACAGGACGTTCATCTCCGGCATGTAGCCGGCTGCGCAGCCGCGCGGAATGTCGTAGGGAAGGGCGAGAAAGCCGTCGAGGGAGCGGGTGCTGCCGTCCTTGGCGATGCTGGTGATGTTGACGGGGCCGAACTCGGAGATGCCGCGTTCGCGCATGTCGTCTTTGTTCATGAAGACGAGCGTGCGGAGGTTCTTGACACCGCGGTAGCGGTCGTTGTCCGAGTAGATGGTGGTGTTCCACTGATCGTGGGAGCGCATGGTGCCCAGCGCCAGGGTGCCCGGGGCGGGGACGACGTCGGGCAGCGGTGCCGTGGAGAACTCCGCGCGGCCGGACGGGGTCAGGAAGACCAGTTCGCGGGCGGGCTGTTTGATGCGGAAGCCGAGCGGCAGCCGCACACGGCGGTTGAAGTCCTCGAAGCCGTCGAGGGCTTGGGCCATGGTGTCGCGGATGCGGTCGTAGTCCTCGACGTACCACTCCCACCGGGTACGGCTGTCGGGCAGGGCCGCACGTGCCATGCCGGCGATGATGGCGGGTTCGGACAGCAGGTGCCGTGAGGCGGGTCGCTTCATGCCGACGGACAGATGAACCATGCTCATCGAGTCCTCGACCGACGTGCTCTGGATGCCGCCCCGCTGATGGTCCTTCTCGGTGCGGCCCAGGCACGGAAGGATGAGGGCCTGGCGACCGTGGACGAGGTGGCTGCGGTTCAGCTTGGTGCTCACCTGAACGGTGAGATCGCAGGAGCGCAGCGCCGCGTAGGTGTACGGAGTGTCGGGTGCCGCGTGGGCGAAGTTGCCGCCCATGCCGACGAACACCTTCACATCGCCGCGGTGCATCGCCTCGATGGTGCCGACCGTGTCGAGGCCGTGCTCACGGGGTGGCTCGATCCCGCAGACCTCGGAGAGCCGGTCCAGGAACTCGTCGGGGGGACGGTGATCGATGCCGCAGGTGCGGTTTCCCTGGACGTTGCTGTGGCCGCGCACGGGGGAGGGTCCCGCTCCTTCGCGTCCCAGATTGCCGCGCAGCAGAAGAAGGTTGACGATCTCCCGGACGGTGTCCACGCCGTGCTCGTGCTGACTGATGCCCAGGCACCAGCTGACGATGCTGCGGTCGGCGTCGCTGTAGACGCGCGCCGCTTTCAGGATGTCGGCCCGGTCCAGCCCTGACTGGTTCTCGATCTCCTCCCATGACGTGGCCTCGCACAAGGCCCGATAGTCCTCGAATCCTGCGGTATGGCGGTCGATGAACTCCTGGTCCAGGGCCTTGGGCTCGGTTCTGGCCTGTTCCAGGACCACCTTCGCCATGCCGCGCAGGAGCGCCATGTCGCCGCCGATGCGCGGCTGCAGGTTCAGGGTGCTGGTGCGGGTCGATTTGAAGAGGGCCATGTCCATGAAGTCGTGCGGGACGATGGTGCGGGTGGCGGCCGCCTCGACCAGCGGATTGACGTGCACGATCCGGGCGCCGCGATGGTATGCCTCAGCCAGGGCGGTCAGCATTCGGGGCGCGTTGGACGCGGCGTTGACTCCCAGGATGAACAGCGCGTCCGCGCTCTCCCAGTCCTTGAGGTCGACGGTTCCCTTGCCCGTACCCAGGGAGGCCTCAAGAGCGCGGCCGCTGGCCTCGTGGCACATGTTGGAGCAGTCGGGCAGGTTGTTCGTGCCCAGTTCGCGGGCCATCAACTGATAGAGGAATGTGGCTTCGTTGCCGAGGCGGCCCGATGTGTAGAACGAGGCCTGATTCGGGTGGTCCAGCTCGCGCAGGGCACGGCCGACCACGGCGAAGGCGTCCTTCCAGCTGATCGGCACGTAGTGGTCCGTATCAGCGTCGTACACCATCGGCTCGGTCAATCGGCCCTGGTCTTCCAGTTCGAAGTCGCTCCAGTCGAACAGCTCGGTCACCGAGTGGGCGGCGAAGAATTCACGGCCGACCCGCTTCCGGGTCATCTCCCAGGTGACGTGCTTGATTCCGTTTTCGCAGATGTCCAGATGCAGGCCCTTGGTGTCGTCCGGCCACGCGCACCCGGGACAGTCGAATCCGGTGTTCTCGTGGTTCATGCGCATGATCGCCCGTGGCCCGTCCACCAGCGCACCCTCACGCACCAGGACCTGGCTCACGCTCTTGGCCGCGCCCCAGCCCGCGGCAGGGTGGTGATAGGGACGGAAATGCGGTTCGCCCTTGGGCTCGGGTCCTGCTGTGGGTTCCGGCCTTTCCGGCTCATCATGCGAGAGGGCCAAGAGTCTCACCCTTTCGCCGTTCAGGGCGTGGTCCACATTCAACGCTTCCACTCAGGCTATGCCGGTTGATCACCCCTCGCCAGGCGGCTTTCGGAGCACACATCACGGGAGCAGGACTGTGGCCTGCGGAGGGCAAGGTCGACCCGCAGGGCGTACCGTCGTTATCGCGATAGGCAGGAGGCCGGCTTCGTGTTTGAGTCGCAGCGCGTGATCGTCCCACCGGCCAAGACCGCCGTTTTCCTCGTGGGCACGATCGTCCCCGGCGGCGAGGCCACCGTCCGTGACCTGCTCGAAGATGTGGCGGGTTTGCTGCGGTCGGTGGGCTATCGCGCCCCGTACGCCGAGCTCAGCTGCGTCGTCGGTGTCGGCTCCCACGCCTGGGATCGGCTGTTCGCCGGTCCGCGCCCTCGTGACCTGCATCCCTTCGTGCCGTTGGAAGGGCCCATCCACAAGGCTCCGTCGACGCCGGGGGATGTCCTCTTCCATCTGCGCGCCCACGAGATGGACCTCTGTTTTGAACTGGCTCGGCTGATCGCCGGGCGACTTGCCGGAGCGGTCACGATGGTCGACGAAGTACATGGCTTCAAGTACTTCGACGAGCGCGACCTGCTGGGTTTCGTCGACGGCAGTGAGAATCCCGGCTACCAGGCGGCCGCCGACGCGGTGCTCGTCGGTGCCGAGGACGAGCACTTCATGGGCGGTAGCTACGTGATCGTCCAGAAGTACCTCCACGATCTCGTGGCCTGGAACGCGTTGACCACACAAGAGCAGGAGAACGTCATCGGCCGAAGCAAGCTGGCCAACATGGAAATGCCCGACGAGGTCAAGCCCCCGGATTCCCATGTCGCCCTCAACACCATCACGGACGAGGACGGCAACGAGCAGAAGATCGTGCGGGAGAACATGCCGTTCGGGACGATCGGCAAGAGGGAATTCGGCACCTATTTCATCGGCTACGCGCGCACGCCTGAGGTGACCGAACGGATGCTGCGAAACATGTTCCTCGGTGACCGTCCCGGGATCCACGACAGGATCCTCGACTTCTCGAGGGCGACCACCGGCTGCCTTTTCTATGTACCGACCGTGGATTTCCTCGACGATCTTCCCCAGCCGCCGGACAGGCCCTAGGTCGCAGCCGAGGTATTCAGGAGCACTGCGCTCACCTGGTGACGATTCCGGTCACCAGATTGATCGTGGTGGCCAGGATGCTGGTACCGAAGACATAGGACAGCAGGCAGTGGCGGAGCACTACTGTACGGATTTGTGCACTTGAGACGCTGGTGTCGGAGACCTGGTAGGTCATCCCGAGGTTGTAACTGAAATAAAGGAAGTCGGCGTACGCAGGGGGGTGTTCGGAGTTGAAGTCGATACCGCCTGCCGGCTTCGCGTAAAAGAGGTATGCGTAGCGGGTGGAGTACATCAGGTGCAGTGATGCCCAGCCCATGAACACACCCGCAGCCGCTGTCGCGGCCGCAGCGTGACTGTCCGCGGATTTCCCGCGCAGGAGCAGGACAACAATGCTGACCAGCGCGAACAGAGCGGCCGTGACGACGATGACTTCCTCGGCGAGGGGGCGGAAGTTCTCGCGCTGGGCGTTGCGGTGAGTGGTGGCTGCGTCCATGGGCCACAACACCTTCAAGCCCGCCACGACGAAGAGCGCCTCGGTGGCGGCGATGCCGGCGAGAATGCCCAGCGGGGCGTCGGTCAGGAAGCCTGCGATCGCGCCGATCGCCACTCCGACGACCACTGCACCGGCGAGTCGAGGCACGGCGGACAACGGCAACCGGGTCTTCATGGGGTCGACGACGTCCTCCTTGTGTGACAGGGGCCTGAGTCTGGTTTCGGGTGCGGGTTCGCTGCGGCTGGTCGCACCCACGCGGCGGAGCCGCATGAGGTCACAGCCCCGCGCCCCTCACGGGGCGCTTCTGTATCCCTCGTTGGATCCACTCGTGGCCCCCTGGGGGAGCTTCGGCGGCCTGTACCGCCGCAGGGGCTGCCCGCCGGGGTCGGGGCGTACCGCGCCCAGCAGCGGATTGGCGGCGATCGGCGAAACCTTGATCTTCGTCCCCGGCCGCGGCGCCTGCACGACCATGCCGTCGCCGAGGTACATCGCCACATGTGTGGCCTCCGGGAAATAGATCACCAAGTCCCCAGGGCGCAGTTCGCTCAGCGGGATTCTCGGGAGCTGGGCCCACTGCTCCTGGCTGGTGCGGGGAATGGGCTGTCCGGCGCGCTGCCACGCCTGCGAGGTCAGGCCGGAGCAGTCGTACGACTTCGGGCCCTGCGCACCCCACTGGTACGGCTTCCCGATCTGGCGCACGGCGTACCGCAGCGCTGCCTCGCCCTCCTGCGAGGGGCGCTTTTTGCTGCTGAGGGCCCCCGAGGCCATGAACTTCTTCTGCGCCTCGGCCGCCCCCGACTTCTCGAACCTGTCCAGCTCGGCGAGCTGGTCGACGGTCAGCGAGGCGAGCAGTTCCTCGACGTCCTTGAGCCGCTTGCGTACGTCGTCGCGCTCCTTCTTCTGCCGCTGGGCGAGGGTGAGTTGACCGTCGAGCGCCTTGCGGGCCGCACGCGCGAGCGCGTCGGCCTTCCGCTCGCTGCCGACCACCCGTTCCACGGTCCCGGCCCGTTCCAGCGACAGCTGCCCGATCAGGTGCCCCTCGTCGAGGGCGTGCTGCGGATCGCGGGCGAGAAGCAGCCGTACGTACGAGGAGATCTCGCCGCTGTTCTGGTACTGCTGCCGGGCGAGCCGCCCCGCGGCGCCGCGGCTGTCGTGCAGCGAGAGGCGGGCCTTGGCGAGGCCGGCGTCGAGCCGGGAGACCTCGGCGCGCTGCTCCTTCAGCTTCTCCGCGGTCCCGTTGTACGTCTCGGTGGCCCGCTCGGCATCCCTGTACAGCCGCTGAAGGTCCGTCAGCAATGCGGCGACGGAACGCTGTCCGGGTTCGCCGACGGCCGCGCCCGTCGCGGGACCGGGATCCGGGACGGCCGTCGCGGGCGTGGGCGCGAGGAGCGCCCCGGCCGTCACCGCCGCCGTACACACCAGGCGCAGAAGCCTTCCTGACACGTCATCACCTCCGGTGCTGGGGTGGTACATCCACCTCGCACCGGCAGGATCGGGCGCTCGCATCCCGAGCGCGCGCGGGCTGGTCGGTTCAGCCCAAGAAGCTCACTCGTCGGCGTGGGGGTCCGGCGTGGCGTCGCTCTGTCCTTCGGCCTTGGTCTCGGTCTTCGACCAGGGCCACTTCGGCCCGCGCCCCTGCTTCCCCTCGGGGTCGTACTCGTACTTCCACCCCTGATGCAGCCCCAGCCGCTTGCTCCGGCTCGCCTGCACGCGCCGGTAGACGAGCACGGTGGGCGGCCCGCCGTGCGCGTCCGGCACCGGAACCCGGTAGGTCTTCGGCGGATGTCCGGTGGGGCCGAGCAGGACGGGCAGCACGCGGCCGTCCAGCGGGCCGCCCACAAAGGGAGTGTCTTCGCTCTTCACGCAACCAGTGTCACAAACACCACGGTCACCGCCGTCACAGCAGACGCGCCGCGTCCCCGATCACCGGGAGCACCCGACGGGCCATCGCTCCCACGGCCCCGTCCGCCGTCTCCAGCGCGAGCGCGGCCTTCACCACCGCCGCGGCCTGCGGATCGCGGCCCGCGGTCGCCGCGAGCGCCGCCACGAACTGTTCGACGAGCCAGTCCCGCAGCTCGTCGAGCGGCGGCTCCTTGTTCTCGTCGAGCCAGATCAGCGAAGCGGCCTCCACGGCGGTGATCCACATCCGAACGGTCATCCGCAGCCGCGGCCCGGGATCGTCGACCGCCAGATGATCGAGAATGTGCTCGGCGGCGGCCCGCCGCACCCCGTCCACTATGGCCGTGGTCCGAGACGTCTCGACGACGCTTCCGCCCTGCAGCAGGGCGCTGAACCCGGCGTCGTGGTGGTCCACGAACGCGAGATAGCGGTCGAGCGCCCGGGACAGCCGCTGGGTGAGCGGTCCCTCCGGGGGTTCCGCGAAACAGTGCTCCAGCTCTTCGGCCGCTGACCGCAGAGCGGCCTCGTACAGCTGCTGCTTGCCGCCCGGGAAATACCGGTAGACCAGCGGCCTGGACACCCCCGCCGCCTCCGCCACGTCGTCCAGCGAGACCTCCTCGGGCGCGCGGTGCGCGAAGAGGGACAGCGCAGCCTCGAGCAGCTGACTGCGCCGCTCCTCGACACTCAGCCGTCGGTACGCGCGGATGGGAGCGTCGGAGGTCATGTCGGCAGCGTATCCGTGTATGCGCCCCCACCGCCCCTGCCTGTCCGGTCCCTCGGGGCTGCCGCGAACGGTGCGCCCCGTCAGCGGCGCGGGGAACTGCGCGACCAGCCCCCACTCACTCGCGGCGGAAGGAGAACCCGGGGGTCTGGGGGCAGAGCCCCCAGGTACGGGACGGGCAGGGTGGGAGGGAGCGAAAACTCAGGCCAGCAACCCCGACGACTTCCACAGCCGCCGCCCGGCCCCCCGCAGCACCCCGATGTCGTCCAGGAAGTCCGTCAACCGCTTCGCCCCGGTCTGCATCACGTCACGCCGATGCCCACTCGCCTTGACCTGAGCGATGGCCTCGCGCTTGTCGAGCCCGACATTCGTGTAGACCTCGGGATTGATGAACGCGACGGAGAAGACGCGCGCGAACTCTCCGGAGGTGACCCGGGTGAACTCCTGCGACCAGCGCGGCGCCGTGACCATCTGCCGCCGCAGCTCCTCCCGCGCGTACCGCACGTGCCGCGCCTCCTCCACGACATGGATGCGCGTGACCCCCCGGATGAGCGTCTGCACCCGCTCGTCCGGGAACGTCAGCCGCTGCATCCAGTCGAGGATCTCCTCGCCGAGCAGCGTCGCCGTGAAGGACCCCGGCGTGGTCGAGATGGTCTTGAACAGACGCCCGAGATTCAGGTGCGCCCGGCTCACGGGGTAGTACGGCGTCTGCCCGCGCGAGATCAGCCGGGCGAACATCTTGGAGTGCCGGCACTCGTCCTCGATCTCGGTCAGCGCGTACCGCACGTGCGCACTCGTGGCCGCCTTGTCGTAGATGTGCCGCACCAGCAGCTGCATCAGGATGATCTCGAACCAGATGCCCAGGGACGCGAGCGCGGCGGCCTCGTGCTGCGACAGCGCGATCCGCTGCTCCTCGCTCATCCGCCGCCACATCGGGGTGTCGTACAGCGACACCAGCTCCGGCGGCCAGAACCACTTGCCCTCCTCGAAGGGCGCGTCCCAGTCCAGCTCCTTGTCCGGGTCGAAGGAGTGCTTGGCGGAAGAATCGAGCAACCGCTCGGCCACCTGCTCCCGGTCCTTGAGCAGACCGAGCGCGTCGCGGAGACCATCGAGTCCGTCTTCCGTCACCGTCGTCATGGCTGTTCCCACCTCGTCGTACGGGATTGCTTCAAGGGTTACCGGCGGTCACGTCTTATGAGACTGCTTGTCAGCAAGCTCGTCAATCCCCTGCGTCCGACTTGTTGACGACGCGTCTACCCCGTGTGAGCCTGCGATGTATGCCGACGCATGAGCTGTACGCCAAGGACTCGGGAGACCCCCTCTGGCAGGTACCGGCCTCCGGGGCGGCACGTTTCAGCTGGGAGTACGACGACGGTCGTGACCGGCTGCTCGCCCTGTACCAGAAGGGCAAGGACAAGCAGTGGGACGGCCAGAAGCGAATCGACTGGGATCTCGAAGTCGACCCGTACGACCCGCTCGGCACGCCCGATGAGTCGATGTCCCTCTACGGCACGAAGCACTGGGCGAAGCTCACCGACCGCGACAAGGGCGAACTGCGCAAGCACTACGCCTCCTGGCAGTTCAGCCAGTTCCTGCACGGCGAGCAGGGCGCGATGATCTGCGCGGCGCGCATCGTCGAATCGGTCCCCGACCTCGACGCGAAGTTCTATTCGGCCACCCAGACCATGGACGAGGCCCGGCACGCCGAGATCTACGGCCGCTTCCTGCATGAGAAGATCGGGATGCTCTACCCGATCAACGACAACCTGCAGTCGCTCCTCGGCGACACCCTCCGCGACTCCCGCTGGGACATGCCGTACCTGGGCATGCAGGTCCTGATCGAGGGCCTGGCGCTGGCGGCCTTCGGCATGATCAGGGACACGACCGACAAGCCTCTGCCGAAACAGATCCTGGCGTACGTGATGCAGGACGAGGCGAGGCATGTCGCCTTCGGCAGGATGGCGCTGCGCGACTACTACAAACAACTGTCCGACGCCGAACTGCGCGAGCGCGAGGAATTCGTCATCGAGGGCTGCTACTTGATGCGCGACCGCCTCCGCGGCGTAGAGGTCCTGGAGAACTTCGGCATCCCCACGGCCGAGGCCGAGGAATACAGCGAACAGTCCGAATTCCTCGCCCTGTTCCGCCAGTTGCTGTTCTCCCGCATCGTCCCCTGCGTCAAGGACATCGGCCTGTGGGGCAAACGCCTCCAAGAGGCGTACGTCGACATGGGCGTCTTCGAGATGGGCAACTCGAACCTCGACCTGCTGATGGCTCAGGACGAGGAGATCGCCGAGCAGCTGGACGCGGAGAGGTTCGCGGCGGAGGAGGGCGAGCGCGTCTCCGAGGTGCAGGACGCGATCGACGCGGGCGCGGCATCGTCGGAGGCATGACCGAGCCGACGATCAGCACGAACCACGCCGCCGCCCGCACCACCAGTGATGCCCGTTGTGCAAGCCCGGCTCCACAGTGCCAGGCAGTCGACCTGGGAGCACGACGACGGCCGCGACTGCCCTCTCGCTTCGTCCCGGCAGCTGCGGCGGGCGGTCATGCGGGCGCAGCAGGGCCGCACGACAGCCGCTAGACGGGGCACTCCACGTCCGCGGCGGCAACCCGTCCCGCGTCGGTGACCGGCTCGGCCCCTTGCGGCGGAAACGGCGTGCGCAGCGTGAAGGCATACGGCGTCGCCCCGTGCTCGCGCAGATGCAGCAGCCGCTCCTCTGCCTCCGTCACTGTGGGCCGGTGCCCGGCCGGCACCCACCACAGGGCTGCCATCGCCTCCTGCAACCGCTCGAACCACTCGCGGCGCCGAGCCAGCAGCTCCCGGTGCTGCCCCTGGTACATGAACGCCGTCAGCGCGTTCGTGTCCCGCCACACCGACATGTTGACGATCAGCCAGTCGTCGCCGAAGACCGGTACGTCCGTGGCGTTGCCCGCATCGCTCTGCAGGCGCCAGACGAAGCCGTCGGCGGCGTCGGCGACCGCGTTCACCGGGTCGAGGGCCTCGACGAAGTCCTTCAACTGAGGTGAGTCCAGCGGGGCCTTGAGGCGGGCGATGTTGACCTGGGCGAGTTCGTACGAGGCGGGTTCCGTCATGGACCGAACGATAGGTCGGTACGACTCGGTGTCCCATCCCCGTCTCGCTACGTGAGCAATGCCTGCCTCTCACAGCACACCCATCGGCCTCGTGAGTACCTGGGAACCGACGCCTTACGGACGGGAAACCACTCCCTGACGGGCCCGCCCATAGCCTCTCTCGGCATGACGGGGAACGTACTGACCACGCTTCGCCTTCCCGCCCTTCCCGGCTGGAACTCCATCCGCGGCCGCATGGCCATCGTCCTGGCCGTCCCGACCTGCCTGCTGCTCGTGCTCACGGGACTCGGCGTCGCCGACCGCGCCGCCGACTGGTCCACCGCCAGGGAGACCGAGGCGCACGTCGGTGTCCTGCTGCACGTGCAGGATCTCGTGCGCGAGTTACAGCGCGAACGCGGGCTCACCAACGGGCTGTTGGGTGGCGCCGACGAGTACCGGGACGACGTGCGCGCACAGCGGAGCCGTACCGACGACGCCCGCTCCACCGTGCGAGCGGCGCTCTCCAAAGAGAGCGGTGATCTCCCGGGCGCCGCCTCCTCCGCCCTCGAAGCCGCACAGGTTCCGCTCGCCGGCCTCGCCACCCTGCGCACCGAGGTCGACTCCGGCACCGTCGACCGCGCCACCGTCCTGACCACCTACACCAAGGCCGTCACCGCCCTCATCGACGCGGAATCCGCCGGCGCGCCGAGCGGCGACCGCCGTACCGCCCAGGGCGTGCAGGCTCTCCAGGCCCTGGCGCGCGCCACCGAAGCCGTCGCCCTCGAACGCGGCTCCCTCAACGGCGTCTTCGCGGCCAAGCGGTTCCGCTCCGGCGAGTACCTCGACTTCACGGAGATCCGTGCCACCCGCGTGGCGGCCCTGGGCCAGTTCCGCGAACTCGCCACTTCCGCCCAGGAGTCCGCTCTCGACGCGGCCTTCAAGGCTGCCGCGGCTCGCCGGATCACCGGCTACGAGGACAAGGCCGAACGCGGAGCCGACGGATCGGCCCTCGACGTCGCCCCCGCCCGCTGGTGGGCCGACATGACGACACTCGTCGACGACCTGCACGGCGTGCAGAAGCGGGTCGGCGACGACGTGCGCGCCCGTGCCGAGGAAACGGGCAGCGCGGCCACCCGTGAGCTCGGCGGCTTCCTGGCCCTCGGCGCGCTGATCCTCGCCGTGGCCGCCGCGCTCGCCGTGATCTCGGCCCGCTCCATCACCCGCCCCCTGGGCGCCCTCGCCGACGAGGCGGACGCGGTCGCGGGCACCCGCCTGCCCGTCGCGGTCAGGCGCGTCCAGGAGGCCGGCCCCGACACCCCGCTCCCCGCCGACGATGGGCGCCCCGAACTCCCGGGCACCGCACGGGAGATCACCCGTCTGGTCGCCGCCCTGCGCAACGTGGAACGCACCGCCGTCGGACTCGCGGCCGAGCAGGCCGTCCTGCGCCGCAACAGCACCGAGTCCCTGGCCAGCCTCGGCCGTCGCAATCAGGCGCTCCTCAACCGCCAGCTCGGCCTGATCACGACCTTGGAGAGCCAGGAACTCGACCCGGACGCCCTCGCCGAGCTGTTCGAACTCGACCACCTGGCCACGCGCATGCGGCGCAACGCCGAGTCCCTGCTCGTCCTGGCCGGCGAGGAGTCCCCGGCCCGCTCCTGGTCCCGTACGGTCACCGTCGCCGAGGTGGTCCAGTCGGCCGTCTCCGAGGTCGAACAGTACCGACGCGTGGCCGTCGCCGAGATCGAGCCGTGCCGCGTCCGCGGTCACTGCGTGGCCGAGCTGTCCCATCTGCTGGCCGAGTTGGTGGAGAACGCGCTGATGTTCAGCCCACCACAGCAGCCCGTCGAGATCTACGGCTGGCGGGACGCCGGCGAGTACTGTCTCGCCGTCGTCGACCGGGGGATCGGAATGACCACGGAACGGCTGGCGCACGCCAACGACGTACTGTCCGGCAAGGGCGCCTCCCCGCACACCAGCGCCACGCGGTTCCTCGGCCACCACGTCGTCGGCGCCCTCGCCGCCCGGCTCGCCGCCCATGTCGAGCTGCGCCCCACTCAGGGCGCGGGGGTCACGGCGTACGTCGCCCTGCCGGCCGGCCTTGTCCATCAGCCGGACTCGTCAACGGCCGTGGTCGGAGGCTGAGTTCAGCTCCCGCCGGAATGCGAGTTCAGCACCGCCTCCATCACCGCCTTCGCGATCGGCGCCGCGTCCCCACCCCCGCTGATCTCCCCGCGATTGGCCGCCGCGTCCTCGACGACGACCGCGACGGCCACGGCAGGCTCCATGGAGTCGTCGGCCTGCGCCCAGGAGATGAACCAGGCATACGGCAGGCCGGAGTTGCCGACGCCGTGCTGGGCGGTGCCGGTCTTGCCGCCGACGGTGGCGCCGGGGATGGCGGCGCTCGTGCCGGTGCCCTCTGTCACGACGTCGGTCATCAGCTCGCGCATGAGCAGCGCGGTCGTCGGGTTCATCGCCTGGTGGAGGGTCCTCGGGCCGTTCGTGGACACCGTGGCACCGCCCTTCGTGGTCGTCCTTTCCACCAGGTAGGGCGACTTGACCGAACCCCCGCCCGCCACGGCCGCCGAGACCATCGCCATCTGGAGGGGAGTCGCGCGGGTGTCGAACTGCCCGATGGAGGAGAGGGCCAGCTGCGCGTTGTCGAGTCGCGTGTCGAAGTTGCTGGGCACGACCGAGAACGGGATCTTCAGCGACCGGTCGTTGAAGCCGAAGTTCGCCGTCGTGTGCGTCATGTCGTCGAGGCCCACGTCCACACCGAGCTTCGCGAAGACCGTGTTGCAGGACCATTCGAAGGCGTCCCGCAAAGACGCGTCCTCGCAGCCCTCGATCTCGTTGGTGAGCCGGGTCGTCGTGCCGGGCAGCCGGTACGGGTTCGGCGACGCCGTCGGCGCGTCGAGATCGGTCACCACACCCGCGTCCAGCGCCGCCGCGGCCGTCACCACCTTGAACGTCGACCCCGGCGGATACGTCTGCCGGATCGCCCGGTTGAGCATCGGCTTGCTCGCGTCCCCGTTCAGCCGCGCCCACGCCCGTGTCACCGCCGAGCCGGTCCCGGACAGCTCCGCGGGGTCGTACGACGGAGTGGAGACCAGCGCCAGGATCCGGCCGGTGGACGGCTCGATCGCGGCGACCGCGCCCCGCCGAGAGCCGAGCCCCTTGTATGCCGCCTGCTGCGCGGCCGGGTCGAGCGTGGTGACCACCTTGCCGGCGGGGTTCTGGGCACGGGTGATGTCGTTCCACAGGGGGAGCGGGGCGAGCATCGGATTGGCGCCGGAGAGGATGTCGTCCTCGGCGTTCTCCAGGAATGTCGTCCCGTACAGCTGCGAGGCGAAGCCGGTCACGGGCGCGTACAACGGGCCGTTCAGGTACGTCCGTTCGTGGCGGAGCTGCTCACCCGTGTCCTTGGAGCCGGTGACCGTGCTGCCGCCGACGACGATGTCGCCGCGCGGCTGGTCGTAACGGGCGATCGTCCGCCGGCGGTTGGCGGGGCTGTCGTCGTACGACTGTGCCTGGAAGACCTGGATGCGGGTGGCGTTGACCAGGAGGGCCACCAACAGCAGGGCGCACAGGACCGAGGCTCGTCGGATGTACTTGGTCACGGCGCGAACTCCCGGGCACTCACGGCGCCGCCGTCCCGTCGTACTGACTGCGGGCCGAGTCGCTGATCCGGATCAGCAGCGCCACGATGATCCAGTTGGTGACGACCGAGGAGCCGCCCTGCGCGAGGAACGGCATCGCCATCCCGGTCAGCGGGATCAGCCCTGTCACCCCGCCCGCGATCACGAAGACCTGGAGCGCCACGATCGACGCGAGGCCGATCGCGAGGAGCCGTCCGAAGGGGTCGCGCAGGGCGAGGCCCGCCCGGTGCCCGCGCTCCACGAGGAGGGCGTAGAGGAGGAAGATCGCCGACAGGCCGACCAGGCCCAGCTCCTCACCCGCGGTCGCCAGGATGAAGTCCGACTTGGCGGCGAAGCCGATGAGGATCGAGTGGCCGAGCCCGAGCCCGGTGCCGAGCATCCCGCCGGCGGCGAACGCGAAGAGGGACTGGGCGAGTTGGTTGGGCCCCTGGCCCGCCTCGATCGAGGCGAAGGGGTGCAGCCAGTCCTGCACCCGGCTGTGGACATGCGGTTCGAGCCAGCCGACGGCCACCGCGCCCACGCAGGCCAGCAACAGCCCGACCGCGATCCAGCCGGTGCGGCCGGTGGCGACGTACAGCAGGATCACGAACAGGCCGAAGAACAGCAGCGAGGTGCCCAGGTCCCGCTCCAGCACCAGTACCAGCACGCTCAGCAGCCAGATCGCGACGATCGGGCCGAGTACGCGGCCGGTGGGCAGCTGGAGCCGTTTGAACTTCCAGATCTGTCGGCCGGTGTACGCGAGCGCGTTGCGGTTGGCGGCCAGGTATCCGGCGAAGAAGACCGCGAGGAGCACTTTCGCGAACTCGCCCGGCTGGATGGAGAATCCGGCGATCCTGATCCAGATGCGGGCACCGTTCACGGCCGGGAAGAGGATCGGCAGGATCAGCAGGGCCAGGGCGGTGACCACGGAGACGTACGTGTAGCGCTGAAGGACGCGGTGATCGCGCAGGAGGAGCACGGCCGCGATGAAGAGAGCGACACCGAGCGTGGACCAGCTGAGCTGGATGGGGGCCGCCCGGGCGCCCGGGGTCTCCAGATCGAGACGGTAGATCAGCACCAGGCCCAGGCCGTTGAGGAGCACGGCGATGGGGAGAAGCAGCGGATCGGCGTACGGCGCCCGCCACCGCACCGCCAGGTGCGCGAGCAGCGCGAGCACACCGAGCCCGGCGCCGTAACCGGCGGCGCCGGGCGGGACGGTGCCGTTCTTCGCGAAGCCGACAGCGCAGTAGCCGTACACGCACAGCAGGACGGCGACGACGATGAGGGTGAACTCGATGCCACGGCGCCTGGGCAGGCGTACAGCGGGGGCGGGCGGTGCCGCTGTCACCCTCGTTTCAGGCATTCCGCGCTGAATCATGACCGGAACGTAGCAAGCGAGGGACCTGATGTCCCGTTATGTGATGACAAACGGGCTGTTCCGGTGTATCTGCTGGGGAATCCGGCGCCGACGGTTCAGCACCAGGGGGGAGTGCTGGAGGTGTCGATGAAGCGTGCGGGTCCCCAGGACCACGTGCCGTCGGCGATCAGGTACCAGAGATCGTCGTCGCGGTCGCCCCAGGTCTGGCAGAAGATGCGGACGGTCTCGCCGTTCCTCGCGATACGGACCAGTCTGCTGCCGGGATCGGGGCGGCTGCGCAGGAACAGCCCGCCGTTCCGGTCGACCGTGCCTCTGGTTGTGTTGGGGTCGTCGCCGAGGCCTTCGTCGCCGTTGTCGAAACGGCGGTCGCCCCCTTCGCCGAACGAGGCGCGGCTGTCGTCGCTCCCGGGGCCCCAGTCGTCGTCGGCCAGGGCGGGGGTCGCACCGGCGAGGGCGACGAGGCTGCCGGCGGCGAGAGCTATGCCGAGACGTGTGTACGTGGATCGCAGGGACATGAAGGACTCCTCCAGGAAGCGGGCGGACCTGACTAATCGCCACATTAGGAGCGGGGGTGGGTGCGCGCAGGTCACACTGCGCCATCGGGGACGCGGAGGCACCCAGGGTCCTCCGGGCGGTCCTTCGGGCTGCTCCGGACGGCCGTTCAGCTTGCTCCGGCAGGCACTACGGAGAGGTCGGGCTGAGAGAGCGTCAGGGTCGCCACCGCGCCACCCTCGGGCGCGTTGCCGAACGTCAGCCGCGCGCCGAGTACCTCTGCCTGGCCGAGCGCGATCGTCAGCCCGAGCCCGTGCCCCTTCGAACCGCCCTCCGTGCGGAAGCGCTGCGGCCCGTGCGCCACGAGGTACTCCGGATACCCGCGACCGTGGTCCCGCACGGTGACGACCGGGCCGTCGACCGTCAGCACCACCGGCCCCGCGCCGTGCTTGTGCGCGTTCGCGACCAGATTCCCCAGCACCCGCTCGAGCCGGCGCCGGTCGGTCTCCACGCGAGCGTCCCGTACGACCCGGACCTCGGTGTCGGTTCCCGACGCCCGCACCACCCGCTCGGCCAGCGGAGCCAGCGGTTCCGAGTCCAGCTCCAGCCGCTCGCTCCGCGCGTCGAGGCGGGAGATCTCCAGCAGGTCCTCCGTCAGCGTGCGCAGCGCGGCCACCCGGTCGCGCACCAGCTCGGTCGGCCGCCCCGGCGGCAGCAGTTCGGCCGCCGCGTGCAGCCCGGTCAGCGGGGTGCGCAGCTCGTGCGCCACGTCCGCGGTGAACCGCTGCTCGCTCAGCAGCTTGCTCTGCAGCGAGGACGCCATCGTGTCGAGGGCCCCGGCGACCGCGCCCACCTCGTCCTGGGGGCGCGTCGGGTCCTGCGTACGCGGGTCGTCGACGCGCGCGTCCAGGTCGCCGGCGCTGATCCGCCGCGCCACCTGAGCCGTCGCGTGCAGCCGGCGGGTCACCCGGGTCACCGAGAACGAGCCCACCAGCAGCGTCGCGCCGATCGCCAGTGCCGAGGACCACACGATCGCCCGGTCCAGGGCGTCGATGGCGTGGGCGCCCTGCGCGTAGTCGTACTGGACGGCGAGCGCGCGTCCGCCGTCCGCGGGCCCGGCCGCCCACATCGTGGGGTGCCCGTCCTGGTCGCCGACCATCGTGCCGCGCTTCCCGTCCGCTGCGAGCTCGCGCAGCCGGACCGGCAGCCTGGGAAGGTCGACGCCCGCGTCCGGCGGCAGCCGGTCTCCCGCCTCGTACCGCGTCGTCACGTCGGTGAGCCGGTCGAGCGCGCGGCCGCGGGCCTCGCCGACGGTCTGGTTGGTCACCGACACGTGCACGAGGACCCCGAGGAGCGCGGCGAGGCCGCAGCACATCACCGTGATGAAGGCGGCCGCCTTCCAGGTGAGGGTGGCGGTCCAATGGGGGAGGCGCTGAAGGGTCTGTCTCATGAGGCGCTCGCGGAGGGCGAGAGCGTGGGGGTCGGCGTCTTCGGAGCAGCGGTCCCCACCCGCAGGATCTCGTCGCGCGTCGCCAGCATCGCGTTCTGGTGCGCGTCCCAGGTCCACACGGTACGGAACTCGTATCCGGGCAGCGTCGAGGGCGAGCGGATGATCACGTCACGGCCCGCCAGCTCCACGCTGACCACGCTGTCCGAGGTGCCCATGACCTGCACCAGCTTGTGGTGCGTGAAGGTGTACACGCGCACCGCCAGCTGGTCCTTGGGGAAGCGGATGCCGAGCACCAGGTCGTCCCTCCCGTCGCCGGTGAGATCGCGGTAGTAGGCCTGGAGGATCGGGCACTTCCTGCCCTGCGCGCCCTTCTTGCCGCAGTCCTTCAGCTGGTCGACGGTCTGCGCGTACATGGCGTGCGGGCCGGTGTACTCGTCCGGGTGCGCGGCGACCTCCGCACGCACCACGGCGACCGGATCCACCCTGTGGATGTCGTCACCCGGTGCCGTGATGCCCTTGATGGTCTCGGTGTCCGCCTCCCCGTAGTCGAGGGCGGGCGTCGAGGCGGGCGGCACCTCGGGCCACAGCTTGGTCGGGCCGACGGCGGTGGGTGTGGCCCCCGCGGCGCGCAGGTCGCCGGAGTCGCCGCAGCCGGCCAGGGTCGCCACGAGTACGGCGGCGACGGCGGCACCGAGGGCCGCGCGCGGGGGCCTTCCGGCTGCCCGCGCGAGGCGGCTGGGGCGGCTGGGGGTCACTGCACTCCTGCGTCCGGGCCGCCCTCGCCCCGCGGGGCGCCACTGCACGAGGTCGGCGTGGAGAATGATGTTGTCGGCGCGGTGACCGTCCACGAGGGGCCCACCACAGGTGATCAGGTGCAGCTCCGGACGGTCGGTCGCCCCGTACACCTTATTCGTAGGGAAGTCCTTTTTGTTCACCCGCTGAATCTCGCGGACGGTGAAGGCCGCCGTGGAGCCGTCCGCGCGTGGCACCTCGATCGTGTCGCCCGTCCTCTGAGGGCGCGCCCTTCGCCCGCGGGGCGGCGGCCGCCGTGTTCGCCGCAGGCGATGAGACCGGCGCCGAGGACCGTGGTCGGGGCCCCGGCCAGGGCGAGGCGGGGGGTGCGGCGGGGGCGTACGGGGTGCTCATGGGTACGACGAGTGCCGGTACGGCTGTGCGGAGCGGGTGCGGCTGTGGGTGCCGGTACGGCTGTGCGGAGCGGGTGCGGCTGTGGGTGCCGGTACGGCTGTGCGGTGCTCGTGCGACCGCGCGGCGCTACGACGGGTGTGCGGAGCGGGTGCGGCTGTGCGGCGCCCATTGCGGTTGTGCGGTGCTCGTACAGCCGGCCGTCGCGTCACGGCTCCGCGAGTTCCTCGAGGAGGCGGGCCGTGGCCAGCCCCGCCCGCAGGTACTCCACGAACAGCTCGTTGTGCAGCGCCCACGGCGAGCGCCGGGCCCGTATCAGCCGTATCGCGTCCTCGGTGGTGTGTCCGGCGAGGACGAGCGCGTGCGCGACGACCAGTCCCGAACGGTTGTACCCGTGGTAGCAGCGCACGAGAACCCGGCGCCCGTCCTCCAGCGCGTCGTCCGCGGCCCGCGCGAGTCGCATCACGCCCGCGAGTTGCGTACCGTCGAGGGGTCCGTCCGGAATGGGCCAGACATGGTGCTCGACGCCCGCGTCGGGGCCGTGCCCCGGCAGCCGCAACAGCGTCAGGACCAGGTCGAACTCATCCCGTACGACAGCGAATTCCGGCTCACCGGAACGGCCCGAGAACGCGTGTCCGCCCATCCACAGGCCGGGCACGATCTCGCTCCAGGGGCTGTCCGGAGCGGGCACATCGGGTTGCCTTCTGCGAGTCCGCAACGGCGCCTCCCTCCGAATCCCAACTCCCCCAACTCCTCCCAAAGGTAACCGGGTTCTTGCCCCTGGAGCACCCCGCCTGTTCCCATGGTCATGGGGTGATGGTGCATGAGCGGACTGCGCGTCATACCGACCTGGCGGCACGGTCAGGAGCGGCTGTACGTCTGTCTGGCGGACGGGAGGAACGTCGCCTGGTACGACCGTGAGGCGGCCCGGGTCAACCTGCTCAGCGAGGACCGGCGCGAGGACGTGCTCGGTGTGCTGGGTCCGTTCCTGACCGGCCCGGTGACGGTGGGGCCGCCGCCGGTCCCGACCCCGGCGGAGCTGGCCCGGCTGACCCTCCACCCGGACGACGACCTCGCGCCGAACCGGCCCGGCGAGGCGCTGATGATCGCCCTCGACCGGGATCCCGGCCCGGCGCACCGGCTGCGTCCCGACCCGCGGCGCCGCGCACTGGCCGCCGAGCAGGCCGTCGGCGAGGCCCTGGACCAACTGGAGGGCGCGGGCTGGCACACCCTCCACTCGATCCCGCTCCCCGGCGGTGACCGTCTCCATCACGTGCTCATCGGTCCAGGGGGCCTGTTCTCCCTCCGCGCCCTCTACGCCCGTAAACAGCGCGTCCTGGTCGCCGACCCCATGGTCACCGTCGGCCGCCACGAGCCGTACCCGCTCCTGCGCGGAGTCCGCGCGGACGCCGACCGCGCGTCCTACGCCCTCACCGCCGAGGTCCACCCCGTCCTCGCCGTGGCCGGCCCCGCCAACCTGGACGTCATGGCACCCCCACGCGAGGTCCGCATCCTCCAGGACACCGACCTCGCCTCCCTGGCCCGCCTCGGCGGCGTCCTGAAACCCGCGGACGTGGAGGCCCTCCACGCGATGGCCCGCGACCGCCATACGTGGTCGCGGGTGTGAGCTCGCCCCGGGCCCCGTCAGGGGCGCGGGGAACTGCGCGACAAGGCCCCCACAGGCCCGCACCAAAAGAACAACCCAAGGGGGTCTGGGGGCGGAGCCCCCCAGGTACGGGAATGGGTAGGGGCGGCGGGGGCGAAAACCGACCTGGCCGACACGAGCGCCGGGTGCGACGCCGACTCAGGGCAGCGCTCCGCCGCGACAGGGATCCAGCAGCGGCGCCAGCAGGTCCCCGTACCGTTCGAGGCGAGGGACGATGTCCGCTGCGCGGAGGCCCAGTTCGGCCGGATCGGTGCACCCCGCGACCTCCTCCCAGGTCACCGGAGCGGACACGGTGGGCTCGGCCCGGGCGCGAAGGGTGTACGGAGTCGCCGTCGTCTTCCGCGCGGCGTTCTGGCTCCAGTCGACGAAAACCCTGCCGCCCCGCAGGCTCTTCGTCATCCGGTGGGTGACACGGCCCTGCAGCGCCCGCTCGGCCTCGACGGCGAGCTCCTTCGCATACGCGGTGACCTCCTTGGAGGGCGTCGGCGCCAGCGCCGCCAGCAGATGCAGCCCCTTCGACCCGGACGTCTTCGCGTACGCCGCGATCCCGTCCGCGGCCAGCCGCTCCCGCAGCCACAGCGCGACCTCGCAGCACTCGACGATCGTCGCCGGCGCCCCCGGGTCGAGGTCGAACACGAGCCGGTCGGCCTCGCCGGGGGCGTCCACCTGCCATTGGGGCGTGTGGAACTCGGTGACGAGGTTGGCCGCCCACATGAGCGAGGCCAGGTCCTGGATCAGGACCATCCGGGCGGGGCCCTCCGAGCGGGGGACCTCGGCGGTTCTGACCCAGTCGGGCGTACCGGGCGGCACGTTCTTGGCGAAGAAGACCTGCCCGTCCGGCCCGTCGGGGTAGCGGAGGAAGGAGAGCGGCCGGTTGTGGAGGTGAGCGAGCAGCGGCTCCGCGACGGTCGCGTAGTAGTGCAGCACCTCGCCCTTGGTGAAGCCGGTCGCGGGGTACAGCACCTTCTCCAGGTTGCTGAGCGCGAGCCTGCGCCCCTCCACCTCCGTGATCGGCGTCATGGATCGAGAATCCCACGAAAGGGGGAGAACGCGAGCAAATCACTGCATCTTGGGCCGATGGACCGGGGGGAGACCGAAAGCGGTGAACAGGGCGGGGTCGGCGAACACCGTGATCCGGGCGATGCCGGTGCCGACAGCGGTGAGCACGACGATCCCGTACGCGTGATGGGTGCCGTCGTCGCCGCGCAGGTAGGCCGCCGCGGCGGGCTGCCCATTGGCGGCCGTCGCGACCATCCGCCAGTCGCCGGGCGAGCCGAGACCCGCGACGGCGTGCGCGGCGGCGTCGCCGCCCGTGTACCACCGAGGCGGCAGCTCCAGAGTGGCGTCGGCGCGCAGCAGCCGCTCCAGGGCCGCCGCGTCGGAGTGCTCGAAGGCGGCGATGTACCGCTCAAGGAGCGCGCGCACCTCGGGTTCGGCGGGTTCACGGATCCGCTCCGGGGTCGGTGCCACCTGCTCGAGCCGGGCCCGGGCCCGCTGCAGGCTGCTCTTGACCGCCGCGGTGCTGGTGCCGAGCATTCCGGCGACCTCGGCGGCCGGGAAGGCCAGCACGTCCCGCAGGAGCAGCACGGCCCGCTGCCGGGGCGGCAGGTACTGCAGCCCCGCGATCAGCGCGAGCCGGAGGCTCTCCCGCGAGACGGCAACAGCCGCCGGATCGCCGGTCTCCGGCGCCACGAGCGCGTCGGGCACCGGCTGCAGCCGGCCGGCCTCGGAGCCGCCGGCCGACGCCGGTTCCGCGTCGTCGCCGGGAGCGCCGAGCCCGGACGGCAGCTGACGCCGGGAACTGTGCCGCAGCGCCGTCAGGCAGGCGTTGGTGGCGATCCGGTACAGCCAGGCGCGCACCGAGGACCGGCCCTCGAAACCGTCGTACGAGCGCCACGCCCGTAGGTAGGTCTCCTGGACCAGGTCCTCGGCGTCGTCCACCGATCCGAGCAGCCGGTAGCAGTGGGCGAGCAGCTCCCGCCGGAACGGGGCGGTGAGCTCGGCGAACTCGGCGCCGTCCGAACCGGTGGTACCGCTCGGCTCGGCGATACCACTCGGCCTGGTGGTGCCGCTGGGGCCGTCCGGTCCGGTGGTGTCGCTCGGGCCGTCGGGTCCGGTGGTACCGCTGGGACGCCCGGTCGCTGCCCGCCGCGCCATCATCGCTCCCTCGCTCGGCTGCCCGGCCCGGTCACAGGCCCAGTAGCGGCCTGACCCACTCCGCGAACCGGCGGATCGCGTCGTCGGCCTCGGGCGCGCGGCCGGCCATCATCTGGAAGGTGTGCTGCTGCTCCGGGAAGACGTCGAGCCGGACCGATACGCCGGCCTTCTCGGCGTGTTCCGTGAGTCGGCGGCTGTCGTCCATCAGCAGCTCCTGGTCGCCCACCTGGGTGTAGATCGGCCCGAGGCCCGTGAGGTCGGCGTGGAGCGGATTGGCGTGCGGGTCCCGTGGGCTGCCGCCGCCCAGGAAGTTGGCCGCCAGCTCCTTCACCCACGGCTGGTTGAACAGCGCGTCCTTCCCGCTGTTCGACAGCATCGTCTCGCCGGTGACCTCCATGTCCACCCAGGGCGAGATCAGCAGCGTTCCCGCGGGCAGCGGCAGCCCCTGGTCCCGGGCCCGCAGCTGTGCGGTGACCGCGAGCCCGCCGCCGGCCGAGTCTCCCGTGAACGCGATGCGCCGGGCGTCGACTCCTTGGCCGAGGAGCCACCGGTAGGCGGCGACCACATGGTCGACGGGGAGCGGATGCACGCCTTCGGGGAGCAGCGGGTAGCCGACGATCAGCGCCCGGACGCCCGCGGCCTTGGCGAGGTGGCCGAACATCTTGCGGTGGGTGTGGATCGACCCCGAGACGAAGCCGCCGCCGTGCACGCACAGCAGCACCCGGTCCTCGGCGCACCCCTTCGGGACCGCCCACATCGCCGCCGTACCGCCCGCGTCGGTCTCCAGGTGGTCGATGCCGCCCGGCTCGGCCGTCAGGACGTCCCACTGCGACTGGTCCCGGACGACGTCGCCCTCGGCCGGGTTCCCCAGCCAGATTCCATAGAGCTTGGCCACAGCGCCTGATTCCGCACTCGCCATCTCGGTGTCTCCTGTCCGTCTCTGTGTCTTCCGTCCCCTTTCCGAGGCTCAGGCCGTGTGCTCCGGGCAATTGTGGAAGCCCTGGACGCGCCAGGCCCCGTCCTGCTCGGAGAGCACCCAGCTGTCCAGCGCCCGGTTCTCGCTGCGCGGCTCGGTCTCGCCCGCCAGGAGGATGGCGCCCTTGCTGATCACGAGGGCCGTCCCCGGCCCAGGGAACCGGACGCTCTGCACGTCGTGGACGGCCCGGGAGCCCTTGAGCGGCCCGGCGAAGGCGGCCGCCATGGCGGCGCGGATCTCCTCCTTGTCCCGCAGGTGGGTGCCCGGCAGCAGTGCGGTCGCGTCGGCCGCGTAGTCCGCGACGAACGCGTCCGGGTCGTTCGCCGCCCAGGCGGTGTAGACGCCGTCGAGCACGGCGAGTACGGCCCGCTCGGCGTCGCTCCGCGCGGTCTGGACGGGCGTGGTGTCGGTGGTGCTGGTCATGGTCTTCCCTCTCGTCGTTCAGGCGTTTGGTTATGAAGACCAGCCGTGTCATCAAAAGGAATCGGGGCCCGGGGCATCGGGGGAAGGCGCCTGCGGATGTGCCGTCGCGAACGTCCGTTTAGCCTGGCTTTAGCCTGGATTTCCCGCTTCCACACGCACCTCTCGAATCGATGTCAGGAAGGTGCTGCACGTGCGATCCATATGGAACGGCGCCATCTCCTTCGGCCTGGTCAGCATCCCCATCAAGCTCGTGAACGCCACGGAGAGCCACTCGATCTCCTTCCGCCAGATCCACCTCGACGACGGCGGCCGCATCCGCTACCGCAAGGTCTGCGAGCTGGAGGACCGCGAGGTCTCCACCCCGGAGATCGGCAAGGCGTACGAGGACGCGGACGGCACGCTGATCCCGATCACGGACGAGGACCTGGCCGCGCTGCCGATCCCGACCGCCAGGACCATCGAGATCGTGGCCTTCGTACCGGCCGACCGGATCGACCCGCTCCAGATGGACACGGCGTACTACCTGTCCGCGAACGGCGTCCCCGCCGCCAAGCCGTACGTTCTGCTGCGCGAGGCCCTGAAGCGCAGTCAGAAGGTCGCCGTCGCGAAGTTCGCGCTGCGCGGGCGGGAGCGGCTCGGCATGCTGCGCGTGGTCGACGACGTGATCGCCATGCACGGGCTGCTCTGGCCGGACGAGATCCGCGCCAGCGACGAGGTCGCCCCGGACACGAGCGTCACCGTCCACGACAAGGAACTGGACCTGGCGGACGCCCTGATGGACACCCTCGGCGAGGTCGACCTCGAAGACCTGCACGACGACTACCGCGACGCCGTCGAGGAACTCATCGCCGCCAAGGCGTCCGGCGTGGAGGCGCCCGCCGTCCCCGCGGGGGAGCGCCCCGGCGGCAAGGTGCTCGACCTGATGGCCGCCCTGGAGAAGAGCGTGCGCGAGGCCAAGGAGTCGCGTGGCGAGGAAGCGGGCCAGCCCGGCGAGCCCGCCGAGGTCACGCCTCTCCCGGCCCGCCGTGCGGCCGCCGGCAAGTCCGCCCGTACGGCCCCCAAGGAGGTCGGCGGCAAGAAGTCGACGTCCGCGGCGAAGAAGACGGCGGCCAAGAAGACGACCTCCAAGAAGACCACGGCGAAGAAGTCGACCACCAAGACGGCCACCAAGGAGGCGGCCGGCACGGCCACCAAGCAGTCGGCGGCCAAGAAGACCGCCGCGAAGAAGACGGCCGCGAAGAAGGCCGCCCCGCGGAAGCGGGCGTCGGCCTGAGCCGGGCGGCGCTGGAAATCTTCCAGCCCGTCCAGCGTTCGAGGACGAGCGCGTCAGCGCGATACGGGGGTCTGGGGGCGGAGCCCCCAGGGGCGAAGGGTGTCCCCCCGCTCGAGCGAAGCCGAGAGTGAGGGAGGGCAGGGGCGGAGGGGGCGAAAACCAACCCAGCGCCTCACACCCGTCCGCCCCCCGAAGTCAGCCGGTACGCCGCAACGCCAGCACCGCGTTGTGCCCGCCGAACCCGAACGAGTTGCTGAGCGCGAGGTCACCCAGTGCGGGCAGCGTGCGGGGGCCCTTCGTCACCACGTCCAGCTCGATGGCGTCGTCCTGGTCCTCGCACCCGATGGTCGGCGGGATGACCCCGTGATGCAGCGTGAGCACGGTGGCGACGGCCTCCACGCCGCCCGCCGCGCCCTGCAGATGGCCGAGGTGGCCCTTGAGCGCGGTCACCGGGACGTCGCCGCCCAGCACGGCGCGCAAGGCTCCGGCCTCGGCGAGGTCGCCGTCGGTGGTGGCGGTGGCATGGGCGTTGACGTGCACGACGTCCACGACATGGGCGCCCGCGTCCCGTACGGCCCGCCGCAGCGCGAGCGCGACCCCGCTGCCGGACGGGTCGGGAGCGGCCATGTGGTGGGCGTCGGCGGACAGTCCCCACCCGGCGGCCTCGCAGTAGATGCGCGCGCCACGCGCCCTCGCGTGTTCTTCGGACTCCAGCAGCAGGAAGCCCGCTCCCTCGCCGTTCACAAAGCCGTCGCGGTCCTTGGCGAAGGGCCGGGACGGGCTGGTGGACCCCAGTTCGTGCGTGGACAGCGCGCGCATCGCGGCGAACGAGGCCATGATCGCCGGGGTCACCACGGCCTCCGCGCCACCGGCGAGCGCCACGTCGACATGCCCGTACCGGATGCGGTCGATGGCCTGCCCGATGGCCTCGGTCCCGGAGGCGCAGGCGCTGGTCACGGTGCGGGCCTCAC
Source organism: Streptomyces sp. R41 (assembly GCF_041053055.1). Lineage (NCBI taxonomy): Bacteria > Bacillati > Actinomycetota > Actinomycetes > Kitasatosporales > Streptomycetaceae > Streptomyces > Streptomyces sp. R41. Next base: position 7,108,159 of record NZ_CP163443.1, read on the forward strand.
CGGTGATCCGCAGCGCGAGCGACACCTGGGACGCGGCCTGCGAGGGCACGGTCATCGGCGTGGTCAGCGGCGACACGGCACGCGGCCCCTTGTCCCGCAGCTTCCGGTCACCGCCGACGAGTACGGAGGCGTCACCGAGGATGGCGCCGACGCTGACGCCGACCCGCTCGGGGTCGAGCCCGCTCTCGGCCGTACCTGCCGCGTCGAACCCGCCGTCCTGCCACGCCTCGCGCGCGGCGAGCACCGCGAACTGCGCGGCCCGGTTCATCCGCCGCGCCTGCGGCCTCGGCAGCAGCCCGGCGGGATCCACTGGAACGCTCCCGGCGACCCGTACCGGCAGCTCGGCGAATTCCTCGCCCTCCAACTCCCGTATCCCGCAACGGCCCTCCACCAGCCCCTGCCAGAGCTCGTCCACGCCCACACCGAGCGGCGTGACGGCCCCGAGCCCGGTGACCACGACCCGCCGGGGCGCGGCGCCGGTGGGCGTACGACGTGGCCGGGGGAGGTGTCGTACGACATGTCCTTCCTCGACGGCGCGCGCGACGTGCTCGCGCAGCCCGGCGTCCGAGACGGGCTCCTCGGCCCGGCTCTCCAGGTCCCGGTGCCAGCGGCCCCACCTTCGGGTGTACGACTCCTCGACGGCCCGGGGGTCGACGGCGCGCAGCGAGGTGACGCGGTCGCCGTCCCGGAATTCCACCGCCGCGAGATCGGCCGGCGCGATCTCGGGAATTCCGGTGATGTCCATGCGCCGACAGGCCACGGTCACCCGGTGGCCGCGCTCGAATACCTGGTCGTGATCAATTCCACCGAGGGGCGGTCGGAGGGTCAGTCGAATGGTGTGCGGAGTCTCGGGGAGTGTGTGCATCACCACATACCACTTGTCTTCCGTCACATCCTGTTCGGAGAGGGCGAGAAGATCGCCGGGAATCACTTCGGCGACGGTGACGGCGTGGGGCTGTACGGGGACGTCGGACGAATTGCGCATGGGGCGAGAGCCTTCGGTGCATGGGGGTGGGGGGAATGCCAGGCTCAACTGTCGACGACAAATCGCCAGTTGCCTAGGTGTCCCCACCATCGATGTGCGCAACGTCACGGAAAGCGTTCCCCAATTCCCGCTCCGGAAAAGGGAAATCGAAGGCGGCCGTCAATCGATGTTGAAGAGTGGACCAGTCATCGTCAGTCCCAGGTCATCGCCGGTGTGGGCGATCGGAGCGAACAGGATGAGTGCCGCTCCGGCGCGTGCGAGACCTTTCTGGAAGTGGATCATTTCGAGCTGACGGGACTGGGCGTCAGTTTCCTTCCAGAACCCGTGCATCAGTACCGCGGTCGGCACCAGGAAGATCACCAGAAGCAGTGCCCCGAGATCGGCCCGGACGCCGAGCAATACGCTCAGTCCACCGGTCAGGAGCAGAAGTCCGCGGCGAATACCGCGGGCACGGCCGTGGGGACGCCTTTGGCGGAGGCGTATCCCGCCATCGCTTTGGTCTGCGTGAGACGGCCGACGGCCGAGGAGTGGAAGAGCGCCGCGAAGAGGGTGCGGCCGATGAGTGCCAGGACGTCCATGACGACCTCAGCGGCGCGGCCAGGGGCGCCCGTCCAGGCGCTCGATGTCGCGGTTCAGGCGTCCGAGGTAGCCGGCGAATTCGGCCACCTCGTCCGGCGTCCAGTCCTCCATCACCTTCTCCAGGCCCTGCAGGTTCGCGGCGCGGTCGGCGGCCAGCCGGCGCTCGCCCTCGGCGGTGATGGCGAACTTGCGGGCGATGCCCCCGTCGGGGTCGGGGATGCGCTCGACGATCCCGGCCCGCAGCATGGCACCGGTCTGCCGGTTGAGCGTGGAGGTGTCCAGGCCGAAGGCCTCGCTGAGCTGGCCGATGGACATCGGGCCGTCCACCTGGATGCGGCTGAGCAGCAGGTAGGCGCTGCGGTCGAGCCGCCGGTCGCCGTCGCGCATGCGCGGTGTCAGCAGGTGCATGTACCGCCCGAGCAGCATGGTCTCGAATTCGATCAGATCAAGGGGCTTGTCCATGCGGGGTTCCTTCGGCTCCTGGTCGGCCTCCCCCTTCCTTCTCAGGGAGACCGCCTACCAGTAGGTATACCACGCATGTGTATGATGCACTTCACGTGCATGATGCATATCAAATGTATAGTGCATACGGATCTGAGAGAGCACGAGGGAGTACCCGTGGACAGTTCCAAGCCCGAGGCAGGCTCCGGCAGAGTCGTCGGCATCCTTGCCTTCGGGGGCATCGTGGCCGCGATCACGCAGACCCTGGTGGTGCCGCTGATCGGTGAACTGCCGACGCTGCTCGACACCAGCGCCTCGAACGCCTCCTGGGTGATCACCGCCACCCTGCTGGCGGCCGCGGTGATGACGCCGGTCGCCGGTCGCCTCGGCGACATGTACGGCAAGAAGCGCATGCTGCTGGCCTCGCTCGTCCCGCTGATCCTCGGCTCGGTGGTCTGTGCCCTGTCCTCCTCGGTGATCCCGATGATCGCCGGACGCGGTCTGCAGGGCATGGGCATGGGCGTGGTGCCCCTCGGCATCAGCCTGCTGCGTGATGTGGTGCCGGCGGAGAAGCTGGGCACGTCCATCGCGCTGATGAGCGCGTCCATGGGTGTGGGCGGCGCGCTCGGCCTGCCGTTCTCCGCGGCGATCGCCGAGAACGCCAGCTGGCGGGTGCTTTTCTGGGTCGTTGCCGCGCTGAGCCTCGCGGTCGGCACCCTGATCTGGTTCTTCGTGCCCGCGGACCGTGCGAGCACCGCGTCGAGCGGCTTCGACCTGCTCGGCGCGCTGGGTCTGGGCACCGCGCTGGTCTGTCTGCTCCTCGCCGTCTCCAAGGGCGCCGACTGGGGCTGGGGCAGCGGCACCACGCTCGGCCTGTTCACCGCCGCCGTCGTCGTGCTGCTGGCCTGGGGCTGGTGGGAGCTGCGGATCACCGACCCGCTGGTCGACCTCCGGGTGACCGCGCGCCCGCAGGTGCTGACGACGAACGCGGCCTCCATCCTGGTCGGCTTCGCGATGTACGCCCAGTCGCTGGTCGTACCCCAGCTGCTCCAGCTGCCCGAGGCCACCGGCTACGGGCTGGGCGAGTCCATGCTGGCCATGGGCCTGTGGATGGCCCCGGCGGGCCTGATGATGATGCTGATCTCACCGGTCGGCGCCAAACTGTCCGCCGCGAAGGGCCCCAAGGTCACCCTCATCGTCGGCTCCCTCGTCATCGCCCTCGGCTACGGCATCTCGCTGCCGCTGATCAGCTCCGGTTCCCCCTGGGGCCTGCTGCTCGTGACCGTCGTCGGCAGCTCGGGTGTCGGCTTCGCCTACGGTGCGATGCCGGCCCTCATCATGGGCGCGGTGCCCCAGTCGGAGACCGCCTCGGCCAACAGCTTCAACACGCTGATGCGCTCCATCGGCAGCTCCGTGTCCGCCGCCGTGATCGGCGTGGTCCTGGCCCAGATGACCACCAAGTTCGGCGTCTACTCCCTGCCGTCCGAGAACGGCTTCCGGGTCGCCATGATGATCGGCTGCGGCGTGGGCCTGGCGGCCGCGGCCGTCGCCTCCCTCATCCCCGTCCGCCCGGCGGCCGCCGGGCAGTCGGAGCCCGGCGTCGTGTCGGACTCCGCGCCGGAGGCGTCCGGGGCGACGGCGTGATCTGAAGCTCCACAGGAGCAGGGCTCAGGGGCGGCCTCGGTGAGGCCGCCCCTGAGCCCTGTGATCGGAAGCTCCACAGGACGATGCTGAGCGACTGTTCCTGTTCAACTCCCCGCTTTTCGCGCCAGGTTGGGCCCTACTGCGAGAAGTCCACCCCTTGAGCGTAGGCAGCGGCGACGGCGTTTTCCGCCTTGCGCCGTTCTGCAGTACTTGCCATGGAGACCAGCGCCTTGGCAGCGCGATTGCGTGTGTGCCGGACGCTGCTGCCCGTCGGCGGAGGAACAGAGCCAGGAGAAGGACGGCGAGTCCGACTGATCGAGGAGTGAGTGTTCGAGCGGGCCTGCGGCGGCTCCGGGGCTTCTGATACGGCAAGCAACCCCCGCGATCGCGGGGCCGAGCGCGTTGTGGGCACTCTCAACCAGCTCCCCTTCATGGGGAGTTTCGCGGGTGAGAGAACGAACCGCCGCAGCCCCCAGGGGGGACGGGGGCCGCGGCGGTCGGTCGAAGGGGACGCGGCGGCTAGCTCTGGCCGAGGATGGCCCTGGCGGCTTCGATCATCTTGGCGTTGCGGGCCTTCTCGGCCTCCAGCTCCGCCTTGTGGTCGCCGATCTGCTGCGTCTGGCGGCCGGTCTCCGCGCTGAACCAGTTCTTCACCAGGCCGGAGGACTCCTTGCAGTCGACATCCGCGACAGCCGTGTCGATCTCTGTCTGGGACGGCTGTGTTCCCGCCGACTCGGCGAAGGCCTCGCCGGCCTGCAGCGGCTCGGGGAAGTTCTTGTAGTTCTTCCTGGCCATGCACGCCGACCAGTTGCTCATGGCCGCCTGGACCTTGAGGCTGCTCTTCGTGGCCTCCAGCGACTCGGCGGCCAGGTCACCGGCGATGTCGGTCTCGTAGAGGATGCCGACCTTCTTGTTCGCCTCTGGGATGCAGGTGTTCTCCAGGGCGTCGTACCAGTTGTCGGTGCGGCCTTCCTCGGCCTCCTCCGCGGCGGTGTCGTCCGCGGGCTCCGCGGCCGCTCCGGGCACGTGGTAGCCGTACGTCCGCGCGGTCTTGGCGTCGGTGATGCCGTAGCGGCGCTCCATGTTCATGCCGTCGTACGACAGGGCCGGTGTCGTGCCGGAGGCGGGCGGGGTGAAGGTGAACCCGAGCCGTGCCATGCACGCGGTCTTGACCTTGTCCTTGGCGTTCTCGACGTCGACCTCGTCCGGGTACGACACCATGTAGTCCTCGAGCGGCAGCCGCATCCCGGCCGCGAGGCCGCTCTGCACCCGCGCCGTCGGCCACTTCGCTCGGCTCTCGGTGTCCGGCAGCGAGCGGGCTTCGGTCCTTGTCTTCACCGTCTGCTGATCCTGCGCGTGCTGGGTGCCGCAGGCAGCGGTCAGAGCGAGCGCCGAGCACGAGGCGGCCAGCACAGCGGAATGTATCCACTTCTTGGTCATAGCTAGTTCCTCTTGCTCGACGAGTTCTTGTTCTTCAGGCCGTTGCCCAGGTTGCGGGCGATGCCGTCGTACTTCGGGATCGTCTTCTTGCTGCCGCTGTATCCGGCGTTGCTGTAGACCGTGTACGAGTGGGACGGGTCCTGGTTGTAGGCGGAAGCGGCGTTGTCCGCGGCGTACTGCCCGTCGCCCGTGTTGTCGCACGGGTTGGACATGCCCTTGTGGGTGTCACGGTCGGGGTCCGTGTAGTAGCCGGGGAATCCGCTGAAGACATACCGGACGATCGAGGTCCCGTTCGGGGAGTAGCCCCAGTGATCCTTGATCGACTTGTTGCTGATGAAGCAGGCGCTCTGGGACAACTGCGTCGTCTCGGAACGGGAGTTGAATTGAATGCGGAAGCAAGCCCGGTTGTAGGCGGAGCTGCACTCGTCGGCCGCGTAAGAGGTCGCGGCGGATGCGGACGGCGCAGTCGCGAGCACGGCGGCGAACGAGGCCACCGCAGCGGCGAGCGCGGCTACGGGTCTGGCAGGACGCAACGGTGTTTCCCCCATGTCCTTCTGCTGCAAGGCAGGGGTGTCCCGTCGCGCGCGGTCCGGCGCTGATAGACGTTCCCCCGTGCATGGTCAAGCCCTCGAGCGGCCTGGTCTGGACCAACCCTTCGGGCCTGGTCACTCTAGCCATGGCATGAGTGCGGGCGGCAAGGGCTGGTCGAGGACATGGCAAGAAAGTGATCCGCGCGCACCAGGGGCGGACGAGGCCTCTCAACGGCGACCGCGGACCCAACGTGCGTGATTCCTGCGAAGAGTTGTGAAAGAAGGTGCAGTGACGCAGGGGATCTGCTCGATCGGGTTGGCCGGATTCCGATCCCTGTCGAGGGGGCCTTGAGGGGCCTTGAGGGGGCCGCACAGGCTCCGGGGCGTGAACCTGTGCTCGTCGATGGGTTCGGCAGGTCGGGCGCGCGGCGTCCTCCTCGCCGGCGAAACGCGTCTCCGAACCCCGTCGCGGTGCTGTCGGACCGGTCAGTCGGAGGCAGGCGAGTCCTTGGGCGAAGAGGTCTTCGCCGACAGTTCGAACCATATGGTCTTGCCGGTGGCCGTGCGGGTGTTGCCCCAGGCGTCGGCGAGCAGATCGAGCAGTTCGGTGCCGCGCCCGCCTTCCGCGTCGGCGTCGATGATGTGGCGTACGGGGCCCGTGGTTTCGGTGTCCTCGACCTCGCACCGCAGGCGGGAGTCGCGCAGCTGCAGGTTGAGCCGCAGAGGGCCTCGCGTGTGGCGCAGGGCGTTGGTGACCAGTTCGCTGACCAGGAGCTCAGTGGTGTCTGCCAGGGCCTCCAGAGCCCAGTCGCCCAGTTGCGCGGTCACCACTTTCCGAGCCCGACGGACCGAGGTCAGTTCCCGTGACAGGGGCCAGGAGGCGTCCCAGTCGGTGGCGCGACCGCGCGGCGCGCCAAGCGGCCGCGGGGGTTCAAGGGTGCGTGACCACAGAGCCCTCTGCCGGGCGAACCACGATGCGGGTGCGACCTCGGGGGTGAGGCCGATGGCCTGGGGGGCCACGGTGATCAGTCCCTTCTGAGCTGCTGGGGTCATGTGCCGGGCGTTCCCGTTCCCGTAGCGTTCGCTACGCCTGAACGTATACGTAGCGGGTGCTACAAGAAATATATAAGAAGGGGTGTATGTACCGAATAAGTACGATTCAGTCGATATAAGTGAGATCCAGTCGACTCTGCGTAACTCCAGTCAGGGAGCCCTGATGCCGCGCCCGCCCGATCCGGCCAAACGACGTGACCTGCTGGACCGGGTCCGGGAGTATGTGATCCGCAACGGCTTGGCCGACCTGTCCCTGCGCCCACTGGGGCGGGCCCTGGGCACCAGCGACCGCATGCTCCTGTACTACTTCGGCACCAAGGAACGCATGGTCGCAGAGGCACTCGCCCTGTACGCGAGGCGCCCGCTCCTGCGTGCCCGGACCCTGCTCGACACCGTCGGCTCCCTGACGAGCCCTGCGGGACTCCGCCGTTTCATGGAGGAAGTCTGGCGGCAGTTCGGTGAACCCGACATGCGGGACGCGCTCCCCCTCTACCTCGAGATCATGACCGCCAGCGTGCTCCATCCCGACCGGTACGGGCCCGTGATGCACGACGTCGTCACCGATTGGACAGGCCTGTTCACCTCCGTCTTCCGTGACCTGGGCATGGCCGAGGCACGTGCCCGAACCGAGGCCACCCTCCTGGTCGACGCCACGTTCGGCCTGCTCTTCGCACCCCTGGCCGACGGCGACTGGGACCGGGCCGACGCGGCCTTCCGCACCTTCCTCGACCGCATCGAACCCGGCTGGCAGGCCACGTAGCGAACCATTGACGTCAGTGGCGGACGTCAGGGATCTCACGCTTGAGGATCTTGCCGGTGGGTCCCTTGGGCAGGGCGTCGACGAGCCGGATCTCGCGCGGGTACTTGTACGGTGCCACGCGTTCGCGGACGAACTCCCGCAGTTCGTCGGCGTCTGCCCGGGTGCCCGGGCGCAGGGCGACCACGGCGGCGACCTCCTCGCCGAGAGAGCGGTGGCGGACGCCGATCACGGCGGCCTCGGCGACGGATGGGTGTTCGTAGAGGACCTCTTCGATCTCTCTCGGGTAGACGTTGTAGCCGCCGCGGATGATGAGGTCCTTCTTGCGGTCGACGATGTAGTAGTAGCCGTCTTCGTCGACCCGTGCCAGGTCACCGGTGTGCAGCCAGCCGTCCACGATGGTCTCGGCGGTCGCGTCGGGGCGTCCCCAGTAGCCGGCCATCACGTTGTGGCCGCGCACGCACAGTTCGCCGACGCCGTCCCGCGGGTCGAGGATGCGCATCTCCACGCCGTCGATGGGGGTGCCCACCGAGCCGGGTTTGCGGGGCCGGTCCGGGTGGTTGAAGGAGGCGACCGGGGAGGTTTCGGACAGGCCGTAGCCCTCGAGAATCGCGCAGCCGAAGACGGCTTCGAAGCCGTGCAGCAGCTCGACCGGCAGGGAGGCTCCGCTGGAGACGCACAGGCGCAGCGAGCTCGTGTCCCGTTGAGGGTTGCGCCGGTGCTCGGCGAGCACGGCGGCGTACATGGTCGGTACGCCCTCGAAGACAGTGATCTTCCGGTGCTCGACCGCGCGCAGTGCCTCGCCCGGATGAAAGCGGGAGAGGAGGGCGAGACGGGCGCCCGCGATCACGGCGGCGTTCATGGCACAGGCCTGTCCGAAGGCGTGGAACAGCGGCAGGCAGCCCATCATGACGTCGTCGGGGGTGAGCTGCAGGACGCGCGCGGAGATCTGGCAGTTGCGTGCCAGTCCGGCGTGGGTGAGCATCGCGCCCTTCGGGACGCCGGTGGTGCCGGAGGTGTAGAGGATGACGGCGATGTCGTCGTCCTTGCGGGAGACGCTCGGCTCCGGGTCGGGGTGCTCGGCGAGCAGGCCTGCCAGACCCTCGGGCGTGACCGGCACGATCGGGGTCGCGGTGCCCTCGGCGCCGAGTCGCGCCTCGTCGGCAGCGTCCTGGTGGGCGAGAAGCAGGGCCATACCGCAGTCGCGCACATAGTGCGTGATCTCACGCTGCTTGAGCAGGGGGTTCATCGGTACCACGACGGCCCCGGCGCGCAGGATGCCGTAGTAGAGGACGGGGAACTCCGGCACGTTGGGCAGCATCAGGCCCACCCGGTCGCCGGGTCGGACGCCGCGCGCGGCGAGGAGCGCGGCCGTACGTCCGGCGAGGGTGTGCAGCTCGGCATAGGTGAGCTGCTGGTCGTCGAGCTCGACTGCGAGACGGTCGCCGTGGATGCGGGCGGCGCGGGTGAGGAAGTCGGCGAGGTTCATGTGTGGGGGTTTCCTGGTCAGCCGCGCAGGGCGGAAGCGAAGACGGCGGGGAGCTGGGCGAGGCTCGGCGCGGTGGTGAAGCGGGTGACGCGTTCGAGCGTGGTGCGGCCGGAGCGATGGGTGACGAAGTACGGCGGCTTGGGGGACAGGGAGGGGGAGCCGGTGAACAGGCCGCGAGGGGCGGGGGCGAACGGGGCGCGCAGCACGGTCTTCTCGACGTCCTCGAGCATGAAGGCGTTGTTGACGAAGCCGATGCCGCTGCCGATCGCCTGCCGGGTGTGGCCGGGGTAGGCGCCCCAAGGGGTGTAGCCGAGCAGGAAGTTGACGCCGGACCAGGAGTTGACGCCGAGGGTGCCGTAGCGCAGCTCCGCGATGGCCGACTCCACCGCGGCGGACTGGGCCCTCTCGGTCCTGGGATCGACGATCAGGGTCGCCCCGAGGGTGCCGGGGAGGATGTCGTTGGCGAAGTCGACGGCGTGGCGCAGGAAGTGCGCGGGGGTCTCGCCGGGGAGGCGCACCACGCCCAGGGCGCTGGCGAAGACCTCGCCGGTGAGCAGTACGTCGTCGTGGTCGGTGATGTCCGGAACCAGGATCCGGCAGCCGTCGGCGTGGCGTTCGGCCTGCGGGTGGGCCTCGAGTACGGCCTGGAGCCGCTGGTCGGCGCCGGGGTAGTAGTCCGTGCGCGGCGGCAGGGCGTGCAGCACCCGCCGGATCTCCTCCAGGAGCCGTTCGGTCCCGTGCCAGGAGCGGGGCAGCACCAGCACCTGGCCGGCGATGCAGTTGTGGCCGGAGTTGTTCATCTTGCTCGTGACGATGTGCTCGGCCTGGAAGCGGAAGTCCGCCCGGCTCCATCGCCCCGGCACCACGATGCACGGGCTGACGCCGCCCAACTCGCTGGTGAACGGCTTGTCGATCAGCGGGGTGTCGTCGCGGCGGCGCTGCTCCGCGTGCTCGTCGGTGCCCCAGACGATGGCGTCGTGCGTGCGGTCGCTGCCGGTCACGTGGACGGAGTCCACGCCGTCGTGGGCGGTGAGGTAGGTGCCCTCGGCGGGGCCGCCGTCCACGAACCGCACCCAGCCGCGCTGGACGAACTCGTCGAAGATCCGCTCGAAGTGCGGGCGCAGATAGGCATTGACCGGGTTCATCTTGGCGATGACGACCTGGCCCTCGGAGTAGAGCTTGTGCACGATGTCGGTCGCGGTGAGCGCGGCGACGTTGCCGGCACCCAGGACGAGCGCCACACCGGCGCGCTGCCCGCGGCCGCTATACGGTTCGGCCGCACGCTCTCGTACCTGCTCGGCGGTGACGCCGGACTGTATCCGGACCTGGGCCGAGTAGCCGTTGAGCAGCAGGCGGTCCCAGCCGGTGGCGGGGAAGACGTCCACCCAGGTACGGCCGCCCTGCTCGTGCACCGTCCCCGCGGGCATCGGGTCCCGGCCGGCGGCCAGGCGCCGTAGCACGTGCAGCCGCGCGGTGACGTTCTGGGCCAGTGACCACGGGCCTCCGGCCCAGTCCTCGCCGGCCCACGGGGAGTCGGGTCCGTATCCCTTGGCGTGTGCGGCGGCCGCGACCAGGTCGGTCGCGCCGTCGTGGATCCTGGGCATGAGCCGCTCCAGCAGGCCGATGCGTTCGGCGAGCGGCGCGGCGGCCCAGGACGGGGCGTTCTCACGCAGCTGTCTCAGAGCGCGGTCGAGGGCGGTCTTGTCGAGGGCGGGGCTGTTCACATCACTCCTTGGCGGGGCGAACAAGCGGAGTCGGAAAAGGGGAGCCACCACGCGGCGCGACGGCGTGGCGGCGGAGGTCGTACCGCTGTGCGGAGCGGCACGACCGCCGCGAGCAGCTGGGCCGGCCGGCGGGGCGAGGGGCTCAGGACAGCGGGACGCCGGCGATCGCGATGCGCTCCATCACGCGGCGCTGGGGGTAGTAGTCGTTGATCGCGTAGTGCTGGACGGCGATGTTGTCCCAGATAGCGACCGAGTCGGGCTGCCAGCGGAACCGCACCTGGAGCTCGGGGACACGAGCCTGCAGGCCCAGCTCATGGAGTAGCTCACGGCTCTCGTCCTCGGGCAGGCCGACGATGCGGGTGGTGAAGGGCTCATTGACGTACAGCGTCTTGCGTCCGGTGTGCGGGTGTCGCACGACGACCGGGTGCTCGACCGGCGGCAGGTTCTGGCGCATCGCCGCGATCTGCTCCTGCGTCATGAACGCACCCCAGCTGGGCTCCCAGTCGTGTACGGCGGTGAGGCCGTCGATGCGCTGCTTCATCTCGTCGGTGAGGTTGTCGTAGGCGGCACCCATGTCGGCCCACATGGTGTCGCCGCCGGCCGGTGGGACCTCGACCGAACGCAGCACCGAGCCCATGGCGGGCGCGGCCATGAACGAGTGGTCGCTGTGCCAGATGTTCTCCTGGCCGATGGCGTTCGCGTCCTTTGCGAGCCGCGAGACGCCGACAGTGTCGCCCTTGGGGAAGAACGGGTTCGGCTCCGGCTCCCCCCACACCGCGGCAAGGGCCAGGTGTGATGCCGCGTCGAAGTCGTGCTGGTCGCGGAAGAAGATGACCTTCCACTCGAGCAGCACCTGCCGCAGCTCCTGCGCCAGCTCCTCGTCGATCGGCCGGGACAGGTCCACGCCGCCGATCTCCGCTCCGATGTGCGGAGTCATCGGCGCGATCTCCAGCAGCCGGTACTCGGCCTGCGGTGTACCGGCCACGGTTCGGTCCAGCACACGCCGGCCGGCGTGGAACAGCGGCTTGGCCAGGAGGGGGTTCTTGTCGGTTCCAGTGGTGTCCATGCGGTCCTCCACGGTCGCATCGGAGAAAATCGTTACTGGAAGTATCGATATCTGGCCGGGGAACGGCAAGAGCCTCTCCGTGATCATTTCGCCGCGGCGTACGACGGCTGCCGCGCTGGCGGGCGCAGCAGCGTTCGGGGCCGCGAACGTCAGCCCCTCGTGCGGGTGGGGGGGCTGTGCCCGTGTGTCTTTCGCCGTGACCAGGTCTTGTGGTCACGCCCATGGGTATCGATACTGCACGTAACGATTTCTCGTTGCTGAGGTCGGCTCGTGTGAGCGCGTCCCGATCGCCGGCGTTCCACTCTCCCGTGTTGCACGCCGACCACGCCTGCCACAAGGCAGCTACCTACGCGGAGCCCCCGTTGCCCAACACCGATGTCACACCCGTCACGCCCGCCCACACCGCCGAGACGAGCCGGAGGCACAAACGCCGGGCGTGGACTGTCACCGGGTTGCTGGTGGTCTTCATGATGGTCAATTTCGCCGACAAATCCGTCCTCGGACTGGCAGCCGACCCGATCCGCCGCGACCTCGGCCTGTCGGCGACCGGCTTCGGACTGGCCAACAGCGCGTTTTTCCTGCTTTTCTCGGTCTGCGGCGCCACGGTCGGGCTGCTGTCGGACAGGGTGCGGGCGCGGTGGCTGCTGCTGGGCATGGCGCTGCTGTGGTCGCTCGCCCAGACGCCCATGGCCCTGGGCGGAGGACTGGTCGCGCTGGTCACCTCGCGGATCGTGCTGGGGGCCGCGGAGGGGCCTGCCTTCCCCGTGGCCCAGCACAGCGCCCTATCGTGGTTCCCGGACCGTGAGCGCAACCTTCCCGGCGCACTGATCAACATCGGCGTCACCCTCGGCGTGGTGGTCGCGGCCCCAGGGCTGACCTGGATGATCCAGCACCACGGCTGGCGCTCCGCCTTCGCCGCCGTCGCGATCGCGGGCGGGGTGTGGGCGGCGGGCTGGGCCCTTTTCGGCAAGGATCGGGAGGCCGAGACGCCGACCGGGACCCAGGCCGAGACCCATGGCGAGGCCAGTGGCTGGACCGCCGTTCCCCGCTCCGGCAGCGCTGACGAAGAGACCTCGCCTGCTCCCTCGTACCGGCGCATCCTGGGCACCGGCACCTGGATCGGCGCCACGATCGGCTACTTCAGCACCTACTGGATGATCGCCCTGTCACTGGTGTGGGTGCCCTCCTACCTGCACGACGGCCTGGGCTACTCCGCCACCACCGCCGCCAACCTCGTCGCCGGGATCTGGGCGATCAACGCCATCGCCCTCCTCGGGCAGGCGGGAGTGACCGGGTGGCTACTGCGACGCGGCGTGACAAGTCGGTGGGCCCGTGCCCGTGTCGGCGGCATCACTCTGCTGGCCTCCGCGCTCGGCTGCGCGACCCTTTCGCAGGCCACGCGCGGGCCGATCATCGTGCTGCTCCTGCTCGTCGGCTTCGGCCTGTGCGGGGCGATGTCGACCATCGCGGTCACGACCGTCGCCGAACTCGTCCCTGCCCGCCGGCGCGGCGGCGCCCTCGGCCTGATGAACGCCGTGGTCACCACGGGCGGCCTGATCGCCCCCGCCCTGACGGGCTACCTGGTCGACATCCAGGGCAGGGCCGGCTACCAGCACGCTGTGCTCCTTGCGGCCGTGCTGCTCCTGCTGGGCGGCACGGCAGCAGTCACCCTGATCGACCCGGCCCGCGACGCGCGTCGCCTGTCCTCATGACAGCCGACGCCGAGCGCTGAGCCGGCTGTCCCGTCCCACCGGGCCGATGGGCCGATGGGCGCAACGGTGGGGTGCGACCCCGGAACTCTCCAGCCCGGCAACGCTCAGGTTGCCGGTTGGCCGACCGCCCGAACGACGAGGTCGACCAGATCGTCCACGAAGCGCGCGTTGGGCAGTTCGCTTTCCGCCAGCAGGCGGTACACCAGCGGCGCCGCCACCAGCGTGGCGGCCGACCGGATGTCGATGTCGGGCCTCACCTCGCCGCGGGCGATGCCCCGCTGAAGGACGGTGCGCGTCTCGGCCATCATCCGGTCGGTGTATTCCGCGTACTCTCCCCGCGAACCGCCCTCCTCGGTTGCAGTGGCGATCAGTTCCGCCAGCAGCCGGGCCGTGCCCGGCAGCCGGTACGCCGTCAACCGCGCGGTCAGTACCTCGCGCAGTTCGGCGCGAATGTCACCGAGGTCCGGCACCGAGAGGGGGCCGATGCGTGTCTCGGCCGCCGCGATGATCAGGGCCTGCTTGGAGGGCCACCGCCGGTAGATGGCGGGCTTGCTCACCCTGGCACGCGCGGCCACCGCGTCCATCGTGACCGCCTTCACGCCCTGCTCGGTCACCAGCTCGATGACCGCCTCAAGGGTGTCGTCCGTGACACGCTCCTGTCGCGGTCGCCCCGGCCCACGTTCGGCCTTCTGTGTCTGTGCGCCGACCATGCTCCAGAGAATACGGGGCGCTGAAAAAAACGGACCCGAGACCCTGGGGCAGTGCTTGGTGGGCGATGAGCGGTCGGCTCCGGCCCCGTACGACTTCGCTCCCCCCAGTGGCTTCCTACGTTCTCTTTGTTGCCGATCAGGCTGGTGCGTTGTTCGCGGTCGGCCACGTCCCACAGCCCTCCTCACCGCTGCCAACGGCGAGTGTCTTGCCGTCCGGGCTGAACGCCACACTGTTGACCGTATTGGCGGGGTCGCCGGGGATCCTGGCGACCTGCCGGCGCTTGGCCACGTCCCACAGTCCCACCTCCCCCCTGTCCGTGCCGATGGCGAGCAGTTGGCCGTTGGGGCTGAAAGCGAGACAGGGGACCCCGACCACGGTAGTGCCGGATTTTTCGCGCTGGGTGAAGGTGGCGCGTCGCTTGCGGCTGGCCACACCCCACAGCTGCACCCTGCCGTCCCCGCCGGCGGCGATGGTCCGCACGGGTTCGGGGCAGTCGTCGAGGTCAGGAGCCTGTTCCAGGATGCGGTACGTCACGCTGTGGTGGCTGCCACCGCCGAAGGCAGGCCGTCCGGTGGCGGCGAAGCGGGCGACGACTCCGAAGGCGAAGACATCGACGGCTTCGGTGACGGTCTGCCCCTTGATGTATTCGGGCGCCATATACGCAGGCGTCCCCGTAAGCATCCCCGTGCGGGTCACCGACGTGACGTCCGTGGCCCGGGCGATGCCGAAGTCGATGACCTTGGGCCCCTCGGGGGTGAGGATGATGTTGGAGGGTTTGAGGTCACGGTGGATCACGTCAGCGGCGTGGATGGACTGCAAGGCCTCGGCCACATGGGCAATCAGTCCCACAGCCGCGTCGACCGGCAACGGTCCGCATTCGGCCACCGCGTCGTGCAAGGACGGCCCGGGGACGTAAGCCGTGGCCAGCCAGGGCTCGTCAGCCCGCAGGTCCGCATCGACCACCGGCACGGTGTAGAGGCCCTGGACCCGCCGGGCCGCGGCCACCTCCTGCTCGAAACGCTTGCGGAAAACCTGTCGCCCGCATACTCGCGGTGTGCGACCTTGACCGCCACCGCGCTACCGGCCGGAGTACGCCCCAGGTAGACGTGGCCCATTCCCCCTGCGCCCAGTTACGCCTCCAGCCGATACGGTCCGGCCTCGGTGGGATCACCAGGACCGAGTGGGCGATGCGGCGGAGGGGTTGTCGGCCACCCCGGCTGTTCCCGTCTGGCGGGCGGAACTGCGGGCGGACCATAGCCCGGTTGGGACATGCCGACTGTCACCCCTCGCTGGTCTGCCACCCACGCCGCGCCATCCGCTGCCTCACACAGCGCTGGATCTCAGCGGTTCCCCACCATGACCCGTCTCACCGCCCAGGCCCGCGACGCTCCGAGCGAGCAGCGTAAGGGAACCCGCCGCGCCCGAACAGACCTGTCCGGTGTCCCGGAGCCGGAGGTCGCCGCCCGCGAGGGCCACTCGGTCGACGTCCTTCTGAAGATCTACGCCAAGTGCGTCGACGTCCAGAAGAAGCCCCAGAGGCCCGTTCAGATTGCGCTACAAGCTGCGGAGCGCTGCAGTCGTCCGCGTCCGCTGCGGTCAGCGATGCTGTAACTCGCCGCCGGCGTCCGTCGGTCGCTACCCCGCGTGGGTGCGACGGGCGGTGCCGAAGCGACGCTGGTAGGCAGCGGGACTGATGGACAACTCCCGCGCGAAGACGCGTCGGAGACTCTCGTAACTCGGGAATCCGGCCAAAGACGCCGCCCGTGTCGCGGTGTGCCCCTGGTCGAGCAGGGCCTTCGCGATGTCGAACCTGATCGACTCGACGTACCGGGCCGGTGTGGTGGAGGTCTTCTCGGCCGTCTATGTCATCAGTTGCGCCGCAAGCGCGAGAACAGGGGCCAGTCACCGCGCACCGGCAGCCCCCTTGAGGCAGGTGGAACACCTCGCCAGGCAGACGCCGACCCTGCCCGCCTCGCCGCCACGCGCCGAAATCCCCCCAACAGCTCACACGCCGCCCCACACCTTTCCCTCCCGAAGTGAGCGCCTGGCCAGTAGGAGGGAGGATGGCGTGCTCAGGGGGTGCAGGCCGCGCTGGGAGCCTGTCCTGACCTGCCGTTTCCCGGCCTGAGGGCGCCCTCGCCCGACACCCCGTCCCACGGTGAACTGCGCTGCGACCTGGGTGAAGCGCGCTCGAAGGCAAGTCCTGACTCACATCGGCTGGACTTTCGGGCGGCTCCGAGGCGCGAGATCCTGTTACTCCGACCGTGGACCAGCGAACAAATGCGGGCTGGTGCGCGTCTCACGCGTCGTAAAGCCCACCTCATGCTCATACGCCCTCAGCGCGACGGGTACCGTCGCGCCTTCCGGAAGGAGGCCGGGCGATGAAGCTCCTGTCGTACCGTGACCGCAGAAGCGCGACACCACCGCCGCGGCTCCCCGGCCGGGCCAGGAACGCACGAAGACTGAGCACTGCTGCCGCCGTGGCGGCGATGCTCCTGGCGGGCTGTGGCACGAGCACCCCCAAGGCGGCCCCGCACTCCAGTGGTCCCGGCGTGTCCCCCGCCCCGCCCGCCACGCCTTCCCCCTCCGCTTCGTCCGTCGCTCCGGACCTCACCGCCGCCACCGCGTGCACCAACAGCTCAAAGTTGGCCGGGTGGTCGAACCGCCGGCTGGCCATGTTGACCATCGCCGTCCCGGTGTCGGAGACCTCGGTGTCCGACGTCACCTCCGAGGTGAGCGCCGGTGCGGGCGGTGTGCTGCTGTTCGGCAGTAAGGCGCCGTCCGACCTCGGCTCCCGGCTGACCGCCCTGAAGTCCCATGTACCCGGCCACCTGGGCCTGCTGGTGATGACCGACGAGGAGGGCGGCGGCATCCAGCGCATGGCGAACCTCGTCGGATCCCTGCCCTGGCCCGCATACATGGGCACACACTGGACCCCGGCCCAGATCCAGCAGAACGTCACGAAGGTCGCCACCAAGATGGCGGCCGCCCAGGTCAACATGGACCTCGCGCCGGTGGTCGACGTAGACGGCAGGAACGTGGCCCCCAGTCGGACCAACCCCGACGGATGGCGGTCCTTCAGCGGCAGCACCTCGGTGGTCTCCAAGGACGGTGTCGCGTACATGAACGGGTTGCGCGCCGGACACGTGATACCTGTCGTCAAGCACTTCCCGGGCCTTGGCGGCTCCAGCTACAACTCCGACTTCGGCCCCGCCCACACCCTGCCCTGGTCCACCCTGCAAAAGGTGGGCATCCCGCCGTTCACAGCGGCCATCAAGGCCGGTGCCCCGGCCATCATGGTCTCCAACAACATCGTGCCGGGCCTGGGCACCAATCCGGCGAGCCTGTCACCCACCGCCATCAGCTACGAGCTGCGCGGCAAGCTGGGATTCAAGGGGCTGGTGGTCACCGACTCGCTCAGCGCCAAGGCGATCTCCGCCGCCGGCTTCAGCGTCCCCGCCGCCGCCGTCCAGGCCCTGCGCTCCGGCGCCGACATGGTCATGTTCGACCTGGGGAGCAACGTCAGCTCCCAAACGTCCTCGATCGCCACGGCGATCACCAACGCGGTGGCCGGCGGACACCTCGCCCGCAGCCGCCTCATCGACGCGGCGGGGCACGTCCTGGCCGTCCGGCACGTGAATCTCTGCTCCTGAGCGCGAGCGGAGCGCAAGGAGCTCTTGGCTCACCCGACTGCCCAGTGGGAGGCGCCCCTTGATGCCCCACAGGTGTGCGTGGTTGTCCCGCCGGTGTACGCAGGCGTTGTCACGCAGTCAGACACGCCCACGGCAGGCGTGGCACGAGCTTCAGTCGCCCGCGAACCACAAGTAACTGCCTGGGGTGGCCGCGCAATGCTCCAGCATCGTTGCGAGGTCGTCCAGTGCGGCGAGCTGACGCTCATCACCGCATCGTTGCCTTAGATCGTGGACCCCCCGGAGGGCGGCGGCGGACTCCTGCTCGTTCATCAACGTATCCCCGTACGGATCGACGGCAGTGAGCCTCCCGGATACTCCAAGGAGCTGGAGCGAGCCGAGTGCATCGGACAGCGCGTCGCCGTGCCCGTAGGAACCCCGCAGGAGTGTGGCGCGGGACCTGCGCCAGTTGTTGAAGGCCGGCCGTGATGAGTGCAGCTCCAGATCAATCCCCACGCTTCATGATGCACACGCTGTGCTGCTGCACAGCCACAACTGACCGACGGCGGCCGTGACGGCGGTGTCCGCCGCTGTCCGTGGGGATAGCCTCTAGCCATGCCGCGCTTCGAGATCACACCGATAGGTACGGTCCGGAACGACAGGACGGATGTCCAGCACACGGACAACTGGGGTGCCGTCCGCAGCACGATCACCATCGACGAGCGCTTCGGCGAGGCGTGCCTCCAGGGTCTGGAGGGCTTCTCCCACGTGGAGGTCCTCTTCATCTTCGACCAGTTCCCGGAACACGACGATTACCGCGAACCCCGCCCCTACCGCGGCCGCTCCGACCTCCCGTCCGTTGGCGTATTCGCCGGCCGCGGCCCCCGCAGACCGAATCGCATCGGGGTAACGAGCTGCTCTATCGAATCCGTCCACGGCCGCGAATTGACGGTGGTGGGCCTCGACGCGGTCTCGGGCACCCCGGTCATCGATCTGAAGCCGACGATGGCGGAGTTCCGCGCGGTGAACATCAAGCAGCCGGAATGGGTCAGCCGCCTGATGTCGGAGTACTTCCAGCCGTAAGCAGGGCCTGGGGGCATGCTGTTGATCGGGCCGCGCTACGCGGTGATCGGCTCATGGCCACCGGCCCTATCCACATGTGGGCGCGCGTCGGCGCAGCGCGGGCGGAGCGGGACGGAGGCAGGAGCGGCGCCCGCAGCGGAGCCGGGAAGCGCGTGGTGGACTTACGTGGGAGGGATGTTGTGCACGCTACGCCGAAGGACTTGGCCTCGAATCAGCCGGGGGATGCTGAGCGTGTGACTGGCCGCCGGCTCAACGGACTTACACGCCACGGGTGGTACGTGCTGCGTGCTGTCCAGTGGGGGAGCGGCGCCGACACTGATCACCTGGCGATCGGGCCGCGGGGGTTTTCACTGTCAACTCCAAGCGCCACAAGGGGAAGGCAGTTTGGTCTGGCAACACGGCCATCACGGTCAATCGTGCACCCACTCGCCACATAGCCATCAGCCGGCATGAGGCTCGACATGCCTCGCGAGCCCTGTCCAGGCAATGTGGCACGGACGTGCCTGTGCGCCCGGTGATCGCTGTGGTCCACGCGGCCAAGCCGTGCCTCCCGTCATGGTCCTGTCGGCCGATCAAGTTGATGGGACGCTGTCCGGACTCTCGCCCACTCTCTCCAGAGACCGGATCGAGCGCATTTACGCAGCGGCGCGCAGCTCCCGGACATGGGCGCAGGAGTGATCGCGCCTGGCTCAACCCGACGGCGTGACCGAGGACCACTCGCCGAACCACTGCTCGGCGCCGTACTCCTCGAACCGCTCCACCTCGGTGAACCCCAGCTTCGCCGCGAGGCGCATCGAGCGGGCGTTGGCGGTCTGGGTGGTGAGCACCACCGGCTCGCCAGGAAGCGCGCCGGCGAACCAGTCGAGTGCCGCTGCGCACGCCTCGGCGGCGTACCCGTACCCCCACGCCTCCGGCAGGAACATGTAGCCGAGCTCGGCCTCGCCGCCCTCCGGCCGGACGTGACCCGGACGCTCCGCGTCGCGCCGATCGAGCAGCTGGATGAAGCCGATCATCGCCCCGTCGAGTTCGACCACGAAAAAGCCAGGGCGCCGCCCAGGCACCTCAGGCACCACGCGCTCGAGCTCGTCACGCGGTCGAGCGCCACCGACATAGGTTCCCACCTCCGGCGAGGCGGACAGCTCGATGCACACCGCACGGTCCCGCGCCTCGGACTCACGGAGCACGAGCCGCTCGGTCTTGATCGGGGCAGGTGGCCAGGCGACGGGTCCGAGTCCAGTCATGGCGGGCAACCTAGCGCACGCCCGTGAGAGTGATCCGAAAGAGAAGGCCCAGCGCGCCAGTACCTTGAGGTTCCTGAAACTCACTCGCTGCTCACTCGCGAGCAGTGCGTGACGACGACAAAGAGCCGGACCCAGTAGGACTGGGTCCGGCTCTCGATGTCTGGCACTTTGGCTGGTCAGCGGGTTGATCACGCTGGTCCGGCTTCTGTGCCCCCGGCAGGGTTCGAACCTGCGCACACGGCTCCGGAGTGTTGCGCTGTCAAAGGCCGATATAGCCTTTGACCTGCAACGGAAAGCCACCGAGGTTGTACGGTGGCCCTGGTTGTGTCGCAGGTGTGTCGGATGACGGCTGAGCGGCCCCTGGACACCCCGACCGTCGAAACGAGCCCACCCTGACCGCGAGACGGCGGTCCGAACGGCTTTCGCGCTCCTGGAACGGGGCTGGCCCAAAGGCCCGGAGCCCGACCCCCAGACCGCACGGCCGACCGTGGACAGCGGGTAATTGCTGGTGGCGAATGGCTGGTCATCAATCCAGACTCGGGGACGCGGGAACCCGAACGGCGGCCTGAAGGCAGTGAACGACCCGCCGATGCGTGTCCCCGACCTGGTCCGTGGCGTCCACCTGGATCAGGAGATCCTCGATCTCGGCCATGGCCCGACGGGTGAAGAGGGCGAGTATCCCTTGCTTCTGACTGGAGTTGGACAGCGGAAAGGACGGCCCGAGCACGCGCAGCGAGTAGTCCTCCCCGTGCACCAGCCCCGCCTCGCCAAGCACGGACACGGCGTCGTCCCGGGACATCCAAGCGGACGCGGCCACCCGGGCACCCTGCTGCCGGTCGCCCCGGAGGACAACCCGGTACTTCGGATCGTGGAACTGCGCCGCCGCCCCCGCTCCGTTGACCAGCCGGACCATCCAGGCGAGCGGTTCGGAGAGCTCGGACACCTCAACGACGTATCCCACCCAGCCGATCATCGGCCGTACGGCGGAGGCGTATTGGGCCCGCGCGAAGATGAGCCCGGCGGTGACGGTGGTGGCGGTGGTGGCGGACTGGACATCGAGCAGTTCGAGCTTCCAGGGCCAGGAGTCCCGAGCCGAAGCCGGCACGTTGACCCGCACGACGCTCCACACGAGCACCAACGTGGTCAGACCAAGAAGGATGACCGGAACCTTGAAGAGAGCCGTGTTCCGAAGCACCCGCCGCTGCGGCTCGTTGTCCATGCCTCTCCTGCCCCTGGGGAGATCACTGACGCGAGCGTCGATGGTAGGGGGCGGGGTGTGGGTGCGAAAGGGGGCGGTTGCGGGTGGGGGAGCCCGTATGTCATGCCAAGGAACTGATAGTCCGCGCGGACGCGCTGGCCGTTCACCGCCGCGCTCCAATCAGTGCGGGCGCTCCTTGGTCAGCTGCTTCGCAGCCGTGGCGGTCTGCTCGCTCAGCGGCCCCGAGGCCACCACGGCGTGGCTGTAGCCGTTGGCGGGAGGCATGCCTCGGGGCGTACGAGGTGGCGCATCGTCACGTCCTACTCATCCGGGTCCCACGCGCGGAGCAGGTCGAACAAACCTGCGTCTCCCTCGATCTGCAGGGAGTCCGCCGGGATACGGTCGTACACGAAGAGAACCAGCTCACTGGCCGTGCCGCGAACGGAGACGCCAGCCGCGTTCGGGCCCTCGTCGGCAGCGGCGACAGGCGTCGTGCCGGGCGCGGAGATACGGGTGGAGCGTGCGCCGTCGCCGTCGACCGTGAGGCGCCAGGAGTGACCCTCGGTGGCGTGGAAGTCGAAGGCAGTGGGCTTGTGCGGCCAGGCACTCGTCGTTCCGACGCAGGTGGACAGGAACTCCTCGACACCGTCGAGTGCCACCTCATCCGGCAGCGGCTCCGGGGCACCCACAGTGACCTGGGCGTCGTAGGTGTGCACCGCGATCTGCTGGAGCTGGTGCCGGGCGACGGCGCCACAGGTCTGCGGTGATTGGGACGCACCCCACCACGTCCAGCAACCGCGATCCGGGCCGGCCTCCCGCAGTGCGTCCAGCAACTCCTGCGTCGACGCGGCCAACCAGGCCGGCACGGCCTCGCGCTCCCGAGGCGCAGCCGGGGCGCCCTCCGCTGCGGACTTGGCCGGAGCAGGCCCTGCGGCGACGGTGGCGGCCCAGTCGCGGCGCCCCTCGCCGATGTGCTGCGCGAGATCGAACAGCGTCCACTCGGGGCAGGTCGGCACCTGTACGTCGAGGCTGGGCGCGGAGGCGACCGCGGCGCGGAAGGCGGTCGACCGTTCGTCGATCAGTCGCAGCAGAACGGGGAACTCAAGTGTCGTTGTCACCCTGACTCTCTATCACCGTGTTCCGACAATCGGACAGCGATTTTCACAGCCGCCGCGGGCGGACCCGCACCACCACGGAGTAACGATGAAGGATCCCGCGTCGCGGTAGACCCGCTCCCTCTCTCCAAATATCAGGCGATCGCTCCGCCTGTCGTGGCGGATGGTCCTCTGCAACTGAACCCCTCCCCGAGCGGCGGTCCGCCGGCGGCAGTCACGCTCTGAGTCGCCGGGGCCCGCGGGCTCTGTGGCCGTGCGTAGCTGACCTCTGTCGCAGGTCTATCGCAACCCGTGCGTACCAACGACAAAGAGCGGGACCCAGTGAGACTGGTTCCCGTTCTCTCATGTCGGCATCCGCCCTGGTCAGCACTTGATTTCTGCTGATCCTCGGCCAGTGCCCCCGGCAGGATTCGAACCTGCGCACACGGCTCCGGCGATCGCGGGCCGCGGCCATGAGCACTGGTCACAGTGCTGACGCGTCGCGTCGGTGTGTCGCTTGGCCGCGAATAGGCCGCTTCTCTTCCATTGCCGTTCCCCGTGGCTCCCCGCTGGTTCTGGCACGGGTGCGGCACGGGGAGCTTCTGATCCGTAGCTATGTGCGTAACTCTTGCCGATCCCGCCCAGACCGTGCACCGTCCCGCTCTGGGTGATCGCACCTTCCCGCCGGTCGGTCAGGGTACGGCGCAGCCAGGCCAGTTCTTCCTCAACTTACGTTCACGGACGAGCACCTGCGGCGGTGCCCAACGCGCCATCTCTGAGCAGGGGCAGAGCCGTCGACAACTGTCATCGTCTGTCGTCGTGGGCCGTCCTCGGACAGTGCCGGATCACGGCCCTCGACGCCACAGCCCCGCACTAGGAGCGAGGTTGGGCGGTTGCCGGCGTGACCTGCGGAGACCTGTACTCTTGCCCGGCTCCTGCAGGGGAGGTGAAGATCCCTGAGCCACCGGGTCACGGTGACCAGGGGCAGGGCCTGTGGGGGGCTGTCGTGGCGCAACGGATGAATTTGCTGGGAGAACCAGGGGTGGGACTGCCAGGGGGACCGGGCAGGCCTGTGCCGAGCCACGCGGCCCTGCAGATGGCCCGCGGCCGCGTGTGGGGAGTGCTCTTCCTGCTGGTCCTCGCCGCGACCGTTCAGCTGGTGGACTGGTACCAGTCACGGGACGTGGTCACTGGATCCCACGGCCCCTTTCCCGCCGTGTTCGCCGCCGGGGCCCCGATCGCGCCTGAACGCGTCATACAACGGACGACGGATGACGAAGCTCTGGTCCACGGACTGTCCATACGGCGGACGCGCTCCGGCGTGACGGCGGTGAACCTGCGGACCGGCAAGGAGTACTGGCGCTACGAGCGGCGGGACTCAAACGCCGTTGTGTGTTCGTTCGAGGTGTCGGAACGCACCATCGTGACGGGCTTCGACGACGGGAGGCTCGTCGGCATCGATCTGCGCACGGGCAAGCCGCTGTGGCGCGTAGAGATCCGGCATGACCCGGGCTATCGCTCCGCGGAGCTCGCCGGCGGACAGGCCGTCACCGAGGCACCCGGCGCCGTGCGCGCCTTCGACGAGCGCGACGGCCGGAGCCTGTGGACGGTGAAGACACCTGAGTCTTGTCCCGAGGTACTCGTCTTTACCGTGTACGCCCTGCCGGACCACCTGAGCGTCGTCCCTGTGATCTGCAACGCGTCGAGCCTCGACAGGGACGAGTACAACCTCCTGCTCGGCGTCGACAACCGCACGGGCAAGGTCCTCTGGCAGCAGCGCACCGCGGACCCCAAGCTGACGGTCAGGGGCGACGGGCACACGCTGGTCGCTCCGGACCCGGACCGCCCGCCGACCATCCAGCTGCTCGACGTGAACCGCCAAGGGATCTCTCCACGCGCCACCTTCTGCCCGGATGCGTGGGATGCGGTCGCCTCCGGAGGCGGCACCGTATTGTCGGCCACCGACCCGAAGGACCGATCCGAGGACCACGACACCCTCCTGCGCGCCTACGACACCCGGCACGGACACCTCGCCTGGCAGCTGCGGGCGCCAACCGGCCGGGAGTACGGGATCCCCAAGATCGCCGACGGCCGGGTGTACGTCGTACGCCAGCCATTCCTCGCCGAGGCAGACGCCGGTCGTCGGATCCGCGCCGACCTGCTCATCCTCGACGCGGGCACCGGGCGCCTGCTCCACACCCTACGGCTGCCGACCATCACCGTGCCGGACGACTATGACTACTTCGTGAAGCTCGACGTCCGCGACATCGCCGACGGGGCGGTCAGCATCGGCTGGCGAGACGATGAGGGGGACCTGCTGATCGCCACGGACTGACCCCAACCGCGTGGCGGGTACCTCGCCATCACCCTGCGCACTGGGCCTGGTGGCACGCGACAGTTTTCCCGAATGAGGTCAGCGGAGTCTCAACGGCGAGGTGAGGCTGTCAACGGCCTTGAGAACCGTCGTGGCGCGAGTCACCGTTCGACGCCCTTCACAGAAGGGGACGGTGCTATGCCAAAGCCGGCTGGCTTCCACCGCCCCGGGTGCCATCCGAGGTTCCCCCGGAGCCTGTTCGCGTACCGCCGACGCTGCACTTCCTGTTGCACCGGTTGAGCCGGGACTGCTGAGCCGGGATCAGGCATCACCCGCCTGTGGGGCGCTGAGTGTGTAGGTGGTTCCGACGCTGGTCTGCACCCATGCGTCCGGGAGGGCTGCGGCGAGGGTGTGCTGGGCGCGCCAGCCGGTGCAGTGACCGGGGACGATCAGCTCGGGTGCGAGTTCGGTGAGCGCGGCCACCGTCGGGCCGATGACCGGCTCGAAGGCGGGGCCGATCAGGTGGAATCCGCCGATGAGGGCCAGCAGTTTGCTGACGCCGGTCAGCCTCATGGCGTGCCGGATGATGTTGACCACTCCGGCGTGGCCGCACCCGGTGATGATGACAAGTCCCCGGCCGCGCACGTTGATGACGAGGGCCTGGTCGTCGATGACGGCGGGGTCGTGTCGCCAGCCGTTCCCGTCCCAGGCTTGGTGTGCCTGCGGCATGCCGTGCTCGAACTCGGTGACGCGGTCCACCTCGCCGGTGATCAGGATGCCGCCGGCCAGCAGCGACGGCTGCCGCCGCTCGATCACCTCGAACCCTTCGCGTTCCAGGGCACCCCGTGACAGCGTGGGCATCTCCAGACCCTGACCGGCGGGTAGTTCCAGGCGGCGGCGGGTCCAGACCGCGGGGTGGACGGTCAGCGGCAGGCCGGAGCGCCCGCGGAGCCGGGCCAGGCCGTCGAAGCCGCCCGCGTGGTCGAAGTGTCCGTGGCTGAGCACGACGCCCTGCAGGCCGCCGACATCGATGCCAAGACGCTCGGCGTTCACCGCCAGCCCGTCCGGCGACGCGCCGGTATCGAACAGCAGCGTGCTGCTCGCGTTCCCGCTTTGGACGGTGACCAGGGCAGAGAAGCCGTGCTCGGCACGCAGCCCCGCGAGGGCCTCGCCGCCGGCGAACTGCCGCGCGGCGGTCCGCCCGGCGCCGATCGACGCCCGGGTGACGCCTTCGGCAGAGGCCAGCAGGGCGTCGAAGGTGTTGTCGACCATCGTCGTGACCCTGACCTCGTCGACCTCGGGCAGCGTCACCGGGTCAACAGCCGGTCCCTCCACGACGCGAGGCGCTGACCACGCCGCCTCGGCCGCCGAGTGCCCGTGATCGTCGCACATGCTAGAAAGCGCCTCCCCGCCGATACGACCGACCAGGGAAGCAGATCCCGGTACAAGCCGCAGGCCCACGGCGGTCGCGCCGCCGGCAGGCACCGCGCGGTGTCATGCTTCCACTCGCGCGGGCGGGACGACGACGTCGATGAGCCCGGTGGCCACGTCGTACACGAGCCCTGAGACGAAGACTCCGGCCGGAAGCTTCTGCTTGAGGATTTCGACGTCGACGCGGACGGCGGCGACCGGGTCGGTGACCGCCTTGGCGTCCAGGTCTCCGGCCGGAACTTCGAAGTAATCGGCCAGCAGCTCGGGGAACGCGGCCAAGTCCGTGATCCCGCAGTCGGTGTGGTGCAGGACCGCATAGTGGACGTCGCCCGGGCGAGGGCCGCCCGTGCGGGCCTGGACGACCTTCGAGAGCATCTCCAGCGTCCGGAGTGTCGCGGGCGTGACCCGCCCTCCGACGTTGCGGATCACCGCTGCCTCGCCGAGCTTGAGCCCGAGCACGTCGGACGGGTCGACACGAGGGTCGACGCATCCGATGACCGTCAGACTGCCACTGGGCATGAGCTTGAGGTTGGCGAATGATCCGCCGTCGGCGAACCCGGCGTTCCGCTTGGTTAGCTCGTCCGTGTCGATCACTGTGACGGTAACCCCTTGTTGCTCTGAGCCTGGACCCCGGTGACGCCGACGGCGACATCCAGTTGCCGCCAATCTTGGCCCGCCGCTGCCTCCCATGCCACTCGACTTTGCGGCAAATCGTGATCACGCAGGTCATCGCCTTGCGTGATCCGACACGGCGAGTCGGCGCCGAGATGCCACCCCAACCCAACAATTCCCCCAGCTCCCATCCCGTCCGCCGTCGAGCCACGCCCGCTCGGCTCTGCCTGGGTCGACGGCGGACGGGATGGGTGCTCCCCGCGCACGCCACTCTCCGGCCGGCACTCGCGAACGGCGCCCCCTCCATCTCGGAGCCTGAGCGCCCCCGCCGGAGGCTCGAGGTGTCGACCCGACAGAGGTCGCCGAACGAGCGGGCAACAGGGTTGAGGTCCTGCTCGGCCGTTATAGTGCCTCGACGGTCGGCAAGAGGTGGCGAACCGCCGGATCGAAGACCTGCTGGGTGAGTACGAATGATCAACTGGCGTGATCTTGATCCCTTTGAATAAAGCGGGGATCTGAAGCGTGCCGCTACGCAGCCCCCGAAAAGGCTTGCGGCGTTCTCATGAGTGGAGGACACCGCAAGCCTTCACGACTACTGCGAGTTGTAGGCCTTAATGCTCACCGCCGGGCCGTTGGAGTTGCGTGCCACCGCGGCGGCCGCCTTCCCGGTCACGTGTACGACTGCGGTGCCATGGGCCGGCACTCGCGTCAGGTCACCAATCGCTGTGACCTCGATGGCTTGCTGGGTGACGCCCTTGGGTGGCTGGTCCCAAAGAATGTAGGCGATCCGTACGGAGACGGGGATGTCATCCTCATTGGTGAGCCTGACCGCCGAGAAGCGCTCGAACCTGACGATCTCGCGCCCTTGGCTGTCCAGCGCCTGTGTCGTCACCTCGTGCAGTCCGGCGGGTATCGAGGCGATCGTCGTGTTCCGCACTGTCACACGGACATCCGCCACGTCATGTTTGCCTGGACCGGAGAACCGCAGGATGTCGTTGCTCGCTCCATACGGCGCCACCAGTTCTCCCCGGTCGCTTCCGTACACCGTGCTCACCTTCACTTGGCGCAGCACATGATCATGCTTGTCCAGTGCCTGGAACGACAGTTCTGGGACCACGGAGGCGGGGTAGTTGTTCGTGAGCTCCAAGATCTGGTTCATGGTCTCGTCTACGCCGGAGTCGCCCACGTAATGGAATGACAGCGCCTTGGACGCCACGTCGTTCTCGTAAGAGGCCCCGGAGTGGCGTGCATCTCGGGCCTTCCCTGCGTCTACGCTCGGCCCGCACGCGGCCAGGAGTGCCCCGCTCGCAGCCACTGCCACACTCGCGGCAGCCAGTCTTCGCCGGCCCACCTTCACGACAAGCCCCCCTCCCCATTTATCACTGTCGGCGGGACGTTATACGACCGTCGTCCCCTGGCGTCCGGTGCCCCCGCTTGGGCTTCAGGGTTGATCCACCTCAGTCGCAAGCGACGGGAGTGTGTTCCGCGTGGGCGGTGCGAACAATCCACGTGGGCAGAGCACTGAAAGTGGGCGTCTGTCTGCCCTTCACGCACGGGCGAGGAGGGCTAAGGGCCTGCTCAAGGCGCGGGTCCTTGCTATTTCCGGGGCTGAGCTGCGCGGATGCTTCAAGATCCTTTCCACGAGTAGTCCACAGGCGCCGACATAGGGCCGCTCAGGGCGGCATACGGCTGCGCAGGGCTATAGATACGCGAAGACCCCGGCCTCAGCGTTTCCGCTGGTGACGGGGTCTTTGGGCACCTCATACAGGGTGCCCCCGGCAGGATTCGAACCTGCGCACACGGCTCCGGAGGCCGTTGCTCTATCCCCTGAGCTACGGGGGCGTGTCGGGCGCGGTGTTCGCGGCGACGGGTAGAACCCTACCAGCTCTTTCGGGGGTGATTGCCATGGGTTTTGGTGGGGGAGGGGTGGGGTTCCGGGAAGGGTGTGGTGGGTCTGTTCCGGGGGCTGCGGTGTCGCTCCGCCGGAGTTGTGGCGGGGTGGTGGCGGGGGCCCGCGAGGCCCCCGCACAGGGTGGAACCTGACCCCCGCACGGGGTGGAAGTGGGGAAAACCCGGACGCGGCGGCTGGCGCGGACCTACTCTCGAGTTGTGCCAGGCGCGTCCGGTCGGGTGCTTGTTGTGGACGACAACAAGGTCATCCGGCAGCTGATCAGGGTCAACCTCGAACTGGAGGGTCTCGAGGTCGTGACCGCGGCCGACGGTGCCGAGTGCCTCGACATCGTGCATCAGGTGCGGCCCGATGTCGTGACCCTCGACGTGGTGATGCCTCGGCTCGACGGGCTGCGGACCGCCGCCCGGCTCCGTGCCGACCCCCGGACCCGGAATCTGCCCCTCGCCATCGTGAGTGCATGCACTCAGTACGAGGTCGAGAGCGGGCTGGATGTGGGTGTCGACGCTTTTCTCGCCAAGCCTTTCGAACCTGCCGAACTCGTGCGGCTCGTACGACAGTTGATGGAGCGGCGGGGGCGTGGGGGCAGTGCGGGGGTTGGTGGCGAGGATGGCTCGCCGTCGTTCGAGGGTGCCTTCGGGGGCACCGCCGGGGTCGAGGAAACCGAGCGCGCCGGACGCGCCGGTCATTGAACGAGTACGGGTACGGGTTCGGGTTCGGGTACGGGTACGGGTACGGGTACGGGTACGACTGTCCCCGATAGATCCGACGGTCACCGATGGATGCGCGGGTCATCGGACACGCGGGTCATCGTCCACGCGGAGTCACTGACGCGACGGCCACCAAAGCCTGAGCGGTACGGCCGCTCAGCCGGACGCCCGCCACACCGCGCAGACGCCTTCACACCGCACAGACCCGTCACACGGCGCAGACACCCGTCACACCGCACAGACCCGTCACACGGCGCAGGCACCCGTCACACGGCGCAGGCACCCGTCACACCGCGCAGACCCGTCACACAGCGCAGACACCCGTCACACCGCACAGACGCCCATCACAACACCGCACAGCCGCCTCTCCCGTCACCACCCCGCAGTCCAAGCCCCCGTCCACATCCCGGACCCTCGCCCAAACCGACTCGCCTACCCACCCCCCTCCTCCCCTACGCTTGTCCCGTGACCCCCGTCGAGCTCTCCCGTACCGTGCTGCGCGCGGTGCGTCGTGCTGTCGACGCGGGGGAGCTGAGTGTCGCTGTGCCCGCACGGGCCGTGGTCACGTTGCCGGGGCCGGGTGGGTGTGGGGATTACGCCACGAACATCGCCCTCCAGCTGGCGCGCCCGGCCGGGCGGCCGCCCCTGCAGGTCGCCGAGATCCTGCGGCCGCACATCAGCGGCACCCCCGGTGTCGCGGACGTCGCGATCACCGGACCCGGGTTTCTGAACATCAGCCTCGGAGGCGGGGCGTCCGCCGCCCTGGTACGAGACATCGTCACGCGGGGCGGGCGGTACGGGCACAGTGACGTCCTCGCCGGCCGGGTCGTCGAGTTGCGCGTGCCGTACGACACCCGTGCCGAGGTCGTCGCAGACACCCTCGTACGGATCGTCGCCACCCAGGGCGGCCGCGCCGAGGTGCGGCACGCCGAGCCGGTGAACCTGCGGCCCGTACCGGCGCCGGAGGATCCCGCCCCGCTCGGCCCCGACGCCGCCCGCTGGGCCCTGCTCCACCCCGCACCCCATGACCGGCCCCGGATCACCGCCGACCACCTCGTTCAGCGCGAGAGCAACCCTCTCTTCCGTATCCGGTACGCCCACGCCCGCACCCGGGCCCTCGGCCGCAACGCCTCCTCGCTCGGATACGTCGGCGACCCCGGTGACGTACGCCACGAGGGTGAGCTCCTCGACCTCCTCGGCGCCCTCGCCGAGTACCCGCACGCCCTGCGTGTCGCCGCGACCCAGCGCACGCCCGACCGGCTCGCCCGGCACCTCGTCGTCACCGCCGACGCCTTCCTCGCCCACCAGCACACCGTGCTGCCGCTCGGCGACGAGAAACCCTCGGCCGCCCACCGCGCCCGGCTCGCGCTCGCCGAAGCCGCCGGGACGGTGCTGGCCGGCGGCCTGTCCCTGCTCGGCATCAGTGCCCCTGACTATCTGTGAGAGAAGAATGAGCCGTTCCGCACACCCCGCCGGGCCCCGTCACGCCGACGTCCTTCCCGAGGGCCACTACAGCGCCCCGCCCGCCGACCTCAACGCCCTCGACCCCAAGGTCTGGGCGCACACCGTCACCCGTGACCAGGACGGTGTGGTCAGTGTCGGAGGGATCGAAGTGACGCGGCTCGCCGAGGAGTTCGGCACTCCCGCCTACTTCGTCGACGAGGCCGACTTCCGCGCCCGGGCGCGTGCCTGGCGTACCGCCTTCGGTCATGACGCCGATGTCTTTTACGCCGGCAAGGCGTTCCTGTCGCGTGCCGTCGTGCGCTGGTTGCACGAGGAAGGCCTCAATCTGGATGTGTGTTCGGGTGGTGAGCTCGCCACCGCCCTGTCCGCCGGCATGCCCGCCGACCGCATCGCCTTCCACGGCAACAACAAGTCCGCGCAGGAGATCGAGCGGGCCATAGAGGCCGGCGTCGGACGTATC
The DNA here is from genome assembly GCF_041053055.1 of Streptomyces sp. R41. Classification (NCBI taxonomy): domain Bacteria; kingdom Bacillati; phylum Actinomycetota; class Actinomycetes; order Kitasatosporales; family Streptomycetaceae; genus Streptomyces; species Streptomyces sp. R41. Next base: position 7,139,435 of record NZ_CP163443.1, read on the forward strand.
GTCCTCGACTCGTTCCAGGAGATCGTGCGGGTCGCGCACATCGCCTCGTCCCTCGGCAAGCGGCAGCGGGTGCAGATCCGGGTGACCGTCGGCGTCGAGGCGCACACCCACGAGTTCATCGCCACCGCCCACGAGGACCAGAAGTTCGGGATTCCGCTCGCCGGGGGGCAGGCCGCCGAGGCCGTACGGCGTGCGCTCCAGCTCGACGGGCTTGAGCTGATCGGGATCCACTCCCACATCGGCTCGCAGATCTTCGACATGTCGGGCTTCGAAGTCGCCGCGCACCGCGTCGTCGGGCTGCTCAAGGACATCCGTGACGAGCACGGCGTCGAGCTGCCCGAGATCGACCTCGGCGGCGGTCTCGGCATCGCGTACACGAGTGACGACGATCCGCGTGACCCGCACGAGATCGCCAAGGCCCTCACCGAGATCGTCACCCGTGAGTGCGAGTCCGCCAAGCTGCGGACTCCGCGTATCTCCGTCGAGCCCGGGCGCGCCATCGTCGGCCCGACCGCCTTCACGCTCTACGAGGTCGGCACCATCAAGCCGCTCGACGCGCTGCGGACGTACGTCTCCGTCGACGGCGGCATGTCCGACAACATCAGGACCGCGCTGTACGACGCCGAGTACAGCGTCTCCCTCGTCTCGCGGACGTCGGACGCCGAACCCATGCTCGTACGCGTCGTCGGCAAGCACTGCGAGAGCGGTGACATCGTCGTGAAGGACGCCTTCCTGCCCGCCGACCTGGCCCCGGGTGACCTCATCGCGGTCCCGGCGACCGGTGCGTACTGCCGCTCCATGGCCAGCAACTACAACCACGTACTTCGCCCGCCCGTCGTCGCCGTGAACGACGGCGAGGCCCGGGTGATCGTCCGCCGTGAGACGGAGGAGGACCTGCTCCGCCTGGACGTCGGCTGACGCATGCTCCAGGGGCGGAAGATCTCCTGTCTTCCGCCCTCGTTCAAATGAAATAGACATCTCACGATCCGGACAAAGGACAGAAACCCCCGTCCGGTGAGTGAGACTGGTCAAACCGAAGACGGTATGAGGAAACGAGGTCGGATGATGCGTACGCGTCCGCTGAAGGTGGCGCTGCTGGGCTGTGGGGTTGTCGGCTCAGAGGTGGCGCGCATCATGACGACGCACGCCGAAGACCTCGCCGCGCGCATCGGAGCCCCCGTCGAGCTGGCAGGTGTCGCCGTCCGGCGGCCCGCCAAGGTCCGCGAGGGCATCCCGGCCGACCTCATCACCACCGACGCCACGGCCCTCGTCAAACGCGGCGACATCGACGTCGTCGTCGAGGTCATCGGCGGTATCGAGCCGGCTCGCTCCCTCATCACCACCGCGTTCGAGCACGGCGCCTCCGTGGTCTCCGCCAACAAGGCGCTGCTCGCCCAGGACGGGGCCGCGCTGCACGCGGCGGCGGAAGAGAATGGCAAGGACCTCTACTACGAGGCCGCCGTCGCCGGTGCCATCCCGCTGATCCGGCCGCTGCGCGAGTCCCTCGCCGGCGACAAGATCAACCGTGTGATGGGCATCGTCAACGGGACGACGAACTTCATCCTCGACAAGATGGACTCCACCGGGGCCGGCTATCAGGAGGCCCTCGACGAGGCCACCGCCCTGGGGTACGCCGAGGCCGACCCGACCGCCGACGTCGAAGGCTTCGACGCCGCCGCCAAGGCCGCGATCCTGGCCGGAATCGCCTTCCACACGCGCGTGCGCCTCGACGACGTCTACCGCGAGGGCATGGCCGAGGTCACTTCCGCCGACTTCGCCTCGGCGAAGGAGATGGGCTGCACCATCAAACTGCTCGCCATCTGTGAGCGGGCGGCTGATGGGGGCTCGGTCACCGCGCGCGTGCACCCCGCGATGATTCCACTGAGCCACCCGCTCGCCTCCGTGCGCGGTGCGTACAACGCCGTGTTCGTGGAGTCGGATGCCGCCGGGCAGCTCATGTTCTACGGGCCGGGCGCCGGCGGCTCCCCGACCGCCTCCGCCGTCCTCGGCGACCTCGTCGCCGTCTGCCGCAACAAGCTCAGCGGTGCGACCGGGCCCGGCGACTCCGCGTACACCCAGCTGCCCGTGTCGCCCATGGGCGACGTCGTGACGCGCTACCACATCAGCCTCGACGTGGCAGACAAACCGGGTGTTCTCGCCCAGGTGGCCACCGTCTTCGCCGAGCACGGTGTCTCGATCGATACGGTTCGCCAGCAGGGCAAAGACGGTGAGGCCTCCCTCGTCGTCGTCACCCACCGTGCGTCCGACGCGTCCCTGAACGGGACCGTCGAGGCGCTGCGCAGCCTCGACACCGTGCGGGGTGTCGCCAGCATCATGCGGGTTGAAGGAGAGTAACCAGCAATGACCCACCAGTGGCGCGGAATCATCGAGGAGTACCGGGACCGGCTGCCGGTATCCGACAGCACGGAGGTCGTGACGCTCCGCGAGGGCGGTACGCCGCTCGTGCCCGCGCAGGTGCTCTCCGAGCGCACGGGCTGCGAGGTCCACCTCAAGGTGGAGGGCGCCAACCCGACCGGGTCCTTCAAGGACCGCGGTATGACCATGGCCATCACGAAGGCCAAAGAGGAGGGCGCGAAGGCGGTCATCTGCGCCTCCACCGGCAACACGTCCGCCTCCGCGGCCGCCTATGCCGTACGGGCCGGGATGGTCTCCGCCGTCCTCGTCCCGCAGGGCAAGATCGCGCTGGGCAAGATGGGCCAGGCCCTCATCCACGGCGCGAAGATCCTCCAGGTCGACGGCAACTTCGACGACTGTCTGACGCTGGCGCGGGCGCTGTCCGACAACTACCCGGTGGCGCTGGTCAATTCGGTCAACCCGGTGCGCATCGAGGGCCAGAAGACCGCCGCCTTCGAGATCGTGGACATGCTCGGCGACGCGCCCGACATCCACGTCCTGCCGGTGGGCAACGCGGGCAATATCACCGCGTATTGGAAGGGCTACACCGAGTACGCCGCCGACGGCATCGCCCAGCGGACGCCCCGCATGTGGGGTTTCCAGGCCTCCGGATCCGCCCCCATCGTGCGCGGCGAGGTCGTCAAGGATCCCTCGACGATCGCCACCGCGATCCGTATCGGCAACCCGGCCTCGTGGAAGTTCGCACTGGCCGCGCGGGATGAATCGGGCGGTCTCATCGATGAGGTGACGGACCGTGAGATTCTGCGCGCCTACCGGCTGTTGGCCGCGCAGGAGGGCGTCTTCGTCGAGCCGGCCTCCGCCGCGTCCGTCGCCGGCCTGCTGAAGGCCGCCGAGCAGGGCAAGGTCGACCCGGGCCAGACGATCGTCTGCACGGTCACCGGCAACGGCCTCAAGGATCCCGACTGGGCCGTCGCGGGCGCCCCGCAGCCGGTCACGGTCCCGGTGGACGCGGTGACGGCGGCGGAGCGGCTCGGTCTGGCGTAAAGCGGAGCGGCTCGGGCCGGCGCAAGGCCCAGCGGTTCGGCCTTGCGCAACGCCGGGCGGCTCGATCTGGCGTAAAGCCGCCTGGCGTAAACCCGCCAGAGCCGGCCGGTGGCAGACAGACCTTGTCCCAGGCGGGCGGAAACCTCGTCGGAGGCGGGCGGAAAATCGCCAGAAGCCGACGAAAACCGCCCGACGCCGGGGTCACCCCCACGGCAACCCGACGGGGGGTGCACAGGGGGCTTACGACACGCATCGTGCGCCTCCTGTGCGCCCTATGTCGCCACAGAACCTTCCTTCGATAGGCTGTACCGAACCCGCCCGCCGCATATGCCGCGGTGCCACGCCGTCATCACGGCCTCCGGGTCTTCCGCACGTATCGCAACTCATCGCAAGTCATCGCAGTTCATCTCAATTCATCGAAAATCTCGTACATCACGCAGCTCAAGGAGAGTCATCGAGCGATGGCCGGTCCAGCGTTCCGCGCCGCCGCCGTCCGGGTGCGCGTCCCCGCCACCAGTGCCAACCTCGGCCCGGGCTTCGACGCCCTCGGCCTGTCACTGGGGCTGTACGACGACGTGGTCGTCCGGGTGGCCGACTCCGGGCTGCACATCGACATCGCAGGTGAGGGCAGCGAGACGCTCCCGCGCGACGAGAGCCACCTCCTCGTACGCTCCCTGCGCACCGCCTTCGATCTGCTGGGCGGACAGCCGCGCGGCCTCGAGATCGTCTGCGCCAACCGCATCCCGCACGGGCGGGGCCTCGGCTCCTCCTCCGCCGCCATCTGCGCCGGCATCGTCGCCGCGCGCGCCGTGACCATAGGCGGGGACACCAAGCTCGACGACACCGCGCTGCTGGAACTCGCCACCGAGATCGAGGGACACCCCGACAATGTCGCGGCCTGTCTGCTCGGCGGTTTCACGCTCTCCTGGATGGAGGCCGGCGCGGCGCGGGCGATCAGAATGGAGCCCGCCGATTCCATCGTTCCGGTGGTTTTCGTACCGGGAAAGCCGGTGCTCACCGAGACCGCGCGGGGACTGCTGCCGCGCACCGTGCCGCATGTCGACGCCGCCGCCAACGCGGGCCGCGCCGCACTGCTCGTAGAGGCCCTGACCCGGCGCCCCGAGCTGCTGCTGCCCGCCACCGAGGACCGGCTGCACCAGGAGTACCGCGCCCCGGCGATGCCGGAGAGCGCGGCCCTCGTGGAGCGGCTGCGCGCCGACGGCATCCCCGCGGTGATCTCCGGCGCGGGCCCCACCGTCCTCGCCCTTGCGGACCGGGCTTCGGCCGACAAAGTCGCCGATCTCGCAGGTCAGGGGTGGGCCGCCAACCGGCTGGATCTCGACGCCCAAGGGGCGAGTGTGCTGCCGCTCGCACCCCTCGGGGTCAATTAGCGGCGCACGGTTGCCGGATTTGGAGAGGGGGAATGTTTGTTGGATCCGGTAGTGTTAACCTCAAGTCTGCACCCGAACCCACCATGTCGAGGTGCTTCGTGTCCCCGTCCGGGACAACCATTCTTCCGGGAGCCTCCCAAACTGCTTTGTGCCATGCATTGGGTGCTATGCGCTGAGCAGTACTGAGCACGCTCCGGAACCGGCGTGACCGTGCCGATGACACCGCAAATCAGTGCCACGGCTCCGGAATCGTCATCACTTGATATTTCTTCCGCCTCTTTGGCGGACCACCGCCCCGGCACGGTCCACACAGCAAGGACCAAAGCCGGACAGCACAACCGGTCGCCGAGCCAGACAGGCCGACGTCCGCTCCAGGGAAGGACCCTTCGTGAGCGACACCACCGATCTGATGGGCGCACGTGTCGAGGAGACCGCTGCCGCGCCCGCCACGGACGCCTCCGCGCCTGCCACCGGTGCCGGCTCCCGGCGGCGCCGCGGTACCGGCCTCGAGGGCATGGTGCTGGCCGAGCTGCAGCAGGTCGCATCCGGCCTCGGCATCAGGGGCACCGCGCGCATGCGCAAGAGCCAGCTGATCGAGGTCATCAAGGAGGCGCAGGCGGGCGGGGGAGCCCCGGCGAAGACCGCCGAGGCAGCCACCGAGACCAAGCCGAAGCGCCGGGCCACCTCGAAGGCTCGTACGGGCGACGAGGCCGCCGCTCCGGCCGAGAAGAAGGCCGAGAAGGCCGCCGCCGAGAAGGCCGTGGCCCAGCAGCAGATCGAGATCCCCGGCCAGCCCGCCAGCGACGACGCCCCCGCTGAGCGCCGTCGTCGCCGTGCCACCGCCGAGGCCGGCAGCCCCGAGACGGTCGCCGCCGAGGCGAAGAGCGAGCCGAAGGCCGAGGCGCCGGTTCAGACGCAGGGCGAGCCCAAGGGCGACACCGCTGAGGGTGCCGACGGCCGTCAGGGCCGCCGTGACCGCCGTGACCGCGACCGTGACCGCGGTGGCCGTGACCGCGACCGCGACCGCCGTGGCAAGGGCGACGAGCAGCAGGGCGGCCAGGGCGGTGGTCAGCAGCGTCAGGACCGCCAGGACCGGCAGCAGCAGGGCGGCGGCCGTCAAGACCGCCAGGACCGGCAGCAGCGTGACAACGGGCCGCAGGACGACGACGACTTCGAGGGTGGCCGCCGCGGCCGCCGCGGGCGCTACCGTGACCGCCGTGGCCGTCGTGGCCGCGACGAGATCGCCGAGCCGCAGGTCGCGGACGACGACGTCCTGATCCCCGTCGCGGGCATCCTGGACATCCTCGACAACTACGCGTTCATCCGTACCTCGGGTTACCTTCCGGGTCCCAACGACGTGTACGTCTCCCTCGCCCAGGTCCGCAAGAACGGGCTGCGCAAGGGCGACCACGTCACCGGCGCGGTCCGTCAGCCCAAGGAAGGCGAGCGCCGCGAGAAGTTCAACGCGCTCGTCCGACTGGACTCCGTCAACGGCATGGCGCCCGAATCCGGGCGTGGGCGGCCGGAGTTCAACAAGCTGACGCCCCTGTACCCGCAGGACCGGCTCCGTCTGGAGACCGACCCGGGTGTGCTGACGACCCGCATCATCGACCTCGTCGCGCCGATCGGTAAGGGCCAGCGCGGTCTGATCGTGGCCCCGCCGAAGACCGGCAAGACCATGATCATGCAGGCGATCGCCAACGCGATCACGCACAACAACCCCGAGTGCCACCTGATGGTCGTCCTGGTCGACGAGCGTCCGGAAGAGGTCACCGACATGCAGCGGTCGGTCAAGGGCGAGGTCATCTCCTCGACCTTCGACCGCCCGGCCGAGGACCACACCACGGTCGCCGAGCTCGCCATCGAGCGCGCCAAGCGTCTGGTGGAGCTGGGCCACGACGTCGTCGTACTGCTCGACTCGATCACGCGTCTGGGCCGTGCGTACAACCTCGCCGCCCCGGCCTCCGGCCGCATCCTGTCCGGTGGTGTCGACTCGACCGCGCTGTACCCGCCGAAGCGCTTCTTCGGTGCCGCGCGCAACATCGAGGACGGCGGCTCGCTGACCATCCTGGCCACCGCGCTCGTCGACACCGGCTCGCGCATGGACGAGGTGATCTTCGAGGAGTTCAAGGGCACCGGCAACGCGGAGCTCAAGCTCGACCGGAAGCTCGCCGACAAGCGCGTCTTCCCGGCCGTCGACGTCGACGCGTCCGGTACGCGTAAGGAAGAGCTCCTGCTCGGCAGCGACGAGCTCGCCATCACCTGGAAGCTGCGTCGTGTGCTGCACGCGCTCGACCAGCAGCAGGCGATCGAGCTGCTCCTCGACAAGATGAAGCAGACGAAGTCGAACGCCGAGTTCCTGCTGCAGATCCAGAAGACGACGCCGATGCCGGGCAACGGCAACGACTGAGGTCAGCACGGCAGAGCAGCACTGAGGGCCGCCCCCGTCACGCAGGTGACGGGGGCGGCTCTTTGCGCGGAATGGGGCACGTGTACGATCGCGCCCTTGAACTTCTGCTGACGCAGATCTGAACTCTTGACTCTGAGGGGGGACTTGAGTGGGTACACCCATGTCCGGGGGCGGTCGCCACAGACGCCGCATACGGATCGCCGTCCCGGTCGCGGCCGCCGGTCTGGCCGCCGCTGTCGCGGGGGCACTGCTGATGTCGTCCGCGAACGCCGCCACGGCCCTGCCGACGCCGACCACGAAGCCCAGCATCGCCGCGCCCAGCGTGGCCGAGCTGCAGAAGCGCGTCGCGGGCGCCCTCGCCGGTGACGACACCGCGGGTCAGGCGGCCAAGAAGTCGTCGCTGAGCGCCGGCACGAACACGTCGAGCGTCGACCCGAAGATCATCGGTGGCAGCGAGACCACCATCAGCACGGCCCCGTGGATGGCACAGCTCTGGTACTACGACGACAAGGGCACCACCGACGAGAGCGACGACCTCGGCTTCTTCTGCGGCGGCTCCGTCGTGTCGCCGACGAAGATCCTCACCGCCGCGCACTGCGTCAAGGGCTACAACTGGTACAAGTACGGCGCCGTCGTCACCGGCACCGCCCAGCTGCCCACCAGCGACAGCTCCGGCAACACCGACCTGCACGGCGGCACCGTCTCCCTGCCCCTGCGGCAGTGGAACCACCCGTCGTACAGCTCGACGACCATCGACAACGACATCGCGGTCATCACGCTGGACAGACCCGTCACCGCCAAGCCGATCCGCATGACGACGTCCGGTGACACGGCCTCGTACGCGGCCGGAACCCAGGCGACGCTCTACGGCTGGGGCCGCACCAGCTCCACCACCCAGGACATCTCCGAGACCCTGAAGACGGCCACGCTGCCCATCAACTCCGACAGCACCTGCACCGGTGCCTACGGCAGCGAGTTCATCAAGGGGCACATGGTCTGCGCGGGCAAGCCGGCGACCGGCAGCGACACCGGCACCACCACGGCGTGCAACGGCGACTCCGGCGGCCCGCTGATCGTCGGCGGCCGCATCGTCGGCGTCGTCTCCTGGGGCGTCCAGGACTGCGTGGCGGAGGGCGCCTACAGCGTCTTCTCGAAGGTCAGCACCTATGTGGGCGCGGCCTACCCGAGGGTGGACGACACCAACCTCAGCCGTGACCACAAGGCCGACCTCTGGGTGCGCAACTCCTCCACCAAGACGGGCTACGAGAAGGACTCCACGGGCACGTCGTTCGCCGCGCGCGAATCGTTGGGCGACTGGGACGGCGTCAACGTCGTGCTGCAGACCGACCTGAACCGGGACGGCGTCCAGGACTTCGTGGTCCGCCAGAGCGGCACCGGAGACGTCTACTGGTCGCACTACGTGTGGGCGAGCCAGAGCTGGTCCACCGACAAGATCTTCAGCGGCTGGAACACCCGTACCCGCATCGTCGCCCCCGGTGACGTCACCGGCGACTACCTGCCCGACCTGCTCTCGGTCGACTCCGGCGGCACGCTGTGGATCTACCCGGGCAAGGGCAACGGCACCTTCTCCAGCCGGGTGAGCGTCGGCACGGGCTGGAACCAGTACAACTCCCTGCGCGGCCACGGCGACTTCACCGGCGACGGCAAGACCGACCTGATCGCGCGCAGCAAGACCGGCTCGTACGTCTACCTCTACAAGGGCACCGGCAAGTCCGGCAGCGGAGCCTTCTCCAGCCGCGTCAAGGTGCGCACCTGGGACGGCTACAACGCCTTCGACGCCCCCGGTGACGTGACCGGCGACGGCAAGGCCGACTTCCTGGCCCGTACGCCCGGCGGCACGCTCTACCTGTACCCGGGCACCGGCAAGGCGACCAGCGAGATCTTTGCCACAAGAATCTCGGTCGGTACCGGTTTCCAGCAGTACGACATCTTCGGCTGAAATCGCAGGTGAGCGGGGTTTCCCCGGATTCGCCGATGACGCAGCGTGCCCATCGCTTCACGTGGTGGGCACGCTGCGTTGTGCAACCCTTTCCCGAGTTTCCCCGTCTGACCGTACGGAGTGACCATGAGGCGGTACGCATCGTCACGGCCAGATGGGCTTGGCCCTGAAAGCAGGGGGTAACCGACCGCAGAGGGACTGAGGAGCACATGCCTGCCGAGAGCACGCCGGAACCCGCCATACCCGGGGAGCCCGGCACGAGCGCCCCGCGCCACCGCGGGAAGGGCCGCCGCCGCAAGACGCGCAGCACGCGTAGCAAGGCCCTCCTCATCACGGCCTGGACCGCCGCGGGCATCGTCGTACTGGGGGGCACGGGCGCCGGGATCCTCTACTTCAAGCTCAACAGCAACCTGAAGAACGTCGACATCAACCAGGCCCTCGGCACCGACCGGCCGACGAAGGTCGACAACGGCTCCGCGAACATCCTGGTCCTGGGCTCCGACACGCGCTCCGGCAGCAACAAGAAGCTGGGCGGCGGCACCGACGACGGCAGCGCCCGCTCCGACACGGCGATGATCGTGCACGTGTACAAGGGGCACAAGAAGGCCAGCGTGGTCTCCATACCCCGCGACACCCTCGTCGAGCGGCCCTCGTGCACCGACACCAAGGGCGTGACGCACGACGCGGCCTCCGACGTCATGTTCAACTCCGCGTACTCCACCGGCGGCGCCGCCTGCGCGGTGAAGACCGTCGAGTCCATGTCCGGTATCCGCATGGACCACTACATCGAGGTCGACTTCAGCGGCTTCGAGAAACTCATCGACGACCTCGGCGGTGTCACGGTCACCACGACCAAGGACATCAAGGACTCCGACAGCCACCTGAACCTGACGGCCGGCACGCATACTCTCAACGGCAAGCAGGCGCTCGGCCTCGTCCGCACCCGGCACGGTGTCGGCGACGGCTCCGACCTCGGCCGCATCCAGCTCCAGCAGGCGTTCATCAAGGCCCTGGTGAACCAGGTGAAGCACATCGGCGTCCTCTCCAACCCGAAGAAGCTGTACGACCTCGCCGACACCGCGACCAAGGCCGTCACCACCGACTCCGACATCGGCTCGGTCACCGACCTCGCGTCCTTCGCCAACGGCCTCAAGGGCATCAGCTCGTCGAACATGAACATGGTGACGATGCCGGTCCAGTACGACGCCGCGAACGCCAACCGCGTGCTGGTCAGCAAGGCCAAGGCCGAGCTGGTCTGGAAGGCGCTGAAGGACGACCGGCCGATCCCGAAGGCGGCCACCGAGGGCACGGCCACCGGCACCGCGAAGGGCGTCGTCAGCTCGTCCTGAGCCCCCTGAAGCCCGTCGTGAGCCCCTTTGACGGAGCCCGGGAATAGATCGCGGCGCCCCCCGGTTTTGGGGGATGCGGTCAGTCCTGGCAGACTGGTACGTCGGCTCCGGTTCACGCTCCCGCAATCCGCGGCGGCGACCCGGCGCCCTCCCGAAACTAGGAGACACCTTGAAGCGCGACATCCACCCCGAGTACGTCGAGACGCAGGTCAGCTGCACCTGTGGCGCGTCGTTCACCACCCGTAGCACGATCTCCAGCGGTGCCATCCGCGCCGAGGTCTGCTCCGAGTGCCACCCGTTCTACACGGGCAAGCAGAAGATCCTCGACACCGGTGGCCGTGTGGCCCGCTTCGAGGCCCGCTTCGGCAAGGCTGCCGCTGCCAAGAAGTAGCGAGCCCACAGCGCCGGTCTCCGGCGTCCCCTGCTCGGGGGCGCCGGGACCGGCGCTTTGCGGTGCAGCCCCCATTCGTCGTACCTAAGTCCCCGAGCCCATCATGGAGCTGGGGACAGTCCATTGGAGCCGGAGATGTTCGAGGCGGTCGAGGAACTCATCGGCGAGCACGCCGATCTGGAGAAGAAGCTCGCTGACCCGTCGGTCCACGCCGACCAGGCCAACGCGCGCAAGCTGAACAAGCGCTACGCCGAGCTGACCCCGATCGTCGCGACGTACCGCTCATGGAAGCGATCCGGGGACGACATCGAGACGGCGAAGGAGTTCGCCGCCGACGACCCGGACTTCGCCGCCGAGGTCAAGGACCTGGAGAAGCAGCGCGAGGAGCTCACCGAGAAGCTCCGGCTGCTGCTGGTCCCGCGCGACCCCAGCGACGACAAGGACGTCATCCTCGAGATCAAGGCGGGCGCAGGCGGCGACGAGTCCGCCCTGTTCGCGGGCGACCTGCTGCGCATGTATCTGCGCTACGCCGAGCGCGTCGGCTGGAAGACCGAGATCATCGACTCCACCGAGTCCGAGCTCGGCGGTTACAAGGACGTCCAGGTCGCCGTGAAGACCAAGGGCGGCCAGGGCGCCACGGAGCCCGGCCAGGGCGTCTGGGCGCGCATGAAGTACGAGGGCGGCGTGCACCGCGTGCAGCGCGTGCCCTCGACCGAGTCGCAGGGCCGTATCCACACCTCCGCGGCCGGTGTCCTCGTGACCCCCGAGGCCGAGGAGGTCGACGTCGAGATCCACGCGAACGATCTGCGCATCGACGTCTACCGCTCCTCCGGGCCCGGCGGCCAGTCCGTCAACACCACCGACTCCGCGGTGCGCATCACGCACATTCCCACCGGAGTCGTCGCCTCCTGCCAGAACGAGAAGAGCCAGCTGCAGAACAAGGAGCAGGCGATGCGTATCCTGCGCTCCAGGCTCCTCGCGGCGGCACAGGAGGAAGCGGAGCGGGAAGCCGCTGACGCCCGTCGCAGCCAGGTCCGTACCGTCGACCGCTCCGAGAAGATCCGTACGTACAACTTCCCGGAGAATCGCATCTCGGACCACCGAGTCGGCTTCAAGGCGTACAACTTGGACCAGGTGCTCGACGGGGACCTCGACGCGGTCATCCAGGCCTGCGTCGACGCGGACTCGGCCGCGAAGCTCGCCGCCGCGTAAAAGCCGTCCCGTAAAGCCGTACGACAACAGCTCAGCCCCGGAGGACCAGCGTGAACCTGCTGCTCGCGGAAGTGGCCCAGGCCACCCAGCGGCTGGCCGACGCCGGCGTGCCCTCGCCGCGCAACGACGCGGAGGAGCTCGCGGCCTTCGTGCACGGCGTGAAGCGGGGCGAGCTGCACACCGTCAAGGACGTGGACTTCGACGCCCGTTACTGGGAGGTGATCGCGCGCCGCGAGGCCCGCGAGCCGCTCCAGCACATCACCGGGCGGGCCTACTTCCGCTACCTGGAACTCCAGGTCGGGCCAGGGGTGTTCGTGCCCCGGCCCGAGACCGAGTCCGTGGTCGGCTGGGCCATAGACGCCGTACGCGCGATGGATGTCGTCGAGCCGCTGATCGTCGACCTCTGCACGGGCTCGGGCGCCATCGCGCTCGCCCTCGCGCAGGAGGTCCCGCGCTCCCGTGTGCACGCCGTGGAGCTGTCCGAGGACGCCCTCCAGTGGACGCGCAAGAACGTCGAGGGGTCCAGGGTCGATCTGCGCCAGGGAGACGCCCTGGAGGCCTTCCCGGACCTCGACGGGCAGGTGGACCTGGTCATCTCCAACCCGCCGTACATCCCGCTCACGGAGTGGGAGTACGTGGCGCCGGAGGCCCGGGACTACGATCCTCAACTCGCCCTGTTCTCGGGGGAGGACGGACTCGACCTCATCCGCGGCATCGAGCGCACCGCGCACCGGCTGCTGCGCCCCGGCGGTGTCGTCGTCATCGAGCACGCCGACACCCAGGGCGGGCAGGTGCCGTGGATCTTCACCGAGGAGCGGGGCTGGGCCGACGCGGCCGACCACCCGGACCTCAACAACCGGCCGCGGTTCGCGACCGCCCGCAAGGCGATGCCGTGAGTACGCGCATCGCGTTCCCCAGCCAGCAGTACGTGTACGAGGAGGCCCGCTAAATGGCACGGCGATACGACACCAACGACGCGACCGACCGCACCACCGGTCTGCGTGAGGCCGCGTCCGCCGTCCGCCGTGGCGAGCTGGTGGTCCTCCCGACCGACACCGTGTACGGCGTCGGCGCCGACGCGTTCTCCTCGGAAGCCGTCGCCGACCTCCTCGAAGCCAAGGGCCGGGGCCGCAACATGCCCACCCCTGTCCTCATCGGCTCCCCGAACACGCTGCACGGCCTGGTCACGGACTTCTCCGAGATGGCCTGGGAGCTCGTCGACGCGTTCTGGCCGGGCGCGCTCACGCTCGTCGCCAAGCACCAGCCGTCCCTGCAGTGGGACCTGGGGGACACCCGTGGCACCGTCGCCGTGCGCATGCCGCTGCACCCGGTGGCCATCGAACTGCTCACCGAGGTCGGCCCGATGGCCGTCTCCTCCGCGAACCTCACGGGACACCCGGCTCCCGAGGACTGCGACGCCGCGCAGGAGATGCTCGGCGACTCCATCTCGGTCTACCTGGACGGCGGCCCGACCCCGGGCATCGTCCCGTCCTCGATCGTCGACGTGACCGGCAAGGTGCCCGTGCTGCTGCGCGAGGGGGCACTGTCGGCGGAGGAGCTCCGGAAGGTCGTACCCGACCTCGAGGTGGCGAATTGACAGCCCCTGACGCGGGGCGTGGCATAGGCACGGGGATCACGGGGGCCAATGGGTCCCCCAGGGGGTCCTTCCGCATCCTCCACGTCAGCACCGGCAACGTGTGCCGCTCGCCGATCACCGAGCGGCTGACCCGGCATGCCCTGGCGGACCGGCTCGGCGACCCGCTGTGGGGCGGCCTCATCGTGGAGAGCGCGGGCACCTGGGGGCACGAGGGGGCGCCCATGGAGGCCAACGCCGCGACGGTCCTCACGGACTTCGGCGCGGACCCTTCGGGCTTCGTCGGCCGCGAACTCCTCGACGACCATGTCATCCGCGCCGATCTGGTCCTGACGGCCACCCGTGACCACCGGGCCCAGGTCATCTCCATGGGGCACTCGGCGGGGCTGCGCACCTTCACCCTGAAGGAGTTCACCCGGCTCGTACGGGCCATAGACACGGCGACGCTTCCGCCGTTGGACGGGGGCGTGATCGAACGCGCCCGCGCCCTCGTGCAGGCTGCCGCGGCTCTACGCGGGTGGCTTCTCGCGCCCACCGCGGAGGCGGACGAGGTGTACGACCCGTATGGGGCGCCGCTGCCGTTCTTCCGGTCGATCGGGGACGAGATCAACGAGGCGTTGGATCCGGTGGTGACCGCGCTGACGGGGGTGCCTGCGCGTACGTAGGCTGCGTAGGCCCTCGCCGGGTTTCTTTGCACGGCACCCGGCGCCGCAGGCTGTGCCCACCCTCCCCCAAGCTCTCGGCTTCGTCGCTCGAGCAGGGGCCCCCATCGTCCCGGCGGAACGATTGCCCACCGCAGTAGCGGTAGCGGCTCGGCCACCCGGCAGGGCGTAACACCGGGCGTCCCATCGGCCTCGGGCCTACATTGGACGTAGCGCACCCCCCGCTCAGGCCCGGAGCTCACCATGTCGGTCACGCATGCTCAGGAAGCCGTACGGCCCGCCGTTGCCGGGCCCGAGTTCGACGTGCTCCGCCGTCAGGACCCCGAGCTCGCCGAGATCCTCATCGGGGAGCTGGACCGCCAGTCGACGACGTTGCAGTTGATCGCGGCCGAGAACTTCACCTCGCCGGCCGTGCTGGCCGCGCTCGGGTCGCCGCTGGCGAACAAGTACGCCGAGGGGTATCCGGGCGCCCGTCATCACGGCGGCTGCGAGATCGTCGACGTCGCGGAGCGGCTCGCGGTGGACCGGGCCAAGGCCCTGTTCGGTGCCGACCACGCCAATGTGCAGTCGCACTCCGGGTCTTCGGCCGTCCTCGCCGCGTACGCCGCCCTGCTGCGCCCCGGTGACACCGTGCTGGCGATGGGCCTGCCCTTCGGCGGTCACCTCACGCACGGGTCGCCCGCGAACTTCTCCGGCCGCTGGTTCGACTTCGTCGGCTACGGCGTGGAGGCGGAGACGGGGCTCATCGACTACGAGCAGGTGCACGCCCTGGCTCGTACGCACCGTCCGAAAGCCATCGTCTGCGGGTCCATCTGCTATCCCCGGCACATCGACTACGCCGCCTTCCGGGAGATCGCCGACCGGGTCGGCGCCTATCTCATCGCGGACGCCGCCCACCCCATCGGGCTGGTCGCGGGCGGAGCGGCACCCAGTCCGGTGCCGTACGCCGATGTCGTGTGCGCGACGACGCACAAGGTGCTGCGCGGGCCGCGTGGCGGCATGATCCTGTGCGGGAGCGAGCTGGCCGAGCGCGTCGACCGGGCCGTCTTCCCGTTCACCCAGGGCGGCGCGCAGATGCACACCATCGCCGCCAAGGCCGTCGCGTTCGGTGAGGCGGCGACTGAGGCCTTCGCGGCGTACGCCCATCAGGTGGTCGCCAATGCGCGGGTGCTCGCCCAGGAGCTGGGCGACGAGGGGCTCGCGATCACCACCGGTGGCACCGACACCCATCTGCTGACCGTCGACACCGCGCCGCTCGGCGTCGACGGGCGGACCGCCCGGGGCCGGCTCGCCGCCGCCGGGATGGTGCTGGACTGCTGTGCGCTGCCCCACGGGGACGCCCGTGGCCTGCGGCTCGGTACGGCGGCCCTGACCACCCAGGGGATGGGCGAAGCGGAGATGGCGCGGATCGCCGTACTGTTCGCGGGGGTGCTGCGGGAGGACCTCGACGGCAGGGACGTGCGTGAAGAAGTGCGGGAGCTGACCGGAAGATTTCCGCCCTATCCCGACTAGAGAGGGGTACGCGCACCCGTGTGCACAGCCACTCGTGCAACCATCGTCGCTACCCGGAAGTCCCCAACCATATGCGCGCATCGCTAGGGTGTGGGGCTGAGATGGCCAGCGAGACCTGTGGGGAAGCCCGTGCGTGAATACCTGCTGACGCTCTGCATCACGGCCGCGGTGACGTATCTGCTGACAGGGCCGGTGCGGAAGTTCGCGATCGTGGCCGGAGCCATGCCGGAAATCCGTGCGCGCGACGTGCACCGGGAACCCACTCCGCGGCTCGGCGGCATCGCGATGTTCTTCGGGCTGTGCGCGGGCCTGCTGGTCGCCGACCACCTGAAGAACCTCAACGCGGTGTTCTCGAATTCGAACGAGCCGCGCGCGCTGCTCTCCGGGGCGGCGCTGATCTGGCTGATCGGCGTCCTGGACGACAAGTTCGAGATCGACGCGCTGATCAAGCTGGGCGGCCAGATGATCGCCGCGGGCGTCATGGTCATGCAGGGTCTGACGATCCTGTGGCTGCCGATCCCCGGCGTCGGCCTGGTCGCGCTCACCCAGTGGCAGAGCACCCTGCTCACCGTCGCACTCGTCGTGATCAGCATCAACGCGGTGAACTTCGTCGACGGCCTCGACGGCCTCGCCGCCGGCATGGTGTGCATCGCCTCCGCCGCGTCGTTCCTGTACGCGTACCGCATCTGGTACAGCTACGGCATCGAGGCCGCCGCCCCGGCGACGCTGTTCGCGGCGATCCTCATGGGCATGTGCCTCGGCTTCCTGCCGCACAACATGCACCCCGCGCGGATCTTCATGGGCGACTCCGGCTCGATGCTCATCGGCCTGGTGCTCGCCGCCGGTGCGATCTCCATCACCGGACAGGTCGACCCCGACGCGATGAACCTGTTCTCCGGTTCGGAGCGCAACACCGTGCACCAGATGGTGCCCGTCTACATCCCGCTGCTGCTGCCGCTGACGATCATCGCGGTGCCGGCCGCCGACCTGGTGCTGGCCATCGTGCGGCGCACCTGGCGCGGACAGTCCCCGTTCGCCGCCGACCGCGGACACCTGCACCACCGTCTGCTGGAGGTCGGCCACTCGCACAGCCGTGCCGTGCTGATCATGTACTTCTGGTCGGCGCTGATCGCCTTCGGAGCCCTGGCCTTCTCGGTCAACTCGGCGTCCATGTGGATCGTGCTCGGCATCGCGGCGCTCAGTGCCGTCGGTCTGGTCCTGCTCCTGCTGCCGCGCTTCACGCCGCGCGCCCCGCGCTGGGCCGAGCACCTCGTGCCGCCGCGCTACCGCCGCCGCAGGGCCGCCTCCGCGGCCGAGGCCGAGCCGTCCGTCACGCATGGGACGGCGGTGGCCGAGGAGCCGGAGGAGGCCCGCGAGCACCGCACGCCGGTCGTGGCCGGTGTCTCAGGAGTCAACGGAGCGACGGCAATTGGCCCTCGCTCGCGCTTCCTGGATCGGCGCAAGGCCGGATCGTCGCGCTGACGCAAGGTAAGAATCTGACTAACGCGTTGCCAAGTCGTGGGGGTGCAAAGCGCCCTAATACCAGACAACTTGGCATTCTGGGTGCACAGACGCGCAGCGTCACTCTCATGTGTGACAGCAAGCACACCTTCTAGGTAAAGACCGCATCAAATAGTTTGTGATACGGTTCACGAGAACCCGGGACAGAGCCGAAGGACCCTAGTGCGATGGTCCCTTGGCGTGAGGTTCTCTCTCATCCCGGGACTACGCTCGTCCATGACGACACGCCCCCCTTAGCAAGCGGAGTTGCCGCCATGCCGTCCAATGACGCCCGGATTCTCCTTCAGGCCGCTGTGCCCACAGCTGCCGTCGGCGCGATTGCCGCCGTCGTCAGTGGTGTGGTCGCGGGCGGCAAGGGAGCCATCGGGGCGATCGTCGCGACGCTGGTCGTGATCCTCTTCATGGGCATCGGGCTCTACGTTCTGCAGCGCACCGCCAAATCGCTTCCGCACCTGTTCCAGGCGATGGGCCTCATGCTCTACGCGGCACAGATTCTTCTGCTGTTCATCTTCGTCGCCGCGTTCAAGAACACCTCGCTGTTCAACCCCAAGGCCTTCGCGCTCACGCTCGTCGCCACCACGCTCGTGTGGATCGGCGCACAGGCGCGCGCCCACGTGAAGGCCAAGATCCTTTACGTCGAACCCGACTCCTCGAACGGCGACAAGCCCGAGAAGACGGGGCACTCGTCGTGAGGGGTAGGGCCGGGATAAAGGCGCGAAAGAGATCCTGCTATCGTCCGGTGCCAACTGCGGCATCGCGGGCGCGGGCATCTGAGCTGACGCCTGCTCAATCGCGAGGCTTGATGCCCCACAGCCGCCCCCACATCCGTAACACCAGTCCAGTGCCGAACCGCGGCTGTGCGCCGCGCCGACACAACGAGGTTGCCGTACCTATGCGCCACGCTGAAGGAGCCCGCGGTGAGTGCTGACCCGACGCAGGTGCTCGCCTTCGAGACCGATTGCCACATCTTCGACGGCTGTGGCTTCCCGGCTCCCGGCCTGCACTCGTTCCTGTTCGAGCCCCTCTGGGGCGACGGGGACAGCAACTTGTACTTCAACAAGACGATGCTCTTGGCGCTGCTCGGCTCGATCATCGTTGTCGGCTTCTTCTGGGCCGCCTTCCGTAAGCCGAAGGTTGTCCCGGGCAAGCTGCAGATGGTCGCCGAGTCGGGCTACGACTTCATCCGCCGCGGCGTCGTCTACGAGACGATCGGCAAGAAGGAAGGCGAGAAGTACGTCCCGCTGGTCGTCTCGCTGTTCTTCTTCATCTGGATGATGAACCTCTGGTCGATCATTCCGCTCGCCCAGTTCCCGGTGACGTCGATCATCGCGTACCCCATCGTCCTCGCGGCGATCGTCTACATCACCTGGGTCTCGCTGACCTTCAAGCGGCACGGATTCGTCGGCGCGTTCAAGAACTTCACCGGCTACGACAAGTCGCTCGGCCCGGTTCTCCCGCTGGCCATGTTCATCGAGCTCCTGTCGAACCTGATCGTCCGGCCCTTCACGCACGCGGTGCGACTGTTCGCGAACATGTTCGCGGGTCACACGCTGCTGCTGCTCTTCACGATCGCCAGCTGGTACCTGCTCAACGGCATCGGGATCGCCTACGCGGGCGTCTCGTTCATCATGGTGATCGTGATGACGGCGTTCGAGCTGTTCATCCAGGCCCTGCAGGCGTATGTGTTCGTGCTGCTGACCTGCACCTTCATCCAGGGCGCGCTGGCCGAGCACCACTGAGCGCCCCCCCTCTCGACCCCGCAGTCGTCCGGTGGCCAACCCCCACCGGTCCGTAAAGAAAAGGAAGAACTGGCATGTCCCAGACCCTTGCCGCTGTCTC
The DNA here is from genome assembly GCF_041053055.1 of Streptomyces sp. R41. Taxonomy (NCBI): domain Bacteria; kingdom Bacillati; phylum Actinomycetota; class Actinomycetes; order Kitasatosporales; family Streptomycetaceae; genus Streptomyces; species Streptomyces sp. R41. The sequence goes on from NZ_CP163443.1 coordinate 7,158,696, forward strand.
CGGCTCGCTCGGCTCGATCGGTTACGGCCTCGCGGCCATCGGCCCCGGCGTCGGCGTCGGCATCATCTTCGGTAACGGCACCCAGGCGCTCGCCCGCCAGCCTGAGGCCGCCGGTCTGATCCGCGCCAACCAGATCCTCGGCTTCGCCTTCTGTGAGGCGCTCGCCCTCATCGGCCTGGTCATGCCGTTCGTCTACGGCACGTGATCGTCGGATCCACGACAGCCCACTAGACGAAAGGCACTGAAATGAGCCAGCTGCTCATTCTGGCGGCCGAGAAGGAAAACCCTCTCGTCCCGCCGATCCCCGAGCTTGTCATCGGCCTGATCGCCTTCGTCATCGTCTTCGGCTTCCTCGCCAAGAAGCTCCTTCCGAACATCAACAAGGTTCTGGAGCAGCGCCGCGAGGCCATCGAGGGCGGTATCGAGAAGGCCGAGGCCGCTCAGACCGAGGCCCAGAGCGTTCTTGAGCAGTACAAGGCTCAGCTCGCCGAGGCCCGTCACGAGGCCGCGCGGCTGCGCCAGGAGGCGCAGGAGCAGGGCGCCACGCTCATCGCCGAGATGCGCGCGGAAGGCCAGCGGCAGCGTGAGGAGATCATCGCCGCCGGTCACGCGCAGATCGAGGCCGACCGCAAGACCGCCGCTCAGTCGCTGCGACAGGACGTCGGCCACCTGGCCACCGACCTGGCCGGCAAGCTCGTCGGTGAGTCTCTCGAGGACCACGCCCGGCAGAGCCGCGTCATCGACCGCTTCCTCGAGGACCTCGAGGAGAAGGCCGAGGCCGCGCGATGAACGGAGCGAGCCGCGAGGCCCTGGCAGCCGCACGTGAGCGTCTCGACGCGCTGACGGACTCGACGTCCGTGGACGCGGCGCAGCTCGCCGACGAGCTGGCCGCCGTCACCGCGCTGCTCGACCGCGAGGTGTCGCTGCGTCGGGTCCTCACCGACCCGGCGCAGCCCGGCGAGGCGAAGGCCGAGCTGGCCGGGCGTCTGTTCGGCGGTCAGGTCAGCGGGTCGACCGCCGATCTGGTGGCCGGCATGGTGCGCTCCCGCTGGTCGCGCTCGCGTGACCTGGTGGACTCCATCGAGGAGCTGGCCGCCACCGCCGACCTCACGGCGGCGCAGCGGGCGGGCACGCTCGACGATGTCGAGGACGAGCTGTTCCGGTTCGGCCGGATCGTCTCTTCGAGCACCGAGCTGCGCTCCGCGCTGACCGACCGCGCCGCCGGCAAGGCGGCCAAGAGCGAGCTGCTGCACAGCCTGCTCGGCGGCCGGGCCAATGCGACGACCGAGCGTCTGGTGACGCGCCTTGTGACCGCGCCGCGTGGACGTAGCCTGGAGGCGGGACTCGAGTCCCTGTCCAAGCTCGCCGCCGAGCGCCGCAACCGCATGGTCGCCGTGGTCACCACGGCGGTCGCGCTGAGCGACGGACAGAAGCAGCGCCTCGGTGCCGCTCTGGCGAAGCTCTACGGCCGTCAGATGCACCTCAACCTCGACGTGGACCCCGAGGTCCTCGGCGGGATCCGGGTGCGGGTCGGCGACGAGGTCATCAACGGCTCCATCGCGGACCGGCTTGAGGACGCCAGCCGCCGCATGGCCGGCTAGCAGCAACTCAATACGCAGTACGTACTTACGGCCCTCGTTGGGCCGTGCAGAGGATTCCTGGGGGTCGCCCCCAGACCCCCAAAGTGAAACTTCGGGCCCAACAAGGAGAGCAGGGAACCCAGATGGCGGAGCTCACGATCCGGCCGGAGGAGATCCGGGACGCGCTGGAGAACTTTGTCCAGTCGTACAAGCCGGACGCGGCCTCGCGCGAGGAGGTCGGTACGGTCACCCTTGCCGGCGACGGCATCGCGAAGGTCGAGGGCCTGCCCTCGGCCATGGCCAACGAACTGCTGAAGTTCGAGGACGGCACCCTCGGCCTCGCGCTCAACCTGGAAGAGCGCGAGATCGGCGCCATCGTCCTCGGCGAGTTCAGCGGCATCGAGGAGGGCCAGCCGGTGCAGCGCACCGGTGAGGTTCTGTCCGTCGCCGTCGGCGAGGGCTACCTCGGCCGTGTTGTCGACCCGCTCGGCAACCCGATCGACGGCCTCGGCGAGATCGAGACGTCGGGCCGCCGCGCCCTCGAGCTGCAGGCACCGGGCGTCATGGTCCGTAAGTCGGTGCACGAGCCGATGGAGACCGGTTACAAGGCCGTCGACGCGATGACCCCGATCGGCCGTGGCCAGCGTCAGCTGATCATCGGTGACCGTCAGACCGGCAAGACCGCCCTGGCCGTCGACACGATCATCAACCAGCGCGACAACTGGCGCACCGGCGACCCGAAGAAGCAGGTCCGCTGCATCTACGTCGCCATCGGTCAGAAGGGTTCCACCATCGCCTCCGTGCGTGGTGCCCTGGAAGAGGCCGGCGCGCTCGAGTACACGACCATCGTCGCCGCCCCGGCGTCCGACCCGGCCGGCTTCAAGTACCTTGCGCCGTACACCGGTTCGGCCATCGGCCAGCAGTGGATGTACGACGGCAAGCACGTCCTCATCATCTTCGACGACCTCTCGAAGCAGGCCGACGCCTACCGCGCCGTGTCCCTGCTGCTGCGCCGCCCGCCGGGCCGCGAGGCCTACCCGGGTGACGTCTTCTACCTGCACTCCCGTCTGCTGGAGCGCTGCGCGAAGCTCTCCGACGACATGGGCGCCGGTTCGATGACGGGTCTGCCGATCGTCGAGACCAAGGCGAACGACGTGTCGGCGTTCATCCCGACCAACGTCATCTCCATCACCGACGGCCAGTGCTTCCTGGAGTCCGACCTGTTCAACGCCGGCCAGCGTCCGGCCCTGAACGTCGGTATCTCGGTCTCCCGCGTCGGTGGCTCCGCCCAGCACAAGGCGATGCGCCAGGTCTCCGGGCGTCTCCGCGTGGACCTCGCCCAGTTCCGTGAGCTGGAGGCGTTCGCCGCCTTCGGTTCCGACCTGGACGCCGCGTCGAAGGCCCAGCTGGAGCGCGGTCAGCGCATGGTCGAGCTGCTCAAGCAGCCGCAGTACCAGCCGATGCCGACCGAGGACCAGGTCGTCTCCGTGTGGGCCGGTACCACCGGCAGGATGGACGACGTACCGGTCAAGGACATCCGGCGCTTCGAGAAGGAGCTCCTGGAGTACCTGCACCGCAAGGAGCAGGGCCTCATGACCTCCATCAAGGAGGGCGCCAAGATGTCGGACGACACGCTGCAGGCCATCGCCGACGCCATCGCGGACTTCAAGAAGCAGTTCGAGACCTCGGACGGGAAGCTTCTCGGCGAGGACGCTCCGGCCGCCGCCGGTAAGTGACGACGGAAGGGACCTGACTCATGGGAGCCCAGCTCCGGGTCTACAAGCGTCGCATCAAATCCGTCACCGCGACCAAGAAGATCACCAAGGCGATGGAGATGATCGCCGCCTCGCGCGTCGTCAAGGCGCAGCGCAAGGTGGTGGCCTCCACGCCGTACGCGACCGAGCTCATCCGCGCGGTCACGGCGGTCGGTACCGGCTCGAACACCAAGCACCCGCTGACCACGGAGGCGGAGACGGCGACCCGCTCCGCGGTGCTGCTCCTCACGAGCGACCGCGGACTGGCCGGCGCCTTCAACTCCAACGCCATCAAGGCCGCGGAGCAGCTGACCGCGCGTCTCGAGGCGGAGGGCAAGGAGGTCGACGTCTACATCGTCGGCCGCCGCGGTCTGGCCCACTACAACTTCCGTGAGCGCAAGGTCACGGAGTCGTGGTCGGGCTTCACCGACGAGCCCAGCTACGCGGACGCGAAGAAGGTCGCCGTTCCGCTGATCGAGGCCATCGAGAAGGAGACGGCGGACGGCGGCGTGGACGAACTCCACATCGTCTACACCGAGTTCGTCTCGATGATGACGCAGACGGCGGTCGACAGCCGCCTGCTGCCGCTTCGCCTCGAAGAGGTGGCGGAAGAGGTAGCGCCCAAGGGCGAGATCCTTCCGCTGTACGACTTCGAGCCGTCGGCGGAGGACGTCCTCGACGCCCTGCTGCCGCGCTACGTCGAGAGCCGTATCTACAACGCGCTGCTCCAGTCGGCTGCTTCCAAGCACGCCGCCACGCGCCGCGCGATGAAGTCGGCCACCGACAACGCGGGAGACCTGATCAACACGCTCTCCCGACTTGCCAACGCGGCCCGCCAGGCCGAAATCACCCAGGAAATCAGCGAGATCGTCGGTGGCGCCAGCGCCCTCGCCGACGCGACCGCGGGGAGTGACAAGTAATGACGACCACTGTTGAGACGGCCGCTGCCACGGGCCGCGTCGCCCGGGTCATCGGCCCGGTCGTCGACGTGGAGTTCCCCGTCGACGCGATGCCGGAGATCTACAACGCCCTGCACGTCGAGGTGGCCGACCCGGCCAACGCCGGCGAGCGGAAGACGCTGACCCTGGAGGTCGCCCAGCACCTGGGTGACGGCCTGGTCCGCACCATCTCGATGCAGCCCACCGACGGTCTGGTCCGCCAGGCCACGGTGACCGACACGGGCGCGGGCATCAGCGTCCCGGTCGGCGACTTCACCAAGGGCAAGGTGTTCAACACCCTCGGTGAGGTGCTGAACGTCGACGAGCAGTACGAGGGCGAGCGCTGGTCCATCCACCGCAAGGCCCCCGCGTTCGACCAGCTCGAGTCGAAGACCGAGATGTTCGAGACGGGCCTGAAGGTCGTCGACCTTCTCACCCCGTACGTCAAGGGCGGCAAGATCGGTCTGTTCGGTGGTGCCGGTGTCGGCAAGACCGTGCTGATCCAGGAAATGATCATGCGTGTCGCCAACCTCCACGAGGGCGTCTCCGTCTTCGCGGGCGTCGGTGAGCGCACCCGTGAGGGCAACGACCTCATCGCGGAGATGGAAGAGTCCGGCGTTCTGGACAAGACCGCCCTGGTCTTCGGTCAGATGGACGAGCCCCCGGGCACCCGTCTGCGTGTCGCCCTGGCCGGTCTGACCATGGCGGAGTACTTCCGCGATGTGCAGAAGCAGGACGTGCTGTTCTTCATCGACAACATCTTCCGCTTCACCCAGGCCGGTTCCGAGGTGTCCACCCTGCTCGGCCGTATGCCGTCCGCGGTGGGTTACCAGCCGAACCTGGCCGACGAGATGGGTCAGCTGCAGGAGCGCATCACCTCGACGCGTGGTCACTCGATCACCTCGATGCAGGCGATCTATGTCCCCGCGGACGACCTGACCGACCCGGCCCCGGCCACCACCTTCGCCCACCTCGACGCGACGACGGTTCTCTCCCGTCCGATCTCCGAGAAGGGCATCTACCCGGCCGTGGACCCGCTGGACTCCACGTCCCGCATCCTGGACCCGCGTTACATCGCGCAGGACCACTACGACGCCGCCATGCGCGTCAAGACGATCCTGCAGAAGTACAAGGACCTCCAGGACATCATCGCGATCCTCGGTATCGACGAGCTCGGCGAGGAGGACAAGCTCGTCGTCCACCGTGCCCGTCGCGTGGAGCGCTTCCTGTCCCAGAACACCCACGCCGCCAAGCAGTTCACCGGCGTCGACGGTTCGGACGTTCCGCTGGACGAGTCGATCGCGGCCTTCAACGCGATCTGCGACGGCGAGTACGACCACTTCCCGGAGCAGGCGTTCTTCATGTGCGGTGGCCTCGAGGACCTCAAGGCCAACGCCAAGGAGCTCGGCGTCTCCTGAACCTCGTGTTCATGAAGAGGGGCGGGGTGTCACCTCGCGGGGTGCGTCCCGCCCCCCTTCGTACGCCTACTAGACTTTGACCCAACACCCGGCATCAAACGCCGGGTGGTGACCCGAGGAGCCCACCTTGGCTGCTGAGCTGCACGTCGAGCTCGTCGCCGCGGACCGCAGTGTCTGGTCCGGCGAGGCCACCCTGGTCGTCGCGCGCACCACGTCCGGCGACATCGGCGTCATGCCCGGTCACCAGCCGCTGCTCGGTGTGCTGGAGTCGGGCCCGGTGACCATCCGTACGAGTGATGGTGCAACGGTCGTCGCCGCGGTGCACGGCGGTTTCATCTCGTTCGCGGACAACAAGCTGTCGCTGCTGGCCGAGATCGCCGAGCTGTCGGACGAGATCGACGTCCAGCGCACGGAGCGGGAGCTCGAGCGCGCGAAGGCGGAGGGCGACGCCACCGCCGAGCGCCGCGCGGACGTCCGACTGCGTGCGGTGGCGACGCGCTGAACCCAGCGCGCACGGAATGACGTGACTCAGCCGCGGCCGGGACTGGATAAAACCAGACCGGGCCGCGGCTGAGGCGATGCGGGTGCTTTTTTCCGTTTCATTACCTGCTTTACCTAGGAGACGAGGAGGTCGGTGTCGATGGTCCTCGCTCTGACTGTGTGCGGGTTGGTAGTGGCGCTCGTGGTGGTGGGGCTGTTCGTCTTCGGCCTCCGCCGCCGGCTCATCCAGCGCTCCGGCGGCACGTTCGACTGCAGCCTGCGCTGGGACGTGCCCGAGAAGGGCGACCCCAGCGGCAAGGGCTGGAGCTATGGAGTCGCCCGCTACAACGGCGACCGCATCGAGTGGTACCGCGTCTTCTCCTACGCCCCCCGCCCGCGCCGCGTCCTGGAGCGCTCGGCGATCGAGGTGGCGGGCCGCCGGGCCCCCGAGGGTGAGGAGGAGCTGGCGCTGCTCTCCGACGCGATCATCCTCGCCTGTCTCCATCGCGGGACGCGGCTCGAACTGGCGATGAGCGAAGACGCGCTGACCGGATTCCTCGCGTGGCTGGAAGCAGCCCCGCCCGGTCAGCGCGTCAATGTCGCCTGAGTCGCAGTCGATCGACTTCTGGTCGGTCAACTCGTAGCCGGGTGATCCGCCTACGAGAGACCGCTGTTGATGGCGCTCACCAGCTCGCCATTGCTGGTGTCACCGCTGAACTCCCAGAAGAACGCGCCGCCCAGGCCCTGGTTCTTGGCCCAGGCCATCTTCGTACCGATGGTGGCCGGTGTGTCGTAGCTCCACCAGTTGGTGCCGCAGTGCGCGTACGCCGTACCGGCGATCGTGCCGGTGGCCGGGCAGGACGTCTTGAGGACCTTGTAGTCCTCGATGCCCTGCTCGTACGTGCCCGCCGCGGGCCCGGTCGCCGTGCCGCCCGGCGCGTCCTGTGTGACGCCGGTCCAGCCGCGTCCGTAGAAGCCGATGCCGATCAGCAGCTTCTTCGCGGGCACGCCCTTCGCCTTGTACTTGGCGATCGCGTCGGCCGTGGTGAAGCCGGCCGTCGGGATGCCGCTGTAGGAGGTGAGCGGGGAGTGCGGGGCCGTCGGGCCCTGGGCCGCCCAGGCGCCGAAGAAGTCGTACGTCATCACGTTGTACCAGTCGACGTACTGGGCCGCGCCCGCGTAGTCCGCGGCGTCGATCTTGCCGCCGGAGGAGCCGTCGGCGGTGACGGCCGAGGTGACGAGGTTGTTGCTGCCGAACTTCGAACGCAGCGCGGACATCAGGTTCTTGTAGGCCGCGGCACCACTGGTGTCACAGCTCAGACCGCAGGCGTTCGGGTACTCCCAGTCGATGTCGATGCCGTCGAAGACGTCGGCCCAGCGCGGGTCCTCGACCAGGTTGTAGCAGGACTGCGCGAAGGCGGCCGGGTTGGCCGCGGCCTGCGCGAAGCCGCCGGACCAGGTCCAGCCGCCGAAGGACCACAGCACCTTGATGTTCGGGTACTTGGCCTTCAGTTCGCGCAGCTGGTTGAAGTTGCCGCGCAGCGGCTGGTCCCAGGTGTCCGCGACGCCGCTCACCGACTGGTCGGCGGTGAAGGCCTTGTCGTAGTCGGCGTAGGAGTCGCCGATGGCGCACTGGCCGTTGGTGACGTTGCCGAAGGCGTAGTTGATGTGCGTGATCTTCGCCGCGGAGCCGGACGTCACCAGGTTCTTGACGTTGTAGTTGCGGCCGTAGATGCCCCACTCGGTGAAGTAGCCGAGCTTGACGGCGTTGCCGGTGGGCGGGGGAGTGGTGCCGCCGCCCGTGGTGTGCACGGCGACCGCACCGCTCGCCGGACCGGTCTGGTCGGCGGTGTCCCGGGCCTGGACGGTGTACGAGTAGTCGGTGCCGGCGGTCAGACCGGTGTCGGTGTACGACGTCGTCGTCACCGTCGCGACCTTGGCGCCGTCGCGCAGGACGTCGTAGTTCTTGATGCCCTTGTCGTCGGTGGCCGCCGTCCAGGAGAGCTTCACCGAGGTGTCGGTGATGGAGGACGCGGTCGGAGTGCCCGGTGCGGAGGGCGCGTTGTCGCCGGGGACGGTGGTGCCGCCGTCACAACTGCCGCCGTTCAGTGTGCAGTTGGAGGGTGAACCCGCTCCGGCGCCGTTGAAGCCGAAGGACACCGAGGCGCCCGCGGCGAGGGTGCCGTTGTAGGACTTGTTCTTGGCGGTCCAGTGGGTGCCGGAGTTGGTGACGTCGGCGTCCCAGGCCGAGGTGACGGACGTACCGGAGGGGAAGTCCCACTCGATGGTCCAGGAGCTGATGGCCGTGGTCCCGGTGTTCTTGACGGTCCACTTGCCTTCGAAGCCGGTACCCCAGTCCTGGGTCTTGGTGTACGTGGCGGTGGCGGTGGTGGCCGCCGAGGCGGGGCTCGCGAGCCCGACGAGGGCGGCGAGCGGAAGCAGCAGGGTGGTGAGCCCTGCGACGGCTCTATGTCTGAAACGCATCCTGCGTCTCCTCCGGGGGAGTTGATGAGGTGCGGTGGACAATAGAAAGGTCTGGACCATAGGTCAATAGGTCCAGACCAGTGAGGCGGCTGCTTGTCGTTACTTGTTACACGCCCAACTCCTGTGCCAGCACCGCCGCTTGGACTCTGCTCCGCAGCTCCAGCTTCCCCAGCAGTCGGCTGACGTGGGTCTTCACGGTCGCCTCCGCCATGTCGAGACGGGTCGCGATCTCGGCGTTGGAGAGCCCCTCTCCGAGGCAGGACAGCACCTCGCGCTCCCGTCGGGTGAGGGCGTCCAGGACGGACGGATCGGCCGTCGGCTCCCGTACGGGTTTCGTGGCGAACTCGGCGATCAGCCGACGGGTGACGGCCGGGGCGATGAGGCCCTCCCCGCGCGCCACCGTCCGGACCGCCTCCAGCAGATCCTTCGCCTCGGTGTTCTTCAGCAGAAAGCCGGAGGCGCCCGCGCGCAGCGCCCCGAAGACGTACTCGTCGAGGTCGAAGGTGGTGAGCACGAGGACGTCGGCGAGCCGCTCGGCGACGACCTGGCGGGTGGCGGACACCCCGTCCAGGCGGGGCATCTGGACGTCCATCAGGACGAGATCCGGCCGCAGTTCACGGGCGAGCGCGACCGCCCGCTCCCCGTTCTCCGCCTCACCGACCACCTCGATGTCGGGCGCGCTGCGCAGGATGAGGATCAGCCCCGCGCGTACCGCGGACTGGTCCTCGGCGACGAGCACCCGGATCATGCCGATTCTCCTTGGGACAGGGGCAGGGTGGCGCGTACGGCCCAGACCTTGCCGGTGGGGGAGTCCTCGGGGCCGGCCTCGAAGGTGCCGTGCAGCAGCGCGACCCGCTCCCGCATGCCGACCAGACCGGCGCCCGACCCCGGAGCCCGCGGCTCGTCCCGGTCGCCGTACGGACTGCTGACGCACGCCGTCAGGCAGCCGTCCCGCTGGGCGACGCCCACCGTGACCGCGCCGGGGGAGGCGTGCTTGAGGGCGTTGGTCAGAGATTCCTGGACGATGCGGTAGACCGCCAGCTCGACCGGTGCGGGCAGTCCGTCGGCGTGGTCGGTCTCCAGCACGACATCGAGTCCGTTGGTGCGGGCGCTGTCCACCAGCGAGCCGAGTCCGTCGAGTGTGGGGGCCGCGGCCGGCTCGCGGTCGCCGCTGCCGTCGCGCAGGATGCCGATCAGCCGGCGCATCTCCGCGAGTCCGTCGACGCTGTTCTCGCGGATGACCGAGAGGGCCTCCTTGGACGTCGTCGGGTCGTCGAGGGAGAGCGCGGCGGTGGAGTGGATGGCGATGGCGGACAGGTGGTTGGCGACCATGTCGTGCAACTCCCGTGCCATGCGGGCCCGTTCGGCGGTGACCGCCTGGGTGCGGTCCATCTCGGCGAGCAGGGCGGTCTGTTCGGCGCGCAGGCGTTCGGCGATGGCGGTGTCGCGGTGGTTGCGGACGATCCAGCCGGTCGCGGCCGGGGTGAAGGTCACCAGGCCGGTGAACGCCCCGATCAGCAGTCCCTCCGGTTTCCGCCAGGCCGCGACGGGCCACACGGTCGCGATCACCGTGATCAGCCCGGTGATCCAGGGGATGCGCCGGGCCGCACCGGGAGAGCCGTACAGGACGGCCGCGTACACAAGGTCCGTGAACATCACCACGGTGACCAGGCTGCCGCGGGTGAGCAGGTCGGCGGTGAGGGCGACCGTGCCGATGAGCAGCGCGGCGCGCGGCCGGGTACGGCGCATCAGCTCGCAGCCGGCCATCACGACGAGCGGAATGAGCACCACCCAGCCGGGATCGACCAGGGAGATCGGGTCGTCCGGCGTACGACTGAAGAGACCGACGCCCCACAGGGCGAATCCGCCGAGCAGCCCGCCGACCGAGATACGCACGTCGTCGCGGTGCGGGCGGGGGAGTCGTACGGCCATGACTCCATCCAACACGGCGTACCGGCGGCGCGCGTGCTTCCCCGGGACGGTCTGCGACTACATCGAAGGATGCAGTCGCACTTCCTCACCGGCGACGACGAATCGGGCGGATACGGCCGGGAGCCTGGAGGGGTGACCGAGAGGAGTCAGCCGTGACTGTCGCACTGATCGTCGCCTGTGAGGTCGGATTCTGGGTGCTGCTGGCGGCGGGCCTGGCGGTCCGCTACCTGCTGAAGTGGCGCCGCATCAGCGTGGCCCTGCTGCTGAGCGAGCCGCTCCTGGAGGTCGTGCTGTTCGTGGTGACGGCGATCGACCTCAAGAACGGCGCCGAGCCGAGCTGGGAGCACGGACTCGCCGCCCTGTACATCGGCTTCACCGTGGCCTACGGCCACTACACGATCCGCCGGCTCGACGGCCACGCCGCGCACCGGCTCGCCGGGGGCCCGCGCCCGACCGGGCCACCCCGTTACGGGATGGCCCGGGCCAGGCACGAGGGCAGGCTGTGGCTGCGTACGGTGCTGGCGGCCGCCGTCGCCTGCGCCCTCCTGCAGGCCGCGATCTGGTACGTGGGCGACGGCAACACGGAGTCGCTGCGGTCCTTCCAGTGGGTGGCGCTGCGCGCGGCCGCGATCCACGGCGTGGTCGCCCTCACCTACGCGCTGTGGCCGAAGAAGGCCCCGGCGTCAGCGCTCCCCGCCCGGGACCCACAGCACGTCCCCGACCTCACCGTTGGCCGTACGGGCCAGGATGAACAGCAGGTCCGATAGCCGGTTGAGGTAGGTCGCGGTGAGCGGGTTCATGACCTCCGCGTGGGCCTCCAACGCGGCCCACGTCGACCGCTCCGCGCGCCGCACGACCGTGCACGCCTGGTGCAGCAGCGCCGCGCCGGGCGTGCCGCCGGGCAGGATGAAGGAGCGCAGCTTCTCCAGCCGCTCGTTGAAGCGGTCGCAGTCCGCCTCCAGCTTGTCGATGTAGAACTGCTCCACCCGCAACGGCGGGAACTGCGGGTTCTCGACCACCGGCGTCGACAGGTCCGCGCCCACGTCGAACAGATCGTTCTGGACGCGGGTGAGCACCTTGACGATCTCCTCGTCCAGGCCGCCGAGCGCGATCGCCGTCCCGATCACCGCGTTCGCCTCGTTGGCGTCCGCGTACGCCGAGATCCGCAGGTCGGTCTTGGCGACCCTGCTCATGTCGCCGAGGGCGGTGGTGCCCTGGTCGCCGGTCCTGGTGTAGATGCGCGTCAGATTGACCATGAGGTCAGCGTAGTTACGCTCCGGCCTTCCGGAACACTCGTGTGCCCACCGTCACGGCGAGCGCCGCGAAGCCGAGGGCGACGAGGACGCCGTACAGCATGGCGGCGGTCGCGTACTGGCCGACGTACGCGTCCCGGATCGCGTCCACCAGATAGCGCAGCGGCATGAAGTGGGACAGGAAGTCCAGCCATCCGGGGGCCAGCGTCATCGGGAGCATCAGGCCCGACAGCAGCATCGACGGCATGGAGACCGCGTTGACGATCGGGCCGAACTCCGAGGGCCTGTCGACCTTCATCGCCACCGTGTACGACAGGGAGCCGAGGGAGACCGTCAGCAGCGCGATGAACGCGAACCCGATGAGCACCCCGGCGAGCGGTGCGCGCAGGCCCACGAGCAGCGCGGCGAGCACGAGAAGCACCGCCTGGAAGACGAACAGGGCGGCATCGCGCAGCACCCGGCCCAGGAGCAGGGCGAGACGGCTGACCGGTGTGACGCGCATCCGCTCCATGACTCCGTAGTTCTTCTCGATGATGATCGAGAAGCCCGCGAACAGGGAGCCGAACAGGCCGAGTTGAAGCAGCAGCCCGGGCACCAGCACCTGCCAGGAACTGCCCCGCGATCCCAGCGGCAGACGGGTCAGCAGCGGCCCGAAGAGAAAGAGGTAGAGCAGCGGCATCAGCACGCCGAAGAGGATCTGGAACTTGGAGCGCAGGGTCTGGCGGGCATAACGCCCGAAGATCAGCGCGGTGTCGTGCAGCAGCATGTCGTACGTCCTATACGGCTACGGGGGCGGAGTCGGCCGGCGCCGGGCCGCGGCCGGTGATCGCGAGGAACGTGTCCTGGAGGGTGGCGTCGATCGAGCCGCCGTGCGCCAGTTTCAGCGCGCCCGGGGTGCCCTCGGCCACCACGACACCCTTGTCGACGATCACCAGCCGGTCGGAGAGGGCGTCCGCCTCGTCGAGGTAGTGCGTGGTCAGGAAGACCGTGGTGCCGTGCTCGTGGCGCAGGCGGCGGACCAGGTTCCACAGATCGGCCCGGCTGCCGGGGTCGAGACCCGTCGTGGGCTCGTCGAGGAACAGGACCCGGGGGCGGTGCGTGAGCCCCATCGCGATGTCGAGGCGGCGTCGCTGACCGCCCGAGAGCGCCGCCGTCCTGCGGTCCAGCAGTTCGACGAGATCCAGGTCGCGGGCCAGCTCGTCGGCGCGCTCGACCGCCTGGGACTTGGTCAGTCGGTACAGCCGCCCTTGCGTGACCAGCTCCTCCCGCACGGTCACATTCGGGTCGACGCCCCCGGACTGGGCGACGTAACCGACGGCCCTGCGCACACCGGCGGGGTCGGAGGCCAGATCGCAGCCGGCCACGGTGGCGGCACCGCCGGTGGGCGGCAGCAGGGTCGTGAGCATGCGCAGGGTCGTGGTCTTGCCGGCTCCGTTCGGGCCGAGGAAGCCGAGGATCTCGCCCGGCGCGACGGTCATGTCGATGCCGCTCACCGCCTCCACCGGACCGCGCTTCGTCTGGAAGGTACGGGCCAGGCCGGCCGTACTGATGATGGTCATGACCCCAGAAAAACAGAGTCCCTGAAATTTTGCAATGACTCCAAAAATTCAGCAGCCCCAAGGAAGCTAGGATTCGGCCATGACCGAGGGACTCAGGGAGCGCAAGAAGCGGCAGGCCAGGCAGCGCATCTCGGACGTGGCCACGGGGCTGTTCCTGGAGCGCGGGTTCGACTCGGTGACGATCGCCGAGGTGGCCGAGGCGGCCGATGTCTCGGTCAACACCGTCTACAACTATTTCCAGGCCAAGGAGGACCTCTTCCTCGACCGGGCCAAGGGCAGCGTCGCCCGGCTGTCGCGCTTCGTGCGCGCCCGCGACAAGGGCGAGTCCGCGGCCGCGGCGGTGCTGCGCGAGCTGCGTGACGAGGTGGAGGCGGTCTCGCCGCAGGTCGGCCTCATCGAGGGGTACGACCGCTTCATGAAGGTCGTCGAAGGGGCGCCTGGACTCCGCGCCCGCCTGTGGCACATGAATCAGGAGAGCCTCGTCCTCCTGGAGGAGACCCTGCGCGAGGAAACAGGGGCGGAGCCGGACGACCCGCTGCCATCGCTGATGGCCGGTCAGATCAACTGGGTGCACACCACGCTTTTGGGGCTCATCGGGCGCGCGATGGTGGCCGGCCGTTCCCCCGACGAGGTCTCCCGCGAAGCTCTCGGTCTACTCGACGACATGGAGGACCTTTTGAGTGAGAAGGTCCTCAACTACGCCGTACGGGCGGTGCAATGACCCGCCCCGGTGTGATGTCCGTCGGTTGAGACGTGACGCGCATTACTTACCGGTCACACAGGCACGCCCGAGCGCTAAGGTCCGCCGAAGAGGCAACTTAAACAGCGTGTTAAGGGGAGTCGGAGTGGCACGTAAGCTCGCGGTCATCGGAGCCGGACTCATGGGGTCCGGTATCGCCCAGGTCTCCGCCCAGGCGGGCTGGGACGTCGTCCTGCGCGATGTCACCGACGAGGCGCTGACCCGTGGCCTCGACGGCATCAGGGCCTCGTACGACAAGTTCGTGAGCAAGGGCAAGCTGGAAGCCGCGGACGCGGACGCGGCGCTCGCGCGCATCACCGCCACCACCGACCTGGACGCGGCAGCCGACGCCGACATCGTCGTCGAGGCCGTCTTCGAGAAGCTCGAGGTCAAGCACGAGATCTTCCGGACGCTCGACAAGATCGTCCGCGACGACACTGTGCTCGCCTCCAACACCTCCGCCATCCCGATCACCAAGATCGCGGCGGCCACCGAGCACCCGGAGCGGGTCGTCGGCGTGCACTTCTTCTCGCCGGTGCCGATGATGCAGCTCGTCGAGCTGGTCCGCGGCTACAAGACGAGCGACGAAGCGCTCGCCACCGCACGGGAGTTCGCCGAGTCCGTCGGCAAGACCTGCATCGTCGTCAACCGCGATGTCGCCGGTTTTGTGACGACCCGTCTCATCTCCGCGCTCGTCGTCGAGGCGACAAAGCTGTACGAGTCGGGCGTGGCCACGGCCGAGGACATCGACCTCGCTTGCAAGCTGGGCTTCGGCCATGCCATGGGCCCCCTGGCCACGGCCGACCTGACGGGCGTCGACATCCTGCTGCACGCCACCAGCAACATCTACACCGAGACCCAGGACGAGAAGTTCGCCCCGCCGGAGTTGATGCGCCGGATGGTTGACGCCGGTGACATCGGGCGCAAGAGCGGGCAGGGCTTCTACAAGCACTGAATGATCAAGCGGCGCCCGGAACACGGGCGCCGCACTTGGCACGGAAACCGCACGCGCCTCTGGAGTATCACTCCATGAGGTGAATTCGGTATCGGTTCGCTTACAGACGGCAACCTCTGCGGCCTTTCGGCCGTCAGACCGTGCACAACAGACAGACAGACGCGAACGCGAACAGACACACGCGGAGTACGAGACGCACTCTCGGGGAGCGCATATGTACATCAGGGGCGACCACGCCGAGCTGGTCGTCGGGGGCCGCCTCGACGTACGCAGCGCGGCGGACGCCCGTACGGTCCTGCACTCGGCCGTCGACGACGGAGTCGGCGACCTGGTGCTGGACCTGTCCGAGCTGGACTCCTGGGACGCCACCGGCCTCGGTGTCATCATGGGGGCCCACCGACGGGCCGGGCGGTGCGGCCGACGGCTCGTGCTGCGCGGCGTACCACCACAGATGCAACGCCTGCTGGTCGCCACCCGGCTGCACCGGATCCTGGCGATCGAGGGCGGCATCGGGGTGGACTCCCTGCCCCGGGTCTGAGCTGCCGGGGGCGTGTCACCACCCCGGGAGTGAGTCCTCGTACACGCGTCCTGACCGGCGTACGAAACGCACCACGCGCACAATCCTCACGAAGCTGTGACGTCTCGGACGGCGCGGTACCCCGGCTGTTCGTAGATACTGTGCGAAGGTTTAGGGTTCGGCTGCCCGCCACCCGAAACCCTACGAGCGGGCACCGGACCAGAAGCGACAGCGCGGTGTGCAGCAAGGCCGGGAGGGGCTCGGCACACGACGCTTTTGGGGGGCTTGGAACATGGACCCGAACAACCGGGGACCCGAAGAGTACGGCCATGACGACGACGGCCAGGCGCCTCGCTCGCGCCCGCCGCGCGACCCGCTCACAGCTGACCTGGGTCAGCACTCGCCCGCGCTCGCCCGCACGGTTCAGCTCGTCTCGGGCGACTTCCTGCTCACCGTCAACCCCGTCGACGGCAGCGAGATCGAGAACTGCCCGCCGCACGAGCGGCCGCGGCCGCCGGCGAAGTTCAGGGCCGCCGAGCGCGTCGAGCTGGCCCGCGCGGCGCAGCCGCCCGTCCCGCCGGGACCGGCGCAGCCCCGGCTGCCGCTCCTGGAGCGCCAGGAGGAGCGCGAGCGGCTCGTACGCCTCCTCGCGCGCGGGCGCTCGGTGCGCCTCACCGGACCCTCCGGCTCGGGCCGCACCAGCCTGCTCGACGCGGTCGCCGAGGACTGCGCGGACCTCGCGCCCGACGGCGTCGTACGCCTGTCCGGCTACCGGCGCACGGCGAGCGACCTGCTGCACGACCTGTTCACCGCCGTCTACGACGCACCCCTGCACCGCCCGGAACAGGACGAACTGCTCCGGCTCGTCCACGAGATCGGCGCGGTCGTCGTCCTCGACGACGTGGAGTTCGGCGGCAGCGCGCTCGACGAGCTGCTCGACGCCACCCCCGAGTGCGCCTTCCTGATCAGCGCGACGCCCGACGTCCCCGCGCCGTCCACCGACTCCCTCCTCGAAGAGGTGTTCCTCGGCGGGCTCGACCGCAGCGGCGGCCTCGAACTCCTGGAGCGGGCCGTCGGACGCGTCCTGACCGAGGACGAGTCGAACTGGGCGGGCGACCTCTGGTTCGAGTCCGAGGGTCTTCCCCTGCGCTTCATGCAGGCCGGGGCGCTGCTGCGGCAGCGCGACCAGCTGCGGGCCAGTGAGGGCGCCGTCGACGAGTTCGGCGTCTTCCAGGAAGTGCCGGTCGACGCGCCCTTCGACGCCGAGGACGGCCACGCGGTACCGCTGCCGTCGCTCGCCGAAGGGGCCGCGCCCGCCTCGCTGCTCGCCTCCCGGCTGAGCGACTCGGCCCGCGCCACCTTGCGGTTCGCGGTCGCGCTCGGCGGCGAGGTGCCGCACCAGGCGCATCTGCCCGCGCTCGTGGGCGACACCCACGCCGACGCCGCACTCGCCGAACTGGCGAGCTGCGCGCTGGTCTCCCCGGTCGGTTCCCGCTACCGGCTCGCCGCCGGAGTGCACGCCCAGCTGGAGGCCGCCGGATACGCGGACGGCATCGACGAGCAGGCCCGCGCCGCGGCCCAGCACTACAGCTGGTGGGCCGGGCACCCCTCGGTCACCCCGGAGCGGGTCTGCGCCGAGGCCGACGCGCTGCTCGCCGCGCTCACCGTGCTGGTGCCGCTCACCACGGCCCCGCTCGGCGAAGAGGAGGAGAGCATCGCCGTGCGGCTGGCCCGCACGGCCGCGCCCGCGTTCGCCGCGGGCCTGCACTGGAGCGCCTGGGAGCGCGCGCTGCGCTCCGGCGCCGAGGCCTCCCGGCTCTCCGGCGAGGTCGGCGAACAGGCCTACTTCCACCACGAGTTGGGGATCCTCGCCCTCTGCGGCGGCCAGCTGGACCGGGCGCGCGCCGAGCTGGAGGCCTCCATCGGGCTGCGTGGCGCCCTCGCCGACAAGCGCGGCACCGTCGCCGGCCGCCGCGCCCTCGCGCTGGTCGCCGACCGCTCCGGTGACACACCCGGCCTCGGGTCCACCGCGGGGGAGGAGGTGCCCGACGCGCGGTACGAGGAGTCGGCGTCGCCCCCCGGTGGCGTACCGGCCGCCTTCACGATGGCCGCACCGCCCGACGAGCCCTCCACGCTGGTCACCCACCGGGCCGACCCCGGCCGCCCCGCGCCGAAGCGCTCGGGCGTCGCGGGCCGCTTGGTGAGCGGTACCCGGCGCAACCTGGTGGCCGCGGGCGCGGGGGCGCTCCTCGCCGCCGTACTCGGCACCGTGGTGACGCTCGGCGCGACCTCGGACCACAACAACGACACCCCGTCCGAGAAGGTCGGCGTCAACCCCTCGGCCAGTCAGGGCAGCGACGACGACAGCCTGGGCGCGGACAAGGCGAAGAAGGGCGGCGACTCCGACACCGGGGTCGTGGCGACGCCCACGGATCCGGGTCCCGACGGGACGTACGGGACGTCGGACGATCCGACGCCTTCGGACACGGGCAGCGGTGAGCCGTCCGACAAGCCGAGCGGCACGCACAGCTCGGGTCCGTCGTCGAAGCCGCCTTCCTCGTCGTCCAAGCCGCCGTCGTCGACGTCCAAGCCACCGACCTCGACGTCGAAGCCGCCGACGAGTAAGCCGCCGACCAGCGAGCCGCCGACGAGTGAGCCGCCGACCTCACCCGACCCGACGCCCACCACGTCGACGGAGCCGTCCACATCGGACTCCGCGAGCGGCCCAGCGTCGAGCAGTGCCCCGGCGAGCACCACCGCCAGCGCACCGGAGAGCAGCGCCTCCGCTCCGGCGAGCAGCACCGGCGTCGGGTCGCCGAGCGGCGCGGTGATCTGACCGTACGACGCGAGAGGGGCGGGTCCGATGATGCGGACCCGGCCCTCTCGCTGTCGTCGTACGTACGGTCAGAACAAGCGCAGCTTGTCGTCCTCGATCCCCCGCAGCGCGTTGTAGTCCAGGACCGCGCAGCCGATGCCGCGGTCGGTGGCGAGGACGCGGGCCTGCGGCTTGATCTCCTGGGCGGCGAAGATGCCGCGGACCGGCGCGAGGTGCGGGTCGCGGTTCAACAGCTCCAGATAGCGCGTGAGTTGCTCCACGCCGTCGATCTCGCCGCGCCGCTTGATCTCCACCGCGACGGTCTGCCCGTCGGCGTCCCGGCACAGGATGTCGACCGGGCCGATGGCCGTCATGTACTCGCGGCGGATGAGCGAGTAGCCCTCGCCGAGCGTCTCGATGCGGTCCGCGAGGAGCTCCTGAAGGTGTGCTTCCACGCCGTCCTTGATCAGGCCGGGGTCCACGCCCAATTCGTGCGAGGAATCGTGGAGGATCTCCTCCATCGTGATGATGAGCTTCTCGCCCGCCTTGTTGATGACGGTCCAGACGCCCTCGTCGTCGCCGGAACCCTCCTTCAGCGTGCAGGGCGGCGACATCCAGTTGAGGGGCTTGTAGGCCCGGTCGTCCGCGTGGATCGAGACGCTGCCGTCCGCCTTCACGAGGATGAGACGGGGGGCCGACGGGAGATGGGCGGTGAGCCGGCCCGCGTAGTCCACGGAACAGCGGGCAATGACGAGACGCATGGTCGGCAACGCTACTCGACGGGCAGTGGTGCACGCGATTCTCCCACCCGTCTCACACCACCACCCTCAACCGAGAACCTTCGGTTCGCCCCTTTTATCCCGTCGCCTCCCCGCCACCACCCTCAACCGAGGGCCCTCCGGTCCCGCCCCTTTCTTCCTGGAAGAAGCCTGTTCGGTCGTGGCTGATTGTGTGCCTACTGGGAGTTCGCTATGTGCGCATTCTCCTGGTGCCGTCACCGTCCGTTGCTTACCGTATAAACGGGAGGTCGCGATGCGTGTACTCAGCGTGTTCGATATCGCGAATTCCCTATCCCTGTCCGGCAACCCCCGAGGTCTGGGGGTGCGAGAGGAGTACCCATGTCGCTCGACGTCTCACCGGCCCTACTCGAACAGGCCGAGCGAGGCGAGGTCGACGAAGCTGAATTCGTCGACTGCGTCCGGACCTCCCTGCCCTACGCATGGGAGATGATCAGCTCCCTGGTGGCCCAGCTGAAGGTGGACGGCGGCAACTTCGCCGACAACCAGACGCCTCCGCCGGACGAGCAGGCACGTGGCCAGCTGCTGCGTGCGCTCGCGAGTGACGCGATACGCGGCGCGCTTCAGCGGCACTTCGGAGTGCGGCTGGCCTTCCAGAACTGCCACCGGGTGGCGGTGTTCCCGCTGGACGCCTCAGTGGACGACACGCTGGCACGCTTCACCTCGGTCCGCAGTCAGCTGCTGAACCAGTCCCCGGAGTTCCGGGACTGCTGACGCGGTGATGCCGCTTTGCTTGCCGCTCCGTACGCGGGAGGTGCATTTGTACTGGGGCGGCAAGCTCCCCGCGCGCCCGGCCCGTGGAAGGGGCTGGACGGCCTGTCGGCCGGGCTGCAGGGCCCGTCGGGCCGACGGCGTCCGATCACCTGAGGCGCGGCAGCACCTCGGCTCCGAGACGTCGTACGTTCTCCTCCGTCGCCGCCAGGTCACCCGAGCCCTCGACGAGCAGGGCGAAGCGTGAGATGCCGGTCCGCTCCGAGGTCGCCGCGAGCCGGTCGGCGCACAGCCGGGGGGTCCCCACCGGGTGCAGTCCGCAGAGGAGTTCGGTGTACGCCAGTGGGTCCCGCATCGAGCGGGCGCGGCCGTCGACCGTCACATGGGCGTCCAGCCCCTGCTTCAGCCAGCCCGGCATCGCCTTGAGGAGCGTCTCGACGGCCTCGGTACGGCGGTCGGCGATCTGGCAGACGCCGGCGGACACATGGGCCGCCGCGAAGATCTCGTCCGCCGGGTGTCCGGCCGCGCGCGCGTACTGCCGCCACAGCGCGACCATTTCGGCCTTCTCCTCGTCCCCGACATGCATCCCGAGGAGCATCGGCAGCCCGCGCTCTGCCGCGAGCCGTACGCTCGCCGGTGAAGTGCAGGCGACGACGACCTCGGGCCCCGGGGCGCCGCTCAGCGCCTCCGACGGCCGGGGGACGACCGGGACTTCACGGAAGCCGAACCGCTCCGAGGTGCCTTGCACGGACGGCTCGCGCAGCCAGCGCAGCAGCAGATCGAGTGATTCCGGGAACCCCTTCTCGTACGCCTCCAGTCCTGAACCGAAGACCTCGAGGTCGACCCAGGGGCCGCCGCGCCCGACGCCCAGCGAGAACCGTCCGCCGGACGTCAGATGCAGCAGCGCGGCCTGCTCACCGAGCGCCACGGGGTGGACGGTGGGCAGCACGCTGACGGCCGTGCCGACCCGGATGCGGCTGGTGCGGCCGAGCAGGAACGCGGCGAACGTGACGGCCGACGGGCACGTGCCGTACGGCACGAAGTGGTGCTCGGCCAGCCATACCGAGTCGAGTCCAGCCTCCTCGGCGACCTCGGCGGACCGCACCGCCCGGTGGAGGGTCTCCCCCTGGCCCTGTCCCGGGAACTGGGCCGCCAGTACAAAACTTCCTACGTGCATCGCACTTCCTGCTTCCTCGGCTCCGACACGGAGCTCCCCCACCGGGCATAACCGCATGACACGTGCCGAAGTCACGGCCTGGCGGAGAGATTTGCGGATTGTCTGCGAATTGGGCCGTCCGGTGGGGGATCTGTGCGGGTTGGTGGAGTACGCGTACCCCGGTGCGCGCCGCGTAGGCTGGACATGGCCCCTGCTCCCTGTATAGCTCCGTGAGGTGTCCTGTGTCCCCGCGTCGCAACCGTCCGAAGGCCGCCGGCTCGTCCGGTCAGAGTGCGGACGAGGACCGCTCGGGCCGTTACGGCGGCTGGCAGTCCACGGAGAGCTGGCAGGGCGAGGAGTGGAGCGTGCGCCATGTGGCGGGCGCGAGCGCCGAGGGCAAGACCTACCGCTGCCCCGGCTGCGACCAGATGATCCCCTCAGGTGTCCCGCACGTGGTGGCCTGGCCGGAGCACTCGGGCGTCGACGAGCGGCGCCACTGGCACAAGGCCTGCTGGAACGCGAAGGACCGCCGCACCTCGCAGGTGCAGCGGTCCCGTAACGCGCCCAGGTTCTAGGCGGTCAACGCGCCCAGGTTCCGGGCGACTTCGGAAATCGGGGCAGGGTCAGACGTCCCTGCGCTCCAGCAGCACGAAGGCGCCGACGATCGCCGCCGCCGTCACCCCGGCGAGCAGACCGAGCTGCGCGCCGCCGTGACCGCTCTCGGTGTCCAGCCGGAAGATCCTGGCGAGGGCGTTGGGAGCGTTGTACTCCTGCATCTTCTCGCCGATGGTGCGCATGCTGTCGGACATCATCAGGAACGCGGGCATGATCGCGGGCACCAGCACGACACCGAGCATCGTGGTGATGGCGCCGGCCGAGTGGCGCAGCATCGAGCCCACCGCGAGCGCGAGGACACCGAGCAGCGAGACGTACAGCGCGCCCATGACCACCGTGCCGCCCCACGAGACGTTCGAGGAGCCGCCGTGCATGCCCGAGGTCATCAGGCCGACCAGGCCGATCGCGAAGGCCGACACGACGAACGCCACCGCGAAGAAGATGATCAGCTTCGCGGCGAGCACCCGGTGCCGCTGCGGCGAGGCCGTGAACGTCGTACGGATCATGCCCGTTCCGTACTCCGAGGAGACCACCAGGACGCCCAGCGTGATCAGGCAGATCTGCCCCAGCATCAGGCCGAAGAAGGCCGGAATCGTGTACGGGACGTCGGTGAAGTCGGCGTTCGTGGTCTGCGCGGCGACCAGGAAGCCGATGCCGATCACCAGGAGCAGGAAGGTGCCGAGCGTCCACATCGTGGAGCGCACCGACTTGATCTTCGTCCACTCGGAGGTGAGCGCGTGACCGAGGTGGGTGCGGGTGATCGGGATCGGCGAGGTGTACGAACTGCCGGGCGCCGCCTGCCAGTTGGGGGCAGCGACGGCCTGCTGCGGCATCGGGGGCTGGGGCGTGCTCATCGGGCGTCCTCGGGCTTGGTCAGGTCGGGGGCGGCGGGTGCGGCGGCGGGCGCCGCGGGCGGCTGCGCCGGGGCCTGGGGCGCGGCCTGGGCGTACGGATTGGCGTCCGCGGCACCAGGAGCGGCCGGGGCGGCCGGAGCCCCGTACGGGCCCGGCTGACCCGCACCAGGGGCGCCCGGAGCACCCGGGGCGCCGGGAGCACCGTACGGGCCCGGCTGTCCCTGCGGCATCGCGAACGGCTGCCCGCCCTGCTGGGGCGGCGGCGGTGCGTACCAGCCCGGCTGGCCCTGACCCGCCACCGGCATCTGCGGCGGCGGGATGGCGCCCGGCGGCAGCTCCTGCTGGAGCCCGGCCTTCTGGTCGATGGTCGAGCGGTAGTCGACGGCGCCCTGCGTCATCCGCATGTACGCCTCCTCCAGCGAGGCCTGGTGCGGCGACAGTTCCCACAGGCGTACGTCGGCGGAGTGCGCGAGGTCGCTGATGCGAGGCAGCGGCAGGCCGGTGACGCGCAGCGCGCCGTCCTGCTCGGGCAGCACCTGGCCGCCCGCCTCGGTCAGCGCGGCGGTGAGCTTCTCGCGCTGCTGCGGCTCGGTGTCCGGGGTGCGGACCCGGGCGAAGTCGGCCGAGTTGTGCGAGATGAAGTCCTTGATGTTCATGTCGGCGAGCAGCTGGCCGCGGCCGATCACGATCAGGTGGTCGGCGGTCAGCGCCATCTCGCTCATCAGGTGCGAGGAGACGAAGACCGTACGGCCCTCCGCCGCGAGGGACTTCATCAGATTGCGCACCCAGAGGATGCCCTCGGGGTCGAGACCGTTGACCGGCTCGTCGAAGAGCAGCACCTGCGGGTCGCCGAGCAGCGCGGCGGCGATGCCGAGCCGCTGCCCCATGCCGAGCGAGAAGCCCTTGGAGCGCTTCTTGGCCACGTCCTGGAGCCCGACGACACCGAGCACCTCGTCCACGCGGCGGGCCGGGATGCCCGACAGCTGGGCGAGGCACAGCAGGTGGTTGCGGGCGTGCCGGCAACCGTGCACGGCCTTGGCGTCGAGGAGCGCGCCGACCTGGCGGGGCGCGTTCGGCAGCTTGCGGTACGGGAAGCCGCCGATCGTCACCTGCCCCGAGGTGGGGTTGTCCAGGCCGAGGATCATCCGCATCGTCGTCGACTTGCCGGAGCCGTTGGGCCCCAGGAAGCCGGTGACGGCGCCCGGCCGCACCTGGAAGGAAAGGTTGTACACGGCCGTCTTGGCGCCGTAGCGCTTCGTCAGGCCGACTGCCTCGATCATGCTCCGCACCCATCGAAAGGTTCAGGACGTCGGGGCGCACGCCCCCGTAAGGGTTAGGAGGATATCGGGGCGCTGACGGTTCCACTCAAGAGAAAGTAAAACCGCGCAGGTCACCTGGGAAAAGATCGAGTAAGGGACCTTTCTGCGGACCGCTGCATTTGTCAGGTACCCGTCGCGCCTGGTCAGGCCGGAAACGGAAGTCTCACACCCGGTACGGCAACGAGTCGTCCAGCGGCGGCAGGTCGTCGTACAGCCGCAGCTCCGCCGATTCGTCGACGTACGGCAGGAAGTCGGTCTGGGGCAGCACCCAGCCTTCCTCGCCGAAGATCCGCGTGCCCCGCTCGCGCAGCGACCGGTCGCCCCCGGCGCGCCGCACCCAGGTGGCCGGATCGGGGCCGAGCAGGTCGCGCAGCCGCGCGGAGTCGGCGAGCAGCGAGGCGAGCAGCTCGGACTGGTCGCCGCCCCCGGGGCGGGGCTGTCCCGTGACCGGGTCGGCCAGCACGCCGTGCGCGCTGAAGTAGATGTAGGCGGCGCCGAGCCGCTCCCCGGACGGCATGGTCATCGCGAACGTGTCGCCCGGGAGTATCGCCCGCCGGTAGTCCGGGAACTCGGTGTCGTCGACCGCCTTCAACTGCGTCGAGTCCAGCCAGGTCACCACGAGCGTGGTCTCGGCGCCCCGGGCGACGTACGGCGTGCCGGCCACGTAGCCCGCAGGGCTGATGTGCCCCGAGCAGCCGACCCCGATGCCCTGCACGCGCACCGGCACCATCGGCACCGTCGCCGGGATGCCGAGCCGGGTCAGCTTGTGGGCGACCTGCCCGGGAGAGGCGTTCGAGCCGACCGCGATGACCGGGTGACGGCGCCCGGTGCCGACCTGGCCGAGATCGGCGAGCGCTTCGTCGAGCCGCTGTTGCGCCTCCTGCTCCTCCACGTACCACTCGCCGAGCCTGAGCGGCCGTACGTCGAGCTGGAGCAGCTCGCCGCCGGTCAGCAGGGAGGGCTCGGTGGTGGGACGGCCGGGATAGGTGAGCGGCTTCTTGGCGGGCACGTCGTCCAGGCCCAGTGCCTCAAGGCTTCGGTCCTTCGTCGTCACGGTGACGCCCTTCGGGGGGTGGTCGCGCGATACGGGCTGGGGGTGTCCTGTGGATCAGGCCGGATCAGGGAGCGGGGTCTGGTGCGTGCAGCTGCAAGGCGCAGGAGGGCGACGACGCGGAGCGTCGGCAACCGACGACAACGCCGCAGATGTGCGCACCAGACCCCGCGAGCCCGGCATGGTCCACAAGACACCCCCTGAGCCTTCCACGCGAGATGTACCCGGGGCGGGGCCTGGTCTCCCCGTCTGGACGGGGTTGGCCGGAACGGACACCGGGAATCATGCCGTCCCATTGTACGAGTGGGAGCGAAGTCGGTTACGGGGGTGGCGAGTTGGGTTTACTGAGTCAGCCGGGGCGGCGCCGGGCGCATCCGCGCTTCCGTACGTCCGTTCGCTGGTGGATCGCCGGACGCACCGTCCACGCCCTGCTCCTCATGACACTCGGCGCGCTGGCCGGACTCTCGCTGGTCATCGCGACCGCCTGGACGCTGACCGAGCACTCGCCGCGGTCGATGGCCGAGCGGTTCTCGAACGAGGAGCGGCTCTTCGACCTCAGCCTCACCGTGCTGCGCGCCTGTGTCGGCACGGACAACCTCGAACCCGAACCGGACAGCACCGCGCACCAGCTGCTCGCCACCCTCGCCTCGGTCACCGGCTCGCTGGTGCCCGCGGTGCTCCTCGGCATCGTCCTGATCAAGATGTTCGCGCTGCGGCCCTTCGTCTGGCGGCAGCGGGCCAGCATCTCGCAGGCCTGGACCGCGGACTTCCCGGGCTACTCCCGGCTGCACGCGAGCAGCGAGGACGCGATCATCGCCGTCCGCTTCTACAACCGCTTCGACAATCTGTCGGTCGTGGACCTGCGCGCCCGCGCCCATCTGCGCTACCTGGAACGCTCCCCGCACGACGGCAGCCTCGTCATCTACAAGCAGTGGCTGAAGGTCCTGGACGCGAAGGGCGAGCCGGCCGACGAGCGGTCCTGGCTCGCGGTCGAGCGCGGGGCACCGTTCACCGTGTGGATTCCGGTCGAGGCACCGGTGGCCGAGCTGCCGTTCCGCCGAATCCAGGGCAAGGACCTGTCCGGGTCGTACGGCGTGAAGCTGCTCGTGCGGCTGACGGCGCGCACCGTGGGTCTCGGCACCGAGGTCGCCGACGAGCGCTGGTTCGACCTGGAGGCCGGCGACTTCGAACTGGGCCGTTTCGTGCCGCTCCAGCCGGACCTGGACAAGGACGTGTGGCGCTGGGAGGGCTGGACGGACTTCGACGGGCTGATCCACCGGCCGCCGCCCGACGAGGGTCAGGTCACGCGCCCGGGTGCCTGAGTCGGGTCACGCACCCAGGCTCCTGAGTCAGGTCACTCGCCTGGGCTCCTGGAGCATCGCACGGAGTCTCAAGCGTCGCGTTTCTTGAGCAGCGCATACCCCCCGAGGAGCGCCGCGATCACCCACAGCACCATGATCGCGAGGCCGCCCCAGGGCCCGTACGGAGTGTCGTCGCCGATCGGGGTCACGACCCGCATGATCTTGCTGCCGGCCTGGTCGGGCAGATAGCGGCCGACCTTCTTCGTCGCGGAGACGGCGCCCAGGATGTTGGAGATCAGGAAGAAGAACGGCATCAGGATGCCCAGCGAGAGCATCGGACTGCGCAGCATCGCCGCGACGCCCATCGAGAAGACGGCGATGAGCGTCATATAGAGCCCGCCGCCGATCACCGCGCGCAGCACACCCGGGTCGCCGATGGACGCCCTGTGCGCGCCGAGCACCGCCTGGCCCAGGAAGAAGGCGACAAAGCTGGTGATCATGCCGACGGCGAGAGCGAGGCCCGTCGCCACCGCGATCTTGCTGAACAGGAACGTGCCGCGCTGCGGGACCGCGGCGAGCGAGGTGCGGATCATGCCGGTGCTGTACTCGTTGCCCACGACCAGCACTCCGAACACGATCAACGCGAGCTGACCGAGCGTCATGCCCGCGAAGCTGATGAACGTCGGGTCGAAGGAGAGCCGCTCCCGCACGGGCATCCTGTCGAACTCGTTCTTCGACAGCAGCGAGATCAGGATGCCGAGGGCGATCGTGACGACCGCGGCGAGACTGAGCGTCCAGACGGTGGACGCGACGGACCGGATCTTGGTCCACTCCGACTTGAGAACCTGGGTGGCCGCCATGGTCAGCCCCTCTTCCATTCGCCGCCCCATTGCGGGGCCGGCCGCGGGGTCAGTGTGTGCGGCGTGTCGGCATGCGCGTGGTACTCCACCGACTCCGCGGTCAGCTGCATGAACGCCTCCTCCAGGGAGGCCTGTTGGGGGCTGAGCTCGTGCAGCACGATCTGGTGCTGCGCGGCCAGCTCACCGATGTGCTCCGGTTTGCCGCCGTCCACCTCGAGCGTGCCGCTGCCCGTCTCGACGACGGTGATCCCGGCGCCGTGCAGCACGTCGAGGAGCCGCTCGCGCTGGGGGGAGCGGATACGGATGTACGACCGCGAGTTCTGCTGGATGAAGTCGGCCATGGAGGTGTCGGCGAGGAGTCTGCCCTGGCCGATGACGACGAGGTGGTCGGCGGTCAGCGCCATCTCGCTCATGAGATGGGAGGAGACGAAGACCGTACGGCCCTGAGCCGCGAGAGACTTCATCAGATTACGGATCCAGTGGATGCCCTCGGGGTCGAGCCCGTTGACCGGCTCGTCGAACATCAGGATCCGCGGGTCGCCGAGCAGCGCGCCCGCGATGCCGAGCCGCTGGCCCATGCCGAGCGAGAAGCCCTTGGCCTTCTTCCTCGCCACCGGGGTGAGCCCCACCGTGTCGAGAACCTCGTGGACGCGTGCCTTGGGAATGCCGTTGCTCTGGGCGAGGCAGAGGAGGTGATTGAAGGCGCTGCGGCCGCCGTGCATGCCCTTGGCGTCCAGCAGGGCGCCGATGTATTTGAGCGGGTCCCTGAGGTGGTCGTAGTGCTGACCGTCGATCCGTACGTCGCCCGCGGTGGGGTGGTCGAGCCCGAGCACCATCCGCATCGTCGTGGACTTTCCGGCGCCGTTGGGGCCGAGGAAGCCGGTCACGATGCCGGGTCTGACGGCGAAGGTGAGGTTGTTCACCGCCACTTTCTCGCCGTACCGCTTGGTCAGCCCCTCGAGCTCAATCATGCGGCCACGCTAAGTCGGGCCCTGGGGCCGTGCCACTTGAGCGGGGAGGGGGAGCCCGCTTGTTCGCCGTGGCCGGCTGCCGCGCCGGCGTGGCTTGTCGCGCCCACGCGGCGGAGCCGCATGATGTCACAGCCCCGCGCCCTACGGGACACGGCAAAGGCCCGCACCCCGGCGGAGGGTGCGGGCCTCGGTTGTCGCTAACCGGTCGGGCGGTTACCGGGACTGCTGGGCCGGAACCCCGCGGGAGATCGGCTCGTCCTCGGCCGGCGTGCCGGCGGCGGCCACCGCGGCGCCCGTGAGCGTCGCGAGCATCTCGCGGACGTTCGTGAGCTGGGCGTTGATCGAGTCGCGGCGGTTGGTGAGTGCCGCGAGCTCGCGCTCGGATTCCGAACGGATGCGGTCGGCCTTGGCGTTCGCGTCGGCCACGATGTCCTCGGCCTGGCGCTGAGCCGTCTCGACCGTCTGGCGGGCGCGGCGCTCGGCGTCCGTGCGCAGCTTCTCGGCCTCCAGGCGGAGCTGCTCCGCGCGGTGCTCGATCTCCGCGAGGCGCTTCTCGGCCTTGGCCTGACGCGAGGCCAGGTCGCGCTCCGACTGCTCGCGGCGCTTGGCGAGGTTCGTCTCGAAGTCGGCGGCGGCCTGCGCGGCCTTGGCGCGGGTCTCCTCGAAGAGGGCGTCCGCCTCCTCGCGCTTGGACTGTGCGTCCTTCTGCGCCTCGGTACGCAGCTGAGAGGCGTCGCTCTTGGCCTTCTCGACGATCCGGACGCCCTCGTCCTCCGCCTTGGCCTTGCGCTCCGCAGCGAACGATTCTGCGTCGTTGCGCACCTGCTGGGCCGCCGACTCGGCGAGCTCACGGTGCTGCTCGGCCGCGCGACGGGCCTCCTCGCGCAGGTCCTTCGCCTCCTCCTCGGCGAGGCGGAGGATCTTCTCGACGCGCGCGCCGAGACCCGCGTACGACGGCTCTGCGTCGCTGACCTGGGCCTGGGCGTTCTGCGTCTCGAGGTGGAGCTCCTCGATGCGCTTTTCCAGAGCAGTGATACGGGCCAGAGCGCTGTCACGGTCGGAGACGAGCTTCGAGATGCGTTCGTCCACCTGAGCGCGGTCGTATCCACGCCGCACAAGCTCGAAGCCGTAGGGGGAAGTGTCGCTCATGGGGTTCCTGTCGAATGAGACCGGTGAGGTGATAGGGGGAATCCTAGGGGTCAAAGCGGTGTGTCATCGAGCGGATACGTGTTTGATCTGGAGAATGACACTCCTTTTGGGTGGCTAACTGTCGGAGGGCTTGCCAGATCCTGTGCCAAAGGTCCCCGCAAAGCATGGAATCGGTGCTTCTGGCTAGCCCTCGGACGACTTGCCACCCGAACGAGTTGCGCCCGCGGCGGCGCCCGCTTTGACCCCACCGTCCTTGTTGCCGGACGGGGCCTCAAAGGACTCCAACGCCTCCAGGACGTCCTGGACACGGGAGATCTCCGCATTGATGTCCTCGCGGCGGCGCACCAGGATCTCCAGGTCGCGCTTGCCCTCCTCGACCGCGGCCTTCGCCTCCTGGATCGCCTCGGACCTGATCTTCTCGGCCTCGGTGACGAGCGAGTTCTTCTTCTGCTCGGCCTCCTTGAGGAGACCCTCCGCCTTCTTGACCGCGGCGATACGCACCTTGCTCGCCTCGGAGTTGGCCTCCGACACCAGGTCCCTGGCCTTCGCCTCGGCCTCGGCCAGCTGGTCCTCGGCCGCCTTCACGAGCACGTCGCAGCGCTCGCCGGCCGTCTTCATCGCCTCGGCGGACTCGCGGCGGGCCCGCTCGTGCAGCTCCTCGATCTCCGTGGTGATGCGGTCGCGCAGCTCCTCCGCGCGCTCCCTTATCGCCGTCGCGTCCCGGCGCGCGCCGACCAGCAGCTCGTCCGCGTCCGTACGGGCCCGCTCCACCAGGGAGTTGCCCTCCACGGTCGCCTCGGAGACCAGCCGCTCGGCCTCGTTGCGCGCCGCGCCGACCATGGTGTCGGCCTGCGACTCGGCCTCCGCCGTCGTCTTCTGCGCGCCCTGCTGCGCCTCGGAGAGCAGCTTGTCCGCCTCGGACGCGGTCTCCGAGATGAGGGTGTCGACCTGCTCGGCTGCCTCGGAGCGTCGCTTGTTGGCCTCCTGGCGCGCCTCGTCCAGGGTGCGCTCGGCCTCTTCGCGCGCCGACGACGTGAGCCGCTCGGCCTCCGCCGCCGCCTCGGCCTTGACGCGCTCCGCCTCGGTGCGGACGCGCTCGGCGTGCTGCTGCGCGGAACCGACCGTCTCGGCGGCCTCGGCCCGCAGCCGCTCCGCGTCGCCGGTCGCGTCCGAGATGAGCTGCTCGGCCTTGGCCACGGATTCGGCCCGTACGCGCTCGGCCTCGGCGGCGGTCTCGTTCGCGAGCCGCTCGGCCTCCGACGCCGCCTCGGTGATGAGGGTGTCCGCCTGCGTGGCCGCGTCCGAACGGATCCGGTTGGCGTCGTCCCGGGCATCCGCGCGGGTCCGCGAAGCGTCCTGCTCGGCGTTCGCGATGGCGTCGGACGCCTCGGTGCGGACGCGCTGGGCGTGCTCGGCGGCGTCCGAGCGCAGTCGCTCGGACTCGGCGATGGCCTCCGAAACCGTGCGCTCCGCGAGCGACTTGGCGGCCTCCGTCTCCTGGGCCGCCTCCCGCCGGATGCGCGCCGCGTCCTCGGACGCCCGCTCCCGCTCCGCGTACGCGTCGGCGCGGACCCGGTCCGCCTCCTCCTGCGCCTCGGTCCGCGTACGGTCCGCCACGTGTTCGGCGGCGCTGCGCAGACCCGCGATCTCCTCCTGGGCCTGCTCGTGCAGCCCGGCCACGGAGTCGCGCACCTGCTGCGCGGTCTGCTCGGCGTTGGAGACCATCTCGGTCGCCCGCCGGTCCGCCTCCTCGACCAGGCGTACGGCCTCCGCCTGCGCCTCTTCGACACGGTTGCGGGCGGAAGCCAGCAGCTCCTCGCTCTGCTCGCGGGCCCGCTCGCGCTCCTGGTCGGCCTCCTGGCGCGCGGAGCCGAGGAGTTCCTCGGCCTCGCGGCGGCGCCGGGCGGCCTCCTCCTGCGCGGCGGCCAGCGTCTCGGCGCCCTCGGTCGCCAGCCGCTCGGCCGCGGCCTGCGCCTCCGCCCGTACGCGATCGGCGCTGTCCTGGGCCTCCGACTTCAGCCGCTCGGCCTCCGCCGCGGCCTCCGAACGCAGCCGTACGGCGATGGCCTCGCCCTCGGCGCGTGAGGTGGACGCGTCCGCCGCCGCTTCGTTGCGCAGCCGCTCGGCCTCGGCCTCGGCCTGCGCCTGGAGCGTACGGATCCGCTCGGCGGCCTCCGTGCGCAGTCTGTCCGTCTCCTCGGCGGCCTCACGGCGGATCCGCTCGGCCTCCGCGCGCGCGTCCGTCAACGCCTGCTCGGCGGAGGTGAGACGCTCCTCGGCCTCCGTGTGGCGCCGGGTCAGCTCTTCGGCGGCCTCGGCCTGGCGAGCCGCTATGGCGCGCTCGGTCTCCTCGCGCAGCAGCCCGGCGGCGCGCTCGGCCTCCGCCTTGATCGCCTCGGACTGCTCGACCGCCTCCGCCCGATGCCGCTCGGCCTCGGCGCGGGTGCGCTCCAGGGTCTCCTCGGCCTGCCGGCGCAGCGTCGTGGCGCGCTCGATGGCCTCGGTGCGGACCTTCTCGCTGTCCGTCGTGGCCGCCGTACGCAACTCGTCCGCGTCGGCCTTCGCCTTGGAGAGCAGCTCCTCGGCGGTCTTGGCCGCCTCCTCGATCTGCTGGACGGCCTCGCGGCGGGCCTCGGCGCGGATGCGCTCGCCCTCGGAGACCGCGTCGGCGCGCAGCTGCTCGGCCTCGCCGCGCAGACGGCGCGCCTCCTCCTGCAGCTCGACCGTCTTGGCGCGGTACTCCTTGGTGTCGTCCTTCGCCGTGCCCTTGAGCTGCTCGGCGATGTCGTGCGCCTCGGCGCGCAGCCGGTCGGCCTCGGCCTCCGCCTCGGTGCGGATCCGCTCGGCCTCCTCGGCGGCGGCCTTGGTGGTCGTCTTGGCTTCCTCGGACGCCTTGTTGAGCACGTCCTCGGCGGTACGGGCCGCCTTGGCGAGCTGGGACGCGGTCTCCTCGGCGGTGAGACTGCGGGCGTTCTCCTCGGCCTCCGCGACGATCTTCTCGGCCTTGGCCTGAGCCTCCGCGACAACCTGTTCGGCCTCGGACTTGGTGGTCTCGGCCTCCTTGGTGGCCTCGCTGACCAGCCGGGCGACCTGCTCCTTCGCGGTCCGCGTGCGCTGCTCGTTCGCCGACTCCGCGCTGGAGAGCGTCTTGGCCGCGGCCTCCTTCGCCTCGGCGACGACCTTGTCGGCCTCGGCCCGCGCCTCGCGCAGCGCCGCCTCCGCCTCGGTCATGCGCTGCTCGGCGGCCCGGCTCAGCTCGGTGGCCTGGCGGCGGGCGGTGTCCGACTCGGTCGCCGTGGAGCTGCGCAGCTGCTCGGCGTGGTCGGTGGCTTCCTGGGCCTGCGTGGAGGCTGCGTTCAGCAGCCGCTCGGCGTCCGTGCGGGCCCGGCGCAGCAGCTGTTCGGCCTCCGCGCGGGCCCTCTCGGCGTCGGTGGTGAGCCGCTGCCGCGCCTCGGCGGCGATCCGCTCGGCCTCCGCGCGGGCTGCGGCCAGCGCCTGGTCGGCCTCGGCGCGCGACTCCTCCAGAAGACGACGGGCCTGCGACTCGGTACGGGCGCGCAGCTGCTCCGCCCACGCCACGTTCTCGTTGACATGCGACTCGACGGTCTGCCGACGCTCGGCCAGCTCCTGGTCGAGCTGCTGGCGCCGCGTGACCGCTTCCTGGTGCAGCTCCGCCTGAAGGCGCGCGGCCTGCTCGGCGTGCTCCTGGAGGATGCGCTGCGTCTGCGAGCGGGCCTGGCTCAGCTCACGCTCGGCGTCCGCGCGCAGCTGGTCGGCCTGGATCTGGGCATTGCGGAGCAGCTGCTCGGCCTGGTACCCGATGTCGCCGCCGTCGTAGGCAGGACGGGTCGCCAGACTGCGCCGCGCCTCGTGCAGCTTGGCGCGCAGCACCTCGACCTGATAGCCGAGGTCCTCGGCGTGCTGGACGGCCTTCTCCCGCTCGGTCTTCAGCCGCTCCATCTCGGCCTCGAACCGAGAGAGGTGGTCGACGTCAGCCGCCGGCTCTCGCTCCTGGCGTTCGTAGCCCCGCACTGCGCGGTCCCATCCGTCCCCTGGTCGCAAGTCTCTCCAAACGAGCTCCGTCCATCCGCCGAACGGGGCCCCCGGGGAATGGTGTCAGATCAACGGCGGAGCATGGGCTGCTGCCCCGACGCTCGTCCCGCCCGTTCCCCGAAAACCTGGACCCCGGCCCTCGGTCGCCCCGACGTGGCGGCGACCGCCCCCAACCCTACCGGCCCAGATATACGGAGGTCAGTGCTCAGCGGACTCAACAGGCGCCGAAGTGACCAGTTCTGTCAGGACTCCATGGCAATCCTTTGGATGCAGGAAGGTGATCCGGGAGCCCATCGAGCCCCTGCGCGGCTCCTCGTACAGGACGCGTACGCCCTTGTCCTTGATGTCGGCCGCGTCCGCGTCCACATCCGCCGTACCGAAAGCGATGTGGTGAACGCCCTCGCCGTTCTTGGCGAGCCACTTCGCCACGGTCGAGTCGTCGCGGGTGGGCTCCAGGAGCTGGAGGTACGAGGCGCCGCCGTCGGACGTCTCGTTGATCTTGAGCATGGCCTCGCGCACGCCCTGCTCCTCGTTGACCTCGGAGTGGAAGACCTCGAAGCCGTACGTGGCCCGGTAGAACTCGACGGTCTTGTCGAGGTCGAAACAGGCGATCCCAATGTGGTCGATTCGCGTCAGCATGGAATTAGTGCAGCGCTCCGGAGGTGGTTACGCAACGTGCGCGCGATCACACTCGCCGCCGGATGACGGGTGGCTTACCGCTCAGTACATTCAAGTAAACCCTCGTTCACTCCTCAGCTGTGCAAGCTGGAAGGGGATCGCACCTCATGTCTGGAACGAACAGCACGACTTCCGTGATCGTCGCGGGTGCCCGCACCCCGATGGGGCGGTTGCTCGGCTCCCTGAAGTCCTTTTCCGGAGCCGACCTCGGAGGCTTCGCGATCAAGGCCGCCCTCGACCGTGCGGGGATCGGCGGCGACCAGGTGCAGTACGTGATCATGGGCCAGGTGCTCCAGGCCGGGGCAGGGCAGATCCCGGCACGCCAGGCCGCGGTCAAGGC
This sequence comes from Streptomyces sp. R41, assembly GCF_041053055.1. Taxonomy (NCBI): domain Bacteria; kingdom Bacillati; phylum Actinomycetota; class Actinomycetes; order Kitasatosporales; family Streptomycetaceae; genus Streptomyces; species Streptomyces sp. R41. The sequence goes on from NZ_CP163443.1 coordinate 7,192,975, forward strand.
GGGCATCCCGATGAGCGTCCCGGCGCTCACCATCAACAAGGTGTGTCTGTCGGGCCTGGACGCGATCGCGCTCGCGGACCAGTTGATCCGAGCGGGCGAATTCGATGTCGTGGTCGCGGGTGGCCAGGAGTCGATGACGAACGCGCCGCACCTCCTCCCCAAGTCCCGTGAGGGCTACAAGTACGGGGCGATCGAGATGCTCGACGCCATGGCGTACGACGGTCTGACGGACGCCTTCGAGAACATCGCCATGGGCGAGTCGACGGAGAAGCACAACTCCCGGCTCGGCATCGCCCGTCCGGAGCAGGACGAGATTGCGGCTCTCTCGCACCAGCGTGCGGCCGCCGCCCAGAAGAACGGAATCTACGAGGCGGAGATCACACCGGTCGAGATTCCGCAGCGCAAGGGCGAGCCCGTCGTCTTCAGCAAGGACGAGGGCATTCGCGCCGAGACGACGGTCGAGTCGCTCGGCAAGCTGCGCCCCGCCTTCACCAGGGACGGCACGATCACCGCCGGCACCTCGTCGCAGATTTCGGACGGCGCCGCCGCCGTGGTCGTGATGAGCAAGGCCAAGGCGCTGGAGCTGGGCCTGGAGTGGATCGCCGAGATCGGCGCGCACGGGAACGTGGCAGGGCCGGACAACTCTCTGCAGTCGCAGCCCTCGAACGCGATCCTGCACGCCCTCAAGAAGGAGGGCCTGGAGGTCGAGGACCTCGACCTGATCGAGATCAACGAGGCCTTCGCGGCGGTCGCCGTGCAGTCAATGAAGGACCTCGGGGTGTCCACGGAAAAGGTGAACGTCAACGGCGGGGCCATTGCCCTCGGTCACCCGATCGGGATGTCCGGCGCCCGGCTCGTGCTGCACCTCGCCCTCGAACTCAAGCGGCGCGGCGGCGGCGTGGGCGCGGCCGCGCTGTGCGGCGGCGGTGGTCAGGGTGACGCGCTGATCGTGCGGGTACCCAAGGCCTGACACGCGTTCTCCACTTGCGGAATCTCGACTGAACGGAGCTGTGATGCAGGACGTCTCCTCGCTGGTGGCCCAGGCCAGGGAAGGGCGGCCACGGGCCGTGGCCCGGCTGATCTCCCTGGTGGAGGGGGCGGCACCGCAGCTCCGTGAGGTCATGGCGGCGCTGGCGCCGCTGACCGGCAACGCGTACGTGGTGGGGCTGACGGGGTCGCCGGGCGTCGGCAAGTCGACGTCGACGTCGGCGCTGGTGACGGCGTACCGGCGGCAGGGCAAGCGTGTCGGAGTGCTGGCCGTCGACCCCTCCTCGCCGTTCTCCGGAGGCGCGCTGCTCGGCGACCGTGTGCGCATGTCCGAGCACGCGTCCGACCCCGGGGTGTACATCCGCTCGATGGCCACGCGCGGCCACCTGGGCGGTCTCGCGTGGGCCGCGCCGCAGGCGATCCGCGTCCTGGACGCGGCGGGCTGCGATGTGGTGCTGGTGGAGACGGTGGGCGTCGGCCAGTCCGAGGTCGAGATCGCCTCCCAGGCGGACACCTCGGTCGTACTCCTCGCCCCCGGCATGGGCGACGGGATCCAGGCGGCCAAGGCCGGGATCCTGGAGATCGGTGATGTGTACGTGGTCAACAAGGCCGATCGGGACGGGGCCGACGCGACGGCGCGTGAGCTGAACCACATGCTGGGGCTGGGTGAATCCCGGGGCCCGGGGGACTGGCGGCCGCCGATCGTGAAGACAGTCGCCGCCCGCGGCGAAGGGATCGACGAGGTCGTCGAAGCCCTGGAGAAGCACCGGGCGTGGATGGAGGAACACGGGGTGCTCGGCGAGCGGCGTCTCGCCCGTGCCTCCCAGGAGGTCGAGACGATCGCGGTCACCGCCCTGCGTCAGCGCATCGGTGACCTCCATGGCGACCGCCGCCTCAGCGCCCTCGCGGAGCGCATCGTGGCGGGAGAACTCGACCCGTACCGTGCCGCGGATTCGCTGGTGGAGGGCCTGACAGAGGGCTGAGCCGAGGGGGCTTCGCCCCTACCCGGTGGGTGCTTGTCGCGCAGTTCCCCGCGCCCCTTTTAGGGGCGCGGGGAACTGCGCGATCTTTTAGCGGGGGTCTGGGGGCGGCAGCCCCCAGGGGACGGGAATGGGCAGGGGCGGCGGGGGCGAAAACCCTCCTGGTCAACTCCCACCGCCCGCTGTTAAGTTGGGCCGCATGTTCCTCCTCTTGGCATAGGGCCCGCCCAGGCCCGCGACGGACAAGCAGCAATTCGGCGCTGCGTCGTCGCGGCACTCAGGCGTCCCCTCGTCCGCCTCGAAGTTGAGGAACCCTTCGCATGTCTGCGCCCCTTTCGCGGCCCTCGTACGCCGCGCTCTTCCGCATCCCCCACACCCGCCGCACCTTCACCGCCGCCCTGATCGGCAGGCTGTCGTACGGCATCGTCTCCCTGGCCATGATGCTGACGGTGACCCGGGCGACCGGGTCGTACGCCGTGGCCGGCACGGTCATGGCGCTGTTCGGCGCGATGAGCGTGTTCCTGTCGCCCGCGAGGGCGGCCCTGATCGACCGGTACGGCCCGCGCCGTGCCCTCATCCCGATGGCCTCGCTGTACGCGGGCCTGCTCACGGCCTTCGCGGCGGCAGCCTGGCGGCCGGGAGTACCGGCGGCGGCACTCGGCGTGCTGGCCGTCGCCGCGGGTGGCTGCACCCCGCCCCTCGGCCCCACGATGCGCGCCGTGTGGGGCGAAGTCGTCGAGGACAGACTGCTGTTGCAGCGCGCGTACAGCCTGGACGGTGTCGCGGAGGAGATCCTCTTCGTCTCGGGGCCGTTGCTGGTGGGCGCGGTCGTGCAGTTCGCGCCGCCGGCCGCCGGGGTCGCGCTCAGCGCGCTGCTGGTGTGGGCCGGAACCCTCGGGTTCGTGCTGTCGCCGGTCGTGGCGGGCGTACGACCGGCCGCGGAGAAGAAGTCCGCCCGCTCCGGGGGCCGGTTGCGAGGCGGGCGCGCGCTCGTGCAGCCCGTCGTCGTCGCGGCGGGCGTAGGGCTGTCCCTGGGATCCCTCGACCTCCTCGTCATGGCTTTCGCCCAGCAGCGCCATCATGGGGACGACGTGGTGGCCTGGGTGCTCGCCGCGCTGTCGGTGGGCAGCGCGGTCGGCGGCCTGCTGAACGGCGCCGTCAACTGGCGCAGGTCCGCGCGGGTGCGGCTGCCGCTGCAGGCCGGCGGTCTGGGCCTCGCCCTGCTCGCCGCGGGGCTCGCTCCCGGCCTCGGCACACTGACCGTCGCCGTGGCCTGCGCGGGCTTCTTCGTCGCCCCGGCCCTGACCACGTCCTACCTGATCGCCGACGAGGCGGCCCCGCCCGGCTTCCGCACCCAGGCGGGCGCCTGGGTCAACACCGCGGTGAACGCGGGCAATTCGGGCGGCGCCGCCGGGGTCGGGCTCCTGGTGGGCCACCTGTCCCTGGGCCTGTGCTTCGCGGTCTCGGGTGCGGTGGCCGTCGCGGCGGGCCTGATCTCCGTCCGGGGCACACGCACGTCTCCGCGCCCCGTCGAGGGCGCGGAGAACTGCGCGGCCAGCCAGGAACAGCCGGCAGCCTGAGGACGTCCGGCAGCTTCCGGACCGCTACGGCTTGCCTCGCTGCCCCCGCAGATGCTCGGCGATCGGCCGCAGTGACTTGTGGAGGTCTTCCAGCGCCTCCGGGGAGAGCAGATCGATGAAGTGCCTCCGCACAGACGCCACGTGATACGGCGCGACCTTCTTCATCGTCTCCATGCCGTGCTCGGTGAGGACGGCGTACAGGCCCCGGCGGTCGGACTCGCAGTTCTCGCGACGCACCAGATCCGCGTTCTCCATGCGCGTGATCTGGTGCGAGAGGCGGCTCTTGGACTGGAGGGTGGCGGACGCGAGGTCGCTCATCCGCATCCGTACGCCCTCCGACTCGGAGAGGTTCACCAGGATCTCGTAGTCGTTCATCGTCAGCCCGAACGGCTGGAGGTCCCTCTCGAGCTGGTACGTCAACAGCCTGTTGACCTCCAGGTGGGTGCGCCAGGCGCACTGCTCCGCATCGGTCAGCCAGCGCGTGGCCGTCTCGGTCTCCATAAATGAAGTCTACCTAAAATGTTGAAAGGCGAACTAGTGAGGGTGGTGTGACTGTGCGCACGCGTTCGATGTCACACTCCGCAGACTACCGCTCACAGCCCGAAGCGACGCTGGAGGTCCCCCAGCTGTCCGGGAAGGCGCGGTGCGCCGGCTTGCTGTCCCTGATGACCGGGTACCCCACCCGCGCCCGGTACTCCGGGCTCGTGCGGAACCGCGCCCGTGGCCTGCTCGGCCATGAGCGTTTCGGTGGACTGGAGCAGCACCGTGCCGGCCCCTACGAACTCGAACTGGTGCTCCTCTCCGGAGGCCCCGCCAAGGCCCGTCATCGCACGTAGACCGCCCATTACACCTGTCATGTACCCGTGGTCGTAGTGATGGCACGGGGACGGGCAGTCGGCCCAGCCGACCAGGGCCTGCGGGTCCACCCGGATCGGGGGTTCCATGAACACCACCGGACCGTTGGATGCGGCTACGAACTTGCCGGTTCCGATCAGGGTCAGAAAGCCCGGCACGATCGACTGTTTGAGGGCAAGACTTGGCTGAAAAGCGAGCAGGTTGCCCGAGCGAATGGTCAGGTTGCCGTCGTCCAGGTCGTACGAATTGACGTCGAAGGCCCGGTCGGCGAGCAGCATCTTGCCCGAGCCCTCCGCCACGACCCAGTCGCTTGCGTGCAGAGGCGAATGGAACGACGTACGGACGAGACGGTCGAGCCGGCCGTGTCCGACGCCGTTGAATTCCATCGACCCGTAGTAGGCGATCATCTTGCCCTTCTGCAGGAACCACTGGCTCCCCTTGAGCTCGACGCAGAAGGTGTAGTTGTTGACGTTGTCGTCGACCGGCAGCGACATCGGGTCGTAGATCACCGGGCCGCCCGGAGTCCCGTACGCGCTCACAGCTTCTCCTCCGAGGCCTGGACGTACACCGCACCACTGCCGCTCAGTTCCAGCTGGAACGCCTCGCCCGAGCCGCGGCCCACCATGTCGCGCCAGCCCAGCGCCGTGGACAGCTTGTTGCGTACGTCGCCGTGGTGGGCGACGTAGGCCTGCGGGTCGACATGGACCGGGCGCTGCGGGGTGATCGGGATCTCGAAGACGCCGCCGTGCGCCATGACGGCGACCGCGCCGTGCCCCTTGAGGGTCGTGGTGAAGAGGCCCTGGCCGGTCACCTGGCCGCGCACCATGCCCATGACCCCGCCCTGCGAGCCGAGGAACATCGTGCCCTGCTGGAGGGTGCCGTCGAAGGCGAGCAGTCGGTCCGCCTCGACGCACAAGGTGTCGCCCGTGAGATTGATCACGTGGACGTGGTGGCCGCCGTGCCCGAAGAGCACCGTGCCGGAGCCCTCGACGGTCATCAGCGGGGTGGCCTCGTTGGCCAGGCGGCGGCCGATCATCGACATCACACCGCCCTGGCCGCCCTGGATGTTGGGTGTGAAGGAGACCTCGCCCTTGTAGGCGAGCATCGCGCCGCGCTGGCTGAACATCCGCTGGCCCGGCAGGACCGCGGCCTCGACCATCTTCGAGTTCACTTCGCGAAAGGGCATGTCACACGTCCCCCGCGATCGTGTTGCGCTCGCTGGGCTGTACGTAGACCAGGCCGTCGCCCTCGAAGCGGATCTGGAACGCCTCGCCGCCGCCCTCTCCGAGCAACGTGCGGAAGGTCACACCGGACTGGAAGGACTGCCGCACATTGCCCTGGTGCGCGATGTACGCGCCCGGGTCGACCGTCAGCGGGTACTGGGAGCTCACCCGCAGCACCACCGCCGGGCCATCGGACATGATCGCCGCCTGTCCGTGCCCCTCGACGGTGGTCGTGAACAGTCCGTTGCCCTGCGAGGCGCCCCTCAGTCCCGTGAAGGACGTGCCGGTGCGCAGTCCCGCGTCCGTCGCGAGCAGATTGCTCGACTCCACGTACAGCTTGTCCCCCTGGAGATTGACGAGGTTGATCTCGGAGGCCCGGTCCGCGAACCAGCAGGTCCCGTGCCCCTTCACCTCCATCACCGTCATCTGCTCACCGGTGAGGCGCCGGGTCACCATCCCCCGTATGCCCTCACCGCCCCCGCTCAGCTTCTTGAAGGCCATCTGGCCGTCGTACGCGACCATCGAGCCGTTCTTCGCCTTCACGGCGTCCCCGGTCATGTCGACGGCCAGCACCTTGCTGCCTTGAAGTCGAAACATCGCCACGCTGTGAAGGTAGCCGCCGGGTGGGGTCGCCGACAGAGCCTCCGGGATGATCCGGACCCCGAAGACACCCCGAGACCCCCTGCCGGGACGCGCGGAGCCCGAGTGCCACAATGGGCGGACGCTTGTGCTTGCGTTCACAAAGCGTTTGACGACTCTCCCACCGAAGGTGACCCGTGGACATAAAGACCGCCACCGCCCTCCGCCGCCTCCGTCTGGTCTCGGCCCCCGAAGCCGTCTCCTTTCTGCTGCTGCTCGTCTGCTCGGTGCTGAAGCGGACCACGGACTTCAACGCGGTGCCCGTCATGGGCTCGATCCACGGTGTCCTCTTCATCCTGTACGTGATCTTCTGGCTGGACGCCTGGAAGCGCTCCCAGTGGAGCACCGGGACCGGACTCCTCTACTTCGTCCTCTCCGTGCTGCCCACCGGCGGCTTCTTCGCGGAGCGCAAGCTCAAGCGCGAGGCCGAGAACGCGGTCATCGCGTCCCGCGCCCGCAAGGAAGGGATCGTGAACGCATGATCGTCGCCTTCTCCGTGACGCCGCTCGGCGTCGGCGAGGACGTGGGGGAGTACGTCGCCGACGCCGTCCGAGTGGTCCGCGAGTCGGGGCTGCCGAACCGCACCGACGCGATGTTCACCTCGATCGAAGGCGAGTGGGACGAGGTGATGGACGTCGTCAAGCGTGCCGTCGCCGTCGTCGAGGAGCGCGCGCCGCGCGTCTCGGTCGTCCTGAAGGCGGACATCCGTCCCGGCGTGACGGACGGGCTGAACTCCAAGGTGGAGACGGTGGAGCGGCACCTGTCCGCCTAGGCCTCCGCGACTCAGCGACGAAACCCCGGTCCCCAGGGCCGGGGTTTTTCGCGCCCCGGGCAATTGAGCGATCGCTCAAACCGCTGTAGTCTCCGTGCCAGCCAATTGAGCAGTCGCTCAAAAGGCCCACTGATCTGGGGGGTACGGAGATGGGGCTCTACGTAGAGGCGCATATACGCGGCGATCTCGACGACCTGTGGGCGCGGACGCAGGACCCCGCGCAACACCGGCGCTGGGACCTTCGCTTCACCGAGATCGACTACCTCCCGCGCACGGAGGGCGAACCGCAGCGCTTCCGTTACGGCACACGGGTGCTGCCGTTCCTGACCGTCGCCGGCACCGGCGTCTCGGCCGGCGAGAAGGAACGCCCGGACGGCACCCGAACCTCCGCACTGCGGTTCGCCTCACCGCATCCGCTCTCGCTGCTGGCCGAGGGCAGCGGCTATTGGCGGTACGTCCCCGACGGCGACGGCGTCCGCTTCCTCACCGGGTACGACTACCGCCCGCGCTGGGGCCGCCTCGGAGCCGTGGCCGACCGACTGCTCTTCCGCCCCCTCATGGGCTGGGCCACCGCCTGGTCCTTCGACCGGCTGCGGCTGTGGCTGGAGCGGGGGATCACCCCGGAGCGGGCGCTGCGGAATTGGCTCGCCGAGACATCGGTACGCGCCCTCGTCCTGCTGGCCGCCTGCTCGGGACTGGTGTGCGGGGCGCTGGTGGACGCCGCAGGGCCGCCGGCACCGCTCGTGCTGTTCGCGGCCCCGGTGCTCGCCGTACTGGCCGCCCTGTCCGCCCTCCTCGCACCCCCACTGGCCGGCACCCCGGCGGCCCGCCGCTGTCTGCGCACGCCACCCGCCCGCCTCCGGGCCCCGCGCCTCCTCACCACCCTGGAGCTCCAGCGATGACCTCGATCTTCCGTACCGTGATGGGCGCCGACTTCGAACGCCTCCACCCCGAGCTGCAACGGCGCTTCTCCGTCGGCCTGGCCGGCGGCGAGGCGTGCACCGGGCGCGGCGTCATGGACCGGATCTGGCACGGGCGCGGCTTCGTGAAGCCGTTCCTGGCGCTGGGCACCACCCGCAACATCCTGGTCCCGCGCACGGGCCGGAACGTCCCCTTCACCATCGAGAACGTGCCGTACGCCGACAGCTTCGGGCGTGAGACGGTGACGTTCGTGCGCACCTTCGATCTGCCCGGCCGCTCCCGCCGCTTCGACGCCCAGATGGTGCTGGGCCCCAAGGGCGACCGCGTCCTCGACTACCTCGGCACCCATCAGCACCTTGCCAGCGACCTGTTCTTCCGTGCCGAGCCCGACGGCTCGCTGCTGATCCGGTCCGGCGAGCACCGCTTCCGGGAGGGCCCCGTGGACGTCCGGGTCCCCGACCTCATCGGCGGCGAGGCCGAGGTGCGGGAGTCCTTCGACGACTCCACGGGCCGCTTCCGCATCCAGGTCCGCGTCGTGAACCGCCACTTCGGGCCGCTCTTCGGCTATGAGGGCTCCTTCCGGGCGACGTACACCGACATCCGTACCTGCGGTGTGCGCCCCGGACTGCGCCCCGTGCGCGAGGAGGCGCGGGCGTGAGCGAGGCGACCAGGGCGAAGCTCCTGGAGGGCGCGCTGCGGACGCTCACCGAGCAGGGGATCGCGAAGACCTCGGCCCGTTCGATCGCGGCGACCGCCGGGGTCAATCAGGCGCTGGTCTTCTACCACTTCGGGTCCGTGGACGAGTTGCTGTCGGCGGCGTGCCGGGACGGGGCGGAGCGGCGGGTCGCTCGCTACCGGGACCGGCTCGGGGAGGTCTCCAGCCTGGCCGAACTGCTGGCGTTCGGACGGGAGATGCATGAGGTCGAGCGGGCGGAGGGGTATGTCGCCGTTCTGGGGCAGCTGCTTGCCGGGGCGCAGACGCATCCCCGTATCGCGCCCGCCACGGCGGCCGGTCTCGATCTCTGGATCGCGGAGATCGAGAAGGTCCTCACCCGTGTCCTGCCGCTGAGCCCCCTCGGCGAGTTCGCCGACCCCGCCGGCCTCGCTCGCGCGGTCGCCGCCTCCTTCGTCGGCATTCAGCTCTACGAGGGCGTCGACCCCGAGGGCGCGAACTCCGCCCTCGCCGCCCTCGAACAACTCACCGTCCTCATCACCGCCCTCGAGTCCCTCGGCCCGGTCGCCCAGAGGGCGGTCCGCCACCACTTGCGCCGCACGGCCGCCGGCTGAGTGCAGGGAGGGTTTTCGCCCCCTCCGCCCCTACCCGTCCCGACCAGCCTTTCGGCTGCAGGTGGGCAAAAGGGGGCGCGGGGAACTGCGCGATCTTTTAGGGGGGTCTGGGGGCGCAGCCCCCAGGTACGGGAATGGGCAGGGGCGGAGGGGGCGAAAAACCCCATGGGCCGCACCCTCGGCAGGCTGTCGGGACCGATGGGCGAGACGGGGCTGACCACGATGTGACCGGCCGGTAAGGTCTTTGGCGTGCCGAAGCCGCTCAGTCTTGCCTTCGATCCCATCGCCCGCGCCGACGAACACTGGAAGCAGCGCTGGGGATCCGTGCCGTCCATGGCCGCGATCACGTCGATCATGCGCGCGCACCAGATCCTGCTCGCCGAGGTGGACGCGGTCGTCAAGCCGTACGGACTGACCTTCGCGCGCTACGAGGCACTGGTGCTGCTCACCTTCTCCAAGGCCGGCGAGCTTCCGATGTCCAAGATCGGCGAGCGGCTCATGGTGCACCCCACGTCCGTCACGAACACCGTGGACCGGCTGGTGAGGTCCGGGCTCGTCGACAAGCGGCCCAACCCCAACGACGGGCGCGGCACCCTCGCCTCCATCACCGACAAGGGCCGCGAGGTCTGCGACGCGGCCACCCGCGACCTGATGGCCATGGACTTCGGGCTCGGGGCGTACGACGCCGAGGAGTGCGCGGAGATCTTCGCGATGCTGCGGCCGCTGCGGGTCGCCGCGCGGGACTTCGAGGACGAGTAGAGCCTCGCTCGGCGGACGGGTGGGGGCGCGCGAAGATCGCGCAAAAGGGGTCGTTACGCTCGTACCCATGAAGAAGAGCGTGCTGACCAGGTACCGCGTGATGGCCTACGTCACCGGTGTGCTGCTGGTCCTGCTGACCCTCGGCGTGATCGCCAAGTATGTGCTCGACATGAACGGCGCCGCGGACTTCACGCGCGTCGTCGGCATCGCGCACGGCTGGCTGTACGTCGTCTACCTGGTCTTCGCCTTCGACCTGGGCTCCAAGGCGAAGTGGCCGGTCGGCAAGCAGCTGTGGGTGCTGCTCGCCGGGACGATCCCCACGGCCGCCTTCTTCGTGGAGCGCAAGGTCTCCCGCGAGCTGGAGTCCAGGGTCTCCGACGACGCTCCCGCGGTCGCGAAGGCGTAACCTCCACCGCCGTACGGACAACGTGCGGCGGTGTGACATTGGCTGCTCCGCAGCGTGGGCCATCGACATTTACTAGGACGTCCTAGTAAATTCGATGGTATGGACGCTGACGCCATCGAGGAAGGCCGCCGACGCTGGCAGGCCCGTTACGACGCTTCGCGCAAGCGCGAGGCCGATTTCACGACGCTCTCCGGTGACCCCGTGGAGCCCGTGTACGGGCCGCGGCCCGGGGACGAGTACGAGGGCTTCGAGCGGATCGGCTGGCCGGGCGAGTACCCCTTCACCCGCGGCCTCTATCCGACCGGCTACCGGGGGCGTACGTGGACCATCCGGCAGTTCGCCGGGTTCGGCAACGCCGAGCAGACCAACGAGCGCTACAAGATGATCCTCGCCAACGGCGGCGGGGGACTGTCCGTGGCCTTCGACATGCCCACGCTCATGGGGCGCGACTCCGACGATCCGCGCTCGCTCGGCGAGGTCGGGCACTGCGGGGTCGCGATCGACTCGGCGGCCGACATGGAGGTCCTGTTCAAGGACATCCCGCTGGGTGACGTGACGACCTCGATGACCATCAGTGGTCCGGCCGTTCCCGTCTTCTGCATGTACCTGGTGGCCGCCGAGCGCCAGGGTGTCGATCCGTCCGTGCTCAACGGCACCCTGCAGACCGACATCTTCAAGGAGTACATCGCCCAGAAGGAGTGGCTCTTCCAGCCCGAGCCGCACCTCCGCCTCATCGGCGACCTCATGGAGCACTGCGCGTCGAAGATCCCGGCGTACAAGCCGCTGTCCGTCTCCGGGTACCACATCCGGGAGGCGGGGTCCACGGCCGCGCAGGAGCTGGCGTACACGCTGGCGGACGGCTTCGGGTACGTGGAGCTGGGCCTGTCGCGCGGAATGGACGTTGATGTCTTCGCGCCGGGTCTGTCCTTCTTCTTCGACGCGCACGTCGACTTCTTCGAGGAGATCGCCAAGTTCCGGGCGGCGCGGCGGATCTGGGCCCGCTGGATGCGCGACGTGTACGGGGCCACGTCCGAGAAGGCGCAGTGGCTGCGGTTCCACACCCAGACGGCGGGCGTCTCGCTGACCGCTCAGCAGCCGTACAACAACGTGGTGCGTACGGCCGTGGAGGCGCTGGCGGCGGTGCTCGGCGGGACGAACTCGCTGCACACGAACGCGCTGGACGAGACGCTGGCGCTGCCGAGCGAGCAGGCCGCGGAGATCGCCCTGCGCACGCAGCAGGTGCTGATGGAGGAGACCGGCGTCGCCAACGTCGCCGACCCGCTGGGCGGTTCCTGGTACGTCGAGCAGCTCACCGACCGGATCGAGGCCGACGCGGAGAAGATCTTCGAGCAGATCAAGGAGCGGGGGCTGCGGGCGCACCCCGACGGGCAGCACCCGATCGGGCCGGTCACCTCCGGGATCCTCCGGGGGATCGAGGACGGCTGGTTCACCGGAGAGATCGCCGAGTCCGCGTTCCAGTACCAGCGGGCGCTGGAGAAGGGCGACAAGCGGGTGGTGGGTGTCAATGTCCACCATGGCTCGGTGACGGGTGACCTGGAGATTCTGCGGGTCAGTCATGAGGTGGAGCGGGAGCAGGTACGGGTGCTGGGTGGCCGCAAGGCCGGGCGGGACGACGCGGCTGTCCGGGCCGCTCTGGACGCCATGCTGGCGGCCGCGCGGGACGGGTCCAACATGATCGTGCCCATGCTGGACGCGGTGCGGGCCGAGGCGACGCTCGGCGAGATCTGTGATGCCCTCCGGGACGAGTGGGGGGTGTACACGGAGCCTGCGGGCTTCTGAGGGGTTTCTTCGCCCCCTCCGCCCCTGCCCGTCCCGTACCAGCCATTCGGCTGCGGGCGGGTGGGGGCTTGTCGCGCGGTTCCCCGCGCCCCTGAAGGGGCGCGGGGAACCGCGCACGCTCAGGCCTGCTCCGTCGCCCCCGTCAGGCCCAGCAGCAGTACTCGGGTGAAGCTGCGGACCCACTCCTCGTCCGCGGGCTCCGCGCTGACCAGGGTGCGGTGGACCACCGCACCCGCGACCACGTCGAAGATCAGATCGGCGGTGCGCGCGGCGGCCGCAGGGTCGGACTCCGGGGGAAGCTCGCCTCGGGCGGTGGCGCGGGCGCGACCCTCCAGGACGAGGCGCTTTTGGCGGTCGACGATCGACGTGCGGATCCGCTCACGGAGGGGCTCGTCACGGGTGGATTCCGCGATGACGGCCATCAGCGCCGTCTTCGCCTCCGGGCGGCCCAGGATCGCCGCGAACTGGAGCACGACGCCCTCGATGTCCGCCGCCAGGCTGCCCCGGTCGGGGAGCTCCAGTTCGTCGAAGAGGACGGCCACCGCGTCCACCACGAGTTCGTTCTTGCCCGCCCAGCGGCGGTACAACGTGGTCTTCGCGACCCCGGCGCGGGTCGCCACGTCTCCCAACGTCAGCTTGGACCAGCCCAGTTCGACCAGTGCCGCGCGCGTCGCCTCCAGGATCGCGGCGTCCGCGGCTGCGCTGCGCGGGCGCCCCGTACGGGGGGCGGAAGTGCGACTCTGCATGTCAGTGACCATATCCGGCCGTTCTGTGAAGTCGTGAGGGAGATCACCGGGGTATGACACACACAGGTGCCTTCCGACAGTTACGCTACGACCCGTAGCGAAAGCTCGTGCGGCATGACGCGTACACGAGCGACAACCACTGGCGCCAGGTGGGGACCCGGCGCCGAGCATCACGTATCAAGTCGTAAAACGCCTGGCTTTCGGAACGCTTTTCACGCGCGCGCACAGAAGGGGGAGGATGTACTCATGCAGCCACGGAACATGTCCATGAGCGGAGTCGTCGACCTCGCCGCGGTGAAGGCGGCCCAGGAGGCCAAGGCGAAGGCGGAGCAGGCGCGCGCCGAAGCGGCCAGGCAGGGCGGCGGCGGTGGGAGCGGGGCCGTGTCCCCCGCCAGTCTCGTCATCGACGTCGACGAGGCGGGGTTCGAGCGCGACGTCCTGCAGCGCTCCACCGAGGTCCCGGTCGTCATCGACTTCTGGGCCGAGTGGTGCGAGCCCTGCAAGCAGCTGAGCCCGGTGCTGGAGCGGCTGGCCGTCGAGTACAACGGGCGCTTCGTCCTCGCCAAGGTCGACGTCGACGCCAATCAGATGCTGATGCAGCAGTTCGGGATCCAGGGGATCCCGGCCGTCTTCGCCGTTGTCGCCGGACAGGCGCTGCCGCTCTTCCAGGGTGCGGCCGGCGAGGCGCAGATCCGCGGGACCCTCGACCAGCTCGTCCAGGTGGCCGAGGAGCGCTTCGGCCTCACCGGCGTGACCGTCGACCCGGACGCCGAGCCCGGCAGCGCCCCGGCGGCGCCCGAGGTGCCGGCAGGCCCGTACGACGCGCTCCTCGAGGCCGCCGTAGAGGCCCTGGACGCGGGTGACTTGGGCGGTGCCGTCCAGGCGTACAAGAACGTCCTGAGTGACGACCCGGGCAACACGGAGGCCAAACTGGGCCTCGCCCAGGCCGAGTTGCTCCAGCGCGTGCAGAGCGCCGACCCGCAGCAGGTGCGCAAGGACGCCGCCGACAATCCCGGGGACGTACAGGCGCAGATCACCGCCGCCGACCTGGACCTGGTGGGCGGCCATGTCGAAGACGCGTTCGGGCGGCTCATCGACACGGTGCGTCGCACGGCGGGTGACGACCGTGATGCCGTACGACTGCGGCTGCTGGAGCTCTTCGAGGTGGTCGGCGCCGACGATCCGCGGGTGATCGCGGCGCGCCGGGCGTTGGCCAGGGCCCTGTTCTGACCTGTCCCTAAACGCTGGGGCTTGTGATGCCCAGGTGAAAGATTGGCCGAGGGAGCTACACGTGGCCGCGCTTTACCAAATCTTGGTAAACGCGGCCGCTGTTACTTGGAGTAAGTCGGGGGCGTTGATCTGTCGGATTCCGTCCGACAATCAACCGTTGTGTCACCCGGCCTGACACCACCCTGCGTCGCCGACCGATACCGACGGGTCGTTGTTCGGTTATCCGGCCGTTACTAGTGAGTAACGAACCCCCTTGTGCGGGCGGCGAGAATGCACCACGATCGGCGACGCTCGGTCCATTCCCCCTACCCCGACAGCCAATCGGGTCAAGGGGTTTTCTGGGTCCCCACCGAGTAGAGCCGGCGGCAGTGGCGTCGGCTCTTGGGCAGGGGGGTCTTTGCCGTTCGGCAGAGCCTGTCCAGCAGGTTGTGCGTGATGTGTGTCAGGCGCGACCAGTGGTTGTCGCTCGGGGGTGATCGCCGGTGATTCGGGCGCTTTGGCGCCTCCGAGTACGGGCGCTCTCCTTCCCGAGGACGTAGCACTTCTCCCATCCCTGCCCGGCTGAGCCGCCGACATGGGGCAGTCAGGGCCAGGAGATGTACGTCCGAGAAGGAGGAAATATGGAGTCCCAGGTGCGTGGCGGGACCAGATGGAAGCGGTTCGCCGTCGTGATGGTGCCCAGCGTGGCCGCCACGGCAGCGATAGGTGTCGCCCTCGCGCAGGGCGCTCTCGCCGCGTCGTTCAGTGTGTCGGGTCAGTCGTTCAAGGTGACGGCGGACCAGCTCCACGGCGAAGGCTTCTCGCAGTACGGAGCCATCGACTCGGGGTACACCCTCGACGGCAAGAAGACGGCTCACCCCGTCGCGGTCTCGGCGTTCAAGTCCGCGTCGATCACCAACATGTGCCAGTCGGTGGTCACCCCGGACATCCCGCTGCTCGGATCGGTCAGCCTGATCCTGAAGGCGGGCGGCGGTGGCACGCCGGTCCAGGCCGAGAACCTGTACATCGACGTCGAGGACCTCGAGGCCAACGCGACGTTCCACAACATCGACATCGGTGTTGCGGCCAAGGACGCCAGCAAGGGTCCGGGCATCGCCAAGGGTGACACGGCCAACCCGTACGGGTTCGCACAGCAGGCCGACTCGGCCGACCTGAGCGATGTCAAGCAGACGGCGTGGGCGACCACCGCCGGCACGTTCAAGCTCAGCGGCCTGAAGATGTCGCTGTCCAAGGGCGTCAAGGAGTGCTACTAGGCACTCCGGGGGCGGGTGAGGGGGCCTCGGCTGCCTCACCCGCCCCGCTCCTCACCGCCGTACGCGCATCACTCACGCGTACTTCTCACAGCAAAGCCGTTCCAGGGAGCTGTTTTCCATGAGCGCCGAGACTCCTGCCGCGCCCGGCCAGAACGAGCACTACCTCCGGGTCTTCCGGCGGAATTTCCGTACCTGGAGGGGCGACCGCCCGTTCTGGGCCGGTCTGTTCGTCCTGCTCGGCGGTTTCCCCATCGCCTACTTCCCGTATGCGAACCTCCAGATCGGCCATCTGACGCTGGCCATGGCCACCACCGCGGGCGCGGGCTCCCTGATCATCGGCGTGCTGCTCGGCGTGCTGGGCGTCAGCCTCTGGTTCCAGAAGCACGTACGGACCTTCGCCGGAGTCGCGGCGATTCTGCTGGCCCTGGTGTCCATCCCGGTGTCCAACCTGGGTGGCTTCCTCATCGGCTTCCTGTTCGCCATGATCGGCGGCGCGATGGCGGTCTCCTGGGCTCCGGGCGAGTCCGAGACGGAGCCGGCCAAGACGGTGGCCAAGGGTGAGGGCGATGCCCCCGAGGGGGCACCCGTGGGGACCGCGGACAGCGTGAGCGAGCTGAGCGAGCCGAACGATCTGTCAGGAACGAGCCCGGCGAACGGGGCGAACGGGAGGCACAGTGCCGGCTGACGAGGTGACCCACGGGACTGATGTGGAGGAGTCCCGTGTGAGAACCGGGCCGCGCCACGCGGCCCCCAGGAAGCCGCTGTTCACCAGGTTCCACATGCCTGCCGGGAAGGCCGTCGCCATCGCGGCGATGCCGACAGCGGTCCTGATGGGGATGGGGTTCACCCCGACGCTCGCCCTCGCCGACGACCACGGGTCGTCGAAGAGCCTGACGGCCGACGAGTACAAGGACTGCGTCGCGGCCGTGACCGGCTCCGAGGACGGAGCCGGCGCCTCGGCCACGCCGTCGCCCTCCGCCTCTCAGAGTTCGGGCAAGTCCGGCGACACGGCGGAGCCGACTCCTTCGGCCTCGGCGTCCTCGGGCAAGACCTCTTCGCCGGATTCAGGTTCCGACGACAAGGCCGAGCCCACGCCGTCGGCTTCCTCGTCCTCCGCGAGTACGTCGGACAAGTCGTCCGACAGCGGTACGTCGTCCACGCCGACCCCCTCGGCGTCCGCGAGCAGCGGCAACGTGCTGGACACCATCGGCAACGCGATCGGCGACGTCCTCACGGGCGGCGGAGACTCCACGGCGAGCTCCAGCCCCACGCCGTCCGCCACGGCGAGCGCGTCCGCGAGCAAGGACACCTCCGGCAGCACCTCCGACACCGTCAAGGACACGACCGACAAGGTCACCGAGACGGTCAAGGACACCGTGAAGGACACCACCGACACGGCGTCCAAGGCGGCCTCGGACACCACGGAGAAGGTCCAGGAGGCCGCCGACGCGGTCACCGCGACCCCCAGCCCGTCCGCGAGCTCCAGCACCGACCCGTCGGACTGCCCGGTCGCCACGGACGAGGAAGGCGGTGTCGACAACGCCTCTCCGCTGCCCGACGACCCCTGGTATCTGAACGCCAGCTCGCTGCTGCTCAAGGGCGCCGACTACCAGGGCATCGTGAAGGTGAAGACGGCCAACGGGACGACCAAGAAGGTCCTGAAGTACGTCATCTCCGACGGCACCGACATCGGCGACCTGCACCAGACGGTGAAGGACAAGCAGTCCGGCAAGACCTACCACGTGCAGGCGGCCGACGGCTCGACGTCCACGATCCGCGACGGCAAGACGATCATGTACACGGAGAGCATCTCCGGCAATCTGCTCGGCCTGATCCCGATCACGTTCAGCCCGGACAACCCCCCGCCGCTGAACATCCCGCTGATCTACTTCACCAAGGTGAAGGTCGTCCAGGCCGGCCAGTTCGGGGGATCGCTGACCGTGCCGGGCCTGCACTCGTACATCACCGACTGAGCGCCCACCAGAGCCCGTCCGGGAGCCGCACACACTGAGGGCGCCCCCTGTTCGCAGGGGGCGCCCTCAGCGGCGTATGCGGACCGTGGGTCAGGCGCCGCGGTTGCCCTCGCCCAGGTGGTGCACCCGGACCATGTTGGTGGTGCCGGGGACGCCGGGGGGCGAGCCGGCGGTCATCACGACGACATCGCCGTCGTTGAAGCGCTTGAGCTTCTGGAGCTCCTGGTCGACGAGGTCGACCATCTCGTCGGTGCTGTTCACGAACGGCACGACGTGGGACTCGACGCCCCAGCTCAGCGTCAGCTGGTTGCGGGTGCCCTCGTCCGTGGTGAAGGCCAGGATCGGCTGGAGCGCGCGATAGCGGGACAGCCGGCGGGCGGTGTCACCGGACTTGGTGAAGGCGACCAGGCCCTTGCCGCCGAGGAAGTCGGCGATCTCGCAGGCGGCGCGGGCGACCGAACCACCCTGCGTGCGCGGCTTCTTGCCGGGGACCAGCGGCTGCAGGCCCTTGGAGAGGAGCTCCTCCTCGGCGGCGACGACGATCTTCGACATCGTCTTCACGGTCTCGATCGGGTACGCGCCCACGCTCGACTCGGCGGACAGCATGACCGCGTCGGCGCCGTCCAGGATCGCGTTGGCCACGTCGGAGGCCTCGGCGCGCGTCGGGCGGGAGTTGGTGATCATCGACTCCATCATCTGGGTCGCGACGATCACCGGCTTGGCGTTGCGGCGGCACAGCTCCACGAGGCGCTTCTGCACCATCGGGACCTTCTCCAGCGGGTACTCGACGGCCAGGTCGCCACGGGCCACCATGACCGCGTCGAACGCCGCGACGACGCCCTCCATGTTCTCTACCGCCTGCGGCTTCTCCACCTTGGCGATGACGGGGACCCGGCGGCCCTCCTCGTCCATCACCTTGTGGACGTCGGCCACGTCGTTGGCGTCGCGCACGAAGGACAGGGCGACCATGTCGCAGCCCATCTTCAGGGCGAAGCGCAGGTCCTCGACGTCCTTGTCCGACAGCGCCGGCACGTTGACGGCCGCGCCGGGCAGGTTGATGCCCTTGTGGTCGGAGATCACGCCGCCCTCGATGACGACCGTCTTGACCCGGGTGCCGTCGACCTCGACGACCCGCAGCTCGACGTTGCCGTCGTTGATGAGGATCTGGTCGCCCTTGGAGACGTCACCGGGCAGGCCCTTGTAGGTCGTGCCGCAGATGGTCTTGTCGCCGGGCACGTCCTCGACGGTGATGGTGAACTCGTCACCACGCTCCAGCTCGACGGGGCCCTCGGCGAAGGTCTCCAGACGGATCTTCGGACCCTGCAGGTCGGCGAGCACACCGATGGCCTTGCCGGTCTCGGCCGAGGCGGCCCGGACGCGGTCGTACCGCCCCTGGTGCTCGGCGTGCGTGCCGTGGCTGAAGTTGAAGCGGGCCACATTCATGCCGGCTTCGATCAGCGCGACGAGCTTCTCGTGGGAGTCGACCGCGGGGCCGAGAGTACAGACGATTTTCGAACGGCGCATGGGGCGATCCTATCGGTTTGTTTCGCTACGGAATATTCCGTCTGGTGGAAGATACAAATGGGCGGGCAGGTGCTCAGGCGTTGCTCTCCGCGAACTCAGACATTGCTCTCTCCGACCAGCGCGTACGTCTGCGTGGCGATCTCCAGTTCCTCGTCCGTCGGCACCACGGCGACCGCGACCCGCGCCTCCCGCGGCGAGATGAGCCGCGGCTCGTCACTGCGTACGGCGTTCAGGTCGTCGTCGACCGCGAGGCCCAGTTCCTCCAGGCCGGCGATCGCGGCCTCGCGCACCGGGGCGGCGTTCTCGCCGACTCCGGCCGTGAAGGCGATGGCGTCCACCCGGCCGAGGACCGCGTAGTAGGCGCCGATGTACTTCTTCAGGCGGTGAATGTAGATGTCGAAGGCGAGCCGAGCCTGCTCGTCACCCTCGTCGATACGACGGCGGATCTCGCGCATGTCGTTGTCGCCGCACAGGCCGATCAGGCCGCTCTTCTTGTTGAGCAAAGTGTCGATCTCGTCGGTGGACATCCCGCCAACGCGCATCAAATGGAAGATGACCGCGGGATCCATGTCGCCGGACCGCGTACCCATCACCAGCCCCTCCAAGGGCGTGAGCCCCATGGAGGTGTCCACGCAGCGGCCGTTCCTGACCGCCGAGGCCGAGGCGCCGTTGCCCAGGTGCAGCACGATGACGTTCACGTCCTCAGGCGCCTTGCCCAGGAGCCGCGCGGTCGCGCGGGACACGTAGGCGTGCGAGGTGCCGTGGAAACCGTACCGGCGGATGCGGTGCTCGTCGGCGGTCTTCACGTCGATCGCGTAGCGCGCCGCCGACTCCGGCATCGTCGTGTGGAAGGCGGTGTCGAAGACGGCGACCTGGGGGAGGTCAGGGCGCAGCGCCATGGCGGTGCGGATGCCGGTGAGGTTCGCCGGGTTGTGCAGCGGGGCGACCGGGATGAGCCGCTCGATCTCCGCGAGGACGCCGTCGTCGATGACGGTCGGGTCGGTGAAGAACTTCCCGCCGTGCACGACCCGGTGGCCGATCGCGGCCAGCTCGGGGGAGTCCAGGCCGAGCCCGTCCGCGGCCAGCTCCGCGGCCACGGCCTTCAGGGCGGCCTCGTGGTCGGCGATCGGACCGAGCTGCTCGCGGGATTCCCCGCCGGTCAGCGGCGTGTGCTTCAGCCGGGAGGTCTCCTCGCCGATCCGCTCCACCAGACCGACCGCGAGCCGGGAGCTGTCGCGCATGTCGAGCAGCTGGTACTTCACCGACGAGGAGCCGGAGTTGAGGACGAGGACGCGGCTGGCACTCACTGCTGGGAAACCTTCTGGTCGGGGGTCTGGGCCTGGATCGCCGTGATGGCGACGGTGTTGACGATGTCCTGGACGAGCGCGCCGCGGGACAGGTCGTTGACGGGCTTGCGCAGGCCCTGCAGGACCGGGCCCACGGCGATCGCGCCGGCGGAGCGCTGTACGGCCTTGTAGGTGTTGTTGCCGGTGTTGAGGTCGGGGAAGATCAGCACGGACGCCTGCCCGGCGACCTCCGAGTCCGGCAGCTTGGTCGCCGCGACCGTCGGCTCGACGGCGGCGTCGTACTGGATCGGCCCCTCGATCTTCAGATCGCCGCGGCGCAGCCGCACCAGCTCGGTCGCCTCGCGCACCTTGTCGACGTCGGCGCCGGAGCCGGACGTACCGGTCGAGTACGACAGCATCGCGATCCGCGGCTCGACGCCGAACTGCTCGGCAGTGGTGGCCGACTGGATGGCGATGTCGCAGAGCTGCTCGGCGTTCGGGTCGGGGTTCACGGCGCAGTCGCCGTAGACGAGGACCTTGTCGGCCAGGCACATGAAGAAGACGGACGACACGATCTTGGCGTCCGGCTTGGTCTTGATGATCTCGAAGGCGGGCCGGATGGTCGCGGCCGTGGAGTGCACCGAGCCCGACACCATGCCGTCGGCGAGGCCCTCCTGCACCATGAGCGTGCCGAAGTAGTTCACGTCGGCGACGACGTCGTACGCCAGCTCGACCGTGACGCCCTTGTGGGCGCGCAGCGCGGCGTACTTCTCGGCGAAGGCGTCGCGCAGCACGGAGGTGGCCGGGTCGATCAGCTGGGTGCCACCCAGGTCGATGCCGAGGTCGGCGGCCTTCTTACGGATGTGGTCGACGGGCCCGAGCAGCGTCAGATCGCAGACACCCCGGCGCAGCAGCACCTCGGCGGCGTGCAGGACGCGCTCCTCGGTGCCCTCGGGCAGGACGACGCGGCGCTTGTCGGAGCGGGCCTGCTCCAGGAGCTTGTGCTCGAACATCATCGGAGTGAGGCGGTCGCTGCTCGGCGCGGAGACCCGCTTGAGCAGGTCACTCGTATCGACGTACCGCTCGAAGAGGCCGAGCGCGGTCTCCGCCTTGCGGGGCGTGGCCGCGTTCAACTTCCCCTCCATGCCGAAGAGTTCGGTGGCGGTGGGGAAGGAGTTGCCCGCCACCGAGACGACCGGGGTGCCGGGCGCGAGACGGGCGGCGAGGGTGAGGATCTCGTCGCTGGGCGTCTCGTTCAGGGTGAGCAGCACGCCGGCTATGGGCGGGGTGCCCGCGCTGTGCGCGGCGAGCGAGCCGACGACGAGGTCGGCGCGGTCGCCGGGGGTGACCACGAGACACCCCGGGGTCAGGGCGTTGAGGAAGTTCGGCAGCATCGCGCCGCCGAAGACGAAGTCGAGCGCGTCCCGGGCCAGTCCCGCGTCGTCGCCGAGGATCACCTTGCCGCCGAGGGCGTGGGTGATCTGTGCGACGGTGGGCGCGGAGAGCGCGGGCTCGTCGGGAAGGATGTAACAGGGCACGGGGAGACGGGAGTCGAGCCGCTCGTGGATCTCGGCGCGGTCCGACCGGGCCACCCGGTTCACGACCATGGCGAGGACGTCGCAGCCGAGGCCGTCGTACGCGCGGTAGGCGTTGCGCGTCTCGGCGCGGACCGACTCGGCGGTCTGGCCCCGGCCGCCGACGACCGGGATGACCGACGCGCCGAACTCGTTCGCGAGACGGGCGTTGAGCGCCAGCTCGTCGGGGAACTGGGTGTCGGCGTAGTCGGTGCCGAGGACGAGGACGACGTCATAGTCCCGCGCGACCGCGTGGAAGCGGTTCACCAGGGAGGAGACCAGCTCGTCCGCTCCCTGCTCGGCCTGGAGCGCGGACGCCTCGTGGTAGTCCATGCCGTACACCGTGGCCGGGTCCTGCGCCAGCCGGTAGCGGGCGCGCAGCAGCTCGAAGAGCCGGTCCGGGCCGTCGTGCACAAGGGGACGGAACACCCCCACCCGGTCGACCTGGCGGGTCAGGAGCTCCATGACCCCCAGTTCGACGACCTGGCGGCCGTCGCCGCGGTCGATCCCGGTCACGTACACGCTGCGCGTCACGCGTGCTCTCCATCCGTTGCGTCGCTGGGGTTGCTTCGGTGCTGTGCTCTTGAGGGCGCGGGGTCGCTTCCGCGCTCTTGGCGGCGCGGCGCGACGAGATGGCCCGCTGGGGTGAGCAGAACCCTCTTGACAATACCTCTGCGGGTAGCTAAGGCGCCCGCCAGGACAAACGTCCTGGTGGGGCGGAGGGAAGCGACGGACCCCGTGGGCCGTGAAACAATCGGACTGGCTCACCGGTACCAACAGCGAGCAGGAGACACAGCACGATGCGCATCGGAGTTCTCACCGCAGGCGGCGACTGCCCGGGCCTGAACGCAGTGATCCGATCGGTCGTGCACCGAGCGGTCACCAACTTCGGGGACGAGGTCGTCGGCTTCGAGGACGGCTACGCCGGCCTGCTCGAAGGCCACTACCGCAACCTCGACCTCGACGCGGTCAGCGGCATCCTTGCCCGCGGCGGCACTATCCTCGGCTCCTCGCGCCTGCAGCGCGACCGGCTCCGTGAGGCCTGCGAGAACGCTCAGGACATGGCCCGCGAGTTCGGCATCGACGTGCTGATCCCGATCGGTGGCGAAGGCACCCTGACGGCGGCGCGGATGCTGTCGGACGCGGGCCTGCCGGTGGTCGGCGTCCCCAAGACGATCGACAACGACATCTCCTCGACGGACCGCACCTTCGGCTTCGACACCGCGGTCGGCGTGGCCACGGAGGCCATGGACCGCCTCAAGACCACGGCCGAATCCCACCAGCGCGTGATGGTCGTCGAGGTCATGGGCCGCCACGCCGGCTGGATCGCCCTGGAGTCCGGCATGGCCGCCGGTGCCCACGGCATCTGCCTGCCCGAGCGTCCCTTCGACCCGGCCGACCTGGTCAAGATGGTCGAGGAGCGCTTCGCCCGCGGCAAGAAGTTCGCCGTCATCTGCGTCGCCGAGGGCGCGCACCCCGCCGAGGGCAGCATGGACTACGGCCACGGCGAGATCGACCAGTTCGGCCACGAGCGCTTCCAGGGCATCGGTGCGGCCCTCGCGTACGAGCTGGAGCGCCGCCTCGGCAAGGAGGCCAAGCCGGTCATTCTCGGCCACATCCAGCGCGGGGGCACGCCGACGGCGTACGACCGGGTGCTCGCCACCCGCTTCGGCTGGCACGCGGTGGAGGCCGCCCACCGGGGCGACTTCGGCAGGATGACGGCGCTGCGCGGCACGGACGTCATGATGGTGCCGCTCGCGGAGGCGGTCACCGAGCTGAAGACGGTGCCGAAGGATCGGATGGACGAGGCGGAGTCGGTGTTCTAGGGGACGGGGTCCCTCCGGAGTTGTACGAGGTCTCTCCGGGGGTTATAGGGGACTGGCTCCCTCCGGGGCCTCCGGGCCCTCTGGGTGGGGCTTGCGTACGAATTTCCCCTGACCTCAGTAGGTGCTTCAGTACGTGCTCCTCTGGACCATCGACCAAAAGTGGTCGACGATCCGGTCGAGGAAGTCCCGGCCCGAGTCGCTGGAGTCGGCGGCGGCCGAGCCACCGCCCCAGCTGAGCGTGGCGACCATCTGCCCCTGGTAGTCGGTGTGCATCTCCTCCAGCACGTTCTCCAGGAGGTGCCGGTCCAGGGGCACCATCTTCCCGACCGGGCGCACATACGCCTGCCAGCGCGTCGTGACCGCGCTGCGCAGCAGGTCCGCGAGCTTGTCGTCGCGCCCCGTCACCGTGATGAAGTCGGGCAGCGAAAGCTCGAGGACGTCGGCGAGCGCGGCCGACTGCCGCTCGTTGCCGCGCCACTCGCCGGTCTCCTCCATCCGCTGGTACGCGAGGAGTTCGAGGCCGACGGCGCGTGCGACGTCCTCCGGGGCGAGGCCGCGGGCGACGCGGTGTTCGCGCAGGGTGCGGGGCGCCCCGATGAGCTCGCCCGGCGAGCACCACAGCACGCCCGCGAGCGCGGTGAGCTCGGGTCCGCTCGGCGAGGTGATCCCGCGCTCCCAGGCGGCGACGAGGTCGGGGGTGACATACGGCAGCCCGTACGAGGCTCTCATCCCGTACGCGACATGCTCGGGCCCCATGCCGAGCGCCGCCCGCAGTCTGCGGGCGGCCGGAGCGTTGAAGGGCGGGGTGGGCTGATGGGCTTGCGGTGGGTGCACGCGCACAAAGTATGGGTCCGGGGCAGCGGTGACTACGGTCTGTTCGGCCACAATTACGGATTGTAGGAACATACGGTTTCGGCCGTCGGCCCAGGTGGCTGAAGGCTACTTCGTGACTGGCGGGCGGGGCTGCCCTAGGGGATTTTCGGCCGGGTGCGGCCCGTGGGGGCCGGTGTGCCCGGTGTTGCCCGGTGCGGCCGGGGTCAGCCGGTGTAGCCCGCCAGCGCCTTGGTGAAGGCGTACGTCGTCTGGTCGATGCCGCTGCACTCGTCCGCCTCGCTGCCGGCGGCGCAGGAGCGGTCGCGGTCACGATCGGCACGGACCTGATCCACACCAAGGTGTGGATCATGAGTTCCCTCTCAGGTGGATGAGGGCATGGGGAAGGGGGCCGACCGTCAGTGAAGCAACCCTCCCTCAGCCCTTGACCGCCCCACCCAACGCAAACCCCCCACCCAACCGCCGGGCAACCAACACATACAAAACCAACACCGGTGTCGAATAGATCACCGAAAACGCCGCCAGCTGCCCATACACCACCATCCCCCGATTCCCGAAGAACTCATTGATGCTCACCGACGCCGGCATCTGATCCGGCGTAAGCAGCAGCATGAACGGTACGAAGAAGTTCCCCCACATCATCACGAACGAGAAAACCGTCACCACGGCCACGCCCGGTCCCATCAGGGGCAGCACGATCCGCACCAGGGACTGAAACGGCGAAGCCCCGTCCGTCCAGGCCGCCTCCTCCAGCTCCTTCGGCACTCCATCCATGAAGTTCTTCATCAGCCAAATGGCAAAGGGAAGTTGAGACGCCGCGAAGAAGAAGATGGTGCCCTGCATGGTGTCGATCAGATTCACCTGCACGAACAACGCGTAAACCGGAACCATGATCGCAGTGATCGGCAGACTCGTGGCGAACAGAATCGTCAGCAGAAACGGTCGATTGAGTCGCGACCGGAACCGGGACAGCGGATAAGCCGCCAGCGCCGCGCACACCACCGTCAGCAGCGTCCCGCCCCCGCACAGAATGAGGCTGTTGAGCAGCGGGGTGAAGGTGATGTCCGGTTTGAGCACGGCATCGAAGTTCGACAGCGTGACCCCGTCCGGCACCTTCACCGTCAGGTCGGCGTGCGCGTCGAGCGACGACAGGACCACCCAGGCGAGCGGCAGCGCGAACGCGGCGGCCACGACGAGGAGCCCGGCGTCCGCCGCCAGGCGCCGCCCCGTGCGGCGGGACTTGAGAGTCGCACCCCGAGTCGACACGGCCATCTCACACCTCCGTCCGGAGCAGCCGCATATAGACCACCGAGAACAGCGAGCCGACCACCAGAAGCAGAAGTGCCACCGCGGTCCCGTACCCGATCATGCTTTTCTGGAAAGCCTGCTCGTACATGAAGAGGGGGAGGGTCTGGCTGCGATTCCCCGGCCCGCCACGCGTCATCACCCAGATCAGCCCGAACACCGACAGCGTCTGCAGCGTGTTGAGCATCAGGTTGGTGCCGATCGACCGGCGG
Source organism: Streptomyces sp. R41 (assembly GCF_041053055.1). NCBI lineage: Bacteria > Bacillati > Actinomycetota > Actinomycetes > Kitasatosporales > Streptomycetaceae > Streptomyces > Streptomyces sp. R41. The sequence goes on from NZ_CP163443.1 coordinate 7,218,944, forward strand.
ATCATCGGCAACGTGATGTGCCACATGCGGCGCCAACCGCCCGCCCCGTCCACCTCCGCCGCCTCCGTGATCTCCTTCGGGATTTCGTTCAGCGCCGCCGAATAGACCAGCATCGAGAAGGCCGTGCCCCGCCAGACGTTCGCGAACGACACCGCCAGGATCGGTAGCGTGAACATCCAGTTCTGGGAGGGGAGATGGAGCCAGTCGAGGATGGCGTTCAACGTTCCCTCGCGGCGGAAGAAGGCGTACAGCAGGAAGCCTGCCACCACCTCCGGCAGTACCCACGCCGTGATGACGATGCCGCCGACCAGCGTGCGGACCGGCTTCGACGCGCGCTGCATCAGCGAAGCCAGCGCCAGGCCCAAGGTGTTCTGGCCGACCAGTGACGACAGCACCGTGAACACCAGCGTCAGCCATACGGCGTTGAGGAACGCGTCGTCCTTGAATGCCGCCCGGAAATTGTCGAAGCCGACGAAGGACGAGTGGGCCTGGCCAGTCAACTGCAGGTCCGTGAAGGCGATGTACGCACAGTAGGCGATCGGGCCCGCGAGGAAGAGGAGCAGCAGGACCACGGCCGGGGTGACCGGCAGCGCGCGGGCCAGGGAGCGGCGCGCCCCTCCCCGGCGCCGGGCGGCGCCCTTCGGCACCGCGGAGCGGACGGGCGGCGCCGCCGTCCCCGTACCCACACTCACTTCTTGATCACTTGGTTGTCGGTCGCCGTCTTCAGCTCCTCGTCATAGCCGCTCGCCGCCTTGTCGACCGAGCTGTCACCCGTCGTCACGCCCTCCATGGCTTCCTGGATGGCGGTCGAGACCTTCGGATACGCCGGATACGCGGGCCGGTAGTGTGTGCTGGCGACCAGGTCCGTGAAGAACTTGATGCCGGGCTGTGCCTTCACGTACGCGGGGTCGGCGGCGACGTCCTTGCGCACCGCGATGCCGGAGTTGGCGATGTACCACTTCTGGGCGTTCGCCTTGGTCTGCATCGTCTCGATGAACTTGAACGCCAGATCGGGGTTGCCCGCCTTGGAGGGGATCGACCAGGTCCAGCCGCCGGACATGCTCACCTTGCCGGGGGCCTGGCCGTGCTGGGTCGGCATATAGGCGAGGCCGAGTTTCTGCGACCACTTCGGCCACTCGTGACCCGAACCCTTCAGCCAGTCCTGCGGGAGCCAGCTGCCGTCGAGGTTGATGCCGAGCTTGCCCTTGGGGAGCAGCTCACCGCGGATCCTCGTCTGGATGTTGGGGTCGAGGGCGTCGGCGACATCGAGGCCGAGCTTCTCCTTGTAGACCCTCTCCACGAAAGTGAGGGCGTCCTTGAAACCCTGGCTTCCGGCGATCCACTTCTTCGTGGCGGTGTCGTACAGGGGGTCCGTCTTCCCGTCGCCCGTCCCGTACAGCAGCATCTCGAAGCCCTGCATGGTGGCGGCCTCGCCGGCGGGTTTGCCCGTGTAGATGTTCAGCGGGGTGACGCCGGGGACTTTCGCCTTGATGGCGCGCGCGGCACTCAGCACGTCGTCCCATGTCTTCGGCTGCCAATCACCGGGCAGGCCGGCCTTCTTGAAGATGTCCTTGTCGAACCAGAGCCCCCGGGTGTCCGTCCCGTCCGGGACGCCGTACGTCTTCCCGTCCTGGGCCTTGGCCGCCGCCTTGGCCGTGTCGATGAACTGGCCCCAGTCCCGCCACTTGTCGAGGTACGGGTCGAGAGGCTTCAAGTACCCGCTCGTGATGTCCGAGTTGATGAGGAACGTGTCCTCGTAGACCAGGTCGGGCGCCGTCTTGGGCGACCTCAGCATCTGCTGGAGCTTCGTGTAGTACTCGGAGTCCGGGGCCTTGATCGGGACGAGTTCGACCTTCTTTCCCGGGTTCGCCTTCTCGAACTCCTTCTTCATCTGGCCCAAGTAGGTGTCCATGACGCGGATCGAGTTGTCCGTGGACTGTTTGAAGGAGATCTTCACGGTGTCCGGATCGCTCCCGGATCCTGATCCACAGGCGGTCAGCGCGGTGGCGGCGAGAAGCGTTGCGAGGAGAAGTGGGGCGGCGGTGGGGCGCACGGGCACGACCTCCTACTTGCCGACATCGTTGTCGGCCGAGCCGAGTTGTCTGCCTGGTGAACGTAAGAGCGTGGAGTATGTCAGGTCAATGACCTTGCAGAGGCCGGAGTGAAGGGGGAACGAGATGCAACAAGGCGTCACCGTCGGGCAGTTGCTGCTCGCCGCGTATCAGAGTGTCAAGGATGAGCGAAGGCGCGGATCGGCTTCCGGGACAACCTGTTGTATGTGACGCTCGCCGTCGTGGCCGCTGTCGTCGCCCTGGCCACGACGGCCAAGCACGCGTCCATGTTGCCGGCGCTGCCGCCCGTGTGCGTCGTTCTCGGGCGGACCTACCTGGTCAACGACGAGAAGATCTCCGCCATCGGGGCCTATGCGCGCGGCGAGTTGGGTCCGCGGCCCGACGAACTCCCGTGGGCCGAAGCCGTCTTCAGGTGGGAGACAGCTCATCGCGGTGACGCGCGCAGGGGCTCGCGCAAAGTCATTCAGTGCGGGGTCGATCTGCTCCCTTTCTGTGTCGTGCCGTTCGCGGGGCTCGTCGTGTATTGGGGGAGTGGTCAAGTGGGCGCGGGGCTGCCGGCGTTGTCGGTGATCGAGGCGCCGGCGCTGGTGGGGCTGGGAGTCCAGGTGGTGCTGTATGCGCAACCTTTCGCCGCGGCTGCGGGTCCATCTGGTGTGAGTTGACGGCCATTGTCCGCTTCGTATGTCTGGGGGAGACGTCATGTCGGACGACACGGATCGCGGCTTCGTCGAGAGTGTGCGCCGGTTCTTCTGGTTGCCGCGGGAGGTCCCGCGAGATCCCGCGCCGGCCTTGCCGCTGGCGCGTGTGGGGATCTTCAACGTCGCCGCGGGGGCGGGTATCGCCGCCCTCGGGTGGGGTGACCTGCTGGTGCTGATCGTGATGGGCTCGGTGTTCGCGATGGTCGACGACGTGATCAGGGGCGTGCGCCATCGGTGGCCGGGATTCGTCGTCGGCCTGGCGGCCGCGTGGGGCGCCGACAAGCTCGTGCGGGCCGCGACCTCCGTCCCCGCCGATCCCGACTGGGCCGACTATCCCGCCCTCGCCACCGGGAGCCTGGCCGCTCTCGTCGCCTTCGCGGCGATCACCCGCCTGCCCGGCCGGCAGGGGGCCGCACTTCGCTGAGCGTGTCCCGGTGGGACTTGTGTCTCATGGGGACTCATGTCTCAGTGGGGCATCGGACCGGGCCCAGTGCGACGGTCTGGTCGGACTGGGCCCGGTCGGCCGCCTCGGCCGCGCCGAGGAGGTCGCCGAGCTGATCGCGTTCCTGCTCTCCGAGCGCGCCTCGTTCGTCCACGGCAGCTACCACCTGGTCGACGGCGCCAACACCGCGGGCTGAACCGCGCGGCTACCCCTTCACCCACCGGTACTGCAACTCCGGCCGCCCCACCTGCCCGTACTGCGGAGCGCGCGCCGCCCGTCCCGCGTCCACCAGGTGCTCCAGGTACCGCCGGGCCGTGATCCGGGAGATGCCGACCGCCTCGGCGACCCCCGCTGCCGTCAGGCCGTCGGCGCAGTCCCGGAGGGCGACGGTGACGCGTTCGAGGGTCGGTGCGCTCAGGCCCTTCGGCAGGGCGGCCGGGCCCGGGGCGCGCAGGGTGGCCAGGGCGCGGTCCACCTCGTCCTGGCCGCTCGCCTCGCCCACCGCCGCGTGGAACTCGGCGTACCGGATCAGCCGGTCCCGCAGTGTCGCGAAGGTGAAGGGCTTCAGGACGTACTGGACGACGCCGAGCGAGACCCCTTCCCGTACGACCGCGAGGTCCCGCGCGGACGTCACCGCGATCACGTCCGCGTGGTAGCCGGCGGCCCGCAGGGAGCGGGCGAGCTGCAGTCCGTGCACGTCCGGCAGGTGCAGGTCCAGCAGGAGCAGGTCCACGGGCGTACGGTCCAGGGCGCGGCGTGCCTCCGCGCCGGTGTGCGCCTTGCCGACCGCCGTGAACCCGGGCACCCGGCCGACGTACATGACGTGCGCGTCGGCGGCGACCGGGTCGTCCTCGACGACGAGTACGCGGATCGGCTCGGGGTCGGTCATACGTCGCCTCCAGGCAAGGCGGGTTGGGCAGGCTGGGCGGGCTCGGACGGAGTGGGCTCGCGCCCGGACTCGGACTCGGACTCGGACTCCGACTCGGGCCGGCGCCGACGCTCGGGATCGCGTCCAAGCCCGCGCCGGGGGTCGTGCTCGGGTTCGCGTCCAGGACCGTGCTCGGGATCGCGTCCAGGTTCGGGCCGGCGTCGAGGGTCGTGGTCGGGTTCGCGTCCAGGGTCGTGCTCGGGATCGCGTCCAGGTTCAGGCCCGCGCCGGGGGTCGTGCTCGGGTTCGCGTCCAGGGTCGTGCTCGGGATCGCGTCCAGGTTCAGGCCCGCGCCGGGGGTCGTGCTCCGGTTCGCGTCCAGGGTCGTGCTCGGGTGCGCCCTCGCGCCCGGGGCTGTCCCCCGGCTCGCGCCCGGACCGGGGCTCGGCAGCAGCCTCCCCCACGTCCGACGCCGGAGCCGGAGCCGGGTCCGACGCCGTGGCCGATGCCGGAGCCGGGTCCGGAGCCGATGCCGAGTTCGACGCCGGAGCCGGAGCCGGCTCCGGAGCCGACGCCGTGGCCGATGCCGAGTTCGACGCCGGAGCCGGGTCCGATGTCTGGGCCGACGCGGGGTCCGACGTCTGGGACGGCGACACCGTAGGCAACGGCAGCCGTACCTCGAACTCCGCCCCGCCCCCGGCCGCCTCCCGCACCGTCAGCGTGCCGTCGTGACGGCTCACGGCCTGTCGTACGAGTGCCAGGCCGAGGCCACGGCCGCCGGGCCCCGCCGGTTTCGTGGACCAGCCGCGCTCGAAGACCTGCTCGGCGTGGGCCGGGTCCACCCCGGCGCCGGTGTCGGCGACCCGCAGCACCAGGACGGACTCGTCCGTGAACGCCGTCACCGTGACCCGCGCGCCCACCGTCCCCTGCGCCGCGTCCACCGCGTTGTCGATCAGGTTGCCGAGGACGGTGACCAGGTCGCGGGCGGACAGGGAGGCCGGGAGCAGCCCGTCGTCGATGGCGCTGTCGTCGGACACCACCAGCTCCACGCCCCGCTCGTTCGCCTGCGCCGCCTTGCCCAGCAGCAGCGCGGCGAGGACCGGTTCGCTGACCGCCGCGACCACCTGGTCGGTGAGCGCCTGCGCCAGCTCCAGCTCGGCCGTGGCGAAGTCGACGGCCTCGTCGGCGCGGCCCAGCTCGATGAGGGACACCACCGTGTGCAGGCGGTTCGCGGCCTCGTGGGCCTGTGAGCGCAGCGCCTGGGTGAAGCCGCGCTCCGAGTCCAACTCGCCCATCAACGCCTGGAGTTCGGTCACATCGCGCAAGGTCACCACCGTGCCCCGGCGTTCGCCTCCCGAGACCGGGGAGGTGTTCACGACCAGGACGCGCGAGGCGGTGAGATGCACCTCGTCCACCCTCGGCTCGGCGGACAGCAGCGCGCCCGTCAGCGGTGCGGGCAGGCCGAGTTCGGCCACCGAGCGGCCGACCACCTCGTCCGTCACGCCGAGCAACTCCCGCCCGCCGTCGTTCATCAGCGCCACCCGGAACTGCCCGTCCAGCATCAGCAGCCCCTCGCGTACGGCGTGCAGCGCGGCCTGGTGGTAGTCGTGCATACGGCTGAGCTCGGCCGCGTTCAGGCCGTGGGTGGAGCGGCGCAGCCGGGCGTTGATGACGTAGGTGCCGATGCCGCCCAGTATCAGGGCGCCCCCGGCGACCCCGATGAGGGCCGTGACCTGGTCCTGCACGCGCTTGGTGATCGCCTCCACCTTGATGCCCGCGCTGACCAGGCCGACGATGTGGCCGTTGTCCGAGATCGGGGTGACGGCGCGTACGGACGGGCCGAGGCTCCCGGTGTACGTCTCCGTGAAGGATTTGCCGTTCAGGGCGGGGCCGATGTGGCCGAGGAAGTGCTTGCCGATCAGCGTCTTGTCGGGGTGGGTCCAGCGGATGCCCCGCGGGTCCATGATCGTCACGAAGTCCACGCCGGTGTCCCGCTGCACCTGGAGGGCGTACGGCTGAAGGTCCTTCGTGGGGTCGCTGGTGTGGATGGCCTCGCGGACGGACGGGGCGTCGGCGACCGAGCGGGCGACGGCCATGGCCTGCCGGCCCGCCGCCTCCTCGGCCTGGCTGCGGTCGCTGACGTAGGTGAACAGCGCGTACCCGGCGACGAGGACCGCGATCAGCACGGCCTGCATGGCGAAGAGCTGGCCGGCCAGGCTGCGGGGTCTCGGGACGCGGGGGAAACGCATGTCGTCAGTCTGCCTCTCCTGATCAGGCTCCTTTGATCAGTGTGCTTATAAGTGTGAACTAAATGAACGGAAGGGTGACCGCCCTCACAGGCCGGGAGATAGTCACCGCATCCCCCCGGGAGTCCACGCCTCCCGGATCCCCCGGTCGTGAGCCGCACGCCGGGTTCCCCCGGTCGTGAGCCGCACGCCGGATGATGCCGACGACGTCGTCAAGGAGGGCAGCCGTGGCCAGCACACCGCACACCGCACCTGCCGCACCCGCCGCAAAGCGGGACCGCACCCACTATCTGTACATCGCGGTGATCATCGCGGTCGCCCTCGGTATCGCCGTCGGGTTCGCCGCGCCGGACTTCGCCAAGGAGCTCAAGCCGATCGGCACGGGCTTCGTGAGCCTGATCAAGATGATGATCTCGCCGATCATCTTCTGCACGATCGTGCTCGGCGTCGGCTCCGTACGAAAGGCCGCCAAGGTCGGCAAGGTCGGCGGGCTCGCGCTCGGCTACTTCATCGCCATGTCCTTCGTGGCCCTGGCCATCGGCCTGGTCGTGGGCAACATCATCCACCCGGGCAGCGGGATGCACCTGACCGAGGCCGTGAAGGGCGTCGGACACACGCAGGCCGAGGCCGCCGCCGAGGGTCCCGTCGACTTCCTGCTCGGGATCATCCCGACCACGTTCGTCTCGGCCTTCACCGAGGGCCAGGTGCTGCAGACGCTGCTGATCGCGTTGCTCGTGGGCTTCGCGCTGCAGGCCATGGGCCGCACCGGCGAGCCGGTGCTGCGCGGCGTCGAGCACATCCAGCGACTGGTCTTCCGCGTCCTGGGCATGATCATGTGGGCCGCGCCCGTGGGTGCGTTCGGCGCGATGGCCGCCGTCATCGGCGAGACCGGCATGGACGCGCTCAAGGCGCTGGCCACGATCATGTTCGGCTTCTACATCACCTGCTTCCTCTTCATCGTGATCGTGCTCGGCACGCTGACGAAGCTGGTGGCCAAGGTGAGCCTCTTCCAGCTGCTGAAGTACCTCGCCCGGGAGTTCCTGCTGATCGTCTCCACCTCGTCGTCCGAGTCCGCGCTGCCGCGGCTCATCGCGAAGATGGAGCACCTGGGTGTCAGCCGCCCGGTCGTCGGCATCACCGTGCCGACCGGCTACTCCTTCAACCTCGACGGCACGATGATCTACCTGACGATGGCGTCGCTGTTCATCGCCGACGCGATGGACCAGCCGATGAGCATCGGCCAGCAGATCGGGCTGCTGCTCTTCATGATGGTCGCGTCGAAGGGGGCCGCCGGTGTCTCCGGTTCGGGTATCGCGGTGCTGGCCAGCGGGCTGCAGTCGCACAAGCCCGCCCTGGTCGACGGGGTCGGCCTGATCATCGGTATCGACCGGTTCATGAGCGAGGCTCGCGCCGTGACCAACTTCGCGGGGAACGCGGTCGCGACGCTGCTGATCGGTACGTGGACGGGTGAGGTCGACAAGGAGCGCGTGAACCGGGTTCTCGCCGGTGAGCTGCCGTTCGACGAGAAGACCCTCCTGGACGACGACGAGGCCGACGCGCACGTGGACGTGCCCGAGCAGGGTGGCGAGAAGGAGCTCGCCAAGGCGTAGGTCTTGTAGGGGCGCCGTTCGGCAGCTGCATGTCCGTCGTGGCTGGTCGCGCAGTTCCCCGCGCCCCTTACGGGGCGCTCCCTGGCCGGGGCGTGCCCTCCTGAACAGGGCGCGCCCCCTACGCCGAGCGGCTGGGTCCTCCCCCCGTGGACCTGGCCGCTCGGCCCTTTTGGCGCCGTGGGCTCAGTCGGTCAGCTTCGTCACCAGTTCGGTGGCGCGGGAGGCGGGTACGCCCGCCGTGGTCAGCATGGTGACCGCGGCGGAGCGGCCCGCCTCTTCGGCTGCCAGGAGGCCGTCGTTCACGGCCTCCATGAGGGCGAAGAGCATCTGTTCGTGCACGTACGCCAGTGCCGGTGCCGGCAGCGGCGACTCGAACACGCCCTGGTCCAGGCCGCGTTGGAGCACCTTCGCGCAGGCTTCGCGCACGGGCGTGAGCCGCTCGCGGATGCCCTGGACCGTGACGCTGCGCTGGGCGAGCGCGACCAGCAGCCGGTAGCGGTCGGCGACCTCCCACACCGCGAGGGTCGAGCGGACCAGCGACTCCGCAGGGTCCTCGATGCCCTCCCGGCCCTCGGCATGCGCCGTCTCCACCGCCTCCGCGGCCCCTTCGAAGAGCGTCCCGATCAACGCCTCCCGGCTCGGGAAGTGCCCGTACACCGTGCGCCGTACGACGCCCGCGGCCCGCGCGATCTGGTCCATGGACGCGTCGGGGTCGCGGAGCAGCTCGGCGAGCGCCACGTCGAGGATGCGGCGGCGGTTCGCATCGGCGCGGCTGACGTTACCCGTGGTCATGGCTGCCATTGTGCATGCCCTTCGCCGAGATCCCGCCCTGCGTCCACAGGCCCTCCACCTCATCAATTTGCACAGCACTGTGCAACGTCGTACATTGCACATGGTCGTGCAGTTGCACGCCACTGTGCAAATCGAGCGAGGAAAGGGCGACCGTACCCATGCGTCTCGTCATGAACGAACCGGTCGAGAGGATGGACCGGCCCTACGCCCGGCGCTGGTGGGCACTGCTGGTGCTCTGCCTGAGTCTGCTGATCATCGTGATGGCGAACACCGCCCTCACGGTCGCGGCCCCCGACATGACCCAGGACCTGGGCCTGTCCAGCGCCGACCTGCAGTGGGTCATCGACGGCTACACCGTCCCGTACGCCGCGCTGATGCTGCTGCTCGGCGCGATCGGCGACAAGTACAGCCGCCGCGGCGCGCTCGTGCTCGGCCTCGTCGTGTTCGGGGCGGGCGCCGTCGCGGGTTCCCTCGTCGACAGTTCCACGGGGGTCATCGCGGCGCGCGCGGTCATGGGCGTCGGCGCGGCGATGATCATGCCCGCCACGCTCTCCCTGCTCGCCGCGACCTTCCCGCGCGCGGAGCGGGCGAAGGCGATCACCCTCTGGACCGCCACCGCCGGACTCGCGATCGCCGCCGGTCCGCTGGTCGCGGGTGCGCTGCTGCAGCACCACGCCTGGTCGTCCACGTTCCTGATCAACGTGCCCGTCGCCGCGCTCGCGATCATCGGCGCCCTCGTCCTCGTGCCGCCGTCCAAGGCCGCGCACCACAACCGCATCGACTACGTCGGTGGCCTGCTGTCCGTGGTCTGGATCGGCTCGCTGGTCTACATGATCATCGAGGGTCCGCACTTCGGCTGGGGCGTGAAGGCCGTGACCGCCGCGGTCGTCGCGGGCGTGGGCCTCGTGCTCTTCGTGGTGTGGGAACTGCGCCACCCCCGCCCGGTCGTCGACGTACGACGCTTCGCGAACCGCCGCTTCGCCGGCTCGAACCTCGCCGTCGCGCTGTTCTTCCTGGCCGTCTTCGGTGCCTTCTACTACCTCACCCAGCACCTCCAATTCGTCCTCGGATACGACGCGTTGGACACCGGAGTGCGCATGCTGCCGCTCGCCGGGGCCGTCTTCGTCGGCTCGGCGCTCACCGGCTACCTCACCCCGCGCATCGGTATGAAGATCACGGTCACCGCGGGCATGGTCGGCGGCACGGCGGCGCTCGCGCTGCTCACCCGGGTGGACGCGTCATCGTCGTACGGCGATTTCGTCCTGCCCCTCGTCATCCTGGGCCTCGCGATCGGGCTCGCGCTCTCGCCCTGCACGGACGCCATCATGGGCGCCTTCCCCGAGTCCGAGCTGGGCGTCGGCGGCGCGGTGAACGACACCTCGCTGGAGCTCGGCGGCTCACTCGGCATCGCCATCCTCGGCTCGGTGCTGGCGAGTTCGTACTCCTCGCACCTCTCGGACGCGACGGCGGGCAGCAAGCTTCCCGCCGGTGCCCTCTCCACGGCCCAGGACTCGGTGGGCGCCGGGTACGCCGTCGCCCAGGGCATCGGCGACAAGGCCCGCCAGGCCGGCGAACAGGCCGCGCACGCGAGCAGCACCCAGCAGGCCGCCCAGCTGAAGGCCCAGGCCGACCAACTCGCCCACGGCGCACGGCAGATGGCGGACGCGGTCGGTTCGTCCTTCGCGGACGCGGTCGCACACACCAGCCTCGTCGGCGCGGTGATTCTTGGGCTGGGGACCGTGCTGGTGGCGGTGCTGCTGCCGCGGAACGGGCGTGCGGCGGAGGCTAAGACCGAGGCGGAGGCCGATGCCGCGGCCGAGGCGGCGTCGGTCGATTCCGATTCCGAGCCCGAGCCCGCGAGCAGCGCGACGCGCTGACCGCGTCCGGAGCCCCGGCAAGCGGTGGTGCGTATGGGCGACGCGCTGCTCGTCCCCGGAACCGCGACCCTCGGGCCACCGTCTCGTAGAACATGCACTACCGTGCCGTGCCGGACAGACCGGCACGGCACGGCACGTTCTGCGGAGGACACCGAGCATGAAGATCGACTGGGACCGGCGTACGTGCGCGCGGCGCGGCCACGTGACGTACGCGCCCGACGAGTCGGCGCTGCGGGCGCGGCTGCGTGCCGAGACGAGCCTCGGCGAGGCCTGGCGCTGTCTGCGCTGCGGTGACTTCGCGCTCGGCGACCCGCACGGCTCGGGGCCCGCGGAGGAAGCCCCGCTCGTGCCGCGCGGCAAGGTGCTGCGCGATCTGTTCATCCTGCGCTTCCTGGCCGTCGAACGTGCCGTGCGCGGCGTGTTCATCGTGCTGGTCGCGGCCGCCGTGTGGAAGTTCAGCAACAGCCAGGACTCGGTGCGCCGGCTCTTCGACGAGTACCTCGACGTCTTCCGCCCGGTCTTCAGGCACTTCCACTACGACCTCGACCACTCACCCGTGGTCGGCACCATCCAGAAGACCTTCGGTTACAAGCACTCCACCCTGGTACTGGTGGCCGTCCTGCTCCTCGTGTACGCCCTGATCGAGCTCGTCGAGGCGGGCGGGCTCTGGTACGCCAAGCGCTGGGCGGAATACCTCACGGTCGTCGCCACGGCCGCCTTCCTCCCGCTGGAGATCTACGAACTCACCGAGCACGTCAGCTACTTGAAGATCGCGACGCTGGTCCTCAACATCCTCGCCGTGCTCTATATCGCCCTCGCCAAGCGCCTGTTCGGACTGCGCGGGGGTCGGAAGGCCTTCGAGGAGGAGCGGCAGAGCGCCTCGCTGCTGGAGGTGGAGGAGTCGGCGGGTCTGGAGCCTTCTCACGCGTAGAGGTCGGCGGGTCTGGAGGCTTCTCACGCGTAGGGGTTCGGCAGCCTCGAGCCGGCTTACGCGTACGGGTCGGTGATCTCCCGCAGCATCGTCAGTGCCTGCCTCAGCTGCGTCATCCGGCGCTTGCCGAGGTACGTCTCCCACTCCCTCTCGACCTCGGCGACGACGCCGGCGGCGACGGGCTGCGCCGCCAGTGCACGCTCGGCGAGGCACACCAGCCGGGCCCGCTTGTCCGTCGGGTCCGGCATGCGCCGCACATAGCCCGCCTTCTCCAGCTGGTCGACCAGGAAGCCCGCGGTCTGCTTGGTGACCTGGGCCTGTTCGGCGAGGTCGGTCAGCCGCGTGCCGTTCGGGCCGATGCGCTGCATGACCCGGGCCTGGGCGGGCGTGAAGTCGTCGAAGCCCGCCTCGGCGAGCGCGGCGAAGATGCGGTTCTCCAGGGCCCGGTACGGGATGAACAGGAGCAGCCCCGTGTTGAGCTCGCTCTCCGTCACCATGGTCGGTGCTCCCTCCGCGGCTTGACAGTGGTCAGAGTCTCTGACTAATTTGGTCAGAGAAGCTTACCACTTTGAGTAGGTGGTGATCCCTGTGGGGCGCGTGACAGGTGTCGTACTGGTCGTGGACGAGTGCTGGCGGGTCATCGACGGCGAGCGGGCGAGCCTGGTGGATCTGCTGGAGGGCCTGAGCCCCGAGGAGTGGGAGATGCCCACACAGTGCGGCGATTGGCGGGTGCGGGACGTCGCCGCCCACCTGACGATCGCCGCGCGCGTCTCGTACGGGACGGTCGTACGTGAACTCGTGCGCGCCCGCGGCAACTTCGACCGCATGATCCACGACACCGGGATTCACGAGGGGCAGCGGCCCGTGACCGAGATCGTCGCGAACCTCCGTTCGATCATCGGCTCCCGACGCCTCGCGCCCGGCACCACCCGTCGCGAACCGCTGCTCGACATCCTCGTGCACGGCCAGGACATCGCGCTGGCCCTCGGGCGGGAGCGCGAGATGCCCGTCGAGGCCGCCCGCGACGCCGCGGACCGGGTGTGGACCATGCGCTTCCCGCCCCGGCCCTGGCCCCTTCCGCGGGGCCGGCTCGTCGCCACCGACGTGGAGTGGACGCGCGGCGAGGGGGCGGAGATCAGGGGTCCGATCGCGGCCCTGCTCCTGCTGCTGACCGGGCGCCCGGCGGCGGCCGAGGTGCGACTCGAGGGCCGGGCAGGGGGACCACGAAGGTCGTGGTCGACCGGCCAGTGCCGGCTGGGGGGCGAGCCGCCCACGGCCGACAAGGCCGAACCGGTGGGTGATTGAGCCCACGGGCGGGCGAACGGTGCCCGTTTTCAGCGGGCCGGCCGGCGCCCGGGGGAGGCGCCACGGGGGAGCGAAGCGGCGGGCCCGGCCAGTGGGCCCGCCGCTTTGACCGTACGGAGGACCGGCGCCGTCTCCAGCGTGCGGATCGCGTCGAGCGCGCCCAGGCGGCGGGTCAGGTAGTCGTGCAGGGCGGCCGGGTCCGGGCAGAGAGCCTGGGCGACCAGGTTGGTCGGGCCGGTGGTCGCTGCGACGAAGGCCAACTCGTCGTGCCCTGCCAGGGTGTGGGCCACCGCGTCGAGATGGGCCGGGGCGACCGACATCCACAGGAGGGCCTGTGCGGTCGCCCCCAGCAGTGTGTCGTTCATATCGACGTCGAAGAAGAGGGCTCCTGAGGACTGCAGGTCGGCCAGGCGGCGGGCGACCGTCGCGGGGGACCAGCCGGTGGCCGAGGCGAGGTCGGCGTGGCTCGCGCGACCGTCGTGCGCGAGGGCGGTCAGCAGGGCGTGATCGGCGTCGGTGAGCGGCCGGGTTCCGGCCGACTCGCCGCCGGCAGGCTCCAGTTGACGCCGCTGGCCCTCGCTCAGGGCTCCCGCCCGGCCGCGCCACGCCGTCGGCCCGCCGAGGTAGGTGTACAGCAGACAGTGCGCCGAGACCGCGGTGATCCCCGCCGTGCGCGGGATGTCGTGCAGCAGCAGCGTGTGGCCGTCCGAAGCGTCGGCCGGGGTCTGGACCACGGCCAGGATCTCCGTGCCACCCGACGCCAGCCGCACCCACGACGTGTCCGAGCGGCGGGCCAGGGCCTGCGCCAGGTCCTGTGCGGTGTGCGGCCCCGCGGTCAGCCGCACCAGCCACTGGGTGCGCCCCGCATGCCGCGGATCGGCCAGCCCGACCACCCGCAACGACGCCTCCGCGCACAGTCGCCGGTAGCGCCGCGCCGCGGTCTGCGTCGATACGCCCAGCACCGCACCGATCCGGCTGAAGGGCGCCCGGCCGTCGATGTGCAGCGCCTGCACCAAACCGCGGTCGATGTCGTCGAGCATGAGCGGATCCCTCACTGTGTGGTGACGGGTGGAAGAAATCAGCAAGTGTTCCTTTGAAAGTGGAACACGGAGGGTGCGGGCGAGCAGGCTCGTTGGCGAACGCGCCGGAGTGGGACGGGGCGCGGCGGGCGTGGCGACACCGGCTGCGCACGCCGCACCGCAGCCGTGGGCGGTGAGGTGTCAGCACGGGTCGGCCTGGGGCCGAGCGTGCGCGCGCCGGCCGCGGCAGCGACCTGACCGTGTGGGGCGGCCCGGCCGGCGCCGGCGGACTGGTTCGCGACGGCAGACCGACCCGCGAGTGCGGCCGGTCCGGTGTGTGGCGGGCCGATTCGCGACTGGGCCGGTCCGGTCGGTGTGTGGCGGGCCGACCCGTGATGGCGGACCGGTTCGTATGTGGCGGATCGGCACGTGATGGCGGACCGGCCAGTGTGCGCCGGCCCAACCCGTTAACGGGGCCCAACCCGCGTACGGCGGACCGGCCGGCCAGGCAATGAGCGGCCGTCGGCCCGTGTATGGCAGTCGGCCGTACGTCGGCCGCCGGCCCGCCCAGGACGGTCGGCCGCCCCCGCACGGCGGCCGCCGACCCGCCACCCCGCTCGCACCACCGAACCCGCTCCCACCACTGACCTCGCTCCCCGAACCGAAGGAGTCCACCCATGCCCATGTCGAACACCTACCGCCACCGCTGGCCGGCCCTGGCCGTCCTCCTCGTCGCCGAGGCGATGAATCTGCTCGATGCCACGATCATGACCGTGGCCGCCCCGGCCATCCACGCCGACCTGGGCGGCCCGGTCTCGGACATTCAGTGGTACGGCGCCGCGTACACGTTGCCGTTCGCGGTGCTGCTCATCGCGGGCGGACGCCTCGGTGACATCGCCGGGCGCAGGCGGGTCTTCGGGATCGGCGTCGCGGGGTTCGTCCTCGCCTCGCTGGCCTGCGCCTTCGCACTGTCGGCCGGGCTGTTGATCGGCGCGCGGGCCGTGCAGGGGGCCGCCGCGGCGCTCGTCATCCCGCAGACGATCGGACTGATCCGCGTGATGTTCGACGGGGACGAACTGGCCCGGGCCATGGGCAGCATCGGCCCGGTCATGGGCCTCGCGGCCGTCTGCGGACCGGTGGCCGGCGGGGTGCTGACCCATGCCGCCTCGTGGCGCGCGGTGTTCTTCGTCAACGTGCCGCTGGGGCTCGGGGTGCTCATCGCGGCACCGCTGCTCAGGGAGGACCGTTCGGCGCGCCGCCCGCGCCTCGACCTCGTCGGCACGGTGCTGGTGAGCGGGGCGGTCGGATCGATCACGTACCCCTTGATCCAGGGTGCCGACTTCCGCTCGTACGCCGCTGCTTGGGGACTGGGCCTCGCACTCTTCGCGACCTTCGCCGTGCACCAGCGCCACCGCACCCGCCGCGAGCTCAGCCCCCTCGTCGAACCGAGCCTCTTCGGCAACCGCGGCTTCTCCGCCGCCCTGCTCTGCTCGGTGCTCTTCTTCGCCGTGGTCAGTGGACTGATGCTGGTGGTCGTGGTGCAGCTCCAGCTGGGTCCGCACATCGGGGTCTTGGCCGCCGGCCTGACTCTGCTGCCCTGGTCCTGCGCGATGGGGATCTCCTCGTGGACGGCGGGCCGCCGCCTGGTCCCGCGGCACGGGTCCCGTGTGATGTACGCGGGCCTCGCCGCGCTGCTCACCGGTGTCCTCGGTGCCGTCGCGGCGTACACCACCGCGCCGGACACCGGTTATGCGTGGCCGCTGCTCGCCGCGCTCGCCGTGTGCGGTGCCGGCCAGGGCCTGTTCGCGGTGCCGTTCTTCACGACGGCTCTCCACCGGGTCCGTCCGCACGAGACCGGTTCGGCGGCCGGGCTGCTCAACGCGGTGCAACAGCTCGGCTCCACGCTGGGCGTCGCGCTGCTCGGCAGCGTGTTCTTCCGGGGCGGGGCCGAGGAGGCGTTCTGGGTGGCGGCCGGGCTGCTGGTCGCCACGGGCGCGGCGACGGTCTTCATGACGCCGAAGCGGGCGGCCACTTACCTTTCGGTGAGTAGCTGACCAAATAGTCGGTACTTGTGGGAAGTTGTCCCCTTCGGAACCATGACCAACATGACAAATGACCTTGAAACCAATCCGGTTGCCGTCCTCGGTCTCGGCGCGATGGGGCAGGCACTAGCCGCCGCTTTCCTCCGCGCGGGCCACCCCACGACCGTCTGGAACCGCTCGCCCGGCAAGGACGGCAACCTGCTCGCACAGGGCGCCGTCCGGGCCACGAGTGCCGCGGAGGCCGTTCGCGCGGCCGATCTGGTGGTCGTCTGCGTGGTCGACTACGGCGCGGCCCAGGCCGTCCTCGATGCCACCGCCGACGACCTGCCCGGCCGGGTCCTGGTGAACCTCACCTCCGACACCCCCGAGCGGTCCCGCACCACCGCCGCCTGGGCCAACGAGCGCGGCATCGACTACCTCGACGGCTCGATCATGGTGCCGATCCCGGTCGTCGGACAGCCGGAGGCGCTGATCTTCTACAGCGGTCCGCGGGCGGCGTACGAGAAGTACGAGGGCACGCTCAAGTCGCTGGGTGGCCGCCCCGCATACCTCGGTGAGGACCAAGGACTCGCCGCAGTCCACGACTTGGCGCTGCTCGACTTCTTCTACTCCAGCATGGCCGGACTCGTGCACGCCTTCGCGCTGGCCGAGGCGGACGGGGTTCAGGCGGCCTCGCTCGCCCCCTACCTGGACACGATCGCCGCCATCCTTCCGGCCATCGCGGCCGGTACCGCCCAGGACATCGACGCGGGCAGCTATCCGGGCACCGCCGCGAACCTCGGCATGATGGCCGCGGGAGCGGGCCATGTGCTGGAGGCCGCCGAGCACCGCGGGCTCGACGTGAGCACCCTGCGCTCGGTGAAGGAGATCGCCGACCGGGCCATCGCCCGGGGTCACGCGGCCGACAGCTGGTCGAGCACGATCGAGGTCGTGCGAGCGGGGTGACCGGTGACCGGTGACCGTTGAGGAAAGACCGTTGAGGAAAGACCGGCGAGGAAAGACCGGCGAGCGTCGACGGGTCATCGGCCTCATGGAAACGCACACTTGGTGACACTCGCCCCAAATGCTTTGACCAGCCATCGCGTTCGGGCCCACGCTGGGAGATCTCGGATTCTGAGAGTGGGCCGGACGGCGCGGAGGCGGGCATGGACGAGACCGAGATCATCAGTAGTTCGGAGCACAAGGCCCGGCGCGCCGCGGAGGGGGAGAGTTCGCCGCTGTCGCTGGAACAGGTCGGCGAGCTGTTCAACCAGTTCCTCGACGCGGTCGCGCGGCCAAAACCCCAGGTCGCGGACGGCCGCAATCTCGCCGAGCGGATGCGCGCGCATCTGGGCACGGCACCCGGGGACCAGCCGGTGGTCAAAGCCGCGTACGCCCCCTACGACCTGCCCAATGTGCATCTGGCGGTGGAGCGCTGGTTCGCGGCCGAGGGGCGTTCGTACGAGCTGATCGGCATGCGGGGGTCCTCGCACCACGGGGATCTGACACTGGGCGAGATCCTCGAATCCGCCGACCGTTACAACCGGTTCGTGATCGGCGCGGTCGACTACGCGCATCTGCCGATCTCGCCCGACGAGGAACTCGCCTGTGTCTCCTTCGGGTTCTACCTCGGCCGGGAGGGCGACGAGCGGTTCGCGGTGCTGCTGCGCGGGCCGGCGGACGAGTACGGACGCAACAAGGTCGAGATCGAAGTCCTCGCCCAGGGAAAGGAGTTCGCGGACCGGCTGCTCGCCGAGATCGACGCGCTGGTCCGCGAACACAACATCTTCCGCGGACAGGTCCTCTCCTTCGAGGGCTCCGACTTCGGCCACGGCCTGGGCCCGTTCCGCTTCCACCGGCGTCCGGGGCTCACTCGCGAGGAGATCGTGCTGCCGGAAGGACTCTTGGACCGGGTGGAGCGGCAGGTGGTCGGGGTGGCGCGCCGCCGCGAGCGCCTCCGCGCCGCCGGTCAGCACCTGCGCCGCGGCCTCCTCCTCTACGGCCCGCCCGGCACCGGCAAGACCCATACGATCCGCTACCTCCTTTCCCACCTCCCGGAGTTCACGGTCGTCGTCCTGGCCGGCACGAGCATCGACGCCATCGGCCCCGCCTGCGCACTGGCGCGCATGCTGCAGCCCGCGCTCGTCGTCCTGGAGGACTGCGACCTGATCGCCGAGGCCCGCGACTACGGCGGCGGCGAACAGCCCCTGCTCTTCCAGGTGCTGAACGAGATGGACGGCCTCGGCGACGACGCCGACGTCGCCTTCCTGCTCACCACCAACCGCGCGGATCTGCTGGAACCCGCCCTCGTCCAGCGCCCCGGCCGCGTCGACCTCGCCGTCGAGATCCCCGTCCCCGACGCCGAGGGCCGTGCCCGCCTCCTGACCCTGTACGGCTCCTCCCTCGACCTCGGCAAGGACCTCACCGACGAGATCGTCACCCGCACAGAGGGCACGACGGCATCGTTCACCAAGGAGCTCGTACGACGAGCCGTACTGATCGCGGCCGAGCGGGAGGCGGAGCGGACGGAGCCGGAGGACCTGCGGGCGGCGGTGGACGAACTCCTGTCCGACCGGGACCGTTTGACGCGTCGGCTGCTGGGGGTGCGCGATCCCGACCAGGACGACGAGTTCATGCTGACGCGCGATGACGACTGAGCCTGCCGCTCAGCGGCCCGCCGCCGCGTCCAGCCGCGTCAGCTCCTCCGCGTCCAGCACCAGGTCCGCCGCCCCCGCCGAGTCCCGGATCGTCTCCGGGCGGCTGGCGCCCGGGATCGGGATCACGTTGGGGGAGATAGCCAACAGCCAGGCCAGACAGATCTGCTGGGGGCTCACGCCGCGCTCGCGGGCCACCGCGTGGAAGGCGCCGAAGGCGTCGTCGGACGCCACCGTCGAGGGGCCGTCCAGGGAGCTGCGCGAGATGCCGCCGAGGGGGCTCCATGGGAGGAAGGCGAGGCCGAGTTCGGCGCAGAGGCGTAGCTCCGGCTCGCTGTGCCGTCCCGCGGGGGAGTACTGGTTCTGGACCGAGACGAGGCGGTCGCCGAGGATCGCGTGGGCCCGGCGGATCTGGTCGGTGGTCGTGTTGGAGATGCCGGCCAGGCGGATCTTGCCCTCGTCGAGGAGTTCGCGCAGGGCGCCGAGCGAGTCCTCGAAGGGGACGGTGGGGTCGGGCTTGTGGAGTTGATAGAGGCCGATCGCCTCGACGCCGAGCCGCTTCAGGGACGCCTCCGCGGCCGACTTCAGGTGCCGTGGGGACCCCGTCACCGTCCAGCTGCCGTCGCCAGGTCTGCCGCGGCCGCCCTTCGTGGTCACCAGCACCTCGCTGGTGTCGCTGCCGTACGTCGCCAGGGCGCGGGCCAGGAGCCGTTCGTTGTGGCCGGGCTCGGCGCCGGGCAGGTGGTACGAGTCCGCCGTGTCGAGGAGGGTCACGCCCGCGTCGAGGGCGGCGTGCACCGTGGCCAGGGCCCGCGCCTCGTCCGGGCGGCCCTCGATGGACAGGGGCATCGCGCCGAGGCCGATCGCGCCGACGCGGAGATCTCCAAGAGGTCTGGTTCGCATGTCAGTCGTCCTTTCCGAGCGTCTCGGCGACCGCGCGCGGCAGCCAGTCCCTCGACTCACCGAAGGTGAAACCGAGCCGCGTGGCCCGGGAGTTGTCCATCCCGTACGAGCGGGCGAACGAGAACGGCGAGACCTCCCCGACCTCGACGCTCCGGAAGACCGTCCTGCCCTCCGGGATGTGCACGGCCACCGCCTCGCACAACTCCTCGGTGCTGAGCACCCCGTGGGAGGCGGCGTTCACCGGCCCGGTGAAATCCTCGCCCGCCGCCCAGGCGAGGAAGTCCGCGACCTCCTCGACATGGATGTACGTCGCCGGGTGGTTCACGGCGGGCACGGCGATCGGTTCGCCCGTGCGGATACGGTCGGTGTAGTGGTCGAGGCGGCCGGTGAAGTCGTCGTTCCCGCCCAGGACATGGGCGACGCGGACCGCCACGTACGGGAACGCGGGCTCGGCCCCTCGGGTGCCGGCGAAGACCGCCTCGGCCTGCCGCTTGCCCTCGCCGTAGTGCGAGTCGAGGAACTCCGGGTCGTCCCAGGGGAGTTCGAGATCGAAGGCGACGGTACGAGGGTCCACGGCGTCCTCGCGTACGAGGGCCGCCGAGTCCTCGTACTCGTACACCTCGACGGTGGACGTCATGACGTACCGCCGCGCGCGCCCCGCGAATACCCTTCGGGCGATCTCCGCCTGCCGGGGCGTATAACAGACCTGGTCGATGACGACGTCGAAAGTCCGCGAACCCAGCGCCTTCTCCAGGGAATTCTCGTCATTGCGGTCGGCGACCAGGTGAATTGCCCCCTCGGGCGGCGCCGACGAACCGCGATTGATGACGGTGACCCGGTCCCCGGCGGCCATCAGCCGCGCTGTCAGACGCTTTCCGAAATACCGGTTCCCGCCGATGACGCATATCTCGCGCACGGTGCCCTCCCCGCTTCTCATTCCTTGTGCTCCTGCGCTGTGGTCATAATTCTCCCGACATAGGGGTGAGCTCTGAAGGGGGAGTCATGGGAGATCCGGCCGCGGCACCGAAGGAACCACGGCAGCTGCGCGCCGCCGCCAACGAAACGTCGGTGGCCTTCGACGCGCTCGACCGGCAGATCCTGGAGCTGTTGCAGAGCGATGGCCGGATCAAGCTCAGCGAGCTGGGCCGCCGCGTCCGGCTGAGCCCGGCGGCCGTCGCCGAACGCGTCCGGCGCCTGGAGTCCACGGGCGCCATCACCGGCTACGGCGCCCACGTCGCACCGGCCCGCCTCGGCTACGGCATCCAGGCCTTCATCCGCGTCAACCCGCACGGCGGCTACACCCTGAAGCACCCCAGGACCCTGGAGCTCCTGTCCCGCCCCGAGGTCGTCGAGGTCCACCACGTGGTCGGCGAGGACTGCTGGATCCTCAAGGTCGCCGTCGAGGACACGATCCACCTGGAGGACGTCCTGGAACAGACCTCCGCCCTGGGGCGTACGACGACCTCGATCGTGCTGTCCTCACCGGTGCGCCGGAAGCCGCTGCTGCCGCCTATTGGACGCTGACGCGGTGGGGGTGGGCGGGGTCGGCGGGGCACACGAAGAGGTACCCGGTGCCCCAGCGGCCGACGGCGACCTCCGTCGGCGTCTTGATGCCATCCGCACCGACGAGGGGGAGATCCTCCAGCGGTGTCCAGCTGGACTCACGCCCGTCCCACTCGTAACTGGCGATGGCGAGCAGCATCTCCATGGGCTGCCGGCACTCGGCGCAGTCCGTGCGGGCCGGGTCCGTCACGTGCCATGAGGCGTACCCGCCGACCTTCCAGCCAGGCGCGATCGACAGATCGGTCTGGTATGTGAAGTCCTCGGTGTCCCACTCGTCGATCACGTCCCGCAGCGGCTCCGGGAGCAGATCGGAGTACTGGTGCTCCACCACCTGTTCCGGATGCAGGACGCATGGCTCGGGTACATAGACGTCCGACCCGACGACTTCCGGCTCGGGCTGTGGGTCCAACACATGTGTGACGGCACTGGAGTCGCGCCAGCGCAGCTGCAGCGACATCCCGTATCCGGTCGGGCCGTGCCGGTCGAACGGGCACCAGAACACCTGGAGGAGGTCGCGGTCGGGCGGCCCGGCGGTCAGGTCGGGTATGTCACGCCGGTAGAGCTGCGTCAGACCGATCATCGGGATCGGGTCGGTGTCCGTCAGCCACGGCGCGTGGCGCCCGCGCCGCAGCGAGCCGAGGATCTCGCGTTCCTCGTCGGTGGGCCCGGGCCGTTCCGTACGCGCCCACGCCTCGGCCAGAATGCGCCGCCGGCGCCTGATGTCCGCGGGCCGCTCCCCGCTGCTGCGCCGATGCGGCTCCGTGCACGCCGGCCAGGGTTCGTCGGCGGGCCACAGCAGCGGCCCGCCGACCGAGCTGTCCGCGGCAGAGGGCTTCCCGGGGCGCGGGTGCAGACGCGTGGTCGTACGCCGGTGGGCGTCCAGCCCGGGAAAGAGTGCCTCCACGTCGAGGGGGCGCGGCGGGGTCGTACGCCTCATCGGGCCAGTCACAGGATCGGGTCCTCACTGTTTGCATTGACGTCGGCGTCAAGGATTACCGTCAATGCATGCGAATCGGCGAGCTGGCGGCGCGGGCCGGGACGACCACGCGGACTCTGCGTTACTACGAGTCGCGGGGACTGCTGCCCGCGCGGCGGGGCGAGAACGGGTACCGGACGTACGACGAGCACGACCTGAGGCTGCTGCGGCAGATCAGGACGTTGCAGGACTTCGGGTTCGACCTGGAGGAGACGCGGCCCTTCGTGGAGTGTCTGCGGGCGGGGCACCCGGAGGGCGACTCGTGCCCCGCTTCGCTCGCGGTCTACCGCCGCAAGCTCGGCGAACTCGACGCGCTGATCGACGAGTTGCAGTCGGTGCGCGCGAAGGTCGGTGAGCAGCTGGCGCGGGCGGAGCGGGCGCGCGACGAGCTGGCGGCCGACGCGGAGGTTCCGGGCGGTCCGCAACCCGTATGCGCTGTGTTTTCCCGGGGGACGCAGCATCCCATGGCCGCTGCGCGGCGGGCCGGACCGCCGGCAGGAAAAACAGAAGGGTGACCGGAGTGTTGAACGTGGCAGGCGTGGCCGAGGTGACGGACGCGGACTTCGAGGCGGAGGTGATCGGGGCGGATCTGCCCGTGCTGGTGGAGTTCACGGCCGACTGGTGCGGACCGTGCCGGCAGCTGGCACCGGTGCTCAGCGACATCGCCTTCGAGGAGGGCGACCGGCTCAAGATCGTGCAGCTGGACGTGGACAGGAACCCGCAGACGACCATCGCGTACGGCGTCCTGTCGATGCCCACGTTGATGGTGTTCCGTGACGGCGAGCCCGTGAAGTCGATGGTGGGTGCCCGGCCCAAGCGACGGCTGCTGGAGGAGTTGTCCGACGTGCTGTAACCCGCCGGA
Organism: Streptomyces sp. R41; assembly: GCF_041053055.1. Lineage (NCBI taxonomy): Bacteria > Bacillati > Actinomycetota > Actinomycetes > Kitasatosporales > Streptomycetaceae > Streptomyces > Streptomyces sp. R41. The sequence goes on from NZ_CP163443.1 coordinate 7,241,783, forward strand.
CCACAAGAAATCCCCCGAGCGCAATTGCGCTCGGGGGATTTCTTTGCGTATATTCAATGGTTCGCGACTTCAAGGGGATTGAGTCGCGGAGAAGTTCACAGGGCAGAGTATATCCGGGCGGGAGTGGAATTGTCAAACAGGGGCTCACACACAGAATTTCCCGACGATGAATTGCGGCAAGAGCAAGAATTCATCGACGGGCTGTACGCGCGCGTGGACGCCCTGCGCGGTGTCACGGAGGCATCCGTGGGGGACGCGCTCGCGCAGGGCAACACGCCCATGCAGGCCAGGCTCGAACGGGACGTCCTGGTCGCCGAGCGCTCGGGCCTGCTCGCCGCGCTGAACGCCGTGGACGGTTCGCTCTGCTTCGGCCGCATCGACCTCACCAGCGGCATCAGCCACCACATCGGCCGGATCGGCATCCGCGCCGACGACACCGAGCACACCCCGATCCTCATCGACTGGCGGGCCCCGGTCGCCCGCCCCTTCTACCTGGCCACCGGCCACACCCCCATGGGCCTGCGGCGCCGACGGCACCTCACCACCGACGGCCGGCGCGTCACCGACCTGCACGACGAGATCCTCGACCTGGGGGACCACGAGCGGACCGGGCACGAGGACCCGACCGGTGACGCGGTGCTCCTCGCCGCGCTCAACTCGGCGCGCACCGGACGCATGAGCGACATCGTGCAGACCATCCAGGCCGAGCAGGACCAGATCATCCGCGCGCCGTACCGGGGTGTGCTGGTGGTGGAAGGCGGTCCAGGCACGGGCAAGACGGCCGTGGCGCTGCACCGCGCCGCGTACCTGCTCTACGAATACCGGGAACTGCTCGCCAAGCGCGCCGTCCTCATCGTCGGCCCCAACCCGGCCTTCCTCGGCTATATCGGCGAGGTGCTGCCCTCGCTCGGCGAGACCGGCGTCCTGCTGGCGACGGTCGGCGAGCTGTTCCCCGGCGTGAAGGCGACGGCGATCGACACCCCCGAGGCGGCTGCCGTGAAGGGCCGCGCCGACATGGCCGAGGTGCTGGCCGCCGTGGTCCGTGACCGCCAGGCCCTTCCCGACCCGGTCATCGCGATCGAGCACGACCGGGACATCCTGATGCTCGACGCCGGGCTCGTCCGGGTCGCCCGCGAGCGCACCCGCGAGACCGAACTGCCCCACAACGTCGCGCGTGAGCACTTCGAGGGCCACATCCTCAACACCCTCACCGACATGCTGGCCGAACGCATCGGCACGGATCCGTTCGACGGCTCGAACCTCCTCGATGCGAGCGACATCACGCAGATCCGGGACGAGCTGGCCGAGAACCCCGAGGTGTGGGGCGCGATCGACCAGCTGTGGCCGCGGCTCACCCCGCAGCGGGTGGTCGCGGACTTCCTTGCCGAGCCGGAGGGATACGTCTCGCAGGAGGAGGCGGTGGCGATTCGGCGACCGGTCACCCGGGAGTGGACCACCGCGGACGTCCCCCTTCTCGACGAGGCCGCCGAGCTGCTGGGTGAGGACGACCGGGTGGCCCGGGCGCTTGCCGACCAGGAGCGTCGCACCCAAGTCGCGTACGCCCAGGGCGTCCTGGATGTCTCCTACGCCTCTCGTACCTACGAGTTCGAGGACAAGGACGAGGAGGACTCCGAGGTCCTGTCCGCGCACAACATCATCGACGCCGAGCGGATGGCCGAGCGGCACGAGGAGGATGACCACCGCAGCGCCGCCGAGCGGGCGGCGGCCGACCGGACCTGGGCCTTCGGCCACATCATCGTCGACGAGGCGCAGGAGCTGTCGCCGATGGCGTGGCGATTGCTGATGCGGCGGAGTCCTACGCGGTCGATGACGCTCGTCGGCGACCCCGCGCAGACCGCCGAGGCGGCGGGGGTGGGGTCGTGGGAGGAGATCCTCTCCCCGTACGTCGAGGACCGGTGGGAGCACACGCGGCTCGCCGTCAACTACCGGACCCCGTCCGAGATCATGGACGTCGCGGCGGGGGTGGTGCGGGCGGAGCGTCCCGGGTTCGAGCCGCCTCGGTCCGTACGGTCCACCGGGGTACGGCCGTGGGTGCGCGACGCGGGTGACGATCTTCCCGGCGCCGTCGCCAAGGCCGTGGCCGAGCTGACGCCGGTGGAGGGCCGGGTCGCAGTCATCGCCCCGCGTTCCCTGCACGCCTCGCTCGCCGGGCGGCTGGACGGGGTGACGGCGGGTGCCGAGCCCGACCTCACCCGCGCCGTCGTCCTTCTCGACCCTCGGCAGGCCAAGGGGTTGGAGTTCGACTCCGTGCTCGTGGTCGAGCCCGCGCTGTACGGGACGAGCGACCTGTACGTCGCGCTGACCCGGGCTACGCAGGCGCTGGGGGTGCTCCACACCGGGGAGTTGCCCGAGTCGCTGAGGGGGCCGGGGCTGGTGTAAAGGCGGGTTTCTTCGCCCCCTCCGCCCCTTCCCGTCCCGTATCTGGGGCTCCGCCCCAGACCCCGTTCGCGCAGTTCCACGCGCCCCTTTTCGGGGGCGCGGGGAACTGCGCAGTCTTTTGGCGGGGGTCTGGGGGCGGCAGCCCCCAGGTAGGGGCGGAGGACGCTTAGGCGGGTCGCAGCCAGATGGTGGCCAGGGGTGGCAGGGTCAGTTGGATGCTGGCGGGGCGGCCATGGGCGGCGTGGGGTTCGGGTTTGATGGGGTCGGGGTTGAGGACGTCGCTGCCGCCGTAGCGGGCGGTGTCGGTGTTGAGGATTTCGTGCCAGGCGGGGATGTCTTCGGGGACGCCGAGCCGGTAGCCGTGCCGGACGACGGGGGAGAAGTGGGAGAGGGCCAGCAGGGGGGTGCCGTCGGCGGCGTGGCGCAGGAAGGCGAAGACGTTGTCGTCGGCGGCGTCGCCGGTGATCCAGGCGAAGCCGGCGGGTTGGGTGTCGCGTTGCCACAGGGCGGGGGTGTGGCGGTAGATGCCGTTGAGGTCGCGGACGAGGTCGCGCACGCCGCGGTGGTCGGGTTCGGCGCTGTAGGCGGGGTCGAGGAGCCACCAGTCGGGGCCGTGTGCCTCGGACCATTCGGCGCCCTGGGCGAACTCCTGTCCCATGAAGAGGAGTTGTTTGCCGGGGTGGGCCCACATGAAGCCGAGGTAGGCGCGGGTGGTGGCGCGTTGCTGCCACCAGTCGCCGGGCATCTTCGACACGAGTGAGCGTTTGCCGTGGACGACTTCGTCGTGCGAGATGGGCAGGACGTAGTTCTCGCTGTAGGCGTACACCATCGAGAAGGTCATCTCGTTGTGGTGGTACTTGCGGTGGATGGGCTCATGGGCCACGTAGTCCAGCGAGTCGTGCATCCAGCCCATGTTCCACTTCAGCCCGAAGCCAAGACCCCCGAAGCCACCGGGGCCGATGTGGTCGGTGGCCCGCGTGACGCCGTCCCACGCCGTGGACTCCTCGGCAATGGTCACGACTCCGGGGTTGCGGCGGTAGACGGTGGCGTTCATCTCCTGGAGGAAGGCGACCGCGTCGAGGTTCTCCCGGCCGCCGTGTTCGTTGGGGACCCATTGGCCCGGCTCGCGGGAGTAGTCGAGGTAGAGCATGGAGGCGACCGCGTCCACCCGCAGCCCGTCGATGTGGAACTCCTCGCACCAGTACACCGCGTTGGCGACCAGGAAGTTGCGCACCTCGCGGCGTCCGTAGTCGAACTCCAGGGTGCCCCAGTCGGGGTGCGCGGCCCGCAGCGGGTCCTCGTGCTCGTACAGGGTCCGTCCGTCGAACTCGGCCAGGGCCCAGTCGTCGCGCGGGAAGTGTGCGGGCACCCAGTCCATCAGCACGCCGATCCCGGCCCGGTGCAGCGCGTCGACCAGGTGCTTGAAGTCGTCCGGGGTGCCCAGCCGGGCCGTGGGCGCGTAGAACCCGGTGACCTGATAGCCCCACGACCCGCCGAAGGGATGCTCGGCGATCGGCATCAGCTCCACGTGGGTGAAGCCCAAGTCCGAGACGTAGGAGGGAAGTTGATCGGCCAGCTGGCGGTACGTCAGCCCGGGCCGCCAGGACGGCAGATGCACCTCGTAGACCGAGAACGGGGCTTCGTGTGCGGGCCTCAGTGCCCTCCCGGACATCCACTCCGCGTCCCGCCACACATGATGGGAGGCGTGGACGATCGACGAGGTGTTCGGCGGAGCCTCGGTGCGGCGGGCCATCGGGTCGGCGCGCAGCGTGCGCGTACCGTCGGGGCGGGTGATGTCGAACTTGTACAGCTCGCCCTCGCCGATCGAGGGCACGAACAGCTCCCACACCCCGGAGGAGCCCAGCGACCGCATCGGGTATCCCGTGCCGTCCCAGAAGTTGAAAGTGCCGGCCAGGCGTACGCCGCGTGCGTTGGGGGCCCACACCGTGAAGCGGGTGCCGGTCACGCCCTGGTGCACCATCGGCTCCGCGCCGAGCGCCCGCCACAACTGCTCGTGCCGGCCCTCGCCGAGCAGATGCAGATCGAACTCGCCGAGCGCGGGCAGGAAACGGTACGCGTCCTCGGTCTCCAGAACCGTCCCCTCGTACGCCACGACCAGCCGGTACGACTCCGGGACCGCGCGCAGCGGCAGCAGACCCGAGAAGAAACCGTCCCCGTCGTCGTGCAACTCGGCGCGCAGGTCGTCCGTCACGACGGTCACCGCCAGCGCGTACGGGCGGAAGGCGCGGAAGGCCACCCCGCCCTGCACCGGATGGGCTCCCAGCACACCGTGCGGATCGTGATGTGTGCCGTTGAGCAGTCGCTCCCGGTCACCGGGGTCGACGCCGGCGAACACGGGAGCGCTGTCGGCGGCAGGCTCCGGCGCCTTCTTCGAAACCTTCGCGGCCTTGCTCACGGTGGCCTTCTTCCCGGCAGCCGCGCTCCCGGCGACCTTCTTTGCAGCGGCCTTCTTACCCACGGCAGCCGTCTGCGCGGCGGCGGCCTTCTTACCGGCGGCGGACTTCTTGGCCGTCGTTTTCCCCTCAGCGGCCTTCTTCACCGCCGTCTTCTTCGCGGCAGCCGACTTCTTCGTACCGTTCTTCTTCGGACTGTCGGGACTGTCGTCGGACGGAGGGCGGGGAGTCACGGGCAGGGCCTCCTCGGCAGGATGAGGTGGGGAAGGGGGAAAGGTCAGGGCGATGCGGCGAGTCGGCGTATCGCCGCCATCGGCACCGGCAGCCAGTCGGGCCGGTGCCGGGCCTCGTACAGGACTTCGTAGACCGCCTTGTCCGTCTCGTAGGCGCGCAGCAGTAAGGGGTCGGTGCGCGGGTCGACGCCGGAGACCTCGGCGTACCCGGTGCAGTAGGCGGCCCGGCAGGCGTCGGCCCAGCCGGCTACCGGGGGACGGTGCGAGTGGGCCGCGTAGTCGAAGGAGCGGAGCATGCCCGCGATGTCCCGCGCCGGAGGCTGTGGCATGCGGCGTTCGGCCAGGGGTTTCGACGGCTCGCCCTCGAAGTCGATGAGGGACCACTGCCCGGACGGTGAGCGCAGGCACTGGCCGAGGTGCAGATCGCCGTGGATGCGCTGCGCGGTCCAGGTGTGGCCCTCGGCGGCGAGGTCGGCCAGCGCCTCGAAGGCGCTCCGCAGCCCGGGAGCGTACGGACGCAGCGCCGGCACCGCCTGCGCGGCCGCCTCCAGGCGCTCGGTCATGCCGTCGACCAGCAGTCGCATCTGAGCGTGGCCCAGCGTGACCGTGGGCAGCGCGCGGGCGAGCGCCGTGTGCACCTCGGCGGTCGCACGGCCCAGCGCCCGCGCCTCGGAACCGAAGCCACCGGGGTCGCCGAAGCCGCTGAGGTCGCCGAAGTCCTCACCCTTGGCCAGCTCGCGCAGCGCCAGCTCCCAGCCGTCCGTGGCGCCCCGCACGAAGGGCTGGAGCACACCGAGTACGTACGTCTCCTCGCCGAGGTCCGCCATCATCCACGCCGCCGGAGCCGGTACGCGGGCGCAGCCCTCGCGGGACAGCATGAGCGGAAGCTCCAGGTCCGGGTTGGTCCCCGGCACCATCCGGCGCAACAGCTTCAGGATGAACGTATCTCCGTAGACTATGGACGAGTTGGACTGCTCCGAGGTCACCAGGCGCGGCACCAGATCGTCCCGGATCTCCTGCCGCCGGTCACGCTCGAAGCGCAGCTCCCCGATGCGGGCCTGTGTGCGCAGCGCTTCGAGGAGGACGTCGGCGGGGCGCGGGTCGTGCAGCGCCTCGTACACCGTGCGACCGGCCAGCGGCCCCTCCTCCAGATGCCCGATCAGCGCGGGCGCGAGCCGCGGCGGGAGAGCCTCGCGTACGCCGATCAGCAGCTGGTAGCAGTCCCCGGGGTGCGGGGCGGCACCCTGGGTGGGGGTGAGCGGCTGATGTGCGCGAACGAGCAGGTGCAGCAGACCCAACGTGGCCGTGGGTGGCAGTAGTTCCACCCCCGCCACCAGCGAGAATCCGGTCACCGGACGCCCTTTGCCCGCGAACCACCGCTGCCGCGGCAGCCACTCCCGCAGCAGCGGATCGAGGGAGTCGAGCAGTTCGGGGCGTGCGACGGCGGCCGTGGAAGAGTGGGTTACGGCTTCCGACATGGCGTCGCGTCCTTTCCCCAGAGATCCAGGGACCCACAGACCCAAGACCCGGAGATTCGGGACCGGGGGAGTCGGGGTGTTAGTGATGCGTGCCCAGGGCGGGGCGGGAGAAACCGCCCCGCCGTCCGGGTTCTAGACGGCGTCCTTGCGGAGCCGGAACCAGTAGAAGCCGTGGCCTGCGAGGGTGAGCAAGTACGGCAGCTCACCGATGGCCGGAAAACGCACTCCGCCGATCAGCTCGACCGGGTGCCTCCCGTTGAACGCCCGCAGGTCCAGTTCGGTGGGCTGGGCGAAGCGGGAGAAGTTGTGGACGCACAGGACCAGGTCGTCCTTGTACTCGCGCAGGAAGGCGATGACCGCCGGGTTCGAGGACTGGAGTTCCGTGTAGGAGCCGAGGCCGAAGGCTTTGTTCTGCTTGCGGATCTCGATCATGCGGCGGGTCCAGTGCAGCAGCGAGGAGGGCGACGACATGGACGCCTCGACGTTGGTGACCTGGTAGCCGTAGACCGGGTCCATGATCGTGGGCAGGAACAGGCGGCCCGGGTCGCAGGAGGAGAAGCCGGCGTTGCGGTCGGGGGTCCACTGCATCGGGGTGCGCACGGCGTCCCGGTCGCCGAGCCAGATGTTGTCGCCCATGCCGATCTCGTCGCCGTAGTAGAGGATCGGTGAGCCGGGCAGGGACAGCAGCAGGGCGGTGAAGAGTTCGATCTGGTTGCGGTCGTTGTCCAGCAGCGGGGCGAGCCTTCGCCTGATCCCGATGTTGGCGCGCATGCGCGGGTCCTTGGCGTACTCCGCGTACATGTAGTCGCGTTCCTCGTCGGTGACCATTTCCAGGGTCAGCTCGTCGTGGTTGCGCAGGAAGATGCCCCACTGGCAGCCGGACGGGATGGCCGGGGTCTTGGCGAGGATTTCCGACACCGGGTAGCGGGACTCGCGGCGTACGGCCATGAAGATGCGCGGCATGACGGGGAAATGGAACGCCATGTGGCACTCGTCGCCGCCGGAGGGGAAGTCGCCGAAGTAGTCGACCACGTCCTCCGGCCACTGGTTCGCCTCCGCCAGCAACACCGTGTCCGGATAGTGCGTGTCGATCTCCTTGCGCACCCGCTTGAGGAACTCGTGCGTCGCCGGAAGGTTTTCGCAGTTGGTTCCCTCCACCTGGTAGAGGTACGGCACCGCGTCGAGCCGGAAGCCGTCGATGCCCAGGTCCAGCCAGAACCGCAGCGCGGAGATCATCTCCTCCTGCACCGACGGGTTCTCGTAGTTGAGGTCGGGCTGGTGGGAGAAGAAGCGGTGCCAGTAGTACTGCTTGCGGACGGGGTCGAAGGTCCAGTTGGAGGCCTCGGTGTCGACGAAGATGATGCGGGCGTCCTGGTACTGCTTGTCGTCGTCGGCCCAGACGTAGTAGTCGCCGTAGGGGCCGTCCGGGTGGGTGCGGGACTCCTGGAACCACGGGTGCTGGTCGCTGGTGTGGTTCATGACGAAGTCGATGATGACGCGCATGCCGCGCTGGTGGGCCGCGTCGACGAACTCGACGAAGTCGGCGAGGTCACCGAACTCGGGCAGGACGGCGGTGTAGTCGGAGACGTCGTACCCGCCGTCCCTGAGGGGGGACTTGAAGAACGGGGGCAGCCACAGGCAGTCGATGCCCAGCCACTGGAGGTAGTCCAGCTTCGCGGTCAGGCCCTTGAGGTCGCCGACGCCGTCGCCGTTGCTGTCCTGGAAGGAGCGGACCAGGACCTCGTAGAAGACGGCACGTTTGAACCAATCGGGATCGCGGTCCCTGGCCGGTGTGTCCTCGAACGTATCCGGGACGGGCTCGTTGACGATCATGTTGTGGGTGACCCTCCGATCTGCGGTGAGGACGGTCGCAGGACGGTGAGGATGTGCGCGGGCCTATGCCCTGGCTCGAGACGCACATAGTTGGCCCTGCCCCAGTGGTAGGTCTCGCCGGTGAGCTCGTCGCGCACCGGCACGGACTCGTGCCAGTCCAGGCCGAGTTGCGGCATGTCCAACGAGACCGTGGCCTCCTGGGTGTGGTGAGGGTCGAGGTTGGCCACCACCACAACCGTGTTCGAACCGCGTGCGTCCGCTACAGACTTCGAGTAGGCGATCACCGCCTCCTTGTCCGTGTGATGGAAATGGAGGTCGCGCAACTGACGCAGCGCGGGGCTGCGCCGCCTGATCGCGTTGAGCGCGCCCACCAATGGCGCGATGCTACGTCCGTCACGCTCCGCCGACTCCCAGTCGCGCGGCCGCAGTTGGTACTTCTCGGAGTTCAGATACTCCTCGCTGCCGTTGCGCAGCGGGGTGTTCTCACAGAGTTCATACCCACTGTAGATCCCCCAGGTCGGAGACAGCGTCGCGGCGAGAACCGCCCGTACCTCGAAGGCCGGCCGACCGCCTCGCTGCAGGAACTCGTGCAGGATGTCCGGGGTGTTGACGAAGAAGTTGGGCCGCATGTACGCGGCGGCCTCGCCCGACAGCTCGGTGAGGTAGTCGGTCAGCTCCTCCTTGCTGTTGCGCCAGGTGAAGTAGGTGTACGACTGCTGGAAGCCGATGGCCGCGAGCGTGTGCATCATCGCCGGGCGGGTGAACGCCTCCGCCAGGAAGACCACGTCGGGGTCGGTGCGGTTGATGTCCGCGATCACCTGTTCCCAGAACACCACCGGTTTGGTGTGCGGATTGTCGACACGGAAGATCCGTACGCCATGGCTCATCCAGTGCCGCAGCACACGCAGCGTCTCCTGGACCAGGCCCGGCATGTCCTTGTCGAAGGCGATCGGGTAGATGTCCTGGTACTTCTTCGGCGGGTTCTCGGCGTACGCGATCGTGCCGTCCGACCGGTGGTGGAACCACTCGGGGTGCTTCTCCACCCACGGGTGGTCGGGGGAGCACTGGAGCGCGAAGTCGAGGGCCACCTCCAGGCCGACGCCCGCGGCCCGGCGTACGAACGCGTCGAAGTCGTCGATCGTGCCCAGGTCCGGGTGGACCGCGTCGTGGCCGCCCTCCGGGGAACCGATCGCCCAGGGCACACCGACGTCGTCCGGGCCCGCGGACAGACTGTTGTTGGGACCCTTGCGGAAGGTCGTGCCGATGGGATGGATCGGGGGCAGGTAGACGACGTCGAAGCCCATCTCCGCGATCGCGGGAAGGCGTTCGGCCGCCGTACGGAACGTGCCATGAGGATGCTCCGGACTGCCCTCCGAGCGCGGGAAGAACTCGTACCAGGAGCCGTACAGCGCCCGCTCCCGCTCCACCTGCAGTGTCAACGGCTCCGAAGACGTGATGAGTTCGCGCAGCGGATGGCGGGCGAGGATCTCGTCGACCTCAGGGGTGAGGGCGGCGGCGAGGCGGGCCGAGGCGGGGCGGTCGAGGTCGCGCAGCGCGTCGACGGTCCGCAGGATCGTGTCCCGGCGGCCCTTGCTCTTCGGCACTCCGGTGGCCGCCCGCTCGTGCAGCCGGGCGCCCTCCTCGAGGACCAGTTCCGTGTCCATGCCGGCCGGGATCTTGATGCCCGCGTGGTGCCGCCAGGTGGTGATCGGATCGCCCCACGCCTCTACCGCGTACGTCCAGCGGCCCTCCTTCCCGGCGGACACCGTGGCGCCCCAGCGGTCGGTACCGGGGGCCAGTTCGCGCATCGGGGTCCAGGGGCCGGTGCGGCCGTCCGGATCACGCAGGACGACGTTCGCGGCCACCGCGTCATGGCCCTCGCGGAAGACCGTCGCCGAGATCTCGAAGGACTCGCCGACCACCGCCTTCGCGGGACGGCGGCCGCCGAGGACGATCGGGCGGACGTCGACGACGGGGATGCGCCCAACGGTCGTGCCGGTGGTGCTCGTGGTGCCGGTGGTGGGGGCGCGGGTCTCGGCCCTGGTCTCGGCGGAGGGTTTCTCCGTGGTGCGGGGATCGGCGTCGGTCGTGCGTATGGGGGTTGCGTCGGAGGTGGTCGTCGGGGGTGGCGACGTGTGGTGCGTTGCGGGCATGACCGCTCCTGTCCGCGTCAACGTGGGTGGGCGGATGAGGGTGTGGGGAGGTGGGGCCTGCGGGGCGTACCGGAGGAGCCTTCCCACCCTATTCGGGTGGGCAATCCGGCACTTTGTTAACTACTCACGCGTATGTCTACACACAAGACCGGCCTCGTCCTGTGAGGTCGAGGCCGGTCGGTGTCCCCGGGGCCCGCTAGGGGTTGTTGACCTGCAGGAGCTTGTTCGGTGAGCCGAGCCCCGCGCCCGAGATCTTCCCCGAAACGGCCTGTTTTACCAGCGCTTTGGCCACTTGGGCGGGCGTGGCCCTGGAATGGTCGGCCAGATAGAGCGCGGCCGCGCCCGCCACGTGCGGGCTCGCCATCGACGTACCGGAGAAGGTCGCCTTCCCCGTGTCACTCGCGTAGGACGCCGAGGTGATCGCCACGCCGGGCGCGAACAGGTCGAGCGCCGAACCGGTGTTCGAGAAGCTCGCCCGTGCGTCCGTCTTGTCGCTCGCGCCGACCGTGAGGGCCTGGCTGACCCGGGCCGGGGAGTAGAGAGCGGCCGGAAGTCCGTCGTTGCCCGCCGCCACCGCGTAGGTCACTCCGGAGGCGATGGAGTTGCGGACGGCGGCGTCCAGCTGGGAGTTCGCGAACCCGCCCAGGCTCAGGTTCGCCACGGCCGGTTTCTTCGCGTGCTTGGTCACCCAGTCGATGCCCGCGATGACCTGCGCGGTGGTGCCGGATCCGGCGTTGTCGAGGACGCGGACGGCGACGACCTTGGCCTTCTTGGCCACGCCGTACTTGGTGCCCACGATGGTCCCGGCGACATGCGTGCCGTGCCCGTTGCCGTCCTTGGCCGTCTTGTCGTTGCCGACGAAGTCCCAGCCGTAGCTCGCCCGGCCGCCGAAGTCCTTGTGCGTGATCCGGATGCCGGTGTCGATGACGTACGCGGTCACGCCGGCGCCCGCCGATTCGGGCCAGGTGTAGCCCTTGTCGAGCGGCAGGTTCGGCTGGTCGATGCGGTCCAGGCCCCACGACGGCGGGTTCTTCTGGTAGTGGTCGAGTTCGACCCGGGTGTCCTGGACGACGGAGGCCACGAGGGAGTCGGCCGCGAGCCGCCGGGCCTGCTTCTCGTTGACCTTCACGGCATAGCCGTTGAGGGCCGTGCCGTAGGTGTGGCTGATTCTCGCCCCGTACTTCTCGGCGATGCCCTTTCCCGCCGACGACGGAGCCTGTGTTCCCCCCTTGAGTGTCACGATGTAACTCCCGCTGACGGAACCGGGATCGCCGGCGCCGAGTATCTGCCCCTCCGGGGCGGCGTGCGCGGGCAGGGTGATGGCCGAAAGCACCGCGGCCGTCGTGACCGCGGTGAGGCCCCCCGCCCAGCGCAGACGCCTCTGTCTCGTCTGTGCCATGACTTGAGTTCCCCTCCTCAACTCGGCGTACGGGGGCCGGAGCCGGCCGAGGTGGGTGGATCCGGCCGTACGCCACCTGGCGAGCCTCTCGTGCGGCGTGAAGCACCACAAGGCCGCCCAGGAGGGCGGAATCGGCCATATCGGCCGTGGCGTACGCGTGAAGGTTGCGGCGAATTCCCGCCGAAGTCACATAGTCCGCCCGATCGACTGACCGGGCCTCGATGCGCCGTGTTGCGAAGGCACCCTCGCCGCTACCGTCGTGGGTGACGAAGGACGCACAAGGGCGTGTGTCCCTCTTCGGCGTACGTCCTGCCACATACGCCCTCCTGCCGCCTACGTCCTCCGTTACGTCCTCCGTGAAGGTGGAATTGTGAAGGCAATCCGCAGATTCACCGTTCGACCCGTACTCCCCGAAGCCCTTCACCCGCTCAGTGACCTGGCACGCAACCTCCGCTGGTCCTGGCATGCCGAGACCCGCGACCTCTTCCAGTCCGTCGACCCGGAGCGCTGGGCCGCCTCGGACGGCGACCCCGTCCGCCTGCTCGGCAGTGTGTCGACCGGGCGCCTCGCGGAGCTCACCGAGGACCGCCGCTTCCTGCGCCGCCTTTCCGCGGTCGCCGACGATCTGCGCGACTACGTGACCGGCGACCGCTGGTACCAGTCCCAGTCCTCCGAACTGCCCGCCGCCATCGCCTACTTCTCGCCCGAGTTCGGCATCACGGCCGCGCTGCCGCAGTACTCCGGGGGCCTCGGCATCCTCGCGGGCGATCATCTGAAGGCCGCCAGTGACCTGGGCGTTCCGCTGATCGGGGTCGGTCTGCTCTACCGGCACGGCTACTTCCGGCAGACCCTGTCGCGCGACGGCTGGCAGCAGGAGCACTATCCGGTCCTGGACCCGAACGAGCTGCCTCTGGTGCCCCTGCGCGAATCCGACGGCACCGTCGCCCAGGTCTCGCTGGCCCTCCCCGGCGGACGTGCGCTGCGGGCCCGGATCTGGCTGGCCCAGGTCGGCCGTGTCCCGCTCCTCATGCTCGACTCCGACGTCGAGGAGAACGACTTCGGCGAACGCGGGGTGACCGACCGGCTGTACGGCGGCGGCAGCGAGCACCGCCTGCTGCAGGAGATGCTCCTCGGCATAGGAGGGGTGCGCGCGGTACGGACGTACTGCCGGCTCACCGGCCACCCGCAGCCCGAGGTGTTCCACACGAACGAGGGGCACGCGGGCTTCCTCGGCCTGGAGCGGATCGCCGAACTCGCGGACCACGGGCTGGACTTCGAGTCCTCCCTGGAGGCGGTCAGGGCCGGCACGGTCTTCACCACCCACACCCCCGTGCCCGCCGGGATCGACCGCTTCGACCGGGAGCTGGTGGCCCGCCACTTCGGTACGGACGCCGAACTCCCGCGCATCGACGTGGAACGGATCCTGGGCCTCGGCATGGAGACCTACCCCGGAGGCGAGCCGAACCTCTTCAACATGGCGGTGATGGGGCTGCGCCTCGGACAGCGGGCGAACGGGGTCTCGCTGCTCCACGGTCACGTCAGCCGGGAGATGTTCTCGGGCCTGTGGCCGGGATTCGACCCGGAGGAGGTCCCGATCACCTCCGTGACCAACGGCGTGCACGCGCCGACCTGGGTGGCCCCGGAAGTCTTCCGCCTCGGCGCCCGGCAGATCGGCGCGCAGCGCACCGAGGACGCCTTGACGGTCGGCGGCTCGGACCGCTGGGACGCGGTGGCCGAGATCGCGGACCAGGAGATCTGGGATCTGCGCAGGGTGCTGCGTGAACAGCTGGTGCTGGAGGTACGGGAGCGCCTGTACGCGTCCTGGCGCCAGCGCGGCGCCGGTAGCGCCGAACTGGGCTGGATCGACGGGGTGTTGGACCCGGACGTCCTGACCATCGGCTTCGCGCGCCGCGTCCCCTCGTACAAACGCCTGACCCTGATGCTGCGGGACCGCGACCGCCTCATGGATCTCCTTCTGCACGCCGAGCGCCCGATCCAGATCGTGGTCGCGGGCAAGGCCCATCCCGCGGACGACGGCGGAAAACGCCTGGTCCAGGAGCTGGTCCGGTTCGCGGACGACCCGCGAGTACGTCACCGGATCGTGTTCCTGCCCGACTACGGGATGGCGATGGCGCAGAAGCTGTACCCGGGGTGCGACATCTGGCTGAACAACCCGCTGCGCCCCCTGGAGGCCTGCGGGACCTCCGGCATGAAGGCGGCGCTCAACGGCTGCCTGAACCTGTCCGTCCTGGACGGCTGGTGGGACGAGTGGTTCCAGCCCGACTTCGGCTGGGCGATCCCGACGGCGGACGGTACGGCGACCGACGACGACCGTCGCGATGACCTGGAGGCGGCGGCGCTGTACGACCTGCTCGAAAAGCGCGTGGCCCCCCGCTTCTACGAGCGGGGCCAGGGCGGCCTGCCCGACCGCTGGATCGAGATGGTCCGCCAGACGCTGACCCACCTCGGCCCGAAGGTGCTCGCGGGCCGGATGGTTCGCGAATACGTGGAGCGCCTGTACACCCCGGCGGCCCGCGCCCACCGCTCGCTCACCGCGGACACGGCCCGCGAACTGGCCGCCTGGAAGTCCCGCGTCCGGGCCGCCTGGCCGCAGGTCACCGTCGACCACGTCGAGGCCTCCTCCGCCACGACGACCGCCGAACTCGGCACCACGCTGTCCCTGCGCGTCCGCGTGGGCCTCGGCGACCTCGCCCCCGACGACGTCGAGGTCCAGGCCGTCGCGGGCCGTGTCGACTCCGACGACCGCATCGCGGACGCGGTGTGCGTGCCGCTGAAACCGGCGGGCGGCCCGGACCTGGAGGGACGCTGGGCGTACGAGGGCCCGCTCTCCCTGGACCGCACCGGCCCCTTCGGCTACACGGTCCGGATCCTGCCCACGCACCGCTTGCTCGCGTCGAGTGCGGAGGTGGGGCTGGTGGCGGTGCCGTCGGAGGAGATGGGGGAGGGGGCGGGGGTTCTGATGCGGTGAGGTGAGGCGCCGGTTGCGCGGAGGGCCCCCTCACCTCTCAGGCCTGTCGAATCACCGGGTCCGTCAGCTGTCCAGGCCCGCGCACAACCGGCGCAGTACCTTCCCGCACCTCTGGGCGTACGCGTGCTGGAGTCCCCGTGTGGCGGCTCCGCCCGCGCGGGCGTACCACTTGGCCGCGCGGCTGAAGGCGGTGATGGTGAGCCAGACGGTGCCGTCGCCCGTGCGGGTGATGACGAAGGACTCCTCGCCGCACTCGGGATGGCCGGAAAGCGTGCCGTAGGCCCAGGCGGTGCGGCGGGGCTCCTCGGCCGTCCAGACCACGCGACAGGGGGCCTTGATGGGGCCGAGGCCGACCGTGACGTCGACTCCGGGGGCCGCCTTGTCCGCGTCGGCGGTGATGCCGACGCCCAGCGCGCGATGCATTTCCCAGGTCATGAGGGCCTCGGAGGCGCGGCGGAAGACGGCCTCGCCCTCGCCGATCCGGGAGCGGACGTGCAGTCGGTGGAAGCCCGGCGGGCAGCGGTCCTCGCGGGTCGCGCCCACGTCCTCGTACGTGTAGGGCATGGGGGACAGCGTAAGGCGGTACCCGGAGTTGCCCTCTCTCCGGGTACCGCCATCGTTCAACTGCGCGAGAACTGGCTCTCGTTACGTGAGGGCTAGCTCACGTTGACCGCGGACCAGGCCGCGGCCACCGCGTTGTACTCGGTGCTGCCGGAGCCGTACAGGGCGGCCGCCGCCGAGAGCGTGCCCGTGCGGGCGGCCTTGTAGTTCGTCGTCGACGTGAAGTACGTCGTCAGCGCCTTGTACCAGATCTGCAGCGCCTTGGCGCGGCCGATGCCGGTGACCGTGGAGCCGTTGGACGTCGGGGAGTTGTAGCTGACCCCGTTGATCGTCTTGGCGCCGCTGCCCTCCGAGAGGAGGTAGAAGAAGTGGTTCGCCACGCCCGACGAGTAGTGCACGTCGAGGTTGCCGACGCCGGAGGACCAGGAGTCGGCGGAGCCGCCGTCCTTGCTGGGCTTGTCCATGTAGCGCAGCGGGGTGCCGTCGCCGTTGATGTCGATCTTCTCACCGATGAGGTAGTCACCGACATCCTTGGAGTTCGCCGCGTAGAACTCGACGCCGGTGCCGAAGATGTCGGAGGTGGCCTCGTTCAGACCGCCGGACTCACCGCTGTAGTTCAGACCCGCGGTGTTGGCCGTGACGCCATGGCTCATCTCGTGGCCGGCCACGTCCAGGGACGTCAGCGGGTGGGTGTTGCCGTCACCGTCGCCGTACGTCATGCAGAAGCAGCTGTCGTCCCAGAACGCGTTGACGTACGCGTTGCCGTAGTGGACGCGGGAGTAGGCGGCGACGCCGTTGTTCTTGATGCCGCTGCGGCCGAAGGTGTTCTTGTAGAAGTCCCACGTCTCCTGCGCACCGTACGCGGCGTCGACGGCCGCGGTCTGGTCGGTGGTGGAGCTGGAGGCCGCGCCGGTGCCCCAGACGTCGTCCGCGTCGGTGAACAGGGTGCCCGCCGACGAGCTGGTCGTGTGCGACTTGTTGTACGTCTTGTGGCTGCCGCGCGTCCCGTCGGTCAGCTGGTACGTCGAGCCCGACTTGGTGGTGTTCAGGGTGACGTCGCCCGAGTACAGGCTGTGGCCGGTGCCGGTCTCGATGCCCTGGTACTCGTAGAGCTTCTTGCCGGTGGCCGCGTCGGTGATGACGTGCAGCTCGTTCGGGGTGCCGTCGTCCTGGAGACCGCCCACGACCGTCTCGTACGCCAGGACCGGGGTGCCGGAGCCCGCCCAGATCACCTTGCGGGGCGCCTTGTCGGCCGTGGTCCTGTCCGAGCCCGCGGACTTCGCGGCGGTCAGCGCCTGCTTCTCGGCCTTGGCGGCGGCGATCTGCGGCTTGAGGGAGGCGACCTTGATGGTGGCCTTCGTCGCCTTGGTCACGCTCTGGGTCTTGCCGGGCTTCTGGTGGACGACCAGGTCGCCGCCGAGGACCGGAAGGCCGTTGTACGTGCGCTCGTAGCGGGTGTGGACGGTGCCGTCGGCGTCCTTGACGACGTCGCGGACGACCAGCTTCTCCTTGGCGCCGAGGCCTATCTCCTGAGCCGTCTCGGTGCTCGTGGCCTGGGCCTTGTGGATGAGGGTCGTACGCGCCGCCGAGGACAGCTGGACCGGGGCGCCGGCGAGGGTCGTCCTGCCGTCGGGGGTCGCCTCGGGCTGGGCGGAAGCGCCGGTGGTCATACCGGTGGCGAGCAGGGCTCCGGCCGCGACAGCGGTGGCTATGGCCAGAGTGGTGCGCTTGTGACGCGCGTAGAGGGGGGTCACGCAAGCTCCTTTTGTGGGGGCGACCGAACGGCGTGGGGTGGCCGAACGGAAGTGTGAAGTTGCGGTGCGGGTGAGCCGTGCGGTGGAAGAGTGCCATCTGGGGCGCGTACATGTCAGGAGCCCATAAAGACCTTGGCCGAAAATCGTCCTTTGGGTGAACAGTGGGGTGCTCTTTGTGCGAGGTCGATCTTCGTCAAGTGGCAACAAAACGCGGGCCAGGACCTGGCAAAGGGGGTGCCGCCCCGGGGAGTTGAACCTCCGGGACGGCGCCCTGTCCTTGCCGCGGAATTCACCAGCGGTCTACGGGAAGGTCAGCTTCCAGCTGTTGATGTAGCCGGTGTCCTGCGCCGCCTGGTCCTGGACCTTCAACTTCCAGGTGCCGTTGGCGACTTCGGAGGACGCGTTGACCGTGTAGGTCGCCTGCACGTTGTCCGCCGAGTCGGAGGAGCTGAAGTTCTTCAGGCGGTACGTCGACCCGTCCGGAGCCACCAGGTCGATGACCAGGTCGCCGCGCCAGGTGTGCACGATGTCGACGGCGACCGCGAGGTTCGACGGCGCGTTGCCGGTGCGGCCGCTGACCGTGATCGACGAGGTGACCGCCGCGCCGTTGTCCGGAATCGATACGTCGGCCATGTTCTCGAACGACGTGCCGCCGCCGCCACCGCCCGGACGTGAACCGACGTTCACGGCCGCCCACGCGTTCTGCACGGCCGTGTACTCGGCGCTCGTCGTACCGTACAGCTCACCCGCCGCCGCGAGCGTGCCGGTACGGGCCGCCGCGTAGTTGGTGGTCGAGGTGAACTTGGTGGTGAGCGCCCGGTACCAGATCTGCAGCGCCTTGTCGCGGCCGATGCCGGTGACCGGAAGGCCGTCCGAGGTCGGCGAGTTGTAGCTCACGCCGTTGATGACCTTGGCGCCGCTGCCCTCGCTCAGCAGGTAGAAGAAGTGGTTGGCGACACCCGACGAGTAGTGCACGTCGAGGTTGCCGACACCCGAGTACCAGGAGTCGGCGGAACCGCCGTCCTTGCTGGGCTTGTCCATGTAGCGCAGCGGGGTGCCGTCGCCGTTGATGTCGATCTTCTCGCCGATGAGGTAGTCGCCGACGTCGGAGGAGTTGTTGGCGTAGAACTCGACGCCGGTGCCGAAGATGTCGGACGTCGCCTCGTTCAGACCGCCGGACTCACCGGAGTAGTTGAGGCCCGCGGTGTTGGAGGTGACGCCGTGGCTCATCTCGTGGCCCGCGACGTCCAGCGAGGTCAGCGGGTCGGCGTTGCCGGACCCGTCGCCGTACGTCATGCAGAAGCAGCCGTCGTCCCAGAACGCGTTGACGTACGCGTTGCCGTAGTGGACGCGCGAGTACGCACCCACGCCGTTGTTCTTGATGCCGCTGCGGCCGAAGGTGTTCTTGTAGAAGTCCCAGGTCTCCGCGGCGCCGTAGTGCGCGTCGGCACCGGCGGTCGCGGCGTTCGACGTGGTGCCGTTGCCCCAGGTGTCGTTCGTCTGGGAGAACAGCGTGCCGGTGCCGGACGTCCCGTGGTTCAGGTTGTACGTCTTGTGGGCGCCGCGGGCCCCGTCGTTCAGCGTGAAGGTGGAGCCCGACTGGGTGGTCGTCAGGGTCACCTGGCCGCTGTACTGGGTGTTGCCGATGCCGTTCTTGATGCCCTGGTACTCGTAGAGCTTCTTGCCGGTGGCGGCGTCGGTGATGACGTGCAGCTGGTTCGGCGTGCCGTCGTCCTGAAGACCGCCGACCACCGTCTCGTACGCCAGGACCGGCGTGCCGCTCGCCGCCCAGATCACCTTGCGGGGCGCGCGGTCCGCGTCGGTCTTCTTCGACCCCGCGGCCTTGGCGGCGGACAGGGCCTGCTTCTCCGCCTTGGAGGCGGCGACCGCGGGCTTGAGGGTGGCGACCTTGAGGGTGGCCTTCGTCGCCTTGTAGACGTGCTCGGTCTTGCCCGACTTGGCGGTGTCGACCACCAAGTCGCCACCGAGGACCGGGAGTCCGGCGTACGTCCGCTCGTAGCGGGTGTGGACGGTGCCGTCGTGGTCCTTGATGACATCGCGGGCCACCAGGCTCTCCTTGGCCCCGAGGCCCAGGTCCTTGGCGGTGGTCGCCTTGGCCGCGTTGGCGTCGCGTATGAGCTCCGCGCGCTGCGAAGGGGTGAGCTTCATGGCGACCGCGCCGGGGTTGACCTTGCCCGCCCGAGGTGCCTTCTCCGGGGCGGCGCTCGCGGCGCCCGACTGGACGGCCGCGGCCAACAGGGCGGAGACGCCGACGAGGGCGACGCCCGCGACACGGCGCTTGGTGATGTGGGAGGTGCGTCTGTGGGGAGAACTGCTACTCAACACTGACTCCTTCTGCGTGGCCGCGGGTCGCGCGGCCAGGGGAGACCGGACGATGGGTGACCCGTCCGGGCAGAACAGGGCGGTACGCGGAACCAGGTGCATGGGGTGTCGTACGTACAACACAGCGACACAGCTATGGGGTTGCTGTGAAGTAACCGTGGGAAGAGTGGCAGGGGATCACGCTCCCTGTCAGGAGCGCATCAAGAACTTGGCCGGAAATGGTTCGTTGTCCGGGTGGTCATGTTCGGTATACGAACCCTTTGTTGGACGGTGTGCGGATCTTCTTCGGATCTTCTCCGCCGCTTCCCGGGCGCGTGAGAGGAAATTCGCTCCACCGACATGCCCCGGGAACCGACCCGCAGCAGATCCGGCAGGATCCTGCCGTGCAACCGGCGGTCCGCCGGACCGCCGCTCCCACGAAGGGAGTTGACGGTGCGGTGAATCCCGTATCCCAACTGGCTGGACGCCGGCGACAACGCCTGGCAGCTCGTCGCGGCGGTGCCGCGCTCGCTGCCCCGCCCGGAGCCGGCGTCACACCGTCACGACGACCTTCGCGCGGACGTGCTCCACTTCCATGTAGCGGATGGCCTCCGGCACCTCGCTCAACGAGCCGTACGTCCGGTCGATCACCGGAGCGAGCTTCCCGGCCTCGACCAGTTCCCGCAGTTCGCGGGGTTCGCGCAGCGTCATGCGGACGGTGTCCAAGGGGAGCGGTCGGGGCGGGATCCAGCCGGGCCGGGTCAGCAGGACCAGTTCCGGGTCGGCGCGGTGCTCGGTCTGGCCGTCGGCGCCCGCGGTGCTCAACTCGGCACGGCGGGACTTGAGATGACTCCGGACCCGGACGAACAGGTCGACGCCGCGGTCCCGGCTCGCCAGCCGCTGCGGAGCCCAGGCGAGCGCCGCCGCCACGATCGCCACCAGTAACCCCGCCACGGCGACGGTCGTCTCCAGCCCCATGTCTCCCCCTGGTCCGACGGGCTGATCATTCAACCAGGGAATGCGGGGCCGGGGGGGTTTGTTCGCCCCCTCCGCCCCTACCCGTCCCGTATCTGGGGGGGGCTGCCGCCCCCCCCAGACCCCCCGCATCGCGCTGACGCGCTCGTCCTCAAACGCCGGACGGGCTGAAAATCAGCGGGGCGAAAGAAGCTCCGACCGGGCCCCGCCGCATGTCAGCCGCCCGAAGACCGTCGCTCCCCGTGCCACGAATGCCACAGCGCCGCGTACGCCCCCTCGGCCGCCACCAGCTCGTCGTGCGTGCCGAGTTCGGTCAGGCGGCCGTCCTCCATCACGGCCACCCGGTCCGCGTCGTGCGCGGTGTGCAGACGGTGCGCGATGGCGATGACGGTGCGCCCTTCGAGTACGGCGGCCAGCGCGCGTTCCGTATGGCGGGCGGTCGTCGGGTCCAGGAGCGCGGTCGCCTCGTCGAGGATCAGCGTGTGCGGGTCGGCCAAGGCGACCCGGGCCAGGGCGAGTTGCTGGGCGCGGGAGCCGTCCACCCAGTGGCTCTCGGGGCCCAGCCGGGTGTCCAGGCCTTCCGGCAGCTCCTCGGCCCAGTCCTCGGCGCCGACCGCGGCGAGGGCCGCCCACAACTCGGCGTCGGTGGCAGCGGGTTCGGCGATCAGCAGGTTGTCCCGGACCGTGCCGAGAAACACGTGGTGCTCCTGGGTGACCAGGACGACCTGCCGGCGCAGCTGCTCGGGGTCGAGCGCGACGATCGGGACCCCGCCGACCGTCACCGTGCCGGTGCCCGGCGCGTCGACGCCCGCCAACAGCCTGCTCAGGGTGGTCTTCCCTGCGCCGGACGGTCCGACCACGGCCAGCCGCTCCCCGGGCCGCACGGTCAGATCGACCCCGCGCAGCACCTCGCCCCCGCGCTCGTAGGAGTAGCGCACACCGGTCACGTCGATCCGGTCGTCCGCCGGGGTGGGGGAGCCGGACGGTACGGCCTGCGGAGCCCGGGCGAGGCCCTCCACACGGGCGAAGGAGGCGCTGCTGGACTGCAGTTGCTCGACCCGGTTCAGGATCTGGTCCAGCGGTTCGCCCAGCTGGCGCATGTACAGGGCCGCGGAGACCACGACACCCAGGCTCATCGCACCCCGCGCGTGCAGGGCGCCGCCCACCAGCAGCACTCCGACCACGGGAATGACGTACGAGATCTCCACGGCCGGGAAGAACACGCTGCGCAGGAACAGCGTCCACATCCGTTTCCGGCGGGCGGTCTCCAGCGCGTCCCGGCTGGCGGCGGTCCGGCGCTTCTGCAGTCCGAACGCCTCGACCGTGCGGGCGCCGGACGCGGTCGCCGCGAGGATCTCGGCGACCTCCGACGTGGCGGCGCCCTCGGCGAGATAGCCGGTGCGGGCCCGGCGCAGATACCAGCGCAGCGCGAACCAGATGCCGACCAGGCCGAGCACCCCGCAGCCGCCGAGCAGCGGGTCGATGACGAAGACCGCGCCGAGGATGAACAGCGCCTGGGCGGAGGCGATGAGCAGCTCGGGTCCCGCGTCGCGCAGGGTGTTGCCCACCACGGTGACATCGGCGGTGCCACGCGCGGTCAGGTCGCCCGTGCCCGCCCGCTCCACGACCGAGGCCGGCAGCGTCAGCGCCCGCTCGACGAACTCCTCCCGCACCCGCGCCAGCGTCCGCTCCCCGAAGCGGTACCCCACATACCGGGCCCACCGTGCCAGCAGCAGCTGCGCCAGCGAGCACACCAGGATGACGAACGCCAGCCGGTCCACGGCGTCCACACCCTCCCCGGCCCGTACGTCGTCGATGATCCGCCCGAGCAGCCAGGGCCCGACCAGACCGGCCCCGGCGGCCAGCACGTTGAGGCCGAGCACGGCGGCGAAGGCCCGCCCGTCCGCCCGGATCAGCCGCACCGACGCCCGGCGCACATCGGCGGGCTCGGCGATCGGCAGGTGTGCGCTCATCGCACGGCCTCCTCGGCGTCGACGGCCGACCGCGGGTCCGTGTCCGCCTCCGGCTCCGCATCCGCCTCCGGCTCCGAGTCCGCCTCCAGATCCGTGTCGCGGGCCACCAGCGCGCGGTAGCCCGGCTCCCCGTCGAGGAGGTCGCGATGGGTTCCTACGGCCGTGACCTTGCCGTCGACCAGGAAACACACGGTATCCACCTGGTCCAGCAACAGCGGCGAGGTGCTGGTGACGACGGTGGTACGGCCGGAGCGCGCGGTGCGCAGCCGGGCCGCGACGGCCGCCTCGGTGTGCGCGTCGAGCGCCGAGGTGGGTTCGACCGCGAGCAGCACCTCCGGGTCGGCAAGGAGCGCCCGCACGAGACGGACCCGCTGCCGCTGGCCGCCGGAGAGACTGCGGCCCTGCGCGTCGACGGCCGAGTCGAGACCGTCCGGCAGACCGAGGACGATGTCGTCCGCCACGGCCGCGTGCACGGCCCGTGCCACGGCTTCGTCGTCGTGCTCCCGGCTGCCCGAGACCAGCTCGCGCAGGGTGCCCGCGAACAGATCGGCCTCGTTGTCCGCGACCAGGATCCGCTCGCGCACCTGCGGCAGGGCGATCTCGTCGAGCCGTACGCCGCCCCAGGTCACCGCCGATTGCGCATACCGGCCGAGGCGGTCGACCACGGCCGCGGACTCCGCGGGTCGGGCACCGACCAGCGCGGTCAGCTGCCCCGGCACCACCCGGACTCCGGACTCCGGATCATGCAGCGCCGCGGGCGAGGAGGGCGCGTCCAGCGCGTCCGCGCGACTGGCGGCGGGCTGCAGGGCCAGGAACCGTGCGACGCGCCGGGCGGCGACCACGCCCCGGCTGAGCTGGTAGCCGCACTCGATGACGAAGGCCACCGGCATCACGAGGACCGCGACATAGCCGTAGACCGACACCAACTCGCCGACCGTGATGTCCCCTTGGGCGGTCAGCCGGGCCGCGAGCCACGTCACCACGGAGAGGAAAAGCGTCGGCAGCCCCGTGCCCAGCGCCTGGAGCCAGCTGGTCGCCGACCCGACCCGGTACCCCTGCGCCCGCAGCGCCTGCGAGTCGCGGCGGAAGGCGTCGGCGAACAGCCCCTTGCCGCCCAGGCCGTTGAGGACCCGCAGGCCGCCGGCCAGGTCGCCGATCCGGGCGGTCAGCACGCCCTGCCGCTCGCGGTACTCCGTCTCCGTGCCCTGCAGTCTCCTCATCAGCGGCCCGATGAGCACGGCGATCAGCGGCACCCCGAGCAGGATCACCACGGCCAGCTGGAGTGAGACCGACAGCAGCAGCACCGCCACCACGCCGTAGGTGAAGACCGCGGCCAGACCGGGGCCGACGACGGTCAGCGACACGCTGATCGTCTGCACGTCGCCGACGCCGATCGTGACGACCTCCCCGGCCCCGACCTGGCGCGACAGAGCGGCTCCCAGCCGGGTCGAATGCTCGACCACGACCTTGACCGTACGGAAGTTGGCGTCCATCCGGAGCTTGGTCATGGTGCGGTGCCGCATCACGCCCAGCCAGGCGTTGAACACTCCGATGGCCAGCACGGCGGCGGTCCAGCCGACCAACGCGGACTGGTCGCCCGGCTCCAGACCGTCGTCGATCGCGCGGGACAGCAGATACGGCGTCAGCGCCAGGAGCGCCATCCACACGCTGGCGATCAGCGCGCCGGCGGCGGACCGTCCCGCCTGCCGGGTGATCAGCCACCACAGATACCGCCAGCCACCACGACAGTCCGGCGTCCCCGGATCCTCGTACGCGTCGATCATCAGCTCCCCCTTCTTTGTCCGCCCCCTCCGCCCCGTTCCGTCCCGTACCTGGGGCTGCCGCCCCAGGCCCCCGCCAGCGGCCTCAACGGCCTCGTCCTCGAACGCCGGACGGGCTGAAATAAACCCTTCCGGCGTTCGAGGAGCGGGGTCTGGGACGGAGGGGGCGAAAGGACCTTCCTCAAGCCAGACTGTCCCGCCAGGCCCTGTGCAGATCCGCGAACCGTCCCGTTCCCGCGATCAGTTCGGCCGGGCCGCCGTCCTCGACGATCCGCCCGTGCTCCATCACCAGGACACGGTCGGCGATCTCCACCGTCGACAGGCGGTGCGCAATGACCACGGCCGTACGGCCGCGCAGGACCGTCGCCATGGCGCGCTGGACCGCCCGTTCGCCGGGGATGTCCAGGGAGCTGGTCGCCTCGTCGAGGATGAGGACCGCCGGGTCGGCGAGCAACGCCCGGGCGAAGGCGACCAGTTGGCGCTGACCGGCCGAGATACGGCCACCCCGTTTGCGTACGTCCGTGTCGTAGCCCTCGGGCAGGACGCTGATGAAATCGTGGGCGCCGATCGCCTTCGCGGCCCGCTCGATCTCCTCGCGGGACGCGTCGGGGCGGCCGATCGCGATGTTCTCGGCGACCGTGCCGGAGAACAGGAACGCCTCCTGGGTCACCATCACCACACCGCGCCGCAGTTCGGGCACGGAGAGATCGCGCAGATCGACACCGTCGAGGAGGACCCGGCCCTCCGAAGGGTCGTAGAAGCGGGCCAGGAGCTTGGCCAGCGTCGACTTGCCCGCGCCCGTCGAGCCGACGACGGCCACCGTCTGCCCCGCGGGCAGTGTGAGCGAGAAGGAGGGAAGGACCTCGCCGCCGGTCCGGTACGCGAAGCGGACGTCGTCGAAGACGACCTCGCGACCGGGGTGCTCGGACGCGAGAGCGGGCAGCCGCCGCGGCGCGGACGGCTCCGGCACGGACGGAGTCTGGGCCAGCAGGCCGGCGATCTTCTCCAGCGAAGCCGCCGCGGACTGGTAGGAGTTGAGGAACATACCGAGCCTGTCGATCGGGTCGTACAGGCGGCGCAGATACAGCACCGCGGCGGCCAGCACACCCAGCGCCAGCGAACCCGAGGCCACCCGGTACGCGCCCCACAGCACGATCCCGGCGACCGCCGTGTTGGCGACGAGGCGGGAGCCGAGGACATAGCGGGCCATCTCCAGCAGGGCGTCGCCGTTCGTCTTCTCGTGGCGCCGGTTGAGCACCTGGAAGTCCGCGTCGTTGGCGGCCTCCCGGCGGAACGCGCGCACCGGGCGGATGCCGTTCATCGTCTCCGCGAACTTCACGATCACGGCGGCGATCGCGGTCGACCGGAGGGCGAAGATACGGCCCGCGCGGTGCTGGTAGAGGCGGATGAGCAGATACAGCGGGACGAAGGACGCCACCGCCACCGCGCCGAGGCCCAGGTCCAGCCAGAGCAGCATCGCCGAGATGTAGACGAAGGACAGGATGACCGTGACGAGCTCCTGCAGGCCCTCGCTGAGCAGCTCGCGCAGTGACTCGACGTCCGTCGTGGAGCGGGAGATCAGCCGGCCCGAGGTGTAGCGCTCGTGGAAGTCGATGCTGAGCGCCTGCGCGTGGCGGAAGATCCGGCCGCGCAGATCGAGCAGCACGTCCTGGTTGACGCGGGCCGAGGCGAGGATGAAGGCGTACTGGAGTCCGCCGGAGGCCAGCGAACACAGCAGGTACGCGACGCCCACCGCGATGAGCGGGCCGTGGTCGCCCAGCCGGAACGCCGGTACGGCGCGGTCGAGGGCGTACGCGACGAGCAGCGGGCCCGCCTGCACCGCGGCCTGCTGGAGCAGCAGCAGGACGGTGGTCACGACCACGCGGGCCCTGAGCGGGGCGAGCAGGGAGCGCAGGAGAGCGGCGGTCGCGCCCGGGGGAGTGGGGAGGACGTCGCGGTCGAAGGGGTCCTTGTACTCCGAGGGGTCCTGCGCCGGTCCGTTCCCGTCCTTGTCCCTGTCCTTGTCCGGCGCGGTTGTTGTGGGCGCCGTCATCGGTGGGCCTCCTCGTCGCCTGACATCAGATGGGCGTACTCGGCGTTCGTGTGCAGCAGTTCCTGGTGGGTGCCGACCGCGGCGATGCGGCCGCCGGAGAGCAGGGCCACGCGGTCGGCGAGCAGGACCGTGGACGGGCGGTGCGCCACGATCAGGGCGGTCGTCTCCGCCAGGACGCGGCGCAGGGCGGCCTCGACCGCGGCCTCCGTGTGGACGTCCAGGGCCGACAGGGGGTCGTCGAGCACCAGGAAGCGGGGGCGGCCGACCACCGCCCTCGCCAGGGCGAGGCGTTGGCGCTGGCCGCCCGACAGGCTCAGGCCCTGTTCGCCGACCTGGGTCGCGGTGCCCTGCGGGAGGGCGTGCGCGAAGTCGGCCTGGGCCACGGCGAGGGCGCGGTCCAGCTCCGGCCGGCCGGCGTCGTCGTTCCCGCCCATGAGGACGTTCTCGCCGACGGTCGCCGAGAAGAGGGTGGGCTCTTCGAAGGCGACGGCGACGAGTTCGCGGAGTTCGTCGCGGGGCATCGCGGTGATGTCCCGGCCGTCCAGGGTGATGCGGCCGGACGTCACCTCGTGGAGGCGGGGGACGAGGGCGGTGAGGGTGGTCTTGCCGGTGCCGGTGGCGCCGACCAGGGCCATGCTCTCGCCGGGGCGGATGTGGAGGTCGATGTGCTCCAGCACGGGGTTCGCGTCCGCGGGGGCATCCGGATAACGGAACTGGACGTTGTGGAACCGAAGTCCGCCGTCCCTGGACCCCGCTGAATCGGTATCCGGCGCCGCAGGCTGTGCCCACCCTCCCCCAAGCTCTCGGCTGCGCTCGAGCAGGGGGGACCCCCATCGCCCTGCGGAACGATTGCCCACAGCGGTAGCGGTGTCGGCCTCGGTCGACTCCGGCTCAGCGTCCATCACCTCGAAGTACCGCTCCGTAGCCGTCGCCGCCTCCTGGCTCATGGCGAGGAGGAAGCCGATGGAGTCGACGGGCCAGCGCAGGGCGAGGGCCGTCGAGAGGAAGGCGACCAGCGTGCCGGCGGAGAGGTGGCCGTCGGCGACCTGGACGGTGCCGAGGACGAGGGCGGCGCCGATGGCGAGTTCGGGGAGGGTGACGATGACAGCCCAGATGGAGGCGAGGAGGCGGGCCTTGACGAGTTCCGTGCCGCGCAGGGTGCGGGACAGCTCGCGGAAGGCGCGGGCCTGGCTGCGATGGCGGCCGAAGCCCTTGATGATGCGGATGCCGAGCACGCTCTCCTCGACGACCGTCGTCAGATCGCCGACCTGGTCCTGCGAGCGCCGGGCCACCTCCGAGTAGCGCCGCTCGAAGATCCAGCAGACGATCACGACGGGGACGGCGGGAGCGAGCAGCACCAGCCCGAGCGTCCACTCCTGGGCCAGCATGATGGCCACGCCCACCAGGATCGTCACAGCGTTGACCAGCAGGAAAGTCAGCGGGAACGCCAGGAACATGCGCAGCAGCATCAGGTCCGTGGTGCCCCGGGACAGCAACTGGCCGGAGGCCCAGCGGTCGTGGAAGGCGACCGGGAGGCGCTGCAGATGCCGGTAGAGATCCGCCCGCATCCCCGCCTCGACCCCCGCCAGCGGCCGCGCCACCAGCCACCGCCGGAGCCCGAACAGGCCGGCCTCGGCCACCCCGAGCAGCAGCAGATACAGCGCCCCGAGCCAGACGCCCGCCGGATCGTGGCCGGCCACCGGACCGTCCACCATCCACTTCAGGACGAGCGGGAACACCAGCCCCGTACAGGAGGCGACCACCGCGACGAAGGCCGCGCCGAACAGCCGCACCCGCACCGGCCGCACATACGGCCACAGGCGCAGCAGGCTGCGTACGGTCGAACGGCCGGCACGGTTCTCGGTCCCCGTACGGTCGTCCTGGTCGTCGGCTCGGTCCTCGGTTCCGGCACGGTCCTTGGTCACTGCATCTGGTGTGGGCATCACCGGCGAGCCTACGGTTCGGCACTGACAGCGCCCACCGAGTTTTGGCCGGACCTGCATCGTTCGATGGCCCTACGACCGGGGCGTTCGAGGGGTCGTACCGCCGCATCGACCGATCGGCCGATGCCGCTTCGAGCGCGATGGGCGATGTGCCCGGCCCCGGCCCGCCGGGATGCTCGAGACATGTCAGTCATCGAAGTCAGCGGACTGCGAAAGTCCTACGGCGGCCGGGCCGTCGTCGACGGTGTCTCCTTCACCGTCGAGGAGGGCGAGATCTTCGGGATCCTCGGCCCGAAC
This sequence comes from Streptomyces sp. R41, assembly GCF_041053055.1. Classification (NCBI taxonomy): domain Bacteria; kingdom Bacillati; phylum Actinomycetota; class Actinomycetes; order Kitasatosporales; family Streptomycetaceae; genus Streptomyces; species Streptomyces sp. R41. The sequence goes on from NZ_CP163443.1 coordinate 7,270,341, forward strand.
GGGGCCGGCAAGACCACCACCGTCGAGTGCGTCGAGGGCCTCCGGATCCCCGACGCGGGCCGCGTCCGGGTCACCGGCCTCGACCCCGTCGCCGACCACGAGGAGACCAGCCGCGTCCTCGGCGCCCAGCTCCAGGAGAGCGAACTCCAGGCCAAGCTCACCGTGCGCGAGGCGCTGGAGCTGTACGCCGCCTTCTACCCGCACCCCGCCGACTGGCGCCCGCTCGCCGAACGCCTGGACCTCACCGCACGGCTCACCACCCGCTTCGGCAAGCTCAGCGGTGGCCAGAAGCAGCGCCTGTTCATCGCGCTCGCGCTCATCGGCAACCCCCGCGTGGTCGTGCTCGACGAACTGACCACCGGACTCGATCCGCGCGCACGCCGCGACACTTGGGCGCTCATCGAGGACGTCCGCGCCCAGGGCGTCACCGTCCTCCTCGTCACGCACTTCATGGAGGAGGCGCAGCGCCTGTGCGACCGGATCGCCGTCATCGACAAGGGTCGCCTCGCCGCCCTGGACACCCCGGCGGGCCTGATCCGCCGCTCGGCGGGCTCGACCGTCATCAGCTTCACACCGTCGGCACCGCTGGACGAGCGGGAGCTGACCGTGCTGCCCGCGCTCGCCTCCGTGGAGCACAAGGACGGCCGGATCACCCTGTCCGGCACCGACGAGACGGTCAACGCCGTCATCACACTGCTCGCCCGCCACCGCATCACCGCCCACCAACTCCGCGTGTCCGACGCCACATTGGACGACGCGTTCCTGGACCTGACGGAGGCCACAGCATGAACACCGCCGTCGCACGCCCCCGTGCGACCACCACCGTCGTCAACACCGCCGTACTGCGGACCGAGATCCGCCTCTTCCGCCGCGAACCCGGCGGCATCTTCTGGATCCTGCTGTTCCCCACCCTCCTCCTGGTGATTCTCGGCTCCATCCCCTCCTTCCGGCAGCCCGACGACTCCGTCGGCGGCCTGCGGCCCGTCGACGCCTACGTCCCGGTGGCCGTCCTGCTCGGCCTGATCGTCGGCGGCCTGCAGTCGATGCCGCAGACCCTGACCGGCTACCGCGAGCGCGGCATCCTGCGCCGGATGTCCACCACGCCCGTACGACCGAGCGCCCTGCTGTCCGCGCAGATGGCGGTGTACGGAGGGGCGGCCCTGGTGTCGGCGCTGCTCGCGCTCGCCGTCGGACGGCTCGCGTTCGACGTACGGCTGCCGAAGCAGCCCTTCGGGTACGCCTTCGCACTGCTCCTCGCCGTCCTGGTCGCCCTCGCGCTGGGCGCCGTGGTCTCGGCCCTGTCCCGTACGACGAAGATCGCGGGCGCGATCGGGTCCGCCGTGTTCTTCCCGATGATGTTCTGCGCGGGCGTGTGGCTGCCGGTGCAGGCCATGCCGGACACCCTCGCCCGGATCGTGGGCTACACCCCCTTCGGAGCGGCCGCGCAGGCCCTCGACCAGGCGGCGGCGGGCCACTGGCCGGGCTGGACCCACCTGGGCGTGCCGGCGGTGTGGATCCTGCTGCTGACGGGTGCGGCGAGCCGCTGGTTCCGCTGGGAGTGAGGACTGTCGTGCCCGACACTGGGCCCATGGCGCAGGACGTGGCGGGAGTCGAGCAGCGGTGGGCGGTGATCAACCACCGGGCGCCGTACTGGCTGCTGGTGGTCGCCGCGGTCCTCGCGGTGCCGACCGCGGGCCTGGTCGGCATGGGGCCCGGCGACTGGTACGCGGTCGGGGGTCTGGTCGCCGCCGGGCTGGTGCTCCAGGCGTGGTGGGGCACCGTCCCCGGCACACAGCGCGGGCCGTCCGCCACCAGCATCTGCTACTACACCGTCCGCTGGGTCATCGCCTTCGCCCTCACCTGGATCAACCTGTTCTTCTGCTTCTACGCGTTCACCGGCTACTTCGGCGCCCGCCGGCTGCTGCCGCGGCCGCTGCGGAGCGTCGGACTGTTCGCCACCGCCGTCACCATGGCCGGTGCGCAGTCCGGCGGGATGCCTCCGCACGGGGGGACCCAGTGGCTGCTCTTCGGGGCGATCCTCGCGATCACCCTCGTCCTGGTCGCCGTCTTCGACCGCCTGGCCGCCACGGAGGACGAACGCGCCCGCGTCCAGGCCGAGACCATCGCCGAACTGGGGCGCACCAACACGGCTTTGCAGCAGGCCCTGGACGAGAACGCCGCGCTGCACGCCCAACTCCTCGTGCAGGCACGGGAGGCCGGGGTCGCAGACGAGCGCCGCCGCCTCGCCGCCGAGATCCACGACACCATCGCGCAGGGCCTGACCGGGATCATCGCCCAGCTCCAGGTCGTGGCGAACACGCCCGACCCGGCCGCCGCCCGCGAACACCTGGGCCGCGCAGCCGACCTGGCCCGGCACAGCCTCGGCGAGGCCCGCCGCTCCGTGCAGAACCTCGCACCGGTCGCGCTCGTCGACGACGGTCTGCCCGAGGCGCTCAAGAAGACGGTCGCCGAATGGGGCGAACGCACCGGTGTACGGGCCGAGTTCACGCTCACCGGAACCGCCGAACAGCTGCACGACGAGGTCTCGGCCACCCTTCTGCGCATCGCCCAGGAGGCCCTGTCCAACGCCGCGCGGCACGCGGCCGCCTCGCGCGTCGGGGTGACCCTCAGCTTCATGGACGAAGAGGTCACCCTCGACATCCGCGACGACGGCCACGGCTTCGACCCCGTCGCCGTCCCCGAGCGCACCGGCACCGGAGGCTTCGGCCTCGACGGCATGCGCGCCCGCGCCGAGCGTATCGCCGGGGCGCTCACCGTCGAGTCCGAGCCGGGCCAGGGTACGGCGGTGTCGGCTCGCGTACCGTTGGTGCGCCATGACCGATGACGTGCCCATCTCCCTGCTGATCGTCGACGACCATCCCGTCGTAAGGGACGGTCTGCGCGGCATGTTCGAGTCCGCGCCCGGTTTCGCCGTCCTCGGCGAGGCGGCCGACGGCGTGGAAGCCGTGTCGCTGGCGGTGAACCTCGACCCGGACGTGGTCCTGATGGACCTCCGCATGCCCGGCGGCAACGGCGTCGAGGCCATCGCGGAGCTCACCCGTCGCGGCGCCCGCGCCAAGGTCCTCGTGCTGACGACGTACGACACGGACTCCGACACGCTCCCCGCCATCGAGGCGGGCGCCACGGGCTATCTCCTCAAGGACGCCCCGAGGGACGAGCTCTTCACGGCGGTCCGCGCGGCGGCCGAGGGCCGTACGGTCCTGTCCCCGGCGGTCGCCTCCCGCCTGGTCTCGGCCGTACGCACCCCCACCACCGCCTCCGGGACCCTCTCCGCCCGCGAACGCGAGGTCCTCGCCCTGGTCGCCAAGGGCACCTCCAACCGCGAGATCGCCCGTGTCCTGTTCATCAGCGAGGCCACGGTGAAGACCCATCTCACCCACCTGTACGCCAAGTTGGGCGTCAACGACCGCGCGGCGGCGGTGGCGGTGGCGTACGACCGCGGGATCCTCGGCTAGCCGTGCGCGTGGTTGGCTAGGCGGCCGGATACGGCAGCAGACCGCCCCCGATCTTCTCCCACGCCGCCTTGAGCTCGGCGAGCAACGCGGGCTTGTCCGGCGCGAGGTCGGCCTGCTCGCGCGCGTCGTCGGCGAGGTTGTAGAGGTGATCCTTGCCGCTCGCGTCCTGGTAGTACTTCCAGTCCCCGCGCCGCAGCGCCCGGTTGCCCCGCACCCGCCAGAACAGCTCCCGCTCGGGCAGTTCCTCCCCCCGGAGCAGATAGCCCGCGAGGCTGGTGCCGTCCAGCGGATACGCCGGGTCGGGCCGGGCGCCGCCCAGCTCCAGCAGGGTCGCGGTCCAGTCGGGCGAGTAGTTCGGCTCGTGGCTGACCTGGTGACCGTCGATCCGGGCCGGCCAGCGCACGATGGCCGGCACCCGGATGCCTCCCTCCAGCAGCGAGGCCTTCTCGCCGCTCAGCGGCCACAGGTACGAGAAGCGCTCGCCGCCGTTGTCGCTGGCGAAGAACACCAGCGTGTTCTCCTCCTGCCCGGAACGGCGCAGCGCGGCCAGCACCTCGCCGACGGCGGCGTCGAGGCTCTCGACCATCTGTGTGTACTTCTCGACCGAGCCGCCGTCGTTGTGCAGCAGCGCGGCGGTGACCTCGGCCTGGCTCCTGGCGGCCCTGATCTTCGCGGCGATCTCGGCACCGGTCTCCGCGTCGTCCTCGGCGAGCCAGGGCCAGTGCGGGGTGGTGAAGTTGAGGTTGAGGAGCCACGGCTTGTCGTGCACCCGGCCGACGTACTCCACGGCCCGCTCGGTCAGGACCTCTGTGTAGTACCGCAGGTCCTTGTACTCCGCGTCGCCCTCGTAGAGGTCGTAGGACCCGAGCTGACCGAGCTTGGAGAAGTACTCCAGCACACCGCCGAAGTTGCCGAAGAACTCGTCCCATCCCGACTTGGTGGGGCTGTAGTCGGGCAGCCAGCCGCAGTGCCACTTGCCGATCAGCGCCGTGGCGTAGCCCGCTTTCTTCAACAGCGAGGCCAGGGTGGGGTGTTGGGGGTCGAGTCCCTGGGCGCGGTTCGCGATGGGCTCGGCCAGCCCGCCCTTCGTACGCCCCGGATAGCGCCCGGTGTACAGGCTGAACCGGGTCGGCGAGCAGGTGGCCGACCCGGAGTACGCATCGGTGAACCTGACCCCCTGCCGCGCCAGCCGGTCCAGGTTCGGCGTCCTGATGTGCGTGCGCCGTACGACGAGAGGTCGGCCCAGCCCAGATCGTCGCCGAGGATGACGAGGAGGTTGGGCCGCCGGCCGGAGCCGGAGGAGGCGGTACGGGCCTGGAACGGGCGTTCGGCGGGGGCTGCTTCGGCGGCGGTGGCCGTACCGGCGACGGCGGTGACGGCACCACCACCGATCAGACCACCGAAGGCCCGACGGGATATTTCGGACATGCGGGTTCCTCGGGACAGACGTGTCCTACGACGGGACACGAAGAAGGAAATGAAGAAGGGAGGGCGGGGGAGACTGCGGGCTCAGCGACAGATGGCGCTGGACTGCCGGCACAGGTCGACGTGGCGCCGCTCCACGAGCGCGACGAGCGCGCACGGGTGATCAGCGGAGGGCCTCATGGCCACGGACGGTGCCAGCGGGAAGGCTGAGCCGTCAAGCCACCGTCCATGGTGTGGACGGCCCCTTCAGGGGCGCGGGGAACTGCGCGACAAGCCCCCACCGGTCGGCACCCAAAAGACAACCCAGGGGGGTCTGGGGGGGAGCCCCCAGGTACGGGTCGGGCAGGGGCGGAGGGGGCGAGACCGCATCCCTCAGCGGCTCCGCCGCGGGCCCTCACCCCACCACCCGCAGCAGCAACACCGCCCGAGCCGGCACCGTAATCCCCGCCCCCGCCCGATGCACCACCCCGGGCGCCACCCCCTGCTCCTCCCGAGACGTATCGACGACCACCTCGTACCGCTCCGCCCAAGGCGACCCCGGCAGCACAAAACTCACCGGCCGGTCCCCGGCATGCAACACGGCGAGGAAACTGTCGTCCACGACAGGCACCCCCCGCGCGTCCCGCCCGGGGATGTCCCGCCCGGACAGATACATCCCCAGCGTCGCCGCGGGCGCGTACCAGTCGCGCTCGGTCATCTCCGTCCCCCGCGCGGTGAACCACGCCAAGTCCCGCAACCCGTCCGCCGAATGCGCCCGCCCGGAGAAGAACGCCCGCCGCCGCAGCACGGGATGCTCGTGCCGCAGGGCGATCAACCGGGACGTCAGCTCGAACAGCGCCCGCCACCCGGGATCGTCGAGACACGACCAGTCGACCCAGCTGATCTCGTTGTCCTGGCAGTACGCGTTGTTGTTCCCCCGCTGAGTCCGCCCGAACTCGTCCCCGGCGACCAGCATCGGCACCCCGGTCGACAGCAAGAGCGTCGTCAGCAGATTTCTCAATTGCCGCCGCCGCAGGGCCCGTACGCGCTCGTCCCCCGTCTCCCCCTCCGCCCCGCAGTTCCACGATCGATTGTCGTCGGAACCGTCCCGATTCCCTTCCCCGTTCGCCTCGTTGTGCTTGCGCTCGTACGAGACGAGATCCCGCAGCGTGAACCCGTCATGGGCGGTCACGAAATTCACCGAGGCGTACGGTCGCCGCCCACCCCACGCGTAGAGATCACTCGACCCGGACAGCCGATATCCCAGATCCCGCACATCGGGCAGCGCCCCGCGCCAGAAATCCCGCACGGCGTTGCGATACCGGTCGTTCCACTCCGTCCACAGGGGCGGGAAGGATCCCACCTGATAGCCACCGGAGCCCACGTCCCAGGGCTCCGCGATCAGCTTCACCCGCCGCAGCACCGGATCCTGGGCGATGACGGCGAGGAACGGCGAGAGCATGTCGACGTCGTGCATCGACCGCGCCAGCGCGGCAGCCAGATCGAACCGAAAGCCATCCACCCCCATCTCCGTCACCCAATACCGAAGCGAATCGGTGATGAGCCGCAACACATGCGGCTGCACCACGTGCAGCGTGTTCCCGCACCCCGTGTAGTCCGCGTACCGGCGGGCGTCCGACTGCAGCCGGTAGTACCCCCGGTTGTCGATGCCGCGCAGCGACAGCATCGGGCCCAATTCGTCCGCTTCCGCCGTGTGGTTGTAGACCACGTCGAGGATCACCTCGATACCGGCGGTGTGCAGCGCACGTACCATCCGCTTGAATTCGCCGACCTGCTGCCCGGTCGTCCCGGAGGCGGCATAACCCGCGTGCGGTGCGAAATAGCCGATCGAGTTGTAGCCCCAGTAGTTCCGCATGCTCTTGCGCAGCAAATGGTCCTCGTGCGCGAACTGGTGCACCGGCAGCAGCTCCACGGCGGTCACCCCGAGTTTCACGAGATGCTCGATGGCGGCCGGGTGCGCCAGTCCCGCGTACGTGCCCCGCAGTTCCTCCGGAATCCCGGGGTGCAGTCGCGTGAACCCGCGCACATGCAGTTCGTAGATGACCGAGTCCGCCCACGGGGTCTTCGGGCGGTGGTCGTCCGACCAGTCGTCGTCGTCATGGACCACGACACCCTTGGGGACGTACGACGCCGAGTCGCGGTCGTCGCGCACGGTGTCGGCCACCTGCTGCTGGGGCCAGTCCCGGACATGCCCGTACACCTCGGGCGGCAGGCTGAAGTCGCCGTCGACGGCACGGGCGTACGGGTCGAGGAGCAGCTTCGCCGGGTTCCAGCGGGCGCCGGTCCACGGGTCCCAGCGGCCGTGCACGCGATAGCCGTAGCGGCGGCCGGGCAGCACACCGGGGACGAAGCCGTGCCAGATCTCGTGGGTGAGTTCGGTGAGCGGGACACGGGTCTCGTGGATCTCGCCGTCCCGCTCGTCGAAGAGGCACAGGTCCACGGCCTCCGCGCCGCCCGCCCAGAGGGCGAAGTTGGTGCCCGCGGCGCCGTCGGGGCCGACGCGGAAGCGCGCCCCGAGCGGGGTCGGGGCGCCCGGCCACACGGACACGGCGGGCGTCGGCGACCGCCGGGCGCCGTTCAGCGCGGGAGCCGACTGCGCGGGCAGCCCGCCGCCCGCGGCACGTCCCTCCTGGACTGCCTCCTGCTCGGGTGCGCTCGACACCGGTCAGCCTCCCGCGGCTCGTGGAACGACCCGGAAGGAAGCGTGCGGCGTCCCGGCCGCGGCTCCCCTTCGCGTCGTCCTCCCCACTGTTCTGCCCAGAGCGTGGCTCGCACTCACGTTTCCCCAGAGGGGCACAGTCGTTGGGCCCACTGTGAAGCACGTACAGACGCGCGCGCGGCGCGCAGGGGCCGCGCTGGCCGCCGTACTGACCTGGGCCGGCCTGCTGGCCGGAGCCTCCGGCTGCACCTCGGACGGGATCGACCGGGTGTTCGGCAAACCACAGGCCCCCGAGGACGCCATCCGCGTCTCGCCGGCCGACAACAGCAAGGGCGTACGCCCAAAAGAGGCAATCAAGGTATGGGTGCCCAGCGGGCGCCTGGAGTCCGTGAAGGTCGTCAAGTCCCAGGACGCGCAGGAGTCCCCGGTGCCGGGGCACATCGCCGACGACGGCCTGACCTGGAAGCCCGACGACGCGCGGGTCGCCCTGGCGGCCAAGTACACCGTCGACGCGGTGGCCCTCGACGGACGCGGGCGGCGCTCGGCGCGGCACACGACGTTCACGACGGCCGTCCCCGACGAGCGGTTCATCGCCTATGTCACCCCGGAGAACCGATCCACCGTCGGCACCGGAATGATCGTTTCGCTCTCCTTCAACCGGGAGATCAAGAACCGGGCCGCCGTGGAGCGCGCCATCCGGGTGAAGGCCGAACCCGCCGTCGAGATCCGACCGCACTGGTTCGGCAAGAGCCGCCTCGACTTCCGTCCCCGGGACTACTGGAAGCCGGGCACGAAGGTCACGGTCGGGCTGCATCTGCGGGACGTCGAGGGGGCACCCGGCGTCTACGGACTCCAGTACAAGACCTTCGCGTTCACCATCGGACGCAGCCAGGTCTCCCTCGTCGACGCCGCCGCGCACACCATGGAGGTACGCCGCGACGGTGACCTCGTCGCCACGGTGCCGATCACGGCGGGCGCCCCCAACAGGACCACGTACAACGGGAAAATGGTCGTCATGGAGATGCTCGAAGTGACGCGGATGAACAGCCGCACGGTCGGCTTCGGCGGCGAGTACAACATCCCGGACGTCCCCCACGCGATGCGGCTCACCGACACCGGCACCTTCCTGCACGGCAACTACTGGGCGCCGGACGCCTTCGGCAACACCAATGTCAGCCACGGCTGCGTGGGCCTGGAGGACGTGAAGGGCGGCAGTTCGGACACCCCGGCGGGCTGGTTCTTCGACCGCAGCCTCATCGGGGACGTCATCGAGGTCGTCAACAGCAATGACAAAACGGTCGCTCCCGACAACGGGCTCGGCGGGTGGAACATGGGCTGGAAGGAGTGGAAAGCGGGGGGCGCGGTGAAGTAGCCCGATATGGGGCACTTGCATGACGCACTCCAGTGGCGCCCCGTTCGGCCGAAGTTGGGACTGAACAGTGACATACCCGGGGAGCCATCGCTCCAGGTCGTGTGATTAATTAGCGCGATACGCGCGTGGGACGCGCTGGAGTGCGGGCCTGATCAGGCCGTGCGAGGGGAGAACAACTTTGAACGGGCGACCGATATCGGGGGCGTCGGTTGGCGCGCGGACACACGGGAAGCGGGGAGTTCTGGCGCTGCTCCTTGCCGCCCTGCTGCTCGCCGTGACCGCCTGCGGCGGCGGAGGGGGCAAGGACTCCGGGTCCGGCTCGGGGGACGGCAAGGACAAGGGCTCCAGTACGGCGGACACCAAGGCCTCGCAGGCCGTCGTGACCGTGGCCCCCAAGGACGGCGCCGACGACGTCAAGACCAGCGGCGCCCTCAAGGTGACCGCCGTCAAGGGCAAGCTGACCGAGGTTCAGGTCGAGGACACCAAGGGCAACGCGGTCGACGGCGAGATAACGGGCGGGGGCGCCACCTGGACGCCCTCGACCCACCTCGCCTCGGCCACCAAGTACAAGGTGCACGCGGTGGCCAAGGACTCCGACGGCCGTGAGGCCGCCGAGGACTCCGCCTTCACCACGCTCACCCCGAAGAACACCTTCGTCGGCATCTACACGCCCGACGACGGCTCCAAGGTCGGCGTCGGGATGCCCTTCTCGATCCACTTCACGCGGGGCATCACGCACCCCGACGCCGTCGAGAAGGCCATCAAGATCAAGACCGAGCCGGCGGTCGACGTCGAGGGCCACTGGTTCGGCAACGACCGCCTCGACTTCCGTCCCGAGCAGTACTGGAAGGCCGGTACGAAGGTCAGCGTCACCCTCAACCTCGACGGCGTCGAGGGCCGGCCGGGCGTCTACGGCAAGCAGGCCAAGACCGTGAACTTCACCATCGGCCGCAGCCAGGTCTCCACGGTCGACGCCAAGACCCACAAGATGGTCGTCAAGCGCGACGGCAAGGTCATCAAGACCATCCCGATCACCACGGGCAAGCCGGGCTACGACACCTGGAACGGCCAGATGGTCATCAGCGAGCGCCTCAGGGTGACCCGTATGAACGGCGAAACGGTCGGCTACGGCGGCGAGTACGACATCAAGGACGTGCCGCACGCCCAGCGCCTGACCAACTCGGGCACCTTCATCCACGGCAACTACTGGGGCGGCGGCGCCTTCGGCAACTACAACGCCAGCCACGGCTGCATCGGCGTACGCGATGTGCGCGGCGGCTACGACAGCGATGTGCCGGCCGCCTGGTTCTTCGACAACTCGATCGTCGGTGACGTGGTGGTCGTGAAGAACTCCAACGACAAGACGGTCGCTCCGGACAACGGCCTCAACGGCTGGAACATGTCCTGGTCGGACTGGACGAAGTAAACGCTCGTCGTACGGGCCGGGTGTGCTGTGACTCAGCACACCCGGCCCGTTGTCGTTAACGCCTACTAACCTGCTCCCATGACTGTGCATCTCGAAGTGGCCGAAGGCGTCGGCACCATCCGTCTGGACCGCCCGCCCATGAACGCGCTGGACGTCGCCACGCAGGACCGGCTCAAGGAGCTCGCCGAGGAAGCCACGGGCCGGGCGGACGTCCGCGCCGTGGTGCTGTACGGCGGGGAGAAGGTGTTCGCGGCGGGCGCGGACATCAAGGAGATGCAGGCCATGGACCACGCCGCGATGGTCGTGCGGTCCCGGGCTCTGCAGGACTCCTTCACCGCCGTCACCCGCATCCCCAAGCCGGTCGTCGCCGCCGTCACCGGGTACGCGCTCGGCGGGGGCTGCGAGTTGGCGCTGTGCGCCGACTACCGCATCGCCGCGGACAACGCCAAGCTGGGCCAGCCGGAGATCCTGCTCGGCCTGATCCCCGGCGCCGGCGGCACCCAGCGGCTGTCCCGCCTGATCGGCCCCTCCAAGGCCAAGGACCTCATCTTCACCGGCCGCATGGTCAAGGCGGACGAAGCCCTGTCGCTCGGCCTGGTGGACCAGGTCGTCCCGGCCGACGAGGTGTACGCCGCCGCGCACGCCTGGGCCGCGAAGCTCGCGCAGGGCCCGGCGATCGCGCTGCGCGCCGCCAAGGAGTCGATCGACGCGGGCCTGGAGACGGACATCGAGACGGGACTCGCGATCGAGCGGAACTGGTTCGCGGGCCTGTTCGCGACGGAGGACCGTGAGCGGGGGATGCGGAGCTTCGTGGAGGAGGGCCCGGGAAAGGCGAAGTTCCTCTGAGCGCCCGTCGCCCGGCGACCCCGAGCCGCTCCCCCCTACGACGAAAGTCACTCTCCAAGTTCCGCTGATCCACTTGCAGTTGACGCGATGTCTTACCCGGTGTCCCCCGAAGGGGCGGTTTATGCGAGCCTTAAGGCAACCTTAAGCCTGCCTTGTCGGGGGACACTGGTGATTGCCCCCAAGTGGTAAGTACTAGCAGGTCAGGCGGGTTCCAATGCCCCCCGAACTGCCTGCGGCATATGCCGATCGGATGGTGCGGAATGATGCGTTCCGGGGGGCGTATTCCTTCGGAACGGCCCCGAAGGGGGCTCTGGGCGGCCATGATGGGGGCATGGCGGGGCTGGAGGGTATCGAACAGCCGCGGCGGCACGGGAGTGCGACCGCGGCGCGCTGGACGCCTGCGGTCGAGGATGAACGGGCGCTCAAGGCACTGGAGTTGTTCGGCAATCCGACAGAGGCGGAGGTGCCGTTGCCGTCCCGCCCGGAGTCCGCGGCCACCGCGCGGCGGCTCACACAGGTCGTGGTCCTGCGGCACTGGGGGCTGTCGCCGAAGATGACGGAGGACGCGGTCTTACTCGTCTCCGAGCTCGTCGGCAACGCCGTACGCCACACCGGTGCCCGCGTCTTCGGGCTCCGCATGCGCCGCCGCCGGGGCTGGATCCGTATCGAGGTCCGCGATCCCTCACGTGGCCTGCCCTGTCTGATGCCGGTCCAGGAGCTGGACCTGAGCGGCCGAGGCCTCTTCCTCGTCGACAAACTCTCCGACCGCTGGGGTGTCGATCTCCTGCCCCGCGGCAAGACCACCTGGTTCGAAATGCGCGTGGCCGACCGCTGAACTCCCCCCGGCACGCGGAAACCCCGGCCGCTGAGCAGCCGGGGCTCCTGAGGCACCGCGGAACGAATTGGGGTGTGAACCGCGGCACCGGCGACAACCATGGCCCGGGTCAATGGGTGGAGGTCGCACGCTGACTATCGCAGACGCGCTTGATTGATCCAAAAGCAGCGCCCGGTGAGCCCCATGTCCATGCAGGAACTTTGCGCCCCCTGTACCCGACACTTCCGGCTGCGGGCGGGATGGTCTTTCGCCACCGCCGCCCCTACCCGTCCCGTACCTGGGGGCTGCCGCCCCCAGACCCCCGCTTCGGCCTGAACGGCCTCGTCCTCAAACGCCGGACGGGCTGAAGACCTGCCGGCCGGGCTGGAGAGGGCAGGCGGGGTGGGTGGGATACACCCACAGCCGCGGACGCACACCGCGCGGACCCGTAGTCGCGGACGCACGTCACCATGGCGCCACAGTCACGGACGCACGCCACCACGGACCCGCAGTTGCAGACACGCGCGCAACCACGCAGCCACCGTTGCGGACGTGCGCCACCACGCACCCGCAGCGCAGACGCACGCCCCACGGAGCCGCAGTTGCGGACGCACGCCCCCACTCACCCGCAGTCGCCGACGCACGGAAGGGGCCGTGCCGGTACATCACATGCCCCGTCGCTTACGTGGTTGCCAACAAGCAGAGCTTGTAAGGCAAGCGATCTGCCACCGGCGACGGGGCGGATGTACCGGCACGGCCCCGACCCACCCACCGACGGAACGCGATACGCCCACCGGCGGCAAGGCGAAGCCACCCACCGGCGGAAAGGCGAAGCCACCACCGGCGGAAAGGCGAAGCCACCACCGGCCGAAAGGCGAAGCCATCACCGGCGGAAAGGTGAAGCCACCCACCGGCGGAAAGGCGGAATGGCGCAGCCGCCCACCGGCGGAACGCGACCCGCGCAGCCCCCCGATGGGGCCAATCGCCGCTTTTAAGGCCAACTCGCCCTTAAATGGTGCGAGTGACCACGCCCGCGCACCCCGCGCACCCCGCGCACCCCGCTCACCCGTCCACCGAGCACGACAACGTCGCCCGCACCCCACCGGACCGACGTACGGCACTACGCACGGGCATCGCACTCGCCGCCGGAACACTGACCGCCGGCTGCTCCACCGCAGGCGCCGTCGCGCCACCCCCAGCGGCCCACAGCGCACCCGCGGCCACGCCCGCCACCCCGGCCACACCCGCCGCGTCCCAGACCCCCGCCCCCACCCCCCACCGCTTCCCGACCCAGCCCGAGCAGATCACCCACGGCCCCGCACCCGCCCCCAAGTAGCCCTCACCTTCCACGGCCAGGGCGACCCCACCATCGCCAAGGCACTCCTCGGCGAAGCCGAGAAGGCCGGCGCGCGCGTCACCGTGCTCGCGGTCGGCACCTGGCTCGACGAGCACCCCGACATCGCCCGCCGCATCCTCGACGGCGGCCACGACCTCGGCAACCACACCCTGCGCCACCTCGACATCAACGCGATGCCGGAGGCGGACGCGAACGCGGAGATCCGCGGCTGCGCGGAGCGCCTGACGCGGCTCACCGGCTCGATCGGCACCTGGTTCCGACCGTCCCGCACCCCCCGCGCCTCCCCCCTCGTGGAACGGCTCGCCCGCACCGCGGGCTACCCGCACACGCTCTCCTACGACGTCGACTCGCTCGATTTCACCTCGCCGGGAGCGCCCGCCGTCACCCGCAACATCATGGGCGAGGTCCGCGCCGGTTCGATCGTGAGCCTGCACTTCGGGTACGCGGACACGGTCGCCGCACTCCCGGCCGTCCTCGAAGAACTCCACCGCCGCGGCCTGCACGCGGTCACCACCACGGAGCTGCTGAGCTGATGCAGATGCACCACACCACCATCAAGCGCGTACTGATCGCCGGCGCCGTCCTCGCCGCGCTCGCGGGCTGTGGCAGTGAGCCCAAGGAGCACGCGAACGAGGCCCTCGGCACCAAGGCCGCCATCCAGCCCGCTCCGCCGACGAAGGAGGCGGTCCGGGGGCTGCCCGGCATGCCCCCCGTGCTGGACCCGACGGACGTCTACGCCGCCGACCGCCCGAACAGGCTGTCCCCGGTGGTCAAGGACTTCCCCGCCCGTGTCTACGTCCCCAACACCCAGTCCAACACCGTCTCGGTCATCGACCCGATGACGTACCGGGTCATCGGGACGATCCCGGTCGGCGCCCAGCCCCAACACGTGGTCCCCTCATGGGACATGAAGACCCTGTGGGTCAACAACGACAAGGGCAACAGCCTCACGCCCATCGACCCGAAGACCGGCAAGGCGGGCAAGCCGATCAGCGTGCACGACCCGTACAACCTCTACTTCACGCCCAACGGCAAGTACGCCATCGTGATGGCCTCCCTCGACCGCGAACTGGTCTTCCGCGACGCCCACACCATGAAGCGCGTGAAGACCGAGCCGGTCAACTGCTACGGCGTCAACCACGCCGACTTCTCTCTCGACGGCCGCTACTTCATCGTGTCGTGCGAGTTCAGCGGCGACCTGCTGAAGGTCGACACGCAGAAGATGAAGGTGGTCGCGCAGGAGAAACTGCCGTTCCACGGCGCCATGCCGCAGGACGTGAAGATCTCGCCGGACGGCAAGAAGTTCTACGTCGCCGACATGATGGCGGGCGGCGTATGGATCCTGGACGGCGACAAGTTCACCAGGCCGACCCTCCTGCCCACCGGCAAGGGCGCCCACGGCCTGTACATCAGCCGCGACTCGCGCGAGATGTACATCTCCAACCGAGGCGAAGGCACCATCTCCGTCTTCGACTTCACGCAGAACAGGCTCACCAGGAAGTGGTACCTGCCCGAAGGCGGCAGCCCCGACATGGGCGGCGTCTCCGCCGACGGCAAGGTCCTGTGGCTCTCGGGTCGCTACGACTCCGAGGTGTACGCGATCGACACCCGCACCGGCATCCAGCTCGCCCGCATCCCGGTCGGCAGCGGCCCGCACGGCCTCGCGGTGTACCCGCAGCCGGGCCGCTACTCGCTCGGCCACACGGGCATCTTCCGCTGACGGGACCGCAGTTGACATCCGTGGGGTGACACGCCGCCGTACGGGTGATGATCCCCGACCCGCCGCCGAGGAACCGCGATCGTGCTTCCCATGATCACAACTCGCCTGCGGCGGCGGGCCGCTGCCGTCGTCCTCTGTCTCGGGGCCGTCTTCGCGACGTCCGCCGCGACCCCCGCCGCTCCCGCCCCGGCGACGGCCACCAAGGCGGCAGCGCCCGCCTGTCCCCAGTTCGCCGACCCGGTCAAGGCGGCCGCCGACCGCCGCGTGGACGTCGAACGCATCACCCCTGCCCCGGTCTGGCGCAAGACCTGCGGCACGCTCTACCGCAGCGACGGCCGCGGCCCGGCGACGGTCTTCGAGCAGGGCTTCTACCCCAAGGACGTCGTCGACGGGCAGTACGACATCGAGAAGTACGTCCTCGTCAACCAGCCCTCGCCGTACGTGTCGACGACGTACGACCACGACCTGTACAAGACCTGGTACAAGTCCGGCTACAACTACTACATCGACGCGCCCGGCGGTGTGGACGTCAACAAGACCATCGGCGACACCCACAAGTGGGCCGACCAGGTCGAGGTCGCCTTCCCGGGCGGCATCGCGCGCCAGTACATCATCGGCGTCTGCCCGGTCGACAAGAAGACCAAGACCGAGATCATGAGCGACTGCGAGAGCAACCCGAACTACGAGCCCTGGCACTGACTTCTAGGGCCTGTCCGGCGGATCATGTCGGAGACGCGGGGCTTGGCACGCCCATCTGCGGCGTTGTCGTCGGTTGCCGACGCTCCGCGTCGTCGCCCTCCTCCGCCTTGCAGCTGGACGCACCAAGCCCCGCTCACCTGTGCTTATGAGGCGCCGCAGCTCTCCTCCGACCTGATCCGCCGGACAGGCCCTAGCGGGCGATGAGCAGCGCCTCCGACCCCACCGGACGGTAACCGGCCGCCTGGAACGCCCGCATACTGCGGGCGTTCCCCGGTGAGATCTGGGCCCACACAGGTTCGCCCCCGCTCAGCTGCCGGGCGGCCGAGACGAGCGCACGCCCCAGCCCCCGGTGCCGTACGTCCTCGTCGACCTCGACCGCGACCTCCAGCCGGCCCGCGACCCCACGCCCCATCACGAGTACGCCGCCCTCGGTGGCCCACACCCGCACGTCGTCGCGGCGCCTGCGGGAACTGACGACCCGAGGATGGCCGGGGTCGTGGATCTCCTTCAGCTCGAGTGGCGGCTCGCCGGGGAGCGGGGAGCCGACCGTGAGCACGTCGATGGTGTCGCTCGACCGCCCCGTACGCTCCATCAGCGCCGCGAGGAACCGCGCGTTCATCGGCGCGGCGAGCGCGTCGCAGTCGACGGAGCCCAGCGCCTCGCGCACCCACAGGGGATCCTCGTCGGTGAAGACGACGGAATGAGCGGTGAAGGCGATGACTCCCGCGTCCCGGTGGGAATGCTGACGCACGACGGTGGTGGAGCCGTCGGGAGGCGGAAAGACACCACGGGCCGCCGCATCCAGAATGTCCCGCAGAGTGTCAGCCACGACCGCGCCCCCGCACCTCGAGTCCCCACGTGGAGTGCTCACCTTGAGTCTCCACCCACTGGAAGGCCCAGACTCCCAGACATGATCGACGACGGCACCGGACTTTTCACCATCGGAGAGCTGTCCCGGAGCACCGGCCTGTCCGTCCGCACCATCCGCTACTGGTCGGACGAGGGCGCCCTGCCCCCGGTGACCCGCTCCTCGGGCGGCTACCGCCTGTACGACGCGGCGTCCGTCGCCCGCCTGGAGCTGATCCGCACCCTGCGCGAGCTGGGCCTGGGCCTGGACGACGTACGCAAAGTGCTGGCGGGCGAGACGACGGTCGCGGAGGTGGCGGCCGCGCACGTGGTGGCGCTGGACGCACAGATCCGTTCCTTGAAGGTGACCCGGGCGGTGCTGTCGACCGTGGCGCGACGCGGTTCCACCGCGGAGGAGATGACACTCATGAACAAGCTGGCGCGGCTGTCGGCCGCGGAGCGCAAGCGCATCGCCGACGACTTCATGGAAGAGACCTTCGGGGGCCTCGACACCGCGGACCCCGACATCCGCACCCGGATGCGGTTCGGTCTCGCCGAGCTGCCCGAGGACCCCACGCCCGAGCAGGTGGACGCCTGGGTGGAGCTGGCCGAGCTGTTGCAGGACAAGGGCTTTCGCGCGCGCATGCGGAAGATGATCGAGTTCAACGCGGCGGACCGGGGCCCGGACGTGCCGGCCGGCACCTCCCTGTGGTTCATGAGCCGCCTGGTGCAGCTCGCGGGCGAGGCGCTGGAACAGGACATCGCCCCTGAGTCGCCCGGGGCCGAGGAGGTACTGCGCCAGCTGCTCGGCAACGCCGACCGCGCGGCCGTACTGGAACGCCTTCAGTCCGCGGCGCACGTCGAGATGGCCCGCTTCCGGGAGCTGAACGCGCTGGTCCGCGGCCTGGAGCCGCTGTCCGCACACCGCGAGGAGTTCGCCTGGGTGGTCGCCGCACTGCGCGCTCAGCTCGCCCGTTAATCTGACCTCCGTACACATGGCAGTAATGCACTACGAAGGGGCGGATCGGTGGCGGACATCGAGGAAGCACGCAAGCAGTTCGAGCGGATCGATACGGACGGTGACGGTTTCATCACCGCTGCCGAGTTCAAGACCGCCCTCGCCCAGGGCGGCGACTGGAACGTCACCGAGTCGGTGGCGGAGGCCATCATCGCCAGCCGCGACCTCAATGGCGACAAGGTCCTCTCGTTCGACGAGTTCTGGACCCACCTGAACAAGTGACACACGCGAAGGGGCGCCCACCGGTGATCCGGCGGGCGCCCCTTCGTCGTACAGTGCGGGCGGCGCTCATCAGGCGCGTCTGCGGTACTGCCCCGGCGCCACCCCGTACTCCCGTTTGAACGCCTTGGCGAAGGCGAACTCCGACGTGTAGCCGGTGCGTTGGGCCACCAGGCGCAGGGGGATGTCGTCGGTGCGGAGCAGGCGGCCCGCGGTCGTCATGCGCCACCAGGTGAGGTACGTGAGCGGGGGCTCGCCCACCAGCGTGGTGAACCTTCGGGCGAAGGCCGCGCGGGAGAGGCCGCCGAGGGCGCCGAGTTCCTCGACCGTCCAGGGGTGGGACGGGGCGCCGTGGACGGCACGCAGGGCCGCCGCGACCGCCGGGTCGGCGAGGGCGGCCGACCAGCCGGTGGGATGCCCGGAGCCGTGCCGCTCGCGCTGCCACCAGGCGCGCAGGATGTACAGCAGGAGCGTGTCGAGGAGCGAGGTGACGATCGTGTCGGAGCCCGGCTGGGGCTCTTCCAGCTCCATGCCGAGGAGTTCGACCGCGCCCCGCAGCGAGCGGTGGGCGCCGACGCGGGCGGGGAGGTGGACCACCTCGGGCAGCTCGGACAGCAGCGGATGCGCGCGGGCCCGGTCCAACTGGTAGGCCCCGCAGAGCAGAACGGTCGACGCGCCCGTCAACGGTCGTGGAGACGGCGGAGGTTCGGGCCACGTACCGTCCGGCCGCAGCCGTACGTCCTCCAGCGGTACGTCCACGTCGCTGGCCAGCGCGTGACCGCGGCCGTGCGCCATGAACGCCACGTCGCCCGGGCCGAGCGCCACCGGCTCCCCCTCCGCGGGAAGCAGCCACGCCGAGCCCTGCAGCACCACATGGAACCCGGCCCCGTCCGAGGACTCGAAGCGCATTCCCCAGGGCGCGTACTTGTCCTGGCGTCTGGAGTGCGGGCGCCCGGTGCGCATCGTGGCGATGGCGTCGCTGAGTACGTCCATGCCCATACGGTAGCGCGCCGGCATCGCGGCGAGACGAACGGACAGGAAAGCGAGACTGGCAGGCATGGATCGTCTCGCACCGTGCTCCTAGCGTCATGGGTATGTCATCCACCACTTCACGCACTGTGCTCTTTCACGAACTCGGCGGCCCGGACGTCCTGAAGACCGAGGACGTCGAGGTGCCCGCCCCCGGCCCCGGCGAAGTCCTCGTACGCGTCGAGGCGTTGGGCCTCAACCGCGCCGAGGCCCTGTTCCGCGCGGGGACGTACTACTACCAGCCCACCCTGCCCGCCTCGCGGCTCGGCTACGAGGCGTCCGGCACCGTCGAGGCGGTCGGCGACGGCGTCACCGAATTCGCCGTGGGCGACCCCGTGACGACCGGACCCGGCATCGAGATGAGCGCCCAGGGCGTGTACGCGGAACGCGTCGTGCTGCCCGACACGGCGGTCGTGCCGCGCCCGGAGACGGTGGACGCGGTCACCGGCGCGGCGGCGTGGCTGACGTACACGACGGCGTACGGCGCGCTCCTCGAGACCGCGGGGCTGAAGCCCGGCGACCATGTCCTGATCACCGGCGCGTCCAGCGGTGTCGGCACCGCCGCGATCCAGGTCGCCCGCCGCATCGGCGCGATTCCGCTCGCCACCACCCGGACCGAGGCGAAGAAGCGCCGGCTCCTCGATCTCGGGGCGGAGCATGTGATCGTCTCCGACGACGAGGACGTGGCGAAGGAGACCCGGCGGCTCACCGGCGGACCCGGCGCCGAGGTGATCTTCGACGCGATCGGCGGCCCGGGCTTCCGCCCGCTGGGCGAGGCGCTCGCGGAGGGCGGTGCGATGCTCGTCTACGGCTGGCTCGATCAGCGACCGGCCGAGCTCCCCTGGAACTGGCCGCTCACCATCCACACGTACGCCAATTTCGCCCTGACCTCGACGCCGGCAGGCCGCCGCCGGTCCACGGCCTTCCTGAACGCGGGCCTGCGCGACGGCGGATTCCGGCCACCGGTCGCCGAGGTCTTCGAGGGGCTCGACCGCATCCGGGACGCCCACCGTCTGATGGAGAGCAACGCGCACTTCGGCAAGATCGTGGTGAAACCCTGATGACGGTCACCCGAATGCCGTGCACCCCGGAATAGCGAGTCCGCCCCCGGGGTTGGTGAGCCCCATCAGGAGCATCAACCCCGGAAGGGCGTGTCTCTCATGAAGATCGGCATCATCGGCGCGGGCAACATCGGCGGCAACCTCACCCGGCGGCTCACCGGCCTCGGTCACGACGTCTCCGTCGCCAATTCCCGCGGTCCCCACACACTCACCGCGCTCGCCGAGGAGACCGGGGCGACACCCGTCAAGGTCGAGGACGCGGCACGCGGCGCCGAGCTCGTCGTGATCACGGTCCCGGTGAAGGCGGTCCCGAACCTGCCGTCCGGGCTGCTCGACGAGGCGGCGGACGGCGTCGCCGTCATCGACACCGGCAACTACTACCCCCAGCAGCGCGACGGAAAGATCGCCGCGATCGAGGACGAGGGCCTCACCGAGAGCCGCTGGACGGCCCAGCAGATCGGCCACACCGTCATCAAGGCCTTCAACGGCACCTACGCCCAGGACATCCTGGACCGCCCGCGCCCGGCCGGCGCCCCCGACCGCATGGCCCTCCCGGTCGCCGGCGACGACGAGGCCGCCAAGCGCGTCGTCCGCGCCCTCATCGACGACCTCGGCTTCGACACCGTCGACGCCGGCGGCCTCGACGACTCCTGGCGCCAGCAGCCCGGCACCCCGGTCTACGGCCTCCAGGAGGGCCTCGACGCGGTGACCAAGGCCCTCGCCGAGGCACCCCGGGAACGCTCGGCCGACTTCCGAGCCTGAGGCCCGACCCGCTAGACGATCCGCAGAGGCTGGTGCGGCCCGTCCGGCAACTCGACCCTGACCGAGTCCCCGGGCCGCACCACACCGCCTTCCCGTACGACACTCATGACACCGGACTTGTAGACGACGCCGCCGTCACCCCCGTCCTCCCTCCCGACGACCTGCTTGAGCAGCCCCTTCTGGAAGTTGTCGATCTGCGCGCACGGATTCCGCAGCCCGGTGATCTCGAGAACGGCCTCGTCCCCGAGGCGTATCAGCGCCCCGACCGGCAGCCCCAGCAGATCGACCCCCCGCGTGGTGACGTTCTCCCCGAGCTCCCCGGGAGCGACGGCGAAGCCGGCCTCGCGCAGTTCGTCGAACAGCTCCTCGTGCATGAGGTGCACCTGCCGCAGATTCACCTGCGAAGGATCCTTCTCCATCCGGAACCGGTGCTTCACCGTCGCCCCGGCATGCACGTCCCCCTCCACTCCGAGCCCGGCGAGCAGCCTGATGCTCTCCCGGTTCGGCTTGGTGAACGAGTACGTCCCATTGCTGCTGACCGCGGTGACGGTCCCACCCATGTCCTGCTCCCCGCTCGGCTGATGGCATGATCACGTCCGTGACCAGCGAAATCGTAAGGCCCGTTGCCGGAAAGTACGTCCTGTTCGACGTCGACGGAACGCTGATCGACGCGGTGGACAACCAACGCCGGGTCTGGGGAACGTGGGCGACGCGCTACGGCCTCGACCCCGACGAGGTCCACCGCGTGGCGTTGCGCACCCGCCCCCTGGAGACCTTCGCGACCGTCGCTCCGGACCGCGACCCGGGGGAGTGCCTGGCCGCCCTGCACGAGCTGGAGGACGAGGACGTACGCTCCGGCGTCTACTCGGCCTTCGATGGCGCCGCGGAGCTGCTCGCCGCGCTGCCGCCCCGGAGCTGGGCGCTGGTCACGTCGAACTACGAGCACCGGGTGCGCGGCCGGTTCGCCCGGACCGGTCTGCCCGCTGCGGAGGTGCTCGTCGATGCCGCCGCCGTCGAGGAGGGCAAGCCGTCGCCGGTGCCCTACCTGCTGGCGGCGAAGCTTCTCGGCGCCGAGCTGGCGGACTGTCTCGTGGTGGAGGACGCGCCGTCGGGAGTGGAGGCCGGGCTGCGGGCCGGTATGACAGTGTGGGGAGTCAACGCCCCCGAAGTGGACGGCGTCCACCGCCACTTCGGGAGTCTGCGCGAGGCGGTACCCGAGATCCTGGCCTTCGCGGCCGGGGAGCGCTCAGTCGCCGGCCGCCCAGTCGACTAGCGCGGCCTTGCTCGCGAAGTCGGCGACGTCCTTGTCCAGGGGGTCGTCGGTGTACTGGTGGAAGCGCCACTTCGCCTGGATGCGGGGCTTGCCCGCGGTCACATAGTCGGCGATCCACAGGCCGTCGCCCGCGTACGAGGTGGTGTCGACGTTCAGCCAGTAGTTGCGGTTGGTGTAGAGCACGACGCGGTGATCGGGCCGGAGTTCCTTCACCTTGCGGATGAAGCGGTCCTTCTCGGCGTTGCTGGCGTGGGTGCCGTCGCCGGTCGTCTCCCAGTCGACGGCGAGCAGGTCGCCCGCCTTCTCCGGGGCCTTGCCGACGAAGTACTCGGCCTGGGCGGTGATGTTGCCGGGCCACAGGAAGTGGTAGAAGCCGACCACGCAGTCGGCGTCGCGGGCCGTCTTCACCTGGGCGGTCAGCTTCGGGTTGACGTACGAGCGGCCCTCCGTCGCCTTGATGAAGACGAAGGAGAGGCCGTCGGTGTCGTACGAAGAGGATTGGTACGCGCTCACGTCGATGCCGCGCAGCATGGGACTCCCTGAAGTGCTGGTGGGGGGAACAGGAGTTGTGGTTGATTCCTGCCCCACCCTGGCACGGGTGATCCCCGCCGGCGGCGGGAACCTCAGCCGCTGGTGGCCACCGACCCCAGCGCCGCCGCGGCTTCGCCGACCAGTCCGAGGTGATCACGCTCCCCAAGGGGAACATCAACCTCCGCTCTGCGGAGGGAAGTTCAGCACGAGGGTTCAGCACTCGATGATGTTGACCGCCAGCCCGCCCCGCGCCGTCTCCTTGTACTTGACGCTCATGTCGGCGCCGGTCTCCTTCATGGTCTTGATGACCTTGTCGAGGGAGACCTTGTGGGAGCCGTCGCCGCGCATGGCCATCTTGGCGGCGGTCACGGCCTTCACGGACGCCATGCCGTTGCGCTCGATGCAGGGGATCTGGACGAGGCCGCCGACCGGGTCGCAGGTCAGGCCGAGATTGTGCTCCATGCCGATCTCGGCGGCGTTCTCGACCTGCTCGGGGCTGCCGCCCAGGACCTCGGCGAGGGCGCCGGCGGCCATCGAGCAGGCGGAGCCGACCTCGCCCTGGCAGCCGACCTCGGCGCCGGAGATGGAGGCGTTCTCCTTGAAGAGCATGCCGATGGCGCCCGCGGCCAGCAGGAAGCGGACCACGCCGTCCTCGTCGGCGCCCGGCACGAAGTTGATGTAGTAGTGCAGGACCGCCGGGATGATGCCCGCGGCGCCGTTGGTGGGGGCGGTGACCACACGGCCGCCCGCCGCGTTCTCCTCGTTCACGGCCATCGCGTAGAGCGTGATCCACTCCATCGCGTGGGCCAGCGGGTCGCCCTCGGCGCGCATCTGGCGGGCCGAGACGGCGGCGCGGCGGCGGACCTTGAGGCCGCCCGGCAGGATGCCCTCGCGGGACATGCCGCGCGAGACGCACGCCTGCATCACGTGCCAGATCGCGAGGAGGCCCTCGCGGATCTCCTCCTCGGTGCGCCAGGCCCGCTCGTTCTCCAGCATCAGGGCCGAGATCGACAGGCCCGTCTCGCGGGTCAGCCGCAGCAGCTCGTCGCCCGTGCGGAAGGGGTACTTCAGGACCGTGTCGTCCAGCTTGATGCGGTCCTCGCCGACGGCGTCCTCGTCGACCACGAAGCCGCCGCCCACGGAGTAGTACGTCTTCTCCAGCACGAGCTCACCGGAGGCGTCGTACGCGAAGATCGTCATGCCGTTGGCGTGGTACGGCAGCGCCTTGCGGCGGTGCAGGATCAGGTCGTCGTCGAAGGAGAAGTCGATCTCGTGCTCGCCGAGCAGGTTGATCCGCCCCGAGGACTTGATCTGCTCGACCCGCTCGTCGGCGCCCTCCACGTCGACCGTCCGCGGTGACGCGCCCTCCAGGCCGAGCAGCACGGCTTTGGGGGTGCCGTGCCCGTGCCCGGTCGCGCCCAGGGAGCCGTACAGCTCGGCGCGTATGGAGGTCACAGGGGCCAGCAGCCCCTCGTTGCGCAGCCGCCGGGCGAACATGCGTGCCGCGCGCATCGGGCCCACCGTGTGGGAGCTGGACGGGCCGATGCCGATCGAGAACAGGTCGAAGACCGAGATGGCCACGGGGACTCCTCAAAGCGGGGGTGGTGCAAGGGGTGGCGCAGGGGGCGGGCGCCGCGCACACCTCCAGTGTGCGCGGCGCCGCGAAGAATCGTACGTTCCGTACGAATTACTTCAGGCCGGGGTACAGCGGGTGCTTGTCGGCCAGAGCGGACACGCGGGCCTTGAGGGCCTCGGCGTCGTACGACGGCTTCAGCGTCTCGGCGATGATGTCCGCGACCTCGGTGAAGTCCTCGGCCGTGAAGCCGCGGGTGGCGAGGGCGGGCGTGCCGATGCGCAGGCCGGAGGTGACCATCGGCGGGCGCGGGTCGTTCGGGATGGCGTTGCGGTTGACCGTGATGCCGACTTCGTGGAGGCGGTCCTCGGCCTGCTGCCCGTCCAGCTCGGAGTTGCGCAGGTCGACCAGGACCAGGTGCACGTCCGTGCCCCCGGACAGGACGTCCACGCCGACGGCCTTGACGTCGTCCTGGACCAGGCGCTCGGCCAGGATCCGTGCGCCGTCGAGCGTGCGCTGCTGGCGCTCCTTGAAGTCGTCCGAGGCGGCGACCTTGAAGGAGACGGCCTTCGCGGCGATCACGTGCTCCAGCGGGCCGCCCTGCTGACCCGGGAAGACCGCGGAGTTGATCTTCTTGGCCAGCTCGGCCGTCGAGAGGATCACGCCGCCGCGCGGGCCGCCCAGCGTCTTGTGGGTGGTGGTCGTGACGACGTGGGCGTGCGGCACCGGGTTCGGGTGCAGGCCCGCCGCCACCAGGCCGGCGAAGTGCGCCATATCGACCATGAGGTACGCGCCGACCTCGTCCGCGATCCGGCGGAACTCGGCGAAGTCCAGCTGTCGCGGGTACGCCGACCAGCCGGCCACGATCAGCTTCGGCTTGGACTCCTTGGCGAGGCGCTCGACCTCGGCCATGTCGACCTGGCCGGTCTGGTCGTCCACGTGGTAGGCGACCACGTTGTAGAGCTTGCCGGAGAAGTTGATCTTCATACCGTGGGTCAGGTGCCCGCCGTGCGCGAGGTTCAGGCCCATGATGGTGTCGCCCGGCTTGAGCAGCGCGAACATCGCGGCGGCGTTGGCCTGGGCGCCCGAGTGGGGCTGCACGTTGGCGTGCTCGGCGCCGAAGAGCGCCTTGACGCGGTCGATGGCGATCTGCTCGACCACGTCGACGTGCTCGCAGCCGCCGTAGTAGCGGCGGCCCGGGTAGCCCTCGGCGTACTTGTTGGTCAGGACCGAGCCCTGGGCCTCCATGACCGCGACCGGAGCGAAGTTCTCCGAGGCGATCATCTCCAGGGTGGACTGCTGGCGGTGCAGCTCGGCGTCGACGGCGGCGGCGACGTCCGGGTCCAGCTCGTGCAGGGGCGTGTTCAGAAGCGACATGTTCTACGACCTCTCAGCCGGCGGAAAAGGCGGTGTACTCGTCGGCGGA
This sequence comes from Streptomyces sp. R41, assembly GCF_041053055.1. NCBI lineage: Bacteria > Bacillati > Actinomycetota > Actinomycetes > Kitasatosporales > Streptomycetaceae > Streptomyces > Streptomyces sp. R41. The sequence goes on from NZ_CP163443.1 coordinate 7,295,873, forward strand.
GAGCAGGTCGGCCGGCTCCTGTGCGACGCGCACCTTGAACAGCCAGCCGCCCTCGAAGGGCGCGGAGTTCACCAGCGACGGGTCGTTGACCACGTCTTCGTTGATCTCGGTGATCTCGCCGTTGACCGGGGAGTACAGGTCGCTGACCGACTTCGTCGACTCCAGTTCGCCGCAGGACTCACCCGCGGTCACCGTGGAACCGACCTCCGGAAGCTGGGCGTAGACGACATCGCCGAGCGCGTTGGCCGCGAACTCGGTGATGCCGACCGTCGAGACGCCGTCCTCGGCGACCGACAGCCACTCGTGCTCCTTGCTGTAGCGCAGCTGCTGGGGGTTGCTCATGGCCTGAATTCTCCTGTACGCGGGGGAGTGCTGGTGAATGGGGGACTGCTGGACCTGCTGGTGAGCAGGGAAGAAGTGCGCGGTGTCGCTTTTGGTTACTTCTGGACCGCGCTCAGTCTCTACTTCTGGCGCTTGTAGAAGGGCAGCGCCACGACCTCGTACGGCTCGTGGCTGCCCCGGATGTCCACACCGACCCCGGCCGTGCCCGGAGCGGCGTGCGCGGCGTCGACGTACGCCATCGCGATCGGCTTGCCCAGCGTGGGGGAGGGGGCGCCGGAGGTGATCTCGCCGATCACCTTGCCCTCGGCGACGACCTGGTACCCGGCGCGCGGGACGCGACGGCCCTCGGCGATCAGGCCGACGAGCACCCGCGGCGGGTTCTCGGCGGCGCGCTCGGCGGCGGCCTCCAGGGCGCTGCGCCCCACGAAGTCGCCCTCCTTCTCGAACTTCACGACCCGCCCGAGCCCCGCGTCGAAGGGGGTGAGCGAGGTGTTCAGCTCATGCCCGTACAGCGGCATGCCCGCCTCCAGGCGCAGCGTGTCACGGCAGGACAGGCCGCAGGGGACGAGCCCGACCGGGGCGCCCGCCTCGGTCAGCGCCTGCCACAGCTTCTCGGCGTCCGAAGGGGACACGAACAGCTCGAAGCCGTCCTCGCCGGTGTAGCCGGTGCGCGCGATCAGCGCCGGGACGCCCGCGACCGTGCCGGGCAGACCGGCGTAGTACTTGAGGCCGTCCAGATCGGCGTCGGTGAGCGACTTGAGGATGCCGGGGGACTCGGGGCCCTGCACGGCGATCAGCGCGTACGCGTCACGGTCGTCGCGCACGAGAGCGTCGAAGCCCGCGGACCGCTCCACCAGGGCGTCCAGCACGATCTGCGCGTTGGAGGCGTTGGCGACGATCATGTATTCGGTGTCGGCCAGCCGGTACACGATCAGGTCGTCGAGAATGCCGCCGTCCGCCTGGCAGATCATGGTGTAGCGGGCGCGGCCGACGCCGACGGAGGCGATGTTGCCCACGAGGGCGTGGTTCAGGAGCTCGGCCGCCTGCGGGCCGGTGACGGTGATCTCGCCCATGTGCGAGAGGTCGAAGAGACCGGCCTTCGTACGGACGGCGAGGTGCTCGTCGCGCTCGGAGCCGTAGCGCAGGGGCATGTCCCAGCCTGCGAAGTCGGTCATCGTCGCGCCGAGCGAACGATGCAGGGCATCGAGCGCGGTGTGACGGGGTGCGTTGCTGCTCATCGGTTGGGGCTCCCAAGGCATGACGGCGAGGTCGTTCCTCCCCATCTGTCATCGGAACCTGAGAGGTTCATCACGACCCCGCGAAACGGTGGTCCTGACTTGCACCTTGGGTGGAGCCACTGGTCAGCGGCCCGCTTTTCAGATGTGCCTCGCCCGCGCGGTAACGGGGCCTGAGAGATTCAAGGGAGGGACTTGCTCCTTCGGCGCCCCGGCACGTCGTACGTGACCGGGAACTCTCCCGCGCGGATTCAAGCGGCCGGTATGCAGTTGGCGGGCACATCATTGCACGCGCCGTCCGATCCCGGCAGTCCGCATCTGTAACCCGCCTGTGGCAGTCCGAATACGGAAACAAGAAGCACCGCGCATTACCTTCTCTTTACACTCGACGGGGATGGGACTCCAGACCCAAGGGGAGGACGATCACGGTGAACAGGACCACGGCGTACGCGACGACCTCGGGCATCGCGCTGCCCAAGCAGCCCGGCGCCCCGGCCCGGGAGGCGTGCGGCCCGCTCCCGACGGCCGTCGTCCGCGACCTCAGGGACCGCGCGGGACACAGCCCGCACGGGCTGCACTTCGGGGCGCTCGACCTCGTCGTGGTCACCGGACTGCCCGGCAGCGGCAAGTCGACGCTGATGCGCCGGGCCGTCACGGGGGCGCGCATCGACTCCCAGGACACCCGCGACCGCTGGGACGGCCGGATGGCCCGCTGGCTGCCGTACGCGGTCTACCGCCCCCTCGTCCGACTCGCGCACTACGCGGGGCTGCGCCGCGCCCTGCGTTCCGGCGCCGGAGTCGTCGTGCACGACTGCGGTACGCAGGCCTGGGTGCGCCGCTGGCTCGCCCGCGAGGCCCGGCGGCGGGGCGGCGCGCTGCATCTGCTGCTGCTCGACGTCACGCCGGGAGCCGCCCTCGAGGGTCAGCGTGAGCGCGGCCGCGGCGTCTCGCGGTACGCGTTCGCGCGCCACCGCGGCGCGGTCACCCGGCTGCTGCGCTCCGTCGAGAAGGGCGACCTGCCGGAGGGCTGCGGCTCGGCGGTCCTCATCGACCGGGACGCGGCGGACGTGCTGCGCCGGATCGACTTCGGCCGCTGAAGGACCCTACGAGCCGACGACTCAAAGGTCGTACGAAACAGGCGTGCGAGATGGTCGCATGAGCCTACTAACCTTGCCAGCCGGAACACCGGAGCACCCGAACAGCGGTTCACAGCAGGCGGTAGACAGATGGACTTCCCCGACTTCCCGGCACAGGCGCACCCCCATCCGCACGGCGGATGGCCAGGCAACGAACTGGAGGAGGTGCTGTCGGCCTCCCTCGGCGTGCCTTCGGCCGGCGCCCGCATCGTCGAGGTCCTCGGCCGCAGCTTCGTCTGGGTGCCCCTGCCGAACGGGGGCGGCCCGCGGAGCGGCCCGCTCGACCTTCCCACGCTGGAGATCGAGGGCCAGGCGTACGTCCCCGTCTTCAGCTCCGAGGAGCAGTTCCGCCAGGTCACCGGCGGCCACATGTCGTACACGATCGCGCCCGCCGTCGAGTTCGCCCGCGGTCTGCCCCCGCAGGTCGGCATCGCGGTGAACCCGGATGGCGTGGTCGGCGTACCGCTGCCGCCGCTCGCCGTCGCCGAGCTGTGCCGGGCCGGGCGGACCCCGCTGGACGGGCCCGCGAGCGGCGGCCGGGTGCGGCTGTTCGAGCCCGACTGGCAGGAGGACCCGGTGGACTTCCTGTCTGCCGCCTCGGCCGAGTTCGCCGAGACCGGCGTCGTGCTGACCGCCCGCCGCTGCCTGGCCGCCATCGAGACCGCCGACCCGGTCATGTTCATCGGCGTCGAACTCTCCCAGTGGGAGGGGGACCTGCGGACGCTGCCCATGGAGGCGCTGGGCCGCGCACTGGGCAGGGCCGAGGTGAAATGGCCGGTGAACCTCGTCCTCCTGGACGTGGCCCAGGACCCGGTGGGCGAATGGATGCGCGCCCAGGTGCGGCCCTTCTATCAGCAGGCCCACTAGGAGCGCCCCGAAAGGGGCGCGGGGAACTGCGCGACCAGCCACGAGCGACCCGCACTCGCGTGTCGACAACAAGCCCCGGGCTCTTGGGCGGTTGTTGTCGGCCGAGCCACCTAAGCTGGTTTCATATCCAGGGGCCAGGATTCTCGAAGGGCGGTAAAGGGTGAGCGCGAGCGGCACGGCGGCGGCCGGGCAGGTCGAGCACATGCTGCGCCAGGTGACGCCCGGGCGCTACGACGCCTACGAGGCGCTCCTTCGCGCGCTCGCGACCCCGTCGTCCGGCCAGGTCTGGATGCTGCTCTGGCACGGCCAGGCCGGTTCCCCGGACGCCCAGTACGGGAACATGGAGGTCGACGGCTTCGGGTACGCGCCCTGTGTCACCTCCGCCCAGGAGCTCTCGGCCAGCGGCTGGAACCGTTCGTACGAGGTCGTCGACGGCCTAGACGTCGCCCGCACCCTGTACCCCGACCACTTCGGCCTCTGGCTCAACCCGCACGCCCCGGGAGGTGGCGTCGGCATCCCCTGGCTGGACCTGCGCCGCATCGCCACCGGACTGGAGCGCCAGCCCTCGGGCCCGCTCCGGCTCTCCGAACCGGGCATCGAGATCCCGCAGTTCTACGCGCTCCTCTCGCAGAACGCGCACCGCACCTCGGCCGTGCGCTCGCTGCGCCGCGCCTGGGTGCAGCCCGCGCTCGGGGCGCCGTATCTGGCCATCGGCCTTGACGTGTACGACACGTCGCCGCCCGCCGTCGACTCGGTGCGCGCGATGATGCAGCAGTCCATCAGCGCGGTCCCGGACGGGCTGCCCGTCTCGACCGTCGCGATGTCCGACGAGTACGACCCGGTGGCGATGTGGCTGCGGGCCAACGCCCGGCCGTTCTACGACCGCGAGGCGCACGCGGCTCCGGCGCAGGCACCGATGGCGGGCGGCTACGGCTATCCGCCGGCCCGCGGCGGCTACTGACCGGGGACCGGGGCCGGGGGAGCCCGGATCGGGCCCGGCTGTCATCATGACCTCGTACGGCCGTGTCGCGCCGCCCGCGCCTCGCGGCTGACCTGCGCGGGAGTGGACGTACGGGCTGGATGTCCGCTTTGAGGACGACATACGCCGGAAGGGTGCCTCGTGGGGCCTTTCGACCCAACTGCCCCCTGTCCGGCCCGCGTTACCCACTGTTCGGATAACGGAATCCCCTTAACCGCATCACGGTTGCGCATACTTTCTCCATCAGACCTGGCACGTGATCGTGCGGGCACTGAAGACTCCCCTGTCAGACATGGGGTCATCGATCCTGTGAGCGAGTGCAAGTCGAAGGATCAGCCGGGAAACCACTCCGCACCATCTGCGGTCCCTCCCGGCATGCAAGTGAACCAAGCCGCAGACAGCGGCGGGCGTAGGCCGGTCACCACCGGTCAGAGGGGTCGGGTCACTGTGACCGCACCGATCGAGACCACCGGGGCGGCAACGGAAGCACAGCCTGAGGCCGTGCTTGCCGGAGTCGACAAGGGGCAGATCGAGGGCCGTTCCCTGGGACAGATCGCCTGGACGCGCTTCAAGCGCGACAAGGTGGCGGTCGCCGGCGGTGTCATTGTCGTGCTGCTCATCCTGGTGGCCGTGCTCGCGCGGCCCATCCAGGCGATGTTCGGGCTGGACCCGAACGCGTTCCACCAGGATCTGATCGATCCCAACACCTCGCTCCCCAAGGGCGACCTTGGCGGGATGAGCGCCGATCACCCGCTGGGTGTCGACCCGAAGTTCGGGCGCGACATCGCCACCCGCATCCTGGAGGGCTCCTGGGTGTCGCTGGTGGTCGCCTTCGGCGCCACGATCCTGTCGAACGTGATCGGCGCGATCATGGGCGTCGTCGCGGGTTACTACGGCGGCCGGGTCGACTCGATCATCAGCCGCCTGATGGACACCTTCCTCGCCTTCCCCCTCCTGCTCTTCGCCATCTCCATCTCCGCCACCCTGCAGGGCGGCGCGTTCGGCCTCGAAGGGCTCCCGCTCCACCTGAGCGTGCTGATCTTCGTCATCGGCTTCTTCAACTGGCCCTACCTGGGCCGGATCGTCCGCGGCCAGACGCTCGCCCTGCGCGAGCGGGAATTCGTGGACGCCTCCCGGGGCATGGGCGCCAAGGGCCCGTACATCCTCTTCCGGGAGCTGCTGCCCAACCTGGTCGGCCCGATCATCGTCTACTCGACGCTGCTCATCCCGACCAACATCCTCTTCGAGGCGTCCCTGAGCTTCCTGGGGGTCGGCATCCAGCCCCCGCAGGCGTCCTGGGGCGGCATGCTCAGGGAGGCGGTCACCTTCTACGAGGTCGATCCGCAGTACATGATCGTGCCTGGCCTCGCCATCTTCGTGACCGTGCTGGCGTTCAACTTGCTCGGCGACGGTCTCCGCGACGCTCTCGACCCGCGCAGCCGCTGAGTCCGGCCGCGAACCGAGAGCCCATCAAGTTTCCGACAATGGAGGGGAACCCGACCATCATGCGAAGGTCAGCGCTGGCCGCAGTTGCGGCCATCGGCTCCGTGAGCCTGCTTCTCGCAGGCTGCAGCAAGGCCGATGACAACAAGAACGACGACAACACCAAATCAGCTGGGGCCAACGCAGCGACCAAGGATGTCGTCAACGCCTCCACGAAGAAGGGGGGCACGGTCACTTACGAGCTGTCCGATGTCCCGGACTCCTTCGACCCCGGCAACACGTACTACGCGTACATGTACAACTTCAGCCGGCTGTACGCCCGCCCGCTGATGACGTTCCAGCCCGGCGCCGGGGAGAAGGGCAACACCCTCGTCCCGGACCTCGCCGCGAGCAAGGGCGTTCCGAGCGACGGCGGCAAGACCTGGACGTACAAGCTGCGTACGGGCCTGAAGTACCAGGACGGCTCGGCGATCACGTCGAAGGACGTCAAGTACGCCGTCGAGCGCTCGAACTTCGCGCGTGACGTGCTCTCCCTCGGCCCGAACTACTTCCAGCAGTTCATGGCCGGCGGCGACAAGTACAAGGGCCCCTACAAGGACAAGAGCGCCAAGGGCCTGTCGTCGATCGAGACGCCGGACGACACCACCGTCGTCTTCCACCTGAACCAGGCCTTCCAGGAGTTCGACTACCTGGTCGCGGCGCCGCAGACGGCTCCGGTGCCCCAGGCGAAGGACAAGGGCGTCGACTACGTCAAGAACATCGTCTCCTCGGGTTCCTACAAGTTCCAGAGCTACTCCGAGGGCAAGCAGGCCGTCCTCGTCCGCAACGAGAACTGGGACGCGAAGACCGACCCGCTGCGCAAGCAGTACCCGGACAAGATCGTCGTCAACCTGAAGGTCAACGCCGAGACGATCGACAAGGACGTCCTGGCCGGCGACGCGATCGACCTCGGTGGTACGGGTGTCCAGGCCGCGACCCAGGCCCAGGTGCTCGCCTCCGCCGACAAGAAGGCGGGCACGGACAACACCTACGGTGGCCGTCTCGTCTACATGGCGATCAACACCAAGGTGAAGCCGTTCGACAAGGTCGAGTGCCGCAAGGCCGTGCAGTACGCGATCGACAAGGTCTCGGTGCAGACCGCCGAGGGCGGCCCGATCCGCGGTGACATCGCCTCCACCGTTCTCCCGCCGGACATCCCGGGCTACGAGAAGTCGGACGTCTACGCGTCCACCGGCAGCAAGGGCGACGCGGCCAAGGCCAAGGAGCAGCTGAAGGCCTGCGGCAAGTCGAAGATCAGCACGAACATCTCGGCGCGCAGCGACCGCCCGCAGGAGATCGACGCGGCCACCGCGATCATCAACTCGCTGAAGAAGGTCGGCATCAACGCCAGCCTGAAGCAGTACCCGTCGGGCAAGTACTTCACCGACTACGCCGGTGTCCCGAAGTTCACCGAGAAGAACAACATCGGTCTGATCATGATGCAGTGGGGTGCCGACTGGCCGTCCGGCTACGGCTTCCTGCAGCAGATCCTGAACGGCAAGGCGATCAGCCAGTCGGGCAACACGAACCTGTCGCAGTACGACAACAAGGACGTGAACGCTCTCCTGGCGAAGGCGATCGGCACTCAGGACACCACTGAGCGCAACAGCCTCTACACCCAGATCGACAAGCAGACCATGGACGACGCCGTCCTCGTCCCGCTGACCTACTTCAAGGTGCTGCTGGCCCGCCCGCAGAACGCCACCAACGTGGTCTCCACGGCGGCCTTCAGCGGTCAGTACGACTACCTCAACATCGGCACCACGAAGAAGTAGCAGCCCCGGAAGGCAGGTGAAGGCATTGGTGCCCGCGGGCTTCGCGGCCCGCGGGCACCAGCGCCGATCCCCGTGATCTCGTACATCCTCCGTCGGACGGTAGCGGCAGTGATCCTGCTGCTGGTCGTCTCCGCGGTCACCTTCGCCATCTTCTTCCTGCTGCCACGGATGGCCGGCCAGACCGCCGACCAGTTGGCGCAGCAGTACATCGGGAAGAGTCCGTCGAAGGCCGACATCCTCGCGGTCAAGCACAACCTCGGTCTGGACCAGCCCCTGTACGTCCAGTACTGGCACTTCATCAAGGGGATCGTGGGCGGCGCCACCTACAACCTGGGCCCCACCACGGTGCACTGCGACGCACCCTGCTTCGGTTACTCCTTCAAGGACCACGTGGCGGTCTGGCCGGAGCTCACCTCCCGTCTTCCGATCACCCTCTCGCTGGCCGGGGGCGCCGCCGTGCTGTGGCTGATCTCGGGTGTGACGGTCGGTGTGATCTCCGCGCTGAAGCCGCGCTCGTTCTTCGACCGCAGCTTCATGGGCGTCGCGCTCGCCGGTGTCTCGCTGCCCATGTTCTTCACGGGCAACCTGGCGCTCCTCCTCTTCACCTACCAGTGGCCGATCTTCGGCCGCACCTACGTCCCGTTCACCGAGAACCCCGCGCAGTGGGCCAACACGCTCTTCCCCGCGTGGTGTTCACTCGCGCTCCTGTACTCCGCCATCTACGCGCGGCTCACCCGCTCGGGCATGCTGGAGACGATGAACGAGGACTTCATCCGCACGGCCCGAGCCAAGGGACTGCGGGAGCGCAACGTGGTGGTCCGGCACGGACTGCGCGCTGCGCTCACCCCGATCATCACGGTCTTCGGCATGGACCTCGGCCTGTTGCTCGGCGGCGCCGTGATCACCGAGACCGTGTTCTCGCTGCACGGCATCGGCGAGTACGCGGTGGATGGCATCACCGACAACGACCTGCCCAAGATCCTCGGCGTGACCCTGCTCGCCGCCTTCTTCGTAGTGATCGCAAATCTCCTGGTGGACCTGCTGTACGCCGCCGCCGACCCGCGGGTGAGGCTCTCGTGACCGAACTGTCCAAGACCGGCGCCGCGGTCGGCGAGCCCGTCTCCGCCCCGTCGGACGCGCCGAGCGCCTTCCTCGAAGTGCGCGACCTCAAGGTGCACTTCCCGACCGACGACGGTCTGGTCAAGTCCGTCGACGGGCTCAGCTTCTCGGTGGAGAAGGGCAAGACCCTCTCCATCGTGGGCGAGTCGGGCTCCGGCAAGTCCGTCACCTCGCTGGCGATCATGGGCCTGCACCGGCTCGGCGCGCGCGGCAAGAACGTCCAGATGTCCGGCGAGATCTGGCTGGGCGGCAAGGAACTGGTGAACGCCGACCCGGACGAGGTGCGCAAGCTCCGCGGCCGCGAGATGGCGATGATCTTCCAGGACCCGCTCTCGGCGATGCACCCGTACTACACGATCGGCAACCAGATCGTGGAGGCGTACCGCGTCCACCACAAGGTCGACAAGAAGACCGCGCGCAAGCGGGCCATCGAGATGCTCGACCGGGTCGGTATCCCCGAGCCCGCCAAGCGCGCCGACAGCTACCCGCACGAGTTCTCCGGCGGTATGCGGCAGCGCGCGATGATCGCGATGGCGTTGGTCAACAACCCCGAGCTGCTCATCGCCGACGAGCCGACGACCGCCCTCGACGTCACCGTCCAGGCGCAGATCCTCGACCTCATCCGGGATCTGCAGAAGGAGTTCGGCTCCGCGGTCGTCCTCATCACCCACGACCTCGGCGTGGTCGCCGAGATCGCCGACGAGGTCCTGGTGATGTACGGCGGCCGGTGCGCGGAGCGCGGTCCGGTCGACACGATCTTCGAGCAGCCGCAGCACCCGTACACCTGGGGTCTGCTCGGCTCGATGCCCCGCATCGACCGGGAGACCTCCGACCGGCTCATCCCGGTCAAGGGCCAGCCGCCGAGCCTCATCAACGTCCCTTCGGGCTGCGCCTTCCACCCGCGCTGCCCGTACGCGGACCTGCCCAAGGGCGATGTCACCCGTACCGTGCGCCCCGAACTGCAGCTGGTCGGCAGCGGGCACTACACCGCCTGCCACCTCTCGCAGGAGGACCGTACGCGGATCTGGACCGAAGAGATTGCGCCGAAGCTGTGAGTGAGACAAAGAAAACGGACGCCGCCGACGCGGTCATCCCGCAGCAGGCAGCGGCCGCCGAGGACCGCGCGGACTCCGCGAAGGGTTCGGACGAGCGCGAGGTCCTGCTCCGGGTGCAGGGGCTGAAGAAGCACTTCCCCATCCGCAAGGGTGTCCTCCAGCGCCAGGTCGCCGCGGTCAAGGCGGTCGACGGCATCGACTTCGAGGTCCGCAAGGGCGAAACCCTGGGCGTCGTCGGCGAGTCCGGCTGCGGCAAGTCGACCATGGGCCGGGTCATCACCCGCCTCCAGGACCCGACCGGCGGCACCATCGAGTTCGAGGGCCAGGACATCACCTCGCTCAGCGCGGGGAAGATGCGCCCGCTGCGCCGGGACATCCAGATGATCTTCCAGGACCCGTACGGGTCGCTGAACCCCCGGCACACCATCGGCTCGATCGTCTCGGCGCCCTTCCGGCTCCAGGGCGTGGAGCCCGAGGGCGGCGTGAAGAAGGAGGTCCAGCGGCTCCTGGAGCTGGTGGGCCTGAGCCCCGAGCACTACAACCGCTACCCGCACGAGTTCTCCGGCGGTCAGCGCCAGCGCATCGGCATCGCCCGCGCGCTCGCCCTGAAGCCGAAGCTGGTCGTGGCGGACGAGCCGGTCTCCGCGCTGGACGTGTCGATCCAGGCGCAGGTCGTGAACCTGATGGACGACCTGCAGTCCGAGCTCGGTCTGACGTACGTGATCATCGCGCACGACCTCTCCGTCGTACGCCATGTCTCGGACCGCATCGCGGTGATGTACCTCGGCAAGATCGTCGAACTCGCCGACCGCACCTCGCTGTACGAGGCGCCGATGCACCCGTACACCAAGGCCCTGATGTCGGCCGTGCCGGTGCCGGACCCCAAGCGCCGGGGCACCAAGAGCGAGCGGATCCTGCTCAAGGGCGATGTGCCCTCGCCGATCTCGCCGCCGAGCGGCTGCCGCTTCCACACGCGGTGCTGGAAGGCCACGGAGATCTGCAAGACGACCGAGCCCCTGCTGCTTGAGCTGAAGCCCGGTCAGCAGGTCGCCTGCCACCACCCGGAGAACGCCGAGGACCAGGCGCCCCAGGACACGGTGCTGCTGTCGGCGGCGAAGGAGGCGGTGGAGCTGGTGCTTCCGGCGCAGTCTTCTGCGAAGGAGCCCGAGGCGTCCGAGGAGACTGCGGAGCCGGAGGCTGCTGAGCCGGAGGTCTCGGAGGCGGCTGCCGACGACGAGACGCCTGCCGACGAGGAGGCACCTGCCGAGGCCGAAGCCGAGGAGGCCGACGCCTCCGCCGAAGCGGAGACCGAAGCCGAGGAGGCCGACGCCTCCGCCGAAGCGGAGACCGAAGCCGAGGAGGCCGACGCCTCCGCCGAAGCCGGGGAAGCGTCCGCCGAGGCCGAAGCCCCCGAGGCGAAGGCCGACGCCGCGGAAGCTGATCGTCAGGAGTCAACCGGCAAGTAGGCCATGACGACTTGGCAAAGTCATGAACATGCTCGTACGGGAGAGTGCAGAGTCTCGCGTGTCCGTTAGTTCGGAACACGTTCGAAAGGGACGCTCATGGCACTCTCCCGTTCGGCACGTTTAGGAGCCCTCGCGACCGCGGCGGCCTCCTTCCTCCTCATCGCCGCCTCCTCCGCCCCGACCCCGGGCGCCGACGGCATCGGCGACCCGTACTTCCCGCAGCTCGGCAACGGCGGCTTCGACGCCCGCCACTACGACCTCGACGTGGCGTACAATCCGGACACCGACCGCCTCGACGGCCGCACGACGATCACGGCACGCGCCACCCAGAACCTCTCCGCCTTCGACCTGGACCTGCAGAAGCTGGACGTCACGAAGGTCGAAGTGAACGGCAGACGAGCCGACTTCACACGGGCGGGCGACGAGATCCACATCACGCCGCGCGGCCCGCTGCCGAAGGGCCGGACCTTCACGGTGACCGTCACCTACGGCGGTGTCCCCGAGCCCCTCAACGGCCCCATCGTCTTCGGCTCCGACTACGGATGGATGAAGACCACCGACGGCGTCTTCGTCGCCTGCGAACCCAACGCCGCCTCCACCTGGTTCCCGTCCAGCGACCACCCGTCCGACAAGGCCACGTACGACATCCGCATCAAGGCCCCGAAGGGCCTGACCGGTGTCTCCAACGGCCGCCTGATATCGACGTACGACAAGGGCGGCCAGACCGTCACGCACTGGCGCGAGAACAAGGCCATGGCCACGTATCTCGCGACCGCGACCATCGGCAAGTTCGATGTGAAGACGGGCACGACACCGGCCGGCACACCCATCTACGTCGCCATCGACCCGGTGCTCGCGAACAGCAACAGCGTCGACGTGTACGGCGTCACGGCGGAGGCCACCGACTACTGGTCGCAGGTGTTCGGGCCGTACCCCTTCGAGGAGACCGGCGCGATCGTCGACGACATGCCGGAGGCCGGCTTCTCGCTGGAGGTCCAGTCGAAGCCCGCGTACTCCGCCGTGCGCTCCGAGACGACCATCGTGCACGAGCTGGCCCACCAGTGGTTCGGCGATTCCGTCTCGGTGGAGCGCTGGAAGGACATCTGGCTGAACGAGGGCTTCGCGACCTACGCCCAGTGGCTGTGGTCCGAGCACAAGGGCATCCGCTCTGCGCACGACTCGTTCGTGGCCGGGTACAACGCGCGGCCCGCGGACTCCGCCTTCTGGCAGATCACGGTCGCCGACCCGCAGCGCGACACCATGTTCGCCTCCGCGGTCTACCAGCGCGGCGCGATGACGCTCCAGATGCTGCGCGAACGCATCGGCGACACCGCCTTCTTCAAGCTGCTGCCCGCCTGGACGAAGCTGCACCGCTACGGCAACGCGAACACCGCGGACTTCATCAAGCTCGCCGAGAAGATCTCGGGCCGGCAGCTCGACGACCTGTTCCGGACCTGGATCTACACGACCGGCAAGCCCGTGGTGTAGGCCGTACTGTCTGCCGTACCGCCACTGCTGTCTGCCGTACCGCCTGCCGCGGACCTTGCTTTGTAAGGTGCACGCCCGTCGGCGGGTGAGAATGTTCGGGTGCTTCAGGAACTGTTCAGCCCCTCCGTCCAGCATGTGCTCGACCTCGTGGGGATCTTCGTCTTCGCGATCTCCGGCGCGCTGCTGGCCGTCCGCAAGAACTTCGACGTCTTCGGCATCGCCGTACTCGCCGAGGTCACGGCGCTGGGCGGAGGGCTGTTCCGGGACGTGATCATCGGAGCCGTGCCCCCGGCCGCGTTCACCGACCTCGGCTACTTCACCACCCCGCTGCTCGCCGCCCTGCTCGTCTTCTTCCTCCACCCGGAGGTGGAGCGGATCCAGGTCGCCGTCAACGTCTTCGACGCGGCGGGGCTCGGCCTCTTCGCCGTGGCGGGCACCACGAAGGCCTACGAGTACGGGCTCGGCCTGCCCCAGTCGGCCGCCCTGGGCCTCGCCACCGCGGTCGGCGGCGGCGTACTGCGCGACGTACTCGCCAACGAGGTGCCCTCGCTGCTGCGCTGGGACCGCGACCTGTACGCGGTGCCCGCGATGGTGGGCGCCACGATGGTCGTGCTGTGCATCCGCTACGACGTGCTGTCCCCGTTCACCAGCGGGCTCGCGGTGGTCACCGGCTTCGTTCTGAGGCTGCTCGCGATGCGGTATCACTGGCGAGCGCCGCGTGCCTGGCACCGTCGCTCGACGGCAACTGAGCCGGAGACCCCGTAGTCGTCCTGGCTCCTTTCGCGCCGGTGCCGATCTGCTGGGTCAGCCAGCGGAACACCTCCGGGACCTGTGGCCGCCACAGCCCCATGTCGTGGCCGCCCGCGCTCCTCGGCAGCAGCACCACGTCCACGGTCGTCGGAGGCTTCGCGATCTGCTGGAGCGCCGCGCCCGCCTGATAGCCGTCGCCGGACTCGCCGGAGAAGTAGAGCGCGACGCGCGGCGGGGTGCGGTAGCCGCGCAGGAGCAGGTAGGGGTTGTTCTGCCGGCGCAGCACCAGGCTCTGCGCGGCGAGCGACTTCCGCTCGCCGATCGGGTCGTTGTAGCCGGACAGGCTCGCCGCCGCCCGGTAGCGGTCGGGGTGGGCGACGGCGAGCTTCGTCGCGCAGTGCGCCCCCGCCGAGTAGCCGGCGGTCGCCCAGCCGTCGGGGGCAGCCTCGGCGCGGAAGTTGTCCGTCACCATCTTCGGCACGTCGATGCTGAGCCAGCTGTCGGCGTTCACCGTGCCCGGGATGTTCGCGCAGCCCGTGTCCACCTTGGCCAGCAGCGTGGTGCGCGGCGCGACCAGGATGAACGGCGCGACCTGTCCGGCGCGCATCATCGGCAGCAGTTGCTCGTGCACCTTCAGCGAACCGAACCATGCCTTCGCCGAGCCCGGGTAGCCCGGCAGCAGCTCGACGACCGGGAACTTCCGGTGGCGGTAGGCGGCTTCGTGGTACTGCGGCGGCAGCCAGACGTAGACCTCCGCGTTCACCCCCGACACCCGGCCCTTGAGCTGGGTGACGCGCACCCCGCCCGCCTGGTGCATACCGGGACCGTCGGCCTGGGCGAACGTCTGCCGGACCTTCGGCAGTTGCTTGAGCGCGATCCCGCCGGTGCCGTCCCTGCCGAGGTCGGCGGCCTGCTGGACGTGGTTGCCCGTGCCGAGGAGGTCGGCCCAGTTGTCGTACAGGCTGTTGGCGTTGTTGACGAGGACGAAGACGAGGGTGACCGCGGTGCCCTGGGTGAACAGCAGCATCAGCAGCCGGGCGGCGCTGCGCACGGGCGCGGGGCCGCGGACTCGGGACCAGAGGGCCAGGGGCAGGACGAGGGCGAGGGCGAACAGCGCGATCGCGGTGAAGAGGAACGGCGTCCCGGTGAGGCTCATGTCAGTTCAGAGGAGAGACAGAGGCGATTGGTCACGGTCCATAACGGACACTTACCAAGAAATTGCCTGATCCTCACCCGGGGCGTCGGGGCGTCGGGGCGTCGGGGCGTCGGGGCGTCGGGGCGCCGGGGCGCCGGAGTGACGGAGTGACGGGGGGCGGAGAGGCAGGGGGACGTCACATGGCCGAAACAGTAAAAGCTACCGCTTAGTAATTTCCTGTTGTACCGTTCAGGCATGCCAGAAGCAGCTTCGGTACAGGCCGTACGGGCCACGATCGGCGACAGCGAGTTCGACCGCGACACCGCGGTCACCCTGCGCGAACCCGGCGTCTACGACATCGACCTCTCCGCCGGGTGGACGATCATCAACGCCGTCAACGGCGGATATCTGCTGGCCGTCCTGGGCCGCGCGCTCGCGGACGCCCTGCCGCACTCCGACCCGTTCACCATCTCCGCGCACTACCTGACCGCGTCCCAGCCGGGACCGGCCGTCGTCCGCACGGACGTCGTCCGCACGGGCCGGACGCTCTCGACCGGCCAGGCGTCGCTCTTCCAGTACGACGAAGAGGGCCGCGAGGTCGAGCGGATCCGCGTCCTCGCCTCTTACGGCGATCTCGGCACCTTGCCCGACGACGTCCGTACGACCGCGAAACCGCCCGCGATCCCGCCGATGGACCAGTGCTTCGGCCCCCAGGACGCACCCGCTCCGGTACCCGGCAGCTCGGCCATCGCCGACCGGCTGTTCCTCAAGCTCGACCCGTCGACCCTGGGCTGGGCGCTCGGTGCGCCGTCCGGGAAGGGCGAGATGCGGGCCTGGTTCGGGCTCGCCGACGGCCGCGACCCGGACCCGCTCTCGCTGCTCCTCGCGGTCGACGCCCTGCCGCCGACCGCCTTCGAGATCGGCCTGTCCGGCTGGGTGCCGACCGTCGAGCTGACGGTGCATGTGCGCTCCCGTCCGGCACCCGGCCCGCTGCGGGTGTCGATCACCACCCGCAACCTCGCCGGCGGCTTCCTGGAGGAGGATGCCGAGGTGTGGGACAGCGCGGACCGGCTGGTCGCGCAGTCCCGGCAGCTGGCCAGGGTCAGGCTGGGCTGAGGGGTCGGCGGCCGAGCCAGGCCGCCAACCGCCCGTAGGCGTCGGCCCCTTCGGGGGCCGGCACCGCCGAGTCGAAGGGCAGCTCCTCGTCGTCGCGCTGCCCGTCGGGCAGCAGGCGGTGGGCGATCGCGAGCGCGAACTCGGCCAGTTCCGGGTCGAGTTCGTGTGGCCGGCCGAGGGATTCGGACAGGTCCCAGGTGTGGGTGACGGCCTCCATGACGTACCCGCAGAGCGCGTTGCGGCCCGGCGCCTCGCCCCACGGCACGCGCACCGGCGCGTCCATGCGGGCGTCGTCCGCCCAGGCCTTCAGGGCCCGGGTCCTGGCGTCGTCGTACGCGGCCGGCCAGCCGTCGTCCCCGACGCCGTCCGCGAACGGCAGGACGGCGAGCCCGTCGCCGCCCTCGCCGATCACGGCGATACGGCGGGTGCCGCCGACGATGTGCGACAGCAGGGTCCGTACGTCGAAGTCTGCGCACGGAGTCGGAGCGTTGAGCTGCTCCGGTCGTACCGTCTTGACCAGTGCGGCGATCTGCTCGGCGGCGCGGGTGTACGGGGGGCGCGGGTCGATGGCGTTCGCGGTGTTCATGGCGTTCATGGCTGACCTCTTCCGTGTGGCGGTGTGCCCCCACGTTCGCCGCATAACCTGACAGTTTCCGTCAACATTTGCCCGGCGCTTCGACGGGCGCGATCCTGAGGGCGTGAAGTCCGACCGCCTGCTCTCGATCCTCCTGCTGCTGCAGACCCGCGGCCGCGTCCCCGCCCACGAACTCGCCGACCGTCTCGAGGTGTCGGTGCGCACCATCTACCGGGACGTCGAGGCCCTGTCCGCCTCCGGCGTCCCGGTCTACGCCGAGCGCGGGCGGCACGGCGGCATCGAACTGCTCGCCGGGTTCCGTACGGACGTCACGGGGCTGACCGCCGACGAGTCCCGCGCGCTGTTCATCCTGGCCGCGCAGGGCGCGCACGCCGCACTCGGCCTGGACGCGGCGCTCGGCTCGGCGCTGCGCAAGGTGATGGCCGCGCTCCCCGCGCCGCACCGGCCCGCCGCCGAGGTCACCAGCCGCCGCATCCTGGTGGACGCGACGCGCTGGAAGGGCGGTCCGCAACGGGCCGTCGACCTGGAGGTGCTGCAGGACGCGGTCTTCAGCGACCGTCGGCTGCGGCTGCGCTACCGGCACAGCGGGGACGCCGAGCCCAGCACGTACACCGTCGACCCGTACGGGCTCGTGTCCAAGGCCGGCGTCTGGTACCTGGTCGCCGACCGGCGCGGCAAGCCGCAACTCTTCCGCGCGGACCGGGTGCGGACGGCCACCCCGTTGCCGGACCCGGTGAAGCGGCGCCCGGGCGTCGAACTGGGTGACATCTGGGAGGTGTTGCGGCGCCAGGTCGAGGAACGTCCGGGCGGTCTCGATGTCACAGTTCGGGTACAGCGCTCCCGCCTCGACATGTTCCTGCGTCTCAACGCCGCCTCGCTCTCGGCGCTGCCCGAGGACGACGGCGCGAGCGAGTGGGTCCTCGCCCGGCTGTCGTACGGCTTCATCCGCGAAGCCCGCACCCTGCTGGCCTTCGGGGACACGGTGGAGGTCCTGGAGCCGCCGGAGGTACGGGCGGAGCTGGCGGGGGCGGCCGCCGCCATCAGCGCGGTGTACGAGGGGGATCGAGCCCCGCGCGGGGGCCGTTGATCCACAGCAAAGCACAGCTTCGGCACAGCGCGGCCCTACGTGGATCTGGTGCTCTGGCTCCCCGCTCATCCGGCTTTCATAAACCGGCCTCGTGACTTGACTGGGAGTTACCCTCATGAACCGTCGTGCGCGACTTGTCCCCGCCGTCGCCCTGCTGGCGCTCTCGCCGCTGCTCGCGGCCTGCGGCTCGGGCGACTCCTCGTCGTCCTCGAACAGCGGCAACTCCGGCCAGAACTGTCAGCGGCCGTCCGGCATGCCGAGCGGGGGCCCGTCCGGGCGTCCCAGCGGTGCGCCCTCCGGTATGCCGACGGGCGGTGCGTCCGGCACGCCGTCGGACATGCCCACCGGGAAGGCGCCGTCCGGCAACCCCTCGGGCATGCCGAGCGGCGGTCCCGGTGGCGGAATGGGCGGCGGTCAGGGCGGCTGTGGCGGTGGCCCCGGCGGCGGGCAGCAGGGCGGACAGGGGCAGCAGGCACAGGGCTGATCCAGGACGTCGTACGGCCGTGGACATGTGACGGTCCTGCACAGGCGACCGACGTACGCGGATGGGCGGCGCGCTCGGTGAACGGGCGCGCCGCGCACGCGTGTCGTGCCGGCCGGTCGTAACGGGGCGTGTCACCCCAGCCAGTTGTGGCGGCCGATGCTGATCAGCCGCATCTGGCGGCTCGTCACGCAGGCCACGCGTTCCCGCTCCTGATCGGAGCCCTCCAGCGCTTCCAGGAACGCCGAGGCCGCCATCAGCATGTGGTCGACGTACAGGCCCGCGAGCATCAGCAGATCGTCGTCGCTCCACCCCTTCGACTCGGGGTGTTCGGCCAGTGCGACCTTCACCTCCTCGGCGAAACGGGCCAGTTGCTCCCTGATCGCCTCCCGCACCGGCTGGACGCCGCCGTGCCGCTCGCGCGCGATGAAGCGGACGTGCGCCGGGTACGCCTCGACGTGGCGGGCGATCAGGCCGACGGCACGCGCGATGCGTTCGTTGCTGTCCCCGGTCGCGGACACCGTGTGCTCGATCATCGGGTGCAGGCTGCCGAGCGCCTCCTCGACCAGCGCCACGCCGAGATCCGCCGTCGAGCGGAAGTGCCGGTAGAAGGCGGTCGGGGCCACTCCGACGGCGCGGGTGACCTCGCGCAGACCCAGGCTGCTCAGGCTCTGGTCCTCCAGGAGTCCCAACGCCGCGTCCAGGAGCGCCTGTCGGGTCTTCTGCTTCTGGGCCTGTCGGATGCCGAGAGTGTGACTCATGCCATGCAGTTAACAACTGTTCTCTGTAATTGGAAAGCCGGGCGACGCGCTAGACTCAGGAGTCAGTGAACACGTGTTACTACAACCGTTCACTGAGCCGTCAAGTCCCCGAAACAATCGGGCCTCACCGTCGAGGCATCGATCCCGGGGTCGGGACATCGAGACTTCCACGAGAGGTATCTCATGCTGTTCCTCGTCGCCGCCCTCCTGCTGCTGGGTGTCGTCATGGGCTCCGTGGCCCACGCGCCGCTGCCCGTCACCCTCGTCGTCGCCGCCGTCATCGGTATCTGGCTCGCGATCTTCGCGGTCCGCGAGCGCAACGCCCGCCGGCGCCAGACCACCAGCTGACCGTCGGTGTCACACCTCCACCAACTGACCGTTGGTGCCATTCGTCAACCAACTGATCGTTGGGAGCTGACCCACATCATGGAACTCACCGCTACCCCCGCCCGCCGGACCGCCGCCCGGGACGCCGACGGCATGGCCGTCGCCTCCTTCATCCTGGGCCTCCTCGGCCTCCTGGTCCTCAACATCTTCCTGGGCCCCATCGCCATCGCCCTCGCCTCCGTCGCCCTCTGGCGCGGCACCACCCGCCGTGGTCGCGCCTTCCTCGGCCTGGGTCTCGGCATCGCCGACCTGCTCGTCCTGCTGGCCTTCATGCAGTTCGACAGCACGGTGTCCTGGAACTTCTAGAGGTACCGCTGGCGCTCGAGGATGGGCACAGCCTGCGGCGCCGGGTGCGTCGCACAAGGGCCCAACCCCGACGCAGGGAAGGCGCGTCACCAACCCCGGGTGCCGGTCAGGCGTACGACCACCCGTAGGGGGCCGAGACCGTCGAGCGCGGGCCCGTAGAATCGGGCTCACCATGGCTTACCTCGATCACGCCGCGACCACCCCGATGCTCCCCGAGGCGGCGGAGGCCCTGACCGCCCAACTCGGCATCACCGGCAACGCCTCCTCGCTGCACGCAGCCGGCCGCCGCGCACGGCGAACCGTCGAGGAAGCCCGCGAAACCCTGGCGGAGGCCCTCGGCGCACGCCCCAGCGAGGTGGTCTTCACCTCCGGCGGCACCGAGGCCGACAACCTCGCGGTGAAGGGCCTGTACTGGTCCCGCAGAGACGCCGACCCGGCCCGCACCCGCGTCCTCGCGAGCCCCGTCGAGCACCACGCCGTCCTCGACGCCGTCCATTGGCTCGGCGAACACGAGGGCGCCACGGTCGAGTACCTGCCCGTCGACGCGTACGGCCGCGTCCACCCGGACGTCCTGCGCGAGGCCATCGCCCGAAACCCCGACGACGTCGCCCTCGCCACGGTGATGTGGGCCAACAACGAGATCGGCACCGTGCTGCCGGTCCGCGAACTGGCCGACGCCGCCGCCGAGTTCGGCGTCCCGCTGCACTCCGACGCCGTCCAGGCCTTCGGCCAGGTCCCCGTCGACTTCGCCGCCGCGGGCCTCGCCGCGATGACCGTGTCCGGCCACAAGATCGGCGGCCCGTACGGCATCGGCGCGCTGCTGCTCGGCCGCGAGTACAGCCCCGTACCCGTACTGCACGGCGGCGGCCAGGAGCGCCACGTGCGCTCCGGCACGCTGGACGTGCCCGCGATCGCGTCCTTCGCCGTCGCCGGACGGCTCGCCGCCGAGCAGCGCGAGTGGTTCGCCCGCGAGATCGGCTCCCTGCGCGACGACCTGGTCGAAGCCGTACGCAAGGCCGTGCCCGACGCGATTCTCGGCGGGGACCCGGCCAGTGCGGGCCGTCTGCCGGCCAACGCGCACTTCACGTTCCCCGGCTGCGAGGGCGACTCCCTGCTGCTCCTCCTGGACGCACAGGGCATCGAGTGCTCCACGGGCTCGGCGTGCACGGCGGGCGTGGCCCAGCCGAGCCACGTCCTCCTCGCCACCGGCACGGACCCCGACCTCGCGCGCGGCACCCTCCGCTTCTCCCTCGGCCACACCTCCACGGAGGCCGACGTCGAGGCGGTGGCGAAGGCGATCGGCCCGGCGGTGGAACGGGCGCGCACGGCGGGGCTCAGCTAGACACCCCGGCGGGGCCCGGCGCCGTACGCGGGGTCGGGCACCGTTGGGCCGGGTCAGGCCTTCGCCGTGCGTGCCTCACGTACGAGCCGTATGTACCGGTCCCAGTCCCAGTACGGCCCCGGGTCGGTATGGTCCGTGCCCGGAACCTCCACGTGCCCGATGATGTGCTTCCGGTCGACGGGGATGCCGTACCGGCCGCACATCCCGGCGGTCAGCCGCGCCGAGGCCGCGTACATGGCGTCCGTGAACGACGAGGCGCGCTCGACGAAACCCTCGTGCTCGATGCCGACGCTCCGCTCGTTGTACTCCCGGTTCCCCGCGTGGAACGCCACGTCCAGCTCGCGGATCATCTGGGTGATGTGGCCGTCCTTGCGGACGATGTAGTGGGCGGCCGCGCCGTGCCCCGGGTCCTGGAAGGCCTTGACCGCGCTGTCGAAACCGCCCTGGGTGACATGGATGATCACACGGTCTATCGAGTAGTCGTCGGGCCGGTCCGCGCGCCGCCAGTTCGCCCCCGACGCCGCCACCCACTGGGCGCCCCGGAAGTCGACCGCGCCCGCCACCCGCGGCTTCTCCACGCCGGGCAGCCGCCACCACAGGTGCCCGAGCTCGTCCCGCGCGAGTGCGGCCGTGCCCACGGCGGCCGCCACACCGCCGATGAGCAGCGCCCGGCGTCCGATGCGCCGGTCGGTGTCCCCGCCCTTTTTCTCCCCCATGCGATCTTCAACGGATACTCGCGGGCTTCGGTTCCCACAGCCCCGTACTCTGGAGGGGTTATGACTGACACCTCGCAGCGACCTCTCCGCGTCCTCGCCGCCATGTCGGGTGGAGTGGACTCCGCCGTAGCCGCCGCCCGGGCGGCGGAAGCAGGCCACGACGTGACGGGCGTACACCTCGCGCTCTCCGCCAACCCGCAATCGTTCCGGACCGGCGCGCGTGGCTGTTGCACCATCGAGGATTCGCGCGACGCCCGCCGCGCGGCGGACGTGATCGGCATCCCCTTCTACGTGTGGGACCTCGCCGAGCGCTTCCGCGAGGACGTGGTCGAGGACTTCATCGCCGAGTACGAGGCGGGGCGCACCCCGAACCCTTGCCTGCGCTGCAACGAGAAGATCAAGTTCGCCGCCCTGCTCGACAAGGCGCTGGCGCTCGGCTTCGACGCCGTCTGCACCGGCCACTACGCGAAGGTGATCGTCCGCGAGGACGGCACACGCGAGCTGCACCGCGCCTCCGACATGGCCAAGGACCAGTCGTACGTCCTCGGGGTGCTCGACGACCGCCAGCTCGCCCACGCGCTGTTCCCGCTCGGCGACACGGTCACCACGAAGGACGAGATCCGCGCCGAGGCCGAGCGCCGCGGCCTCGCCGTCGCCAAGAAGCCGGACTCCCACGACATCTGCTTCATCGCCGACGGCGACACCCAGGGCTTCCTGGCGGGCCGGCTCGGCAAGTCCGAGGGCGACATCGTCGACGAGTCCGGCGCGAAGCTGGGCACCCATGAGGGCGCGTACGGCTTCACGATCGGCCAGCGCAAGGGCCTGCGCATCGGCACCCCGGCCGCCGACGGCAAGCCGCGCTACGTCCTGGACATCTCACCGGTCGACAACACGGTGACGGTCGGCCCGGTGGCGTCCCTCGATGTGAGCGCGTTGACGGCCGTCAAGCCCCGCTGGTGCGGCGCCGCCCCCACCGGTCCCGGCACGTACACCGCCCAACTCCGCGCCCACGGCGGCGAGACGACGGTGACGGCAGAGCTCGTCGACGGCTCCCTGGAGGTCTCCTTCACCGAGCCGGTCCGCGGCGTCGCCCCCGGCCAGGCGATCGTCCTGTACGAGGGCACGCGCGTGGTCGGCTCGGCGACGATCGCGACGACCACGCGTGCGAAGGCGTCCGTCTAGCCGGCTTCATCGGCCGGTTCCTTGACCGGCTTCGCCGAAGAACTCCGTCAGGAGCGGTGCGAGGGCCTGAGGGTCCACCATGTGGGTCTGGCCGTCCAGCGTGCGGTACGACCCCTCGGGTGCGGCCTCCGCGATGGCACGGGCGGCCTCCCGGAGCCACTCGGGGCTCGCGCCGCCGGCGACGGAGAACACGGGCACAGCGACCGAGGCCAGCCGGTCCCGGGGCACCAGGCCGTCGCCCATCGCCGCGTTGTCGTACGCCAGCGTGGGCGCGATCGCCTCCATGTCCGGCCAGGCGGAGGACTGGCGGGCGCCCGCGATCATCTCCGGGGGAGTGCCGGCGAGCGTCATGAAGAGTTCGACGGCGTTCCCGCGCCGGTCTTGGCCGAGGAGCTCGGTCAGCCGCTCCGTGTACTCGCGGCGCTCCTTGCCGCCGCCCTCGTGGACGGCGAACGGCGTCTCGTAGACGGCGACTTTGCTCACGGGCAGTCCGCTCGCCGCTGCCTCCAGGACCAGCGCGCCGCCCGACGAGATGCCGTAGAGCGCCGCGCTGCCCCCGGACGCGTCGATCAGGGCCGCGATGTCCTCGACCTCACGGGCCACCGCGAAGGGCGCGGTGTCGCCGCTGTCGCCGCGCCCCCGGCGGTCGTAGGTGACGGCGCCGAATCGGTCGGAGAGGGCCGCCGCCAGGGGCGCCAGCGTGGCGCCCGTACACATGGCGCCGCCGACCAGGACGACCGCCGGGCCGTCACCGTGACGTTCGTACGCGATGGGGGTTCCGTCGCGCGAGATGGTCTTCTTGTCCATGCCTGTGGAGACTGCCGCAGGGCACGGAACTAATCGGTCATGACACTTCCACTTCGTAGAAGCAGAGGTGGTCCTTGATCTGGGCGACGTCCGGCTTGGGGTCGGGGTAGGACCAGACGAGGTCGGGAGCGTCCGGCAGTGACCAGTAGGACGCATCACCCTTGAAGGGGCAGTGCGTGTGGGTGTCCGAGGCCGTCAGCAGGTCCAGGCGGACGTCCTCGGGCGGGAGGTAATAGCGCACAGGGCAGCCGGTCTCGCGCAGCACCAGGGGCCGGTCGCTCTCCGCCAGGACCTGGTCGCCGCGCACGACGCGTACGTGCTGTGTGACCTGCTCGATGGTGATCGTGTGTCCTTCAGCCATACCAGGAAAGCACTCGCGGGGCCCTGGTTCTTCCCGCGTACGGTGAGCGCATGAATATCTGCGTCTTCCTGTCCGCCGCCGACCTCGACGACCGTTACACGCGCCCCGCGCGGGAGTTCGCCCTACTCCTCGGCAAGGGGGGCCACACGCTGGTGTGGGGCGGTTCGGACGTGGGACTGATGAAGGTGGTCGCCGACGGCGTGCAGGAGGCCGGCGGGCGCCTTCTGGGCGTCTCCGTGGGCTTCCTGGCGGCCAAGGCCCGCACGGGCGCCGACGAGATGGTCATCGCGCGTGACCTTGCCGAGCGAAAGGCGCTGCTCCTGGAGAAGGCCGACGCCGTCGTGATCATGGTGGGCGGCACCGGGACGCTGGACGAGGCGACCGAGATCCTGGAGCTGAAGAAGCACGGCAGGACGGACAAGCCGGTGGTGCTGCTCAACACGGCGGGCTTCTACGACGGCCTGAAAGAGCAGTTCCGGCGCATGGAGGACGAGGGTTTCCTGCCCAGGCCCCTCACCGACCTGGTCTTCTTCGCCGAGGAGCCGGTGGGCGCGCTGGCCTACCTGGAGGAGAGCCACGGCACCCGGTGACGCGACCTGGAGGAGAGCCGCGACACCAGGTGACGCGACCTGGAGCGGAGCCAGGGCACCCCGTGATGCGAGCATGGCGGGCATGGCTACACATGTGATCACTGGGGCCGGTTCCGGCATCGGCGCGGCCGTCGCCCGCCGCCTGCACGCGCGCGGGGACGAACTCGTGCTGCACGCGCGCGACGCCGGCCGCGCGAAGGAGCTGGCGGCCGAGTTCCCCGGGGCGAAGACCTTGGTCGGCGATCTGGCGGACCCGGACAGGCTCTCCTGGGCGTTCTCGCACCAGACGCTCCCCGACCGCATCGACTCCCTTCTGCACATCGCGGGCGTGGTCGACCTCGGTCCGGTGGGCGAGCTGACGCCGAAGGCCTGGCGCCACCAGCTCAACGTCAATCTGATCGCCCCCGCCGAGCTGACCCGCCACTTCCTGCCCCAACTCCGGGTCGCCCAGGGCCACGTGGTCTTCGTGAACTCCGGCGCCGGCCTCGCCGCCCACGCCGACTGGTCCGCGTACGCCGCCTCCAAGCACGGCCTCAAGGCCCTGGCGGACTCCCTGCGCCACGAAGAACACGCGAACGGGGTCCGCGTCACCTCCGTCTACCCCGGCCGCACGGCAAGCCCCATGCAGGCCAAGGTCCACCAGCAGGAGGGCAAGGACTACGACGCCTCCAAGTGGATCGACCCGGAGTCCGTGGCGACCACGATCCTGTTGGCCCTCGATCTGCCGCGCGACGCGGAGGTCAACGACCTGACGGTGCGACCGGGGCGTTGAGGGAGCCGAGAATGCCGGTCTCGGCGAGCGGGGACGAGATCCGTGCGTGGCCGGACGACACCTGGGCCCGCACGGAGGCCGCCGCACTGCTCGCCGGCGGCGAGGGCCGTCCGCTCGCCGAGCGCTCGGTCGTGGGTGAGGGGTTCGCTCCGGCACCCCTCACCGAACTGCGCGAGCTGACCACCACCGGCGTGTTTCTCGACGACATCTGCCGCTGCCTCGGAAGCCTGACCGTCGCCCTGCTGGACGGCGACGGCGAGTTCATCGGCGGCGGCAGCTTCCACGGCGGCACCGACATCGCCTGGGAGTGGAGCCGCTTCCGCAACAATCTCGAGGTCGCGGCCCCCGGCAGGCTGCTGGACTTCTTGGCGCGCCACAGCACCTACCGGCGTGCCTGAGCTGTGGCCCGGAGCGTTACGTACGCTTCCGGGGTGAGCGAAAACAGCGAGTTCAGGTTCGGTTCCGCCACCGGCATCGGGTCCATGCCGGGTGGTGACGCGCGGGAGGCCGCCAAGACGGTCGTGGGGTCCTGCGAGGACTTCCCGTTCCTCGCGGAGCTGCCCGCGCGCGGGCCCGGGGCGGACATGATCGGGCGGACCGCCGGGATGCTGGTCGAGCTGTACGCGCGCGTGGAGCCCAGCGGCTGGCGGATCGGGGACCGGCCCGGGCGGGACACCAAGCGGGCCCGGTCGTGGCTGGGGGAGGACCTCGACGCCGTTGAGGAGTTCACGCAGGGGTACGAGGGCCCGCTGAAGGTGCAGGCCGTCGGTCCCTGGACGCTCGCCGCCGCGCTGGAGTTGAAGAACGGCGAGGTGGCCCTCTCCGACGCGGGTGCGTACCGGGACCTCGCCGGGTCGCTCGCCGAGGGGCTGCGGCTCCACCTCGACGAGGTGCGGCGGCGCGTCCCCGGTGCCCAGATCGTCCTCCAGCTCGACGAGCCGTCGCTCATCGACGTACTGCGCGGGCAGGTCAAGTCCGCCAGCGGCTACCGGACCCACCGGGCCGTGGACCGCCAGCTCGTCGAGTCAACGCTGCGGGACGTCATCGGGGTTCACGGAGGCGGCCCTGTCGTGGTCCACTCATGCGCACCGGACGTGCCGTTCGCCCTCCTGCGCCGGGCGGGCGTCGCGGCGATCTCCTTCGACTTCGCACTGCTCACCGAGCGTGACGACGACGCGATCGGTGAAACCGTGGAAGGCGGTACCCGGCTCTTCGCCGGTGTCGTCCCCGGCGTGGACGGCCCGTTGTCAGACCCTGCCGGTAGCGTCATGGGTGTCAGGACGCTGTGGCGCAGGCTGGGGCTGAATCCGGGACTTCTCGCGGAGGCGGTCACGGTCACTCCGTCGTGCGGGCTCGCGGGAGCTTCCCCCGACTTCGCCCGCAAGGCACTCGCCCACTGCGTCCGGGCGGCGAGATCCCTCGCGGACAACCCAGAGTAACGGGAGGACAACACGGTGGCCGGCGACAAGCAAGCGGAGACGACGGTGCCCGCCGAGGCACGGGAGAAGCACGCGAAGCTCGCTGAGCAGATCGAGGAGCACCGCTTCCGGTACTACGTGAAGGACGCTCCGGTCGTCAGCGACGCGGAGTTCGACAAGCTCCTGCGCTCCCTGGAGGCGCTGGAGGAGGAGTACCCCGAGCTGCGCACCCCCGACTCGCCGACCCAGAAGGTCGCGGGGGCGTACGAGACGGAGTTCACCGCCGTCCAGCACCGCTCGCGCATGCTCTCCCTCGACAACGCCTTCAGCGACCTGGAGCTGGCCGCCTGGGCCGAGCGCGTCGCCAAGGACGTGGGCACCTCCGAGTACCACTTCCTGTGCGAGCTGAAGGTCGACGGCCTCGCGGTCAACCTCACTTACGAGCACGGCCGCCTCACCCGCGCGGCGACCCGCGGCGACGGCCGTACGGGCGAGGACATCACCCCCAATGTCCGTACGATCGCGGAGATTCCGGACCGCCTGAAGGGCGACCGCGTCCCGGACCTCGTGGAGATCCGCGGCGAGGTCTACTTCCCGATGGAGAAGTTCGAGGAGCTCAACGCCCGTCTGGTGGAGGCCGGCGACAAGCCCTTCGCCAACCCGCGCAACGCGGCGGCGGGTTCGCTGCGCCAGAAGGACCCGCGCGTCACCGCGACCCGCCCGCTGCACATGGTCGTCCACGGCATCGGCGCCCTGGAAGGCTTCGAGGGGCTCACCCGCCTCTCCCAGGCCTACGACCTGCTGCACACCTGGGGCCTGCCGACCACGCAGTACGCCAAGGTGGTCGACGACCTCGACGGCGTACGGGAGTTCATCACCTACTACGGGGAGAACCGCCACTCCGTCGAGCACGAGATCGACGGCGTGGTCGTCAAGCTCGATGAGATCCCCCTCCAGGGACGGCTCGGCTCCACCTCGCGCGCGCCGCGCTGGGCGATCGCCTGGAAGTACGCGCCCGAGGAGGTCAACACCAAGCTCATCAACATCCGCGTCGGCGTGGGGCGTACGGGCCGGGTCACGCCGTACGCGCAGGTCGAACCGGTCACGGTCGCGGGCTCCGAGGTCGAGTTCGCCACCCTGCACAACCAGGACGTGGTGAAGGCCAAGGGCGTCCTCATCGGCGACACGGTCGTGCTGCGCAAGGCCGGTGATGTCATCCCGGAGATCCTCGGCCCGGTGGTCGACCTGCGCGACGGCAGCGAGCGGGAGTTCGTGATGCCGGCCGAATGCCCCGAGTGCGGTACGGCGCTCCGGCCGATGAAGGAGGGCGACGTCGACCTGCGCTGCCCGAACGCGCGCTCGTGCCCGGCCCAGTTGCGCGAGCGGCTCTTCTACCTCGCGGGCCGCAAGGCGCTGGACATCGAGGTCTTCGGGTACGTCGCCGCGGCGGCCCTCACCAAGCCGCTGGAGCCGGCCGAGCCGCCGCTGGTGGACGAGGGCGACCTCTTCGACCTCACCATCGAGAAGCTGCTGCCCATCAAGGCGTATGTCCTCGACCAGGACAGCGGCCTGCCCAAGCGCGACCCGAAAACCGGCGAGGAGAAGATCGCCACGGTCTTCGCCAACCAGCAGGGCGAGCCGAAGAAGAACGCGCTGGCGATGCTGGACAACGTCGCGGCCGCCAAGGACCGCCCGCTCGCCCGCATCCTCACCGGTCTGTCGATCCGTCATGTCGGGCCGGTCGCGGCCGAGGCGCTGGCGCGCGAGTTCCGCTCCATCGACCGGATCGACCAGGCCACCGAGGAGGAGCTCGCCACCACCGAAGGCGTGGGGCCGATCATCGCCGCCTCGCTCAAGGAGTGGTTCGCCGAGGACTGGCACCGGGAGATCCTCCGCAAGTGGCGGGCCGCCGGGGTCCGGATGGAGGAGGAGGGTTCGGGCGAGGACGAGGGGCCGCGCCCGCTCGAAGGGCTCACGGTCGTCGTCACCGGCACGCTCGAACACCACACGAGGGACGGCGCAAAAGAGGCCCTGCAGAGCCGGGGAGCGAAAGTGACCGGATCTGTCTCGAAGAAGACATCTTTCGTAGTGGTGGGCGACAATCCTGGTTCGAAGTACGACAAGGCAATGCAGTTGAAGGTTCCGGTTCTGAACGAGGAGGGCTTCGCCGTCCTGCTCGAACAAGGCCCGGACGCAGCAGCGGAAGTCGCGCTTCCGATCGAGCAGTAGCGGTTGAAGGCCACCCGTTCGGCGCATATCAGATGCATACGGGTGGCCGGGTCGCATTCGGGCAACCGTCGACGACCGGTGCCCGTGGAAGCCTTCTGCGGCCTACTGTTGAGGTGTGCGCCTGCCGTGCCCAGCTGCGGTTGGGGCATCCCCTGCTCTTCGAGAGCCTGGGGAAGGTTTTTCAGACGCGGCGCCGTTGGCAGTTGTCGCCGTCAACGGACCGCGTGGCGTGGGCACCGCCGGCTGTGAGAGGGACGGGAATGGAACCGACCGAGAGCGTCGCCCCTGACTCACGGCTGCGCCTGCGCCGGATGACCGGCGCATGGATGGCCGGCCTCCGGTCGGGGCGGCCTTCGGAGCACGCCGGCACGGATGGGCCGGGCTCCGCACCCCTCACGGCACCCATCGCTCCCGGCGTCGGCAGGCTCACCGCCGAGCGCGGCACCGGCCTGCCCGGCCACGATCCCGAACGGCACGTGTCCTGGCCCGCGCTGCCCGCGGCGGTCGTCGCGGCGGCCGGGTTCGTCCTGGGCGCCGGTTTCTACCGGGCGTTCAGCGGCGACCACGCGCTCTTCCCGTCCGGCACCGTCGGCTGGTCGCTGGCCGTGCTGACCGGCATCATCGTCGGCCATCTCGTCGCCCTCGGCCGGGCCCGCTGGTGGGGCGGCACCGGCTCCGGCGCGGCGCTCACCCTCGCCGTCCTGCTGCTGTACGGCTGGGTGCCCGCAGGAATGGTCAGCCTGACCGTCGTCGTCCTGGTCGGCATCGCGCGCCGCAACCGCTGGCGCCAAGGCGTGCTGCACGGCGCGGTCGACATCCTCGGCATCGGCGCCGGAGCGCTGGTCCTGGCCGCGTTCGAGCGGTTCCCGTCCGTCGAGACGCCCTGGAACCCGCAGACCTGGACGTTCTCAGCCGCTCCCGAGGTGGCGCTGGTCGCGGCCGCGTATCTCGCGGTGACCCGCGCCCTGCTCTGGTACCTGCACGCGCCGCGCACCGGCGGTCTGCCCACCGTCGCCCGTACGGCGCTGGTCAGACAGGGGCTCGTCGCGGTCGCGCTGCTCGGGATCGCGCCGCTGATCTGCGTGGTCGCCATCGCGCTGCCGATCCTGCTGCCGCTGTTCTCGATACCCCTGATCGCCCTCGACTCCACGCTGTGGATCGCCCGCGCGCGGGCGGAGGAGCAGCTGCGCGATCCGCTGACCGGGCTGCCCAACCGGCAGTGGCTGCTCGAACGCACCTGGACAGCTCTGGACGATGCCGAGCGCATTGGTGCGCGTTCCGCCCTGATGCTGATCGACCTCGACCGTTTCCGTTCCGTGAATGACACGCTGGGGCACCTCGCCGGCGACCGGCTGCTCCTCCAAATAGCCGACCGGCTGCGGCTGGCGCTGCCGCGCGGGGCGGAGGCCGCGCGGCTCGGCGGTGACGAGTTCGCGGTGTTACTGCCGGTCGCCGACTCCACCACGTCGGCCACGCGGGTCGCCCGCAACCTTGTCGCCGCGCTCGGCTCGCCGCTCGACCTCGACGGGCTCACCCTCGTCCTGGAGGCCAGCGCCGGGCTCGCCGTCTTCCCCGACCACGCGCTGGACGCGGAGGGGCTGCTGCGGCGGGCGGACGTGGCGATGTATCAGGCGAAGCGGGACCGTACGGGGGTGGAGGTGTACGAGTCCAAGCGGGACTCCAACACCCCGGACCGGCTCGGTCTGCTCGGTGATCTGCGCCGGGCCCTCGACGCCGGTGACGTCGAACTGCACTACCAGCCGAAGGTCCGCTTCGACGGACAGGTGGCCGGCCTCGAGGCACTGGTCCGCTGGGTGCATCCCGAGCGCGGGAAGGTGCCGCCGGACGAGTTCATCGCCATCGCCGAGTCGTCCGGGCTGATGCCCCACCTCACCGAGTACGTGCTCGAGACGGCACTCGGACAGGTCGCGCGCTGGCGGGCGCAGGGCCTGCATGTTCCGGTCGCGGTGAACGTGTCGCCGCGCGATGTGCACACCCCCGGGTTCGCCGGCTCGGTCGCCGCGCGGCTCGCCCGGCACGGGGTCCCCGCGGGGGCGCTGCAGCTGGAGATAACGGAACACGTGCTCCTGGAGGATCCGCAGCGGGCCGCGGACACCCTGGCCGCGCTGACCGGGCACGGGGTGAAGATGTCGCTGGACGACTTCGGTACGGGGTACTCCTCGCTCGTTCATCTGCGCCGGCTACCGGTGAGCGAGCTGAAGATCGACCGCTCGTTCGTCGCACGGCTCGCCGTGGACACGGAGGACGCGGAGATCGTGCGCTGCACGGTCGATCTCGCGCACTCGCTCGGGCTGCTCGTCGTCGCCGAGGGAGTCGAGGACGACGAGACGTGGGAGCGGCTGCGGGACCTGGGCTGTGACGCGGTGCAGGGGTGGCTGGTGGCCGCCGCGATGCCCGCCGAGGAGGCCACGGCGTGGCTTCGCGCCCGGGGGTCGCGGGGGTGGCAGCGGCCGCGGGCGGCCTTGCCGGCCGCGGAGTAAGTCCTACGGTCCGTCGTCGGGTGCGGGTGCGTGGGGGGTTCGTTTGGTTCTCCCGCCCGCGCACCGCCCGTCACTGTTACGTGGACCTCTCCCGTGGGGGTTCCTCACCGTCGGCGGCCACCCGTGCGGTCAGGTCTGCAGCGCCCCGACAGGGGCGCGGGGCGTTGACATCATGCGGCTCCGCCGCGGGGGCGCGCCCAGCCACGGACGGCCCGCAGCTTCTGGACGGCGCGAGGCGGTCGGGCGCCTGCGGCCGTCGCAGCGGCTCGCAGGTGCTGGACTGTGGTGCTCTTGGGCAGCGCGCACGGGCGGTCGCCGACGGCGAGGAACCTCCACGGGAGAGGTCCACTTGTCGGGTAACCGTCACGGGCGGTGCGCCGGTGGGAGAGGGCCCCGGAAGAAACCCGTGCGCGGGCATCCGTACCGGCGCCATAGGATTGGGCCCAAACCACACACACTCACCCCAGAGGATCGCTGCATGCCTGGCATCACGCGCGAGGAGGTCGCCCACCTCGCACGGCTGGCGCGTCTGGAGCTGAAGGGCGAAGAGCTCGACCACTTCGCAGGCCAGCTCGACGACATCATCGGCGCGGTCGCCCGCGTCAGCGAGGTCGCCGACCAAGACGTACCGCCGACCTCTCATCCGCTGCCGCTGACGAACGTCATGCGTGCGGACGAGGTCCGTCCGTCGCTCACCCCCGAGCAGGCGCTCTCCGGCGCCCCGGCCCAGGAGCAGCAGCGTTTCAAGGTGCCGCAGATCCTGGGGGAGGACTAATCACATGACGGACACCAACGTCAACATCATCAAGCTGACGGCCGCGGAGATCGCTGCCAAGATCGCCGCCGGCGAAGTCACCGCCGTCGAGGTCACCGAGGCCCACCTCGCCCGTATCGAGGCCGTCGACGAGAAGGTGCACGCCTTCCTGCACGTCGACCGGGAAGGGGCGCTCGCCCAGGCCCGTGCCGTCGACGCGAAGCGTGAGGCGGGCGAGAAGCTCGGACCCCTCGCCGGCGTTCCGCTCGCGCTCAAGGACATCTTCACCACCGAGGGCATCCCGACCACCGTCGGGTCGAAGATCCTCGAGGGCTGGATTCCGCCGTACGACGCGACCCTCACCAAGAGGCTGAAGGCTGCCGACGTCGTCATCCTCGGCAAGACCAACATGGACGAGTTCGCCATGGGGTCCTCCACCGAGAACAGCGCGTACGGGCCCACGGGCAACCCCTGGGACCTCACCCGCATCCCGGGCGGCTCCGGCGGTGGCTCCTCCGCCGCCCTCGCCTCCTTCCAGTCGCCCCTCGCGATCGGCACCGACACCGGCGGCTCCATCCGCCAGCCCGCGGCCGTCACCGGCACGGTCGGCGTCAAGCCGACGTACGGTGCCGTCTCCCGCTACGGCATGGTGGCGTTCTCCAGCTCCCTCGACCAGGGCGGCCCCTGCGCCCGTACGGTCCTGGACGCGGCGCTCCTGCACGAGGTCATCGCCGGGCACGACCCGATGGACTCCACGTCCATCGACGCGCCCGTCCCGCCGGTCGTGGAAGCGGCGCGCAACGGCTCCGTCGCCGGCATGCGCGTCGGTGTCGTCAAGCAGTTCCGCGGCGAGGGCTACCAGGCCGGTGTCGTGCAGCGCTTCGACGAGGCCGTCGCCGTGCTCAAGGAGCTGGGCGCCGAGATCGTCGAGCTGGACTGCCCGTCCTTCGACCTCGCGCTGTCGGCGTACTACCTGATCGCCCCGTCCGAGTGTTCGAGCAACCTCGCCCGCTTCGACGGCCTGCGCTACGGCCTCCGTACCGGCGACGACGGCACTCGCTCCGCCGAGGACGTCACCTCCCTCACCCGTGAGGCGGGCTTCGGTGACGAGGTCAAGCGCCGCATCATGCTCGGCACGTACGCGCTCAGCTCCGGCTACTACGACGCGTACTACGGCTCCGCGCAGAAGGTCCGTACGCTCATCACGCGCGACTTCGAGAAGTCGTTCGAGCAGGTGGATGTGATCGTCTCCCCGACCACGCCCACCACCGCCTTCCCGATCGGCGAGCGCGCCGACGACCCGATGGCGATGTACCTCGCGGACCTGTGCACCATCCCGACCAACCTGGCCGGCAACTCCGCCATGTCGCTGCCCTGCGGTCTCGCGCCGGAGGACAACCTCCCGGTCGGTCTGCAGATCATCGCCCCCGCGATGAAGGACGACCGTCTGTACAAGGTCGGCGCCGCCGTCGAGGCCGCCTTCGTGGAAAAGTGGGGGCACCCGCTGCTCGAGGAGGCTCCGTCGTTGTGAGTAAGGCGCTGTCCAAGGCCAAGGGCTTCAAGAAGTCCAAGTCCGGTACGTACCTGTCCATCGCGACCACCGCGTTCGGTGCCGTCAGTGTCGCCAAGCAGGCCAAGAAGGCCCGCTCCGAGCACGACACGCTGCGCCTGATCGACGCGGCCGTGTCCGCCGCCGCCATCGTCACCGGCCTCGCCATCCTCTACCGGGAGCTCAAGCGCCTGGGCGACGACGACGTCCTGCTGGGCTGAGAGGGAAGTTTTCACCGTGACCACCACGACCGACCTGGTGTCGTACGAGGACGCGCTGGCGTCGTACGACCCCGTCATGGGCCTCGAAGTCCATGTCGAACTCGGCACCAAGACCAAGATGTTCTGCGGGTGTTCGACCGAGCTGGGCGCCGAGCCCAACTCGCAGACCTGCCCGACCTGCCTCGGCATGCCCGGCTCGCTCCCGGTCGTCAACGCGACCGGCGTCGAGTCCGCCATCAAGATCGGTCTCGCGCTGCACTGCGAGATCGCCGAGTGGTGCCGCTTCGCCCGGAAGAACTACTTCTATCCGGACATGCCGAAGAACTTCCAGACCTCCCAGTACGACGAGCCGATCGCCTTCAACGGCTACCTCGACGTACAGATGGAGGACGGCGAGGTCTTCCGCGTGGAGATCGAGCGCGCCCACATGGAGGAGGACACCGGCAAGTCGACGCACGTCGGCGGTGCCACCGGCCGCATCCACGGCGCCTCGCACTCCCTGCTCGACTACAACCGCGCGGGCATCCCGCTCATCGAGATCGTCACCAAGCCGATCGAGGGTGCGGGCGAGCGCGCCCCCGAGGTCGCGAGGGCATACGTCGCCGAGCTGCGTGAGCTCATCAAGGCGCTCGGTGTGTCGGAAGCCCGTATGGAGATGGGGCAGATGCGCTGCGACGTGAACCTGTCGCTGCGCCCCAACGGGACCGAGAAGTTCGGCACCCGCTCCGAGACGAAGAACGTCAACTCCCTGCGCTCCGTGGAGCGTGCGGCCCGCTTCGAGATCCAGCGGCACGCCGCGGTGCTGAGCTCCGGCGGCACGATCATCCAGGAGACCCGTCACTTCCACGAGGACACCGGGTCGACGACCTCGGGCCGCGTGAAGGAGGAGGCGGAGGACTACCGGTACTTCCCGGAGCCGGACCTGGTGCCGGTGGCGCCCTCCCGCGAGTGGGTCGAGGAGCTGCGCGCGGGCCTGCCCGAGCAGCCGCTCGCGCGTCGCAACCGCCTCCGTGAGGAGTGGGGTGTCTCGGCGCACGACATGCAGTCGATCCTCAACGCCGGTGCCATCGACCCGATCGTCGCCACGATCGAGGCCGGTGCCGACGCCGCCTCCGCCCGCAAGTGGTGGATGGGTGAACTGGCCCGCAGCGCCAACGAGTCGGGCAAGGCCCTGGAGGACCTGCCCATCACAGCGGCGCAGGTCGCCCGGGTGACGCAGCTCGTCTCCTCCGGAGACCTGAACGACAAGCTCGCCCGCCAGGTCATCGAAGGCGTCCTCGCGGGAGAGGGCACCCCGGACGAGGTGGTCGAGAAGCGCGGTCTGAAGGTCGTCTCGGACGAGGGCGCGCTGACCGCCGCCGTCGACGAGGCCATCGCCGGCAACCCCGGTGTCGCGGACAAGATCCGCGGCGGCAAGGTGGCCGCGGCCGGCGCCCTGGTGGGCGCGGTCATGAAGGCCACCCGCGGCCAGGCCGACGCGGCCCGCGTCAAGGAGCTCATCCTGGAGAAGCTGGGCGTCAGCGAGGGCTGAGGCCAGGGTTTTCCTACTCCTAGGGGGATGCATCGGATCCGATGCATCCCCCTAGGCACGTCAACACCCGCACAGGTGTGCGCGCTACGCTGCCGCGCCATGAGTGGAAGCACTGACTCCGAGACGCACGACTTCGAGGATCCGGCGCGGGAGGCGCGGCGGGCGCGTTGGACGGCGGCCGGAACCGGAGCCCTGCTGACCCTCGCCGGCCTCACGGCGTCGGCACTGCGCTCCACCGGTTCCGCGACCGCGCTCGTCCCGGTGTCCTACGCCTCGGGCGCCGCCTTCTGCGCCATCGCGTCCGTGCTCGGGGCCCGGGGGCGCACCAGGCGGTCCCTGTGGCTCATGGTCGCCGGAGTGATGATCATGGCGGTGGGGGACCAATTCGACTGAGCGATGCCTCGCGGGGCGACAGAGTTCACGGGAATGTCCTGTGAGTTGGGCCGCACTCTTGTGAGTACACCCATGAATGAGGAAAACGATCACTTCCGGCTGAAAGAGTGATGGCGTATAAGTCATGCGTTCTTTGCGGGCAGTTCCCGGTAAAGATCCATAAACCACCCAGGGAGCTGGTCCGTGGCAGCCCTCGCGCGTTGGTGTGTCCAGCACCGCCTCGTCGCCGTACTGCTCTGGCTTGTCGCCTTCGGCGGCATCACCGCCGCCGCGTCCATCGCGGGCTCCGCCTACTCGAACGACTACGAAGCACCCGGCACCGAATCGGGCCGCGCCACCCAGCTCCTGCGGGACGGCTTCCCGGGCCTCGGCGGCGACAGCGACACCGTCGTCTGGCACACCACGCCGGGCACCGTGCGCTCCACCGACGTCGAACAGACGATGACCCGCACCCTCGACCGGATCGCGGGTCTGCCCGGGGTGGCCTCCGTCGTCAGCCCCTACGAGGGCCAGGGGGCGGGCCAGATCAGCGCCGACGCACGCACGGCCTACGCCACCGTCACCTTCCACGCCCAGGCCGAGAACATCGACAAGGGCCGGGCACAGGCCGTCGTGGAGGCCGCGAAGGCCGCCGAGACCAAGGGGCTCCAAGTCGAGCTCGGCGGCAGTGCCATCGGGCTCACCGAGTCGTCGGGCGGGCATCTCGCCGAGATCGTCGGCGTGGTCGTCGCCGCCGTGGTCCTCTTCCTCGCCTTCGGCTCGCTCGCCGCCTCCCTGCTGCCCATCGCCACCGCTTTGGTCGGCGTCGGCACCGCGTACGCCGGAATCGTGCTCCTCGGGCACGCCATGACCGTCGCCGACTTCGCCCCCATGCTCGGCATGCTGATCGGGCTCGGCGTCGGCATCGACTACGCGCTGTTCATCGTGACCCGGCATCGGCGGGGGCTGAAACGCGGGCTCCCGGTCGCGGAGGCCGCGCGGAGCGCCGTCGCCACCACGGGGCGGGCCGTCGTCTTCGCGG
This sequence comes from Streptomyces sp. R41, assembly GCF_041053055.1. Classification (NCBI taxonomy): domain Bacteria; kingdom Bacillati; phylum Actinomycetota; class Actinomycetes; order Kitasatosporales; family Streptomycetaceae; genus Streptomyces; species Streptomyces sp. R41. The sequence continues at coordinate 7,332,822 of NZ_CP163443.1, forward strand.
GCGCCACCGTCTGCATCGCCCTGCTCGGCATGCTCATCCTGCGGCTCGGCTTCCTCAACGGCGTCGCGATCGCCGCCTCCTTGACCGTCATCCTGACCGTCGCGGCCTCCGTGACCCTGCTGCCCGCGCTGCTCTCCTTCATCGGTCCACGCGCGTTGAGCCGCCGGGAGCGGCGCAGGCTGTACGAGCACGGGCCCGAACCGGAGCTCCCGACCGGGTTCGCGGCCCGCTGGTCCGTCTTCGTGGAACGGCACCCCAAGCTGCTCGGCGCCGTCGCCGTCGTCGTCATGGCACTGCTCGCCCTGCCCACGCTCTCGCTCCGCCTGGGGACCTCCGACCAGGGCAACGACCCGAAGTCGGCGACCACGCGACAGGCGTACGACCTGATCGGGGAGGGATTCGGACCCGGCGTGAACGGGCCCCTCACCCTCGTCACGAAGGTCCGCGGCGCCGAGGACAAGCTCGCGCTCGACAACCTGGACGCCACGCTCCGGGCGACCGAGGGCGTCACGTCGGTGACCCCGGTGACGTACAACACCGGTGGCGACACCGCCTACCTCACCGTCGTCCCGAACTCCGCGCCGCAGTCCCAGAAGACCAGCGACCTCGTCAACCGGCTGCGCACCGACGTCCTGCCACGCGCCGAGGCGGACACCTCGCTCGACGTGCGCGTCGGCGGTGTGACGGCCGGCTACGACGACTTCGCGGACGTCATCGTCGGCAAACTGCCGCTTTTCGTGGGCGTCGTGATCGGGCTCGGCTGCGTCCTGCTGCTGCTCGCCTTCCGTTCCATCGGCATCCCCCTCAAGGCGGCCGTGATGAACATCGCCGCCGTGGCGGCCGCCTTCGGAGTCGTCGTCGCGATCTTCCAGTGGGGCTGGGGCAGCGAACTGCTCGGCCTCGGCCGCGCGGGTCCGATCGAGCCCTTCCTGCCCGTGATCATGGTGTCCGTCCTCTTCGGACTCTCCATGGACTACCAGGTCTTCCTGGTCAGCCGGATGTACGAGGAATGGCTGGAGACCGGCGACAACCGGCGGGCGGTCCGGGTCGGCCTCGCCGAGACCAGCCGTGTGATCAACTCCGCCGCCGTCATCATGATCTCGGTCTTCCTCGCCTTCGTGCTCAGCGGCGACCGCGTCATCGCGATGTTCGGCATCGCCCTCGCCTCCGCCGTCGCCCTCGACGCCTTCGTCCTGCGTACGCTCCTGGTGCCCGCCCTGATGCACATGCTGGGTGGCGCCAACTGGTGGCTGCCCCGCCGGCTCGACAAGCGGCTGCCGCGCATCAGCATCGAGCCGCCCGAGTGCCGCGCCGCCCATGAGAGGCTGGCCGCTGCGACGGACGCCGAGGTGGCGGACGTACTGGCGAAGGAGCGGCAGCGGGATGTACGCGATATCTCTGGGTGACGACGGAGCCGAACTGCGCCCCCTGGAGCCGTGGCACGCCGAGGAGTTCCTGGCGCATCTGGACCGGGGGAGGGAGTTCATCCAGCAGTTCATCCCCTTCGGGGCGAAGACCACGGACGTGGCGTCCGCGCGGGAACAGCTCCAGCGGTACGCCGACATGCGCGCCGCCGACACCGGGTCCCTGCACGGCCTGTGGCTGAACGGGAAGCTCGTGGGCGGGGTGCTCTTCCTGAACTTCGACGCGGAGTACGGCAACTGCGAGGTCGGGTGCTGGCTGGAACCCGCCGGCGCCGGACGCGGGCTGGTCACCCGCGCCATGCGGGTGCTCATCGACTTCGCCGTCGAGCAGCGCGGCATCCACCGGATCGAATGGGTCGCCGCCTCGGGGAACGAGCCGAGCCTGAACGTGGCGCGTCGGCTCGGCATGACCCGGGACGGGGTGCGCCGGGAGGCCCACCCTTATCGAGGCGTACGGCACGATCTCGAGGTGTGGTCCGTCCTCGCCCCCGAGTGGCGCGAGGCACGCGCGCGTGGCGCTCACAACGATCATTAAGAAACTTCTCAGAGAGCGTCCGTACGGTGCGGGGCATGGGAACCAAGACTGTTGACGAGGCCGTGGACGAGAACGGCACCGAGGCGAAGAGCGACCAGGAGACCGTGGACGCCACCACGGCCGACGGACCTGCGAAGACCGTGGACGTCACCAAGGCCGACGGGTCTGCCGACACCGAGGCCGGGGCCGAGGTCGAGGAGCAGAACGAGGCAGAGGCCGAGGACGAGATCGAGGCGGGCGACGACGCTTCCGAGGCCGAGAAGGGTGCCTCCGGAGTCGGCCAGGGCGCCGCGGCCGTGGTCTCCGCCGCGCTCGGCCTCATCTCGCTCTCCGGCGGCTGGATAGGCACCGTGGCCGCCGCGCGCGAGACGCTCGTCGGCCAGCTGCAGACCTCGCAGACCGCGAGCGTCGCCAAGCAGGTCAAGGAGATCTACGGCGACGCCTGGGCGACCACGGCGTTGGTCGGCGGCCTCTTCGCCCTGGCCGCGCTGGTCGTCGGCGTCGTGGTCCTGGTCCGGCCCGCCTTCGGGGCCCCCGGCAAGCCGCAGGCCGCCTGGATCAAGTCGGTCGCCTGGGCGGGCGTCTCGCTCGGTGTCATCGGCCTGGTCCTCGCGGTCGCCAAGTACTCCGACCTCCTGCTCGGACTGCCCTCCACCAGCTGAATCTCCGTACCTCTGAGGGGCCTTAGGGCGGGCGTAAGTCACTTACGCCCGCCCTAAGGCCCTTCGCGTGCGCAAGATGCGGAACTCTCCCGATGTGGCGCACCCCCCTGGGAGACGAAGGTTGAGGCATCGCAAACAAGCGAGGCCGAAACCGACTCTTCACGAGGGGTACGAGATGTTCGAGTACGAGCTTCACCAGATCCGATCCGCAGAGCTGATCCGCGAGGCCCAGAACCACCGACTGGCGCAGGAGGCCCTCCGCGGCCGCCGTGCCGCCCGCCGCGCCGCCCGCGAGTCCGCTCAGCACGAATCCGAGGGGCAGGGCCATACCCAGCGTCCCCGCCGGCACCGGTTCGCCCGCGCCGCGTGAGCGCCGGGGCACGGGAGGACGGCCGTACGGGGGTCGGTCGTCGTCCCGGGCCGGTGCCACCCGGAGTAACCATCGCCCTCCCGATAACCGGTGCCGCACTGTCGGACCCCTGTGCGATGCTCGGGCCTGTGGAGACCAGGTCCGTCAGCCCGGTGTTCGTCGGACGCGCCGACGAATTGGGGGTGTTGAACGATGCGCTCGCCCGCGCCGCCGTGGGCGAGCCGCAGGCGTTGCTGCTCGGCGGCGAGGCCGGGGTCGGAAAGACCCGCCTGCTCGAGGAGTTCGCCACGGTGGCCGCGCGAGCGGATGCTGTCGTCGCGTGCGGCGGCTGTGTCGAGATCGGCGCCGACGGGCTGCCTTTCGCGCCGTTCTCCACCGCCCTGCGCGCCCTGCGCCGGCTGCTGCCGGACGAGCTGGCCGCCGCGGCCGCCGGACAGGAGGAGGAGCTGGCCCGGCTGCTGCCCGAACTGGGCGAGGCAGCCCGAGGACGGCAATACGACGAGGAGGGCATGGCCCGCCTCTTCGAACTCACCGCACGTCTCCTGGAGCGCGTCGCCGCGGACCGCACGGTCGTCGTCGTCCTCGAAGACCTGCACTGGGCCGACGCCTCCACCCGCCACCTGCTCGCCTACCTCTTCCGCACGCTGCGCAGCGGCCGCCTCGTCGTGATCGCCACCTACCGCGCCGACGACATCCACCGCCGCCACCCACTGCGCCCCCTCCTCGCCGAACTCGACCGTCTCCGCACGGTCACCCGCATCGAGCTCGGCCGCTTCAGCCGCGCCGAAGTGGGCCGCCAGATCGCCGGAATCCTCGCCCACGAACCCGACCCGGCCCAGGTGGACGAGATCTTCGCCCGCTCCGACGGCAACGCGTTCTTCGTCGAGGAACTCGCCGTCGCCGCCCACGAGGGCTGTCGTACGGGGCTCACGGACTCCCTCCGCGACCTGCTCCTCGTACGCGTCGAAGGTCTGCCCGAGAGCGCCCAGCGCGTCGCCCGGATCGTCGCCGAGGGCGGCTCCACCGTCGAGTACCCGCTGCTGGCCGCCGTGGCCCGGCTCGCCGAGGACGACCTCATCGAGGCGCTGCGCGCCGCCGTCGGCGCCAACATCCTGCTCGCCTCGCCCGGTGGCGACGGCTACCGCTTCCGCCACTCCCTGGTCCGCGAGGCCGTCAGCGACGACCTGCTGCCCGGCGAGCGCTCCCGCTTCAACCGCCGCTACGCGGAGGCACTGGAGGCCGACCCGACGCTCGTACCGGCCGACGAGCGGTCCACCCGCCTGGCCAGCTACTGGTACCACGCCCATGACGCCGCCAAGGCCCTCCCCGCGGTCCTCGACGCCGCCGCCGCGGCGCGCTGCCGCCACGCCCACTCCGAGCAACTGCGGCTCCTGGAGCGGGCGATGGAACTGTGGGACGTCGCCCCCGACGCCGTACGGGCCGAACTGCGCCCCGTCGACTACGTGGAGGTCTACCCTCCCTGCGGCTGCGACCCGCAGACCACGCCGCTGCGCTATCTCGACCTGATGGCCGAGGCGGCCGTCGCGGGCCGGTTGTCCGGGGAGCGCGAGCGCGCCCTGAAGATCACCAAGAAGGCGCTGCGCCTCCTGGAGGCCGAGGACGACCCCCTGCGCGCCGCCTGGTTCTGGATCCAGCGCTCCCGCCTGGTCCAGGCGCAGGCCCGCGGCGACGGCTGGCAGGAGCTCGCCACCGCCCAGGACCTGGTGCGCGGCCTGCCGCCGTCGGAGGTGCACGCCGAGGTCCTGTCCACCGTCGCCGCCTGGTGCATGCTGCACGAGCCGGGCCCTGGCGCGCTGTCCGCCGCCGAGCGAGCCGTGGAGTACGCCCGCATGGTGGGCGCCCGGGACATCGAGCTGAACGCCCGGCTCACGCTCGGCGGGCTCATGGTCGACGCGGGTGACGTCGAGGCCGGGCTCGCGGAGATGTACGAGGTCAAGGAGCGGGTGAGCCGGTACGGCGGCTCTCTCGTCGTGGGCCGTCTGCACATCAACCTGCCGTCCCATCTGGAGTCGGTCGGCCGCTCCCGCGAGGCCGTCCCGGTCCTGCGCGAGGGCGTCGAACTCGCCCGGAAGAACGGCCTGTTGGACACCCAGGCCTGGGTCTGGGGCAACCTCTCGGAGTCGCTCTACGCGCTCGGCCAGTGGGACGACGCCCTGGAGGCCGCGCGGAACACGCTGCGCATCGGACTCAGCGGCAAGCCGTCCGGCCTCGGCGCCTCCCGCCTGGCGCGCCTCGCCCTCGCCCGCGGCGACCTCGCCGAGGCCGGACGCCAACTGGCCGCCGCCCGCGACCACTTCGGCACTCACGACCCCACGCCGCAGCACTCCCTGCCGCTGGTACGTACCGCGATCGGCATCGCCGCCGCCGAGGGCCGCCTCCTCGACGCCCGCGCCGCCCTGGAGCAGACCCTGGACGCGGGCTTCCCGCCGGGCACCCAGCGCTACGGCTGGCCAGTGCTGCTCGCCGCCGCCACGGCGGAGGCGGACGCCCGCGGACTGCCCGCCGCCGAACAGGGCCGCGCCGAGACCGTGGAGCGCATCCGCGAGTCCGCGAAGTCCCTGGCCACGGGCGCGCCCATCTGGCTCGCGCACCAGGAATGGGTGCGCGCCGAGCTCCGGCGCGCCGAGGGCGTGACCACTCCGCACGACTGGTCAGAGGTGGTCACCGCCTTCGAACCCCTGGAGCGCCCCTACGACCTCGCCCGCGTCCGCCACCGCCTCGCCGAGGCCTTGTTGACCTCGGGCGCCGACGAGGACGACCGTGCCCGCGCCACGGAGCTCCTCCGGCTGGCCCGGGCGGTCGCCGACCACCTCGGCGCGCGCCCGCTCGCCGACGCCGTCGCGCTGCTCGCCCAGCGGGCCCGCCTCGCCCTGATCCACACGCCCGAACCATCCGTTCCCGCCCCCGTCGACCCGGCGCTGGCGCTCGGCCTCACCAGCCGCGAGCGCGACGTCCTCCGCCTGGTCGCCGTCGGCCGCAGCAACCGCCAGATCGCCGAGGAACTCTTCATCTCTCCGAAGACGGCCAGCGTCCACGTCTCGAACATTCTGGCCAAGCTGGACGTCTCAGGACGGGGGGAGGCGGCGGCCCTGGCGCACCGGCTGCGGCTGTTCCCGCCGGAGGCCCCCGCCGCCCAGGCGGTGGGCTGAGGCTTACGCTGTAAGGGATCCGGGCCGAGGGAGGCGCCGTGTTCAACATGTTCGAGGAGCTTTTCGCACCAGGCCGCAAGCACACCAACGACGAACGCAAACGCCTGGAACTGACCCGTGTGGACCTGAACGACGCCGACCCTGGCCGCGGTCCCATAGACCTGTCCTCGGGCAAGGTGGTCGTACGGCTGCCGCAGCACGAACCGGAGCCGGCGAGCGCGGGCGAGGCCGGAGCGGGGGAGGAGCCCGTCTCGGAGCGGGCGAGCACCTCGGAGGAATCCGTGTCGGAGCGGGCGAGCACCTCGGAGGAATCCGTGTCGGAGCACGACGAGTCCTGAGACCCCGCCGCGTCTGCCTCCTCCTCTGCGCCCCCCTACTTCACCTCCAGCTCCAGAATCCTGTCATCCCCCTTCCCGGGGCTCCCGCGCCCGTCCGTCTCGCTCGTCGTCAGCCAGAGTTTGTCGCCGCCCGCGGAGACGACCGTGCGCAGGCGGCCGTACTTGCCCGTGAGGAAGGCTTCGGGGGCGGCGGAGGCCTTCGTGCCGTTCAGGGGGATGCGCCACAGGCGTTCGCCCTTGAGGCCGGCCATCCAGATGGAGCCCTCGGCGTAGGCGATGCCGCTGGGGGAGGCGTCGTCCGTGTGCCACTGGGCGATCGGGTTGTGGTACTTGGGGTCGTTGCCTATGCCCTCGACCACCGGCCACCCGTAGTTGTCGCCCGGCTTGATCTGGTTGAGCTCGTCCCAGGTGTCCTGGCCGAACTCGGAGGCCCACAGGCGCTGCTTGTCGTCCCAGGCGAGGCCCTGGACGTTGCGGTGTCCGTACGAGTAGACGACCGAGTCGCCGAACGGATTGCCCGGGGCCGGCTCGCCGTCCGGTGTCATCCGCAGGATCTTGCCGCCGAGCGCCTTCTTGTCCTGGGCCAGTCCCCGGTCACCCGTCTCGCCCGCGCCCGCGTACAGCATCTTGTCCGGGCCGAACGCGATCCGGCCGCCGTTGTGGATCACTCCCTTGGGGATGCCCTTGAAGATCGTGTCCGGCGCGCCCAGCTGCTCCCCGGCGGGCTTCTTCTCGTCGTACAGCATGCGGACGATGCGGTTGTCCGAGGCCGTCGTGAAGTAGGCGTAGATCATGTGGTCCGACGCATAGTCGGGGGAGAGCGCGATGCCCAGGAGGCCGCCCTCTCCCGCGGGGGCCACCCCCGGCACCTGCCCCAGCTCCGTCTTCTTGCCGGTCTTCTCGTCGACCCGCGTGATCGTCCCCTCGTCCCGCGAGGACACCAGCAGCCCGCCCTCGGGCAGCGGTGCGAGGCCCCAGGGGGTCTTGAGGTCCTCGGTGACGGTGCGCACGACCTTCACCGAGCCCTTGGCGGGCGGTGTCTCCTCGGCGGCCTGTTCCGAGGGCGACGACCCCGGCTTCGTACTCCCCATGCTCGGGAACGGGCTCCCGCCGTCGCCCGACTTCCCTCCGCCGTCGGAGGAACAGCCGGCTGTCACCAGAAGCGCGGCCGCGGCCAACACGGCTGTCACTGCTCGACGTTGCACCATCAAGGTCCCTTCGACGCGGCGGTCCTACTGTTCATACACCGCTCGCGTGCCCCGGGTTCCCGATCACACCTGAGCAATCCGCGCACCGCACGTCAGTCCCAGGATCCCTGTGCCCCCGGAAGACCCGCCACCTCCGCGAGATCCTCCGCCGTCAGCCGCAGCCCGGCCGCCCCCGCGTTCTCGGTGACCCAGCGCTCCCGCTTGGCTCCCGGCACCGGCACCACGTGCGGTCCCTGCGCCAGCACCCACGCAAGCGCCACCTGTGCGGGCGTGACCGCCTCGTGGTCCCCGTGCCGTCGCGCGATGCGCCGCAGCCCGGCGACGATGGGCTGATTCGAGGCCATCATCTCGGCGGTGAAGCGGGGGTGTCGGGCGCGTACGTCGTCGGGTTCGAAGCCCTCGCCGGGGGTCAGGGTGCCGGTCAGGAAGCCGTTGCCGAGCGGCATCGCGGCCAGGAAGCCGACCCCGCGCGCCGTGCACCACGGCAGCAGGGCGTCCAGGGCCTCCGTCGACCACACGGACAGCTCGGCCTCCACGGCACTCACCGGGAACACCTGCTGCACCCGCTCCAGTTGCCGGATCGTTCCGTCGTGCAGCCGCGCCCCCGAGCGGCGGGCCGACCGTGCACCCACCGCGCACAGTCCGAGCGACCGCACCTTTCCGGCCGACACGAGTTCGGCCATCGCGCCCCAGGTCTCCTCGACCGGAACCTCCGGATCCGCGCGGTGCAGCTGATAGAGGTCGATCACGTCCGTCTGCAGGCGCCGCAGCGAGGCGTCGCACGCCCGCTTCACATAGCCGGGGCGGCCATTGGCCACGATGTGCTGCTCGCCGACCAGCAGGCCGACCTTGGTCGACACGAAGGCCTCGGAGCGCCGTTCCTTGAGCACCCGCCCCACCAGCAGCTCGTTGGTGAAGGGCCCGTACATGTCGGCCGTGTCGAGCAGCGTCGAACCCCGGTCGAGCGCCGTGTGCACCGCGCGGAGCGACTCCTCACCACGCTGCCGCGAACCCGTGTAGGCCCAGCTCATCGGCATGCATCCGAGCCCGACCGCCCCCACATCGAGCGCCGCAGCCCCGATCGTCCTGCGCTCCACTTGGCCGCACCCTCCCTCATCTGGCACCCCAAACTAACGTCTGCGCGCGCGGGTGCTTCGCATAGCCTCCTGACCATGACTTCCGATGTGTGGCTTCCGTTTCACGCCGACGAGATCGACGGCCTCCCCGAGGGCCTGAATTACCGCTTCTGGGACGGCGACCAGGAGTTTCCCGCGGATCCCGGCGCCTGCGAGTTCTACGTCGTGCCCTATATGAAGGAGCCCGCGGTCTCGCGGCGGCCCATGGCCGAAATGACCTCGGTCCAGGTCGTGCAGACACTCTCCGCCGGTGTCGACCACGTCCAGCCGAGCCTGAAGTTCCTGCGCCCGGGCGTGCGGTTGTGCAACGCCCAGGGGGTGCACGAGGCGAGCACCGCCGAGCTCACCCTCGCCCTGATCCTCGCCTCGCTGCGCGGCATCCCCGGCTTCGTACGAGGCCAGGACAAGGAGGAGTGGCGCTCGGGCTTCCATCCCGCGCTGGCCGACAAGTGCGTACTGATCGTCGGGTACGGGTCGATCGGCTCCGCCATCGAGGACCGGCTCGTGCCCTTCGAGCTGGCGCGGGTGGCGCGCGTCGCGCGCTCCGAGCGCACCACGGCGCGCGGTCCGGTGCATCCGCTCACGGAACTGCCTTCTCTGCTTCAGGAAGCCGACATCGTGGTGCTCTCGACGCCCCTCACGCGCGGCACGCGTGGCCTGGTGAACGCCGATTTCCTGTCCCGGATGAAGGACGGCGCACTCCTCGTGAACGTCTCCCGCGGCCCTGTCGTCGACACCGAGGCGCTCCTCGCCGAGCTGAAGAGCGGGCGCATCACCGCGGCCCTCGACGTCACCGATCCCGAGCCGCTGCCCAAGGGACACCCCTTGTGGCACGCGCCCGGCGTGCTCATCAGCCCCCATGTCGGCGGGCCCACCTCGGCTTTCCTGCCGCGCGCCAAGCGGCTCCTGGTGGACCAGTTGAACCGTTTCGTGAACCGGGAGCCGCTGCGGAACGTGGTCCTTACCACCGGCGCCTAAGTCACGTCCCGTTCGCTCCGCGTCCGCTTCGAGCACCCTCCGCAGTTCCTCGAATGCGGGCAGTGCCGACATCTTCCCTGGTCGTCACGGAGCGTAGAGGAACTATGTCCCTGAGTGACGAGACTGGTGTATCGTCCCGACAGGGGCTGCGCCGCGCACCGTTCGGCGCCGGGGATGGACATTTGAGACTGCGAGGGGGGCGACGGGCGATGCACGGCCTATGGGCGAACGATCCGACGCGGCGGGGCCGCCGACGACCCTGGCGCGCGGCCACGCGCAGACGTGGCCACGGTGGCCATGGCGGCCATCACCCCCGCAGGCACAGCGGCCGCCGGAGGCATGCGCACCCAGCGCACGGGGATCAGCGGGACCCCGGAGTGCGGACCGGGTGGGCCCGGTGAGCTCCCCCGTGGCGCTGCTGACCCGTCGGCCGGTACTCGGCGGCAGGCCGGGCCTGCTCTCGCAACTCGTACTGGCCCTGGTGTGCGCGGGATACGCCGTCGGTTCCGCGCTCGGCTGGGGCTCCGCGAGCCTCGCGCTGATCATGGGCGACTTCGGGCTGAGCGCCGCGGCGGGCACCGCGGCGGTCTCCTGCTTCCTCTACGCCCGCAGCCGCCGCAGCCGCTTTCGACCCGCGTGGCTGCTGTTCGCGCTCTCCTCCGCCATGGCCTCGCTCGGCAACCTGGTCTGGGGGTGGTACGAGGTCGTCCTCAGCCGCCCGGTGCCCAGCCCGAGCTACGCCGACCTGTTCTTCCTGTGCTTCGCGCCGCCCGCCATCGTAGGACTGCTCGTGCTCGCCAAGAGGCCCGTCACCAAGGCGGGTTGGGTGTGCCTCGCGCTGGACGCCTGGCTGATCGGCGGCTCGCTGCTCACGCTGTCCTGGAGCCTCGCGCTCGCCCAGGCCGCGAAGTTCGACGGGCCGAGCGTGGCGCACACCGCGCTGTCGCTGGCGTACCCGCTGCTGGACATCGCGCTGGTCAGCATGGTGCTGGCGCTGCACTTCCGGCGCTCGTCGGTGAACAGATCGGCGGTGAACACGGCGATCGGGGCACTCGCCCTGACCGTCATGTGCGACGCCCTGTTCACCTCGCCCCTCCTGCACAACAGCTACCACTCCGGGCAGCTCCTCGACGCGGGCTGGTTCGCCGGCTCGCTGCTCCTCGCGTACGCCCCCTGGGTCGGCGCCCGGCACGGACAGCCGGACGCCGACGGGCCCAGTACGGACGGGCACGCGCGCGTGGTGCACGAACACATCCCGGGACAGCGCCGAGAGGGGCACCAGGAGCAGCGCGGACATCAAGGCCGACAAGGCCATCACGGCCGACAGCGGCAGCACGGACATCAGGCGAAACGGCAAGAAGGACAGCAGGGAGGACACATGCACGTGCTCCTCCAGGAAGGTGGCCACAACCTCCTCCAGGAGAGTGGCCACGGCCGGTACCCGGCCACGCGTCCGATCACCGGATCGCTGGCCGCGCTCACGCCCTACCTGGCCGCCGCCGTCTGCACGCTGGGGATCCTCTACAACGTCCTCAACGGTCGCAACGTGGACCGCGTGGTGCTCATCACCGCAGGGCTCGTCGTGCTCGCCCTCGTCGTGCGCCAGGGCATCATGCTGCTCGACAACATCACCCTCACCCAGGAGCTGGCTCAGAAGGAGAACCACTTCCGCTCCCTGGTGCAGGGCTCCAGCGACGTGATCATGATCGCCGCGCCCAACGGCATCCTGCGGTACGTCAGCCCGGCCGCCGCCGGGGTCTACGGACGCGACGCCGACGAACTCGTCGGCTCCGAGCTCGCCTCGCTCATCCACCCGGAGGACCTCGGCTGCGTTGTGCACGAAGTGCGGCGGTTCCTGGCCGCCAGCCACATCGAGGAACCCACCACCCGCATCGAGTGCCGCTTCCGGTCCGGCGACGGCGGCTGGCTCAATGTGGAGTCCACCGTCAACCGGCACGAGGGCGGCCTCATCTTCAACAGCCGTGACGTCACCGAGCGGGTGCGTCTGCAGGCGCAGTTGCAGCACAACGCCGAGCACGACCCGCTCACCGACCTGCCCAACCGCGCGCTGTTCACCCGGCGCGTCCAGCAGGCGCTCTCCGGCCGCCGCTCCTCCGACCGCGGCACCGCCGTCCTGTTCATCGACCTCGACGGCTTCAAGGCCGTCAACGACACGATCGGGCACCAGGCCGGCGACGAGCTCCTCGTTCAGGCCGCTCGCAGACTCCAGGACTCGGTGCGGCACGGCGACACCGCCGCCCGCCTCGGCGGCGACGAGTTCGCGGCCCTGATCGTCGGCGACGGCACCCGCGACCGCACCGCGCGCGAACACCACATCCTGGAGCTCGCCGACCGGCTCAGGGTCAGGCTCTCGCAGCCGTACGCCATCGACGGCAACGATGTCCGGGTGGCGGCGTCGATCGGTGTCGCCTTCGCCGAACCGGGACTGGGCGCGGGCGAGCTGCAGCGCAACGCCGACCTCGCCATGTACCGCGCCAAGGCCGCCGGCAAGGGACGCGTCGAGTTGTACGCACCCCAGATGCAGCAGGACGTCGTACGGAAGGCGGAGCTGGCCACCCGGCTGCGCTCGGCTCTCCAGGACGGCGAGTTCGCGCTGCTGCACCAGCCCGTGGTGTCGCTCGAAAACGGCCGGATCACATCGGTCACCGTGCAGGCACGCTGGCGCTCCTCTCAGGGCGTGCTCTTCACGCCCGCAGAGTTCCTGCGCGTCGCCGAGGACAGCGACAAGACCGCCGAGCTGGGCCGCTGGATGCTCGAAGAAGCCGTCGAGCAGGCCGCGCAGCGCGCCGCCGCGGGCATCGCCGTGCCCGTCGCCGTCCGGATGAACGCCCGGCGCCTGCTGGACCGCTCGCTGCCCGTCGGGTCCGTGGAAGCCCTGCTGACTCGCCACGGCCTTCCCTCCGGCGCCCTGATCGTCGAGCTGTCCGACACCGACCCCCGGGTCTCCCTGGACGAGCTGGAGCGCCGGCTGAACGCGCTCAGGCGCCTCGGCGTCCGGGTCGCCCTGGACGGCTTCGGCAGCGGCTACGCCGCCATCACGGCACTCAGAAGGCTCCCCATCGACATGCTCAAGCTCGACAGAGGTCTCGTCGAGGGTGTCGTCGAGTCCGCCCGGCTGCACAAGATCACCAGCGGGCTGCTGCGGATCGCCACCGACCTGGGGCTGCAGTCCGTGGCCGACGGTGTCGATCTTCCGGAGCAGGTCATCGCCCTGCGCGCGATGGGCTGCACCCATGGGCAGGGCATGGCCTTCTCGGGGCCGCTCGACGAGTACCGGCTGCGCCGGGCGCTGTCTTCCGGCCACTATCCGGTGCCGCACGGGCCGGTCGAGCCGGTGTTCGCGGGCGGCGGCGCAGGGGTGTATACGAGTGGAGTGCCCGCTGTTTTCGGGGGCGGAACTGCCCTCCGCTCACATAATGAGACTCCCGTCCCACCCACTTGACAGTCAATGCGTGCCGGGGGGAGGGTCAATGCCATGCGCACCCGAATTCTCGTACTTGGAAAGCGCGTCGGCTGAAGCTGGTGACCACCGGACAGACCCGGAAGACCCAGCGACCGCACCCGGCGCGCTCCCCTCGCTTGCCTCACGGCACGAGGGGTTTTTTGTTGCACAGGCACCAGTCGTACACCGCACAAAACTCGCAAAAACCCTCAGCATCGAGAAGAGAATGCCGATGACCGAGCAGGCCACCGGGGCCCACCATCCGCAGCCGCGGCCCCGTTCCGGAGGACAGCAGTCCGCGCCCGAGCACGTCACGGGTGCGCAGTCCCTCATCCGTTCTCTCGAGGAGGTCGGGGCCGAGACGGTATTCGGCATTCCCGGCGGTGCGATCCTCCCGGCCTACGACCCGCTGATGGACTCCAAGCGCGTGCGGCACGTGCTCGTCCGCCACGAGCAGGGAGCGGGTCACGCGGCCACCGGCTACGCGCAGGCCACCGGCAAGGTCGGCGTCTGCATGGCCACCAGCGGCCCGGGCGCCACCAACCTGGTGACCCCGATCGCCGACGCGCACATGGACTCGGTGCCGCTCGTGGCGATCACCGGGCAGGTCGCGTCGAAGGCGATCGGCACGGACGCCTTCCAGGAGGCGGACATCGTCGGCATCACCATGCCGATCACCAAGCACAACTTCCTGGTGACGAAGGCCGAGGACATCCCGCGGACGATTGCGGAGGCCTTCCACATCGCCTCCACCGGCCGCCCCGGTCCCGTCCTCGTCGACATCGCCAAGGACGCCCTCCAGGCGCAGACCACCTTCCAGTGGCCGCCCACCCAGGACTTGCCCGGCTACCGCCCGGTGACCAAGCCGCACGCCAAGCAGATCCGCGAGGCCGCCAGGCTGATCACCCAGGCGAAGCGGCCCGTCCTGTACGTCGGCGGCGGCGTCCTCAAGGCGAATGCCACCGCCGAGCTGAAGGTCCTCGCAGAACTCACCGGAGCGCCCGTCACCACCACACTGATGGCGCTCGGCGCATTCCCCGACAGCCACCCGCTGCACGTGGGAATGCCGGGCATGCACGGTGCGGTCACCGCCGTCACCGCGCTGCAGAAGGCCGACCTGATCGTCGCCCTCGGAGCCCGCTTCGACGACCGCGTCACCGGCAAGCTGGACAGCTTCGCCCCGTACGCCAAGATCGTCCACGCCGACATCGACCCGGCGGAGATCGGCAAGAACCGCGCCGCCGACGTGCCGATCGTCGGTGACGCCCGCGAGGTCATCGCCGATCTGGTCCAAGCGGTGCAGAAGGAGCACAGCGAGGGCCACCACGGCGACTACACCGCGTGGTGGAAGGACCTCAACCGCTGGCGCGAGACGTACCCGCTGGGCTACGAGCAGCCCGACAACGGCTCGCTGTCGCCGCAGCAGGTCATCGAGCGCATCGGCAAGCTCGCCCCGGAGGGCACGATCTTCGCCGCGGGCGTCGGCCAGCACCAGATGTGGGCCGCGCACTACATCCAGTACGAGAAGCCCGCCACCTGGCTCAACTCCGGCGGCGCCGGAACGATGGGCTACGCGGTCCCGGCCGCGATGGGCGCGAAGGCCGGCCAGCCGGACCAGACGGTGTGGGCGATCGACGGCGACGGTTGCTTCCAGATGACCAATCAGGAGCTCACCACCTGCGCCCTGAACAACATCCCGATCAAGGTCGCCGTCATCAACAACGGCGCCCTCGGGATGGTCCGCCAGTGGCAGACCCTCTTCTACAACCAGCGCTACTCCAACACCGTGCTGCACTCGGGCCCCGAGGCGACCGGCAAGGAGCCGAGCGCGGGCACCCGCGTCCCCGACTTCGTGAAGCTGTCGGAGGCCATGGGCTGCTACGCCATCCGCTGCGAGTCCCCGGACGACCTCGACAAGGTCATCGAAGAGGCGAACTCGATCAACGACCGCCCCGTCGTGATCGACTTCATCGTGCACGAGGACGCGATGGTGTGGCCGATGGTCGCCGCCGGCACCTCGAACGACGAGATCATGGCCGCCCGGGACGTCCGCCCGGACTTCGGCGACAACGAAGACGACTGAGAGAGAGCCGAGTCAGAACCATGAGCAAGCACACCCTCTCCGTCCTCGTCGAGAACAAGCCAGGCATCCTCGCCCGGATCGCCGCCCTGTTCTCCCGGCGCGGCTTCAACATCGACTCGCTCGCCGTCGGTGTCACCGAGCACCCCGACATCTCCCGCATCACCATCGTGGTGAACGTGATCGAGGCACTCCCGCTCGAACAGGTCACCAAGCAGCTCAACAAGCTCGTCAACGTCCTGAAGATCGTCGAGCTGGAGCCGTCCTCGGCGGTGCAGCGCGAACTCGTTCTGGTGAAGGTGCGCGCCGACAACGAGACGCGCTCCCAGATCGTCGAGATCGTCCAGCTGTTCCGCGCCAAGACCGTGGACGTCTCCCCGGAAGCCGTCACCATCGAGGCCACCGGCGGCAGCGACAAGCTGGAGGCCATGCTCAAGATGCTGGAGCCGTTCGGCATCAAGGAGCTCGTCCAGTCCGGCACGATCGCGATCGGGCGCGGGGCGCGTTCGATCACGGACCGCTCGCTGCGCGCGCTGGACCGATCCGCGTAAGTCTTAGAACGGTCTCCATGAGTCCGCGAACGGTCCGCATGGGTCCGTAAATGGTCTGGAACGGGCGGTCGGTGATCGCCGACCGCCCGTATACCGAGACCCGAAAACTTCCCTTCCCCCGCCCGCCGTACGGTGGGACGCAACACCGCACACCAAGGAGAACCCCAGTGGCCGAGCTGTTCTACGACGACGACGCCGACCTGTCCATCATCCAGGGCCGCAAGGTCGCGGTCATCGGCTACGGCAGCCAGGGCCACGCCCACGCGCTGTCGCTGCGCGACTCGGGTGTCGACGTCCGCGTCGGTCTGCACGAGGGCTCCAAGTCCAAGGCGAAGGCCGAGGAGCAGGGCCTGCGCGTGGTGACCCCGTCGGAGGCCGCCGCCGAGGCCGACGTCATCATGATCCTGGTGCCGGACCCGATCCAGGCCCAGGTCTACGAGGAGTCCATCCAGGGCAACCTGAAGGACGGCGACGCCCTGTTCTTCGGCCACGGCCTGAACATCCGCTTCGGCTTCATCAAGCCCCCGGCCGGTGTCGACGTCGCCATGGTCGCCCCCAAGGGCCCGGGCCACCTCGTGCGCCGCCAGTACGAGGAGGGTCGCGGCGTTCCCTGCATCGCGGCCGTCGAGCAGGACGCGACCGGCAACGCCTTCGCGCTCGCCCTCTCCTACGCCAAGGGCATCGGCGGCACCCGCGCCGGCGTCATCAAGACGACCTTCACCGAGGAGACCGAGACCGACCTGTTCGGTGAGCAGGCCGTCCTCTGCGGTGGTACCGCCGCGCTGGTCAAGGCGGGCTTCGAGACGCTGACCGAGGCCGGCTACCAGCCGGAGATCGCGTACTTCGAGTGCCTCCACGAGCTGAAGCTCATCGTCGACCTCATGTACGAGGGCGGCCTGGAGAAGATGCGCTGGTCCGTCTCCGAGACCGCCGAGTGGGGCGACTACGTGACCGGCCCGCGCATCATCACCGACGCCACCAAGGCGGAGATGAAGAAGGTCCTCGCCGAGATCCAGGACGGCACCTTCGCCCGTAACTGGATGGAGGAGTACCACTCCGGTCTGAAGAAGTACAACGAGTACAAGAAGCAGGACGCCGAGTCTCTGCTGGAGACCACCGGCAAGGAGCTGCGCAAGCTCATGAGCTGGGTCAACGACGACGAGGCGTGACGCACTGGGCGGTCGCGGTACCGGGTTGCCCGGCACCGCGACCGCCCCGTCGGCTCGTGGCGCCGCCTCGCGGCTCCGCCCCGGCCCCAGCGGGCTGGATTCTGGCTCCGTTCGTCGAAGGCCACCGGCTGGATCTTCCACTTGTCCACCCGGTCCAGCCACGTCCGGGTGATCCTTCCGCAGAGGCGTAAGACGGCCCACTCGGCGCCACTACACTGCTGCACATCAACAACGCGTCAGGCCCACAACGTCGTGCGTCTTCCACGCGGCTCAAGCGACACCGAGGAAGTGCAGGCACGCCCCCAAGCCGCCCGGCACGCACTCTCGCCGCACCGGCCGAAGGCCCAAGTAGCTCCGCTACGAGAGCCTCCGTCCGGCACACCGAGAGCACGCACCGAACGACCCGGGAACGCACCCGCACCTCCCCGGCGCCGCTACACCCCTCCACCGCCTGCGGCCGTCGGGACGGCCGTCCGCATTGGACCTGTGAGGACTCACGTGAGCTCGAAACCTGTCGTACTCATCGCTGAAGAGCTGTCGCCCGCGACCGTCGACGCCCTGGGCCCGGACTTCGAAATCCGGCACGCGAACGGCGCGGACCGCGCCGAGCTGCTGCCCGCGATCGCAGACGTCGACGCGATCCTGATCCGCTCGGCCACCAAGGTCGACGCCGAGGCCGTCGCCGCCGCCAAGAAGCTGAAGGTCGTCGCGCGAGCCGGTGTCGGCCTGGACAACGTCGACGTCTCCGCGGCCACCAAGGCCGGCGTGATGGTCGTCAACGCCCCCACTTCGAACATCGTGACCGCGGCCGAGCTGGCCTGCGGTCTCCTCCTCGCCACCGCGCGCCACATTCCGCAGGCCAACACGGCTCTGAAGAACGGCGAGTGGAAGCGCAGCAAGTACACCGGTGTCGAGCTCGCCGAGAAGACCCTCGGCGTCGTCGGCCTCGGCCGTATCGGCGCGCTGGTCGCTCAGCGCATGTCGGCGTTCGGCATGAAGGTCGTCGCGTACGACCCCTACGTCCAGCCTGCCCGGGCCGCGCAGATGGGCGTCAAGGTGCTGTCCCTCGACGAGCTGCTCGAGGTCTCCGACTTCATCACCGTGCACCTGCCGAAGACCCCGGAGACGGTCGGTCTCATCGGCGACGAGGCGCTGCACAAGGTCAAGCCGTCGGTACGGATCGTCAACGCCGCGCGTGGCGGGATCGTCGACGAGGAGGCGCTGTACTCGGCGCTCAAGGAAGGCCGCGTCGCCGGCGCCGGCCTCGACGTGTACACCAAGGAGCCCTGCACGGACTCCCCGCTCTTCGAGCTCGACCAGGTCGTCTGCACCCCGCACCTCGGCGCCTCCACGGACGAGGCGCAGGAGAAGGCCGGTATCTCCGTCGCCCGCTCGGTGCGGCTCGCCCTCGCCGGTGAACTGGTCCCGGACGCGGTGAACGTCCAGGGCGGCGTCATCGCCGAGGACGTCAAGCCGGGCCTGCCGCTCGCCGAGCGCCTCGGCCGCATCTTCACCGCCCTCGCGGGCGAGGTCGCGGTCCGCCTCGACGTCGAGGTGTACGGCGAGATCACCCAGCACGACGTGAAGGTGCTCGAACTCTCCGCGCTCAAGGGCGTGTTCGAGGACGTCGTCGACGAGACCGTGTCGTACGTCAACGCCCCGCTGTTCGCGCAGGAGCGCGGCGTCGAGGTCCGCCTGACGACCAGCTCGGAGTCCCCGGATCACCGCAACGTGGTCACCGTGCGCGGCACGCTCGGCAACGGCGAGGAGGTCTCGGTCTCCGGCACGCTCGCGGGCCCGAAGCACCTGCAGAAGATCGTCGCCGTCGGTGACTACGACGTGGACCTCGCGCTCGCCGACCACATGGTCGTGCTGCGCTACGAGGACCGTCCCGGCGTCGTCGGCACCGTCGGCCGCATCTTCGGTGAGGCGGGCATCAACATCGCCGGCATGCAGGTCGCCCGCGCGGTCGCCGGCGGCGAGGCCCTCGCCGTCCTCACCGTCGACGACACGGTCTCGCAGGCCGTCCTCTCCGAGGTCGCCGAGGAGATCGGCGCGACGTCGGCGCGTTCGGTGAACCTCGTCTGACATCCGCCATCGAGGGCCGGACCACCTTCGGGTGGTCCGGCCCTCGGTCCTACGACGGGGTCAGCCGGACGTCGTCGTCTCCGGCTCGATCAGGCCCTCGCGGTAGGCGATGGCGACCGCCTCCGTGCGGCTGGCGGCGCTGAGCTTGGCGAGGATGTTGGAGACGTGGACGCTGGCCGTCTTGCCGCTGATGAACAGCTCCTCGCCGATCTGGCGGTTGGTGCGCCCGCGCGCGAGCAGCCGCAGGACGTCGCTCTCGCGGGCGGTCAGTGCCGCGATGCGGTCCTCGGCGGACGGGGACTCGGCGAGGCGACCGCGACGGATGAGGGTGTCCAGGTCCTCCCGCAGCGGTACGGCGCCGAGGCAGACGGCCGTGTCGCGGGCCGTGCGCGCGTGCTCGGCGGCCTCCTCGCGGCGATCGGCCGTCAACAGGGCTTCCGCGAGCCGCCGTTCGCAGCGCGCCAGCTCGTACGGATCGCCGTAGCCGAACGCGGCGACGGCCTTCTCCCAGGCCGCGACGTCCGGCCCGGTGCGGGCGCGGGTCCACTCCGCCTCGGCGCGGGCGAGCCAGGCACGGCCCTCGGGGCCCTGCTCGGTGCCGTCCTCGCCCTTGGCCGCCGTGGTCCTGGCCAGCTCCACCAGGTCGGTCGCGGTCTCCGTCCAACGGCGGGCCCCGGCTGGGTCACCTGACAGACGCGACTCCTCGGCCGTGTCCGCGACCGCGGCCAGGGCCAGCGCGGCCAGCCGCACAGCGACGTCCGGCCGGTCGGCGCCCGTGGCGTCCGTGAGGGTCTCGAGCGAGCTGTGCATCCGCCCGACGGCCGCCTCCGCATCGCCCCGTAGCGCCGCGGCATCGGTCAGGACGATGCTGGCCACGAGGGTCGCCATCCAGTCGAAGGGCCCGTCGAGCAGAGCGCGGGCCCCTCCGACGGCCATCTCCTGATCGCCGCGCGCCAGGGCGACGTACAGCGCGGGACCGGTCGCGAATCCGCCCGCCGCGGGCAGCCGTTCGGCATCCGCGGCGGCCGCTCGCGCGCACTCGTCCCAGCGGCCCAGTGTGTAGAGCACCAGGGACTGGAGGTAGCGCAGCTCCAGGGCGTACGGGGAGGAGAGCAGACCGGCACGGCGGGCGCGGTCCAGGCCGTCGGTGAGCGAGGTCAGGCACTCGTCGAGGTCACCGGATTCGTAACACCCCACGGCGAGGTTGAAGAGCGCGCGCATCTCGACCGGGATGTTGCCGGAGCTTCGGGCCAGCTCGCGGGCCTGCCGCAGCCGGTCGCGGCCCTGAGGTGTACGCCGGTTGTGCGACTCCAGGCCGACCAGGGAGATCATCAAGTCGGCCCGGGCGTCGGCGAGTTCGAGCTCCTCGGCGATGCGCAGCGCTTGGCGGGCGACCCGCTCGGCGTCCTCGTCGTGCCCCACGTACCGCGCCGCCATGACGTGCGTCGCCGCCGCCCACACCCAGGTGTACGACGGAGGCTCGGCAGGGATCATGGCGAGCGCCTCGCTGCTGTACGTGAACGCGGCCTTCAGGCTGTCGATGCGCATCAGATTGCCCGCGAGTGTGTAGCGGACGCGGGCGGCGAGTTCCGAATCGGCGTCCGAGCCGGCCCTGGCGAGCGCGGCGCGGGTGAGATGGACCGCCCGATGGGCCTCGCCGGCGCGGGCGGCGGCCGCGGAGGCGCGCAGCGTGAGGGTCACCGAATCGCCGTCCTGGGGGCGGGCGGCCGCGTCCACCGTGGTCCACAGTTCGAGTGCGGTCTCCAGGTGGTGCAGCTCTTCC
Source organism: Streptomyces sp. R41 (assembly GCF_041053055.1). Lineage (NCBI taxonomy): Bacteria > Bacillati > Actinomycetota > Actinomycetes > Kitasatosporales > Streptomycetaceae > Streptomyces > Streptomyces sp. R41. The sequence continues at coordinate 7,353,777 of NZ_CP163443.1, forward strand.
GCGGGCGCGCCGACCCGCTGGGCGTGGTCGGCGGCTTCGAGCGAGGCCGTGAGCGCGTCGGCCAGGTCGTGACTCTCGCGCGAGTGATGGGCCCGCTCCGCCGCGCTTTTCGCCGAACGGCCGTGCCCCGCAAGCAGTTTGGCGAATGCTCCGTGCAGCCGGACGCGCTCGCCGGGCAGCAGATCGGCGTACACCGCCTCGCGGGTGAGGGCGTGCCGGAAGGAGTACGTGGCGTCCTCGCCGGGGACCAGCAGCTGCCGGCCGACGGCCTCGCGCAACGCCGACTCCAGCTCGTCCTCCGGCAGTTGTACGGCGTCCCGCAGCAGGTCGTGCTCGACACGGCGCCCGGCGACGGCGGCCGTGCGCAGGACCTGCTGGGCGGTCTCGGAGAGCTGCTCGATCCGGATGAGGAGTACGTCGGCCAGTCCACTCGGCATGGCGGGCGATGCCGGGTCGAAGTCGCCCGGCAGGGCGGCGAGCAACTCCTCCGCGTAGAAGGCGTTGCCCTCGGCGCGGTCGACGATGCGGCGGACCGTGGTGTCGGACACGGGGTCCGTACGCAACGCCCTCACCAGTCGGGCCACTTCGGCGTCGGCCATCGGCCGCAGCTCCACCCGGTCGACGGCGGGCAGTCGTATCAGCTCGGCGAGCAGCGGGCGCAGCGGATGGCGCCGGTGCAGATCGTCCGCGCGATACGAGGCGAAGATCGCCAGGCGGTGGGCGGGGGCGCCGGGTCTCGGGCGCTGCAGGAGCCCGCGGCTGAGCAGGAAGCGCAGGAGGTCCCGGGAGGACTGGTCCGCCCAGTGCAGGTCTTCGAGGATCAGCAGGAGCGGGGTGATGTCGGCGAGGTCGGCGAGGAGACCGGCCAGGCCCTCGAAGAGCTGCAGGCGGCTGCCGGGATCCGGTGCGGTGCCGCTGCCGGATCCGGCGCTGAGCAGGCGGTCCACCGCCGGGTGCGCCGCGAAGGCGGGGGCGAAGCGGTCGTCCGTGGACAGTGCGCCGAGGATTTCCGTGAACGGCAGGTACGGCAGGCCCACGTCGCCCAGGTCCACGCAGTGGCCGGTGAGGACGGTCATGCCGGTGCCTGCGGCGTGGGTCGCGGCTTCCGTCAGCGTGCGGGTCTTGCCGACGCCGGCGTCGCCCGCAACCAGTACGGCGCGGGGGTCGCCGTGCTTCGCTCGCTCCAGCACGCCGGTGAGCCGGGCGAGTTCGTCCTCCCGGCCGATGAACGGCGTACCGAATGTCTGTGCCACGGGGACCATCCTGGCACGCGGCACCGACACCCGTACCGCTGCGCTGCACGGCCCACCAGATGGTTTCGCCCCCTCCGCCCCTACCCTCCCCCACTCTCGGCTTCGCTCGAGCGGGGGGACCCCCATCGTCCCCGGGGGCTCCGCCCCCAGACCCCCGTATCGCGCTGACGCGCTCGTCCTCAAACGCCGGACGGGCCAAAGACTTGACGGCCGGGGGTTTGGGGGCGGAGCCCCCAAGGTCGGGAATGGGTAGGGGCGGAGGGGGCGAAAACCCCCGCGGCTCCGGCCACGAGGAAACGCCGGACGGGGCCGGGGGAAACCCCCGGCCCCGTCCTGGAAGCGAGCCCTCAGGCAACCGACTCCACGGCCTCGGCCGGGGCCTCGCGCACATGCACCTTGCGCAGGGTCGCCGTGGCGAGCACCGCCGCCCCCAGCAGCAGCACCGCCCCCGCGACAGCCGCGGCCTGCATCCCACTGGTGAAGGCCTCCCGCGCGGCCGTAGCGAGGGCCTGCCCCGCGCCGCCCGGCAGTTGCCGGGCCACGGCCAGCGCGCCGCCCAGGGTCTCGTGGGCCGGAGCCGGAGCGCCGGCCGGGATCTCGTGACGGTAGACCGCCGTACCGATGGAGCCGAGGACGGCCATGCCCAGCGCGCCGCCGAACTCCGCGCCGGTCTCCAGGAGGGAGGAGGCGGCGCCCGCGTTGCCGACGGGGACGGTGCCGAGGGCCAGGTCCATCATCTGGGACATCACGGTGACGATCCCGGCGGCGAGGACACCGGCACCGGCGAGGACGAGCCACATCGAGTCGGTACCGGCGAGGGTCAGCAGCCCGTAGCCGCAGGCGGCGGTGACGAAGCCGCCGGAGACGACATGCGCGCGGTGGACGCCCTTCTGCACGAGCTGCGCGGCGACCGGGGCCGCGACGCCGACCAGGACCGTGGGGAGCAGCGCCCACAGCGCGGCCTCCATGGAGCTCTTGCCGAGCACGGACTGCAGGTACTGGGTGGTGAAGTACGCCGAACCCAGCATCCCGAAGGAAGCGATCAGGTTGAGGACGACGGCCGGCGCGAAGCCGCGGCCGCGGAACAGGGCCGGGGAGATCAGTGGGGACTTCGCGGTGCGCTGGCGGTGGACGAAGAGCGCGGTGAAGACCAGACCGACGAGGACCGAGACGACGTACTCGAACTTCCAGCCCTCGGACGGGATTTCCTTGACGCCGTAGATGACGGGCAGGACCGCTGCCATCGACAGCGGCACGCTGAGCAGGTCGAAGCGGCCGGGCTCAGGGTTCTTGGACTCGGGCAGCAGTATCGGGCCGAGGACCAGCAGCAGCACCATCGCGGGCAGATTGACCAGGAAGACCGAGCCCCACCAGAAGTACTCGACGAGGACACCGCTCATCACCGAACCGAGCGCGATGCCACCGGTCATGACGCCGGACCACATGCCGATCGCCTTCGCGCGCTGGCCCGGGTCCGTGAACATCGTGCGGATGATCGCCATCGTCGACGGCATCAGGGTCGCGCCACCGATGCCGAGGAGCGCGCGGGCGGCGATCAGGGTCTCGGGGCTGTTGGCGTACGCGGCGATCACCGAGGCCGTGCCGAAGGCGGCGGCGCCGAAGAGGAGGACCTTGCGGCGGCCGATGCGGTCGCCGAGCGAGCCCATCGTCATCAGCAGTCCGGCGAGCACGAACGCGTAGATGTCGAAGATCCACAGCTGCTGGGTGCCGCTCGGCTCCAGGTCCGCGCTGATCGAGGGGATCGCGAAGTAGAGGACCGAGACGTCCATCGAGACCAGGAGCAGCGGAAGCATCAGGACGCCGAGGGCGGTCCATTCGCGGCGGCCGGCGAGGGTGCCGGGGCCACCCGGTGTGCCGGGTGCGGGAGTTGTGCTCGTCGAGTTCGTCATGGCAGGGACTGTACGTACGTCTTAAACGCTTGTCTAGTACGAGCGTTTAAGACGCTTGTTTTGTACGTCGGTATAGGACGGTTGTATGGATCGGGGGTACGCTGGTCGTATGGGACACCGTGAGGATCTGCTCGAAGGCGCCAAGCGCTGCCTGCTGGAGAAGGGGTTCGTGCGCACGACGGCGCGCGACATCGTCAAGGAGTCGGGGACGAACCTGGCGTCCATCGGCTACCACTACGGATCGAAGGACGCGTTGCTCACGCAGGCGTTCGTGGAGCTGGTGCAGGAGTGGGGCGAGAAGTTCGCCCCGGCCTCGGCGCGTGAGGTCGAGCCCGGCGGCTCGGTCGAGCGGTTCCACAGCGTGTGGGCGCGGATGCTGGAGTCCTTCGAGGACTTCCGGCCCGTCTGGGCCGCCAGCATGGAGATCGTGACGCAGGGGGACCGGGTGCCGCAGCTGCGGGATCTGATGGCGAAGGCGCAGATCGAGGGGCGGTCCGGCCTCGTCGCGATGATGACGGGCCTGGACGAGGACACGCTCGACGAGCGGACCGTCCAGTCGCTCGGCGGCTTCTACCAGGCGCTGCTCAACGGCCTGATGGTGCAGTGGCTCTTCGACCCCGCCAGCGCGTCCACGGCGGACGACCTCACGGAGGGGCTGCGGCGGGTGATCGACGCGGCCGCGACGGCGGAGGCAGGGGTGGGGGCGGGGGCGAAGGAGCAGGACTGAGATGTAGGGCTGAGGCCAGGACTTGGGTGTGGGCGTCAGGACCGTACGAGACTGCCCTCGCGCATCCCCGTAGCCTGATGTTGATCGTTTTCAGTGGTCCTCCGTCGTGGAGGTCGTCCGCCGGTCTCGGATCGCCGGGATCACTGCCACCAGCATCAGTGCGGCGGTGACGGCGAACGCCGACGCATAGCCCGTCCGCCCGGCCAGCGCGCCGAAACCGACCGCGCCGACGCCCATGCCGCCGTCGTACGCGAGGTTCCACAGCGCGCTGACGGTGCCGTATCCCGAGGCCTGGACCCTCGCGTACATCAGGGTCAGCGTGGCGTTCTGGGCGATGCCGAAGCCGATGCCGAAGACGGCCACTCCGGCGAGGACGGCGACAGGACTGCCGGTCAGGGCCGTGATCAGCATGCCGGAGGAGGAGAGGACCAGGCTGGGCAGTACGAGTCGGGCCGGGTCGTGGCGGTCGGCGTACCTGCCCGCCAGCCAGCGGGCCGCGGTCGACGCGGCCGGCTGGAGGAAGAGGGCCACCGCGACGACCCCGGTGTACGAGGCCGGGACGGCGAGCGGCAGGAACGTGACGATGATCCCGGTCGCGAGGGCCGTGGTCGCGAAGACGACGGCGGGACGGGTCAGGGCGGCGGTCCGTAGTCCGGCCACCATGCCCACCGGCTTCTCGGCCGTCGATTCGCGGTCCGGCAGGCCCGGTACCGAGGCGATCGCGGCCAGCGCCGCCGCGCCCGCGGTCAGCGCGACGGGGGTGCAGCCCACGTGCGCGGCGAGCCACACGCCCAACGGCAGGGCGATCAGGGACGGTACGCCGGAGACGATGCCGACCATGGCCAGGCCCTCGCCGCGGCGCTCGGGGGGAATGAGTGACGCGGTGAGCGCGCCGCCCGCCACGAGCGTGAGCGCGAAGCCCAGGCCGCGGGCCAGGCAGACCGCCACGATCCATGCAATGTCGTGGGAGGCGGTCAGGACGAGCGCGGGTGCGCCGAGCAGGGCGAGGCCGGCGATCAGCGCGACGCGGTATCCGTAGCGCGCGACGAAGCGCGGAGCGGCCAGTTCGCCGAGGACCGTCGAGAGCATGAGGGCGCCGGTGGCCAGGCCCGCGCCCGACGCCGTCGCGTAGCGCGGGACGACCGACAGGAGCAGGAAGAAGCTCACCGAGGCGCCGATCATGCTCACGAAGCGGAGCATCAAGGGGCGGGTAAGGAGAGGGGGTTGCGTCGTCGGCGTCGTCCGCGCGGTAGTCGTCATGGAAACGACGTTAGGTCGTGGCCGGACCGCCGGTAAGCTCCAATTCCATGCCTCCGCAGTGGGCCGGTTTGTCGCCCGAGCTGCTCCTGTCCGTCGACCGGGGCAGCGGTGAGCAGTTGCGCGCGCAGCTGGAACGACAGGTGCGCGACGCGATCCGCACCGGTCGGCTGGCCGCCGGCGAACGCCTTCCGTCCTCCCGCGAACTCGCCCGGGCACTCGGCCTGTCGAGGGGGCTGGTCCAGGACTGCTACGCCCAACTCCAGGCGGAGGGCTACCTCGTGACGCGCGTCGGCTCCGCCACACGAGTCGCGGGGGGCGCCCATGTGCCTCCCGCGCCCACCTCCGCACACCCGGCCGCCCCGCGCCTGATCGCCGACTTCCGGCACGGCGTCCCGGACTTGGGCAGTTTTCCGCTCGCCGACTGGCTGTGGGCGATGCGTGAGGCGGGCCGCGCCATGCCGACGAGCGAGTTCGACTACGGGGATCCCCAGGGCAATTCGGCCCTCCGTGAGGTCATGTCCGGGTATCTGCGCCGGGTGCGTGCCGCCGCGGCCGACCCCGAGCGGATCGTGGTCTGCTCCGGTTACGCGCAGGGCCTCGGGCTGGCTCTGCGCAGCCTGGCCCGGGGCGGCGTACGGGTCGTGGCGTACGAGGACCCGGGCACGCCGGGCACGGCGGCGGCCGCCGCGGAGGCCGTGGGCCTGACCGCGGTGCCCGTACCGGTCGACGACGACGGCATCGACGTACGAGCGCTCGACGCGACCGGAGCACGGGCCGTCATCGTCACCCCCGCGCACCAGTGGCCCACCGGAGTCGTCCTCGCGCCCGCGCGCCGGCTCGCCCTCATCGACTGGGCCATGCGCCGGGACGCGTACGTCATCGAGGACGACTACGACGCCGAGTTCCGCTACGACCGGGAGCCCGTGGGCGCGCTGCAGGGGCTCGCCGCGGACCGGGTGATCTCCATCGGCACCGTCAGCAAGTCCCTCGCCCCGGCGCTGCGCATCGGCTGGCTGCTCTGCCCGCCCGCGCTCACCGGCCCCATCACGGAGGCCAAGCGCCTCACCGACCGCGGCTCCCCGACCCTCGACCAGCTCGCCCTCGCCAAGCTGATCGAGTCCGGCCGCTACGACCGCCATCTGCGCCGCATGCGCACCACCTACGCGACCCGGCGCACGGCTCTTGTCTCCGCCCTCGCCGAGCACGCCCCCGAGGTCCGGCTCACCGGTCTCGCCGCGGGGTTCCACGCCGTCGCGCACCTCGCCGCACCCGCCGACGAGCAGGCCGTCGTCATCGCGGCGCGGGAACGCTCCGTCGGGCTGTACGGCATGAGCCCGTGCCGCTCCACGCACGCGACCACGCCGGTTCAACTGGTGCTGGGTTTCGGGGGTGTGGGGGAGCGGGCGATCACGGAGGGCATCGCGGCGGTCGGCGTGCTCGCGGGGCGCGCTCTCTAGGGACGGTTCTTGTCTCTGGAGGGGCCTTTACAGGGGTGCAGAGCCGGTTCCTGTCCCTGGAGAGGGATTAGAGCCGCGCCCCCTTCAACGCCATGTGCAGCAGCAGCCGGTCCTCGCCGTCGTCCAGGTCGAGGCCGGTGAGTTGCTCGACGCGCGAGAGACGGTAGTAGAGCGTCTGGCGGTGGATGCCCAACTCCGCCGCCGTGCGCCCGGCTTGGCCCGCGCAGTCGAGGAACACCTCGGTCGTGCGGGCGAGTTCGCGGTGGGCGGGGGCCAGCAGGACCCGTACCGCGGGGTCCTGGGCGGCCTCCGGAGGCAGGGACGTCAGGAGCCGGAACGGCCCGATGGACCCCCACTCGGCGACCGGGCCGAGGCGCGGCTCCGCCAGCACGGCGCGCGCGGCGGCGGACGCCTCCTGCCAGGCCGTGCCCAGCTCGGCGAGCCCGACGCGGGCGGTGGCGACCCCGGCCGCGGCCCGCCCGGGGCGATCACCTCCGGCCGCCCCGCCCGGTGCGGCTCCGGCTGTCCCGCCGTTCTTCGCCCCGCCGTATGCGGCACCGGCTGCCCTGCCGGGCTCTGTTCCACCCGGTGCGGCTCCGGCCGTCCCGCCAGGCTTCGCCCCGCCCGATGCGGCACCGGCCGCCCCGCCGGACTCAACCCCTCCCGATGCGCCACCGCCCGTGGACCGATCCGCCCCGCGGCCGCCCTCCGCCTCCCGCACGAACCGCGAAGCCGCCGTCAGTGCCGGAGTCAGTACGTCCGCCGACCGCAGTCGTACGAGCAGCGCCAGGCTCTGCCCGCTGGCCCCCCATGGCACCGTGCACAGCGCCGTCGCCCCCGGCACCGTACGGGCGGAAGGGGCGTCGTCCGGGTCGGCCGAGGGCCACGGGGCGACGCAGACGACGGTGTGCAGTCCGTCGCCGCGCGGGCCGAGGGCGGTGCGCAGTTCGGCGACGGCCATGTCGCGCTGCCAGCCGCGCTCGGCGGTGAGGACGGCGCGCAGCTCGCGGGTGAGGTCCGCGCCGGCCTGGGCCTCGTCGGCGAGCAGGGCGCCGATGCGGGAGGCGACCTCCATGGCGGCGGTGAGCTGGGCGTCGGTAGGTCCTGGCTCGTCGGCCAGCAGCCATACGTAACCGAGGACGACCCCCCGATGGCGTACCGGGAGGCAGATCCTTCCGCGGTACACCCCCGCTTCCGGAGTCGGCGGAATGCGCACCGGACCCGTCGCCCGTGCGATGCCGAAGCTCTCGAACCATGCCCGGACCGCCGAAGTGGAGCGGCGCGTGAGGATCGAGCGGGTGCGGACGGGGTCGAGGGAGGCCTCGTCGAAGTCGCCGTCGCTGTCGTACGCGCCGAAGGCGATCAGTTCGAAGTCGCGGTTCTCCAGGGTCGCGGGGGCACCGAGGAGCGCCGAGATCTCGTCGACCAGCTCCTGGTACTCACCGCGGCCTGCCCCGCGGACCACCTTGAAATCGCCCGTCACACGGGCATTCTGCCCCATTTTCCACGGCGCCTCATACAGATGTCTGAGATCCAGGGCACGGATGCGTGACAGCTGTCGATGGTCGACGATCGGAGGGATCCTTAGGTTTCACGGTGGTTCTCCGTGCCGTACCCGAAAAGTCTTCCAAGGGCCCGCGGCCGTCCGTTCTTTCCGTGGAGGTGCCCCGTGCTGGGTCCCGTGATTCTCGCCGCGTCGCGCAGCGACAAGATGCGCCGCTTCGTGTCGGCGGCCCCCGGCACCAAGCAGGTGGTCGCCCGCTTCATCGCCGGCGAGACGGTCGACCAGGTCATTCCGATCGTCCAGGACGCCGTCGCCAAGGGACTCGAGGTCACCCTCGACGTCGTCGGCGAGGACATCACCACCCGCGAGCAGGCCTGCGCCGCCCGGGACGCGTACCTGGAGCTCATCGAGCACCTGAAGGACCTGGACCTCGGCACCAAGGCGGAGATGTCCATCAAGCTGTCGATGTTCGGGCAGGCGCTGGAGGGCGGGCACGAGCTGGCCCTCGCCAACGTCCGCCCGGTCGTCGAGGCCGCCGCCGCGATCGGCACCACCGTCACGCTGGACGCCGAGGACCACACCACCCTCGACTCGATGTTCGCCATCCACGAGGAGCTGCGGAAGGACTTCCCGCAGACCGGCTGCGTCATCCAGGCCTACCTGTTCCGCACCGAGGCCGACGCCCGCCGCCTCGCCGCGAGCGGCAGCCGCGTACGCCTGGTGAAGGGCGCCTACAAGGAGCCCGCCGAGGTCGCCTACCAGCAGAAGGCGGAGACCGACAAGGCGTACGTCCGCATCCTGCGCATCCTTATGGAGGGCGACGGGTACCCGATGATCGGGTCCCACGACCCGCGCCTCATCTCCATCGCGCAGGAGCTCGCGCGCCAGGCCGGGCGCAAGCTGGACGAGTACGAGTTCCAGATGCTGTACGGCATCCGCGGCGAGGAGCACCTGCGGCTCGCCGCCGAGGGCCACCGCATGCGGGTCTACACCGCGTACGGCACCGACTGGTACGGGTACTTCATGCGCCGCCTCGCGGAGAAGCCGGCCAACCTCCTCTTCTTCGCACGCTCGATCCTCACCAAGGGCTGAGACCGAACCACCCGCTCATAAAGGAGTTACGGAACCCATGGACGCTGTGACCCAGGTCCCCACCCCCGTCAACGAGCCGGTGCACGGCTACGCCCCCGGCTCGCCCGAGCGCGCCCGTCTGGAGGCCAAGCTCAAGGAGCTGGCCGAGAACCCGATCGAGCTGTCGATGACCATCGGCGGCGAGAAGCGGCTCGGCGGCGGCGAGCGCTTCGAGGTCGTGCAGCCGCACAACCACAAGGCGGTCATCGGCACCGGTGCCCACGCCACCCAGCAGGACGCCCAGGACGCGATCGACGCGGCCCTGGCCGCCGCCCCGGCCTGGCGCGCGATGTCCTTCGACGACCGCGCCGCGATCATCCTGCGCGCCGCCGAGCTGCTGGCGGGCCCCTGGCGCGAGACCCTCGCGGCCTCCACCATGCTCGGCCAGTCGAAGACCGCCCAGCAGGCCGAGATCGACTGTCCCTGCGAGCTGGTCGACTTCTGGCGCTTCAACGTCAAGTACGCCCGTGACCTGCTCGCCGAGCAGCCCCCGGCCAACTCGCCGGGCGTCTGGAACCGCCTCGACCACCGCCCGCTGGAGGGCTTCGTCTACGCGATCACGCCGTTCAACTTCTCGGCGATCGCGGGCAACCTGCCGACCGCGCCCGCGCTGATGGGCAACGTCGTCGTCTGGAAGCCGTCCCCGACGCAGACCCACGCCGCCGTGCTGCTGATGCAGCTCCTGGAGGAGGCGGGCCTGCCCAAGGGCGTCATCAACCTCGTCACCGGTGACGGCATCGAGGTCTCCAAGGTCGCCCTGGAGCACCGCGATCTCGCGGGCATCCACTTCACCGGCTCGACCAAGACCTTCCAGTACCTGTGGAAGACGGTCGGCAACAACATCGAGAAGTACCGCTCCTACCCGCGCCTGGTCGGCGAGACCGGCGGCAAGGACTTCCTGGTCGCGCACCCCAGCGCCGACCGCGCCGTCCTCAAGACCGCCCTGACCCGCGGTGCCTTCGAGTACCAGGGCCAGAAGTGCTCGGCCACCTCCCGGGCGTACATCCCGGCCTCCATCTGGAACTCCGGTTTCAGGGAGGAGTTCGCGGCCGAGGTCGACTACCTGACCATGGGTGACGTCACCGACCTGTCGAACTTCATCGGCGCGGTCATCGACGAGCGCGCGTTCGCCAAGAACAAGGCCGCCATCGACCGCGCGAAGGCGGACGAGTCCTGCACGATCGTCGCGGGCGGCTCGTACGACGACTCGGTCGGCTACTTCGTGCGCCCGACGGTCGTCGAGTGCTCGGACCCGGAGAACGAGGTCTTCAAGACGGAGTACTTCGGCCCGTTCCTCGCCGTGCACGTCTACGAGGACGAGGCGTACGACGAGATGCTGACCCAGATGGAGTCGGCGTCCGACTACGCGCTGACGGGCTCGGTCGTCTCCAACGACCGCGCGGCGGCGGCGTACACGATGGACAAGCTCCGCTACGCGGCGGGCAACTTCTACATCAACGACAAGTCGACCGGCGCCGTCGTCGGCCAGCAGCCCTTCGGCGGCGGCCGCGCCTCGGGTACGAACGACAAGGCCGGTGCCCCGCAGAACCTGATGCGCTGGACGCTGACCCGCGCCATCAAGGAGACGCTGGTCCCGCCGACCGACTACGGGTACCCGCACATGGGCTGACACGCCCCCGCACACCCGGGCCGGGAAGCCCGACCCCCCGAGCAGGCTTCCCGGCCCGTTTCCATGTCCGCCCGGGCAGACTTGCCCCATGACCGGGACGCGGAGCGAGACGGTTGAGGCCGATGACGGGGGGCGCCTGTGGGCGGCGAGGTCGGGTCCGGGCGCGCCGCTGGTGCTGTGCCACGGCGGGCCGGGCCTGTGGGACATGTTCGCGGACGTGGCCGAGCTGCTGGCGGACGTGACCCCGGTCGTCCGCTGGGACCAGCGCGGATGCGGGCGGTCGGAGCGGTGCGCGGGCCCCTGGACGAGCGAGCGTTTCGTCGCGGATCTGGACGCCGTACGACGCCACTTCGGGCTGGAGCGGATGGCGCTGCTCGGCCACTCCTGGGGCGCCCAGCTGGCGCTGAGCTACGCGCTGGCCCACCCGCGGCGGGTGAGCGCGCTGGTGTACGTCTCCGGTACGGGCATCGGCCCGGACGCCGACTGGTACCCCGCCTTCGCGACCGGCTTCCTCGCCCGGCTCGGCGACCATCCCGAACGTCGGGCTCGTTGGGAAGAGTTGACGGACCGTCCGCTGCGGACCGAGGACGAGGACCGGGAGCGGGCGGTGCTCCAGTGGTCGACCGAGTTCGAGGACCGGGAGCGGGCGATGGCGCACGCCCGCCGCATGGCCGACCCCTGGTTCGGGGTCAATGACGCGTGCAACAAGGCCCTCAACGAGGAACGCAAGCGGATCTGGGGCAAGCAGGAGCTGTACGCCGCCTGCGCGTCCCTCGACGTGCCCGTGCTGATCGTCGACGGCGCCCGGGACATCCGGCCGCGCTCGGCGGTCGACTCGCTGGAGCGGGCGCTGCCGCGGGTACGCCGGGTGAGCCTGCCGGAGGCCGGGCACATGCCGTGGGTGGAGGACCCGAAGGGCTTCCGGGAGGCGGTGACGGCGGCGGTGCGGTGATCCGCCGCCCCTCGCCGCGCCGGACGTGGCGGCGGGTGACGGCGGCGGTACCGAGATCCGCCGTCCCCCGCCGCGCCGGACGTGGAGTTACCCGGCGAACTCCGTCCGCTCCCACCACTCGTACACGGGCAGCCTGCCCTCCGGGGTGTCCGCGTGCCGCGGGGTCGCCCTGAAGTGTTCGTATCCATTGCGCAACTCGATCTTCACATCCGTTCCAGGGGGCGGGATCGGGACGATCCGTTCGGGCAGGTCGTCCGGGCCGCCCTCGAGCAGTGCTTTGGTCGTGTCGCTCATGACGACACCGTTCCCCTTGCCGGAGCCCGATGCCGCATGCCGCGCGGAGGATCAGCCGTGTGGGCGATCCGCTGCTCGGCCGTGGGGGTCGCACGGGAAGCCGGTGGCCGCGGGTGCCGCCGTGCGGCCGCATCCCAGGTGGGTCAGTTCTCGCAGGTCGTACGGCCCTCGAGCGCGCGGCAGGCGATCGCCGCGAAACCGCCGTCCGCCGTCACCGGGACGGCCAGGGTGTCGCCACCGCGTACGGCATGCGTCTCGCGCACGAGCCCCGACGGGCCGTCCGTCACCGTCTCCACCAGCCAGTGGCCGGCGCCCAGGCGGATCGGTACGTCGACCGTGCGGGCCGGGCCGGTGAACGTGCCGCCGATGAACCAGCGGCCGTCGGCGGCCCGTCGCGCCAGGACCGCCGAGCGGCCCGGATCGCCGGTCAGGAGGCGGGTCTCCTCCCAGCGGGCGGGCAGCTGCTCCAGGTAGCGGCGGGCCTCGGGGCGCGCGTCATACGACTCGGGGGTTCCGGAGAGGTTCTGGATGCCGGACTCGTAGAGGACCGTCAGACCCAACTCGCCCGCGTCCGAAGCGACGTTCGGGCGGTACGGGCGGTGGAACGCGCCCGGCGTGAAGTCCATGGAGCCGATGACATTACGGGTGAAGGGGAGCGAGGCCAGCTGCTCCGGGGTGTTCGTGCGCTTCTCCTCGCCTCCGACGCCCTCCATCGTCATGACCTGCGGCCAGGTGCGCTGAATGCCCTTGGGGATCGTCGAGCCGTGGAAGTTCACCATGAGGTGGTGGCGGGCGGTCGACTCCAGCACGTCGTCGTACCAGCGCATCCGCTCCTGGGACTCCGAGTCCATGAAGTCGATCTTCACGCCCTTGACGCCCCAGCTCTCCAGGGTCCCGAGCCACTTCTCGCGCTCGGCCGGGTCGGTGAGCAGGCTGTAGTGCAGCCAGACGTGGATGCCGACGCCCTTCGCCGCCGCGTAGCGCACCAGCTCCGGCATCCAGCTGTCCGTCTGCCAGTTCGGGTCGACCACGTCCCAGGCGTCGGTCTTGAAGTACCAGCCCGCGTCCACGACTTCGTACGGCCAGCCGCGCTCGGCCGCGTAGTCCACGTACTTCTCCTGGGCCGCCAGGCTCTGCCCCGCCTCCTTGCCGCCCGCCAGCCAGGTCCACAGGGCCGGGCCCGGCTTGATCCATGAAGTGTCGCGGACACGGGACGCCGGGGCGAGGTCGTCCACGAAGGTCGACTCGGTGACGGTCGCGAGATCGCCGGTGACGAGTGCGCGCCAGGGGGTGGTGAGCGCGCCGGACGTCTGGACCGGCTCGTCGTTCCAGAGGCTCACGCCGTACGTCGACGAGTCCGCCGCGTGCGTCAAGTGGGCACCCGCGTAGCTGCCGTTGACGTCCGACTCGGCGATGAGGGCGTAGCCGCCGGGCGTCCCGAAGAGCCCCTGCATCATGTACGCGCCCGCCGGTGCCGCCGCGGCCGAGTCGTAGCGGGAGAAGCGGAGTTCGTTGTCCGCGCGGTAGCCGCCGAGGAGGGCGTTCGAACCGGCGGGGAGGGTGAAGGCCGAGGTCTCGCGCAGCACGTTGCCGTGGGCCCCCGGCAGGACGTAGCGGTAGGCGACACCGTCCGGGGCGACCCGGGTCACCAGGTCGAGCCGGGCACCGGCCGCCGTGCGGAAGTGGAAGCGGGCCTCGGTCATGTGGACGACGCGCTTGCGGGACTTGCCCGTCGGGCTCGTGTAGTGCTCGGTGACCGTGCGGTCGGAGCGTCCGGCGTAGGTCAGTCCCCGGGAGAAGTCGGCCTGTTCGGTGACCAGGCCGACCGGGGAGGGTTCCAGGACCGTTCCGCCGTCGCGTCTCACCGTGAGCGTCGCGTGCCCGTCGGCAGGATCGAGCGCGACGACCGCCGTCGGGGAGCCGTGGGGTCCCCTCACCTCCCAGGCCGCACTCGACGCGTCGGCGACGGCGCGGCTCGGCAGCGTGGTCGCGGCGGTGGCGAGCAGCGCGGAGCAGAGCGTCAACACGATGGTGCGGGCACGCAAGGGGGCCCTGCGAGCCCGCAACTGGGCCGTGCGGGCTCGTAATTGGACCGACATATGGAATCCTCCTTCTCGCAGTCATCCGATGATTGTGAGAGTGGAGGGGGTCTGTGGGGCTGTCAAGGTGTCTCACAGGATCAGAGGTAGGAGCAATCCGCGATGCGGTCGATCCGCTCCCGCACCAACGAGGGCCCCGTGAATACTGGGCCGATGACCACCCGACTGCGCACCGCCCACACGGCGGACCTCACCCCCGCCGAACTCCGTGCCGCCCGCGACCTCCTGGACGACGCCTTCGACGGGGACTTCAGCGACGAGGACTGGGACCACGGGCTCGGCGGCATCCACGTCCTGGTGCACGACGAGCGCGGTCTCGCGGCCCACGGTTCGGTGATCCAGCGGCGCGTCCTGCACCGCGGCCGCTCGCTGCGCGTCGGATACGTGGAGGCGGTCGGGGTACGTGCCGATGTGCGCCGCACGGGCCTCGGCGGACGGGTGATGGCCGAGCTGGAGCGGATCGTCGAGAGGGCGTACGGGCTCGGGGCGCTCTCCGCGAGCGAGGAAGGAGCCGCCCTGTACGCGGCCCGGGGCTGGCAGGTCTGGCCGGGCCGGATCTGGGCGCTCGGCCCGGACGGCATCGTGCGCCTGTCGGAGGAGGAGGGCACCACCTTCGTGCGCCCCGCGTCGGCCGGTCCCCTCGACCCGGCGCACGAGCTGGTCTTCGACTGGCGCGACGGCGACGTGCTCTGACCGGCCGTCACCGGACCATTCAGCCGGTTCGCGAGAGGTCGCGCACGATCATCTTGCCCGTGTTGCCGCCTCCTAGCATCGACAGGAACGCGTCCACGATCCGCTCGAACCCGTCGACGACCGTCTCGTCGAGCGCGAGCCGGCCACTGAGCAGATGCGGTACGGCGAACTCGTACAACTCCTCTTGTACGTCACGGTGGTCGCGCACCAGGAAGCCCTCGATGCGCAGGCTCTTCTCCACCACGTCGGCGTGGTCGAAGAGCACGGGCGGCGCGTCCGGCGTGTTGTACTGGCCGACCGTTCCGACCCGCACCACCCGCCCGCGCTCACGCAACGCGCCGATGCCCGCGCCGAGTTGTTCGCCGCCGACGTTGTCGACGAACACGTCGATGCCGTCCGGGGCGGCCTTGGCCAGGAGGTCGGCCATGGGCCCGGCGTGATAGTCGAAGGCCTCGTCGTAACCGACCCGTTCCTTCAGGTACGACACCTTCGCCGGGCTGCCCGCGCTGCCCACCAGCCGCCCGGCGCCCATCAGCCGGGCGAACCGCCCGGTCGCCGTACCGACCCCGCCCGCCGCCGCCGAGACGAACAGGTCCTCGCCTTCCCGGAGCCGGGCGATCCGTGTCAGGCCGACGTACGCCGTCAGGCCGGTGCCGCCGAGCACGCTCAGATACGCGGACAGCGGTACGCCCGCGTAGTGCGGGAGGCGTCTGGTCTCCGCCGCGCGCACGACGGAGTGGGTGCGCCAGCCCTCGCGGTGGAAGACGATCTCCCCCTCGGGGAGCGCCGGGTCCCGGGACTCGATCACGCGGCCCAGGGTGCGGCCCTCCAGCGGGGCGTCCAGCTCGAAGTCGCCGTCCATCATTTCGCGGTGGTACGGGTCGACGGACCAGTAGAGGTTCTCGACGAGGGCCGTGCCCGGGGCCGGTTCGGGCACGGGCGACTCGGCGAAACGGAAGTGGTCCCGGGTCGGGAAGCCGGTCGGGCGGGCGGTCTGCTGGACGGTGAGCGCGATGTCGTTCATGGAACGCGACCGTAAGGAGGAATGCGGCACCCGGGCAGAGGGTTGCGCTCATGGAACGGCCACTTCCATGAGCCGTGTTCATAGCAGCAGGTGGGGAGCCCTTCATGACGACAGCCGACCTTGCTCCGGAGGGGCCTCGATGAGCACAGCCGACCTCGCCCCGCGGGAGCGCCGATGAGCACAGTCGATCTCGCCCCGCAGGAGCTGCGGACCCTGGTGGCCGTCGCCCGCGAGGGCGGCTTCTCGGCGGCCGCCGGCACGCTCGGCATGACGCAGTCCGCGGTCTCGCACGCGGTGCGCGGCATCGAACGCAAGGTGGGCGTCGTGCTGTTCGAGCGCGGGCGGCGCGGGGCGCGTCCGACGGCCGCGGGGGAGCGGGCGGTGGCGCACGCACGGCGGGTGCTGCGGATGCTGGACACGCTCGTCGCGGAGGCGCGGGGCGCCGGCGCCGGACCGGACGGCGGGGACACCGTTGCCGGGCCGCTGCGCATCGCCGCCTTCCGCAGCGCGGCGCTGCATCTGCTGCCGCCCGCGCTGGAACGGCTGGCGGCCCGGCACCCCGGTATCGAGCCGACCGTGCGCGTCGTACGGGAGGTGGGGCCCGGCACGGCGGGTGAGGTGGCCGAGGGCCGCGCGGACGTCGGGATCGCCACCCTCGGCACGAACACGCCGGTGCCGCCGGAGCTGGTCGGCGACGTACTCCTGGAGGAGCCGTACGCCCTGGTGCACCCGGCCGGTCACCCGGACCCGCGCTCGCTCCCGCTGGTCGACTGGACCGAGAACTGCTCGTCCTACACCCGGACTTGGTGGGCGGCGCAGGACTGGATCCCCTGCGCCACGGTCCGCGCCGAGGACGACGGAGCAGTGCTCTCGATGGTGAGCAGTGGTCTCGGAATGGCCATCATGCCCGCGCTGTCCCTCACGAGTGCACCGCTCACAACCGAGATCACCGATCTCGGTCCGGAGCGCCCGACTCGCTCCGTCGGGTACGTCACCACGCCGGAGCTCGCCACGACGGTCGCCGTCCGCGCCCTGATCAGGGAGTTGCGGGCGCTGCATCCTCGCCAGGGGTGACCTTCGCGGCCACCCTGGCGAGCGCTCCCCGCAGCCACCGATGCGCCGGATCGGTGTCCACCCGTACATGCCAGGCCTGGCCTGTCGCGACCGTCGGCAGGTCCAGCGGAATCTCCAGCACCGCGAGCGGCAGCACGCGGGACGCCTCGATCGCGACCTCCGACGGGACCAGCGCCAGCGCGTCCGTGCGGAGGGCGAAGAAGCAGGCCGCGCCGTAGGTCGGGGCGGTGGCGAGAATGTCGCGGCGCAGCCCGAGTTCGGCGAGGCGTTCGTCCACCACGCTGTGTGTGCGGCCGCGCCGGGTCACCGTGATGTGTGGCAGCGCGGCGAACCGGACGGCGGTCAGCGGCCCGCTCGCGAACTCGGCGTCGGCGCGCGCGACGGCCACGTAGTGGTGCTCGTGCAGGGGCGAGCTGCGCACATCGTGCGGCAGTGGGTCAGGCAACTCGCCTACGTCCAGGTCGACATGGGTGCGCAGGTCCGCCGGATCCTCGTCGCCCTCGGGCAGCAGCCGCAGCCGTACACCGGGCGCCTCCCGGGCCGCCAGCTCCAGCAGCGGGGCACCCAGCGACATGGCGACCCCGTCGTTCGTGCGGATCCTGAACTCCCTTTGCAAGGTGGCGAGTTCCATCTCGCGCGGCGGCCGCAGCGCCGCCACCGCGTCCGCGAGGGCCGTCTGCACCCGGGGCTGCATCGCGAGCGCGCGCGGCGTGAGGGTCAGGCCCCGGCCCGACGGTACGAGGAGTGGGTCGCCGACCACCCGGCGCAGCCGGCCCAGGGTGCGGCTCATCGCCGAGGGGGACACGTTCAGCTCGGCCGCCGCGCCCGCGACGCTGCCCGCGCGGAGCAGGGCGTCCAGGGCGGGGAGGAGGTTCATGTCGGGAAGGGGTGCCGCCACGTCCGATGACTGCTGCATGAGACGCAATTCTGCATGAAGCAATCGGACCTTGTGTGCAGCAATGGTGGCCCCGAACCTGGATCCATGTTGGATTCGCGCCAGCGCGGCACCGCGCTCCTGGTCGCGGGCTGCTTCTTCATGGAGATGCTGGACGGCACGATCGTGTCGACGGCCGCCCCGCAGATAGCCCACGACCTGCACACCACCCCCGCCTCCGTGGGCCTGATCATCACGGCCTACCTCGTCACCCTCGCCGTCCTCATCCCCCTCTCCGGCTGGCTCACCGCCCGCTTCGGGTCGCGCCGCGTCTTCCTCGCCGCGATCGCGGTCTTCACCCTCGCCTCGCTGGCCTGCGCCGTCGCGCCCAACCTCGGCGTACTCGTCGGAATGCGCGTCCTGCAGGGCGTCGGCGGCGCGATGATGGTGCCGGTCGGCCGGCTCGTCGTCCTCGCCGGCACCGCCAAGCAGGATCTGCCGCGCGCGGTCGCCTACATCGTGTGGCCCGGGCTCGCCGCCCCGGTCGTCGCGCCCCTGCTCGGCGGAGTGATCACCACGTACGCCTCCTGGCACTGGATCTTCCTCCTGAACGTGCCCCTCGGCGCCCTCGCCCTACTCGTAGCGCGCCGCCTGATCGCGTCGGGCGCGCCGGGCAAGACACCGCCGCTCGACGTGACCGGCGTCCTGCTCACCTGCACCGGCCTCGCGGCCCTGACCTGGACCGCGCACCTGGTCTCGGAGACCCGGAGCACCTCGGCGGAGGCGGCCGTGTCCGGTGCGATCGCCGTCGTCGCCCTCGGAGCCGCCGTACGCCACCTGCTCCGCACCCCGCACCCGCTGGTCAACCTCCGCACCCTGGACGTCCAGTCCTTCCGGGCCTCGGCGCTCGACGGCTCGCTCTACATGGCGGTCGTCTCCGCCATCCCCTTCCTGCTGCCCCTGCTCTTCCAGGAGGTCTTCGGCTGGAGCGCGGTGAAGTCGGGCGCGGTCGTGCTCTTCGTCTTCGTCGGCAACATCGGGATCAAGCCCGCGACGACGTATCTGATCAACCGGTTCGGCTTCCGGCCGCTGCTGATCGTCTCCACGCTGGGGCTCGCGGCCGCGACCGCGGGCTGTGCGCTGTTCACCGCCGCGACGCCGGTCGCGGTGATCGCGGTCGTCGCGGCGCTCGGCGGCGTCGCCCGGTCGGTCGGGCTCAGCAGCTACGCGACGATCGCCTTCAGCGAGACCCCGCAGGAGCGGCTGCGCGACGCCAACGCGCTCTTCGCGACCTCCCATCAACTGGCCGCGGGCCTGGGCGTCGCCATTGTCACGGTCGCACTGCGCGGGGGCGCGGCGCTGACCGACGCAGCGAGCTCGGCGTACGCCGTCGCGTTCGTGGCGCTCGGCGTGCTCTGCCTTCTTCCGACGGTGGGCGCCCTCCGTCTGCACCCGGCGGCGGGTGACGCCGTTCGGACGGTCGTCCCAGGTCAGGGGCGTGTGACCCAATCCACCGTCTCAGATAGTAGGAAGTCCGAGTAATTGTGGAGACAGATGCCCGCTCCTCGCCTAGCTTTGTAGGAGCCGAACGTCTCGCTCGACCCAGCGAATGGCGGTCGTGAGCCGGAGCCCTTGGCAGGCAACCCCTGCGGCACCGCTCCCCGCCCCTTCCGGCGTCTCGTAAATTCCTCACCGCACTTCCGGCTGCCCTTCCCGGGCCTCTCGGAGGCAAGGAGTCGATTCATCATGGCCGAGACGACCGTCCGCCGAGTCCGTCACATCTCCCGTACGAGCGAGTCCGACCGCAAGAACGCCGCCGCCGCGCTCCAGCGCGCCCTCGACCGCAGGGACAACGGCGGCGCGACGGGTCACTGACCCGTCCACCACCTCACATACCGGGAGCCGCACCCGCACGGGGTGCGGCGCGAGGCTCCTGCCTCGCGCCGCACCTCGGAGTGCTGAGCCTCCGCGCCGCGCCTCGTAGGCTCAGCACTCCGAGGTGCGCCTCGCAGACTCAGCCGCTGCGCCGCACCTCGAAGTAGTCGATGCGCTCGCCGCTCTGCGCGAGTGCCGACACCTTGAGCTTGGGCGACGTGCCCGCCTCCACCTCCACCGAGAGGAAGGAGAAGCCGGTGTAGCGCACGCGCGACCACTCCACGGTGTCCTTGTTCTGATGCTGCGACTTCGTCCAGTGGAAGGTCTCGATGGACTCGCGGTGCGTGACCTTCCCCTCGTAGCTGTCCTTCACCCCCGCCGGGAACCGGTACAGGCTCTTGCCCGCCCCGCCCGCCGTGACGTACACGATCCCGTCCCGCGTCGGATCGGTCGACGCGCCGACCGGCACCTGCTTGCCCACCTCGCCGCCCTTGATGGCGTCGGTGCGCTCGTACACGTGGTTGTGCCCGTTGATCACCAGGTCCACCTGGTGCTTGGCGAACAGCGGCAGCCAGGCGTCCCGTACGCCCCCGTCGGAGGCGTGCGTCGACGTCGAGTACGCGCAGTGGTGGAAGAAGACGACGATGAAATCGACCGTCTTGCGCAGTTCTCCGAGCCGCTTGTCGAGCCAGGCCGTCTGCTTGCCGTCCGTGTAGCCCTTGTTGGCGGGGATCTCGTACGACACGTCGTTCGCGTCCAGTGCCACGATCCCGACATTGCCGTACGTGAACGAGTAGACGCCGAGTGCCTTGCGCGCGTCGAAGCCGTTGTCCGGGAGCGTCCAGCGCGCCGACTGGCCCCCGTACCCGTTCGACGAGTACCACGCCTCCATGTCGTGGTTGCCGGTCGTCACCATCCACGGCACCGACTTCGCCACCGACTCGGTCTGCTTGAGGAACAGGTCCCAGGCGCTGGGATCGTAGACGTCGGAGTCCTTGCCGAGGCCGACCGAGTCCGCGTAGCAGATGTCGCCCGCGTGCAGATGGAAGGACGGGTGCCGGCCGAGGAGCGCCTTGTCGTTGGCGAGTGCGTCGGGGGTGACGCCCTGGTCGCCGAAGGCGGTGAACACGAACTTCCCGGGACCGGCGGGCGCCGTACGGAAGGAGCCGACCGTGGAGTGCCGCTCCCGCGACGCGGGGTCGAATCCCTCGTGGCCGACGCCGTAGTAGTACGTCGTGCCGGGGCGCAGGCCGTCGAGCGCCGCGTGCAGGTAGTACTGGTCCAGCGCGAACCGCTGCCCCGCGAGCCCGGGTGTGTGCAGATCGCGGACCTCGGCCTCGATCTTCCGGCTCAGTCCCCAGGGCGTCAGCCCCACCCGTACGTACGGCTTCTTGACCGCGAACGGCACCTGCCAGGAGATCCGCATCTGGGTCTTGGGGTCCGCGCCGAAGGCGAGGTGGCGGCCGAAGGGCACGACGACGGAGCCGGGTACGCGGCTGGTGGCGGGGCTCGGCGTCGTGGTGGACGTGCGCGTCGCCGTCCCCGAGGCGCAACCGGCCAGCAGCCCGCCGCCCGCGAACGCGCCCGCCGTCACCAGCGCGCGGCGCCGCGTGAGCTTCGTCCGCAGATACTCGTGCTGCTCCGCCATGCTCATACCGCGCGCGAGCTGCTCGGGAATGCCGACGTCAGGGGTGTCCATGACTGGGAACTTCCCAGCAAGCCCCAACAGCCGCCATACGTAAGGGTGAACACAGCCTTACGAGTGTCCTCCGCGACACTCCGGAATGTCCGTATGGCGGACACCGCATGTCATCCCATGGGACAAGGAGTACGGTGCCGTCATGTCTCGCAGCATCAATCTCGCAGTGATTCCCGGTGACGGCATCGGCCAGGAGGTCGTGGCCCAGGGGCTCAAGGTCCTCTCCGCCGTCCTTCCCCAGGATGTGAAGCTGGAGACCAAGGAGTTCGACTTCGGCGCCAGGCGGTACCACGCCACCGGTGAGACCCTCACCGAGGCGGACCTGGACGCCCTGAAGCAGCACGACGCGATCCTGCTCGGCGCGATCGGTGACCCCTCCGTCCCGTCCGGTGTCCTGGAGCGCGGCTTCCTGCTGAAGCTCCGCTTCGCCTTCGACCACCACGTCAACCTGCGTCCGTCGAAGCTGCTGCCGGGTGTCGCCACCCCGCTGGCCGGCGAGCCGCAGATCGACTTCGTCGTGGTGCGCGAGGGCACCGAGGGCCCGTACACCGGCAACGGCGGCACCATCCGCAAGGGCACCGAGCACGAGGTCGCCACCGAGGTCTCCGTGAACACGGCCTTCGGTGTCGAGCGGGTCGTCCGCGACGCCTTCGCCCGCGCCCAGGCCCGCCCGCGCAAGAAGCTGGCGCTCATCCACAAGAACAACGTGCTGACCTTCGCCGGCCACCTGTGGACGAACGTCTTCAACAAGGTGGCCGAGGAGTTCCCCGAGGTCACCACCGAGTACATGCACGTGGACGCGGCGACGATCTATCTCGTCACGCAGCCCGAGCGCTTCGACGTGATCGTCACCGACAACCTCTTCGGCGACATCATCACCGACCTCGCCGCGGCCGTCTCCGGCGGCATCGGCGTCGCCGCCTCCGGCAACATCAACCCGAGCGGCGAGTTCCCCTCGATGTTCGAGCCCGTGCACGGCTCGGCCCCCGACATCGCGGGCCAGGGCAAGGCCGACCCCAGCGCCACGGTCCTGTCCGTCGCCCTCCTGCTGCGTCACCTCGGCTACGAGACCGAGGCCGCCCGCATCGAGGACGCCGTCGCGGCCGACCTCGCCGAGCGCGTGGGCAAGCCCGCCCGCAGCACCGATGAGATCGGCGACGCGCTCGCCGTACGAGTAGCCGGCTGACCCTCCCCCACTGCCAAAGGGCGTGGGGGGACCCCCACGCCACTTACGTTTCGTAGTAGCCGCCGGGTCGCATCCGCACCCGGCGGCTTTTCCTATGCCCTCGCCGGGTGCCACCATCAACCCCTGGGCAATCCCAAGGGCCGCATTCACGCCGTTTTCGTCCACGGGTCCCCGCGCGCGATAATCGAACGCGGAGCCGCGGAATGAGGGAATGCTCGGACGTCCTAACACTGGCCACTGGCAGTTTGGGGCGTGAGCGCGGCCAGTCACACACAACCGGTGAAGGACAATCACTCATGACGCAGCCCACGATCGAGCTCAAGCCCTCCGCCACTCCGCTCTCCGCCGCGGAGCGCGAGGCGATCCTGGCCAACCCCGGGTTCGGCCGCCACTTCACCGACCACATGGTGACGATCAAGTGGACGGAGGGCCGCGGCTGGCACGACGGCCAGCTCGTTCCGTACGGCCCGCTCTCCCTCGACCCGGCGAACATGACCCTGCACTACGCGCAGGAGATCTTCGAGGGCCTCAAGGCCTACCGTCGGCCCGACGGCTCCGTGGCCACGTTCCGCCCGGACAAGAACGCCAAGCGCTTCCAGGCCTCCGCCCGCCGGCTCGGCATGCCGGAGCTGCCGGTGGAGACGTTCATCGAGGCCTGCGACGTGCTGGTCCAGCAGGACCGCGCCTGGGTTCCGGCGCACGGCGGCGAGGAATCGCTCTACCTCCGCCCCTTCATGATCGCGACCGAGGTCGGCCTGGGCGTGAAGCCCGCCAACGAGTACCTCTTCCTCGTCATCGCCTCGCCCGCGGGCGCCTACTTCGCGGGCGGCGTGAAGCCTGTCTCCATCTGGCTGTCGGAGGACCGCGTGCGCGCCGTCCCCGGCGGCATGGGCGACGCGAAGACGGGCGGCAACTACGCGGCCTCTCTCCTCGCCCAGGCCGAGGCCGCGGCGAAGGGCTGCGACCAGGTCTGCTACCTCGACGCGGTCGAGCACAAGTGGGTCGAGGAACTCGGCGGCATGAACCTGTACTTCGTGTACGGCGACAAGATCATCACCCCGTCCCTCACCGGCTCCATCCTGGAGGGCGTCACCCGCGACAGCCTTTTGACGGTCGCCCGCGACCTCGGCTACGAGTCCGAGGAGGGCCGCGTCTCCATCGACCAGTGGCAGCGCGACGCGGAGAACGGCACGCTGACCGAGGTCTTCGCCTGCGGCACCGCCGCCGTCATCACGCCCGTCGGCACGGTCAAGCGCACCAACGCCGAGTGGCAGCAGTCGGGCGGCGAGCCCGGCAAGGTCACGCTGAAGCTGCGTGAGGCACTGCTCGACATCCAGCGGGGTGTCACCGAGGACAAGCACGGCTGGATGCATCCGCTGGGCTGAGGCGAGCGGGACGGGGTCCGCGCCGGTGCACACCGGGGCGGGCCCCGTGGGTTTCTCCGCCGCCGGGCCGCGCCCTTTCTCTGCTCCCCGGGCCGCGTCTGTGGGATGGTGAGAAGCGTCCGACGGGGGGTGGGACGTCCATGGAAGTCCTGGATTTCCAGGCCGAGATCACGGCCACGGAACCGCAGGTCTACGAGATCGCGCTGCGCGGTCCCGACGGCGCGGAGACCTCCACTCGTACGCGCCTGCCGCTGTCCCCCGAGGAGTTGCGGATCCTCGCCGCCCGTATCCCGGACGCCGTGATCGCCTCGTCGGCGCGCGTCCGCCGCAGCGCGAGTCCCGACGAACAGCCCGTGCAGCTCCTCGGCCGGAGCCTCTTCGAGACCCTCACCGCCGGAGACGGCCGGGCCCTGCTGGCCGCCGCCCGGCACACCGCCGCACGCGAGGAACGGCATCTGCGCCTGGTCCTGCGCGTCAGACCGCCCGAACTCGCCCGGCTGCCCTGGGAGTTCCTCTTCGACCCGGGCCTGAACGGCTATGTGTGCCAGACCGCCTCGCTCATCCGGCACCCCCAAGTGCCCGTACCCCAGAGGCCGTTGCGCGTCGAGCCGCCGCTCAGGATCCTGTGCATGATCGCCCGCCCGGAGGATCAGGAAGTCCTCGCCGTGGAGCTCGAGAAGGAGCGACTCGGCGGCGCCCTGGAGGAGCTGCAGCGTGACGGACTGATCGAACTGGGCTGGGTCGGCGGCGAGACCTGGCGCGATCTGCGTGCCGCACTCCGCCCGGGCCACGGCCCCTGGCACATCTTCCACTTCATCGGGCACGGCGGCTTCGACCGGGTGGCCCAGGAAGGCAGCCTGGCACTCGCCGACGGGAGCGGAGGCACCTACCAACTGGGCGCCGAGAGCCTGGCGATGGTGCTCCACGGCCATCCGTCGCTGCGGCTGGTCGTCCTCAACGCCTGCGAGACCGGGCGGGCCGGCCCGGCCGACCCCTTCTCCAGCGTGGGCGGCGCGCTGATGCGGGCCGGGGTGCCCGCCGCGCTCGCCATGCAGTACCCCGTCTCCGACCGGGCCGCCGTCGAGTTCAGCCGGAGCTTCTACGAGGCGCTCGCGCTGCGACGCGGCGTGGACGCGGCGGTGATGGACGCGCGCCAGTCGATCCTCCTGGAACTCCCGGGCACCCTCGAATGGGGCACGCCCGTGCTGTACATGCGCTCGCTGGACGGCCTGCTCTTCGACATCGGCCAGGAGCCGGCCGCTCGGCCGACGACCGACGTGGACGAGCTGTACGTCCAGGGTCTCGCCGCGCTCTACACCGAGCGCTGGGACGACGCGGTGGCGGCGTTCCGCGCGGTGGCCGCCCGCGACCGCGCGTACCGGAACAGCGCCGCCAAACTCGAAGAGGCCCTCCGCCGCCGCCGGTTGCACCACCTCTACATCGCGGCCCTGGGCGCCGCCGACTCAGGTCACTGGGACGCCGCGGTGGAGCACCTCTCCGCGATCCTCGACCTCGACCCCGACTACCGCGACGTACGCGGCCGCCTCGAACTCGCCCGCACCCGGCAGGCACGGGCGTCACTGCGCGCGGAGGCCCTTGCCCTGCACGCCGCCGGGCAGTGGGACGCGGTGCTCGCCATCGGAGAGCGCTTCGCCCAGCTCTCGCCGGACGATCCCGATCCGGACGGGGTGGTGGCGGCGGCGCGGCGGGAGGTCGCGGGGCGGACGCCGTCCGGGGATGCCGAGGAGGTGCCGACCCAAGTGGCCGGGCCCGGGGTGCCGAGGGCCCGGGTCGTGGAACTGGCCACGCCGAAAGCCGCCTGGTCGGTCGCCTTCCGTCCCGACGGCCGCAGTGTGGCCGTCGGGTGCGACAAGCGAAGCGCGACGATATTCGACCTGGACGGACATCATCACGGGACGACTCGTCCCCCTCTCGATGAGGCGGCTCTCAAGGGACTCGGCCTGGTCGCGGCTCTTGGGGTGGCCGGTGGTGTGCTGGCAGCGATTCAGACGGCGGGCTCCGACGAGCGCGTCCTGTGCCTGGCGTTCACGCCCGACGGGCGGCGGATCGCCATGAGCGGCAACTCCAAGGTCCGGGTCTGCGACAGCGACACGGGGAAACTAGTGGTGGAGATCGCCGCGGGAAAGTACGACGTGTCCGCGGTGGCGTTCTGCGGGAACTCGCAGCTGGTCGCGGCGAGCCATCACCTGGTCGGCATCTGGACGGTGGAGCGGCCCACCCGGATCGTCAACATCGACCACCAGGCCTCCGTCTACGCGGTGGCCGTCAGCCCGGACCGGACGCGCCTGGTCACCGCCGGGCGCTCCTCCGTGCGGGTGTGGGACGCTCGTACTGGCGATCGGCTGCTGCAGGTCGAATACTCCGCGATGGTGTTCGGGGTGGACTTCCACCCGGAGGGAGGACACTTCGCGACGGCCGGCCTGGACCGCACGGCCCGCGTGTGGGACGCCACGACGGGCGAGTGCGTGGTGGAGCTCGAACTCGCGGACCGCGTCCGGTGCGTGGCGTTCAGCCCCGACGGCACCCGTCTGGCCGTGGCCTCCGGCACGGCGGTGTCGGTCTGGGACCCGACCGCGCGTCGCAAGGTGTTCGAACTCGACGGCGATTTCGGCCCCGTGACCATGCTCAAGGTCGCCTACAGCCCCGAGGGCAGACATCTCGCCGCCGTCGGCGGTGGCAAGGCCTGGCTGATCCCGCTCCCGGAGGAGCGCAGTGTCTGACGAACTCACGCCGCTCACCGAGGACTTCGTCGACCTGTACGTCGACGCGAACGAACCGCCCGGCTCCGAAACCCCCCTGGTCGAAGCCTTCGTCGCGCTCGGCGCCCAGGTCAGGGTCCGGGTCTGGCCGACCCGGCGGGGCCCCGACGAACTGCACTGGCTGTTCCTCGTCGCCCTGCCCCTGCAGTCCTTCCTGGGCGGCTTCGGCGGACGGCTCGCCGACGACGCGTACCGCAGGCTGAAGAGCGCCCTGCACCGGACACCCCTGGATCAGGCCCCGGAGGCACCGCGCCCCGTCGTCCTCCAGGACACCGCCACCGGCACCCGGATCGTCCTCGGTCCCGAGGTGGACGACGAGGCGTACCGGAAGCTGCGCGCCCTGGACCTGGCGCGGTTCCGGCACGGCACCCTGCGCTACGACGCGACCGAGGCCCGCTGGTGTTCCGTGTCCGACGACCCCGAGGACACCGGTACCTGAGCGGTCCGCGCGCTCAACGCCAGGTAGACGACCCCGCCCACCAGCCCCGACAGCACGAAGCTGCAGTCCACCCCGCCGGTCAGCGACAGCAGCGGACCCTCGTACGACGGGAGCGACACCGCCAGCAGACCGGTGAACGCGCCGAGGGCCCACGAGACCACGGCCTGGATGTTCCAGCCGCCGCGGTACCAGTAGACGCCGCCCCGTGAGCGGCGGTTGAAGACCTGGAGGGCGTCCGGGTCGTAGACACCGCGGCAGCGGGCGAAGCCGATGAGGGTGATGACGGCCCAGGGGGTGCCGATGGCGGTCAGCAGGAGCACGAAGGACGTCATCGCGGACTGCGCGTCCCAGGCGTAGTGGCCGACGAAGACGCAGACCGTGGCGACGGCGGCGACCGTGTAGGTGGCACGGGCGCGCGAGGCCCGCGGCAGGATCGCGTCGAGGTCCAGGCCCATGGAGTAGAGCATCAGACCCGCGTTGCCGACGGAGCCCGCGGAGGCGGCGAGCAGGAGCGGGATCAGGTACCAGGTGGGCGAGGCGGAGACCAGCGGTCCCGCGTAGTCGAGGGCCGCGCGGGCCGCGTACGCCGTGAAGGTGCCGAAGAGCTGGGGGACGAGGAGACCGGCGATCAGGCCCAGCCAGGTGGCGTGCAGGACCGTGCGGGAGGAGTGGCGGACCGGGGAGATGTAGCGCGTGTAGTCGCCGAGCAGCGTGATGAAGGCGATCGGGCCGGACAGGCCCGCCGCCACCGCCGCCAGCAGCCAGGTCGGCCAGAAGGAGCCGAGCAGATAGCCGCCGGTCTCCGGGAGCGCGGAGGTGGTGAAGTGCGGGGCGTACGCGATCACGCCCACGACCAGCAGGGCCGTCATGCCGATCGCCAGCACGCGGGACATCGCGAGCAGCACCCGGTAGCCGTACACGGCACCCGCCACGGTCGCCGCGGCGAGCAGCCCGTAGACCACCGCGTACGAGACGCCCGACGCCGGCAGTCCGAACAGGCGGTTCAAGGCGCCCACCATCACGTCGCCGCCGATCCACACGGTCAGCGCGGTGTAGCCGAGCGCGAGGAGCAGGCCGACGACCGAGCCGACCAGACGGCCGCGTACGCCGAACTGGGCGCCGGAGGAGGTGGAGAGGTTCGTCGCGGTGCGGAGCGACACCAGGGCCAGCGGCGCCGTGAGCGCCGTGCCGATCACCGTGCCCACCACGATCGAGCTCACCGACGCCCACCAGCCGAGCCCGAAGGACGGGGGCAGCCAACCGAAGATGATCACGCCGAGACACAGATTGGACCCGAGCAGGATCGACATCAGGTCACGTGGACCGCTGGTGCGCTCCTCGTCGGGGATGGTGTCGACTCCGCGCTGTTCTATCGGCATGGCTGGTCTCCTTCGATCGGCCGCCGGGAAGCTCGCCTCAATGTTTGAGCGACGTTCAATGTGACGCCTTGGAAGGTGGCTCGTCAATGTTTCCGTTTCAGGAATCTGCCCTTTAGAGTGATGCTCTAAAGTGAGGAAGGCAAGGAGGTGTCGTGGCGTGAGACTGACCCCTACGGAGCGTGACCGGCTGCTGCTGTTCTCGGCCGCCGAACTGGCCCGGGCCCGCAAGGCGCGCGGCCTCCGGCTCAATGTGCCGGAGGCGACCGCGCTCATCGCGGACACCGTCTGCGAAGCCGCCCGCGACGGGCGCAGGCTCGCGGAGTCCATCGAGGCGGCCCGGTCCGTGCTCGGCCCCGACGACGTCCTGCCGGGCGTCGCCGACGTCGTCACCGAGGTGCACGTCGAGGCGGTCTTCGACGACGGTTCACGGCTCGCGGTCGTCAGCGACCCCATCGGCGGCGGCCTCGGGGACCGGGCTCCGGGCGCGCTGCTGCCGGGTCCGGAGCACACCGAGCCCGAGGCGGACGTACGGCTCCTCGTGCGGAACACGGCCACCGTGCCCGTCTCCGTCACCTCCCACTTCCACTTCTTCGAGGCCAACCCGCGGCTCGACTTCGACCGGGCGGCGGCCTACGGAATGCGGCTCGCCGTGCCCGCGGGGTCGTCCGTCCGCTTCGGGCCCGGCGAGAGCGTCGAGATCGGGCTGCTGCCCATCGGCGGCGAGCGCATCGCGATCGGGTTCGCCGGTCTGGTCGACGGGCCGCTGGACGCGCCGGGGGCGAAGGAAGAGGCCCTGCGCAGGGCCGCCGCCTGCGGATATCTGGGAGCTCAGCTGTGAATCCCTACGAGTACGCCGCCACCCACGGCCCACGCGCCGGCGACCGCGTCCGGCTCGGTGACTCCGGGCTGACGATCCGCGTCGAGTCCGACGCCCAGAAGCACGGCGACGAGTTCCTCGCCGGCTTCGGCAAGACGGCGCGCGACGGGCTGCACCTCAAGGCCGCCGCCGTCCGTGACACCTGCGACGTCGTCATCAGCAATGTCGTGGTGATCGACGCGGCGCAGGGGATCCGCAAGGTCTCCATCGGCATCCGCGAGGGGCGGATCTGTTCCATCGGGCGGGCCGGCAACCCCGACACCCTCGACGGCGTCGACGTCGTGGTCGGTACCGGCACGTCCATCGTGTCCGGCGAGGGGCTCATCGCCACCGCCGGAGCCGTCGACACGCATGTCCACCTGCTGTCGCCGCGCATCATGGAGGCCTCGCTCGCCTCCGGCGTGACGACGATCATCGGCCAGGAGTTCGGCCCGGTGTGGGGCGTCGGCGTCAACTCCCCCTGGGCACTGCGCCACGCCTTCGGCGCCTTCGACGCCTGGCCGGTCAACATCGGCTTCCTGGGCCGGGGTTCGTCGTCCTGCGACGCGCCCCTGGTCGAGGCCCTCGCCGAGGGCGGCGCGAGCGGCTTCAAGGTCCACGAGGACATGGGCGCGCACACCCGCGCGCTCGACACCGCGCTGCGGGTCGCCGAGGAGCACGACGTCCAAGTCGCCCTGCACAGCGACGGATTGAACGAGTGCCTGTCCGTCGAGGACACACTGCGGGTCCTCGAAGGCCGCACCATCCACGCCTTCCACATCGAGGGCTGCGGCGGCGGCCACGTACCGAATGTGCTGAAAATGGCGGGAGTCGCGAACGTCATCGGCTCCTCCACCAACCCGACCCTGCCCTTCGGGCGGGACGCGGTCGCCGAGCACTACGGGATGATCGTCTCCGTCCACGACCTGAAGACCGACCTGCCCGGCGACGCGGCCATGGCCCGCGACCGGATCCGGGCCGGCACGATGGGCGCCGAGGACGTGCTGCACGACCTGGGCGCGATCGGCATCACGTCCTCGGACGCGCAGGGCATGGGCCGCGCGGGCGAGACCGTACGCCGGACCTTCGCGATGGCCGGAAAGATGAAGGCCGAGTTCGGCGCCCCCGAGGACCACGACAACGAACGCGTCCTGCGCTACATGGCCAAGCTGACCATCAACCCCGCCATCGCGCACGGCCTCGCGCACGAGGTCGGCTCCATCGAGGTCGGCAAGCTCGCCGACATCGTGCTGTGGCGGCCCGAGTACTTCGGCGCCAAGCCGCAGCTCGTGCTGAAGTCCGGCTTCCCGGCGTACGGAGTCGTCGGCGACCCGAACGCCGCCACCGACACCTGCGAACCCCTCGTCCTGGGGCCGCAGTTCGGGGCGCACGGCGCGACACCCGCCGAGATCTCGGTGGCCTTCGTCGCCCAGGCCGCGGTCGACCAGGGCAACGACACGATGCCGACGCGCAGGCGCCGGGTGGCCGTCCGCGGCACCCGCGGCATCGGCCCCGCCGACCTGCGGCTCAACTCCCGCACCGGAGCGGTCGACGTCGACCAGCGCACGGGCCTGGTCACCCTCGACGGCGACCCGCTGCGCTCCGAGCCCGCCGACTCCGTATCCCTCAACCGCCTGTACTTCTTGTAAATGTCACAGCCTCTAAGGATCACCCATGTCTGCTGCCGCCGACGGCTTCCGAATGCCCGCCGAGTGGACCCCGCACGCGCGCACCTGGATGGCGTGGCCGGGCTCCAATCCCACCTTCGACAGCCCTGAGGACCTCGCCGAGTCGCGGGCGGCCTGGGCGGCGGTGGCCCGTACGATCCGCCGCTTCGAGCCGGTCACGGTCGTGTGCGGTCCGGGACAGTCTCAGGAAGCCTCCGCGCTCCTCGGCGCCGACATCGACACCGTCGAACGCGAACTCGACGACGCCTGGATGCGCGACATCGGCCCCACCTTCCTCACCAACGGGAAGGGCGAACTCGCCGCCGTGGACTGGACGTTCAACGGCTGGGGCGCCCAGGACTGGGCCCGCTGGGAGCACGACTCGAAGATCGGCGCGTACGTCAGCGACCTCGCCGGAGCACGGACGTACGCCTCGCGGCTGGTCAACGAGGGCGGTGCGATCCACGTCGACGGCGAGGGCACCGTGCTGCTCACCGAGACCGTGCAGCTCGGACCCGAGCGCAACCCCGACTGGACCCGCGAGCAGGTCGAGGCGGAGATCCACGCCCAGCTCGGCACCCGCAAGGCGATCTGGCTGCCGCGCGGACTGACCGGCGACTATCCTCCGTACGGCTTCGGCACGCTCGGCCACGTCGACATCGTCGCCGCCTTCGCGCGCCCCGGCGTGATCGTCGCGCACGCCCAGCAGGACCCGGCGCACCCCGACCACGAGGTCAGCAAGGAGATCATCGGGCTGCTCGGCGCGCAGACCGACGCCCGCGGGCGCCGTATCGAGGTCGTCGAGGTCCCCGCGCCGACCGTCCTGGAGGCCGACGGCCACTGGGCCGACTACTCGTACATCAACCACTACCTCTGCAACGGCGGCGTCGTGCTCTGCGGCTTCGACGACCCGCGCGACGAGATCGCGGCCGGGATCTTCCGCCGGCTGTTCCCGGAGCGGACGGTGACGCTGGTGGACGCACGTACGATCTTTGCGGGCGGCGGTGGCATCCACTGCATCACCCAGCAGCAGCCGAAGGTCTGAGGAACGACAGGAGCCAGGGATGGCCGGTGCGCGAAAGAACGCGCCACCGCGGGAGGACGTGCTCGTCGCCGCCATGGACATGATCGCCGAACGCGGTCTGGAGAAGCTGACCATGGCGGCGCTCGGCCGCGAGGTCGGCATGAGCAGCGGCCATCTCCTCTACTACTTCCGCTCCAAGGACGAGTTGCTGCTGCAGACCCTGGAGTGGAGCGAGGGCCGCCTCGGCGCCGAGCGGAGCCGACTGCTGGCCGCTCGGGGAACCGCCCGTGAACGCCTCGACGCGTACGTCGACCTGTACATTCCCGACGGTCACCGCGACCCGCACTGGACGCTCTGGCTGGAGGTCTGGAACCGCTCGCAGAACGCCGACGAGGACGCCCGCGAGCGGCAGGTCGCCATCGAGGGCGCCTGGCACCGGGACCTGGTGGCGCTGATCGCCGAGGGCGTCTCTCGCGGCGAGTTCCGCGCGGTCGACCCGGACCGTTTCGCTTCCCGGCTGCGGGCTCTCCTCGACGGCTTCTCCATCCATGTGGCGATCGGTCTGCGCGGTACCGATCGTGGCCAAATCCTGTCCCACGTACGGGAGTTCCTTGACGAGGCGCTGGGGCGGGCGGGACTCGCGGACGCATGACGAGCCGCCCGGGTTGTACGTAAACGAGCGCATTGACCCGAGGTGTGTGGTGCGGTTGCATCCCAGTGAGCCCTCGGCGCGGGGGCGGGGGGAACGACAAGGTTTCGGGGGGAACCATGTCCAGAGCCGCACAAGCGTCCACTGTTTCCGCGGGCGCCTTAGAGACGGCGCTGCTGCTCGCGCTCACGGGAGCCGCAGCGCCGCACCCGCCTCGCGTCGAACGGGCCGGCGTCGCCGCCGACGGTAACCAGGCCGACGGACCGCCGACCGATGCCGCGATCAGTGCCGACGGGCGGTACGTCGCGCTCCCGTCGACAGCGCCTGGCCCCGGCTGCGCGCAGTTTTTCGCGTGTCTGCGCGGGAAGGACCTGACCACCGGCGAGGTCACCGGAATCGACCTCGGCCCCGGCTACGCGCACCGCTCGCCGCTGCTCAGCACTGACGCCGGGCGCGTCGCCTTCACGGCCGGCACCCGGTTCCCGGCCCTCCTCTTCAACGCCCGGGGCGGCCTGTACGGCCACGACGTCCGCACCGGTGCCGTGCGGCGGGTGGCCGATGGCCGCGCCACGGTGGCCACGGACGACGGCCACCGGGTCGCCGTCGCCGACGCGGGCGGGCCGCGTGTGCTCGACCTGCGGACGGGGAGGAGCACGGCGGCCGGCCCGGCGGGTGCAGGGGCCGGGAAGGGCGCCCTGGCCGCCAAGGGGCATGCGATGACCTTCAGTTCGGACGCTGCCGACCCGGTGCCGGACGACACCAACGGCGTGTCCGACGTCTTCGTACGACACATCCACTGAACCCAAACGGGGGACACACATCATGAGCCGCAAAAAGACCGTCCTGACCGGGCTGCTGCTGTCCGGCGTGCTCGGCACGATGGGAGCGCTCCCGGCGCACGCGGAGCCGGACCCGGTGCCGCCCGCCACCGAGCGGATCAGCGTCACCCGGGACGGGCAGCAGCTGGCCGGGGCGTCCTACGACCCGGCCATGGGGGAGGGCCGAGTCGTCGCCTTCACCACGGAGGGGGCCGGCGGGCCGAACGACACCAACGTGTACGTCAACGCCGCCGGCGGTATCTCTTGGGTCAGTTCCAACATGCAGGGTGCGTCGTACGACGGATCGCCCTGCTACAGCGGACGCATGGTCGGCTTCGTGTCCCCGTACACGAAGCCGGGCTCTCCGGGGCCCGACGGCGCCCCGGGCGTCTACATCCGCAACCGCGCGGTCGGCAAGCTCACCGGCATCGGTCACTACCAGGGCATCCGCTTCACCTGGATGGGACAGCCCATGGTGGATCCCACCTGCCAGTGGATCACCTACGCCGCCACGCTGCCCGCCACCGATGCCGACCCGCATCCGCGGCCCCGTGTCTACCGCTTCAAGTTCAACGGCGGCGACACCGCCCTGGTCAGCGAACCCTCGGGCGCGGCGGCGGGGAACCCGTCGATCAACTACGACGGACGGTACGTCGCCTTCGAACAGGGCGGCGACATCTACGTCCGCGACATGGACACCGGCACCCTGGAGAAGGCCACCGTGGCGCGGCACGGCCACGCCGCCGACGGCAGGTCGTCGGCTCCCTCGATCAGCGCGGACGGGCGCCGGGTCGCCTTCGACTCGTACGCCTCCAACCTCGCGCGCGGCGACCGGAACCGTGACGTCAACGTCTTCGTCCGCGATCTCGACGCGGGCACCACGACCATGGTCAACGGCGTGCGCAAGAAGGACCGGACCGCGCAGGCGTCGCTCTCCGGCAACGGCACGCACGTCGCGTACACCTCGGCCGGGAAGTCCGGCAAGGGTTCCGCCCCCGCCGTGTACCTGCTCGAACTCGCCACCGGCAAGACCCAGTTGATCAGCGTCGACCGCTGGGGCGGTCGCAACGACCTCCCGGCCCGGAAGCCCTCCGTCAACGCCGACGGCACCGTCGTGGCGTTCGAATCGGCGTCACCCGATCTGGTGGAGGGGGACACCAACGGAGTGTCGGACGTCTTCCTGCGGACAGTGCAGTGACGCCGACCGCAAAGGCAACGAGAGACCACGGGGGAACAACGATGTACAAGAACAAGCGCCTTGCCGCACTCACTGCCGTCGCCGTCGCCGCGACGGTGGCGCTGACGGGAACCACGGCGAGCGCCGCACCCGGCGCTGCGCACACCGAGCCGATCAGCGTCACGCCCGAGGGGAAGGCCGGCAACGGCATCACGCACAAGGCCGTCATCAGCCGCAACGGCCGCTACGTCGCTTTCACCACGGACGCCGAGGACGTCGATCCCGGCGTCCCGCACGGCGGCATGTACCGGCGCGACCTGCGCACCGGAAAGATCCGCTTCGCGGGGTTCGGGGACCTGCTGGCGGTCCTCAATGACGGCCGCATCGTCTACGCCTACGCCGGCGAAGTGCGGCTGAACGACCTGGACACAGTAGGGGAGGAGACGTTCGGCATCGAGATCCCCGAGGGATTCACCGGGCCGCCCCGCGCGGTCTCCGTCAGCCCCAACGGCCGCTACGCCGTCTACACGCTCGACGAGACCGGCGAGGGCACCGTGGTCTTCCTGCGCGACCGCTTCGCGGGCACCACCGAGCGGATCAGTCACCCCAGGCCGACCTGGGAGCCGCGCAACGCCTTCCAGCCGACCGTCAGCGACGACGGGCGCCGCGTCGTCTACCAGTACAACTACATGAACGGCCCGCGCGGCGACGACTGGGGCGACGTCTGGCTGTACGACCGCACCACGGGCGAGCACACCCAGATCGACCGCTCCTACGACGGCTCGAAGACCGAGCGGGAGTCGCTGAACCCGTCCATCAGCGGCGACGGACGTACGGTCGTCTTCGAATCCAGGGACACCCACCTGGTGCCCAACGACAACGACGCCAGCTGGAACGTGTTCGTGCACAACATCGCCACCGGCACCAACCAGCGCATCCACGGCACCCAGGGCGGCTCCGGCGAGGCCTACACCCGCAACCCCGCGGTGAGCCCCGACGGCCGGTACGTCACCTTCATGTCGGAGGTGGAGGAGCCCAGCGCTCAGTACGGCAAGGAGTGGCCCGTCTACGTGCGGGACCTGAAGAAGGGCACCACCGCCCTGGTCACCCCCGACACCACCGGCGGCACGGCCACGGCCGACGTCCTCGCGGGCCGGATCGCCGACGGCGCCCGCCGCATCGTCTTCCTGTCCGCCGACCCGACGCTGATCCCGGCCGGCGACACCAACGACGGCACCGACGCGTTCGTCCGCCACCTGCGGTGATCAACCGAGTGCTCGCATCCTGAGACGGACGGTGAGCGCGGGGGCGACTTGTGCCAGACTGCCCCCGTGCTCTCGTTCGCCATGATTATTGGCAGCAGGCGCGCCGGTCCGCAGTGACCGCCACGTACGACCAGGTACGGGCGGACACCGTCGTCCTCGACCCGCGCGCAGACCTCTCGCACCCGCGAGAGGTTTTTCGCTTTTCTGGCCCACCCCCAGCCGGGAGCGCAGCGCGAGGGATCATTGGAGGACGGTGGAGCCGGTCATTCCGGTACAGACCGAGATCCAACACAGGAGCCTTGACACCATGACGGAAACCAGCGAGCTCGACGACTCGTTCCACGTCTTCGACACCACCCTGCGCGACGGCGCCCAGCGCGAGGGCATCAACCTCACCGTCGCCGACAAGCTGGCCATCGCACGGCACCTGGACGACTTCGGCGTGGGCTTCATCGAGGGCGGCTGGCCCGGCGCCAACCCGCGCGACACCGAGTTCTTCGCCCGCGCCCAGCAGGAGATCGACTTCAAGCACGCCCAGCTGGTGGCCTTCGGCGCGACGCGCCGGGCGGGCGGCAAGGCGTCGGAGGACGCGCAGGTCAAGGCGCTCCTGGACTCCGGCGCCCAGGTGATCACCCTCGTCGCCAAGTCCCACGACCGACATGTCGAGCTGGCCCTGCGCACCACCCTCGACGAGAACCTGGAGATGGTCCGCGACACGGTCTCGTACTTGTACTCGCAGGGCCGCCGCGTCTTCGTCGACTGCGAGCACTTCTTCGACGGCTACCGCGCGAACCCCGAGTACGCGAAGGCCGTGGTCCGCGCCGCCTCCGAGGCCGGCGCCGATGTGGTCGTGCTCTGCGACACCAACGGCGGCATGCTCCCCGCCCAGGTCCAGGCGGTCGTCGCCACGGTCCTCGCCGACACCGGCGCCCGGCTCGGCATGCACGCCCAGGACGACACGGGCTGCGCGGTCGCGAACACCCTCGCCGCCGTCGACGCGGGCGCGACCCATGTGCAGTGCACGGCGAACGGCTACGGCGAGCGGGTCGGCAACTCGAACCTGTTCCCGGTCGTGGCGGCCCTGGAGCTGAAGTACGGCAAGAAGGTCCTCCCCGAGGGCGCACTGCGCGAGATGACGCGCATCTCCCACGCGATCGCCGAGGTCGTGAACCTCACCCCCTCCACGCACCAGCCGTACGTGGGCGTCTCGGCCTTCGCACACAAGGCGGGCCTGCACGCCTCCGCGATCAAGGTCGACCCGGACCTGTATCAGCACATCGACCCCGAGCAGGTCGGCAACACCATGCGGATGCTCGTCTCCGACATGGCGGGCCGCGCGTCGATCGAGCTCAAGGGCAAGGAACTCGGTGTCGACATCAGCGGTGACCGCGAGCTGGTCGCCCGGGTCGTCGAGCGGGTCAAGGAGCGCGAGCTCCAGGGCTACACCTACGAAGCGGCCGACGCGTCCTTCGAACTCCTCCTCCGTGCCGAGGCCGAGGGCAAGGCCCGCAAGTACTTCGAGGTCGAGTCCTGGCGCGCCATCGTCGAGGACCGCCCCGACGGCACCCACGCCAACGAGGCCACGGTCAAGCTCTTCGCCAAGGGCGAGCGCATCGTCGCCACCGCCGAGGGCAACGGCCCGGTCAACGCCCTCGACCGCGCCCTCCGTGTCGCCCTGGAGAAGATCTACCCCCAGCTCGCCAAGCTGGAGCTCGTCGACTACAAGGTCCGCATCCTGGAGGGCAAGCACGGCACCCAGTCCACGACGCGCGTCCTGATCTCCACCTCGGACGGCGCCGGCGAGTGGTCCACGGTGGGCGTCGCCGAGAACGTCATCGCCGCGTCGTGGCAGGCGCTGGAGGACGCCTACACGTACGGCCTGCTGCGGGCCGGGGTGGAGCCGGCGGCGTAGTCCCGCCGACAGGACGGCGCCGACGGCGTAGGCCCGCCTCAGCAAGTTGGCGTGGGCCGCTTCAGCAGGAGTCCTCGGCGAGCTTCTCGAACTCGCCGAGGCTCATGGCCCGGTCGTCGGTCCGGACCGTCCCGGCCGGCACACCCAGCAGCGCCGCCACTCGCCGACGCACACGGTCGCCTGCACCCGGCCGCCCTCTCAGCACTGGTCGTCCACGAGGTCGTCGAACTCGGCCCGGCTCATCGCGCGGCCGTCGGCCCAGACCTGGCCGGGGCGCAGCGAGGCGAGGTCGGCGGCGCTGAAGGTGAGGTAGCCGTCGTACGGGTCCCAGCTCTGGCGCGCGCCCATGAAGTGCAGGGAGTACGAGCGACCGGGCAGCAGCCGCTGCTGCCCCGTCTTCTGCGTGTGCCAGGCGGACGGGGGAGAGAACAGCGGGAAGGTGGTCCTGCCGATCTCGACCCCGCTCCCCACCGACCAGCGGGTGTTCACCTGCCCGGGGGACGCCGTGCTGGAGGGGTTGGGGACCACCCCACCGTTCTTCTTGTCCTCGATGTACGCGTCCTCGGCCCAGCTGGAGAGGTTCAGGTTCGTCGCGTGATCGCCGTCGCACGGCCGCACGGCCACGACCGGCTGCCCGTCCCTGCCCAGCCACACCGCGGAGAGCGACAGCGCGGCCGGACTGCATCCGCTCAGCAGTCCCAGCCCCACCAACACTCCCGCGGCGGCCAAGCCTCCATGCCTCATGGACCCCGCCCCCTCTCGTCCGGTCAGCAGGGCCCGATGCCCTACTGCAGCCGCCACTTCTGGTTGGCGGCCCCCGTGCAGCTCCAGATCTGCGCCCGCGCCCCGTTCGCCGACGAGTTGTCCGTCACGTCGAGGCACTTGTTGGCAGCAGTATTGACCACGTCCCCGGTCGAAGAGTTGTACGACCAGCGTTGTGCGCCCGTACCGTTGCAGTCGTAGAGCTGGACCTTCGCGCCGTCGGCGGTGGACGCGGAGGTGACGTCGAGGCACTTGCCCAGCGCCTGGATCGAGCCGTCGGCCTTCACCGTCCAGGTCTGGGCCGTCGAGCCGTTGCAGTCGTAGAGCTGTACGGCGGTCCCGTTCGCGCTCGAACCGCCCGCCACGTCGAGGCACTTGCCCGCGAGCCCGACGAAGGACCCCGACCGGTCGCCGCCACCCGCCTGCGTCCCCGACCAGGTGAACGTGGCCGAGGTCTTGCCCGGCAGGGAGTAAGTCGCGTGCTCCGACCCCCAGTTGATGGTCACGGTCTTCGCGGTCGACGCGTCGTTGTACGCGATCAGCGCCTTCGAACCGTCCGGGTTGCGCCACGCGACGTTCGGGACGGAGGAGCTCGCGGTCGACGCGATGCGCTGCGCGCCCGGCCGTACGAACTTCGTCAGGTGCCCCATCGTGTAGTACTCGATGGTGTAGTCGACCGTCCCGCTCTGCCCGTCACCGTTGTGGACCGTGATGAGCCCGGTGCAGGTGCCACAACCCCCGTTGTGCGGGCCCATGTTCTGGTCCACGGCCAGCGACCACTTGGTCACCGACTTCGCCCAGTTCCGGGTGTAGTCGACGATGTTGAGCATGTCCTCGCGCTGCTGGTTGGCGATCCAGGTGCCACCGGAATGCTCGGTGCCGAAGGCGTCCAGCGAGGGGTACTGGTTGTGCACGGTCGTCTGCTTGGTGACGTCGCCGCCGTAGCCGTGCCACGCGATCCCGCCGAAGTTGGGGTGCGAGCGCACCGCCGCGTCGTCGACGGTCTGCGCTGCGTACGAGTCGTACACGTCCCAGTTCCAGTCGTGCGCGAGCACCTTCGTGGACAGCCCCGCCGCCTGGAGCTTCGGCAGCAGCTCGCTCTTCGTGAAGTACGCGAGACCCGAGGCGTTCCAGCTCATCGAGGGGTACCCCGAGCAGCACGTCGGCTCGTTCTGCGCGGTGACGTACGAGACCGGGACGCCCTGGTCGCGGTAGGCCTGGAGGTACTTCACGAAGTACGAGGCGTAGGCCCCGTAGTCCTCCGCCTTCAGCCAGCCGCCGTTGAGCGACCCGCTGTCCTTCATCCAGGCCGGCGCCGTCCACGGCGAGGCCATCACGGTGAGCGAGGGATTGAGCTGGAGGGCCTGCTCGGTCAGCGGCACCACGTCCGCCAGGTCGTGTGCGATCGAGAACTGGGTGAGGTTCGGGTCGGTCTGCCCGGACGGCACGTCGTCGTACGTGTAGCCGTACCGGGCGAGGTCCGAGGCGCCCATCGGATTGCGCAGGAAGGACAGGCCGATGCCGTCGGTCGGTGAGAACAGCTTCGTCATCGTGGCATTGCGCGTGGTCTGCGACAGTGCTCCGCTGCTGTTCATCAGCCAGGCCGCGGTGTCCGTGAAGGACGCGCCGCCGCCGGTGAAGGTCTGATACCGCGTGTTCTCGTCGACGCTGATGTTCTCACCACTGCCGCCGCTGCCGGACTGGAAGGCAAAGGGAGTTTGCGCCTGCAAGCCGCGCACGACATGGCGGCCACCGGTGTCGTCCGTCGTGGTCAGCCAGACCGTGACCTGCTCGCCCGCGGCGTGCGCGGGCACGGAGCCGACCGTGGTCAGCCCGGCGGTCGTCAGCAGACCGGCCAGCAGCAGCCGTGCCGTCCGGGTGGGTCTTCTCAGGAGGCTCATGTGCGCAGCCCTTCTGGGGGTGGGGGAGTGGGGCATGCGAGGCGTGAGTAAATGACGGCTGCGGATGCACGTCAAGGGGTTGCGCGTTCACAGAATGAAGGAACAACTGCCCTGATCCAGCCGCCCATTGGCTGTGTACCGGTTCTGACGTGAAGTCTTGACGGGTTCCCGGGGCGTCAGTTAACTCACGCCGTGATCTAAGTCGTAAGACTACTGAGCCGCAAGAGTGCTGAAGAGCCCTTAAGTGGATTTCCGAGAGTCGAGGGAAGGTCCATGCGAAGAACCGCCCTGCTCGCCTCCGCCGCCCTGCTCACCGGGCTGCTGCCCCTGGCCTCCGCGGGAGCCGCCGCCGGGGCCGACGACCCGGCCCCGGTCCCCGTCGACACCTTCGAGGGCGAGGTCCCGTTCGCGAATCCGCCCGCCGACGGCATCTTCCCCTGGGGCAGTGACACCGACGACCCGCCCCAACTCGCCCTGGCCGCACGGTCCGACGCCCCCGAGGGCGCCAAGGTCCTCACCGGCAGCTACGACATCAGCGGCTACGGCGGCTTCACCCACGACTTCGCCTCTGCCCAGCCGGCCCACGACTGGTCCGCCCACAAGGGCATCCGCTTCTGGTGGGACGGCCAGAACAACGCCAAGAAGATCGCCTTCGAGATCAAGGACGGCGGCGCGAACGGCGAGGCCTCCGAGCTGTGGACGACGTCCTTCACCGACGACTTCACCGGCTGGAAACAGATCGAGATTCCCTTCACCGACTTCACCTATCGCACGGACTACCAGCCCGTCGGCGGCATCGATCAGGTCCTCGGCCTCACTCAGATGTGGGGATACGCCGTCACCCTCCCCGTCGGAGTCAAGGGCCAATTCGCCATGGACGACGTCGAGTTGTACGGCAAGGCCGACCAGTCCCTGCGGGCCTCCGTCACGACCGACTCCGCCGTGTACCCGGTGAAGGAGGGCGGCACGGCCGCGGTGAAGATCTCCGTCGCCACCACCGGCGCCGCCCCGATCGACGAGCCGGTGACCGTCGCGTACGAGAGCGCGGGCGGCACCGCCGAGTCAGGCAAGGACTACACGCCGGTCAAGGGCGAGATCACCTTCCCGGCGGGCACGGCCTCCGGCACCTCGCGCACGATCCAGGTGGCGGCGCTGAAGGACAAGTCCGCCGAATCCGCCGAGACGATCCCCCTGAAGCTCACGGTCACCGGCGCGAAGGCCCCCGCCGAGACCCCGCAGGTCGTCATCGACGCACACGGACTGCCGTACCTGGACCCGAAGTTGCCGGTGAGGAAGCGGGTCGCCGACCTCGTGTCCCGGATGTCCCTGGAGGAGAAGGCCGGGCAGATGACCCAGGCCGAGCGCGGCGCGCTCACCGCGCAGGGCGACATCGCGACGTACGACCTCGGATCGCTCCTGTCCGGCGGCGGCTCGACCCCGACGCCCAACACCGCCGCGGCGTGGGCGAAGATGATCGACTCCTTCCAGCTCCGCGCCCAGGCGACGAGATTCCAGATCCCGCTGATCTACGGCGTGGACGCGGTGCACGGCCACAACAACCTCGTCGGCTCGACGATCATGCCGCACAACATCGGCATCGGCGCGACCCGTGATCCGGGGTTGGCCCAGAAGACGGGAGCCGTGACAGCCGCCGAGGTCCGGGCCACCGGAATT
Source organism: Streptomyces sp. R41 (assembly GCF_041053055.1). NCBI lineage: Bacteria > Bacillati > Actinomycetota > Actinomycetes > Kitasatosporales > Streptomycetaceae > Streptomyces > Streptomyces sp. R41. Next base: position 7,396,107 of record NZ_CP163443.1, read on the forward strand.
CCCTGGGACTTCGCCCCCTGCCTGTGCGTCACCCGCGACGAACGCTGGGGCCGCTCGTACGAGTCCTTCGGTGAGGACCCGGCGCTCGTCAAGTCCATGGAGACGATCATCCAGGGCCTCCAAGGTGCCGCCAACGGCAAGGACTTGAAGGACGACGACAAGGTGCTGGCCACCGCGAAGCACTTCGTGGGTGACGGCGGGACGGAGTACGGCTCGTCGACGACGGGCTCGTACACCATCGACCAGGGCGTCACGAAGGTCACCCGGCAGCAGCTGGAGACGATCCACCTCTCCCCGTACCAGACGGCGGTCGACCGGGGCATCGGCTCGGTCATGCCCTCCTACTCCTCGCTCGACATCCTCGGCGACGGCCAGGGCCCGGTGAAGATGCACGCCCGCGCGGACATGATCAACGGGGTGCTCAAGGACCGCATGGGCTTCGACGGCTTCGTCATCAGCGACTGGGCGGCCATCGATCAGATCCCGGGCGACTACGCGTCCGACGTCCGTACGTCCATCAACGCGGGCCTCGACATGATCATGGTCCCGTACGCGTACAAGGACTTCCGTACGACGCTGATCGACGAGGTGAAGGCGGGCCGCGTCAGCCAGAAGCGCGTGGACGACGCCGTATCGCGCATCCTGACGCAGAAATTCGAACTCGGCCTCTTCGAGAAGCCGTACGCGGACACCACCGGGGCGTCGCGGATCGGCTCGCCGGCGCACCGGGCCGTGGCCCGTCAGGCGGCGGCCGAGTCCCAGGTCCTGCTCAAGAACGCGGGCGGCGTGCTCCCCCTCAGGAAGTCCCAGAAGGTGTACGTCGCCGGATCGAACGCCGACGACATCGGCAACCAGACCGGTGGCTGGACGGTCACCTGGCAGGGCTCGTCGGGTCCCATAACGGACGGCACGACGATCCTGGAGGGCATGCGGCGGGCCGGCGGTGACGTCACCTACTCGAAGGACGCCTCGGCGCCGACGGGCGGCTACGACGTGGGTGTGGTCGTGGTGGGCGAGACCCCGTACGCCGAGGGTGTCGGCGACGTCGGCAACGGCAACGACCTGGAGCTGACCGCCGCCGACAAGGCCGCCGTCGACAAGGTGTGCGGCGCCATGAAGTGCGTGGTCCTGACCGTCTCAGGGCGACCGCAGCTGGTGGGGGACCGCCTGGGCTCGATCGACGCGCTCGTCGCCTCCTGGCTGCCGGGCACGGAGGGCGACGGTGTCGCGGACGTGCTGTACGGCAAGCGGGCCTTCACCGGTCAGCTCCCTGTCACCTGGCCGAAGTCGGAGTCCCAACTGCCGATCAACGTCGGTGACACGTCCTACGATCCACAGTTCCCGTACGGCTGGGGGCTCACGACCCTCACGAAGGTGCCGGCTGGCGGTGCGGCGACCCTGAAGGCCCTCGCTTTCGTGGCCGAGGCGGCGGACCGAACCGGCGCGTCCGAAGTCGGCCGCGCCGCCGTGACCAAGGCCCGCCTCCTCGTCCAGCAGAAGCTCGCCTCAGCCATCACTCCCGCCACAGCGAAGCCCTTCGCCGACGCGGACCACCTCCTGCTGACCGGCCGCTACGCAGCCGCGGTGGCGAAACTGAGGGAGGCCTACCTGGCCGGCTGAGGACGCTCTCTCGCCCCGACCTGGGGGCTGCGCCCCCAGACCCCGTCCGCGCAGTTCCCCGCGCCCCTTCAGGGGCGCGGGGAACTGCGCAATCTTTTAGCGGGGGTCTGGGGGCGCAGCCCCCAGCTACGGGAATGGGCAGGGGCGGCGGGGGCGAGAACCACCCCACCGCAACCACCCCCCACCGGCTGCCCCGATGTCCATATTTGCGCCCCTTCGGGTAGCTTCGAAGACATGAAGGCCGCACTCACCCGAGCACTCCCGGGCCTGCTGATCGCACTGGCCGTCGCCGTCCTGGCGATACTCGCGGCCGGCGCGCCCAGCGCCCACGCGGCCACCAGCGTCGACACCGTCGCCGCCGCCCTCCGCAAGAGCCCGGTATACGTGGACCCCGCCGCCTCCGCCCAGCTGTCCGCCACGGACGCCGACACCCTCGCCAAGAAGATCAAGAACGCGGACAAGCCCATCTTCGTGGCGGTCCTCCCCGCCGACTTCCCCACCCAGAACCTCTTCCAGAACCTGCGCACCTCCACCGGGATCACCGGCCTGTACGCGATCAGGCTCGGCGACCGCTTCGACGCGCGGGCCGACGCCTCGGTGATGTCCCGCACGGCCGTGCAGAACCTCGTCACCAGCGTCCAGGGGGAACCCGCGAAGACCCAGCTGAACGACTTCACGGACCGCGCGCTCACCAACATCGGCGGCTCGGCCCCGGCGAGCTGGAGCGGCGGCGACACGGGAGGCGGCGTCTCCACGGGCGCCCTGATCACGGTCGCCGCCGTGGTCGTGGCCGGCGGCGCGGGCGCGTACACGCTCGTACGCCGCAACCGCCGCCGCAAGGCGGAGGAACAACAGGCGGCGCTCGACAAGCTCCGCGTGGTCGTGGACGAGGACATCACCGCCTTCGGCGAGGAGCTCGACCGGCTCGACTTCCACCCCGCGGAGGCGGGCGCGGACGACGCGATGCGCGCGGACTACGAGCGCGCGCTGGACGCGTACGAGCAGGCGAAGTCGTCCATGGCCGCGGCCCGGCGCCCCGAGGACGTACGAGCCGTCACCCAGTCCCTCGAGGACGGCCGCTTCTCGCTCGCGGTGCTCGCCGCGCGCCGCGAGGGCCGGCCCGTCCCCGAGCGCCGCGCACCCTGCTTCTTCGACCCCCGCCACGGCCCGTCCGTCGCCGACGCCGCCTGGACACCCGCCGGCGGCGCACCCCGCGAGGTCCCGGTCTGCGCGGCGGACCGGGCCCGCCTCGCCGACGGCGCCGACCCGGCGATCCGCGAGGTCGAGACGGACTACGGCCGCCGCCCGTACTGGGACGCGGGTCCGGCCTACGGCCCCTGGGCCGGCGGCTACTTCGGCGGAGGCCTGCTGCCCGGCCTCCTCGTCGGCACGCTGCTCGGCAGCGTGATGTCCAGCCCCTCGTACGCGGCCGACTACGGCTCCGGATACGGCGACTTCGGCGGCGGCGGTTACGACGGCGGCGACGTCTCGGGCTCCGACTTCGACCCCGGCGACTACGGCGGCGGATTCGGGGACGGCGGAGGCGGCGACTTCGGCGGGGGCGGGGACTTCGGCGGCGGCTTCTGAAGGTTCGCCGGGCGGAACCCGATCCACCGCCTCGCGATGAGACACGATGAGAGGCATGACGAGTCTCTACGAACACGCGGGCGGCGACGAGGCCTTGCACCGCCTGGAGGAGATCTTCTACGCGAAGGCACTCGCGGACCCCGTCCTCAGCGAGGTCTTCCCACGGCGCGAACCGCACCACGTCGACCATCTGACCTGGTTCACCGCGGAATCTTTCGGCGGCCCCGACCGCTTCACCCGGGAACTCGGCTTCGAGCACATCATCGAGGTGCACCGCGGGCTGCGGATCACCGACGAACAGCGCGAACGCTTCGTACAGGTCTATCTGGAGTCATTGGACGAGGCGGCCCTGCCGGACGACGAACCGTTTCGCGCGGCGGTCCGCTCGCACGTCGAGTTCGGCTCGCGCGTTGCCCAGCAGAACTCCCGGGCGCAGATGGACGAGGAACTGCACCCGTTGCGTGAAGTCCCGCACTGGGACTGGTAGTTCACCCGTCACTTCGACTGGTGGCTCACCCGTCACTTCGACTGGTGGCTCACCGGTCGCTGGGACTGGTGTTTCGCCGGGAGCGGTAGGTCACAGGGGCTGGTGGTTCACGCGTCCGGCTCCGTGTCCGCCAGCCGGTCCATCAGCGCACCCGCGAGACGCAGTACCTCCCGCTCGGTCTCGCTCAGCGTGCCGAGCGCCATGGCCAGCCAGGCGTCGCGCTCGGCCATGTCCCGCTCCAGCGCACGGCGCCCGTCCGCGGTGAGCGTGAGCACGGACTGGCGCCGGTCGGCGGTGCCGGGCTCCCGGGCGATGAGCCCTGCCGTCTCCAGTTCGGCGAAGACCCGGGTCAGCGACTGCGGCCGTTGCCGCTCGGCCGCCGCGACCTCGCCCGGCGTCGCGGCCCCGTGCCGCCGCAGATGCCCGAGCACCCCCAGCTGATTCGGGCTGAGCCCGCCCTCGCTCCGTTCCTGCCGCAGCCGACGGTTGAGCCGCACGACGCCGCGGCGGATCTGGGCGGCGCGGGAGGGCTGGTCCATGAGAAGATCGTACGCCACTGCGTACTATTGAGTCAGGGTCGGTCCCCTTACTATCGGCATGGTGACCGAGAAGCTCATACGCAGTGCTTACGAATCGGCGCTCACCATGACGGCCGTGCTGCTCTGCTGGGCCGCCGCCCTGTGGCTGGAGGGTGCCGCCGGACTGCACACCGACGTCCTGGTGCTCGCGGTCGCCCTGACGCTCACCCTGGCGGGCACCCAGCGGACCGCCGACGCCCGCGGACGCCTCACGGCCCTCGTGCTACTGCCCGCCGCGGCCGGAGTCTCGACCCTGCTCGGCCACCTCATGGCCGAGCACTACCCACTCGGCGCCGCCGTCTTCACCCTCGGCATCTCCCTGCCGATCTGGATCCGCCGCTTCGGCCCGGCCGCGACGAAGGCGGGCACCCTGATGACACTGCCTCTGGTCGCCCTGCTCGTGGTCCCCGGCCCGACGCTGCCGCCCAAGGCCCAGTCGACGGTGGTGAGTTGGGGCTGGGCGGCGTTGGTCGGGGTGCTGGCGTGCGGCTGCGTCTGGCTGGTCCAGACGGCGGCGGACCGCTTCGTCCCCTGGCGGCCCGAGCCCGAGCCCGAACGGAACCGCCCTGGACGCCCCTCGCGACTGCGTCCCCGCCCGAGCACCCGCATGGCCCTGCAGATGGCGGCCGCCGTGGCCGCGGCGCTCACCCTCGGACGGCTGCTCTTCGACCACCACTGGCCGTGGATGGTCCTCACGGCGTACGTCGCCGCGAGCGGCAACCGGGGCCGGAACGACGTCGTACGCAAGGGAGTCGAACGCTTCCTCGGCGCCTGCGCCGGCACTCTGCTGGCCACCGGCGTGGCCGCGACCGGAACAACCGGCCGGACGTCCGTCGTCCTGATCTTCGCCGTCCTGGCAGTCGCCTTGTGCCTGCGCCCGCTGAACTACGCCTGCTGGGCCGCGGGCATGACCACGGCCCTCGCCCTCCTCCTCGGCTACTACGGCCAGAACACGTGGAGCCTCCTGCCGACCCGCCTCGAAGAGATCGCCGCAGGCGCGGCGCTGGCGGTGGCGTCGGCGTGGTGGCTGCTCCCGGTGCCACGACGCCGGACACCCGCGCCGGTCGAGCAGGCCTCCGGCAGAGCGAGCCGTCTCGGGCGGACCTGAACACCGCGACGCCGGGCCCCGGTCGAGACGAGGGCTCGGCGTCGTGGTCGGCGTACTACTTCGTGGCGCGCTTCTTGTAGCCCGTCACCTTGGCGATCCAGGTGATGAAGTCGGCCGGGTCGATGTTCGAACCGTGGCCCTCGTCCCAGTAGTAGAGGTGGTTGACGTCGTCGCCGAGGTCGGCGACGGCGGCGGCGAGGTTGGCGGAGATCGTCAGCGAGGTGTCGGAGTCCTTGGTGCCGAGGCGGATCCACCAGTGCTTGGAGCGGCTCGGGTTGTGCTCCTTGAGGTGGTACATCGGGTTCATCAGGTTGAGCTTCTCGGGGATGTCGCTCTCGAGCCGCTTGCCGGTGGCGCCCGTGGTGTCGTTCTTCAGGCTGTACGCCGTGAAGTGGCGGGCCTGCGTCTTGTCCTTGCCGAACTCGTTGTTCTCGCCCGTGGACAGGTCGAACGCGTCGAAGGCCGGCGTGGTCTTCTTCCGGGCGCCCACGTGGGTGAGGAAGTCGGCCCAGGAGAAGGTCGCCCTGCCGCCGGACCAGGTGATGAACGTGTTCGCGGCGAGGTAGGACGCGCGGTCCGAGTCCGACAGGTCCGTCAGGTACTTGGTCGCCGACGGCTCCAGGTACTGCTTCACCATGTACTCGTCGTAGTTGCGGGCCGTCAGTGGACCGAAGCCGTTCAGGCCGCGCAGCCTGAGGGAGGCCTGGTACTCGGCGAACTGGGACCGCAGCTCTTTGGAGACGGCCTGGTCGACGGCCTTGCCGGTGCTCTGGGTGACGTTGGTGCCCCAGTTCCACTCGTAGGCGCCGTCGGCATGCTCCAGGTCGGTGATCGGGCACCAGGCGCCGGTCGCGAAGATGGCGTCGCTCGCCTCGGCCGCGCCGAGCTCCTTGAGGTAGGAGTCGTAGACACGGCTGTCGCCGGACGCGCCCAGCAGGGAGGACAGGGCGCCGCCGGCGCTGGTGCCGGTGGAGACGATCCGGTCGGTGTCGCCCGGGATGACGCCCTTGTTGGCGCGCACGTACCGCACTGCGGCCTTCAGGTCCACGATGGCGGCCGGCGCGGTGCCGTAGTAGTTGCCGTCCGAGTCGGTGAGGGTCCGGCCGCGCGCGCCCGGCTCCACGACGACATACCCGGCCGCCAGGCCCAGCTTGCCGAGGTTGACCATCTCGCCCTGGCCGTTGAGCATTGCGTTGCCGCCGGACTGCACCTCGCCCGTCCCGCTGCTGCTGGACGCGGAGGCGCTGGGCGTGGCACTGCCGCTCGCCCCGCCGGTGGGAGCGCCGGTCATGCCGCCGCCCACACCGGTGGCGTCGGCCACGGACGACGGCATGTAACCGCCGACCGAGTTGGCGAAGACGATGGGCGCGTCGGTGGCGTCCACGGCCTTGCCGTCGATCTTGACGGGGACGCTGACTTTCAGGCTCTGGTACTTCTCGTCCACCGGGTTGGTGACATACGTGATGGCCTTCCAGAAGTGGTAGACCACTTCCTTGTCATGGCCGTCGGCATCGGTGATGGTCGTCGTCAGCTCGGTGTAGCCGTCCTTGTCGAAGACCAGGGCGTCCGACGACTTCGCTGCGGACTTGCCCGACGCGTTCGCACTCAAGGCGAAGCCGCCGGCTGCTGCGACTCCGGCGGTCGCGCCTATGCCCATGACGACGGTCCTGCGCTTCACTGCCCTGTGCTTCACTGAGGTCTCTCCCCTTCGCGGCATGCGGGTTCGTCGCGTGCACGTGGCGCCGTACTCGAGATCTTGTGTTGCGAACGTAAATCGCCGCGTCGAAAAGTGTCAACAATTCTGTTGATTTCATTGTGAACACTCAAGTTCTCATAGCGGGCTCACGCGATTCCTCCAGGGATGCCTCAGGAATCCCAGGGCGGCACGACTGCGCGCCGTGATCGCCATGCTGGAGGCGGGGCGGCGGGTGAAGTGACACCCGCCTCGACGGACAGGCACCCGGACATGCCGGAGCGCCCGCCTTCCGGTTACGGGGGATGGGAAGGCGGGCGCGCTCAGGGTGCCGGCGGGAGCGAAAGGCTCAGCCGACGTCGTACCGGCGTACCGGCGAAACCGTGCACCGGCTCACCGCGGTACCGACGTGTCGCCGGCGGACGTACCGTCGAAGACCGTCGACTCAGCCGGCGTTCTTGATCGCCGAGATGTCGAAGTTCAGCTTGATCTTGTCGGAGACGAGGAATCCACCGGTTTCAAGGGCCGCGTTCCAGGTCAGACCCCACTCGGAGCGCAGGATCTCGGCCTTGCCCTCGAAGCCCACGCGCTCGTTGCCGAACGGGTCCTTCGCGGAGCCGTTGAACTCCAGGTCGATGGTGATCGGCTTCGTCGTGCCGAGGATCTCCAGGTCACCGGTGATCCGGTAGTCGTCGCCGCCCAGGGCCTCCGCCTTGGTGGAGCGGAAGGTCATCGTGGGGAACTCGTCGACCTTGAAGAAGTCGGAGCTCTTCAGGTGGCCGTCACGGTCCGCGGAACCGGTCTCGACGCTCTCCATCTTGATGTCGATGGTGGCCGTGGACTTGGAGGGGTCCGTGCCGTCCAGGTGCAGGGCGCCCTCGAACTCCTGGAAGCTGCCCTTGACGTTCGTCACCATCGCGTGGCGCGCGACGAAGCCGAACGACGAGTGCGCCGGGTCGATCGTGTAGTCACCGGTCAGTGCGGCCAGGTCGGGGCTCACGGCGGAGGGTGCCGTGCTGACGTTGGTGTCCGTGGTGTCGCTCTTGCGGCCGAAGATGCCCATGACGTGCTCCTTGGGGGACGAGTGGTCGATTCTGTTGAATCTTCAACGAGCTCAACACGGCCGACTGTAGACCTATTCCGTTCAAGTTTCAACATCATCCGTAGCGTGTTGGTGACGTCACTTTTGGTTGGTCTCGCACGCCCTCTGGCGGACGCGCGTAGACCTCGGGCACCATCTCCGTGCACCGCCTGCACAGCCGCCCCATAGGAAGCACGGTCGTCCGCAGGAAGGGTCCCCATGAAGTTCCGCTCCGCTCTGACCGCCCTCGCCCTCGTCGTCGCCCCCGGTGTCGCGGTCGTCGGCACCGCCACCGACGCCTTCGCCGTCACCAAGATCAGTCACGCCACGGCGACCTCGATGTTCCGCGAGGTCGGCATCACCTGGTCCTCGTCCGGCGGCTGTTCCGACCGGAACAACCCCACCTGTACGTCCTTCGAGCAGCTCAACCTCGCCACCGCGCAGGGCGCCCAGACCCTCAAGCGGGCCAGTGGCTGCGCGCTCAACATCACCGGCGGCACCGAGACCGGCCACGCGAGCGGTACGTACTCGCACTGGAACGGCTACAAGCTCGACTACGGCAAGAACACCTGCGTCACCGCCTACATCAAGAACAACTTCACCTACATCGGCCTGCGCGGCGACGGCGCCCCGCAGTACAAGTCCGGCTCCGGCAACATCTACGCCGACGAGGGCAGCCACTGGGACGTCCTCTACTACAACTGTGGCGGCTGTTAGGCGTGAAGGCCACTCGTCGTACGTTCCTGCTCGCGGCCGCCCTTCTGGCGGCCGCGGCACCCCCGGCCGACGCCCCCGGCCGACGCCGCCGCCGACGCCGCCGCCGACGCCGCCGCCGACGAATACACCACCCTCCGGCACCGCTGGCTCGACATCGCCCTCGGCACTGGCTACGACCCCACCGCCGAGCCCTACGCATCCCGCCTGCGCGAAACCGGCGAACTCGCCCGCGGCTTCGGCGCGACCATGGCTCCGACAGCCGTATCCCTCTGGCCGGGCTACCCCTTCGACCCGCCTTCCGGCATCACCCAGAGCTACGGCCGGCTGTGGACGATGACGCAGGCGTACGTCCAGGAGGGCACCGGATCGACCGGGGACGAGACCTTGCTCGCCAAGGTCCTCAGTGGCCTCGACCACCTCTCCGCGACGGTCTACAACCCCAGCACCACCCGGTACGGCAACTGGTGGGAATGGCAGATCGGCAGCCCCCGCCTCCTCATGGACATCGTCGCCGCCCTGTACGACGAGCTGCCCCAGCCTCAGCGGGAGGCCGCCTGTGCCGCCGTCGACCACTTCATCCCCGAAGCCGTGCTCCGCGACTACTCGGGCACCTCCACCGGCGCCAACCGCGTCGACCTGTGCCGGTCCGTCGCGCTGCGGGGCATCCTCGGCCGGACTCCCGAGAGGATCGCGCTCGCCCGGGACGCGCTCTCGCCCGTCTTCCCGTACGTGACGACGGGGGACGGGCTGTACGAGGACGGCTCGTTCGTACAGCACACCTGGGTCGCGTACTCGGGGACGTACGGGCAGGTCATGCTCGACGGACTGGGGCGGCTGTTCGCTCTGCTCGCCGGGTCGAGCTGGGCGGTGACGGACCCGAACCGGCAGATCGCCCTGGACGGCGTCGAGCACGCGTACGCGCCCCTCATCCACGACGGGCTGGTGATGGACAGTGTCAACGGGCGGGCCATCAGCCGGGGTTACCTGAAGAGCGACGACCGGCACGTGATGCGCGGCGACCACTTCCACGGGCAGGGGCTGATCGCCGCGATCGCGCTGCTGGCCAAGGGAGCGAGTGCGGCCGAGCGGGAGCGCTGGTACGGGCTGATCAAGGGGTGGATCGAGCGGGACACGGTGACCCCGATCCTCACGGCGCCCCAGTTCGGGGTCGCCGATCTCGCCCGGCTGCGCACCATCGCCGGCTCGGCCGCGGAACCCGCGCCCGAGACCGCCGGACACCACCTCTTCGCGGCCATGGACCGCGCCGTGCACCGTGGCCCGGGCTTCACCGCCAACCTCTCCATGGCGTCCGAGCGGATCGCACACTACGAGTGCGGCAACGGTGAGAACCCGCGCGGCTGGCACACCGGTGCCGGGATGACGCTGTGGTGGGCCGACAGGCAGTCCGACCAGTACACGGACTGGTTCTGGCCCACGGTGGACTGGTACCGGCTGCCTGGAACGACCGTGTCCACCAAGCGACTTGCCGACAAAGAGGGCGGTGAGTGGGGAGCGGCGAGGCCCACCGTGCGCTGGGTCGGCGGTGCGACGGACGGCACGTACGCGGCCGTGGGGCAGCACCTCAAAGGGCTCGGCTCCACCCTCGAAGCCCGCAAGTCGTGGTTCTGCGTCACGGACTCCCTCATCTGCCTGGGCGCGGGGATCACGGCCTCCGACGGTGTGCCCGTCGAGACGGTGGTCGACAATCGCAACCTGGGGGAGGGCGGCACGCAGCGGTTCACCGCCGCTCGCGGATGGGCTCATCTCGAGGGCCACGGGGGGTGGGTGTTTCCGGACGGTACGTCGGCCCTGCGCACCCTCCGCGAGGACCGCACCGGCGCCTGGTCCGACATCAACACCACCAGCACCACCGAACGGCGCACCCGGCGCTGGCAGACGCTCTGGCTGGACCATGGCACGGACCCGGCCGGGGCGACGTATGCCTATCTCCTGATGCCCGGCGCCTCACGCGGTGATGTCGCGGCCCGTGCGGCGGACCGCGAGTGGCTGTGCGTCCTCGCCAACGACGCCCGCTGCCAGGCCGTTCTGGTGCGCTCCCTCGGCCTGACGGCCGCGAACTTCTGGGAGGCCGGCACGGCGGGCCCGCTGAGTGCCTCGGCGGGTGCGAGCGTTCTCGTACGGCGCCGGGGGCGTACCGCTACCCTCTGTGTGAGCGAGCCGCCGCGTACCGGGGAGCCGCTGGAGATCGTCTGGGACCGGCCGGTGCGCGGGGTCGTCAGCGCGGATCCGACGGTCGAGATCCTCGGGACGGGCCGCCGGCTCAGGGTCCGTGTCACTCCAAGGATGGCATGCGCCACTCATGAATGTGAGGTGGCTCTCAGGTGACTCCTTTGTGTGACCTCTACAACCCGAAGGCCCTCTGAGCAGTCAGATCGCCTGCATGTAGTCGTGGTTCTGTTCAGGGGCACCAGGAAAACGGGCCGGAGACTGTACGGAGTCGACGGCTCGCTTTCCTTGGTGGGCTTCGTAAGGTCACTACATGACCGTTTTGGATGAGGCTGGATCCGCAAGCTCCACAGGCGAGCCCACGGACGCGCGCGGGCGCGTGGCCGAACTGCACGCGATCCGTGCGGAGGCGCTGCGGGGCCCCAGTGAGAAGGCGACCGAGGCGCAGCACGCCAAGGGCAAGCTGACCGCCCGGGAGCGTATCGAGCTGCTGCTGGACGCGGGCTCCTTCCAGGAGGTCGAGCAGCTGCGCCGGCACCGGGCGACCGGGTTCGGCCTGGAGGCCAAGAAGCCGTACAGCGACGGTGTGATCACCGGCTGGGGCACGGTGGAGGGCCGTACGGTCTTCGTGTACGCGCACGACTTCCGGATCTTCGGCGGCGCGCTGGGTGAGGCCCACGCCACGAAGATCCACAAGATCATGGACATGGCCATCGCGGCCGGCGCGCCGCTGGTGTCCCTGAACGACGGCGCGGGCGCCCGTATCCAGGAGGGCGTCTCGGCGCTCGCCGGCTACGGCGGCATCTTCCAGCGCAACACCAGGGCGTCGGGCGTGATCCCGCAGATCAGCGTGATGCTCGGCCCGTGCGCGGGCGGCGCGGCCTACAGCCCGGCGCTGACGGACTTCGTGTTCATGGTCCGTGACACCTCGCAGATGTTCATCACCGGCCCGGACGTGGTCAAGGCCGTCACCGGCGAGGAGATCACGCAGAACGGCCTGGGCGGCGCGGACGTGCACGCCGAGACGTCGGGCGTGTGCCACTTCGCGTACGACGACGAGGAGACCTGCATCGCCGAGGTGCGCTACCTCCTGTCGATGCTGCCGCAGAACAACCGCGAGAACCCCCCGCACGTCGCCTCCGAGGACCCGGCGGACCGCCGCTCGGACATCCTGCTGGACCTGGTTCCGGCGGACGGCAACCGCCCGTACGACATGGCCAAGGTCATCGAGGAACTCGTCGACGACGGCGACTACCTGGAGGTCCACGAGCGCTGGGCGCGCAACATCATCTGCGCGCTGGCCCGCCTCGACGGCCAGGTCGTCGGCATCGTCGCCAACCAGCCGCAGACCCTCGCGGGCGTGCTGGACATCGAAGCCTCCGAAAAAGCTGCGCGCTTTGTCCAGATGTGTGACGCTTTTAACATTCCGATCGTCACCCTCCTGGACGTCCCCGGATTCCTCCCGGGCGTCGACCAGGAGCACGGCGGGATCATTCGACACGGCGCGAAGCTCCTCTACGCCTACTGCAACGCGACCGTACCGAGGATCTCGCTCATCCTGCGCAAGGCGTACGGAGGTGCCTACATCGTCATGGACAGCCAGTCCATCGGTGCCGACCTCACCTACGCCTGGCCCACCAACGAGATCGCCGTGATGGGTGCGGAAGGTGCCGCCAACGTCATCTTCCGCCGCCAGATCGCCGAGGCAGCCGATCCCGAGGCGATGCGGGTGCGCATGGTCAAGGAGTACAAGGCCGAGCTGATGCACCCGTACTACGCGGCGGAGCGGGGCCTGGTCGACGACGTCATCGACCCGGCGGAAACCCGCGAGGTCCTGATCAAGTCGCTCGCGATGCTGCACACCAAGCACGCGGACCTGCCCTCGCGCAAGCACGGCAACCCCCCGCAGTAACCCTGCGGATCCTCCGCGGCAGCCCCGCGGAAACCTCTCTCACGGAGACTGACACCTATGAGCACCCCTGACATCCGCGTCGAGAAGGGCCACGCCGAGCCCGAGGAAGTCGCCGCCATCACGGCCATCCTCCTGGCTCGCGCGGCCGCCGCCTCCACCGATGCGCCGGCCCACCGCGGCCGCCTCAAGGCCGGCTGGCGCCGCCTTGAGCGCGAGCCCGGCTTCCGCGCTCCGCACAGCTGGCACTGACTCCTCCAGCGCGCACGGTCACGGCCCCGCTCTCCTTCGGGAGGGCGGGGCCGTGCTGTTCGGTTCACCGGTGACCGGGCTTCCCCCGGCCGCGGGATGAGAACGGCCCCCGTACCTCCTGAGGGAGGGACGGGGGCCGTTCTCGCAGTGTGCGGTGCCCGCGCTAGCGCAGGCGCGCCATCAGGGCGTGCTCGACCAGCGTGATCAGCGTGGACTTGGCGTCCGCGCGGTGGCGGGCGTCCGTCGTGATGATCGGGGTGTCGGGGCCGATCTGGAGGGCCTCGCGGACCTCGTCGGGGTTGTACGGCTGGTTGCCGTCGAAGCCGTTCAGCGCGATGACGAAGGGCAGGCCGCTGTTCTCGAAGTAGTCGACCGCGGGGAAGCAGTCGGCGAGACGGCGGGTGTCCACCAGGACGACGGCACCGATGGCGCCGCGGACCAGGTCGTCCCACATGAACCAGAAGCGGTCCTGACCGGGGGTGCCGAACAGGTAGAGGATCAGGTCCTGGTCCAGGGTGATGCGGCCGAAGTCCATGGCGACGGTGGTCGTCGTCTTGTCTCCGGTGTGCGTGAGGTCGTCGATGCCCGCGGAAGCGGACGTCATGACGGCCTCGGTGCGCAGCGGGTTGATCTCCGAGACGGCGCCGACGAACGTGGTCTTGCCCACGCCGAAGCCGCCCGCCACCACGATCTTCGCGGACGTGGTGGAGCGGGAAGGCCCTCCGCTAGAGCTTGCGAAGTCCACTGAGCACCCTTTCGAGCAATGTCACGGCTGGCTGGCCGCCGGCGCTCTCGTCGCCGCCGGGCTGATGAATGGCGACCAGGCCCGCCTCCGCCAAGTCGGCGACGAGAATCCTGGCCACGCCGAGAGGGATCGTCAGCAGGGCCGAGATTTCGGCCACCGACTTGATCTCCCGGCAGAGGTTGCAGATCCGCTGATGCTCGGGCAGCTGGCCCTGCATCTGGTGCGGCTGCGCGGTGGTGTGCACCAGCGCCTCGATGGCGAGCTGGTAGCGGGGCCTGGTGCGGCCGCCCGTCATGGCGTACGGGCGCACCAGAGGGTTGTTCGACGCCCCCGCGGGCGACGGCTCGGGTGAGCGTCGCTGCGGTTGCACAGGCTGGATGCGCGGTGCCGGAGGCTGGTCGTACGGCGACGGACCGGGGCCCTGGGGGCCCTGGGGCGCGTACGGCTGACGCCGGTGGCTGGGCGCGGAGGGGAAGTTGTACCGGTTCGGGTTCTGAGAACCGTCACCCTGGCCGCCCTGCCCCTGGCCGGGGCCGTACGACCAGTTGCCCGAAGACGAACCGCCTGGGGGTGTTGCCACTTTCTCCTCCTCCGACTGTGCCGGGCACCCATCACTGTGGGACCGCGTCCCGAAACCTTACGGCCCCGGGACGCCAATACGCACCGTCTGTCTGCTAGTTGAGAAGGCTCCCCTGGAGCTCTGCTCGAAGGTCCGGGGTCAGGACCGTACCCGCACGGTCCACCAGAAGCGCCATCTCGTACCCAATGAGACCGATGTCCGCCTCCGGGTGTGCGAGGACCGCGAGCGATGAACCATCGGAAACGGACATGATGAAGAGGAATCCTCGCTCCATCTCCACAACCGTCTGGTTCACACTGCCGCCCTCGAAGATGCGGGAGGCACCCGCGGTCAACGAGGTCAGACCGGAGGCGACGGCCGCCAGCTGGTCGGCGCGGTCACGGGGAAAGCCTTCGGACATCGCCAGAAGGAGTCCGTCGGCGGAGACCACCACCGTGTGGGACACCCCGGGGGTGTTGTCCACGAAGTTGGTGATCAACCAGTTCAGGTTCTGTGCCGCCTGGCTCATCGGGCTCACACTAACGCTCCTGGTTGTAGGTGCTGTCAGGACCGAAGCCCTGGCCGTTCGTGTCACTGCTTGCGTTGCGTCCCCGCTGTACGCCGCGGCGCAGGTTGCTCAGCCTGCCCCGGACGTCCTCGGGAGCGCGGGAGACCTGGGGGCCGCCCTGTGGGGTCGATTCCGCGGTTCCCTCGACCAGGTTGGCCTTGGGCACCCGCCGCGGCAGACCGGACGAGGTGACCCCGCCCGCCTTGGGCTTCCGGAGCTGTGCGGCCTGCTGCCACCGGTCGTCGTTGGACGAGCGCCAGTCGCCGCTTCGCTCCGCGGCCGAAGCCGTGGCCGCCGGCGCCGCCTGCTCCCTCTGGTCCGCGGGGCGCTGGCCGTTGCCGTTGACATTGCCGCCCGCGGTGGATCCGCGGCGGGGCAGTCCGGCGTCGGTCAGCGCGTGGGGGGCCGAGGGGGCCGGTCCCGGACGGGTGAAGCCTACGCGGTCCTGCTCACTCACGTCAGTGGCCTGCGAGGATTCCGCTTCCGGAGCGTACTCGGACCGATACGAGCCCTGGTATGCGTCCTGCTGCGGCCAATCGTCCTGGTGGGACGCTTCTTGGAAGGCCGAGAACGTCTCCGAGGCGGCGCCCCGGGCTCCCGAGTGCTCCTCCTGGGCAGGCTCCGGATAAGTGGGTTCCGGGTAGCCGCCGTTGGACGGGAAGTACGTCTCGTCATACGACGGCCGTTGCTGCTCGTCATAGCCAGGCTGCTGCGGTTCGTCGTACGCCGTCTGCTGGTCGTACGTGGTCTGCTGCTCCTCGTACACACCCTGCCCGTTGTCGTATCCGGGGCCGCCGTTGTAGGGGGGCCGCCCGTTGTCGTACACGGGCTGCTGGGCGTCGAAGTCGTTCTGGTAGCCCTGCGGGCCCTCGATGGCCTCCTGGCCCGTCGCCTGGGCCTCCAGGGCCGCACGGCGCTCCTCACGCATCAGCGAGCGGCCCACGGGGTCCAACTCGCGGATGTCGTCGGGCACTTCGGTGTAGCGGCTGTCGTCGAAGCCGAGCTCCGCGGCGGTGCGCAGCGGCTGCTGCTGGCCCCCGAAGTCCTCGCCCTGGAACGCCCGCTGCTCCGGGATGATCTGCGAGACGGTGAACTCGTCGCGCATC
Organism: Streptomyces sp. R41; assembly: GCF_041053055.1. NCBI lineage: Bacteria > Bacillati > Actinomycetota > Actinomycetes > Kitasatosporales > Streptomycetaceae > Streptomyces > Streptomyces sp. R41. The sequence goes on from NZ_CP163443.1 coordinate 7,412,304, forward strand.
GGCTGCTGTTCGCCGCCACCACCGTGGGTGATCGCGTCGGGAAGCATGACCAGCGAGGTCGTACCGGCCTGCTCGCCCGAGGGGCGCAGCTGGACGCGGATGCCGTGCCGGTCGGACAGCCGGCCGACCACGAAGAGGCCCATGCGCTGCGAGATCGCGACGTCCACGGTCGGCGGGTTGGCCAGCTTGTGGTTGATGTCCGCGAAGTCCTCGGCGGTGAGGCCGATGCCCTTGTCGTGGATCTCCACCATGATGCGGCCGTCCGGCAGACGGGTCGCGGTGACGCGGACCTTGGTCTGCGGGGAGGAGAACGTGGTGGCGTTCTCCAGGAGCTCGGCGAGCAGGTGCACGAGGTCGGTCACGGCGCGGCCGTGGATCTCGGCCTCCGGGACGCCGGAGAGCTCGATGCGCTCGTACTGCTCCACCTCGGAGGAGGCGGCGCGCAGCACGTCGACGAGCGGGACCGGCTGGTCCCAGCGGCGGCCGGGCTCCTCGCCGGCGAGGACGAGGAGGTTCTCGCCGTTGCGGCGCATACGGGTCGCGAGGTGGTCCAGGCGGAAGAGGTTCTCCAGCTGGTCCGGGTCGGCCTCGTTGTTCTCCAGGTCGGTGATCAGGGTCAGCTGGCCCTCGATCAGAGACTGGTTGCGGCGCGACAGGTTGGTGAAGATCGCGTTGATGTTGCCTCGCAGGAGGGCCTGCTCGGCGGCCAGTCGTACGGCCTCGCGGTGGACCTGGTCGAAGGCGCGGGCGACTTCGCCGATCTCGTCCGTGCTGGTGATCGGGATGGGCTGGACGCGGGTGTCGACGCGGCCCGGATCCGTGCGCGAGAGCTGGTCGACCAGCATCGGCAGACGCTGCTCGGCGACACCGAAGGCCGCGTTGCGCAGCTGGCGCATCGAGCGGCTCATCTGGCGCGCCACCATCCCGGCCAGGATGAACGCGGCGAGCAGGGCGACCACGACGACGGCACCGGTGATGAAGGCGTCGTTCTTGGCGCTGTTGGAGATGTCCGCGGCCTCGGCCACCGCCTTGTCGGCGAGGTCCGACTCGATCTGGCGGTACGCGTTGTACTTGGCGGTGTTGACCGCCCACCAGTTCTGCGCGGTGATGCCCTTCGAGGCGAGCCCGTCGAGCTCGGTCTGCTGGGGGGACTTGAGCGTCGCCAGGGCCGAGACCATGACGACGGCCGTGTCCTTCTCTTCGGTACCGGCCGGCGGCGGCACGTAGTTCGGGTTCGCCGCGCGGGCCTGCGTGGCCTGGGCCGTGAGGTCCGTCTTGATCTGCTTCTTGGCCGCGTCGAGCTTGTCCGCGTCGGCCTGGGTGCCACCACCGATGTACTCCTCGATGGCGATGCCTTCGAGATAGGCGTACGAGGAGAGGGCGACGCGCTGGCTGGCGAGGCTGCTCAGGCCGGGGCCGGGCTTGACCAGCATGTGCATGCCGATGGACCGCTCCAGCGAGAGCGCGGCCTTGGACAGCGAGATCGCGTAGACCGTACGGCCGTAGCTGGTGATGTTTCCGGTGCCCAGACCGAGTTCGTTGGCGAACTCCATCAGCGGGTGCTGGATCTGCGTGTAGCCCTCTTCGGTCTGCACGCCGGTGAGGTTCGAGGTGTACGCGATCTTGCGCAGCGAGTCGAGGCGGGGCTCGACCTTGCGGAAGATGGCCAGCCGGCGCTCCAGGCCCGCCTTCTTCGGCATGTTCTGGGCAGCCTCGTCGAAGGCGTCGGCGGCCGCGTCCGTGGCTTTGCGGGCCGCGGTGACGGTGGCCTTGTCCTTGGCGGTCTGCGCGCTGCCCTTCAGCAGGGGAAGGGCGGTGACGTCCCGCTCGACATACAGCTTGTCGCCGTACGTCAGCGCGGCCTGCACCAGACGTGCCGTCTTCTCGGCGTCCTGGGCTTCCTGCCAGGTGTCGATCGAGCTCTTCACCTGGAAGCCGCCCATGACAAGGCCGACCACCACGGGTATGAGCAGGATCGCGTTCAGCCTGGTCGGTACACGCCAGTTGCGCGGGGAGAAGCGACCGCCGCTCGGCGCGGGCGCCGTCGTGGGCTCCGGGCCGGGCACTTGTGCGGGCGCCGCTCCGCGCGGCGGCGGGGTGAAGTTGCCCCGTGCCGACGGCTCGGGACCGTTCTTGCTTCGCCTCACTCGACCAACAACCTCTCGGCGTCGGCACCTACGTTGTGCCGCGGTGTCTCCAGCGCCCTTGACTACTGGGCAGTTCAGCGCATTCCAGCACGTCAGGCGGCGCCCTTCCAAACACTCGGAACCAACGGTTCCGAGTGCTGTAAGCCCCAGATAAAACGGTCATAAAGAGCGAGCCCCGCCAAAAGGCGGGGCTTTTGTGAGCGCAGCGACACCAGTTGACCGCGATGCGTGTCGGTGCCAGCGAAATTCTCTGTCGAAACGTTATGAACACTGTGGCCGACCGTGTCAAACGACACAGCCGGCTCCAATGCGTCTACGACAACTGCCTTATGGAACTGTCGACTTGGCTACTACCGTAGCCGTGCCATGAGCGCGTGCTCGACGAGCGTGATCAGCGCGCTCTTCGCATCCGCACGGTGCCGGGCGTCCGTCGTGATGATCGGGGCGTCCGGACCGATCTGCAGGGCCTCGCGAACCTCTTCGGGGTTGTACGGCTGGTGCCCGTCGAAGCCGTTGAGGGCGATGACGAAGGGCAGGCCGCTGTTCTCGAAGTAGTCGACCGCGGGGAAGCAGTCGGCGAGACGGCGGGTGTCCACCAGGACCACCGCGCCGATGGCGCCGCGGACCAGGTCGTCCCACATGAACCAGAAGCGGTCCTGACCCGGCGTACCGAAGAGGTACAGGATCAGGTCCTGGTCCAGGGTGATGCGGCCGAAGTCCATGGCCACCGTGGTGGTGGTCTTGTCCCCGGTGTGGGTGAGGTCGTCGATGCCCGCCGAAGCGGACGTCATGACGGCCTCGGTGCGCAGCGGGTTGATCTCGGAGACGGCGCCCACGAACGTGGTCTTGCCGACGCCGAAGCCGCCCGCCACGACGATCTTCGCGGAGGTGGTCGTACGACCTCCGTCAGAGCTTGCGAAGTCCACTGAGCACCCTTTCGAGCAAAGTCACGTCCGGCGCGCCGCCGTTGTTCTCGTCGCCACCCGGCTGGTGGATGGCGACGAGTCCGGCCTCCGCGAGGTCCGCGACGAGGATCCTGGCCACACCGAGCGGCATGGACAGGAGGGCCGACACCTCGGCCACCGACTTGACCTCTCGGCAGAGGTGGCAGATCCGCTGGTGCTCGGGGAGCAGCCCCATCAGCTGCGCCGGGTCGGCCGTGGTGCTGATCAGAGCCTCGATGGCGAGCTGGTAGCGCGGCCGGGTCCGGCCGCCGGTCATCGCGTAGGGACGTACCAGCGGCTGGTCGCCCTCATCCTCGTACGGCTGCGCGTACGGATCATGAGAGGCGGTGGGCGGGGTCATGAATCCTCCGGGCGGGACAGCAAGTCGGTCAGTCGTGCCGTCTGTTGGGGCCGGTGGGGGGATTGTGGCGGCCGGACGGTGATTTCGTGCTGTGGGTAGAACCGAGGGCCGTCAGTGGAGCAGACTTCCCTGTAGTTCGGCGCGCAGGTCCGGCGTGAGCACTGCGCCCGCGCGGTCGACGAGCAGCGCCATCTCGTAGCCGACAAGGCCGATGTCGCACTCCGGGTGGGAGAGAACCGCCAGGGACGATCCGTCCGAGATGGACATCAGGAAGAGGAAGCCGCGCTCCATCTCGACGACCGTCTGGGCCACCGTGCCGCCCTCGAAGATCCGGGATGCCCCGGCCGTCAGCGAGGTGAGCCCGGAAGCGACGGCCGCGAGCTGGTCGGCGCGGTCACGGGGGAAGCCTTCGGACAGTGCCAGAAGGAGTCCGTCGGCGGACACGACGACGGTGTGGGACACCCCAGGGGTGTTGTCCACGAAGTTGGTGATCAACCAGTTGAGGTTCTGTGCCGCCTGGCTCATCGGGCTCAACTAACGCTCCTGCTGGTGAGTGGGGCTGGGGAAGCTGCCGGTCTGGCCGCCTGGAGCGGCCTGTCGACCTTGCTGAATGCCCCTACGGAGATTGGTCAGCCGGCCGCGTACGTCATCAGGCGCACGCGAGACCTGCGGACCGGTTTGGTGCTGTTGCTGCTGTGCCGTGCCCGCGACGAGATTGGCTCGCGGGACGCGGCGCGGCAGGCCTGAGGTGGTGACCCCGCCCGCCGACGGTTGACGGACGCGTTCTGCCTGCCGGACGAGGTCGTCGTTCGGCGAGGTGCGCCAGGAGGCGGTGGCCGGTGCGGCAGCCGGCCGCGGCGGAGCCGAGGGAACCTGCGGCTGCTGCTGCGCAGCCTGCGGTGCAGCCTGGGAGCCGTTGTGATGGGCGCCGTTGGGGGCGCCGTTCGCCTGACCGTGGAACCAGTTGGTCTCCAGCGTGTCGTACAGCGGCGTACGTCCGTCGCCGGGGCCCGCCGGCGGCAGCGCCTCGGGCTCCTGCGGACGCGCGGGCCGCTGCTGCGGCTGCGGGCGCTGCGGGGCCGGCTGCCGGGGAGCGCCGAAGTCGGCGTTGTCCCGGCCGGCGCCCGGCTGCGGCCGCTCGAACTGACCGGTGGACGACGGATCCTGGCTGTTGCCGTACCCGGGCGTCGCGAACTGCCCGGTGGACGACGGGTCCTGGCCGTAGCCCGGCCGGGCGAACTGGCCGGTGGACGACGGGTCCTGGGAGGCGTTGTAGCCCGGGTTGGCGAACTGGCCCGTGGTGGTGGACGGGTTGGAGGGGCCGAACACGTCGGGGCGGACGAACTGCCCGGTGTTCTGGCCGCTGTTCTGGCCGAAGTTCTGCGGCGCACTCGCACCGGGGCGCGGGGCGTCGAAGTCGGGACGGGCGAACTCGGACGTCGAGCCCGGACCCTGGCGGTCGTCGATCCGCGGCATGCGCGAGGTGGCGTCGGGCTCCTCGTGGCCACGCGGCGTGTCGAGGGACGCGCGCGGCACCGGCGGCTGCGCGTTGTCGTCGCTCCAACTCGGCGTGCGCGGCTGCGGGTTGCCACCGGGCAGCTCGGCGCGCGCACCACCGCGCCCCGGAAGCTGCGGCCGGCGACGGCTGCCCTTGCCGCCAGACGGCTGCTGCGGAGGAGTGGCCGCGGGGGCGCTGTCACCGAAGCCGCCCTGACGCGTGTCGGATCCGCCCCGGCGCGCCCCGGGTCCGTCACCGAAGCCCTGGGGTGTACCGGTCCCGGCGGCCTGGAGGCCCTGCGGGGTGCCCGGTGTGCTCTGCCCGAAGGCACCGGCACCGGCCGGAGCCGGCCTGCCCTGCTGCGGGTTCCCCGGACCCTGCGGTCCACGAGCTCCGCCCGGAGCACCGGGGCGATTGCCCTGGTTGCCGCCCGGCAGCGCGGGACCGCCCTGGTTGCTTCCGGGCAGTGCCGCTCGCGGACCCTGGCCCGCGCCGACCTGTCCGCGCTGCGGCGGGGCGCCGAGGAGGCCGCCGCCGGCGGCGGGAGCACCGGCACCGAGCGAGGGACCGGCCTGCGAACCACCTCCGCGACGGGCCGCGGCGACACCGGCCGAGGCCTGCGCGGCGGCCGGGCCACCGGTGCCCGGGCCGCCCTGGCCCGGCTTGCCCGGAGCCTTCTTGCCGCCCTGGGCGACATCGACGGGGAGCATGACGAGCGCGGTCGTACCACCGGAGTCGGAGGGACGCAGCTGGATGCGGATGCCGTGGCGCTGCGACAGACGACCGACCACGAAGAGGCCCATGCGGCGGGAGACGGAGACGTCCACGGTGGGCGGCGAGGCGAGCCGCTCGTTGATCGCCGCGAGGTCCTCGGGGGAGAGGCCGATACCGGTGTCGTGGATCTCGATCAGGACGCGGCCGTCGGGCAGCGCGTGACCGGTGACCTTGACCTTGGTCTGCGGCGAGGAGAACGAGGTCGCGTTCTCGAGCAGCTCTGCGAGGAGGTGCACGAGGTCGTTGACGACGCGGCCGGCGACCTCGGTGGTCGGGACCGCGGCCAGCTCGATGCGCTCGTACTGCTCCACCTCGGAGGCGGCGGCACGGAGCACGTCGACCAGCGGGACCGGGCGGGTCCAGCGGCGGCCGGGCTCTTCACCGGCGAGAACGAGGAGGTTCTCACCGTTACGGCGCATGCGGGTCGCGAGGTGGTCGAGCTTGAACAGCGAGGACAGCTGGTCCGGGTCGGCCTCGCGGGACTCCAGTTCGGAGATCAGCGAGAGCTGGCGCTGGATGAGGCCCTGGGAGCGGCGCGAGAGGTTGGTGAACATCGCGTTGACGTTGCCCCGGAGAAGGGCCTGCTCGGCGGCCAGTCGTACGGCCTCGCGGTGCACGTCGTCGAAGGCCGCGGCCACCTGGCCGATCTCGTCCCGGGAGTGCACACCGACCGACTCGACGGAGGTGTCGACGTCCTGCGGGTCCGACTCGGACAGCTGCTTGACCAGCTCGGGCAGCCGGTCCTGGGCGACCTTGGTCGCGGTGTCCTGGAGGCGGCGCAGCGAGCGGATCATGGAGCGGGCGACCACGAAGGCGCCGACGAGCGAGACACCGAGGACCAGGAGGATCAGCGCACCCGAGATGATCGCTTCGCTCTCGGACTCGTTGCGCAGCTGACGGGCCTTCTGCTCCATCTGGCCGAGCAGCGTGATCTCGATGGTCGACATCTTCTGGATCTTGGTGGTGTCGTCGTCGATCCAGTCCTTGTACGAGCGCTTGGTCTGCGTCTTGAGGCCGCCCGTACCGGCCAGCACGCGCCTGGAGTACTCGTCGGCCTGCCTGATGGTCGGGTTGTCGCCCTCGATGGGCGTGAGGAGGTCGGCGAACCCGTTTCCGTAGATGCTCTTGAAGCCGCTGATCTCGGATTCCTGGCTCTCCTGTGCGGAGAGCGCGTACTGCCGGTCGTTCTCCGACAGCGTGCCGAAGGTGTTCTTCTTCTCCGGCAGCGCGGCGGCGATGACGGCCCGCTGGACGGAGGCGTACTCCTTGGCGGACGAGAAGGCGGACAGCGCGCGGGTGCGCTGGATCATCTCCGGGTTGCTGGTCGCCTCGGCCATGTCCTGCGAGAGCGCGAGCAGCTGGGTGACGAGGCGGTGGTAGGCCTCGACCGTCTGCGTCGAGTTCGTGGGGTCGGCGTAGGCGTCCTTGCGGATGGCGCTGAGCTTGTTCAGCTCACCCGCGATGCCGATCAGGCTGTCCCGGACGCCGGAGAGCTGCCCGTTTGTCGTGGCGTCGTCGATCTCCTGGGTGCCGTCGAGGAAGTGCCTCTTGGCTACGTCGGTCGCGTCGCGGGCGCCCTTGACCGTGTAGTCGCTGGCCGGGGCGCCGTGCGCGAGCGGACCCGCGGACAGGTCGCGCTCCTGCTGGAGCGCGGCGGCGAGCTCGGTCGCCTGCGTGGTCATGTCCGTCAGCAGCTTCATGTTGTCGAGCTGCTGAATGCTGTCCATGTTGTCGTTGATGCGCAGCGCGCCGAGCGAGGTCGCGGCGACCACGGGGAGCGCGAGCAGCGAGACCAGGCGCGTCGAAATGCGCCAGTTGCGCAGCGCTATTCGCGAGCCGGGGCCCGTGGGGCCCGGCGGCTTCGCGGCCGGTGTGGCGGGAGCCTTCGGCTTGGCGCCGGCGCGAGCGGAGTGCTCACCGCTGCCGCCGACCTCTGCCGGTCCCGGGTTCTGGGCGTGCTGGGGCGAGGAACCGCGGTCGGTCCCGCCGTGCGGCTCCGGCTCCGCCGAAGCGCTGCCATCCCTCTTGAAACGTCCCTGCACTAGCGTCGCAACCTCTGGACCAGGCGCCCCTCCGCGAAAACGGCGGGACGGTGTCGGCGTCGTACAGGGGCGCAGATGCGCCCCCTGGTGGTCGTGAGTGACCGGCGCAGGCTCCCCCTTCCCGCCGCCACTCGGCGCTGCGTTGCGCCTCTGCGCGCCGGTTCGATCCCGCGGCGGTCCGTGGAATTCCAGCACAGTGCCGGATCTCCAACAAGGCCCGAGTACCAGGCTGTGACCTCCGTGACAGCTTGTGAGTGGTGCGTTACGAGACGTAGAAAGTGATCTCATACATAACGGGCGTATGCCTACGAGGTGTTGTGGTGTGCAGGGTGTCCCAGTCGCCATGATCAGGAGCGGAATGTCTGCTTCAGCTGAGCAATGTCCGTTTCGCCGGGCGGAGTTGAGGGCCTGAATTGACCGGTTTGCCTGCTAGTAAGTGAGGAAACTCACACGGCGATCATGGCGTCTTCACGGCTTCGCCCGGGAATTGCATGTTTAGCCTGACGCTTTACAGGGATGGCGAATCCGACAACCCGCGCCGACACGGGGGCCTTTGAGCCCGCCAGGCGCCCACGACGACAAGGTCGAGTACAACAGTGAAGACGACGATGATGTTCCGCAACATAGCCAACCCGCGACGCACCACGCTGGCGCACCTCGAGGACGCCGACGCGCTGCAGACGCCGGAGCAGCAGGAGCACTCGGTCGACCTCCCCGCCCAGACCGCCAACCCTCGCCGGACCATCCTGATGGAAGCCCCGGTCGCGGCCTCCGTCGCGGAGTAGTACGCACACACTCCGCCGCGCGCTCACCGTGCCGGTGGATACGCGCTCACCGTGCCGGTGCATATACGCGAAGCTCGCACCCCTTGCCGCGTTAGCCTGGAGCGTCAGACTCCAGCCAGCTCAGTGAGGGGCGCAAGGATCCCGTGCGCATCGCCAGGTTCTCCATCGACGGCAACGTCGCTTTCGGCGCGGTCGAGGGCGACAAGCCGGACGAGCTCGTCCTCGACATCATCAAGGGCATCCCGTTCGCGGACTTCGAGCTCTCCGGTACGAAGGTCCCGCTGAGCAAGGTCAGGCTGCTGCCGCCGGTGCTCCCGAACAAGGTCGTGGCCTTCGGCCGCAACTACGCGGAGCACGCGAAGGAGCTCGGCAACGAGGTGCCCGACGCGCCGTTCGCCTTCTTCAAGCCGTCGACCTCGGTGATCGGCCCCGGCGACGACATCCAGTACCCGTCCTTCTCGAACGAGCTGCACCACGAGGCCGAGCTCGCCGTGGTCATCGGCCGCATGTGCCGCGAGGTCCCGCGCGAGCGCGTCAAGGACGTCATCCTCGGCTACACCTGCGCCAACGACATCACCGCGCGCGACGTCCAGAAGCGCGAGAAGCAGTGGGCGCGGGCCAAGGGCTTCGACAGCTCCTGCCCGCTCGGCCCCTGGGTGGAGACGGACCTCGACCTCACCGCGATCGCCGAGGGCATCACCATCCAGTGCACGGTCAACGGCCGGCAGCGCCAGCTCGGCCGCACCAGCGAGATGATCCACTCCATCGAGGATCTGATCGTGAACATCACGGAGGCCATGACGCTGCTCCCCGGCGACGTGATCCTCACGGGCACCCCGGCTGGGGTCGGCCCCCTGAACGTCGGCGACGAGGTCGCCGTCACCATCGAAGGCATCGGCACTCTCACCAACAAGGTGATCAAGCGTGGCTAACGCGAACGTCCGCGTACGTTTCTGTCCCTCCCCGACCGGCAACCCCCACGTGGGCCTGGTCCGCACGGCCCTGTTCAACTGGGCCTACGCCCGCCACACCGGCGGCACGTTCGTGTTCCGTATCGAGGACACCGACGCGGCCCGCGACTCCGAGGAGTCGTACCAGCAGCTCCTGGACTCGCTGCGCTGGCTGGGCTTCGACTGGGACGAGGGCCCCGAGGTCGGCGGCCCGCACGCGCCGTACCGCCAGTCGCAGCGCATGGACATCTACCAGGACGTCGCGCGAAAGCTCCTGGACGCCGGGCACGCCTACCACTGCTACTGCTCGACGGAGGAGCTCGACGCCCGCCGCGACGCGGCCCGCGCCGCCGGCAAGCCGTCCGGCTACGACGGTCACTGCCGCGACCTGAGCGCCGAGCAGAAGGCCGCCTACGAGGCCGAGGGCCGCGAGCCCATCGTCCGCTTCCGCATGCCCGACGAGACGATCACCTTCACGGACCTGGTCCGCGGCGAGATCACGTACCTCCCGGAGAACGTGCCGGACTACGGGATCGTACGGGCCAACGGAGCGCCCCTCTACACGCTCGTGAACCCGGTCGACGACGCCCTGATGGAGATCACTCACGTCCTGCGCGGCGAGGACCTGCTCTCCTCCACCCCGCGCCAGATCGCCCTCTACAAGGCGCTGATCGAGCTGGGCATCGCCAAGCAGACCCCGGCCTTCGGCCACCTCCCGTACGTGATGGGCGAGGGCAACAAGAAGCTCTCCAAGCGCGACCCGCAGTCCTCGCTCAACCTCTACAGGGAGCGCGGTTTCCTCCCCGAGGGCCTGCTCAATTACCTGTCGCTGCTCGGCTGGTCGCTCTCGGCGGACCGCGACATCTTCTCCACCGACGAGATGGTCGCCGCCTTCGACGTCGCGGACGTGAACCCGAACCCGGCCCGCTTCGACCTGAAGAAGGCCGAGGCGATCAACGCCGACCACATCCGCATGCTCGACGTGAAGGACTTCACGGAGCGCTGCGCCCCCTGGCTGCGGGCCCCGTTCGCCCCCTGGGCTCCGGAGGACTTCGACGAGGTCAAGTGGCAGGCGATCGCCCCGCACGCGCAGTCCCGTCTGAAGGTCCTCTCGGAGATCACGGACAACGTCGACTTCCTGTTCCTGCCGGAGCCGGTCTTCGACGAGGCGTCCTGGACCAAGGCCATGAAGGAGGGCTCGAACGCGCTGCTGAGCTCGGCGCGCGAGAAGCTCATCGCCGCGGACTGGACGAACCCCGAGTCCCTCAAGGAGGCCGTCCTGGCCGCCGGCGAGGCCCACGGCCTCAAACTCGGCAAGGCGCAGGCCCCGGTCCGCGTCGCCGTCACCGGCCGCACCGTCGGCCTGCCGCTCTTCGAGTCCCTGGAGATCCTGGGCAAGGAGAAGACGCTGGCCCGCATCGACGCGGCACTGGCGAAGCTGCCGGCGTAGCCACTGCGCAAGCACTTCGCGTACCCGCAGGGCGTACGCGCAGGGGGCGGCGTCCGGTTCGGACGCCGCCCCCTGCGTATGCACCGAGCCTCCACCCGGAGTTCACCCGTCCTGTGAACTCCCGCTCCCGCAGGGGCAGTCGTATGTTCCCTGCGCACATGATGCGCGTGTTCATCATGTTTCAGGGGAGGGGAACGTGACCCGCTCACTAAGACTTGCCGCAGTGGCCCTCGGCGGGGCCGTGGCCCTGACGTGCGCCGTACCGACCGCACCCGCACAGGCCGTGCCCGACGCCGACACGCCGGTCGCCACCGTGCAGCTGAGCCTGACCGTGCCGCGCGCGGCGGCGTCGGCGAGACCTCGATCGACCGCCCCCGCACCGCCGCCGCGATCTGGGGCCAGTGTCTGTGGACCCCGGCAGCACCCAGGGCAGCGTCGTCGCGTACGACCTCAAGGCCAAGAAGAACGTCGCCACGTCGACACCGGCGCCCCCTGCACGCCCACCGAGATCCAGGCCGTCAACACCTGGCTGTACTGGTCCTGCGGCTCGACCGGCCCCGCCGGGGTCTACGACCGCGCGACCGGCCGCGCCATCACGGTCCCGGCCGGGCAGGGCCGCCTCGCCGACGGCTATCTGATCCGCGAGAACCGCACCACGCACGAGCTGCTGCTCACCGACTTCCACACCGGTACGGCGACCACCCGGACCGTCGCCGTGCTGCCCACGGCGGACCGGAACACCGGCGGCAGCACCGGCAGCTGGGCCGTCGACCGCTTCGGCGGCAACGTCGCCCACCTGACGCAGCAGCGCCAGGTGGCGATCGTCACCGCGGGCGTCCCCACCTCGCCGCTCGCGCAGATGGAGGCGCAGACCGACCCCCAGGTGGGCGGCCCGAGCGTCTCCAACCCGTGGCGGCCCGTGTGGCAGCTGAACAAGCCCTCGGCCTGGACGCTGACCCTGAGCAATACTGCGGGCACCGTCGTGCGTATCCAGACCGGCGCCTCCACCGCCGCCGCGGTCCGCGCCTCCTGGAACGCCCAGAACGACTCCGGCACCTATGTGCCGCGCGGCACCTACACCTGGAAGCTCACCGCCGAGCCGCGGGACGGTCAGGGCCCCGCCCTGACCCTGACCGGCACGACAACCGTGAACTGAACGACACGTCCGCCACGCCCGGGATACGGACTCATGAGTATCGAGGCCTGGTCTGGGACATCGATACTGCATTCTTCGGGGGATAACCCCCGAACCCCCAGCCGGGAGCGGCGCCGCGGTACCGTCGGTTCATGAGCATCAAGGCCGTGGTCTGGGACATCGACGACACGATCTTCGACTACACGGCCGCGGACCAGGCCGGGATGCGCGCGCACTTGGCGGCCGAGGGTCTGCTCGACGGGTATGAGTCCGTCGAGCAGGCCCTCGCGCGCTGGCGGCAGGTCACCGATGCGCAGTGGGCGAGGTTCTCGGCGGGGGAGACGGACTGGCAGGGTCAGCGCCGGGAGCGGGTCAGGGTGTTCTTGGAGGAACGGCTGACCGATGCCGAGGCCGACGCGTGGTTCGACCGGTATGTCGCGCACTACGAGGCCGCCTGGGCCCTCTTCCCGGACGTGCTGCCCGCTCTCGACGCCCTCGCCGCCAGCCACCGACACGCCGTGCTGTCCAACTCCAGCCTCCGGGTTCAGGACGGCAAACTCCGCGTCCTCGGGGTACGCGAGCGCTTCGAGGCCGTCCTGTGCGCGGCCGAGCTCGGCGTCTCCAAGCCCGCCGCGGAGGCCTTCCACGCCGCCTGCGATGCCCTCGGGCTGCCCCCGCAGCAGGTCGCGTACGTCGGCGACCACCCGGAGATCGACGGGCGCGGCGCCGCCGACGCGGGTCTGCTCTCCGTCTGGATCGACCGTGGCGGCGCTCACACCGTGGACGACGGCGGACCGGCCGGCCCGCGCCGGATCGCCTCGCTGGCCGAACTCCCCGCGGTCCTCGGCGCGGATACCCGTTTTGGAGCGCCGTCCACCTTCGGGTAATGTTCTTCCTGCGCCGCCGGAGAGCGGGCCGAAAGGCCGGTAACCGGAGGCGCAAGCTAGAACAAGATCCCCACGGGGGATTGCGTTTCAGTGGCCTATGGTGTAATTGGCAGCACGACTGATTCTGGTTCAGTTAGTCTAGGTTCGAGTCCTGGTAGGCCAGCTCGCAGAGCTCATCTGCAAACGCGGAGATCAGATCCGCAACGCCCCCGTTGTGTAGCGGCCTAGCACGCTGCCCTCTCAAGGCAGTAGCGCCGGTTCGAATCCGGTCGGGGGTACAGATCCTTCCCAGGGGGGACAGTCCGGGTCGCACCCGCTGACTCTCATGCAGGATCGCTAGGGCCCCCGTTGTGTAGCGGCCTAGCACGCCGCCCTCTCAAGGCGGTAGCGCCGGTTCGAATCCGGTCGGGGGTACGCAGTTGGTCTAAACCATATTGGTCTATGGTGTAATTGGCAGCACGACTGATTCTGGTTCAGTTAGTCTAGGTTCGAGTCCTGGTAGACCAGCTCGGATCTGCGGAAACGCAAGATCCAGGCCCCCGTTGTGTAGCGGCCTAGCACGCCGCCCTCTCAAGGCGGTAGCGCCGGTTCGAATCCGGTCGGGGGTACAACATGAAGGCCCTTCGCTTCGGCGGAGGGCCTTCGTTGTGCCCGCCGGCTACTCGAAGCCGTACCGCCGCGTCGTCTCCTCCTCCTGGGCCAGCCGGTGCAGCGCCTGCAGCACCGGCTCGTTGAGGATCGCCCCCAGGATCGCGAACTCGATCCGCTCCGCCTCCGACGGGTACGTCTCCATGTTGTCCAGGTCGAGGACGGCTGTCCGGTGCATCAACTCGGCGTACGGCGCGAGCAGTTCGGCCCCGAAGTCGTAGCCGAGCCGGCGGAACGCGGCAACCGCCACCACCAGTGAGCGGTACGCGGGGGAGATGGTCGTGAGCCGCTGGGCGTTCTCCCAGCCGAGTCGGCCCAGGAGCGCGGTGACCTCCTGCTGTGCGGCCTGGACGTACTCGTCGTCCTCGTCCGGCTCCGGCACCTGCGGCAGCGCCCACATCGCCGCGCCCAGGCGGATCGAGCGGCCCAGGGAGTCGTCGTCCACGTGCCCGAGCACCTCGCGCACCTTCGCCACCGGCACCCGGCCCACCTGGATCATCGCCCGCACCAGCCGCAGCCTGCGCAGATGCTCCTCCTCGTACTCGGCGGTCGTGGCGTTGAGCTGGCGGCCCGGCGGCAACAGCCCTTCGCGCAGGTAGTACTTGATCGTCGCGGCGGACACGCCGCTGCGCTCGCTCAGCTCCGCCAGCCGCATCTCTTGCGCCTTTCCTTGGTAAGTGCCACTATCCAAGCATCACCAGAAGGATAGTGGAGCTATCTGATGAGGGGACCGTCATGTTCGCGAAGCCGGTGCCGGGTCATACGACCGCGGCGGCCGAGGGTGATGTGGTGGTGCTGCTCATCGGCATGCGGATCAACCACTTCTGGGCCGTGCACCACTGGCTGCCGGTGTTGCTGGCGATGCCGCGGATGCTGCGCGAGCTGCAGAAGGACAAGAGCCGAGGACTGCTCGGCCATGTGCTGCTGACGGCCTCACCGCGGACGTACTACGTCGTCCAGTACTGGGAGTCCAAGGAGAAGCTCTACTCCTACGCGCACTCGCCCGACATGTTCCACCACAAGGCGTGGGCGATCATCAACCGTCAGGAGCGTGCGGGGAAGCTGCGTCAGCACGTCGGGCGGTGGCACGAGGCCTATGTGGTGCCCGAGGGGTCGTACGAGTCGATCTACGCGGACATGCCGGCCTTCGGGCTCGCGGCCGCGCACGGGGTGCTGCCCCTCGAGAAGCGGGGGCGCCGCGCCGAGGACCGGTTCAGGTACCGGTCGGCAGGCGCGGTCGAAGAAGCCAGGTGACAGGGGGGATCGGGGGAGCGAGGGGGCCTGCCGCGGCGTTGAGGCAGGTCCCCTCGTCGTACCCGAAGGTCAGCCCGTGCGGCGCAGGGCCTCGGAGAGGCGGGCGGCGGCGTCGATGACCGCCTGGGCGTGCATACGGCCGGGGTGGCGCGTCAGGCGCTCGATCGGTCCGGAGACCGAGACGGCGGCAACGACTCGGTTCGAGGGGCCGCGTACCGGCGCGGAGACGGACGCGACGCCCGGCTCGCGCTCGCCGATGGACTGGGCCCAGCCCCGGCGTCGTACGCCGGAGAGCGCGGTGGCGGTGAAGCGGGCGCCCTGGAGGCCGCGGTGCAGGCGCTCCGGCTCCTCCCAGGCCATCAGGATCTGGGCCGAGGAGCCGGCCTTCATGGTGAGCGTGGAGCCGACCGGGACGGTGTCCCGAAGGCCCGACAGGCGCTCGGCCGCGGCGACGCAGATGCGCATGTCGCCCTGGCGGCGGTAGAGCTGCGCGCTCTCGCCCGTGACGTCCCTCAGGTGCGTGAGCACCGGTCCGGCCGTCGCGAGGAGGCGGTCCTCACCGGCGGCCGCGGCCAGCTCGGCGAGGCGGGGGCCGAGAATGAAACGGCCCTGCATGTCACGCGCCACCATGCGGTGGTGTTCAAGTGCCACGGCGAGGCGATGTGCCGTGGGTCGTGCCAGTCCGGTCGCCGCGACCAGGCCCGCGAGGGTGGCCGGACCGGACTCCAGAGCGCTCAGGACAAGGGCTGCCTTGTCCAGAACGCCGACGCCGCTACTGTTGTCCATGCAACGATACTCGCGTCTCACTCTGTGAAACGCAAGTTCAATTTTCGGTGGAACGCGCCACCCTTGTAGACACAGCGGCCCGCGGACCAACGGGCCCGGCGGCAGGCGTCCGGTACGAGGGGTACGAGCGCCGCCGCCCCGGAAATCTCTAGTTGGGCCGGCGCCACACAGGCCGGCCGGAGGGAAAGCGATGGGTAGGACACTCGCGGAGAAGGTCTGGGACGACCATGTCGTCCGGCGCGCCGAGGGCGAGCCCGACCTCCTCTTCATCGATCTGCACCTGCTGCACGAGGTGACCAGCCCGCAGGCCTTCGACGGTCTCCGTCAGGCGGGGCGCCCCGTGCGCCGTCTCGACCTCACCATCGCCACCGAGGATCACAACACCCCGACCCTCGACATCGACAAGCCCATCGCGGACCCGGTCTCCCGGGCCCAGCTGGAGACGCTGCGCAAGAACTGCGCCGAGTTCGGTGTACGGCTGCACTCGCTGGGCGACGTCGAGCAGGGCGTCGTACACGTGGTGGGACCGCAGCTGGGCCTGACCCAGCCCGGCACCACGGTCGTGTGCGGTGACTCCCACACCTCCACGCACGGCGCCTTCGGCGCGCTGGCGTTCGGCATCGGCACCTCGCAGGTCGAGCACGTGCTGGCCACCCAGACGCTGCCGCTGGCCCGCCCCAAGACCATGGCCATCACGGTCGACGGCGAACTGCCCGAGGGCGTCACGGCCAAGGACCTGATCCTGGCGATCATCGCCAAGATCGGCACGGGCGGCGGCCAGGGCTACATCCTGGAATACCGCGGCTCCGCCATCGAGAAGCTCTCGATGGAGGCCCGGATGACCATCTGCAACATGTCGATCGAGGCCGGCGCCCGCGCGGGCATGATCGCCCCCGACGAGACCACCTTCGCGTATCTCAAGGGCCGCGCGCACGCCCCCGAGGGCGAGGAGTGGGACGCCGCGGTCGCGTACTGGAAGACCCTGAAGTCGGACGCGGACGCGGAATTCGACGCGGAGGTCGTCATCGACGCCGCCGCGCTGGCGCCGTTCGTCACCTGGGGCACCAACCCGGGCCAGGGCGCGCTGCTTTCGGCGTCCGTCCCCGACCCTGCTTCGTACGAAGACGCTTCGGAGCGCCTGGCCGCCGAAAAGGCCCTGGAATACATGGGGTTGACCGCCGGACAGCCGCTGCGCGACATCAAGGTCGACACCGTCTTCGTAGGTTCGTGCACCAACGGCCGTATCGAGGACCTGCGTGCGGCCGCCGCGATCGTCGAGGGCCGCAAAGTCGCCGACGGCGTACGGATGCTGGTGGTCCCCGGCTCCGCGCGGGTCGGTCTGCAGGCGGTCTCCGAGGGCCTGGACGTGGTCTTCAAGGAGGCCGGCGCCGAATGGCGGCACGCGGGCTGCTCCATGTGTCTGGGCATGAACCCCGACCAGCTGGCCCCCGGTGAGCGCTCGGCGTCCACCTCCAACCGCAACTTCGAGGGCAGGCAGGGCAAGGGCGGCCGTACGCACCTGGTCTCGCCGCAGGTCGCCGCCGCGACCGCCGTGCTGGGCCACCTGGCCTCGCCCGCCGACCTGTCCGACGCCCCTGTGCCCGCTGGAGTCTGAGAGTCATGGAAGCATTCACCACGCACACCGGCCGGGCCGTCCCGCTGCGCCGCAGCAACGTCGACACCGACCAGATCATCCCCGCCCACTGGCTCAAGAAGGTGACCAGGGACGGTTTCGAGGACGGGCTGTTCGAGGCCTGGCGCAAGGACTCGTCCTTCATCCTCAACCAGCCCGAGCGCAAGGGCGCCACGGTCCTGGTCGCAGGACCCGACTTCGGTACCGGCTCCTCCCGCGAGCACGCCGTCTGGGCGCTGCAGAACTACGGTTTCAAGGCCGTCATCTCCTCCCGCTTCGCGGACATCTTCCGGGGCAACTCGCTCAAGAACGGCCTGCTCACGGTGGTTCTGGAGCAGAAGATCGTGGACGCGCTGCAGGAACTCACCGAGCAGGACCCCGAGGCCGAGATCACGGTCGACCTGGAGGCCCGCGAGGTGCGCGCCGAAGGCATCACCGCCGCCTTCGAACTCGACGAGAACGCCCGTTGGCGGCTGCTGAACGGCCTGGACGACATCTCCATCACCCTCCAGAACGAGGGCGACATCGCGGCGTACGAGACCAAGCGGCCGTCGCACAAGCCGAAGACGCTGCACGTCTGACGCGCGGGCCGGATTCACGTCCGGTCGATCGCCTGATACTCGGCTCACGCAAGGCTGATTTCAGCCACCGCAACACCCCTCTGTACCCCCAATCGTGGACGGTTGGGGGTACAGCTGTGTCTGCCTTCGGACGGCTCCGGCGCGCCGCTTTGGAGGGCTCCAACTCCCCTAGTTACAAAGGCTATTGCCTGGGTACGCGCATCTTGGCCCCGCGTCGTGCCGAGGTGCTCCGAACCCCCTCCGGGGACGGCAGTTACCCCCTGCGCAGGCGACAACTCGCCCCAGATGGCACAATCTGTGCATGGAACACGACGGCCAACTCGAGCTCTACGTGGCAGTCGCGGCCCAACTCAAGGAAGCGCACACAAGAGTGCGCGCACTGCAAGTCCCGGAGGGCGTACGGATGGCGCTGACCCGGAAGCTGCTGGTCATTACGGCCGTGGCCAAGCACGATCTCGCCGATGCGACAAGGCGTCTGGAGCGGTTCACCAACGACCTCGACGAGGGTCGATTCCTCGAAGAGGAACGCTGAGGAACTTCGCTACAGCCCGAGTTCGTTGCGGCACAAGGGTGATTAGCCCGTTTCGTGTTTGATTTGCGGTATATATCTGCCTAACGTGCGAAAAAGCTTGAACGCATTCGTTCGGGCAATGTCTCCGAAGGGGAAGACGTGAACAAGGCGCAGCTCGTAGAAGCGATTGCCGACAAGGTCGGCGGGCGTCAGCAGGCCGCCGACGCGGTCGACGCCGTACTGGACGCCATCGTCCGTGCAGTTGTCGGCGGGGACCGGGTCTCGGTCACCGGCTTCGGTTCCTTCGAGAAGGTCGACCGTCCGGCTCGTTACGCCCGCAACCCGCAGACCGGGGAGCGTGTTCGGGTCAAGAAGACCTCTGTGCCGCGCTTCCGCGCGGGCCAGGGCTTCAAGGACCTGGTGAGCGGCTCGAAGAAGCTCCCGCGCGGTGGCGAGGTCGCCGTCAAGAAGGCGCCCAAGGGCAGCCTGACCGGCGGTGCCGCCGCCACGGTCAAGAAGGCCGCGGCCAAGAAGGTCACCGCCAAGAAGGCCGCGGCCAAGAAGGCTGTGGCGAAGAAGGCCCCCGCCAAGAAGGTCACCGCCAAGAAGGCCGTGGCGAAGAAGGCCCCCGCCAAGAAGACCACGGCGGCCGCCAAGAAGGCCACGGCGAAGAAGACCACCGCCAAGAAGGCGACGGCCAAGAAGGCCCCGGCGAAGAAGGCGACGGCCAAGAAGGCCCCCGCCAAGAAGTCGACGGCTCGCAAGACCACCGCCAAGAAGACCACCGCCCGCTAGAAGCAGGGGCGCAGGGGCAACTCACGCGCCGGGCCGGGCTCCCCTCGGGAGCCCGGCCCGCGGCGTGTGCGCGACGTCTAGAGCGTCTGCAGGGTGACGAGGGTGATCCGGAGGGCCTCGCCCTCGCCCTCGGTCTCGATACGCACCCGCTGGCCCGGGCGCAGCAGCCGCAGCCCGCCGGCGTCGAACGCCGGGCCGTCGAAGGGCACGGGGGTGCCGTCGTCGAGCAGCACCTGGCCGCTACGGGTCTCGGGGTCGTATGTGTACGCGGTCGCCTGCATGGGGGCAGCCTACGGGCCCTTGAGGGCGCGGGGCTGTGGCATATGCGGCTTCGCCGCGTGGGCGCGACCGGCCATGGACGGCTCGCGGCCGTAGAGCCCACCTACTGCCCGGGAATCAGCAACCGCGCCGCTGCTTCCGCCGTGCGCGGCCCGACCCCCAGCGCCAGCGCGGCCCGCAGATCATCCCCGGTGTCCACGTCCTGCCGTACGGAATCCACGGCGTCGAGCCGGAGTTCCACGGCACCCGAGGCGCGATGACGAGCCCGGGAATCCGTACCGAAAGCCGGAAGCAATTCCCGCCTCGGCCCGGCGGCCAGCAGAGTTGTACCGATTGCGTCGGCATCCGGCAGAAATGCGCGGGGGAATTCGGCGGCCGCATCGAGTACCCGCATCAATTCCGCGGACCGCAGGGCGGGAAGATCGGCGTTGAGGGCCGCCACGGCACTGTCGGGGCGCCAGGACCGTACGACCCCCGCTCCGTGCGCCAACGCGGCGTTGAGGCCGCCTCCCGGCTCGTCCGCGACGATCCGGGCGCCGAGCGCGGCCAGCTCCCGCCCGGCCAGGGCGTCGTCCGTGACTACCGCCACATCGCGGACCGCCGCACAGGCCAGCGCGGCCGCCACGGTGTCCTGCGCGAAGGCGAGGGCGAGCCCGGGGCGCAGTCCGTCGGCGGCCGTGTCGGCCAGTCTGCTCTTGGCCCGCGCCAGGGGTTTGAGGGGTACGACCACAGTCCATCGCACGAGTGTTCCACCCTCCCTTGTCGCGCCCCATTGTGACCCGGCCGCCCTGGCGCTCCGGACGCCGGGGCGTACCGTGTTCTCGACAGACAGGCGGCCTGGGGCGACACTTGTGCCGCCAGGCCCTAGAGGAAGGTGTCCGCGTGCCCCGCCGCAGAATCGGCTTCTGGTACCGCTTCGCAGCGGTCCTCTGCAAACCGCCGCTGGTGGTTCTGATCAAGCGGGACTGGCGCGGAATGGAGAACATTCCGGTCGAGGGCGGATTTATCACCGCGGTGAACCACAATTCGCATGTGGATCCCTTCGCGTATGCGCACTATCAGTACAACACCGGGCGTGTTCCGCGATTCCTGGCGAAGGCGGGCCTTTTCAAGAAGGGATTCGTCGGGGCCGCGATGCGCGGCACCGGACAGATCCCCGTCTATCGCGAGAGCACCGACGCGCTGAGCGCCTTCCGGGCCGCGATCGACGCCGTGGAGCGCGGCGAGTGCGTCGCGTTCTACCCCGAGGGCACCCTCACCCGCGACCCCGACGGCTGGCCGATGACCGGCAAGACGGGCGCCGCGCGGGTCGCGCTGGAGACCAAGTGCCCGGTGATTCCGGTCGCCCAGTGGGGCGCCAACGAACTGCTGCCGCCCTACGCCAAGAAGCCCAACCTCCTTCCGCGCAAGACCCACCACGTGCTCGCGGGCCCGCCGGTGGACCTCTCGCGCTTCTACGACAAGGAGATGAGCCCGGACCTCCTGAAGGAGGCCACCGAGGTCATCATGGCCGCCATCACCGCGCAGCTGGAGCAGATCCGCGGCCAGAAGGCGCCCGTGAAGCCGTACGACCCCCGTGAGGTGCGCATCGCGCAGCGCCGCAGGGCGGCGGCGAAGGAAAAAGCGAAGGCACAGCAGGAAGAGGGGCAGGGCACGTGAGCAAGCCGGTCAAGGCGGCCGTCTTCGGGACCGGATCGTGGGGCACCGCGTTCGGCATGGTGCTCGCCGACGCGGGATGCGACGTCACCCTGTGGGGCCGCCGTGCCGAACTGGCCGCGGCGGTCAACTCCACCCGGACGAACCCGGACTACCTGCCCGGTGTCGAACTCCCCGAGAACCTGCGGGCCACATCCGACCCCGCAGAGGCCGCCGCGGAGGCCGACTTCACGGTCCTCGCGGTGCCGTCGCAGACGCTGCGCGGAAACCTCGCGGAATGGGTGCCGCTGCTCGCGCCCGAGACCGTCCTCGTGTCCCTCATGAAGGGTGTCGAACTCGGCTCCACCATGCGGATGAGCGAGGTGATCGAGGACGTCGCCAAGGTCGGCGCGGACCGTATCGCCGTGGTCACCGGGCCCAACCTCGCCCGGGAGATCGCCGCGCGGATGCCGGCCGCCGCCGTGGTCGCCTGCCGCTCCGAAGCGGTCGCCCAGCGCCTCCAGTCCGCCTGCCACACGCCGTACTTCCGCCCGTACACCAACACAGACGTGGTGGGCTGCGAACTCGGCGGCGCCGTCAAGAACGTGATCGGTCTCGCCGTCGGCATCGCGGACGGCATGGGCCTCGGCGACAACGCCAAGGGCTCGCTCATCACGCGCGGGCTCGCGGAGACCACCCGGCTCGGACTCGCCATGGGCGCCGACCCGATGACGTTCTCCGGACTCGCCGGCCTCGGCGACCTGGTGGCCACCTGCTCCTCGCCGCTGTCGCGCAACCACACCTTCGGCATCAACCTCGGCAAGGGCATGACCCTCCAGGAGACCATCGCGGTCACCAAGCAGACCGCCGAGGGCGTCAAGTCCTGTGAGTCCGTGCTGGATCTGGCCCGCAGGCACGGCGTCGACATGCCCATCACGGAGACCGTCGTCGGCATCGTCCACGAGGGCAAGCCGCCCGTCGTCGCTCTCAAGGAGCTGATGTCGCGCAGCGCGAAGCCCGAGCGCCGCTGAGCATCGACGCGGTGCGAGCTGTCGTCCGACGGCTCGCACGACAGCTCGTCCGGCGCTGAGGATCAACGCTGTGCGACCACTCGCGCGACGCTGAGCAACGGCCGTCGTGGGGCGCTGACTCACCGCCGTACCAACGGGTACTCTCAACGCGATATGAGCACCGAGAACCTCCCCCAGAGCCCTGAGCAGCCGCCTCGCAAGCCGCGCGTGGCCGTCGTCTTCGGCGGCCGCAGCTCCGAACACGGGATCTCCGTGGTCACGGCCGGCGCGGTGCTGCGCGCCATCGACCGTACGAAGTACGACGTCCTGCCGATCGGCATCACCCGGGACGGCCGTTGGGCACTCACCGCCGACGAGCCGGAGCGGATGGCCATCATCGACCGGCAGCAGCCGAACGTCGAGCAGCTCGCCGAGTCGAGCGAGGGCGGCGTGGTGCTCCCCCTCGACCCGGCCAACCGCGAAGTGGTCTACAGCGAGCCCGGATCGGTCCCCAAGGCCCTGGGCGAGGTCGACGTCGTCTTCCCCGTGCTGCACGGCCCGTACGGCGAGGACGGCACCCTCCAGGGCCTCCTGGAGCTCTCCGGGGTCCCGTACGTCGGTTCGGGCGTGCTCGCCTCGGCCGTCGGCCAGGACAAGGACTACATGAAGCGGGTGTTCACCTCCTTCGGGCTGAAGGTCGGCCCGTACGTGGTGATCCGGCCCCGCGAGTGGGAGCGGGACCAGTCCGCTGCCCGCAAGAAGATCATCGACTTCGCGGGTGACCACGGCTGGCCGCTTTTCGTGAAGCCCGCGCGCGCGGGGTCGTCGTTCGGCATTACGAAGGTCGACTCCCTCGAAGGCCTCGACCAGGCGATCGAGGAGGCTCAGCGGCACGACCCGAAGATCATCGTGGAGGCGCTGCTGCGCGGCCGCGAGATCGAGTGCGGGGTCCTTGAGTTCGAGGACGGGCCGCGCGCCTCCGTCCCCGCGGAGATTCCGCCCGTGCAGTCCCACGAGTTCTACGACTTCGAGGCGAAGTACATCGACTCGGCCTCCGGGATCGTGCCCGCGCCGCTCACCGAGGAGCAGACGGCCGAGGTGCGGCGGCTGGCCGTCGAGGCCTTCGACGCGGCGTCGTGCGAGGGTCTCGTCCGCGCGGACTTCTTCCTGACCGAGGACGGCGAGTTCGTGATCAACGAGATCAACACGATGCCGGGCTTCACGCCGATCTCCATGTACCCGCGGATGTGGCAGGAGACGGGCGTCAGCTACCCGGAGCTGGTGGACCGCCTGGTGCAGGCGGCGCTGCGCCGGTCGACGGGGCTGCGCTGAGCGCGTCCTACAGCCCTCGTGTCAGTTGGCGATCCCCTTGGGGATCGCCTTCTTGATGGACGCGGCCACGTCGACGAGCATGCCCGAGGTGTCCCGCCCCTTGGGCACGGTCACCTCGACGTACGCGCTGCGGTTCGCGGTGGTGAAGCGGGTCGACCCGTCGTCCTGCTTCTCCATCAGCCAGTCGACGCCGTTCACGGTGCCACCGACCGCCTTCGGGTCGTCGCCGAGGGCCACCTTCGGGTCAATCATCTTCGGAGGCCGCTCGACACCGCAGCGCAGTATGATCGCCGGGCTTCCCCAGCCCGCGGTCAGCGCGGACCGGGGCTCGGGATCCTTGCGGCCGAGGCCGTCCACCTTCCGCGGCAGCACCTTGTCCAGGTTCTGGCACAGCTTGGTGACCTTCGCGTTCGGGCTCGGAACCGAGACCGACGCGTTGTCGTCTGCTGAGGAGCAGCCCGCAATCGTGATCAGCAGCGCGAGGACGGGCAGCCCGAAGAAAGCGGTGTGCCGGTGACGGAAGAAGTTCACCGGCCAAGGGTAGACGGGGGCTACAGGTGCACGACCGGACAGGTCAGGGTGCGGGTGATGCCGTCCACTTGCTGGACCTTCGCGACCACCATGCGGCCGAGTTCATCGACCGTGTCGGCCTGGGCCCGCACGATGACGTCGTACGGTCCTGTCACGTCCTCGGCCTGGATCACCCCCGGGATCTTGCTGATCGTCTCGGCGACGGTCGACGCTTTGCCGACCTCCGTCTGGATCAGGATGTACGCCTGTACCACGGAACCTCCAGGGCGGCCACGAGGATCATGTGGGGAAAAGGAACGCCACGGTATCGCGTTGCCGCTCGCCGCGGGGAGACCCGCGGTGGCTGGGGCTTGCGCGCCGGGGTGCACGGACTGCACAAGTTGACGGTCAACTCGACCGTACCGAGTACGGAGACGGCTCGCGACCGGGCACGGGTAGCGACAGAGGGAGCACTACGATCATGAAGGGCACCGTGGGCGAGTTGGGGGAGTTCGGGCTCATCCGAGAGCTCACCTCGCGTCTCACCACCACCCCGGCGGTCCGGGTCGGCCCCGGCGACGACGCCGCAGTGGTGGCCGCGCCCGACCGCAGGGTCGTGGCGAGCACCGACATCCTCCTGGAGGGACGGCACTTCCGCCGCGACTGGTCCACGGCGTACGACGTGGGGCGCAAGGCGGCCGCGCAGAACCTCGCGGACATCGCCGCGATGGGCGCCGTACCGACCGCGCTGCTGCTCGGCCTGGTCGTCCCGGCCGAACTCCCGGCCACCTGGCCCTCCGAGCTGATGGACGGGCTGCGCGACGAGTGCCAGGTCGCGGGCGCGGCCGTGGTCGGCGGCGATGTCGTACGCGGTGACACGATCACCATCGCGATCACCGCGCTCGGTGATCTGCGCAACCACGAGCCGGTCACCCGGGCCGGCGCCCAGCCCGGTGACGTCGTCGCCGTGACGGGCTGGCTGGGCTGGTCGGCGGCCGGGTACGCGGTGCTCTCACGGGGCTTCCGCTCGCCGCGCGCCTTCGTCGAGGCCCACCGGCGTCCCGAACCGCCGTATCACGCGGGTCCCGCGGCGGCCGGGCTCGGCGCGACCTCCATGACGGACGTCAGCGACGGGCTGATCGCCGACCTCGGGCACATCGCCGAGGCCAGCAAGGTGCGCATCGACGTCCGCTCCGGCGACATCGACATCCCCTCCCAGATGAACGACATCGGGCAGGCCGTCGGCGTCGACCCCCTCCAGTGGGTGCTCACCGGCGGCGAGGACCACGCGATCGTCGCGACCTTCCCGCCGGACGTGAAGCTGCCCGCCCGCTGGAAGGTGATCGGCGAGGTGCTCAACCCGTCGGCGCTGCCGCAGGTCACGGTGGACGGGGCGCCCTGGACGAGCAAGGGCGGCTGGGACCACTTCGGGGACATCGAGTCATGAGTGCCGTGGGCGCGCCGCCCAGGGTCCTGACGGTCGCGGGCTCCGACTCCGGTGGCGGTGCCGGGATCCAGGCCGACCTGAAGACGATGCTCGCGCTCGGGGTGCACGGCATGAGCGTGATCACCGCCGTCACCGCGCAGAACTCCCTGGGCGTCCAGGGCGCTTGGGAGCTGCCGGTGGAAGCGGTGCGCGCCCAGTACCGCAGCGTCGTCGACGACATCGGCGTCCAGGCGGTCAAGACCGGCATGCTCGCCTCGGCCGAACTCGTCGAGGCCGTCGCCGAGTTGATCGGCACGACGGACGCGCCGGCCGTCGTCGACCCGGTCGGCATCTCCAAGCACGGGGACTCGCTGCTCGCCGCGTCCGCGCTGGACTCGGTACGGACGAAGCTGCTGCCGGTGGCTACCGTGGCGACGCCGAACCTCGACGAGGTGGCCCAACTCACCGGTGTGCGGGTCGAGTCGGAGGACGATCTCGGGCGAGCCGCGGCGGCCGTGCTGTCGTACGGGCCGAAGTGGGTCCTGATCAAGGGCGGTCATCTGCCCGGTGACGCTGTGGACTTGCTCACCGACGGCTCCGAGGAGCACTGGCTGCGGGCCCCGCGCCACGACAACCGGCACACGCACGGCACGGGCTGCACCCTGGCGTCAGCCATTGCTTCTGGGCTGGCGAAGGGGCAGACCGTGCCGGAGGCGGTGGCGGCGGCAAAGGAGTACGTCACCGGGGCGATCGCGGCCGGGTTCGCGCTGGGGGGCGGGATCGGGCCGGTGGATCATGGGTGGCGGTTCAGGGCCGGCGCGTAAGCGTTTTTGTGCGGGCGCGTATGCGCTTGCGTACGGGGTGGTGTGTCAGTCGTACGGGGTGGTGTGTCAGTGAGCGTTTGCGTGCGGGGCGCGCAAGCGTTTGCGTAAACGCTTGCGCAATCGTTTACGGGCGCGGGTACTCCCGCAGCTTGATGTCGGTGGCCGCCTTCTCGGTGAGCTTCTTGAAGAAGCGGGCCAGGGGGCGGGAGCTGAGGATCCGGTACATCCGGTCGCGGCTGCGGATCCGCCGCTCGGTGGGCGGGGCGAAGAACGGGCCGGCGTTGCCGGAGATCTTCTGGCAACCCTTGGCGAAGTCCCGGATCCGCGTCTCGTACTCGGCGAACGCGGTGCGGTGGTCGCCGCCCGCGAGAGCCAGCTCCCCGGCCAGGACGTACGCACCGACGATCGCGACACCGGTGCCCATGCCGCCCATGGTCGCGCCGTACCCGGCGTCCCCGAGCAGCGCCACACGGCCCTTGGTGAGCCGGTCGATGTGGATCTGGGCGATCGCGTCGAAGTACAGGTCGTCGGCCTCCTCCAGGGCCTTGAGGACGTGCGGCGTGTCCCAGCCCATCCCGGCGAACCGCTCGGCGAGGATCCGCTTCTGCGCGGCGACGTCCCGGCGGTCGTACTCCAGCTTCTCGGAGCGGAAGACGAGCAGCGCGCCCGCGCGGTCCGGGTCGCCGTCGTAGTTGCTGACGGAGACCGCCCGGCCCGGCTCGCTGTAGATCTGGGCGGTACGGTCCAGGCCCAGGTGGTTGGGGATGTCGAAGCCCGCCACATAGTGGTCGAGGAAGCGCAGGTGGCGGGACTCGTCCCCGAAGGCCAGGCGGCGAGTGAGGGAGTGCAGTCCGTCGGCGCCCACGACGAGGTCGAAGCGG
The DNA here is from genome assembly GCF_041053055.1 of Streptomyces sp. R41. Classification (NCBI taxonomy): domain Bacteria; kingdom Bacillati; phylum Actinomycetota; class Actinomycetes; order Kitasatosporales; family Streptomycetaceae; genus Streptomyces; species Streptomyces sp. R41. Next base: position 7,439,382 of record NZ_CP163443.1, read on the forward strand.
CGGGGCGCGCCGCGTTCGAAGGTGACGTCGACGCCTTCGGGAGACTCGGTGAGCGTGGCGATCGAGTCGCCGAAGACGTACTCCACGCTGTCCCTCGTGCGCTCGTACATGATCTGTGCCAGCTCGCCGCGGAAGATCTCCACGTCGCCGCTCATCATCTCGGCCGGCAGGTCGACGCGCGGGCTGCCGTCGGCGTCGACGACGATCTGGCGGCCCATGTGGGTCTGGCGGGCGTGGATCTCGTCCCAGACGCCCATGGCGGTCAGGACGGTCCGGTGGACGTGTCCCCGGAAGTCGACCGCGAACCCGCCCTCGCGGAGAGCGGCGGCCTTCTCGATGACGGTGACGCGGGCGCCGTACCGGGCGAGGTTGAGGGCGAGGGCGGGGCCGGCGATGCTGGCGCCGGAGATCAGGACGTCGAGGTGGGCGAGTTCGGTGGTGTGGTCGGCAGGCTTGGCCGTGTCGTTGTTCGTCATGGTCAGGAGCTTCGCCGGAGGCGCTGACCGTGCCCTTACCGTTCGCTGACCGCCGCTGACCCGAGGCTCCGGCCCTGCTGAAAGGCCTTTTCGTATGCCTCCGGAGAGAGCTCTTTCCGTATCTGGTCCCTGATGCGGACGATCTCGGGGTCGCCCTCGGGCGCGGTGCCCCGCAGGGCGACGGCCGCGCCGAGCAGGACGGCGGCGCGCTCGGGGCTCTCGGCGACGCACGCCAGCGCCTCGGTGGCGTCGGCGAGTTCGAGACCGCCGTGCACCTCGAGGGCGAGGGCATGGGCCTGGACGAACCAGTCGCGGGCCTCGTCGGCGCATTGCTCGGCGAGGGCGGTACGGCCCAGGCCGATGAAGATCCGTACGGATTCGCCGACGCTGAACCAGTTCCCGGCACAGGCCTCCAGGGCGTTTTCGTAGCGCCCGCGCGCGCGTGCCGTGTCCCCGGACAGCCGGGCGGTGTCGCCCAGACCGCGCCGGGCCGCCGCCACCTTGTCGGGGGCACCGGCCGTACGGGCCAGGGAGGCGGCGTGTGTGTAGTGCTCGGCCGCCGCGTCGAGGTCCCCCAGGTGCAGCAGGACGGTGGCGCGGCGCTGCACCAGGTCACCGGTCTCCTCGGGCGCCGCCAACTCCCGTACGTAGGTCAGGGCCTCGTCGATCAGCTCCAGGGCCCGCTCATGGTCCCCGCGCTGGTCGGCGAGCATGGCCAGTGGGTCGAGGCAGTTGGCCAGGCCCCAGCGGTCTCCGGTGGCCCGGAAGCCGGCCAGACCACGGGTGAGCGCCGCCTCGGCCGCGTCGGGCCGTCCGGCGAACAGCTGCTGGAAGCCGTCGCCGAGCTCCATCAGGGCCAGTCCCCAGGGGGCGTCGCCGACCTGTGTGCGCACCTGCTCGTCGGTGACTCGGCGCGGCCCGTCCGCGACGGACCACATCACGAACGTGAACGGCAGGCGCAGTGGGTGGTGCAGGGAGCCGAGCAGGACAGCCGCGCGGTCGAGGTGTTCACGGGCGGCGGGATCGTCGTCATCGGCACCACCGGAGATCGTGTTGAGCAGGCAGAGGACGTACTCCTCCGCCAGGGCCTCCGGGTGAGCGTCGCCCACGGCCGCCAGCAGTTCGCGGGCGAGCGGCACCTGCTCGCCGTGCAGGCCCCGTAGCCGCCAGAACCAGGAGAGGGCGGCCATGAGGAGCAGCGCACGGCTCGTGTCCGTGCGCACGAGGTGGCGCAGGGCCGCGTCCAGATTGGCATGCTCGGCGCCCAACCGGGCCAGCCACGGGAGTTGGCCACCGCTGCGGAGATGCGGTTCCGCCCCCTCGGCCAGGCGCAGGAAGTACGCGGCGTGGGCGGCTCGCAGGTGCTCCTCCTCGCCCTGCTCGGCGAGGTGCTCGGCGGCGTACGCGCGGATGGTCTCCAGCATCCGATAGCGCCCGTCGGAGACTTCCAGCAGCGACTTCTCCGCCAGCGAGGCCAGCAGATCCTCCGGATACGGCACCCCGCACACAGCCTCGACCGCATCGAGAGTCGCGCCCCCGGGGAACACCGTCAGCCGCCGCGCCAACTCCCGCTCCTCGTCGTCCAGGAGGTCCCAGCTCCACTCCACGACGGCGCGGAGGGTGCGGTGGCGGGCGGCTTTGGTGCGGTCGCCCCGGGAGAGCAGCCGAAAGCGGTCGGCGAGACGGGCGTCGAGGCGGTCGGCGAGCTCGTCGGGGGTGAGGGTGCGCAGCCGGGCCGCGGCCAGTTCGATGGCCAGCGGCAGTCCGTCGAGCGCGGCACAGATGTCGGCCACGCGCGCGTGCCCCTCGAAACCCGGCTTCACAGCGGCCGCCCGGTCCACGAACAGCCGGGTGGCGGGCTCCGGCGGCAGCGGGGGCACCGGGCACAGCACCTCACCCGTGATCCCCAGGGACTCGCGGCTGGTGGCGAGGATCCGTACACCGGGGCAGGTCCCAAGAAGCAGCGCGGCGACCCGGGCCGCGTCCTCGACCAGGTGCTCGCAGTTGTCCAGCACCAGCAGCAGCTCGCGGTCCTCCAAAGCGGCGAGGAGCCGCTGCGTGGTGTCGGTCGCTGGCGTGCGGAAACCCTCGCGCACACCGAGTGCGGTGAGGATGGCGAACGGGATCTGGGAGCCGTCGGTGAGGGTGGTCAGTTCGACGAAGCAGACGTCTGCGTAAGCGTTTACGCGAGCGTCTGCGTAAGCGCTTACGCAAGCGTTTGCGCAGACGCTTGCGCGGGCGTTTGCCTGCTCGTCGGCGACGGCGCTCACGTGGGCGTTTGTGGCGGCGTTTGCGTGCGCGCTCGCGACCTCTGTCGCGAGTCGGGTCTTGCCCGCGCCGCCGGGTCCCGTGAGGGTCACCAGGCGAGCCTCCGCGAGCAGCGTGCCGATCTGCCGGAGCTCGGCGCCGCGGCCGATGAAGCGCGTCAATTGGGCGGGGACGCGCCGTTGGGCGGGAGCCGCGCCCTTGAGCAGCTCCAGGTGGAGTGCGGACAGTTCGGGCGACGGATCGGCGCCCAGTTCGTCCGCGAGCGTGCGCCGTACCTCCTCGTACACCGTGAGCGCCTCGGCGGGCCGTCCGCCCGCGTGCAGGGCCCGCATCAGCTGCCCGTACAGCCGCTCGCTCAGCGGGTGTGCGGTGATCAGTTCACGGAGCTCCGGTACCAGTTCGGGGCCGCCGCCGAGTGAGAGTTCGGCGTCGACGCGGTCCTGTACGGCGGCGAGTCTCAGCTCGTGGAGCCGGTTGACCTGGGCGTGCGCGTCGGGGAGATCGGCCAGCGCGGGGCCGCGCCACAGGGCGAGCGCCTCCCGAAGCGTGGCCGCCGCGCCTGTGTGGTCGCCTCGGGCGAGGGCGGTGCGGCCCTCACCGGCCAGGCGCTCGAAGCGGTGGGCGTCGACGGCGTCGGGAGAGACGTCGATGCGGTAGCCGGTGGGGCTCGCCTCGATCTCCGCGTGCGGGCCGAGTCGCTTGCGCAGCCGGGAGACCTGGGATTGGAGGGCGTTGGCAGCCCCGGCCGGCGGCTCGACCCCGTACAGGCCGTCCGTCAGCCGTTCCGTGGAGACTGTGCGCCCCGCGTCCAGGAGGAGCAGGGCGAGCAGGGCGCGGGGGCGGGGGCCGCCGGGGTCCAGGGGGCTACCGTCTGCGGTGCGGATGTCGAGGGGGCCCAGGATGCCGAAGCGCATTGGGCAGATTCTGGCAGGTCGCGCGGAGACGGGTGAGGGAAACCGGGGGCTACGCGCGCGTGAGGGCCGCGGGGAGGCGGAAGAGAACCCGAGGCGGAAGGGAACCCGGGGCGAGGAGAACCCGGGGCAGAGGAGAACCGGGCAGCAAAAAACCGGCCCACCGTGAGGTGGACCGGCTCAGTGCAAGCGAACCAGCAGTGGCCGCGCGCTAGCGGTTGTCAGCGCGAGACCTTGCCGGCCTTGATGCACGAGGTGCAAGCGTTCACGCGCTTCGGCGTCCCGCCGACCACGGTACGGACGCGCTGGATGTTGGGGTTCCAGCGACGGGACGTACGGCGGTGCGAGTGCGAGATGTTGTTGCCGAAGCCCGGCCCCTTGCCGCAGACGTCGCAGTTGGCAGCCACGGGTCACTCCAAAGACTTCAGATGCACTTACGGTTGATCCCGGCATGCCGGAATCAAGATCTAGGATCTGAGTGGCGGTGCCAGGGGGAAGGCCCGATCGGATCGGGCAACTGGAGCAGCATACAACGACTGCGTCCGGAGAACGAAACTACCATGGCTGGCCCGGGCCCCGCTCCGGCCCTCCTCAGGGCCCCCTACCGGTAGTAACCCGTCCTGGGTCTACGCTGCGTCCCACGTCCAGCAGCTCAAGGAGGCGCAGGTGCCGCAGGTGCCGCAGACATTGGATGCTCTCGCGGTGCGCACCTGGTGCGGGCTCGCGCTGGAGGCGCTGGGACGGGCGCGCGAGGAGATCGACGCGATCAATGTCTACCCGGTGGCCGACGGAGACACCGGGACGAATCTGTATCTGACGGTGGAGTCGGCTGCCGCTGCGGTCGAGGCGGTCTTCGCGGGCTACGAGACCGTCGCCGCTACGAGCGAGGCACGTGCGGGCCATGACGCCGCGTCCGCGGGGACCGGGCGGCCCTCCCTCGCCGACGCCGTGCGGGCGATGGCGCACGGGGCGCTGATCGGGGCCCGCGGCAACTCCGGGACCATCCTCGCGCAGCTGTTGCGCGGCATGGCGCAGGTGCTCGCCGCCGACAGTGAGACGGCTCACGCCGACGGCCAGGGCCTGCGGCTCGCCCTGCGGCAAGCCGCGGACTCCGCGCGCCAGGCCGTCGCGCACCCCGTCGAAGGCACGGTCCTCACGGTCGCCTCGGCCGCCGCCGACGCGGTCACCGGCGCCGAGGGCGACTGCGGAACGGTCGCGCGCGCGGCCTACGAGGGGGCGCGGGCGGCCCTCGCCGCGACCCCCGGGCAGCTGGCCGTCCTGGAGCGCGCCGGCGTGGTCGACGCGGGCGGACGGGGGCTGGTGGCGGTGCTGGCGGCACTGGTGGAGACGTTCACGGGAGAGGCGCCCGGGGCGCTCGTGTCCCCTGTACTCGACCACGCGCGCGTGGTCGCGGCCGTGAGCGAAGTCGTCGACGCGCATCCCGAGGTGTGTGTGGACGGGCCGGGGGCGGACGGCGGGCCCGCCTTCGAGGTGATCTATCTGCTGGAGGCGGAGGACGCGGCCGTGGCCCGGTTGCGGGACCGGCTCGACGTCCTGGGGGACTCGCTCGTCGTGGTCGGCGGCGACGGGCTGTGGAACGTCCATGTGCACGTGGACGACGCGGGCGCCGCCGTGGAAGCGGGCGTCGAGGCCGGGCGGCCGTACCGGATCAGGATCACGCACTTCGGCCTCGGGGACGTCCATACCGCGGGCGCGGCCGGTCGACCGCCCAGGGAGCGGGCGCAGCGCGCCATCGTGGCCGTCGTGCCCGGTGAGGGTCTGGCCGGGCTGTACATGGAGGCCGGGGCCACCACCGTGCTCGCGCGGCCCGGGGAACCGCCCGCCAGCGGGGAGCTCGTCGAGGCCGTACGGCGGGCCCACGCGCGCGAGGTGGTGCTCCTGCCCAATGACGCGGACCTGCGCCACACGGCGGCCGCGGCGGCCGAGCAGGCGCGCGCGGAGGGCGTCCGGGTCGCGTTGATCCCGACCCGGTCCGCCGTTCAGGGCATTGCCGCGCTCGCCGTGCACGAGCCGGAGCGCCGCTTCGACGAGGACGTCGTCGCCATGACCTCGGCGGCCGGGGCCACGCGCTACGCCGAAGTCGCCGTCGCCGAGCGGCAGTCCTGGACCATGGCCGGCATCTGCCAGGCCGGCGACGTCCTCGGCCTCATAGACGGCGATGTCGCCGTGATCGGCTCCAACATCACCGGCACCGCAGAAACCGTCCTCGACCGCATGCTCGCCGCCGGCGGCGAAATGGTCACCCTCGTCCTCGGCGACGAGGCTCCCGACGCCATTGCCGCGCACCTCGAATCCCGGGTGCGGGAGTCGTACTTGGCGGTGGACACGGTGGTGTATCGGGGTGGGCGGCAGGGCGCGCTGTTGTTGATCGGGGTGGAGTAGCGGCTGCGGGTGGGTGGGGTGCGGGCGCCGGGTTCTTCGCCCCCTCCGCCCCTACCCGTTCCCGACTTCGGGGGCTCCGCCCCAAGACCCCCGATCGGCCTGAACGGCCTCGTCCTCAAACGTCGGAGGGGCTGAAAATCAGCCCCTCCGGCGTTTGAGGAGCGGGGCTCTGGGGGCGGAGGCCCCAGGTACGGGACGGGTAGGAGCGGAGGGGGCGAAAAACGCCCCGCCCGCCCGGCGCCACCAATCAGCGCTCCGGACCCGCCCCCACCACCTCCAACATTTTCCCCGCCTCAGCGCGCCGCGCCTCCGCGGTCTCCCCCTCCACCCCTGCGTAAGCGGAAAGCACCGCACGCGCGCGTGCCCCGGCCGCGTCGGGACGCCGAAGGTCGGCCTCCAGCCACCCGGCGGCCAGTTCGGCACCGGTCCGGGCATCAAGGGCATCGTCCCCGAGGGAGCCGAACACCGAGATCGCCTGAGTGATGTGCGCCAGGGCCTCCTCGAACGCGCCCTGGGCGGCAGCCTCGTCCGCGTCGTCGGGCACGGACCGGGCCACAAGGTCCCCGAACTGGCGATAGGTGTGGCCGAGTTCGGCGACGAGGCGACGAAGTACGTCCTCATCCTCCGACGAGCCAGCCGACGAGCCAGCCGGCAAGTCGGACGGCAAGCCAAAGGGTGACTCGGACGGCAAGCCAAACGGCGACTCGGACGGCGACCCCGATGCGATGGACGCCCCCTCGACTGCCGCCTCGCACTCCCGCACCGCCACCAACATCAACTCCCGCGCCCCATCGAGCCCCACATCCGCACGGGCCGCGGCCCACGCACGCGCCCGCAGCGACCGGACCAGCCCGTGGACGTTGCCGAGGGCGCGCCAGAGGTCGCCGGCACGGGCGTACGCCTGGTCCGCCTCGGCGGGCAGCCCGGCGTGCCCAAGGGCCTCGGCGGCGAGATGCGCGAGCATCGCGTGGTCACGCTGTTCGGGCCAGTGCCGGGCGATGTCCGCGGCCCGCAGCCAGTGTTCGGCGGCCTCGCGGTGTTCGCCGAGCTCGGTGAGACAGTCGCCGAGCCACCACCGCGTCTGCACGATCGCACCGTCACCGTGCATGTCGGCGGTCAGATCGGGCAGTGCCGACTCCAGCACCTCGGCGGCCTCCGCCCACCGCCGCTGACGGAGCAGGAAACCGCCGAGCTGGTGCCGTGCCCAGGCGCCGAGCGTGCCGGCCTGGCCCGCCTCGTCGGCCCAGTGCGCGGCCTCCAGGGCGTGCTCCGAAGCGGGCCGCAACTGCCCACTGGTGCCGAGGATTTCAGCGAGCTGGAGGTGCAACTGGGCCTGGCCCATGGGTTCCAGGTACGCCCCTGCGTGGTCCAGCGCGGCGCGCGCCGCCCGTTCCGCCCTGTCCGTGTCGCCGAGGCGCAGGGCGATCCCGGCGAGCCGGGAGTCGTACTCGACGGCGAACCACGGCAGCCCGGCCGCCACGAACGTCTCCACGGCCAGCGAGAGCCGGTCCGTGGCCTCCTCGGCGTCCCCGGAACGCGCCGCGAGCTCCCCGAGCATCGCCTGCGCCTCCGCCGCCCGCGAGGCCAACGGGACGTCCGCCACATGCGGCTCGGCAAGCGCCAGCAACTCCCGCGCGGCCTCCTCGGCGTCGGTCACCACGACGCCACTGGCCTCCGTTTCGCCCCCGGCTTCATCCAGGCGGTGCATCAATATGCGTGCCCGCCCCACCAGCACGGATGCCGTCTGAGACACCCCCGTCCCGCCCTCCGCGAAGAGGGCGAGCACCTTCTCGTACGGCTCCGATACGGCCGCCAGGGCCTCCTCGGACCCGCCGGAGAGGGCGTGGACGTACGCGGCGCGGGCGCGGGCGGCGAGTGCCTCGCCGGGGTCGCCCGCCTCGGCGTACAACTCGGCCGCGCGGTGGAAGAGTTCGACGCCCTCCGGACCCCGGCCCATGGCCGCGTGGTCGGTCATCTCCGCGCGGTCGCGGACATCCAGCTCGTGGCCCTCGGCGGCCCGCGAGACCGTGGCCCACGCCTCGACGGCGTCCGGGCTCCGCAGGGCCGAGAGCCGCCGGGCCTCGGCGAGCAGCGCGGACAGGTCCGGCTCGGTGGCCGGTTGCTCGACGGCGCTCGTCGGAGGCGCCGGTACGGGGGTACGCGCGGGGCGTGCGGAGCGCACGCCCAGTGGGAGCCGGTCCACGAGCGGCGGCTGATCCATCCGCGCACGGGCGCGCTCACTGACGTACGGCGTGCCATTGCGCGCGTCGAACCGCGCGGCCAGCGAAAGTGCCTCCCCGCGCGCGTGGACGGCGAGTTCACCCGCGGTCCACGCGCGTCCGGCAGGCCCGGGCACGGTCTGTTCGCCGAGCCCGAGCGACGTCAGGCGGGCCATCAGGAGGGCCACCACCGCCATGAAGTCCAGCTTGCTGCGCGGGTCCCCGGAGTCCGTGAAGTACGACGGCCGCTCCGCGAGCAGCTCCAGGGCGCGCGCCTCGTTGCCGGAGAGCGCGCAGAACTCCACGTGGTCCGCGTACGCGCCACGCATGCTCTCCATGGCGCGCACCAGCCGGAAGCCCCGCAGGTGATGGGCACGCGCCTCGTCGACGCGTCCCAGCCGCAGCAAGGGCAGCAGGGAGGAGGCGAGGACGGTGTGCGGCTCGTGGGCGCAGGTGTACTCGCCCTCCAGGACCGGTCCCCACAGCTCCAGCGCCTCCGCGTCCGCGCCGCGCTCCGCCCGCCACCAGCCCTGGCTGTGCAGCTCGCAGGCGTGGCAGTCGGCCATGCTGTCCCGGTCGGCGGCCAGCCAGGCGGCGTAGGCCCGCTCGGCGCGCTCCAGGTCGCCCAGGTGGGCGGCGACGCTGAACTCGGCGCCGCGCACGGCCCGTTCGGAGTGTCCGGCCAGCCGGTAGCGGTGCTCCATCTCGCCGAGCCACTTCTCTATGGAGGCGAGCGGAATGTGCGGCTGGTCGAGCATTCCGGCGGACATCCACTTGAAGACCCAGTGCAGGGAGTGGATCTCGTACTCGTCGAAGTCCTCGGGGCGCTCGTCCCACATGCGCAGCAGGCGCGCGAAGGGGACGAACATCTTGTCCTTCTCGGAGCTGTAGTTGTAGACCTTCAGCTGGTGTCCGAGCGCCTCGATCACGGCGAGCGGGATGTTCAGCTTCTCGGCCTCGACGAGCAGCTGCTCCGCGCGCGCGTTGCGGGCGGGTCCCTCCGGCTGCTCGTAGTTGTCCGCCATCGCCTGGCGCAAGGTGTCGAAGTCCATGGCCTGGCTGCTCATCGGCGGTCGTCCTTCCCGGGGTCGGTGTGGGTGGCCCACTCCAGGAGGCCGATGAACGCGCGGTTGAGGAGCGCGGAGTCCGCGGGACGCAGCGGGCGCTGGGCCATCAGCAGGGCCTGCCCGTAGAGGGACTCCGTGGCGGTGCCGATCAGCTCCGGGTCGCTGAGTGAACTGATCCTTCGGATCAGCGGGTTGAGGTGGTTGAGCACCAGGCGCGCGCGTGGGGCGCTGCCGCGCAGCGAGCCGAGGATGCCCGCCCAGAGGTCGTCGGCCTGCTCCTCGGCCTCCGCGCGGGCCTGCTCGTGGCGGGCCGCCCGGTCGTCCAGGTGCAGCGCCGGGACCGACAGCGGGTGGAAGGCGCGCAGGGCCACATCGCAGCCCAGGGGGTCGAGTCTTGCCCGCGCGGCCGCCAGGAAGGCCGACAGGGCGAGCTCCTCGGCCGGGTCGACCGCGTCCAGGTGAGCCGTCACCGTGTCGGCGTCGAGCTCCGACACGGCCGTCCCCGGGCGTACGGACGGCAGTGCCTCGATCAGCTCGCTGTCGTACGTGTAGCCGCCGTTGATCACCCCGATGCCCTGTGCGGAGGCGATCGGCGCGACCTGCCGGTACTCCTCCACGGTCCGCGTGAAGTGCACTACGGGATGCCGCTGCGCGAACTCCTCCAGGGACAGCCGCCCGTCGGTCGTCTCGAAGGGCAGCCACGGCAGCATCGTGCGCAGCATCTCCTTGTCGTGCCGCGCAAGGGACTTCACGCCCAGGTAATGCACCGACAGGAAGGCGGCCAGCCGCTCCGGATCGCCCGCCGCGAGCCCGGTCAGCCAGGCCCGAATCCTCTCGCCCAGCGCCTCCCGTACGGCCGCGAGCGTCTCGTCCTCGTACAGCGACTCCCGCGACGCGGTGGGCCGCAGGCTGTCCGTGTCGAGGACACAGCGCACGAAGAACGCCCAGTCGGGCAGCAGCTGTTCGGCCCGCTCGGTGAGCAGCATGCCCTTCAGGTGCACGCGGTGGCCGGCGCGCTGGGCCGGGCTGACCGCGGACGGCAGGACGTACGCCACGCCCCGGATCCCGGCGAGCGGCACGTCCAGGTCGATCGACTCCAGCGGCGTGAAACCGAACAGGTCGTGGCAGTGCCGGGCCAGTGCCACCCTTCGGGTGGCGGGACTCGGATGGGGACGGTCCCAGGGCGCCGGAAGGTCCGCGATCACCTCGTCGCCGACACGCACGTCGTACGGCAGCAGCGACCCGAAGTCCCGCGCCAGCGACCGCACCCGCTCCTCACTCAGCCACTCGCCGGCCCCGGCGCGCGCCACCAGATGCACGGTGGTGCCCGGTTCGATGCGCGCCTCGTGCGGCAGCGTGCGCACGGTGTACGAACCGTCGTCGGCCGCCGTCCACTCCACGGGCGCCGCGTCGGGCGTACGCGCGCTGCGGCTGACGACCCGGATGCGCTCGGCGACGACGAAACACGCCAGCAGACCGATGCCGAACTGCCCGAGGAAGTCGGAACGCGCCGTCTCCAGACCGTCGTTCCGCTTGGAGCTGCGGCCGATGGTCGCGAGCAGGTTGTGCACGTCGGACTCGGTGAGCCCCACGCCGGAGTCCTCCACCCGCAGGGCGCCGCCCTCGGCGTACAGGCGCACGGTGGCCGGCGCGTCCGACTGTTCGGCGCGCCGCGCGGTGATCGCGTCCACGGCGTTCTGCAGCAGCTCGCGCAGATAGACCTTGGGACTGGAGTAGAGATGATGGGAGAGCAGGTCCACCAAACCGCGCAGGTCGACCTGGAACGTATGAGGTGACTGGGGTGCCTGTGATGGCTGTGAAGTCTGGGAGTCCATCGTCGCTGCGCCGGTGGGTGGGGGGACGGGCGACGGCGCGGGGTCGGGCGGTCCCGGCGAACGGTGACCGCGAAGAGGGCCGGAGCGGGCCATCCTAGGCCTGGAACGACCCGCCTGACCAGCGGATTTCCGGGACGTATACGGCATTGTCAGTCCTGTGGTGTGCAATGGATCTCGTGCCCGTGCTCGAAGAACCACTGAAGAAGGTGCTCGGTCCCGCCACCGCGAAGGTGATGGCCGAGCACCTCGGCCTGCACACCGTCGGCGATCTGCTGCACCACTATCCGCGCAGATATGAGGAGCGCGGGCAGCTCACCCACCTCGCCGACCTGCCCATGGACGAGCATGTGACGGTGGTCGCCCAGGTCGCCGACGCGCGCCTGCACACCTTCGCCTCGTCCAGGGCTCCCCGCGGCAAGGGTCAGCGCCTCGAAGTGACCATCACGGACGGCAGCGGCCGCCTCCAGCTGGTCTTCTTCGGCAACGGCGTGCACAAGCCCCACAAGGACCTCCTGCCCGGCACGCGCGCGATGTTCTCGGGCAAGGTCTCCGTCTTCAACCACCGCCTCCAGCTGGCCCATCCGGCGTACGAGCTGCTGCGCGGCGACAGCGACGACGCCGCCGAGACCGTCGACTCCTGGGCGGGCGCGCTCATCCCGATCTACCCGGCCACCGCCAAGCTGGAGTCCTGGAAGATCGCCAAGTCCGTGCAGACGGTGCTGCCCAGCGCCCAGGAGGCCGTCGACCCCCTCCCGGACTCCCTCCGGGACGGCCGCGGCCTGGTCGCCCTCCCCGAAGCCCTCCTGAAGATCCACCGTCCGCACACCAAGGCGGACATCCACGACGCCCGTGCCCGCCTGAAGTGGGACGAGGCCTTCGTCCTCCAGGTCGCCCTGGCCCGCCGCCGCCATGCCGACGCGCAACTCCCGGCCGTGGCCCGCAAACCCACGCCGGACGGCCTGCTCACCGCCTTCGACGCCAAGCTGCCCTTCACCCTCACCGAGGGCCAGCAGAAGGTCTCCAAGGAGATCTTCGACGACCTCGCGACCGAGCATCCGATGCACCGGCTGCTCCAGGGCGAGGTCGGAAGCGGCAAGACGATGGTGGCCCTGCGCGCCATGCTCGCCGTCGTCGACGCCGGAGGCCAGGCCGCGATGCTCGCGCCCACCGAAGTGCTCGCCCAGCAGCACCACCGGTCGATCACGGAAATGATGGGGGAGTTGGCCGAGGGCGGCATGCTCGGCGGGGCCGAGCACTCCACCAAGGTCGTGCTGCTCACGGGCTCCATGGGCGCGGCGGCCCGGAGGCAGGCGCTGCTCGATCTGGTCACCGGCGAGGCCGGGATCGTCATCGGCACGCATGCGCTGATCGAGGACAAGGTGCAGTTCCACGACCTGGGCCTGGTCGTGGTCGACGAGCAGCACCGCTTCGGTGTCGAGCAGCGCGACGCCCTGCGCGGCAAGGGCAAGCAGCCCCCGCACCTCCTGGTCATGACCGCCACGCCCATTCCGCGCACGGTCGCGATGACCGTCTTCGGCGACCTGGAGACCTCCGTCCTCGACCAGCTCCCCGCCGGCCGCTCGCCGATCGCCAGCCATGTCGTCCCGGCCGCGGACAAGCCCCACTTCCTCGCGCGCGCGTGGGAGCGCGTGCGTGAGGAAGTGGAGAACGGCCATCAGGCGTACGTGGTCTGCCCCCGTATCGGGGACGAGGAGGACGACCCCAAGAAGACCAAGAAGAAGTCCCCCGAGGACGAGGCGGAGAAGCGCCCGCCGCTCGCCGTCCTCGACGTCGCCGACCAGCTCACCAAGGGCCCCCTCCAGGGCCTCAAGGTCGAGGTCCTGCACGGCCGTATGCAGCCCGACGACAAGGACGCCGTCATGCGCCGTTTCGCCGCGGGCGAGACCGACGTCCTGGTCGCGACCACCGTCATCGAGGTCGGGGTGAATGTGCCGAATGCCACAGCGATGGTGATCATGGACGCCGACCGGTTCGGCGTCTCCCAGCTCCACCAGCTGCGCGGACGGGTCGGCCGAGGCTCGGCCGCCGGACTCTGCCTCCTGGTCAGCGAGATGCCCGAGGCCAGCGCGGCCCGCCAGCGGCTGAACGCGGTGGCGTCCACGCTCGACGGCTTCGAGCTCTCCCGAATCGACCTGGAACAGCGCCGCGAGGGCGACGTCCTCGGCCAGGCCCAGTCCGGCGTCCGCTCCTCGCTGCGCATGCTCGCCGTCATCGACGACGAGGAGATCATCGCCGAGGCCCGCGAGGAGGCCGCTGCGGTGGTGGCCGCCGACCCGGAGCTCGAGCGGCTCCCGGGACTGCGCACGGCTCTCCAGGCCCTGCTCGACGAGGAGAGGGAGCAGTACCTGGACAAGGGGTGATGCCAGCGCCCCGAGGTGATGACATGCGCTCCTGAAGATGATGACAGCGCTCCTGAAAAGGGGCGCGGGTCCGTATCGACATACGGCTCCGCCGCGCGGGCGCGAGCCACCGGATCGAACCCACGGTCGCCCCCGACGCGCAGCACCCCCCACTCCCGCCTGCCAGACTGGATCCGTAATCATCCGCTCGAACAAGGACCCGAGATGACCCGCGTGATCGCCGGCGCAGCCGGCGGACGCCGCCTAGCCGTCCCGCCGGGCACCGGCACCCGGCCCACCTCCGACCGGGCGCGCGAGGGCCTCTTCTCCACCTGGCAGTCCCTGCTCGGCGGCCCGCTGGAGGGGGAGCGCGTGCTCGACCTGTACGCCGGTTCCGGCGCCGTCGGCCTGGAGGCGCTCAGCCGTGGAGCCGGACACACCCTGCTCGTCGAGGCCGACGCCCGCGCGGCCAAGGTCATCCGCGAGAACGTGAAGTCGCTGGGCCTTCCGGGCGCCGAGGTCAGGTCGGGCAAAGCGGAGCAGATCATCCAGCAACCGGCGCCGGCAGACCCGTACGACCTGGTCTTCCTGGACCCGCCCTACGCCGTCTCGGACGACGATCTTCGCGAGATTCTGCTCACACTCCGGGCGCAGGGCTGGCTAGCGGCCGAAGCCCTCGTCACCGTGGAGCGCAGCACCAGAGGCGGCGAATTCGGGTGGCCGGACGGCTTTGCAGCGCTCCGGGCCCGTCGTTACGGCGAGGGCACGTTTTGGTACGGTCGCGCCGCCTCTACGTGCGAAGACGCACGATGACCGGACCGGAGAGCGAGGGACCACAGTTGCGCCGCGCCGTCTGTCCGGGGTCATTCGACCCCATCACCAATGGACACCTCGACATCATCGCCCGCGCCTCCAGGCTCTACGACGTCGTGCACGTCGTGGTGATGATCAATCAGGCGAAGAAGGGCCTGTTCACCGTCGACGAGCGGATCGAGCTGATCCGCGAGGTCACCGCCGAATTCGGCAATGTCCAGGTCGAGGCCTACCACGGCCTGCTCGTCGACTTCTGCAAGCAGCGCGACATCCCCGCCATCGTGAAGGGCCTGCGCGCGGTCAGCGACTTCGACTACGAACTCCAGATGGCCCAGATGAACAACGGCCTCTCGGGCGTCGAAACGCTGTTCATCCCGACCAGCCCCACCTACAGCTTCCTCTCCTCCTCGCTGGTCAAGGAGGTCGCGACCTGGGGCGGAGACATCTCCCACCTGGTGCCGCCGGTGGTCCTCGAGGCGCTCAAGGAGCGGCTCGGCAAGGGCTGAGCTCCTGACAGTCCGTCACCCGGTGTCGGGCGGGGCAGGAGTGGTCGTACAGTCGACCCGTCCGTCTCCATCACAGCTGTAGAGAGTGGCGAGCACACGGTGGACGTGCAGAAGAAGCTCGATGAGATCGTCGCGGCGGTCGGCAGCGCCCGTTCCATGCCCATGTCGGCCTCGTGCGTGGTCAACCGCTCCGAGCTGCTCTCGATGCTCGAAGAGGTGCGCCAGGCCCTGCCCGGCTCCCTCGCCCAGGCCGAGGAACTGATCGGCGGCCGTGAGGAAATGGTCGAGCAGGCCCGTCAGGAGGCCGAGCGGATCATCCAGTCCGCGCACGCCGAGCGCGGCTCCCTGATCTCCGACACCGAGGTCGCCCGCCGCTCCCAGAACGAGGCGGACCGCATCCTCGCCGAGGCCCGCAAGGAGGCCGAGGAGATCATCGCCGAGGCCGACGACTACGTCGACTCCAAGCTCGCCAACTTCGAGGTCGTCCTCACCAAGACGCTCGGCTCCGTGGGCCGCGGCCGCGAGAAGCTCCTCGGCACCGGTCCCGGCGTCGACGAGCAGGGCTACGAGGACGAGGACGCCCCCGAGCGCAGCCACGACCCGGAGACCCTGCGCCGCAACGCCGACGAGTACGTCGACGTGAAGCTCGGCGCCTTCGAGGCCGTCCTGGCCAAGACCCTGGAGGCCGTCGGGCGCGGTCGGCAGAAGCTGCACGGCCGGATCGCCAGCGACGACCTGGGCCTGCTCACGGACGACGGGACGACCGTCCAGCACACCAGCGACGCCGACTACCTGGCCGGCCTCGTCGAGCTCTCCGAAGCCCCCGAGCAGCCCGTCCAGACGCCCGAGGTACCGGCTCAGCCGTCCTACGGGCAGCAGGACGCCTACGCGTACCAGCAGCAGGCCGATCCGTACGGTTATCAGCAGCAGTACGCCCAGCAGGACGCGTACGGCTACCAGCAGGCCGACCCGTACGCCGCCTACCCGCAGCAGCAGGGCTACGACCAGCAGCAGGCGTACGACCAGAGCCAGCAGCAGGCCTACGCCCAGCCGCAGGCCCACGCGCCGGACTCGCAGGGGCACGCCCTGGACGAGACCAGCCTGTTCGACACCGGCATGATCAGCGCGGAGCAGCTGCGGGCGTACGAGCAGGGGCGCGGCGGCCACTGAGCGCGGGGCTCGGCGGGCACGGAGTACGGGGCGCGGCGGGCACGGAGTACGGGGCGCGGCCGGGCTCCGGGCAGGGGGCGCACGCCGGTGCACGGGACCGGGAGCGCGCACCGGATTGGGCCGAGAGCGAAAGGTCCAGTATCCTGGCTCTTCGGTCGCGCGTACGTCCGCGATCAACGCTGCCCACGGAACACAAGGGGCCGCGTCCCCTTGAGCTTCGAAGATCGAAAGCAGGAATGGCTCTGAACACCCGCCTCGACCACCGCAACCCTCTCGTGTTCGACACACACGAGCTGGGGCGGCGTCCTGGCGCGCTGCAGCGCTTGACCCGCAGGATCGACGCTCCCAAGGATCTCGGGATCCAGGGAGTCATCGGAGTGCCGGAAGGCGCCCCGGTGGAGCTTGAACTCCGCCTCGAGTCGGTCATGGAAGGTGTGCTCGTCACAGGCACCGCCCGTGCACAGGCCGAGGGGGAGTGCGTAAGGTGTCTGGAGCCGCTCGAGCAGGAGCTCGAAGCGGACTTCCAGGAGATGTTCTCGTACCCTGACGCCGATGACCGGGGCCGCCCCAAAGCGGAACCGGCCGACGACGCCGAGGAAGACGAGGACAGGCTCTTCATCGAGGACGGCTTGTTCGACCTCGAATCCGTGCTGCGTGATGCGGTGGTGCTCGCACTGCCGATGCAGCCGGTGTGCCAGGACGACTGCCCCGGCCTGTGCTCCGAGTGCGGAGCCCGGCTGGCGGACGACCCGGACCACCACCATGACGCCGTCGACATCCGTTGGGCGGCACTGCAGGGACTCGCCGGTTCACTCGAAGATGGCGAGAAGGACGAGATGAGCGGCGCCGAAGCGGGCGTCGACGAGAAGCAGGAGAAGTAGCCGTGGCTGTTCCGAAGCGGAAGATGTCGCGCAGCAACACGCGCCACCGCCGGTCGCAGTGGAAGGCTGCGGTCCCCACCCTGGTTGCGTGCGAGCGCTGCCACGAGCCCAAGCAGCAGCACATTGCCTGCCCCGCTTGCGGCACCTACAACAAGCGCCAGGTCCTCGAGGTCTGAGCGGCTGGTGAGAGGTCTGATGTCTGACGCCAAGGCGGACTCAAACGCCAAGAAAAAGGCGGACAACACAGCCTCGTCCCACACGCTTCTGGAAGGGCGGCTCGGCTACAAGCTCGAGTCCGCCCTTCTGGTGCGTGCGCTGACCCACCGTTCCTACGCGTACGAGAACGGCGGTCTGCCGACCAATGAGCGCCTGGAGTTCCTCGGGGACTCCGTGCTCGGCCTCGTGGTCACGGACACGCTGTACCGCACCCACCCCGACCTGCCCGAAGGCCAGCTGGCCAAGTTGCGGGCCGCGGTGGTCAACTCGCGTGCGCTGGCGGAGGTGGGCCGCGGCCTCGAACTCGGCTCCTTCATCCGGCTCGGCCGGGGCGAAGAAGGCACGGGAGGCCGGGACAAGGCATCCATCCTCGCCGACACCCTTGAAGCGGTGATCGGCGCGGTCTATCTCGACCAGGGTCTGGACGCGGCGGGCGAGCTCGTCCACCGGCTCTTCGACCCGCTGATCGAGAAGTCCTCGAATCTGGGCGCGGGCCTGGACTGGAAGACCAGTCTCCAGGAGCTCACCGCGACCGAGGGGCTCGGCGTGCCCGAGTACCTGGTCTCGGAGACCGGCCCGGACCACGAGAAGACCTTTACTGCTGCCGCCCGCGTCGGAGGCGTCTCGTACGGCACCGGCACCGGCCGCAGCAAGAAGGAGGCGGAGCAGCAGGCCGCGGAGTCCGCGTGGCGTGCGATCCGTTCCGCCGCGGACGAACGCGCGAAGACGGCCAGGGCCGCCGAGAAGGCGGCTCAGGCCGCTGAGAAGGCGGCTCAGGCCGCCGAGGGATCCGCCGACACCCCCTCGGCCCCGACGAGCGACCCGGCCACGGCCTGATTCCTTCACAACTGAAGTAGCGAAGTACCGAGCCCCGCCGCAGCGCAACCGCGCTGCGGCGGGGCTCGTGCATGGACACGAGGCTCGTCCGGGCGAAGGGACGGGAACCGGCTGGAGGACGCCGTCATCGGCGGGCACAGCCTCCAGATCGGCGAGGTCCGCGGGTGATGTCACCGTCGTCACCGGGAGCCCGGGGGCTCCTCCAGGGAACCCGGCCTCATCCGGGTCAGGGACGCCGATCCCCTCGCGGGTCGCGGCGGCCTACGCCCACGCGATCGACGTGCTGGTCCAACTGCGGCTGAGGCAGAGCGAGTTGGACGAGGTCATACGGCTGAGCGGTCAGGGGTAGTCGGGCCTGCAACACGGCGGGATTGTGGATGCGCTCGTCCCACACGGCTACGTGGACCGGGCAGTACGGTTCCTCACGGAGCAGGCCGGGAGTCGTACCGGGCCTCCCAGCTCGCGGAGCTGCTCAACGCGCACGGCAGCGCGGAGGAGCTGCCTGAGCTGATCGACAGGGGGGCCATGGGCGTCGCCCGGCGGCTGCACCGCCTGCTCAGGAACAGGGGAAGGAAGCCGAGGCCCGCGCCCTCATGACCCACGGCCTCACCCCCGAAGGCCGCCCGGCCGGCCCCTGTTGAGCGCGAGGTACCCTGCGGGCATCGCCCCGTGTCCCGCCCCCTCCGGAGGAGTCCCGTGCCCGAGTTGCCCGAGGTCGAAGTCGTGCGGCGCGGCTTGGAGCGTTGGGTCAGCGGGCGAGTCGTGAAGACGGTCGAGGTGCGGCATCCGCGGGCCGTACGACGGCATCTGGCGGGGCCCGAGGGCTTCGCGCAGGCGCTCGCCGGGCAGCGCGTGGGCGAGGCCATGCGCCGCGGCAAGTATCTGTGGCTGCCCCTCGAAGACTCCCCGTACTCCGTGCTCGCGCACCTCGGCATGAGCGGCCAGCTCCTGGTGCAGCCGGAGGACGCCCCGGACGAGAAGCACCTGCGCATCCGCATCCGCTTCGAGGACGGCGAGGGCACCGAGCTGCGCTTCGTCGACCAGCGCACCTTCGGCGGGCTCTCGCTGCACGAGAACACCCCCGACGGCCTGCCGGACGTCATCGCGCACATCGCCCGCGACCCGCTCGACCCCCTCTTCGACGACGCCGCGTTCCACACGGCCCTGCGCGCCCGCCGGACCACGATCAAGCGCGCCCTGCTCGACCAGTCCCTGATCAGCGGGGTCGGCAACATCTACGCGGACGAGGCCCTCTGGCGCTCCAAGCTGCACTACGAACGTCCCACGGGAACCTTCACCCGGCCACGCACCGCCGAGCTCCTCGGCCACATCCGCGACGTCATGAACGACGCCCTGGCCGTCGGCGGCACCAGCTTCGACAGCCTGTACGTCAACGTCAACGGGGAGTCGGGCTACTTCGACCGCTCGCTCGACGCGTACGGGCGCGAGGGCGAGCCCTGCCGACGGTGCGGGACGCCGATGCGGCGGCGCGCCTGGATGAACCGCTCCAGCTACTTCTGCCCGAAGTGTCAGAAGGCGCCGCGCGTCTCGTCGTAACGCTGACGCGCTTCGAGCACGTCGTCCATGCGGCCCTCCACGAACTGGATGAGCGTCATCAGACGCTCGGCGACGTCGCGCCCGAGCGGAGTCAGTTCGTAGTCCACGCGGGGCGGGTTCGTCGGCTGTGCCTCACGGTGCACGAGGCCGTCGCGCTCCAGCGCGTGCAGGGTCTGGGACAGCATCTTCTCGCTCACGCCGTCGACACGGCGGCGCAGCTCATTGAAGCGGAGAGAGCCCTCGTGCAGCGCTCCGAGGGTGAGCGCGCCCCAGCGTCCGGTGACGTGCTCCAGCGTGCCCCGGGACGGGCAGCTCCTCGCGAACACGTTGTACGCGAGGTCCTGACACTCACCGCTCTCGGCGGTCTGCACGCTGGGCTTCATGGGGTTAACCATACTCCGGCGCAGCGCTAACCAGGAGGTTGCACTAACTAGAAGTTAGTGCTTTCCTTTGGTTACCACCCCAGTCAGAGGAGTTCCCATCGTGAGCACCCCCGTCGTCTCCATCGCCTACCACTCCGGCTACGGCCACACCGCCGTCCTCGCCGAGGCCGTCCGCTCCGGCGCCGCCGAGGCCGGCGCTCGGGTTCACCTGGTCAAGGTCGACGACATCACCGACGCCGAGTGGGAGCTGCTCGACGCCTCTGACGCGATCGTCTTCGGCTCGCCGACCTACATGGGCACCGCGTCGGGCGCCTTCCATGTCTTCGCCGAGGCGTCCTCGAAGCGCTGGTTCGGGCAGGACTGGAAGGACAAGCTCGCCGCCGGGTTCACCAACTCCGGCTCCAAGAGCGGCGACAAGCTGCACACCCTGCAGTTCTTCCAGATCCTGGCCGCGCAGCACGGCATGAACTGGATCAACCTCGGTCTGCACCCGGGCTGGAACAGCAGCTCCGCCTCCGAGCACGACCTCAACCGACTCGGCGTCTTCGCCGGCGCCGCCGCCCAGACCAACGTCGACGAGGGCCCCGAGACCGTGCACAAGGCCGACATCGCCACCGCCGAGCACCTCGGGCGTCGGATCGCGGAGGCGGCACGGGTGTTCGCGCTGGGGCGCGCGGCTGCGGCCGAGGTGGCCGCGTAAGCGTTTGCGGCGCGTACGTGTCGATGAATGTCCCGTGGCGCGTAAGCGATTACGTAAACGTTTGCGCAAGCGTTTAACGCGCCTACCGCGTCCGCGTAAGCCTTTGCGTGCCCACGAAGAAGCCGCGCTCACCCTGTCCTGGTGGGCGCGGCCTTCGCGTACCTCGAAGCGCAGCCGTCGGTCGGCTGACGTCACTCTTCTCGCTGCACACCACAGGCGACGCTCGCCTCCACGATGGACTCATAAATCGAACACGTGCTTGAATTTGTGCATGCGACCGTTTCCCGCCGACCTCGCCCGAGCGCAGCAGGAGTGGAGCGCCACCTACCGGCAGCTTGCGGAGCAGCCCGGCCGTACCGAGTTGCGCCGGCGCTCGTACCGGCTGTCGGCTCGGCTGTTCTTCCACCCCTACTGGCGGCAACGGCGCCAAGCGCCGCGGCGTGGTGGGCACCGCGTGACCTTGGACGGTCGGACCGGGACGTGAGCTGAGTGGCTTCATCACCGGATCTACCTGCGGCTTCAACGCGACGCGCTCTGCCGTCCGGCGGCTGAGGGTCCTCGAATGACGCGCTGGAATGCGGGGCCGTACATCCCGGATGATCCTGAAGGCGTGTCCGGACCGATTCGCGTGATCGTGCATCCACCGTCGCCCACCGGTGGTCGGCGCGTGCGCGTGGACGGCGAGATCCTCGGCCTGGCCCACAACGTGGCCGACGTCGCCGAGTTCCTCCGCCGAGCCGGCCTGGAGATCGACCCTGCCGAGGTCGCTGGGGTGCCGTGGATCGACTGGCGCGGGGTGGGGCCGGAACGCTGGGGCCCGGAGACAAGCAGCTGACGCTCTCCCCAGCCGAGAGGGCGCCTGGAGTCAACACGCTCTCCAGCGGTGTTGGTGGTCTCGGTGGCGGCGAACAGGGCCGTTCATCTGCGTTCATGCGCGGCCGGTCCTGGCAGCGGCCTGCGGCTTCGGTCCCGTCTGACCGTCTGTGAACGGCGCTGAATGAGACGGAAACTGAGACGGACGGCAGCTGGACGCTGGCTCACGGCCGGACCCACCTCGCCGGCGGCCTCGATGCCAACCCTCCCGCCCTCCTCTCCTGGCTTCGGTCACTCGGCCTGCGCCTGGGCGGTCTTCAGTACTTCTGCACCGATCGCATCGGCGACTACCACGCTTGGGCGAGAGTGGAAGGCGGCCGAATCGTCCGGGCCTACTGCTACGACGGGGCTGGCGGTGACGTCCCCCTACGACTCGGTGAGCCCACCGAGATCGAGCGCCCACTCGGTGTCGGACACAGGGGGCTGGAGGAGGGCTGGGAAAACTGGCACGACTCCGATTGGGATGACTGGCATGCCGCCATGCCGCATGAGGAGCACGTCATGGCCATCGCCCGGCACTGGGGAATCTGTCCTCTCGACATCCCGGAGGCGCCACCCGTGGACGAAGGCATCTACGGATTTCCAGCCGGCGCCGACTGACTGCCGCAGCGCCGAGAGGAGCGGGCCGTCGAGGATGACTCTCTGAGCTTGGGAATCTCGTGTGCTCAGGGCACGAGAGCTCTACTGACCTGCAGTGGAGCGGCGTCGGCACCTGATAGGACGCCGACTGGTTCCCCGGTGTTCCCCGTGGATCCGCGCACGATCTGGCACGGGTCTGGCACGGATCTCTTCGTGGGGATTCCTCGATTGACTACCTCGTGCCGTCGCAGGTCCCAAAGCACATCTCGCTGGTTCCAGCCACCGTTACTCATTCGGGTGCGCACCTTGTGCATATTTCGGCCACTACGCCCAGGATTAGCCTGGCGAAGCGTTCCCTCATGAAGGTGAAAGACCATGCCGACGTATGTCACGTTGCTGAACTGGACGGATCAAGGGATCCGAAACTACAAGGACACCGCGAAACGTGCCGAGGCCTTCGCCACAGCGGTACAGAAGCTCGGGGCGAAGCTCCTGAACATCTACTGGACCGTCGGTTCGTACGACCTCGTGGCCGTTGTTGAGGCGCCCGACGACGAAACCGCCACCGCAGCGCTCCTGCAGCTCGGCGGGGTGGGCAATGTCCGTACCACGACCCTGCGGGCCTTTGGCCGAGAGGAGATGGATCGCATCATCGCCAAGGCCGCTGGGTGAGGACATGTCAGACCTTGATGCCAAAGGCCCCGGATCTTGATAGGTCCGGGGCCTCGGGGATGGTTGCGGCGGTTGCTGTACTTCGCTGCCGTACGAGGCGATGGCCATAGTCGGCCTCGGCCTGTCCGCTCAGAGAGTGCACGTGGCCCCCGGCTTCACGCTGCGCACGTACACGCACCTGATGCCGTCGGGTGAAACCCGCACCCAGGCCGCCGTTGATCACGTCTTCAAGGACGATGAGCCTGCGGACGACGACAGCGCCGAGACGGCCCAGGGGGGTGAATAGGCCTCTGACCTGCGATTATCTCAGTAGCCGAAGTCCTGAGTCCACCACGGGCCGCCCGAGCCGAAGTGGGCTCCGACGCCGAGGGTCTTGAAGTCGCAGTTGAGGATGTTGGCGCGGTGGCCGGGGCTGTTCATCCAGGCTTCCATCACCGACGCGGCGGTGGCCTGGCCGCGGGCTATGTTCTCGCCGCCCAGGCTGGTTATCCCGGCTTTCGCCGCCCGGTCCCAGGGGCTGAGCCCGCTCGGGTCGGTGTGGTCGAAGAAGTCGCGCGCGGCCATGTCCTCGCTGAAAGTCTGGGCCAGGTCGGTGAGGGCACTGTTGGCGGACACCGCGCTGCAGCCCACCTTGGCCCGCTCCTCGTTGACGAGCTTGAGCACCTCGGCCTCGGCCGCGGCCTCGGCGGAGACCGCCACCGGGGCGGTGGTCTTCGGCGCCTTCGTGGCGGGCTTGGCGGGCTTCGCGGGCTTGGGAGCCTTCGTCTTGCTGGGCTTGGCGGTGGGCTCCTTCGAAGGCGTCGTCGTCGGCGCGACGGACGACGTCGCGGGAGCGGCCGAGCCCGAGGGCGACGCGGAGCGGTCCGCGTCACGGCTCGTCGACGTGTCGTCGCGGGAGTCCGCGCTGCCGGACGTGCCACCCTGCTGGGTCTCCAGGCCGGAGGGGGAGCTCGCGGCCTGCACGTTGTCGGAGTTGTTGCTGCCGCCGCCGAGCGAGTAGTTGTCGCTGCCGGGCAGCACTCCGGCCGCGACGGCGACAGTGCCCAGCGCCACGGCCGCCGAGACGCCGAGCAGGCCCGTGCGGACGGGGGTCGCGCCCTTCCTCTTACGGTGCGAGCGGGCGGCGGCGGTGCGCGGGAGGTCGGCGACTGCGGCGTAGCCGTACAGATTCTCCGGACCGTAGCTGTCCGTCCGCGTCTCGTGCGTTTCCGTGACCCCGGTGGCGCGGCCAGTGGCGGCGCGGCCGGCGGCGGAGCGTCGGTGGCGTCCCATCTCCTGGGCCTTCCTCGATCTTGCGGTCAGCGATCCTCAGTCGAACCTCACCCGAAAGAGTGAGTTTCATATGAGACTCATTGGGTCGGGACGGTACCCCATGCCGCAAGGGGAGGAAGTGCTCCGAGAGACATTGTCCGGTTAGCGTGCACCCATGAACGAGGTTGCACGGGTGGTCGTCTGGGTGCGCGGAAGGGTCCAGGGAGTGGGTTTCCGCTGGTTCACGCGGGCCAAGGCGCTGGAGATCGGCGGGCTGAGTGGCTTTGCTCTCAATTTGGACGACGGACGGGTCCAGGTGGTCGCGGAGGGCTCCCGGGACGGATGCCAGAGCCTGCTCGACTGGCTCCAGGGCGACGACACGCCCGGGCGGGTAGACGGAGTCACTGAGATCTGGGACACGCCCCGGGGGATCTACGACGACTTCGCCATCCGATGACGATGACCGGTGCAACAGCCCAGGCGGAAGCGGTATGGCATGCCACCGGCACCTGCCAGAAGCAGAAATGACCTGGTGGTTGCCAAGAACGGCTTGTCGTGGCAGGCTCCCCGATTAAGGATGATCTCCACGCCCTGAGGGCCCCGCAGGAGTCGCAGCGCAGCCGTTCAAGGGCCGCGCGACAGCGGGTTGCCCGCCAATACAGGGCGTGATCGTGTTGACCGTCAAACTTTTTGGTGAGACGCTGAAAGCCCCGCGCACCCTAGCTGTTTGGCATGTGGAACGGCAGCAGGACATCAGCAGTGTCAAGCATCGCGGGTGCGATTCCCTCACGACCCACACCGCTTCGGTCGGTCACTCAGTGTGGAGGACCATCCATCATGGCAAAGGCGCTTCTCGGTTACGTCGGCGGTTCCGACCCGCGACTCATTGCCGAGATGCGACGGCTCCAGCAGCGCGTACAGGACCTCGAATCCGAGCTCGTACGGATCCAGGCCGAGAATGACGCGCTCGCGGCTGCCGCTTCTCACGATTCGCTTCTCGAGAGCATCGACGTACCCCAGGCGGAGCCTGCGCTCACCTGATCACTGCACCGCACTACGACAGCAGTGGTTGGGCAGCCCCTATCAACCGCTAAGTTGTCAGATTTGCAAGGGACGCCCTTCGGCGTCCCTTCTTTCTTTCCCCCGCGCACAGTTCCATTCTCTTTAACGTCTGGTGTGCCCTGCACGTTCATGGGTGAAACCGCGCGTTCATGGAGTGAGACCGGCACGAAAGGTAGAGTCCGGCGGCGTGCACCTCAAGGCCCTGACCCTGCGCGGGTTCAAATCGTTCGCCTCGGCGACCACGCTGCGGTTCGAGCCGGGTATCACCTGTGTCGTGGGGCCCAACGGCTCGGGCAAGTCCAATGTCGTGGACGCCCTGAGCTGGGTCATGGGCGAGCAGGGGGCCAAGTCGCTGCGCGGCGGCAAGATGGAGGACGTCATCTTCGCCGGCACCACCGGCCGTCCACCGCTCGGCCGCGCCGAGGTGTCGCTGACCATCGACAACTCGGACGGGGCGTTGCCCATCGAGTACGCCGAGGTCACCATCACGCGGATCATGTTCCGCAACGGCGGCAGCGAGTACCAGATCAACGGTGACACCTGCCGTCTCCTCGACATCCAGGAGCTGTTGTCCGACTCCGGCATCGGCCGCGAGATGCACGTCATCGTCGGCCAGGGCCAGCTCGACTCCGTCCTGCACGCCGATCCGATGGGTCGCCGCGCCTTCATCGAAGAGGCGGCGGGCGTCCTCAAGCACCGCAAGCGCAAGGAGAAGGCGCTGCGGAAGCTGGACGCGATGCAGGCGAACCTCGCGCGCGTGCAGGACCTGACGGACGAGCTGCGGCGGCAGTTGAAGCCTCTCGGCCGCCAGGCGGCCGTCGCCCGCCGCGCCGCCGTGATCCAGGCCGACTTCCGGGACGCGCGTCTGCGCCTGCTGGCCGACGATCTCGTACGACTTCGCCAGGCGCTGCAGACCGAGATCGCCGACGAGGCCGCGCTCAAGGGACGCAAGGAAGCCGCCGAGGCGGAGCTGAAGAAGGCGCTCCAGCGAGAAGCTCTCCTGGAGGACGAGGTACGGCAGCTCACGCCGCGCCTCCAGCGCGCCCAGCAGACCTGGTACGAACTCTCGCAGCTCGCCGAGCGGGTACGCGGCACGATCTCGCTGGCCGACGCGCGCGTGAAGAGCGCCACTTCGGTGCCCGCCGAGGAGCGGCGCGGCCGCGACCCCGAGGACATGGAGCGCGAGGCCGCGCGGATCCGCGAGCAGGAGGCCGAGCTCGAAGCGGCCCTGGAGGCGGCTGAGCGGGCCCTGGAGGACACCGTCGCGCACCGCGCCGAGCTGGAGCGCGAGCTCGCCGTCGAGGAGCGCCGCCTCAAGGACGTGGCCCGCGCCATCGCCGACCGTCGCGAGGGCCTCGCCCGTCTCAACGGCCAGGTCAACGCCGCCCGTTCGCGCGCAGCCTCCGCACAGGCCGAGATCGACCGGCTCGCCTCCGCCCGCGACGAGGCTCAGGAGCGCGCGGTCGTGGCCCAGGAGGAGTACGAGCAGCTGAAGGCCGAGGTCGACGGGCTCGACGCGGGGGACGCGGAGCTGACGGAGCGACACGAGGCGGCCAAGCGGACGCTGGCCGAGGCGGAGGCCGCGCTGACGGCGGCCCGTGAGACGGCCACGGCGGCCGAACGCAGGCGCGCCGCCACCCAGGCGCGCCACGAGGCCCTCGCCCTGGGGCTGCGCCGCAAGGACGGCACGGGAGCGCTGCTCGGGGCGAAGGACCGTCTGACGGGGCTGCTCGGGCCCGCGGCCGAGCTGCTGTCGGTGACCCCCGGCTTCGAGGTTCCCCTGGCCGCGGCCTTCGGCGCCGCGGCGGACGCGATCGCGGTCACCACCCCCGCCTCCGCGGCGGAGGCCATCCGCCTGCTGCGCAAGCAGGACGCTGGGCGCGCGGCGTTGCTGCTGGCGGGCGCACCGGAAGAGCCCGGAGCGAGCAAGGCACGGGACGACGGCTCCGGCCGGCTGCCCGGGGCCGTACGCAGGGACGTTCCGGCGGGATCGGGCTCCCTTGCGGCAGGGCGGCCGGCGGCTGACCTGACAGGGCGGGGCGCCGGGCAGTCCACGGACGGTTCGGGCGTTCCCGCGGCGGCACGGCCCGCGGGCCCGCCGCCGGCCCACGGCGCCACCGATGACGTACGCCAGGAGGCCGAGACCGGGGCCGGGGAGCACCTGGCACCAGGCGTCGCGAGTGGTGCTCCCGGCGAGGTGCCCGCAACGGGGCGCGGCGATGCGTACGGCGCCTTCGATGACGTACGCCACGAGGCAGGGAGCGGTACGCGAATCGGGGTCGATGCCAGTGAGTACCGGGCGCCGGGTGGCGCGGGCGATGCGGCGCGGCACGGCGGCGCGTACGGCACCCCCGACGGCGTGTCCCCTCAAGTGCACCGGGCCGATGGGCTGCCCCCGTATGCCGCGGACCTCGTCCGGGGCCCCGCCGAACTCATGCCCGCCGTACGGCGACTGCTGCGCGGGATCGTCGTCGTGGGCACCCTCGAAGACGCCGAGGACCTCGTCTACGCGCGGCCCGAGCTCACCGCCGTCACCGCCGAGGGCGACCTGCTCGGGGCGCACTTCGCGCACGGCGGCTCCGCCGGGGCGCCGAGTCTGCTCGAAGTGCAGGCATCGGTCGACGAGGCGGCGGCCGAGCTCGAAGAACTCGCCGTACGCTGCGAGGAATTGACCGAGGCCCAGCACCTCGCCACCGAACAGCGCAAGGAACGGGCCGCGCTCGTCGAGGAGTTGGGCGAGCGGCGGCGGGCCGCCGAGCGGGAGAAGTCGTCCGTGGCGCAGCAGCTCGGGCGGCTGGCCGGACAGGCACGCGGAGCTGCCGGGGAGGCCGAGCGGAGCACGGCCGCCGCCGCTCGGGCACAGGAGGCGCTCGACCGGGCCGTGGAGGAGGCCGAGGAGCTGGCCGAACGGCTCGCCGTGGCCGAGGAGATGCCCGTCGAGGAGGAGCCCGACACCTCCGTGCGCGACCGGCTCGCCGCCGACGGCGCCAACGCGCGGCAGACCGAGATGGAGGCCCGGCTCCAGGTGCGTACGCACGAGGAGCGGGTCAAGGGGCTCGCGGGGCGGGCCGACGGACTCGACCGGGCCGCGCGCGCCGAACGTGAGGCACGCGCGCGTGCCGAGCAGCGGCGGGCCCGGCTGCGGCACGAGGCGGCGGTCGCCGAGGCCGTCGCCTCCGGCGCGCGTCAGCTGCTCGCGCACGTCGAGGTCTCGCTGACCCGGGCCGAGGAGGAGCGGGGCGCCGCGGAGAACGCCAAGACGCACAGGGAGCGGGCGCTCGGCGTCGCCCGCAACGAGGGCCGCGACCTCAAGGCGGAGCTCGACAAACTCACGGATTCGGTTCACCGCGGCGAGGTACTCGGCGCCGAGAAGCGGCTGCGCATAGAGCAGCTGGAGTCGAAGGCGCTGGAGGAGCTCGGTGTCGAACCGGCGGGACTGGTCGCGGACTACGGTCCCGACCAGCTCGTGCCGCCCTCGCTCCCCGCCGAGGGCGAGGAACTGCCCGAGGACCCGGAGCATCCGCGCAACCAGCCCCGGCCGTTCCACCGCGCCGAGCAGGAGCGGCGGCTCAAGTCGGCCGAACGGGCGTACCAGCAGCTGGGCAAGGTCAACCCGCTCGCCCTGGAGGAGTTCGCGGCGCTGGAGGAGCGCCACAAGTTCCTCAGCGAGCAGCTCGAGGACCTCAAGAAGACACGTGCCGACCTGCTTCAGGTGGTGAAGGAGGTCGACGAGCGTGTCGAGCAGGTCTTCACCGAGGCCTACCGGGACACGGCCCGGGAGTTCGAGGGGGTCTTCAGCCGGCTGTTCCCGGGAGGGGAGGGGCGGCTGATCCTGACCGATCCCGACAACATGCTCACCACGGGTGTGGACGTCGAGGCGCGGCCCCCGGGCAAGAAGGTCAAGCGGCTGTCCCTGCTCTCCGGCGGTGAGCGGTCGCTGACCGCCGTCGCGATGCTCGTGTCGATCTTCAAGGCGCGGCCCAGCCCGTTCTATGTGATGGACGAGGTCGAGGCGGCGCTGGACGACACCAACCTGCAGCGGCTGATCCGCATCATGCAGGAGCTGCAGGAGGCCTCGCAGCTGATCGTGATCACACACCAGAAGCGCACGATGGAGGTCGCCGACGCGCTGTACGGCGTCTCCATGCAGGGCGACGGTGTGTCGAAGGTCATCAGCCAGCGGCTCCGCTAGATACGTGTAGCCCACACCGGTCATGACCTGGGCTTCCTTCTGAGTTCAAGTATTGAACACAAGCGTCACACTCCTGCGCCGAAAATTCACAGCAGGAGAACTGTTGACTTCGATACTTGAAGGCATAGTCTCTGCAACGTTGCTTTTACCTTCAGGTGGTGGGCGGCGTGAAGTTGTGCGCCACTGGAACCACCCCTGAAGGGCTTGCCCCCACCCCACCGGCAGCGAGGCCGGTGGCCCGAGGAGTTACACGTGACCAGCACTGCGCAGGCACCTCAATCCGGAGCCCGGGAAGCTCATCCCGAGCATCTCGGCCATGTCATCTTCATCGCGGCGGCGGCCGCGATGGGCGGCTTCCTCTTCGGCTACGACAGTGCCGTGATCAACGGCGCCGTCGAAGCCATCCGAAGCCGTTACGACATCGGCTCCGCGGCGCTGGCGCAGGTCATCGCCATCGCGCTGATCGGCTGCGCCATCGGCGCGGCGACCGCGGGTCGCATAGCCGACCGCATCGGCCGCATCCGCTGCATGCAGATCTCCGCCGTCCTCTTCACGGTCAGCGCCGTCGGTTCGGCACTGCCCTTCGCGCTGTGGGACCTCGCCTTCTGGCGCATCATCGGCGGTTTCGCCATCGGTATGGCCTCCGTGATCGGCCCCGCCTACATCGCCGAGGTCGCTCCGGCCGCGTACCGCGGACGCCTCGGATCCTTCCAGCAGGCCGCGATCGTCATCGGCATCGCCATCTCGCAGCTGGTCAACTGGGGCATCCTGAACGCCGCCGGCGGCGACCAGCGCGGCAAGCTCCTCGGCCTCGAGGCCTGGCAGGTCATGCTCGGCGTCATGGTCGTCCCGGCCGTCCTCTACGGTCTGCTCTCCTTCGCGATCCCGGAGTCGCCGCGCTTCCTGATCTCCGTCGGCCGCGACGCCCGCGCCCGTGAGGTGCTGCAGGAGGTCGAGGGCAAGGACGTCGACCTGGACGCCCGCGTGCTGGAGATCGAGCACGCCATGAAGAGTGAGCACAAGTCGACCTTCAAGGACCTGCTCGGCGGCAGCTTCTTCTTCAAGCCGATCGTCTGGGTCGGTATCGGCCTCTCCGTCTTCCAGCAGTTCGTCGGCATCAACGTCGCGTTCTACTACTCCTCGACGCTGTGGCAGTCGGTCGGCGTCGACCCGTCGGACTCGTTCTTCTACTCGTTCACCACGTCGATCATCAACATCATCGGCACCGTGATCGCCATGATCTTCGTCGACCGGATCGGCCGTAAGCCGCTCGCGCTCATCGGTTCCGTGGGCATGGTCATCGGTCTCGGCCTGGAGGCCTGGGCCTTCTCCTTCGACCTCGTCGACGGCAAGCTGCCGGCCGCCCAGGGCTGGACCGCCCTGATCGCCGCGCACATCTTCGTCCTCTTCTTCGCCCTCTCCTGGGGTGTCGTGGTCTGGGTCTTCCTCGGCGAGATGTTCCCGAACCGGATCCGCGCCGCCGCGCTGGGCGTCGCCGCCTCCGCGCAGTGGATCGCCAACTGGGCCATCACCGCGAGCTTCCCGTCGCTGGCCGACTGGAACCTCTCCGCGACCTACGTGATCTACACGATCTTCGCCGCGCTCTCCATCCCCTTCGTGCTCAAGTACGTGAAGGAGACGAAGGGCAAGGCCCTGGAGGAGATGGGCTGAGCCTCCTGCCATAGGCTCCCCGAAACTCGGGGAGAAGGGCCAAGTCCCCGCTGCCCCTCTCCTCGTACTCGTAAGAGACGTACCGCCCCGGCTCAGCCCTCGATTCCTTCGAGGGCCCTGAGCCGGGGCAGTACGTTTTCGCAGAACAGGTGCAGACTGCGCCAGCCCTC
Organism: Streptomyces sp. R41; assembly: GCF_041053055.1. NCBI lineage: Bacteria > Bacillati > Actinomycetota > Actinomycetes > Kitasatosporales > Streptomycetaceae > Streptomyces > Streptomyces sp. R41. The sequence continues at coordinate 7,470,454 of NZ_CP163443.1, forward strand.
GTCGATCGGCATCCCGCCGGACAGCGGATGCAGCACGAAGTTGTCCAGACCCTGCTCCACGCACGCGTCGGGCGTGAGGATCCGGTAGACGCCCTCGGCGCGCAGCTCGTCGACCGTCGTGGCCGCCGACTTCACCGCCGAGCGGATGTCGCCGGACTGCCAGGAGGCGTACGTCCGAGCCTCGTGCAGGAAGTGGCCGCCGTACTCCGCCCATGCCCGGTCCGGGTCCTCGGCGATGTGCAGCAGCGGGGTCTCGGCGGCGGGCATCATAGTCCAGCCCTCGGTGCCGTACTCGATGAGCCGCTCCTTGTAGTACGCCTCCAGCTCGGGAAGGTGCGCGCTGGGGAAGAACGGCAGCCCGAGCCGGGCGGCGCGACGGGCCGCGGCCTTGGACGAACCGCCGACCAGCAGCAGGGGGTGCGGATCCGAGAAGGGGCGCGGGGTGACCCGTACCGTACGGCCCCGGTACGCGAACTCCTCGCCCGTCCACGCCTTCAGCACCGTCTCCAGGAGCTCGTCCTGGAGCTTGCCGCGCCGCTTCCAGTCGACGTCGAAGAGGGCGTACTCCTCGGGCCGGTAGCCGATTCCGGCCACCGTGACGAGCCGTCCGCCGCTGAGCAGATCGAGTACGGCGATGTCCTCGGCGAGGCGCAGCGGGTCGTGCAGCGGGCCGATGACCGCGGAGACCGTGACCGCGATCTGCCGGGTCGCGCCGAAGACCGCGCCGGCGAACGCGAACGGCGAGGGCAGCCAGTTGTTGGCGACGCCGTGGTGCTCCTCGGTCTGCACGGTGGTGATCCCGCGGTCGTCGGCGTACGCGGCCATCTCGACCGCCGCCTTGTAGCGGGCACTCAGCGACGCGGGTGTGGCGTCGGGGTCAACGAGGTTGAAGCGTACGACGGTTACGGGCATGGGGAGTCCCCCTTCGTGTGTGGAGGGGGACGGTAGCTGACGGTGCGTCAGACAGCCATAGCGGCGGCCTCCTTGGCGGGCTCGGGCCGCTCGGTCGTGGTCACCGCGGGCTTCGGCAGAACGACGTACAGGAGGAAGGAGACCACGATCGTCGCCACCCAGCCGAGGCCGTACTCGCCGATGGGGTTGTCGGCGGCGAGCGGGCCCGTGAACCAGTCGGACGTCGTGAACAGCAGTCCGCTGCCCAGCCCCACCGCCCACGCGGCGACCGCGGCGGGGCTGAAGCCGCCCCGGTACCAATAGGCGCTGGTGCGCGTGGTGTTGAGCAGCGCCTCGGCGTCGTACTCCTTGCGGCGCAGCATGTCCGCCCCGAACACGCCCACCCATGCCGAGAAGGCGACGGCGAGCAGCGACAGGAACGCGATGAAGGAGCCCATGAAGCTGGTCGCGACCAGCATCAGGACGCCACCGAAGACCAGCGAGATCACGGCGTTGACCGAGACCGCCCAGTGCCGCGGCACCTCGAAGCCGAGCGTCTGCGCGGTGAATCCCGCCGAGTACATCGACATCGCGTTGATCAGCAGCATGCCGACCAGGGCGATCAGCAGATACGGCACCGCGATCCACAGCGGCAGGATCGCGCCGAGGAAGGAGACCGGGTCGGCGGCCGAGGCCAGATCCGGAGTGGAGACCGCCATCACGGCGCCCATCAGGACCATGGGGAGTACGACGATGCCGGCGCCGCCGACGGAATTGCGCACGATCGCCGCGGACGACGCCGTACGCGGCAGATAGCGCGTGAAGTCGGGGGAGGAGGGCACCCAGCTGATGCCGCCCGCGGCGATGAGGCCGACGCCCGTGATCATCAGGGATGTCTGGCCGGCCGCCTGTCCGAAGACCTTGCTCCAGTCCGTGTCCACGATCAGATAGCCGAGGACGAGCACGGAGAAGCCGCCGAAGAGGTACGTCGCCCACTTGTTGCACTTGTGGACGGCGTTGATGCCGAGGCCCGAGATCGCGAACGTCGTGATGACGAAGAGCAGCAGCGTCACGATGACCAGGAACCTGTTGCTCTTGATGCCGAAGAGGATGTCGAGGACGGTGAGCAGCGCATAGGCGCCGGTCACCGCGTTGATCGTCTCCCAGCCCCAGCGGGCGATCCAGATCAGTGAGCCGGGAAGGAGATTCCCGCGCTGGCCGAAGACCGCGCGGGACAAGGCCATGCCGGGAGCCCCGCCGCGCTTGCCCGCGATGCCGATCAGCCCGACCAGGCCGTACGACACGATCGGCGCCGCGACACCGACGACCAGGGTCTGCCAGAAGTTGAGTCCGTACGTGACGGCCAGGCTCGCGCCCATGGTGAGCAGCAGGACGCTGATGTTGGCGGCGACCCAGGTGGGGAAGAGGTCGCGGGTTCTCGCGGTGCGTTCGGAGTGGGGGACGGGCTCTATGCCGCGGGTTTCGAGGGTTTCGAGGGCAGGAGTTTCGAGGGCGCCATCGGAGGGCTCGGTGGTGCTCATGGCGGATCATCATACTTTGTGCCGAATAGTGCCCTCTAGTGACTTATGCCCTTTGGAGGAAGCTACGGAATCTCGCCCGGGGAAGGGATTCCGCCTCCTGCGGGACCGATGGCCGATACTGGGGGCGTTATGGAAACCGTCATCCTTGCTGTAGTCATCGCCGTGGTCGTGATCGGCGCGCTCGGCGGGCTCGTCATCGGCAGTCGCAAGCGGAAGCAGCTGCCCCCGCCGCCCCCCGCCGCCCCCGACATCACCGCCCCTCCGGCCGAGCCGCACGTCGGCGACGAGGCCGAGACGCCGCGCGAAGAACCGCGCCGCACGATCGAGGAGGTGGATCTCCCCGAGGGCTCGGCGGCCACGTCGGTCGCCGTCGAGGAGCCCACACCCGTTGTCGAAGTTCCCGAGATCGAGATCCCGGAGCCGACCGCCGGACGTCTCGTACGTCTGCGCGCCCGTCTCTCCCGCTCGCAGAACGCGCTCGGCAAGGGGCTGCTCACGCTGCTCTCGCGCGAGCACCTCGACGAGGACACCTGGGAGGAGATCGAGGACACGCTGCTCACCGCCGACGTCGGCGTGCAGCCCACCCAAGAGCTGGTCGAGCGGCTGCGCGAGCGCGTCAAGGTGCTCGGCACGCGTACTCCGCAGGAGCTGCGCGGCCTGCTGCGCGAGGAGCTCCTGAACCTGGTCGGCACCGACTTCGACCGTGTCGTCAAGACCGAGCCCGAGGCCAGCAAGCCCGGCATCGTGATGGTCGTCGGCGTCAACGGCACCGGCAAGACCACCACCACCGGAAAGCTCGCCCGCGTCCTGGTGGCCGACGGCCGCACCGTCGTCCTGGGCGCCGCCGACACCTTCCGTGCCGCCGCTACCGAGCAGCTGCAGACCTGGGGCGATCGGGTCGGTGCCTACACCGTGCGCGGGCCCGAGGGCGGCGACCCCGCTTCCGTCGCCTTCGACGCGGTCAAGGAAGGCAAGGAGATGGGCTACGACGTCGTGCTCATCGACACCGCGGGCCGGCTCCACACCAAGACCGGCCTGATGGACGAGCTCGGCAAGGTCAAGCGCGTCGTGGAGAAGCACGCGCCGCTGGACGAGGTGCTGCTCGTGCTGGATGCCACGACCGGGCAGAACGGTCTGATCCAGGCCCGCGTCTTCGCCGAGGTCGTCGACATCACCGGCATTGTGCTGACCAAGCTCGACGGCACCGCCAAGGGCGGCATCGTCATCGCGGTGCAGCGCGAGCTGGGGGTGCCGGTCAAGCTGGTGGGTCTGGGCGAGGGCGCCGACGACTTGGCGCCGTTCGAGCCCGAGGCGTTCGTGGATGCTCTTATCGGCGACTAGGGCCTGTCCGGCAGATCATGTCGGAGACGCGGGGCCTGGCACGCCCATCTGCGGCGTTGTCGTCGGTTGCCGACGCTCCGCGTCGTCGCCCTCCTCCGCCTTGCAGCTGGACGCACCAGGCCCCGCTCACCTGCGGTTATGAGGCGCCGCAGCTCTCCTCCGACCTGATCCGCCGGACAGGCCCTAGCGGCCGCCGGCCGTCGCTCTCTCCGCCCACGGACCGCAACCATCAATTGAGGAACCACGGCGGCGATCGGCCTGGTCCGCGAGAGAGGCGCCGGTCAGGCGCAAAATCGAGAGCAGAGCCGGTCAGGCGCAAAAAAGGGAAGGGCCCCGCCGCATGGTGCAGATGAGGCGGGGCCCTTCGCTGTGGTCGCCCGGCGGGAGCCGGGCGCGCGACCCGTGCGCCGGGAGCTACACGCGCGACCGATGCGCCACGTACGCCAACGTGCCGAGCAGCAGCCGTGCCTGCGGTGGCTTCGTCGCCGAGTCCAGGGCGGGGGAACGCAGCCACTGGACCGGGCCGAGGCCGCCTCGGCCGGAGGGCGGGGCCGTGACATACGTACCGGGACCCAGGCCGTGCAGGTCGAGGGACGCGTCGTCCCAGCCCATCCGGTAGAGCAGCTCGGGGAGTTCGGCCGCCGCGCCGGGGGCGACGAAGAAGTGGGCGCGGCCGTCCGGGGTGGCCGTGACCGGTCCGAGGGGGAGCCCCATGCGTTCGAGGCGGACGAGTGCGCGGCGCCCGGCGGGTTCGGCGACCTCGATCACGTCGAAGGCGCGGCCGACCGGCAGCATCACCGCGGCCCCCGGGAACTCGGCCCAGGCCTCGGTCGCTTCGTCGAGTGTGGCGCCGGCCGGGATCGTCGGCGCGAAGTCCAGCGGGTGCGCGCCCGGTGCGGGGCAGTCGGCCTTGCCGCACGAGCACGCTCCGGCGGCGGCCCGGGCGCCCGGGACCACGTCCCAGCCCCACAGCCCGGTGAACTCGGCCACGGCGGTGCACTCCGACGAGCGGCCGCGGCGCCGTGAGCCGGGCCGGATTTCGCGCATCCCCCGACTGCTGCCGATCGTGAAGCCCATGCCCCCTCCAACGGGTTCGACGCACCGGTGGTTACGTTAGGAAACCGGAACGTGACCCTCTGTTCCCGACTTCCCGTGCCGCGCGGTCCAGGCGGCGCTTTGTGGTGCCCCGGGTGGTGCGCTCGACATCGTGCGCCCCGGCGCACATCGCTCCGCCGCACTCCCGGTCGTCCTATGTCAAGTGAATCGCGCGCAGGCGACCCGGAGTTCATTCGAAGGGGTGGCGAATGGTGGCGTTTGCGGGATCGCCATGGCTGGACGGGTGATCGTAGGATTACTTTGAGTGCACGAGTCCTGGGGACGTGTGCACTCGTGGGTATGCCAAGGGCAAGTCGGCTTCCCGTTCGAAGGGTGAGAACTGCCGGACGCGCGGCCGTATTTACCGGCATTCTGATAGGGCTTGGGCGCACGCAGCGTGCAAGTGGTCTCAGGGATGGGGGCGTTCCAGTGGGCGGCAACGGCGAAAGCGGGACGAACGCTGACAAGCGCCCCAATGAGCTGCTCGGCTCGTGGTTCGTGCGCAGCGGTTGGTCGAAGGGCGAGCTCGCGCGTCAAGTGAACCGCAGGGCCCGCCAGTTGGGGGCCAATCACATCTCCACGGACACCTCGCGGGTGCGCCGCTGGCTGGACGGGGAGAACCCGCGGGAGCCGATCCCGCGAATCCTGTCCGAGCTGTTCTCCGAGCGTTTCGGCTGTGTCGTCGCCGTAGAGGACCTCGGCCTGCGCGCCGCCCACCAGTCACCGTCCGTGTCCGGCGTCGACCTGCCCTGGACGGGCCCGCAGACCGTGGCGCTGATCAGTGAGTACTCGCGCAGCGACCTGATGCTGGCGCGCCGCGGCTTCCTCGGCAGCTCACTGGCCCTCTCCGCCGGCCCGGCGCTCATCGAGCCCATGCAGCGCTGGCTCGTGCCCACGCCCACAGCGCCGCACGAGGAGCCCGAGCCCCCGGCCTCGACCCGCCGCGGCGGCCGGCTCTCCAAGCCGGAGCTGGACCTCCTGGAGTCCACCACGGTGATGTTCCGGCAGTGGGACGCCCAGTGCGGCGGCGGTCTGCGCCGCAAGGCGATCGTCGGGCAACTGCACGAGGTGACGGACCTGCTGCAGGAGCCCCAGCCCGCCGCGACCAACAAACGCCTGTTCAAGGTCGCCGCGGAGCTGGCCGAACTGGCGGGCTGGATGAGCTACGACGTGGGGCTCCAGCCCACCGCGCAGAAGTACTTCGTGCTCGCCCTGCACGCCGCCAAGGAAGCGGGCGACAAGCCGCTCGGCTCGTACATCCTCTCCAGCATGAGCCGCCAGATGATCCATCTCGGCCGGCCCGACGACGCCCTGGAACTCATCCATCTCGCGCAGTACGGAAGCCGTGACTGCGCGAGCCCGCGCACCCAGTCGATGCTGTATGCGATGGAGGCCCGCGCCTACGCCAACATGGGCCAGCCAGGAAAGTGCAAGCGGGCCGTCCGGATGGCCGAGGACACCTTCGCCGACGTCCATGAGTGGGACGACCCGGACCCCGACTGGATCCGGTTCTTCTCGAAGGCCGAGCTGTACGGCGAGAACTCGCACTCCTACCGTGACCTCGCCTACGTCGCCGGGCGCAGCCCCACGTACGCGTCCATGGCCGAGCCCCTGATGCAGGAGGCCGTCGACCGCTTCGGCAAGGACCAGGAGCACCAGCGTTCGTACGCACTCAACCTCATCGGCATGGCCACCGTGCACCTCCTGCAGCGCGAGCCCGCGCAGAGCGCGGTGCTGGCCAAGGAGGCGATGACGGTCGCCAAGAAGGTGCGCTCCGAGCGCGTCAACACTCGTATCCGAAAGACGGTCGACACGGCGGCCCGCGACTTCGGGGACCTCGCCGAGGTCATCGACCTCACCGACCAGCTCGCCATCGACCTGCCCGAGACCGCCGAGGCGGTCTGAATCGGCCGCGCAAGCGGCCCCGGCCCAGTACTCCGGCCACGGCCGGCTGTCCCGAACTGCCCGACTCGGCTCCCCCATGCCAGGTCATCGGACGGCCGACCGTGGCCGGTTTATTCGCCTTCGAAGAAGGTTGCGCCACGATAACGATCGCTCGGCCCGGTATCTGGCAGTTCATGGACGCGTAACACACAGGACCTCTTCGTCACTGCGGCGAAACATCGAGGGGCTTCGACGGAAACCGCGCTGCGCCAATCTCATGGCGCATAACCGGCCCGCCCCTCACGCCCACTCAGGCTTCGCCCGCACGGGGCCGTACCAACGACGAGGAGACGCCGATGGCACCAGCCATCACCCTTGCCGCAGAGGCACCCAAGCTGTCTGCCGCCAACACAGGGTTCATGCTCATCTGTTCCGCCCTGGTGCTGATCATGACGCCCGGCCTGGCCTTCTTCTATGGAGGCATGGTCCGCGTCAAGAGCACCCTCAACATGCTGATGATGAGTTTCATCAGCATGGGGATCATCACCATCCTGTGGGTGCTGTACGGCTTCTCCCTCGCCTTCGGCACCGACAAGGGCTCGATCATCGGCTGGACGTCGGACTGGGTCGGCCTCAGCGACATCGGCCTGACGCAGCTGTGGCCCGGGTACACCATCCCGATCTTCGCCTTCATGGTCTTCCAGCTGATGTTCGCCATCATCACGCCCGCGCTGATAAGCGGCGCTCTGGCGGACCGCGTGAAGTTCACGGCGTGGTCGCTGTTCATCGCGCTGTGGGCCACGGTCGTCTACTTCCCGGTCGCCCACTGGGTCTGGGGCACCGGTGGCTGGGCCTTCGATCTGGGCGTGATCGACTTCGCCGGTGGTACGGCGGTCCACATCAACGCGGGTGCCGCGGCGCTCGGCGTGATCCTGGTCATCGGCAAGCGCGTCGGCTTCAAGAAGGACCCGATGCGTCCGCACAGCCTTCCGCTGGTCATGCTCGGCTCCGGTCTGCTGTGGTTCGGCTGGTTCGGATTCAACGCCGGTTCGTGGCTCGGCAACGACGACGGCGTCGGCGCGCTGATGTTCGTCAACACTCAGATCGCCACCGCCGCCGCCATGCTGGCCTGGCTCATCTACGAGAAGATCCGCCACGGCGCGTTCACCACGCTGGGTGCCGCCTCGGGCGCCGTCGCCGGTCTGGTCGCCATCACCCCGTCCGGTGGTGCGGTCTCCCCGCTCGGTGCGATCGCCGTCGGTGTCATCGCCGGTGTGCTGTGTGCCATGGCCGTCGGTCTGAAGTACAGGTTCGGCTACGACGACTCCCTCGACGTCGTCGGCGTCCACATGGTCGGCGGTGTCGTCGGCTCCCTGCTGATCGGCCTCCTGGCCAGCGGCAAGGGCCAGTCCACCGTGGAGGGTCTCTTCTACGGCGGCGGCATGACCCAGTTCTGGAAGCAGTGCGCCGGTGTCTTCGCCGTCCTCGCCTACTCCCTGATCGCCTCCGCGATCCTCGCCTTCCTCATCGACAAGACGATGGGCATGAGGGTCACCGAGGATGAGGAGATCGCGGGCATCGACCAGGCCGAGCACGCCGAGACCGCATACGACTTCAGTGGCGCCGGCGGCGGCGTCGTCGGGTCCGCCGCTTCGGCCCCGGCCGCCACGGAGAGCAAGAAGGTGGACGCATGAAGCTCATCACCGCCGTCGTGAAGCCCCACCGGCTCGACGAGATCAAGGAGGCCCTGCAGGCCTTCGGGGTACACGGTCTGACGGTCACCGAGGCCAGCGGCTACGGTCGGCAGAGGGGCCACACCGAGGTCTACCGTGGCGCCGAGTACACGGTCGACCTGGTCCCCAAGATCCGCATCGAGGTGCTGGCCGAGGACGACGACGCCGAACAGCTCATCGACGTCGTCGTGAAGGCGGCCCGCACCGGCAAGATCGGTGACGGCAAGGTCTGGTCCATCCCGGTCGAGACAGCCGTCCGGGTCCGGACCGGCGAGCGCGGCCCGGACGCGCTCTAACCGGACCCGCTCAAAAGAAGAAGAAAGACAGGAGTCGCTGGGTGACGAGTACGGACATGCGTACGGAAGCAGAGGACTCGGGACCCAGCGGCTACGCGGCGGCCCGGCTGCGCCTCCTCCAGGAGGGGGCGCGGTCCGGGCCGCCGCGCCGTGCCGCCCTCGCGGAACTCACCGACGACTGGCTGACCGGCCTGTTCACCGCCGGCTCCGAAGGACTGCGCGGGGTGTCGTTGGTCGCCGTCGGCGGCTACGGACGCGGCGAACTCTCTCCCCGCAGCGACCTCGATCTGCTGCTCCTGCACGACGGCAGCGACTCCGGCGGGGTCGCCGCCCTCGCCGACCGCATCTGGTACCCCGTCTGGGACCTGGGTCTCGCTCTCGACCATTCCGTCCGTACGCCCGCCGAGGCTCGCAAGACCGCGGCCGAGGATCTCAAGGTGCAGCTGGGGCTGCTGGACGCCCGGCATCTCGCGGGCGACCTCGGCCTCACCGCCGGATTGCGTACGGCCGTCCTCGCCGACTGGCGGAACCTTGCGCCGAAACGTCTCCCCGAACTCCAGGAACTGTGCGCCGAACGGGCCGAGCGCCAGGGCGAGCTGCAGTACCTCCTCGAACCGGACCTGAAGGAGGCGCGCGGCGGCTTGCGCGACGCCACCGCCCTGCGCGCCGTCGCCGCCTCCTGGCTCGCGGACGCGCCCCGCGAGGGCCTCTCGGACGCCCGGCGCAGGCTCCTGGACGTACGCGACGCACTGCATCTCACCACCGGACGCGCCACCGACCGCCTCTCCCTCCAGGAGCAGGACCAGGTCGCCGCGGAACTGGGGCTGCTGGACGCCGACACCCTGCTGCGCCAGGTGTACGAGGCCGCGCGCGTCGTCTCGTACGCCAGTGACGTCACCTGGCGCGAGGTGGGGCGCGTGCTGCGTTCGCGCGCTGTGCGTCCGCGGTTGCGCGCCATGCTCGGCGGCGGCGCCAAGCCCGCCGCGGAGCGCTCCCCGCTCGCCGAGGGTGTGGTCGAGATGGACGGCGAGGTGGTCCTCGCCCGGGCCGCACGACCCGAGCGCGATCCCGTACTCCCGCTCCGCGCCGCGGCCGCGGCGGCACAGGCGGGGCTCCCGCTGTCCCTGCACGCCGTACGGCGCATGGCCGCCGCGGCGCGCCCCCTGCCCGCGCCCTGGCCCGCCGAAGCCCGCGAACAGCTCGTCACGCTCCTCGGCTCCGGCCGCCCGACCGTCGAGGTCTGGGAGGCGCTGGAGGCGGAGGGCCTGATCACCCGGCTCCTGCCCGACTGGGAGCGGGTCCGCTGCCGGCCGCAGCGCAACGCCGTGCACATCTGGACCGTCGACCGCCACCTCATCGAGACGGCCGTCCGCGCCTCCGAGCTCACCCGCCGCGTGGGTCGCCCCGACCTCCTGCTCGTGGCTTCCCTGCTGCACGACATCGGCAAGGGCTGGCCCGGCGACCACTCCGTGGCGGGCGAGATCATCGCGCGGGACGTCGCCGCCCGGATCGGCTTCGACCGCGCGGACGTGGCGGTGCTCGCCGCCCTCGTACGCCACCATCTGTTGCTCGTCGACACCGCGACCCGGCGTGACCTGGAGGACCCGGCCACGGTCCGCTCGGTCGCCGAGGCGGTCGGCTCGCAGGGCACCCTCGAACTGCTGCACGCCCTGACCGAGGCGGACGCGCTGGCCACCGGCCCCGCCGCCTGGTCCTCGTGGCGCGGTTCCCTCGTCGCCGACCTGGTCAAGCGGGTCTCGGCCGTGCTCGCCGGGGACGCCCCCGAGGAGCCCGAGGACGCGGCGCCCACGGCCGAGCAGGAGCGGCTCGCGATCGAGGCGTTCCGGACGGGCGGGCCCGTACTGGCGCTGCGCGCGCAGACCGAGCCGCCGGCCGAGGAGACCGCCGGCGATCCGGAGCCGCTGGGCGTGGAGCTCCTCATCGCCGTGCCCGACCAGCCCGGTGTGCTCCCCGTGGTCGCGGGCGTCCTCGCCATGCACCGGCTGACCGTCCGCACCGCCGAGCTGCGCGCCCTCGACCTGCCCGACGGCGTGGAGGGCTCGGTGCTGCTGCTCAACTGGCGGGTCGCCGCCGAGTACGGCTCCCTGCCGCAGGCCGCCCGCCTGCGCGCCGATCTCGTACGCGCCCTGGACGGCTCCCTCGACATCACGGCCAGGCTCGCCGAACGGGACGCCGCCTACCCCCGCCGCCGGGGGACGGTCGCGCCGCCGCCCCGTGTGACGGTCGCCTCGGCGGCCTCCCGCCACGCCACGGTCATCGAGGTCCGCGCCCATGACGCCCCCGGCCTGCTGCACCGCATCGGGCGGGCCCTGGAGGACGCGAACGTCCGGGTGCGGAGCATGCACGTCTCCACGCTCGGCGCGAACGCGGTGGACGCCTTCTACGTGACCGGCACGAAGGGCGCGCCCCTGCCGGGGGAGGAGGCGGCTTCGGTGGCCGGCGCCCTGGAGGAGACGCTGCGGGGCTAGAGCCCTTGTCCCGTACGAGATCGGGGGGGTGCTCCCGGTCTCGTACGAACGCGGTGGAGACCGCACCGCACGCGGCCAGATACCCTGGAGGGCGATTCCCTTCGCCCCCGACCCCTGAGGACAGACGAGCGCCGTGTTCGATACTCTCTCCGATCGCCTCTCAGCGACGTTCAAGAACCTGCGGGGCAAGGGCCGGCTGTCCGAAGCTGACATCGACGCCACCGCACGCGAGATCCGTATCGCGCTCCTCGAGGCCGACGTGGCCCTGCCGGTCGTGCGGACCTTCATCAAGAACGTCAAGGAGCGCGCGCTCGGTGCCGAGGTCTCCAAGGCGCTGAACCCGGCCCAGCAGGTTCTGAAGATCGTGAACGAGGAGCTCGTCACGATCCTCGGCGGCGAGACCCGCCGCCTCCGGTTCGCGAAGAACCCGCCCACCGTGATCATGCTCGCGGGTCTGCAGGGTGCCGGTAAGACCACGCTCGCCGGAAAGCTCGGCAAGCACCTCAAGGACCAGGGCCACTCGCCGCTGCTGGTCGCCGCCGACCTCCAGCGCCCGAACGCCGTCACCCAGCTCAGCGTCGTCGCCGAGCGCGCGGGCGTCGCGGTCTACGCGCCCGAGCCGGGCAACGGCGTCGGTGACCCGGTCAAGGTCGCCAAGGACTCCATCGAGTTCGCGAAGACCAAGGTCCACGACATCGTGATCGTGGACACCGCCGGTCGCCTCGGCATCGACCAGGAGATGATGCAGCAGGCCGCGGACATCCGCGATGTCGTCTCCCCGGACGAGATCCTCTTCGTCGTCGACGCGATGATCGGTCAGGACGCGGTCAACACCGCCGAGGCCTTCCGCGACGGCGTCGGCTTCGACGGCGTCGTCCTGTCGAAGCTCGACGGTGACGCCCGAGGCGGCGCGGCCCTCTCCATCGCGTCGGTCACCGGCAAGCCGATCATGTTCGCGTCGAACGGCGAGAAGCTCGACGACTTCGACGCCTTCCACCCGGACCGGATGGCCTCCCGCATCCTCGACCTGGGGGACCTGCTCACCCTGATCGAGCAGGCGGAGAAGACGTTCAGCCAAGAAGAGGCCGAGAAGATGGCCTCCAAGCTGGCGTCCAAGAAGGGCCAGGACTTCACCCTGGACGACTTCCTGGCCCAGATGGAGCAGGTCCGGAAGATGGGCAGCATCAGCAAGCTGCTCGGCATGCTTCCGGGCATGGGCCAGATCAAGGACCAGATCAACAACCTCGACGAGCGCGACGTCGACCGCACGGCCGCGATCATCAAGTCGATGACCCCGGCCGAGCGCCAGGAACCGACGATCATCAACGGCTCGCGCCGCGCGCGTATCGCCAAGGGCTCCGGCGTCGACGTCAGCGCGGTCAAGGGCCTGGTCGAGCGCTTCTTCGAGGCCCGCAAGATGATGTCCCGGATGGCTCAGGGCGGCGGCATGCCCGGGATGCCCGGGATGCCGGGCATGGGCGGCGGCCCCGGCCGCACCAAGAAGAAGGCGAAGCAGGCCAAGGGCAAGCAGCGCTCCGGCAACCCGATGAAGCGCAAGCAGCAGGAGCTCGAGGAGGCGCAGCGCCGCGAGGCGGGCGCCCAGGGTGGCAATGCGTTCGGTCTGCCGCAGCAGGGCGGCCAGGACTTCGAGCTGCCGGACGAGTTCAAGAAGTTCATGGGCTGACGTTTTTCTTCGTACGGGCGATCGCGCCGGTACGTCACTGGGGGCGCCCCTCGTCCGAGGGGCGCCCCCAGTGTGTTGTGTGCGGGTGCTGGCGGGCGTTTCGTGTCGTAACGTCCAGATATGAGCAACCCTGCGCCGCCACGCAAGGATCCTGATCAGCCGTGGCGTACCGAGGGAACGCCGCCGGAGCCGACCGGGCCGCCCTCCGGGAGGAGGAGGATGCCCGGCGGCTGGATCGGCCTGGTCATTGCCGCCCTGGTCGTGTTCGTCGTCGCCATCCTGGTGCTGTCCTTCTTCAACGAGGGCAACGAGCCGACGATCTCGTACACGGAGTTCAGCAAGCAGGTCGACAACGGCAACATCACCAAGATCTACTCCAAGGGCGACGCGATCCAGGGCCAGCTCAAGAACGCCCAGGACAACCCGGAGGGCGGCGGGAAGTACACCAAGTTCAAGACCCAGCGCCCGTCCTTCGCGGACGACAAGCTCTGGCAGAACCTGGAGAAACACCAGGTCATGGTGACCGCCTCACCGGTGGTCCAGCAGCGCAGCTTCCTCTCCAACCTGCTGCTCTCCCTGGCCCCGATCGTGGTCCTGGTGGTGCTGTGGGTCTTCTTCGCCCGGCGGCTGCGGGCGGGCATGGGCGGCGCGGGTGGCATGCTCGGCCGCAAGGCACCCCCGAAGCCGGTCGAACTGCAGCCCGGCGCCTCGCGCACGACCTTCGCGGACGTGGCCGGGATCGACGAGGTCGAGGGCGAACTGAACGACGTCGTGGACTTCCTCAAGAACCCGGACGCCTATCGCAGGATGGGCGCGAAGATGCCGCGCGGCGTGCTGCTCTCCGGTCCGCCGGGAACCGGCAAGACGCTGCTCGCACGGGCGGTGGCGGGGGAGGCGGGCGTTCCGTTCTTCTCGGCCTCCGCGTCGGAGTTCATCGAGATGATCGTGGGCGTGGGCGCGTCCAGGGTCCGCGAACTCTTCGCCGAGGCCCGCAAGGTGGCCCCCTCCATCATCTTCATCGACGAGATCGACACGATCGGCCGGGCGCGGGCGGGCGGTTCCGCCATGGGCGGCCACGACGAGCGCGAGCAGACGCTGAACCAGATCCTCACCGAGATGGACGGCTTCTCGGGCTCCGAGGGCGTCATCGTCATCGCCGCGACGAACCGCGCGGACATCCTGGACCCGGCGCTCACCCGCCCCGGCCGCTTCGACCGCATCGTCAACGTCTCGCCCCCCGACCGCGGTGGCCGCGAGGCGATCCTGGAGATCCATACCCGCGACATTCCGCTGTCTCCCGATGTGAACCTCTCCCAGGTGGCCGGTACGACCCCGGGCATGACCGGAGCGGACCTCGCGAATCTCGCCAACGAGGCGGCCCTGCTGGCGGTCAAGCGCAAGCAGGAGAAGGTCACGCAGACGGACCTCTCCGAAGCGCTGGAAAAGGTGCAGCTGGGTGCGGAACGCTCACTGGTCATGCCGGAGGAGGAACGCCGCCGCACCGCCTACCACGAGAGCGGCCACGCCCTCCTCGGCATGCTGCAGCCGGGCGCCGACCCGGTCCGCAAGGTCACCATCGTCCCGCGCGGCCGTGCCCTGGGTGTGACACTGTCGACCCCGGAAGCGGACAGGTACTCCTACACGGAGCAGTACCTCCGCGGCCGCATCATCGGCGCCCTGGGAGGCATGGCCGCCGAACACGTCGTCTTCGGAGTCATCACGACGGGCTCGGAGAACGACCTCGAACAGGTCACCAACATCGTCCGCGGCATGGTCGCCCGCTGGGGTATGAGTGAACGAGTCGGCCGCCTCTCCGCCCTCCCGAACGACGCCCAACAGGCCTACGGCCTTGCCGCCGCGCCCGCGACCCTCGACTCCATCGACCACGAGATGCGCCGCATCGTCGACGAGTGCTACGAAGAGGCCTGCGACAAACTCAGCGACCACCGTGGACAACTCGACGCCCTCGCGGAGGCGCTCCTCGCGAACGAGACACTGGAGGAGGCGGAGGCGTACCGGATCGCAGGGGTCAAGAGGCTGGGGTAAGGCGGGCTTCGCCCCGCCCCGTAAGGGGCGCGGGGAACTGCGCGACCAGCCCCCACCCACCCGCAGCCGAAGAACGACCCAGCGGGGTCTGGGGCGCAGCCCCAGATGCGGGACGGGTAGGGGAGGAGGGGGCGAAAAACGCCTGCGACCTCAGCCCGTACGAGCGATCAGGTACCGGAACACGTTCGGCATCCACACCGTCCCGTCCCGCCGCTGATGCGGATGAAGCGCCTCGGTCAGCTCCTTGTCGACCTGCACCTGATCGGTGGCGTCGACCGCCGCGTCGAACACCCCCGTCGACAACAGCCCCCGCACCGCACTGTCCACATCGGCGTACCCGAACGGACAGGCAACCCGCCCGGACCCGTCCGGCCGCAGCCCGGCCCGCTGAGCGACCTCCTCCAGGTCGTCCCGACAGGCAGCGCGCCAACTCCCCGCTCCCCGCAGGGGATCGGCCAACTTGGTGGCGACCCGCAGCACGGCGGAGGTGGTGCACCGCTCCGGCGGCCCCCACCCGACCAGCACCACAGGCGCCCCCCGCTCGGCAAGCGGCGTGGCCGAGCCGAGCAGCGAGCCCAGCCCTTCGGAGTCCCCGGCCACACACCCGATCGGTTCGAACGCGGTCACCAGGTTGTACGCCGGCGCCCCCGCGACGGCCGCGTCCGCGGGTGACCCCTCCACGAGCCGGGTGTCCGCACGCGCGCGCGTGCCCCACGCGTCGGGCAGCAACCGCTCGCGCGCAAGGGCCAGCCGCTCGGGCGACGAGGAGTCGACACCGGTGACGGCGGCGCCCCGAGCGGCCGCCATCAGAAGAGCGAGCCCCGACCCGCAGCCGAGGCCGAGCAGCCGCGTCCCGCCGCCCACTTCGAGCCGCTCGTAGACGGCTTCGTAGAGCGGCACCAGCATCCGCTCCTGGATCTCGGCCCAGTCACGCGCGCGTGCAGACTGATTCACCCGGGGCGCCGGCCCCGCGTGAGGTCGGTGCTGCCGCACGAGCGTAGGTGTCATCGAAAGCGCCCCAATCCGCCGAGAGTTGCCGCTGTGCCCCGTTTCCCTGGCCCCCGTGCAGTGCGCCGCACTCCCCCCGTATGTCAGGAAACTCCGCGCTCGACGTGGCGTCCAGGGGTTGCGGCGCCCGGCTTGTGCGCTCCGCGTGCGCGCCGCGAGAATTCACATTCCGGCAACGTGGCCCCGTACCATCGCCGCATGGCAAAGGCACCCGTTCTCACGCCCCAGGCGGACGATTTCCCGCGCTGGTACCAGGACCTGATCAACAAGGCCGAGTTGGCCGACAACGGGCCGGTACGCGGCACCATGGTCATCCGACCGTACGGGTACGGGCTGTGGGAGCGGATGCAGCAGGAAATGGACGCCCGTATCAAGGAGGCGGGTGCCCAGAACGCGTACTTCCCCCTCTTCATCCCGCAGTCGTATCTGACGAAGGAGGCCGAGCACGTCGAGGGCTTCGCCCCCGAGCTCGCGGTCGTCACGCACGCCGGCGGCAAGGAGTTGGAGGAGCCGGTCGTCGTCCGCCCCACCTCCGAGACGATCATCAACGACTACTTCTCCAAGTGGGTGCAGAGCTACCGCGATCTGCCGCTGCTGATCAACCAGTGGGCGAATGTGGTCCGTTGGGAGATGCGCCCGCGCGTGTTCCTCCGTACGACGGAATTCCTCTGGCAGGAGGGCCACACCGCCCACGCCACGTACGAGGACGCCCGGGACTACGCCGCGTACATCCACGAGAAGGTCTACGCGGACTTCATGGTGAACGTCCTCGGGATCGACGTGGTGCTCGGGCGCAAGACTCCCAGCGAGCGCTTCGCGGGTGCCATCAACACCCTCACGCTCGAAGCCATGATGGGCGACGGCAAGGCCCTCCAGATGGGCACCAGCCACGAGCTCGGGCAGAACTTCGCCAAGGCCTTCCACACCCAGTACCTGTCCAAGGACGGCAAGCAGGAGCTCGTCTGGCAGACCTCCTGGGGGTCGTCGACCCGCATGGTGGGTGGCCTGATCATGTCGCACGGCGATGACAATGGGTTGCGGGTGCCGCCGCGGCTCGCCCCCGTGCAGGCGGTCGTCCTCGCGATCAAGGGGGACGATGCGGTTCTGGCCAAGGTCCGCGAAATCGGCGATCAACTGAAGGCGGCGGGTGTACGCGTCCAGGTGGACGACCGTACGGACACCCCGTTCGGGCGCCGCGCCGTCGACTGGGAGCTCAAGGGCGTACCCGTACGCATCGAGGTCGGCCCCCGTGACCTGGAGAACGGCACCGCGATGCTGGCCCGCCGCATCCCCGGCGGCAAAGAGCCGGTGGCGATCGACGCGCTCGTAGGCCTGCTCCCCACAGTCCTCGAAGAGGACCAGGCGCTGCTTCTGAAGCAGGCACGCGAGCGCCGCGAGTCCCGTACGTCGGAGGTGTCGACGATCGAGGAGGCCGTCGAGGCGGCCACCGCCGGCGGCTGGGCGCGCATTCCCTGGGCCGACCTCGGCGAAGAGGGCGAGGCCAAGCTGGCCGAGCACTCCGTGACCGTACGGTGTCTGGTCGCCGAGGACGGGTCGGTACCCGACGCCGACGACGCACCCGGTAACGTCGCCGTCGTGGCGCGCGCTTACTGAGTAGCCCCCGAGGGCGACCGAAACGTCTCTTGCGCATCTGCTGACCTCAGGTGCCCCGGCGCGCGGACACCGTCTACGCGCCGGGGCGTACGTATACCTACGTACCGCCTTGTTACGAGCTGTGAGGCTTCTCCGCAGATCAGCGCACCCGCCCTCGTCAGGACGCATCAGCGGCAACTGACGGGTACGTGCAAATTATTTGGGATGCCCCGGAATAGGAACACAGAGGCACCCCGGCTCGTTGTCACGACGTGAGCACGACACCACCTGTTCTCGCCGCAGAGCTGGCAGGGGCGTGGGCCGACATTCAGCGGCACCACCCCGAGCTGCCGGATCTTGCCGCGCCAGAGTCCCTGATCGGGGAGTCGTCGTCCGCCTGCGGGCACGAACTCTCCTTCGAGCGACTGCTTCATGAGGCAGTCCACGGCATCGCCGCCGCCCGAGGAGTCCGCGACACCTCGCGCGCCGGCCGGTATCACAACCGCAGATTTCTCGCGATCGCCGAGGAGCTGGGCCTCGACCACCCCGAGGAGCCGCATCCCAGCAGTGGCTTCTCCCTGGTCACGCTCAACCCCGAGGCGAAGCGGCGTTACCGCCCGACGATCGAGCGCCTGCAGCGCGCGCTCAAGGCCCACACGGTCGCGACCGCCGCCGACACAGCCCGCTCGTTCCGCGGCCCGGCCGCCCGCCACGGCTCCTCCGGAGGAGGCGTCCGCGTCAAGGCGGTGTGCGACTGCGGCCGCAACGTACGGGTCGTCCCTTCGGTGCTGGCCCAGGCACCGATCGTGTGCGGAGGCTGCGGAAAACCGTTCCGCATCCCGGAGGTCGTGGGCGCGGCAGCGAGCTGAGCGGACGGCTGCTCGTGGCAGCCGTACTCAGCTGTGGGCACTTCGTGCCTCTGGGGCGGCGCTCGTCCCAAAGGGAGCGGCACCCAGCAAGCGCCGGTAGGCGGCCCCAAGGCAGCCCCGGCGCCGGGTGCCGATCCGACGTGGGCAGGCGCACCCTGCCCGGTCAAGGCAACCCGCCAGCGTATGGCACAATGGCTAGCTGTACTCGACAGCCGCACAGGACCCCTCTCTCCTCCGGCTGACGCGTCCATCGGGCACTCGGGTACCGCAACCCCACGCGGCCATCTCGCCGTGCCCAACCACGTCAAGACCAGGAGACACCACTCCCGTGGCAGTCAAGATCAAGCTGAAGCGTCTGGGCAAGATCCGTTCGCCTCACTACCGCATCGTCGTCGCCGACTCCCGTACCCGCCGTGATGGCCGGGCCATCGAGGAGATCGGTCTGTACCACCCGGTGCAGAACCCCTCGCGCATCGAGGTCGACTCGGACCGTGCGCAGTACTGGCTGGGTGTCGGCGCGCAGCCGACCGAGCCCGTTCTCGCCATCCTGAAGCTGACCGGCGACTGGCAGAAGTTCAAGGGCGAGCCCGCCCCGGCTCCGCTGCTCGTGGCCGAGCCGAAGGCCGCGCGCCCGTCGTTCGAGGCCCTTGGCGGCGACGACGAGGGCAAGGGTGAGGCCATCACCCAGAAGAAGAAGGCTGAGAAGAAGGACGAGGCCCCGGCCGAGTCCGAGTCGACCGAGGCCTGAGCATGCTCGAGGAGGCTCTCGAGCACCTCGTGAAGGGCATCGTCGACAACCCCGACGATGTGCAGGTCGCCTCGCGCAACCTGCGCCGCGGACGCGTTCTCGAGGTCCGGGTGCACCCCGACGACCTCGGCAAGGTGATCGGCCGCAACGGCCGCACCGCGCGCGCTCTGCGTACCGTCGTGGGTGCCATCGGCGGCCGCGGTGTCCGCGTCGACCTCGTCGACGTGGATCACGTCCGCTGACGTAACAGGCAGCACCGGCTCGGGCCGGGGAGGGCTTACGAGCCGTCCCCGGCCCGTAGTCGTACCGACAGGAGATCAAGCACAGTGCAGCTGGTAGTCGCTCGCGTCGGCCGCGCCCACGGGATCAAGGGCGAGGTCACCGTGGAGGTGCGTACGGACGAGCCGGAACTCAGGCTCGGGCCCGGCGCCGTCCTGCTCACCGACCCGGCCTCCGCCGGACCGCTGACCATCGAGACGGGCCGTGTGCACAGCGGCCGTCTGCTGCTGCGCTTCGAGGGCGTACGGGACCGGAACGCCGCCGAGGCGCTGCGCAACACCCTGCTGATCGCCGAGGTCGACCCGGACGAGAAGCCCGAGGACCCGGACGAGTACTACGACCACCAGCTGATGGACCTGGACGTGGTCACCAAGGACGGTGCGGAGGTCGGACGGATCACCGAGATCTCTCATCTGCCTTCGCAGGACCTGTTCGTGGTCGAGCGTGAGGACGGGACCGAGGTCCTGATCCCGTTCGTCGAGGAGATCGTCGTCGAGATCGACCTGGAGGAGCAGCGGGCCGTCATCGACCCGCCGCCGGGCCTGATCGACGACCGGGCCGAGATCGACTCCTCCCGGGACGAGGACGAGGCGTAATGCGGCTCGACGTCGTCACGATCTTCCCCGAGTACCTGGACCCCCTGAACGTCTCGCTCGTCGGCAAGGCACGCGCGCGTGGACAGCTGAATGTGCACGTGCATGATCTTCGGGAGTGGACGTACGACCGCCACAACACGGTCGACGACACCCCGTACGGCGGCGGCCCCGGCATGGTCATGAAGACCGAGCCCTGGGGCGACGCCCTGGACTCCGTACTGGCGGACGGCTACGAAACGGGCTCCCACGGGCCCGTACTGGTGGTCCCCACGCCCAGCGGGCGCCCCTTCACCCAGGAGCTCGCCGTCGAGCTCTCCGAGCGTCCCTGGCTGGTGTTCACGCCCGCACGCTACGAGGGCATCGATCGCCGTGTCATCGACGAGTACGCCACCCGGATGCCCGTCTACGAGGTGTCCATCGGCGACTACGTACTCGCCGGCGGCGAGGCGGCCGTCCTGGTCGTCACGGAGGCCGTCGCGCGCCTGCTGCCCGGTGTCCTCGGCAACGCCGAGTCCCACAGGGACGACTCCTTCGCCCCCGGGGCCATGGCCAACCTCCTGGAGGGGCCGGTTTACACCAAGCCCCCGGCGTGGCGCGGCCGCGAGATCCCGGAGGTGCTGGTCAGCGGCCACCACGGGAAGATCGCCCGCTGGCGCCGTGACGAGGCCCTGCGCCGTACGACGGCGAACCGACCCGACCTCATCGAGCGCTGCGACCCTTCCGTCTTCGACAAGAAGGACCGCGAAATGCTCTCCATCCTGGGCTGGCAGCCGGGTCCCGACGGCCGATTTTGGCGCAGGCCAGAGGCCGTGGAAGAATAGGGCGCTGCTGTACGTCGTCCGGCGTGCGCCCCTGCCACAGGGGGACACGACGCCCGCCCCGACGCGGCAGCACCCTCTTGGAAAACTATCTCCCGTTGATGACCTGTGGCATCAGCGAAGAAAGCAGACGAAATGTCTCACCTGCTCGACTCCGTCGACAACGCGTCGCTGCGCAGCGACATCCCGGCCTTCCGTCCGGGTGACACCGTCAACGTCCACGTCCGCGTCATCGAGGGCAATCGCTCCCGTGTGCAGCAGTTCAAGGGCGTAGTCATCCGCCGCCAGGGCGCCGGTGTCCGCGAGACCTTCACGGTCCGCAAGGTCTCCTTCTCGGTCGGCGTCGAGCGCACCTTCCCGGTGCACACCCCGATCGTCGAGAAGATCGAGCTCGTCACCCGCGGTGACGTGCGTCGCGCGAAGCTGTACTACCTGCGTGATCTCCGCGGCAAGGCCGCGAAGATCAAGGAGAAGCGCGAGAGCTGAGCTCACATCGGGGTTCAAAGCGGGGCCGGATAACATCTGGCCCCGATGGACACCGAAGCACAGCCGATGGAGCGCGACCGCTCCTCCCGCCCTTCCGAATCCGAGAACTTCTCGGACACCGAGGGGCCGGAGGGCCGGTCGCGTTTCGCGTTGGTGGACCGGGCCGCCGACTGGCTCCCGGGCGGCCGGATCACTCTGACCGTGCTGGTCTGCCTGGTCTTCCTGCTGCTCGTCAGCCGGTTTGTGATGCAGCCGTTCCAAATTCCCAGCGGCTCCATGGAGTCGGGATTGAGGATCGGGGACCGCGTTCTCGTAAATAAGTTGGCGTACCGTTTCGGTGCTGAGCCGCAGCGGGGCGACGTCGTTGTGTTCGACGGCACTGGGTATTTCGGGAACGCCGACTACATCAAGCGCGTCGTCGGTGTGGGGGGAGACCATGTGGTCTGCTGCGACAAGGAGAGGAGGCTCGAGGTGAACGGCCGGTCGGTCGACGAGTCGACGTTTCTGTATCCCGGGGACAGCCCGTCCGACGTGCGTTTCGACGTCGTCGTGCCCGACGGCTCCCTCTTCCTCCTCGGCGACCACCGCAGTGACTCCAGCGACTCCCGCGACCATCTGGGCTCGCCCGGCGGCGGCATGATCCCCGTCTCCGACGTCATCGGCAGAGCCGACTGGATCGCCTGGCCCGCCGACCACTGGACCCGGCTGACGCGTCCCGACGTCTACGCGCGCGTGCCCGCCGCGGACGGTGCCCATGGGTAACCGTGGCAAACCGCGCGGGGTCTCCACCAGCGCCGCCGACAACCTGCTGCCCACCGGCACCCGGCGCGCCTCCGGGGGCGCGGTCCGGCCGAGCCGTGTCGAGCGGCGCAAGCTCGCCCGCAAGATCAAGCGGCGCAGGCGGCGCTCGGCGATCAAGGAGATACCCCTCCTCGTCGGCGTCGCGGTGCTGATAGCGCTGGTCCTCAAGACCTTCCTCGTCCAGGCCTTCGTGATCCCGTCGGGCTCCATGGAGAACACGATCCAGATCGGCGACCGTGTCCTGGTCGACAAGCTCACCCCCTGGTTCGGCTCCAAGCCTCAGCGCGGTGATGTGGTCGTCTTCAAGGACCCCGGGGGCTGGCTCACGGCCGAGGAGACCAAGAAGAAGGACGACCCCGTTGTCGTCAAGCAGGTCAAGGAAGGGTTGACCTTCATCGGCCTGCTGCCGTCCGACAACGAGAAGGACCTCATCAAGCGGGTCGTGGGCGTCGGCGGTGACACGGTCAAGTGCTGTGACACGCAAGGCCGGGTGACCGTCAACGGCACGCCGCTGAGTGAGCCCTACATCTACGCCGGAGACAAGCCGTCGGACTTCGCCTTCGAGGTGAAGGTGCCCGAGGGCCGTCTGTTCGTTCTGGGCGACCACCGAGGCAACTCCGCCGATTCCCGCTACCACCGCACCGACAAGTTCAGCGGCACCGTCTCCGAGAAGTCGGTCGTCGGCCGGGCCATGCTCATCGGCTGGCCCATCGGTCACTGGACCCGTCTCAAGGAACCGAGCACGTTTGCGACTGTCGCCGACGCGCCTGGAGGGTCGACGTCCGCTCTCGCTCAGTCGCATAGGGTGGCCCCTGCGGATCCAGACGGATTGATCCCCCTCCCGAGCCCTGCGGAACTCCCGCTCGTTATGGGAGTGGTGGGCCTGCGCCGAATTCGACGACGCGGGCGGCGGCACGGAGTGAGGAGTGGATGTGGGGGATGTGGCGGTCGGCGCACGGTCCGGACACGAAGGTCCCGAAGGGCAGCCGGAGCGGCCCGACGATTCGGCTTCCCCGGCCGTAGAGGGCGCATCCGGTTCCGGGAGTGAGTCCGAGGACGGCAGCGCTGCGACCGAGCGCGCCGAGCAGGACGAGAAGTCGAAGAAGCAGCGCTCCTTCTGGAAGGAGCTGCCGATCCTGATCGGCATCGCCCTGGTCCTCGCGCTGCTGATCAAGACGTTCCTGGTGCAGGCGTTCTCGATCCCCTCGGACTCGATGCAGAACACCCTCCAGCAGGGCGACCGTGTCCTGGTCGACAAGCTGACCCCGTGGTTCGGCTCCGAGCCGGAGCGCGGCGAGGTCGTCGTCTTCCACGACCCCGACAACTGGCTGGCGGGCGAGCCCACGGCCAACCCGAACGCCCTGCAGACGGTCCTCAGTTGGATCGGCCTGATGCCGTCCGCCGAGGAGAAGGACCTCATCAAGCGGGTCATCGGCGTCGGCGGAGACACCATCCAGTGCAAGGGCACCGGCCCGCTGACCGTCAACGGCAAGGCACTGAACGAGCCGTACGTGTACCCGGGCAACACCCCGTGCAGCGTCGACGAAGAGGGCGGTCAGTTCAAGGTCAAGGTCCCCAAGGGCATGATCTGGGTGATGGGCGACCACCGCCAGAACTCGCGGGACTCGCGCTACAACCAGACGGACAGGCACCACGGCATGGTCCCCGTGGACAAGGTCGTCGGGCGCGCCATCGTCAAGGCCTGGCCCATCAACCGCTGGGGCACCCTCCCCGTCCCGGACACCTTCGACCAGACCGGCCTGAGCGACCAGGCGGCGGCCGCGGTCACCTCGCCGGCTGCCGTCGCGCTGGTGGGCGCGGTTCCGCTGGTGCTGGTGCGACGGAAGCGGAAGTCGTCCAGGTAACGCGCTGAAGCGTCCCCTTGGGGCCGGTCGGCCCGGATTCGTCCGGGCCACCGGCCCCTCGGTCGTACGGGGCGCTCGGCAGCAGGTCGAGGCGTCGGCCGACCGGGCGCGTTCCGGAGCCGGTATTCGTGATCAGACCATGGGCTGACCGCGCACCGTACCCCCGGGTAAGGTGCGGACCCATGGGTGGCGAGAGCTCGACACGTACGGCCCCGCGCAGCGGTGGCGCAAGCAAGGCCCAGGCGGGTGGCCGGGTCGGACAGAGGCTGTCCGGACTGGCTGTCGCGCTGGGCCTGGTGCTGTTCCTCGGAGGGTTCGCCTGGGGGGCGGTGGTCTACCGGCCGTACACCGTGCCCACCAGTTCGATGACGCCGACGATCGACGCCGGTGACCGGGTACTGGCGCAGCGCATCGACGGCAGCGAGGTACGCCGCGGTGACGTCGTCGTCTTCCGCGACAAGACCTGGGTCACCAACGCGGCCGTGGTCAAGCGCGTGGTCGCCGTCGGCGGCGACACGGTCTCCTGTTGCACCAACGGCAAGCTGACCGTCAACGGCAAGCAGATCGACGAACCGTATCTGCCCAAGGGCAGTCTGGCGGAGATCACGAACATCCCGACCGTGAAGGTGCCCGAGGGACGCCTGTTCCTGCTCGGCGACGAACGCCAGGGCTCTCTGGACTCCAGCGCCCACCTCACGGACGCGGCCGGCGGCACGGTGTCGCGCAATGCCGTGAGCGCCAGGGTCGACGCCGTCGTCTGGCCCATGAACGGCATGCTGAAGCGGCCGACCGGCTGGGAGACGCTGGGCAGCCTCTCCCAGCCGGGACCGCTGCGCCTGATGGTCGGCGCGGTGATCGCCGGTGCGGTGCTCGTCCTGGGCGGCGCGGCGTACGGTCCGATCGCCGGCCGCGCGGGCCGACGTAGCCGGGCCCGGACGGAGCCCGCGGGTGCCCGCTGAGGTGTCGTACGACGAACCTCCGCACGACGGCGGAACGGTGACCCCGGACGAGTACCGGGGCGGGCTGCGGAAGGTCGCCCGTGTGGTGCTGCTCGACCCCGAGGAACGCATTCTGCTGCTGCACGGGCACGAGCCGGACGATCCCGCCGACGACTGGTGGTTCACGCCCGGCGGCGGCCTGGAGGGCGCCGAGACCCGAGAGCAGGCCGCGCTGCGGGAACTCGCGGAGGAGACCGGAATCACCGAGGTCGAGCTGGGCCCGGTGCTCTGGCGGCGGACGTGCTCCTTCCCGTTCGCGGGGCGCCGCTGGGACCAGGACGAGTGGTACTACCTGGCCCGTACGACCCAGACGGCCACGGTGGCCGCGGGGCTGACGGATCTGGAACGGCGCAGTGTCGCCGGAGCACGCTGGTGGACGTGCCAGGAACTGACCGAGGCACATGAGACGGTGTATCCGACCAGACTCGCCGAGCTGCTGCGCAGGGTGCTCGACGAGGGTCCCCCGGCCACGCCCGAGGTCCTCGACACGGAAATCGTCTAGGGGCTCGCGGGGCTGGCGCACAATAGGGGGACGCACGGCTGAAGGGGAACATGCCATGAGCGCCGAGGACCTCGAGAAGTACGAGACCGAGATGGAGCTGAAGCTCTATCGGGAGTACCGCGATGTCGTCGGTCTGTTCAAATATGTGATCGAGACCGAACGGCGCTTCTACCTCACCAATGACTACGAGATGCAGGTGCACTCGGTCCAGGGCGAGGTGTTTTTCGAGGTGTCCATGGCGGACGCCTGGGTGTGGGACATGTACCGCCCCGCTCGCTTCGTGAAGCAGGTACGCGTACTCACGTTCAAGGACGTGAACATTGAGGAGCTGAACAAGAGCGACCTGGAGCTGCCGGGCGGCTGATGACGTGCGGTGCGACGCGCGGCTGGTACATGCACTGTGACCTGCGGTGACCACTCGTGTGGGTGACGGAGTTTTCCACAACCATCCGCTCGTCCACCAAGATCCAATAGCAAGTCGAAGTGGCCTCAATGTTGGCGCCGGAGGTGGTGCCGACATGAACACACCCAAGGCACACAGGGCACTCGGCGAGTACGGCGAGGACCTGGCCGCGCGGCGGCTGACGGAGACCGGGATGACGGTCCTGGCGCGCAACTGGCGCTGCGGCAGGACCGGCGAGATCGACATCGTGGCGCGCGACGGCGACGCGTTGGTCGTCTGCGAGGTCAAGACCCGCAAGGCGGGCGCCTTCGAGCACCCGATGGCGGCCGTCACCCCGGCCAAGGCCCAGCGCCTGCGTGGTCTGGCCGAGCGCTGGCTCCAAGAACACGGCGGGGCACCACCCGGCGGCGTCCGCATCGACCTGATCGGCGTCGTCCTCCCCGACCGCGGCGCGCCCGTGGTCGAGCATGCGCGGGGGGTGGCCTGATGGGATTCGCGCGTACGTGTTCGGTGGCGCTGGTCGGCGTCGAGGGCGTCGTGGTCGAGGTCCAGGCCGACCTGGAGCCCGGCGTCGCGGCCTTCACCCTGGTCGGCCTTCCCGACAAGAGCCTGACGGAGAGCAAGGACCGGGTCCGGGCGGCGGTGGTGAATTCCGGCGCGTCGTGGCCCCAGAAGAAGCTCACGGTGGGGCTGAGTCCGGCGTCGGTGCCCAAGGGCGGCAGCGGGTTCGATCTCGCTGTCGCCTGTGCGGTCCTCGGAGCTTCCGAGCGGATCGATCCACGGGTGCTCTCCGACATCGTGATGATCGGGGAGCTCGGACTGGACGGACGGGTACGGCCGGTGCGAGGTGTGCTGCCGGCGGTGCTGGCCGCGGCGGACGCCGGGTACGAGCAGGTGGTGGTGCCGGAGTGCGCGGCGGCCGAGGCCTCGCTGGTGCCGGGGGTCTCGGTGCTCGGGGTGCGCAGTCTGCGCCAGCTGATCGCGGTGCTCACGGACGAGCCGGTACCCGAGGAGGAGCCGGACGAGCAGGGGCGCCCGGATCCGCTGCTCGCGGGCCTGCGCGTGCCCGGCACGGGGGAGGCCACCGGCCTGTGCGGCATCGCCGTGCCCGAGCACGACCAAGGGCACGACCTCGCCGACGTGGTCGGCCAGATGTCGGCGCGCACCGCGATGGAGGTCGCGGCAGCGGGTGGGCACCATGTCTTCCTGCAAGGGCCACCCGGCGCGGGCAAGACGATGCTCGCCGAGCGGATGCCGTCGCTCATGCCGCGTCTCACCCGGCAGGAATCCCTTGAGGTCACGGCGATCCACTCGGTCGCGGGCCTGCTGCCGCCGGGCAGGCCGATGGTGGACGTCCCGCCGTACTGCGCACCCCACCACTCGGCGACGATGCAGTCCCTCGTCGGCGGCGGCAAGGGGCTCGCGCGACCGGGCGCGGTGTCGTTGTCGCACCGTGGTGTGCTCTTTCTCGACGAGGCGCCGGAGTTCAGCAGCTTCGCGCTCGACGCCCTGCGGCAGCCTCTGGAGGCCGGTCATGTCGTGATCGCGCGCAGCGCCGGCGTAGTGCGGTTCCCGGCGAAGTTTCTGATGGTGCTCGCCGCCAACCCGTGCCCGTGCGGGCGCTTCAGCGCGGCGAACGACTTCTGCGAGTGCCCGCCCTCCTCCGTACGCCGCTACCAGGTCAGGCTGTCCGGGCCGCTGCTCGACCGGGTCGATCTGCGGGTGGAGGTCGAGCCGGTCACCCGTTCCGAACTGACGGCGCGCGGCGCCCAGGGTGAGTCCACGCGGGCGGTGGCCGACCGGGTGAGCGCTGCCCGCGAGCGTGCCACCGCGCGGCTGACCGGCACTCCGTGGCATACCAACAGTGAGGTGCCGGGACGCGAGCTGCGCGGCCGCTGGCAGGCACTGCCGGGAGCGATGGACGAGGCGGAGCGCGGACTGGAGCGCGGTGTGCTGACCGCACGCGGCCTGGACCGGGTGCTCCGCGTGGCGTGGACGGTCGCGGACCTGTCGGGACACGACCGACCCGACGCCGGGGATGTCGCCCTGGCTCTCCAGCTGCGCACCGGCGTCCCGCGAGGGGTGCCGATGATGATCGGCTCGCCGAAATGACGGACGACGAGCGCATGGCGCGCGTCGCCCTCGCTCGGGTCATCGAGCCCGGGGACGAGGCCGGTGGGCGATGGCTGCGGGAATTCGGGGCCGTGGAGGTGGCGCGGCGGCTGGTGGAGGGAGGCGAGCCGCTGCCGGGCGTGAGCGAGAAGCGATGGGAGGGGCTGCGGGGGCGGGCCGGCCGGGTGCGGCCGGAGCGGGATCTGGCGCAGGCGCGGCACGCCGGAGTGAGATTCATCTGTCCCGGTGAGTCCGAGTGGCCCGCGCAGCTCGACGACCTGGGGGACGCCCGGCCCACCGGCCTGTGGGTCCGGGGGCACCCCAGTCTGCGGATATGGGCGCTGCGCTCCGTCGCCGTCGTCGGAGCCCGGGCCTGCACCGAGTACGGCGCCCACATGGCGGCCACCCTCGGCGCCGGTCTCGCGGAGCGCGGCTGGGTGGTCGTGTCCGGCGGCGCCTACGGCGTGGACGGTGCCGCGCACCGGGGCGCCCTCGGGGCGGGCGGCGCCACCGTCGCCGTACTGGCCTGCGGCGTCGACCGGCCCTACCCGCGCGGGCACACCGAATTGATCACCAGAATCGCGGAACAGGGACTGGTGGTGGGGGAGTTGCCGCCCGGCGACCATCCGACGCCGAGCAGATTCATCCTCAGAAACAGGGTCATCGCGGCGCTCACCCGGGGGACCGTGGTCGTCGAGGCGGCGTATCGCAGTGGTGCGCTGGTCACCGCCCGTGCGGCGCAGCGGCTCGGGCGGTTCACGATGGGGGTGCCGGGCCCCGCCACGAGCGGGCTGTCGGCCGGGGTGCACGAACTGCTCCGCGGGGAGGCGGTCCTGGTCTCCGACGCCGCGGAGGTCACCGAACTTGTGGGCGACATGGGTGAGCTGGCCCCCGACCGCCGCGGGCCCGTCCTGCCGCGCGACCTGCTGGAACCGGGCGCCGGACGCGTGCTGGCCGCGCTGCCGGCGCGCGGCCTGACGGGGGCTGAGGAGATCGCCCGGGGCGCGGGGACCACCGTGGACGACGCGGTCGGGAGACTGTACGAACTCCGAGCACTTGGTTTCGTCGAACGACACGGCGACGGCTGGAAGTTGACACGCCAGGCGATGATCTCCGTCCGCGGCGATCGGGGAGCGTGCTGACCCAGCGTGTTCGGCCGTCCGGGCGAACGCCGACACCCTTGGGAATTCCCGCAGTTGGCGTCTCTCGGCGGTCACGCAGCGCGATCGCCGTGACGCCGGGGGACGCTCAGCGGAACGCCTCTGCGCGCGGGTGATCCGCGGCCCTTCGCGCACTGCGACACCCCAGTCACGCTACGCTCACGGGGATTCCGACTCAGACCGGCAATATCGACATCAGACCGACACTCACCCAGGTACTCCCAGTTCACGGCAGAACGGCACAAGGCGACGAATGCCCCAGCACACCTCCGGGTCCGACCGGGCGGCGATCCCGCCAGCCGCCCGCGACGGCGGTAGCGTGCGCCCGCCCGCTCCCTCGACGCTCGATGAACTGTGGCGGTCGTACAAGGCGACGGGTGACGAGCGGCTGCGGGAGCAGTTGATCCTGCACTACTCGCCTTTGGTGAAGTACGTCGCGGGGCGGGTGAGCGTGGGTCTGCCGGCCAATGTCGAGCAGGCCGACTTCGTCTCGTCGGGCGTGTTCGGGCTGATCGACGCGATCGAGAAGTTCGACATCGAGCGGGAGATCAAGTTCGAGACGTACGCGATCACGCGGATCCGAGGCGCGATGATCGACGAACTGCGAGCACTGGACTGGATCCCGCGGTCGGTGCGGCAGAAGGCGCGCAACGTGGAGCGGGCGTACGCGACGCTGGAGGCACGGCTGCGGCGCACCCCGTCGGAGTGCGAGGTGGCCTCCGAGATGGGTATCGAGCTGGAGGAACTCCATGCAGTGTTCAGCCAGTTGTCGCTGGCGAATGTGGTGGCTCTGGAGGAGTTGCTGCATGTCGGCGGCGAGGGCGGTGACCGGCTGAGCCTGATGGACACCCTGGAGGACACCGCGGCCGACAATCCGGTCGAGGTGGCCGAGGACCGGGAGCTGCGGAGGTTTCTGGCGAGGGCGATCAATACGCTCCCCGATCGGGAGAAGACCGTAGTCACGCTCTACTACTACGAGGGGCTCACGCTCGCGGAGATCGGCAACGTGCTGGGGGTGACCGAGAGTCGGGTGAGCCAGATCCACACCAAGTCGGTACTCCAGTTGCGCGCCAAGCTGGCGAGTTTCGGCCGCTGAGCTCGGCGGTGGCACGCCGCTGAATCGTCCCTGCCCAGCAGGTGTACCGGCTCCCTTCACCGGTCGGGTGGTCGGAGTGGCTGCCGTCCGAGGCGGTCCGTCCGTAGAGTGGTTGACGTGCCAAGGATTCGAGCGGCCTCCGTGGCCGAGCACCGGTCGATGCAGCGAGCCGCCCTGCTGGACGCGGCGCGGTCCCTGCTGTCCGAGGGCGGGACGGAGGCGCTGACCTTCCCCGCTCTCGCTGAGCGCACGGGGCTCGCGCGGTCCTCCGTGTACGAGTACTTCCGGTCGCGGGCGGCCGTGGTCGAGGAGCTGTGCGAGGTCGACTTTCCCGTCTGGGCCGCGGAGGTCGCGGCGGCGATGGAGCGGGCCTCCTCTCCGGAGGGCAAGGTCGAGGCCTATGTACGCCGGCAGCTGGCGTTGGTCGGGGACCGGCGGCACCGGGCCGTGGTGGCCATCTCGGCGAGCGAGCTCGATGCCGGGGCGCGGGAGAAGATCCGTGCGGCTCACGGCGGGCTCGTGGCGATGATCGTCGAGGCGCTCGGGGAGATGGGGCATAGGGAGCCCCGGTTGGCCGCGATGCTGCTTCAGGGTGTGGTGGACGCGGCCGTGCGGCGGATTGAACTGGGCGCGGCGGAGGAACCCACCGTCATTACGGATGCGGCTGTTGGCATGGCTCTTCGGGGCGTTCGGGGCTGACCCCGTTCTTGTTGGGCACCCGGGGCCGGGGTTGAGCTCGGGGTGGGTCGCGCAGCCCGGCGTTTACGGGGTGCCGCTCTCTTTGGGGTGGGCGCGCCGCCGCAGCGGCACGATTGCCCATGGCTGCGGAGGTGGCGATGGGTGGGGCGCCGCCCCTGGCGGCGCGCATGACCACGGCTAGGACGGTTTCCCGATCACCGGCAGCAAGCGGGACGGGCCTCTGTGCAGCAGCCACGGTGGGAGCAAGGACAGTGGGTCCAGGTACGTTCTCCCCTTCAGCAGACCCCAGTGCAGGCAGGACGTCGGGCAGTGGGAGCCGCCCGGCTCCACCGTGCCCAGGATGTCGCCCGTCCCGACCTCGTCGCCCTTCTTCACCGAGGCCCGTACCGGTCCGTACGTCGTCCGCAAGGGCGGCGTGCCCGTGCCCGACAGTTCCACCGAGACGACACCGCGGCCCGCGACCGCGCCGGCGAAGGACACGCGCCCGGGTGCGACCGCCCGTACGGCCGTTCCGGGAGCCGCGGCCAGGTCCACGCCGCGGTGGCCCCGGCCGTAGGGCGTTGCCGGGGGTCCCCAGCCTCGTACGACCAAAGGGCGTAGACCCACCGGCCACGTACGGGCGACGGTCGGGACCGTCGGATCGGGGCCCGCTGGTTCCGGCGTTCCCGGCGGGGCCGGTGTCGCCGTCGCGGTCGTGCGGGCCAGGGCCGACGGGGTCAGCGCCCCCAGGACGGTCACCGTCATGCCCAGCAGCAACCCCAGCCACGTACGCACATATCGTTTCGCTCGCATGCGAGAACCGTCCCGCATCGGGCGGATCATGGCCGGGATCTGTGGAGTACCGGCCGGTTGTGGACAGCGGCGTCACCCGGTGCCTCTCGGGTCCCGTACACTTCTGATGGCGATCCGGGTCACCGGGTCGACTTCGCACGCCCCGACACCTGGTCATCAAAAACCGGTGTCAGCGCCTCTCGGTCCCTCGCGGCAAGGCGCATCGCGGGCGTCAGGCGCGAGTGCCGTCCGGCACTCGCGGCACAACCGAGAACACCAAGGAGAACGGCCATGGCCGTCGTCACGATGCGGGAGCTGCTGGAAAGCGGCGTCCACTTCGGTCACCAGACCCGTCGCTGGAACCCGAAGATGAAGCGCTTCATCTTCACCGAGCGCAACGGCATCTACATCATCGACCTGCTCCAGTCGCTGTCGTACATCGACCGCGCCTACGAGTTCGTCAAGGAGACCGTCGCCCACGGCGGCACGGTCATGTTCGTCGGCACGAAGAAGCAGGCGCAGGAGGCCATCGCCGAGCAGGCCACCCGCGTCGGCATGCCCTACGTCAACCAGCGCTGGCTGGGCGGCATGCTCACCAACTTCTCCACCGTCTACAAGCGTCTGCAGCGCCTCAAGGAGCTCGAGCAGATCGACTTCGAGGACGTCGCCGCTTCCGGTCTGACCAAGAAGGAGCTTCTCGTGCTCTCGCGCGAGAAGGCCAAGCTGGAGAAGACCCTCGGTGGTATCCGCGAGATGCAGAAGGTGCCCAGCGCCGTCTGGATCGTGGACACCAAGAAGGAGCACATCGCGGTCGGCGAGGCCCGGAAGCTCAACATCCCGGTCGTCGCCATCCTCGACACCAACTGCGACCCCGACGAGGTCGACTACAAGATCCCGGGCAACGACGACGCGATCCGCTCCGTCACCCTGCTCACCCGTGTGATCGCCGACGCCGTCGCCGAGGGCCTCATCGCCCGCTCCGGCGCCGGCAAGGCCGAGGGTGACAAGGCCGCGGGCGAGCCGCTCGCCGCGTGGGAGCGCGACCTGCTCGAGGGCGAGAAGAAGGCCGACGAGGCCGAGGTCCAGACCTCCGCCGAGACGGAGAAGGTCGCCGACGCCGAGCAGGCCGAGGCTCCGGCCGCTGAGGCCGAGGCCGCTGTTGAGGCCCCTGCCGCCGAGGCCCCGGCCGCGGACGCCGAGCAGGCCTGACCCCTCACCCCTTCGGGTTGTGAACGGCGGGGGCCCACAAAGCCCCCGCCGTTCGGCCCGTAGATCTTCAGACTCCGAGAGAGATTCCAGGAATCATGGCGAACTACACCGCCGCTGACGTCAAGAAGCTCCGTGAGCTCACCGGCGCCGGCATGATGGACTGCAAGAAGGCCCTGGACGAGGCCGACGGCAGCGTCGACAAGGCCGTCGAGGCGCTGCGCATCAAGGGCCAGAAGGGCGTCGCCAAGCGCGAGGGCCGCTCCGCCGAGAACGGCGCCGTGGTCTCGATCATCGCCGACGACAACACCTCCGGTGTCCTGGTCGAGCTGAAGTGCGAGACGGACTTCGTCGCCAAGGGCGAGAAGTTCCAGGCCGTCGCCAACCAGATCGCGCAGCACGTCGCCGCGACCTCCCCGGCCGACCTCGACGCGCTCCTCGGCTCGGAGATCGAGCCCGGCAAGACGGTTCAGGCGTTCGTCGACGAGGCCAACGCCAACCTGGGCGAGAAGATCGTCCTGGACCGCTTCGCCCAGTTCTCCGGCGCCTACGTCACCGCGTACATGCACCGCACCATGCCCGACCTGCCCCCGCAGATCGGTGTCCTGGTCGAGCTGGACAAGGCCGACGCCGAGCTCGCCAAGGGTGTCGCGCAGCACATCGCCGCCTTCGCGCCGAAGTACCTCTCCAAGGAGGACGTGCCGGCCGAGGTCGTCGAGTCCGAGCGCCGCGTCGCCGAGGAGACCACCCGCGCCGAGGGCAAGCCCGAGGCCGCCCTCCCGAAGATCGTCGAGGGTCGCGTCAACGGCTTCTTCAAGGAGGCCACCCTCCTGGGCCAGCCGTACGCGCTCGACAACAAGAAGTCCGTCCAGAAGGTCCTGGACGAGGCCGGTGTCACCCTGAAGCGCTTCGTGCGCATCAAGGTCGGCATCTGAGTCCGTACCGCGATCGACGCGCGACCCCTATAGGGTCGACAGCAGTCGTCCGCGTACGCCGGCACCCACGCGCGTGTGTCGGACGACAGCAGATCTGACGAGGAGGCCATTGCCGAGCATGGGATGCGAACGACACCCCAGCGGCAATGGCCTTCTTCGTATGTGCACCACAAGGAGAGCTCGATGACCACCACCCAGGCCGACAAGGGCGAGAAGACCGACGACGGCAAAGGCGCGGGACGCTTTCTGCTGAAGCTTTCCGGCGAGGCGTTCGCCGGTGGCGGCGGACTGGGCGTCGATCCCGACGTGGTGCACAAGATCGCCCGCGAGATCGCGGCCGTGGTGCGCGGCGGCGCCCAGATCGCGGTCGTCATCGGCGGCGGCAACTTCTTCCGCGGCGCCGAACTCCAGCAGCGCGGCATGGACCGGGCCCGCTCCGACTACATGGGCATGCTGGGCACGGTCATGAACTGCCTCGCTCTCCAGGACTTCCTGGAGAAGGAGGGCATCGACAGCCGCGTCCAGACCGCCATCACCATGGGCCAGGTCGCGGAGCCCTACATCCCGCTGCGCGCCGTGCGCCACCTGGAGAAGGGCCGTGTGGTCATCTTCGGCGCCGGTATGGGCATGCCGTACTTCTCCACCGACACCACCGCGGCCCAGCGCGCCCTGGAGATCGACGCCGAGGCCCTGCTGATGGGCAAGAACGGCGTGGACGGGGTCTACGACTCCGACCCGAAGACCAACCCCGAGGCCGTCAAGTTCGACTCGCTCAGCTACGGCGAGGTCATCACCCGGGACCTCAAGGTCGCCGACATGACCGCCATCACGCTGTGCCGGGACAACAAGCTGCCCATCCTGGTCTTCGAGCTCCTGGCGGAGGGCAATATCGCACGGGCGGTCAAGGGTGAGAAGATCGGCACACTCGTGGGCGACCAGAGCGGCCGGGCCTGACGGGGACCACCCCGGACGGGGGACGAACCCCGGCCGAGGACGGACCCTGACCGGGGGATGGACAATGTCCTGCCGGTCCGGAACCGTGCAGGAATAAGACGCGACGCAGCCGGCCGCCGACCCCGACGAGGAAACAGCTGCCGGGCCTACTCAAGACACGCAGGAGCAAGTGGTGATCGAAGAGACCCTCCTCGAGGCCGAGGAGAAGATGGAGAAGGCCGTCGTGGTCGCCAAGGAGGACTTCGCCGCGATTCGCACCGGTCGTGCGCACCCGGCGATGTTCAACAAGATCGTGGCCGACTACTACGGCGCGCTGACGCCGATCAACCAGCTGGCTTCGTTCTCGGTGCCGGAGCCGCGCATGGCCGTGGTGACCCCGTTCGACAAGAGCGCGCTGCGCAACATCGAGCAGGCGATCCGCGACTCCGACCTGGGCGTCAACCCGAGCAACGACGGCAACATCATCCGAGTGGTGTTCCCCGAGCTGACCGAGGAGCGCCGCAGGGACTACATCAAGGTTGCCAAGACCAAGGGCGAGGACGCCAAGGTCTCGATCCGCTCCGTGCGCCGCAAGGCCAAGGACGCCATCGACAAGCTGATCAAGGACGGCGAGGTCGGCGAGGACGAGGGCCGCCGTGCGGAGAAGGAGCTCGACGACACCACCGCGAAGTACGTCGCTCAGGTGGACGAGCTCCTGAAGCACAAGGAAGCGGAGCTGCTCGAGGTCTGATGAACGACTCTTCCTGGGGGGCGCCGCCACAAGCCGGGTACTGGGGGCCGTCCGAGCAGGGGCCTGTCCAGGGGGCAGCCCCGGCGGGTCCCACGTACGATGCGCATGACGCGCAGCAGACTCGCCCCATGCCCATCGTGCCCGACGTACCCGCACATGGCGGAGACCAGGATGGCGATCGGGGGGCCGCTCGGCTGAGCGGCCCCCTGTTCCGCGACAACTCACCGCCGGCG
The DNA here is from genome assembly GCF_041053055.1 of Streptomyces sp. R41. Lineage (NCBI taxonomy): Bacteria > Bacillati > Actinomycetota > Actinomycetes > Kitasatosporales > Streptomycetaceae > Streptomyces > Streptomyces sp. R41. The sequence goes on from NZ_CP163443.1 coordinate 7,506,316, forward strand.
GCGTCCTACGGGGACGCGTCACAGAAGCCGCAGGAGCCCATGCCCAGCGCCCCACAACCCGCCCCCGCACCGCAGAAGAAGAGTGCGGGACGCGACTTGGGCGCGGCCATAGGAGTGGGGATCGGGCTCGGTGCGGTGATCGTCGCGTCGTTGTTCATCGTCAAGGCCGTCTTCGTCGGAGTGATAGCGGTCGCCGTGGTGGTGGGGCTCTGGGAGCTCACCTCACGGCTGGAGGAGCGCAAGGGCATAAAGGCGCCCCTCGTTCCGCTGGCGCTCGGCGGTGCCGCGATGGTCGTCGCGGGATACGTCCGGGGCGCCGAGGGCGCCTGGGTGGCAATGGCGCTCACCGCGCTTGCCGTCCTGGTCTGGCGCATGACGGAACCGCCCGAGGGCTACCTCAGGGACGTCACGGCGGGGGTCTTCGCGGCCTTCTACGTGCCGTTCCTGGCGACGTTCGTGGCGATGATGCTCACGGCCGACGACGGCCCGCGCCGCGTCCTGACCTTCCTGCTCCTGACGGTCGTCAGCGACACCGGGGCATACGCGATCGGCTGGCGCTTCGGCAAGCACAAGCTGGCGCCGCGCATCAGCCCCGGCAAGACCCGCGAGGGCCTGCTCGGCGCGGTCAGCTTCGCGATGGCGGCGGGTGCGCTGTGCATGCAGTTCCTCATCGACGACGGCACCTGGTGGCAGGGCATGCTCCTCGGCCTCGCGGTCGCGGCCAGCGCCACACTCGGCGACCTCGGCGAGTCCATGATCAAGCGGGACCTGGGCATCAAGGACATGGGCACCTTGCTGCCGGGCCACGGCGGAATCATGGACCGGCTGGACTCGTTGCTTCCTACGGCGCCTGTCGTGTGGCTGCTCCTGGTCATCTTCGTAGGGTCCGGCTGATCCGCGGAGGAACCGGCTGATCTGCGTGAGATCCAGCCGACCTGCGGTCGAGATCGCGCGGTCGGTACGCAGCTGAGATGCGGGTTTGACGGTGGGGGGCTCGTTGTCCACGGGGCGGCGAGTCCCCCACCGTTTGTCTGCGACCTCGGTAGGGCCGTGCCTGAGCGCGGAGAACTGGCAGTGATCCGGCGGCAACAGGTGCCTTACCTGCGTCAGCCGAGGATCAGCGGCCGTTCGTTTTCGCGCTGCTGCTCGGCCTCGATCCATCGCCGCGTACGCGCCAGATCCTGCTCCTTCACGCGCTCCAGGAAGCACGGCAGGTCGAGGCGGGTGAGCGGACGTGGACCGTGTGTTCGAGGCTAGGTCTGTTCGGCCTGGTCGGCGCCGCGGGGTCTGATCGTCGCCGGATCCCAGACGTAGTGCCGGCTGAACGTGACGAGGGCCCGCCATTCCGGTTCGTAGAACCGCGGCTGCACCCATGCGACGGAGCGGCCGCCCGGCCCGTTGAAGTGGGCTCTCAGCCCACCCTCGTGCCAGCGGCCGCTCACGCGGACCTCGACCGCGCGGTGTGGCCAGTAGGAGACCGGCCTGCCGTGGAAGCAGTCGAGCATGTCGCGGCCCGCGATCACCGCGTCGCCGTCCTGCGGCTCGGCCTCGACGGTCGCGGGAACGTGTCGTTCGGTGTACAGCAGGCTCATGCGGTCGGGGTCCCATGCGACCCAGGCCATGCGGATGGTGGGTCGGGGCCAGTCGACGATGACGAGCAGGACGCGACTGCCGTCTGGCCGGTCGCGGTACTCCAGCACCTGGGCCTTCTGCCGCCGGCCTGCCCGCTGGAGCGTCAGCATGAGTCCCGTGCGGGCGAATTCGATGTCTCGCCAGTCCGGCACCTGATCCGGCACCGGGAGGGCGACCTCTTCCGCATCACGCCATTCGCTCATGCGTTCGAATGTAGCGGGACGCGTGGGGCGGCACGAGACCCCATACGGGTTGTCCTGTATCAGCGAACCTTGAGGCCGTGCCATCGAACCTTGACGGACGCGGATTCGTGTCACCGAATTTGGAGCACAGCAGCCGGGGCGCGCGGTGTGGGGCAGAATCCTGCGCTGTGGTGATCAGCGCGCGCGAACTCAACCGAGCGACCCTCAGCCGCCAGCTGCTGCTGGAGCGTGAGCCGCTGACCGTCCCCGACGGTGTGCGGCGCGTGGTCGCACTCCAGGCGCAGCACCCGGCCTCGCCGTACCTCGCACTGTGGAACCGGCTCACCGGGTTCGCTCCCGCCGACCTCGATGCCGCCTTCATCGGGCGTTCGGTGGCCAAGGCGACCCTGATGCGGATCACCCCGCACGCCGTGCACGCCGAGGACTACCCGGCCTTCCGCGCGGCGATGCAGCCCACGCTGTACGCCTCCCGGCTCGGCTTCCGCTTCGCCGCCGCGGGGCTGACCCCGGCGGACGCCGACGAACTGGTGCCGGAGCTGCTGGCCTTTGCCCCCCGGCCGCGCACCTCGGCAGAGATGCAGGCGTGGGTCGAGGAGCGGCTCGGTGCCGAGAAGAAGGAGGGGGCCTGGTGGGGGCTGAAGGCGTACGCGCCGTTGCATCATGCCCCGACGGATGCGCTGTGGTCATTCGGCCTCCGGCCGTCCTTCGTCGCGGCGGGGACGGAGCCCGCCCTCACGGGACGGGCGGTGGAGCCACAAGCGCTGCGGACCCTGATCCTGCGCTACCTGGCGGGGTTCGGGCCTGCGTCGGTGGCGGACGTGGCGCAGTTCGCCATGGTGCAGCGGGCGGCCGTCCGCGAGGCGCTCCGCGCTCTGGACGGCGCCGTCGAGCAGCTCCAGGGGCCGGACGGCGGCACGCTGTTCGACCTCCCGGGTGCCTCCCGGCCGCCCGCGGAAACCCCCGCCCCGCCCCGGCTGATGGCGATGTGGGACAGCGTTCTGCTGGCCTATGCCGACCGTAGCCGGGTGATACCCCCGGCCTACCGCCCCTTGGTGATCCGCAGGAACGGCGACGTACTGCCCACCCTGCTGGTGGACGGCCATGTCGCCGGTGTCTGGCGCCCGGTGGGCGGCGGCATCGAGGCCACGGCCTTCCACCCCCTGCCCTCCGCCGCCTGGGATGGGCTCGCCGCGGAGGCTCAGTCCTTGACGACGCTCCTCGGCGAACGCGAGGCGGCGGTCTACAGCCGCTACGGGCACTGGTGGTCGAAACTCCCCGAAGCCGAGGCGCGGCTGCTGTGACGGTTTTGATGCTCAGACTTCGATGGCACGGACTCAAGGTTCGTTGGCACAGACACGGGTGATGGCACGACGGGGCCCCCGCCTCAACCGCGAGACGGGGGCCTACCCGCCCGACTAGTCCGCCGGGTCCTCCTCTGCCCGCCGTACAGCCTTCTTCACGGCCTGCTCGACCTCGTGGCGGTCCTGCTCGGCCGCCTGTGCGTACTTCGTGATGGCCGCCTGCGCCACCTCGGACGCTTCGCGCCACCGGCGGCACTGCGTCTCGTACTCGTCGCCGGCGAGGCCCGCGCATTTCGCGCGTTCCTCTTCGGCGGAATGTTCCAGCTTGATCAATTCGTCGGGGATGTCTGCCACAATTCGGATCCTAATCTCGTGTGCTCAGTACGCCGACCTTGCGACGTGCCGACCGCGCGGGTGAGACCGCGGGCGGAATCCACGGCGAGCAGACCGTCCTCGCTACGGAGATCGCGAACTGTTCGCGATCTCCGTAGCGAGGGCGGTCTCACACCCTCCCGGCTCCATCGGGGCCCCAGGTCACACAAATCGATCTGCGACACTGGTACAGCCATGCCTAAGCCCGGAGAACTCACTTTCGTCGCCCCGCGCGGAGCCCAGAAGCCGCCGCGGCACCTTGCCGATCTCACGCCCGCCGAGCGTAAAGAGGCGGTTGCCGCGATCGGTGAGAAGCCGTTTCGTGCCAAGCAGCTCTCGCAGCACTACTTCGCGCGGTACGCGCACGACCCCGCCGAGTGGACGGACATCCCGGCCGCCTCGCGCGGCAAGCTCCAGGAGGCGTTGCTCCCCGAGCTGATGACGGTCGTGCGGCATCTGTCGACCGACCAGGACACGACCCGAAAGACCCTGTGGCGGCTCTTCGACGGCACACTCGTCGAATCCGTGCTGATGCGCTACCCGGACCGGGTGACCATGTGCATCAGCTCGCAGGCCGGGTGCGGGATGAACTGCCCCTTCTGTGCCACGGGGCAGGCCGGGCTCGACCGGAACCTGTCGACCGGTGAGATCGTGCACCAGATCGTGGACGGGATGCGCGCCCTCAGGGACGGCGAGATCCCGGGTGGTCCGGCGCGGCTGAGCAACATCGTCTTCATGGGCATGGGCGAGCCGCTCGCCAACTACAAGAGGGTGGTGGGTGCTATTCGTGCGCTCACCGATCCCGAGCCCGACGGGCTGGGGCTGTCGCAGCGCGGGATCACCGTGTCCACCGTGGGGCTCGTCCCCGCGATCCACCGGTTCTGTGACGAGGGCTTCAAGTGCCGCCTCGCCATCTCCCTGCACGCGCCGGACGACGAACTGCGCGACACGCTCGTACCGGTCAATACGCGGTGGAAGGTGCGGGAAGTTCTCGACGCGGGCTGGGAGTACGCCGCCAAGTCCGGGCGTCGGCTGTCCATCGAGTACGCCCTCATCCGGGACATCAACGACCAGGCGTGGCGCGGTGACCGGCTCGGGCGGCTGCTCAAGGGCAAGCCGGTGCACGTCAACCTCATCCCGTTGAACCCGACTCCGGGTTCGAAGTGGACCGCATCGCGGCCCGAGGACGAGAAGGCGTTCGTCGAGGCGATCGCGGCCCACGGGGTGCCGGTGACCATCCGGGACACCCGGGGCCAGGAGATCGACGGGGCGTGCGGTCAGCTCGCCGCCACCGAGCGGTAACCTGTCCTGCGTACGTACATCTTCATATTCCGACAGGGGAGCGCCACAGCGCTGAGAGTGCGGGAGAGACCGCAGACCCTCTGAACCTTGCCCAGGTCATTCTGGGTAGGAAGTTCGGTCACCACTCAAGCTGTTGCGCCCTGCCCGGGAACTGTCAGAGGTCCCGGGCAGGGCCGCGTCTCTTCCTGGTCAGCCAGGAGGAAATCAGTGAGCACCACCAAGAAGTTCGCGTCCGTGGCCGTCGGCCTGGGCCTGGTCACGCTGCCCGTACTGACGGCGTGCGGGTCCACCGACAGCGGCGGCTCCGCGGACTCCAAGACCGTGACGCTCGTCAGCCACGACTCGTGGGCCGTGTCCAAGAGCGTGCTCAAGGACTTCGAGAAGCAGTCCGGCTACACGGTCAAGGTCCTGAAGGACGGCGACGCCGGGCAGGCCGTCAACAAGGCGATCCTCACCAAGGACAACCCCCAGGGCGACGTCTTCTTCGGCGTCGACAACACCCTGCTGTCCCGCGCGCTCGACAACGGGCTCTTCCAGTCCTACGAGGCCAGGGGCGCCGACCAGATCCTGCCCGAGTACCGGGTCGACCAGGACAAGCACCGCGTCACGCCCATCGACTCGGGCGACATATGCGTCAACTACGACAAGGCCTACTTCAGCGAGCACAAGCTGACGCCGCCGCAGTCCTTCGACGACCTGATCAAGCCCGAGTACAAGAACCTCCTCGTCACCGAGAACGCCTCCACATCCTCGCCCGGCCTGGGCTTCCTGCTCGGGACCGCAGCGAAGTACGGCGATGGGGGCTGGCAGGACTACTGGAAGAAGCTCAAGGCCAACGGCGTCAAGGTCGTCGACGGCTGGGAGCAGGCCTACAACGACGAGTTCTCCGGGTCCGCCGGCGGCAAGAAGGCCAAGGCCGACCGGCCGCTCGTCGTCTCGTACGCCTCCTCGCCGCCCGCCGAGGTCATCTACGCCGACCCGAAGCCGACGACCGCGCCGACCGGCGTCGTGAACGGCACCTGCTTCCGGCAGGTGGAGTACGCGGGGCTGTTGAGCAACGCGAAGAACACCAAGGGCGGCAAGGCGCTCCTCGACTTCCTGGTCACCAAGGAGTTCCAGCAGGACATGCCGCTGAACATGTTCGTGTACCCGGTGGTCAAGGGTGCCGTGGTGCCCGCCGAGTTCACCAAGTTCGGCCCCCAGGCCAAGGATCCCGAGACCATGGCCCCGGCCAAGATCGCCGACAATCGTGACCAGTGGGTCAAGTCGTGGACCTCGCTCGTACTGAAGTAGCCCCGCCGAAGGCCCGGAAGGGGAGCGCGGCGCGGCTCGGGCTCATGGCCCTGCCCGTCGCGTTCTTCGCGGTCTTCTTCGCCTACCCCGTCGCCGCGATCGTGGCCCGCGGCCTCGAGGTCGACGGGGCCTGGCAGTTGGGGCGGATCGGCGAGGTGCTCGCGCAGTCGGACATCCGGCACGTGCTGTGGTTCACCACGTGGCAGGCGCTCGTCTCGACGGCGCTCACGCTGCTGATCGCGCTCCCCGGCGCGTATGTTTTCGCGCGCTTCGATTTCAGGGGCAAGCAGGTCCTGCGCGCGGTCGTGACCGTGCCCTTCGTGCTGCCCACCGTCGTTGTCGGTACGGCCTTTCTGGCGCTCGTCGGCCGCGGCGGACTCCTGGACGAGCTGTGGGGCGTACGGCTCGACACCACCGTCTGGGCGATCCTGCTCGCGCATGTCTTCTTCAACTACGCGGTCGTCGTACGGACGGTCGGCGGGCTCTGGTCGCAACTCGACCCGCGCCAGGAGGAGGCCGCCCGGATGCTCGGCGCCTCCCGGTTCGCGGCCTGGCGCAAGGTGACGCTGCCGGCCCTGAGCCCGGCCGTGGCCGCCGCGGCGCTCATGGTCTTCCTCTTCACCTTCACCTCCTTCGGCGTGGTGCAGATCCTCGGCGGCCCCACCTTCTCGACGCTCGAAGTCGAGATCTACCGGCAGACCTCGGAGATCTTCGACCTGGCGACGGCGGCGGTGCTGACGATGATCCAGTTCGTGGCGGTGGGCGCGATCCTCGCCGTGCACGCCCGGACCGTACGCCGCCGGGAGACCGCCCTGCGCCTGGTGGCCCCGGAGGCGACCGCGCGCCGGCCGCGCGGGGCCGGGCAGTGGGCACTGCTGGCGGGGGTGCTGGCGAGCATCGCGGTCCTCCTCGTGCTTCCGCTCGGCGTGCTGGTCCAGCGTTCCTTCGACGCTCCCGACGGCTACGGGTTCGCGTACTACAAGGCGCTGACCTCGGCCGACGGAGGCATCTTCCTTGTCGCGCCGATCGAGGCGATCGGCAACTCGCTGGAGTACGCGCTCGCCGCCACCGCCATCGCCGTATTGATCGGGGGACTGGCGGCCGCGGCCCTCACTCGCCGCAACACCGGTCGTCTCGTACGAGGCTTCGACGCGCTGCTGATGCTGCCGCTCGGCGTCTCCGCGGTGACCGTCGGCTTCGGGTTCCTGATCGCACTGGACAAGCCCCCACTGGATCTGCGGGCGTCCTGGATCCTGGTGCCGCTCGCGCAAGCCCTGGTGGGCGTCCCCTTCGTCGTACGGACGATGCTGCCCGTGCTGAGGGCGGTTGACGGGCGGCTGCGGGAGGCGGCGGCCGTGCTCGGGGCGTCGCCGTGGCGGGTGTGGCGCGAGATCGATCTGCCGATGGTGCGGCGGGCGCTGCTGATCGCGGCCGGGTTCGCCTTCGCCGTGTCGCTCGGCGAGTTCGGGGCGACCGTCTTCATCGCACGACCCGACAATCCGACGCTGCCGGTCGCCGTGGCCCGGCTGCTCGGGCGGGCCGGCGACCTCAACTACGGCCAGGCGATGGCCCTTTCGACGATCTTGATGGTGGTGTGCGCGGTGGCGCTGCTGGTATTGGAGCGCGTACGGAGCGACCGGACCGGGGAGTTCTAGATGCTGCTGAGCCTGGAAGGCGCGACCGTACGCTTCGGCGGGCGGCCGGTGCTCGACGCCGTCGACCTCGATGTCGCCCAGCACGAGATCGTCTGCGTGCTCGGGCCGAGCGGCAGTGGCAAGTCCACGCTGCTGCGGGCGGTGGCCGGATTGCAGTCGCTCGACGCGGGCCGTGTGGTACTGGGCGGGCGCGACCAGGCGGGGGTGCCGGCGCACAAGCGGGGCGTCGGCCTGATGTTCCAGGACCACCAGCTCTTCCCGCAGCGTGACGTGGGCGGCAATGTGGCCTTCGGGTTGCGGAGGCATGGAGCTGCGAAGGGGCAACAGGCTCTGGAAGTAAAGGAGTTGCTGGAGCTCGTCGGGCTTCCTGGTGCCGAGCGGCGGGCTGTCGCGGAACTCTCCGGCGGCGAGCAGCAGCGGGTCGCGCTGGCCCGTGCGCTCGCGCCCCGACCGCGCCTGCTGATGCTCGACGAACCGCTCGGCCAGCTGGACCGCTCCCTGCGCGAACGGCTCGTCGTGGAACTCCGGGGGCTCTTCGGCGAGTTGGGCACGACCGTGCTCGCCGTCACGCACGACCAGGGCGAGGCCTTCGCGCTCGCCGACCGGGTCGTGGTGATGCGGGACGGGCGGATCGCCCAGTCCGGTACGCCACTTGAGGTCTGGCAGCGCCCCGCGGACGAGTTCGTGGCCCGCTTCCTCGGCTTCGACAACGTGGTCGAGGCGACGGTGGGCGGGGAGGCCGCGGACACCCCGTGGGGGAAGGTTCCGGTGCCGGAGGGCGCCCCCCAGGGGCCGGGCACAGTCCTCGTACGGCCCGCCGGCGTACGGCTCGTGGCCGCGGCGGACGGGCTGCGCTGCACGGTTGCCGCGCGCACCTTCCGGGGCACCCACGTCGCCGTACATCTGCAGCCCCAGGACGCGCCCCGGCTGGAAGCGGCGTGCGCGCTGCGGGACGCGCCGGAGCCCGGGGACGAGGTCGGCGTGGAGTTCGACGCAGCCGAAATTGTCGTACTCGGGGAGCCCTCTGCCGCATAAGGTGCGGATCATGACGCTACTCGGACACGACCGCTACTGCGACGCGATCGAGCTGCAGGTACGGCAGCTGAGGGACGTGGTGGCCGCGGGCGCCGCCGACCTGTCCGCCACCGTGCCGACCTGCCCCGAGTGGTCGCTGGAGCAGCTCGTGCGACACACGGGCGGGGCGCTGCGCTGGGTCGAATTCATCGTCCGCACGCGGGCGCAGGAGAACGTCCCCGAGGACAGGATTCCGCTCGTCGGCGGTCCGGAGGCCGAAGGCGACCCCGCGGCTCTGGACGCCTGGCTCGCGGAGACGGGCGAGATGCTCGTCGGCACGCTGCGGGAGGCGGGGCCCGACACGCGGGTGTGGGCGTGGGCCGGGGTCCTCAACTCCGGGTTCTGGGCGCGCCGGATGACGCACGAGCTGGCGATCCATCGCGCGGACGCGACGCTGGCCGCTGGACTGCCGTACGAGGTCGACGCCGACGTGGCCGCGGACGCGATCGACGAGTGGCTCGGGATCGTCGAGTTCGTGCAGCGGACCCAGCCGCACGACGCGGCGGCCGAACTGCGCGGCCCGGGCCGCAGCATCCACCTCCACGCCACTGACACCACACCCGAGCTGAATGCCGAGTGGGTCGTCGAGCTCACCGAGAAGGGCGTCGCCTGGCGCCGGGGCCACGAGAAGGCGACCGTCGCGCTGCGCGGCCCGCTCACCGACGTACTGCTCGGCTTCTATCGCCGACTGCCCCTGGACGGCGGGCAGTTGGAGGTGTTGGGGGAGCGAGAGCTGTTGGACTTCTGGCTGCAGCGGGCGACGTTCGGGTAGCCGTACGCGAATGGCCCGCCCCCTGGGGGACGGGCCACGCGTGCATGCGGTGTGTGCGGGTCAGTTGGCCTTCGACGCGCCACGGCGGCGCATACCGAAGAACACCGCTCCGCCGCCCACCACGACGAGCGCACCGGCGATGCCGGCGATCATCGGGGTGTTGGAGTTCGCACCGGTCTCGGCGAGGTTGGAGTCACCGGCCGCGGGAGACGGGGAGTTGTCGCCCGTCGTCGCGGGGGCGGTGGTGCTCTCGGAGGCCGACGGGGCCGGCGTGTCCGAGGGGGTCTCCGACGGCGAGGGGGTCTCCGACGGCTTCGGGGTCTCCGAAGGCTTCGGCGTCTCGGTGGACTTGCACGCCTCGGACGGCGCGGTCAGGTCCGGCGAGATGTCCTCGTCGACGATGTTCCCGGCCTTGATGTGCACGCGGTACTGGGCGTTCGGGGCCCAGTCTTCCGAGAACGTGACGGTCGCGCCCTCGCGGGTGCCGGTCACCGTCTGCTCGCCGATCTTCTTCGCGTCGGCGCCGTTGGACTCGAGGAAGACCGAGACGATGGCGTCCCGGCCCGAGGAGTCCGTGTCGGTCACGGTGATGATGCCCTTCCCGTTGTCGTCGCAGGAGGCGACGGCCGAGAAGTCACGGATGTTGCAAGCAAGTGCGTTGCCCGCGACGCCGAGCGCGAGCGCGGCCGAGGCGGAGGCAACACCGAGGATTCGCACGGTACGTGCGGTACGGCGAGATATGGACACGATTGCCCTTCACAGAATGCGCAACTGCGGGGGGTGGGCGGGGGTCCTGCTGCGACAACAGCACCCCCAGGAGTCTCACAGGTTTATAAGCGCCGCCTAAGGACTGTCAATGCATATGCCCTGCACGACCGTTGGCTTTGCCTTGTCATTAACCTCCGAGACGTTTGAGCGCCTCCGGAGCGTCCTCGATCCGGTCAACCAGGGCGATTCGAGACTCCATGGAACGCTCCCGGGCCAGCGACTGGAGAAGCGGCCACGTGGGATGTTTTTCGGTCCAATGCGCTCGGTTCACCAGGACCATGGGGGTGGGTTCGCCACGGGACTCGTAGTAGTTGGGGGTCGCGTTGTCGAATATCTCCTGTACGGTCCCGGCGGCGCCCGGCAGGAAGACGACGCCCGCGTTCGAGCGGGCCAGCAGGCCGTCCTCGCGGGTCGCGTTGGCGAAGTACTTGGCGATGTGCTCGGCGAAGGCGTTCGGCGGCTCGTGACCGTAGAACCAGGTGGGGATGCCGACCGAGGGACCACCGGAGGGCCAGCGCTCCCGTACGTCGAAGGCGGCGCGTGCCCAGTCGGTCACCGAGGGGGCGAACGACGGTGCCTTGGCGAGGATGTGGAGGGACTCGGTGAGCATCTCGTCCTCGAAGGGCGCCGCGTACGCGCCGAGGTTCGCCGCCTCCATCGCGCCCGGGCCGCCGCCGGTGGCGACCGTGAAACCGGCGCGCGCCAGCTCGCGGCCGAGGCGGGCGGCACCCTCGTACGCCTGTGTGCCGCGCGCCATCGCGTGGCCGCCCATCACGCCGACCACCCGGGCGCCGATGAGGAGTTCGTCGAGCGCGTCCGAGACGGAGTCGTCGTGGATCGCGCGCAGCATCGACGCGAATATGTCCCCGTCGGCCTTGGTCTGCTGGAACCAGGCGTACGCGCGGGCGTCCGGCGTCGCCTCGTAGCCCGCGTCGAGGGATTCGAAGAGCTCGTCGGGGGAGTAGAGCAGGCCCCGGTACGGGTCGAAGGGCAGTCCTGGCACGGGCGGGAAGACCAGCGCGCCCGCGGCCCTGACCTTCGCCGCTGCCTCGGGGTCCATCGGGCAGCCGAGGAAGACCGCGCCCGCGGTGTTCACGGACAGCAGCTCGGCTGTACGGTCCGTCAGATCTACTGCCTGGACACGGAATTGGGCGAGCGAGCCGCCCGCCGAGACGACCTCGTCGAATTCGGCGAGGGACTCGATCTCACGGTCGTGGGATGCGTGGAGAGGTGTCGGCTGCACCCGCCCATGCTAGGCGCGGCGCCCGACGCGGACGCGCGGACCCCCGTACCGCGCGCCCGGCCGGGCCCCGCGCCCGCGCCGCGCCCCGTACCGTGCCGGCCGGGGATCAGCCCTGGACCGCCGCCGGGTCCATCCACATGACCTCCCAGGTGTGGCCGTCCGGGTCGTCGAAGGCGCGGCCGTACATGAAGCCGTGGTCCTGGGTCTCGCCGGTGGCCGTGCCGCCCGCCGCGATCGCGCCGTCGACCAGTTCGTCGACCTTCTCGCGGCTCTCGGCGCTCAGACACAGCAGCACCTCGCTGGTCTTCGTCGCGTCCGCGATCGGCTTCTTGGTGAAGTCCGCGTAGCGCTGCTTGCTCAGCATCATCGCGATGATCGTGTCGCTGATCACCACGCAGGCGCAGTCGTCCGTCGTGAACTGCGGGTTGATCGTGTAGCCGAGCTCCGTGAAGAACTTCTTCGAGGTGTCGACGTCGGCCACGGGCAGGTTCACGAAGATCATCTGCTGGTACATCTGAGGTCTCCCGTCGGTGATGTGCTGTTCGGAGGGGTAGACCGGGGGTCCCCGCGGAACTCATCGCTCGGAGCGAGTTTTTCGTACCCGGTTCGGCGGACTCTTCTCGTACGAGGTTCAGTTGACCAGGGGAAGCGCGGCCAGCTCGGCGACCGCCCAGGTCAGCGGGCCGAACAGGGCGAGCAGCGCGCCCACGCGCAGAGCCACGGCGCCACGGAGCATCGTGGTGGGCGCCCCGAGCCGCAGCAGTGCCGCCGTGGTGTCCGCGCGCGCCTGCTTCGCCTCGACGGCGGCCGTGAGCAGGGTCAGCAGCGTGCACCCCGCGACCAGCAGGGCGCCGAGGGTGGTCAGCGGCCCGAAGTCGGGGCGCGCGCCCGTGTACAGCGTCGCCATGGCGTAGCCGCCCGACGCCACCGCGCACACCACGCCGAGCGGCTGCCCGATGCGCCGTGACTCCGCCTGCAGCACCCGCCCGGCGAGCAGTCGCAGCGCGCCCGGCCGTACGGCCTGGAGCAGCCGTCCGCACAGATACGTGATCGCCGGCCCCGCCAGTGCCAGGCCGACCGCTGTCAGCACCCAGCCGACCAGGACCCCGCCCGGACCGCCCACGAAACCGCCGGGCAGCGCGAGCCCGGGAGCCGGGCGGCCCGAGCGGCTCGCGTACGTCTCCACGGCGAGGCCTGCCGCGAGCGCGGCCGCGCCCCAGGGGAGGCCGCTCGGGGTGGACTCCGGGGGTGGGAGCCGGCGGGGGTCCGGCTCGGGGGCGGTGCGCCGGCCCGCGTGCACGGGGCGGCCGAACGCGTCGGATACGTCGTACGGGGTCGGGTCGCCGGACCGGTCGGCGGCGGCCGTGTGCCGGTGTGCGAGGGCGTCCGGGCGGACGCCGGAGGAGTCGTCCTGGTGGGCGTCTCCCGCGGCGTACGCCTCCGCTGTCCAGTGGAAGTCGGAGCGGTCGAGGGCGGCGGCGTCGCCATCGGTGCCGGACAGGTCGCGGGTGCCGGTGCCCTGGCTTCGGTGGGCCTCGCCACCGGCGTACGCAGCCGCGTCCTCGTGGACTCCGTGGCCCTCGCGCCCGTGCGCGTCGGAGCGCGCGCCCGGAGCCCCGACGGCGTCACTGCCGCCGTACGCACCCGCGTGCACGTGGCCGTCGGCGACAGCGGCCGCCTCGGCGGGACCGGACGCGCCGCGACCGCCGCCCGCGTGGCGCCCGCCCTGCCTGGCCCCGCGTCCGGTGGCATGGCGCGTCGCGCTCTGCCGTGCCGTGAGCCAGGTGCGGCCGTACGACCACACGGCGCCCTGCGGCTTCCCGCCCCGCGGCCGCAGGACCAGCGCCACCGTCACGGAGGCCGCGATCGGGACCAGGGTGAGCAGGGTGAGCGCCGCCGGCAGGGGAAGGGACTGGTCGGCGGCGAGGAACTCCGCCGCCGCGCCGTCGAACGGCATGCCCGTCAGATCGCCGCGCAGATGCAGGAAGAAGAGCAGGGCCAGCAGCGAGCCCAGGGTGGTGGAGAGGGCCGTGGTGACCGCGGAGACGGCCATCAGGCGGCCCGGGCCGAGGCCGATGGCCGAGAGGCCGGGGCGGGGGCGGGTACCTGGGTCGGTGCGGGCGACCGCTACCGCGAAGTACACCGTGGCGGCGAGCGGGGCGACGCACCACGCCAGGCGCAGGACGCTGGCGGCCGAGGCGTCCGGATGCGCCATCGCGTATCCCAGCGTGCACAGCAGCAGGAAGCCGGTGCCCCCGGACGCGGCGGCGACCAGGAGCCGGCGGAGCTGGACGAGGGGCTGGGCCCCGCGGGCTAGGCGGAGAGCGAGCACGCGGCCCGGCCTTCCGTCTCCGCGACCGGGGGCAGGTGGACGGTGTTCACGCGTCGTCCGTCGAGCAGTGACACCGTGCGGTCGGCGAGCGCCGCGGTGTCCGCGTCGTGCGTGGCGAGGACGACCGTGATGCCGTGCGAGCGTGCCGCCGTGGTGAGCGTGCGCAGCACATGGGCACGGTCGGCGCGGTGCAGCGGGGCGGTCGGCTCGTCGGCGAAGAGCACGGTCGGGGAGGGGACCAGGGCGCGGGCGATGGCGACGCGCTGCCGCTCGGCCTGCAGCAGGGCGTGCGGGCGCTTGCGGGCGCAGCCGCCGATGTCGAGGCGCTCCAGCCACTCGAGCGCCGCGGTCTTGGCGGCGCGGCGTGCGCAGCCGCGCAGCATCAGCGGCAGCGCGGCGTTCTCCCAGGCGTTCAGCTCGGGGACCAGGACCGGGGCCGGGTCGATCCAGCCGAAGCGGTCGCGGCGCAGCCGTTCGCGGGTGAGCGGGCCCATGGTGTGCACGGGTGTGCTGTTGAACCAGACCTCGCCCTGCTGGGGCAGCAGCTGGCCCGACAGGCACTGGAGCAGGGTCGTCTTGCCGCTGCCGCGCGGGCCTCCGACAGCCAGGATCTCGCCGTCGCGGATGCCGAGCGAGACACCACTGAGCGCGGGCGAGCCGTTGTGCTTGACGTGCAGAGCGCGTGCCCAGAGCACGTCGTTGTCCGGCGGGGCCACCATCGCGTACACCTCGGTTCAGATCTGATTTGCGCTGCCCGAGCGGCCTCGGAAAGGTCGCTCAGTCCCCCGGTCGGGGGAACGAAGGCAGGGCCGATCGGTCACTGCGCACGCTAGGGAGTCGGGGCCGGGAGGCCGGACAGCACGCGGCCCCGGGCCGCCCATTCTCACTCGAACGGGCGGCACCGGGGCGGTGTTGATCAGTCGGACGAAAGAGCGGAGCTTCCTGGAGCGGACTACAGCTTCGTCCACGCCTCCGTCAGCACCTGACGGATGATCCCCTCGATCTCGTCGAAGGTCGACTGGTCGGAGATCAGCGGCGGCGACAGCTGGATGACCGGGTCACCGCGGTCGTCGGCGCGGCAGTAGAGGCCGTACTCGAAGAGCTTCTTGGAGACGAAGCCGTAGAGCACGCGCTCCGACTCCTCGTCCGTGAAGGTCTCCTTGGTGGCCTTGTCCTTCACCAGCTCGATGCCGTAGAAGAAGCCATTGCCGCGGACGTCGCCGACGATCGGCAGGTCGTGCAGCTTCTGCAGCGTGGAGAGGAAGGCGCCCTCGTTGTCCAGCACGTGCTGGTTGAGGCCCTCGCGCTCGAAGATGTCGAGGTTGGTGAGCGCCACGGCCGCGGAGACCGGGTGGCCGCCGAAGGTGTAGCCGTGCAGGAAGGTGTTGTCGCCCTTGTAGAACGGCTCGGCGATGCGGTCCGAGACGATGGTGGCACCGATCGGGGAGTAGCCCGAGGTCATGCCCTTGGCGCAGGTGATGATGTCCGGGATGTAGCCGAACTTGTCGCAGGCGAACATCGTGCCGAGGCGGCCGAAGGCGCAGATGACCTCGTCCGAGACGAGCAGCACGTCGTACTGGTCGCAGATCTCGCGCACGCGCTGGAAGTAGCCGGGCGGCGGCGGGAAGCAGCCACCGGCGTTCTGCACCGGCTCGAGGAAGACCGCGGCGACGGTCTCCGGGCCCTCGAAGAGGATCTCCTGCTCGATCTGGTCGGCGGCCCAGCGGCCGAAGGCCTCCGGGTCGTCGCCGTGGATCGGGGCGCGGTAGATGTTCGTGTTCGGCACCTTGTGCGCGCCCGGGACGAGCGGCTCGAAGGGGGCCTTCAGGGCCGGCAGGCCGGTGATGGACAGGGCGCCCTGCGGGGTGCCGTGGTAGGCGACCGCGCGCGAGATGACCTTGTACTTCGTGTGGTTGCCGGTGAGCTTGTGGTACTGCTTCGCCAGCTTCCACGCGGTCTCGACGGCCTCGCCACCGCCCGTGGAGAAGAACACCTTGTTCAGGTCGCCCGGCGCGTAGTGCGCGAGGCGCTCGGCGAGTTCGACGGCCTTCGGGTGGGCGTAGGACCAGATCGGGAAGAAGGCCAGCTCCTGCGCCTGCTTGAACGCCGTCTCCGCGAGTTCGGTGCGGCCGTGGCCCGCCTGGACCACGAACAGGCCCGCGAGACCGTCGAGGTAGCGCTTGCCCTTGTCGTCGTAGATGTAGGTGCCCTCACCACGGACGATGGTGGGAACGGGCGCGTTCTCGTACGAGGACATGCGGGTGAAGTGCATCCACAAGTGGTCGTACGCGGTCTTGCTGAGGTCCTTGGTGCTCACGGCTATCGGGTTCCCCACATGTAGGTCTGCTTCTTGAGCTTCAGGTAGACGAAGCTCTCGGTGGAGCGCACACCGGGCAGGGCCCGGATGCGTTTGTTGATGACGTCCAGCAGGTGGTCGTCGTCCTCGCAGACGATCTCGGCGAGGATGTCGAACGAGCCCGCGGTCATCACCACGTACTCGACTTCCGACATGGCAGTCAGCGCTTCGGCCACCGGGTCGAGGTCGCCCTCGACATTGATGCCCACCATCGCCTGCCTGCGGAAACCCACGGTGAGCGGGTCCGTGACGGCGACGATCTGCATCACGCCCTGGTCGAGCAGCTTCTGGACGCGCTGGCGCACGGCCGCCTCGGAGAGGCCGACGGCCTTGCCGATCGCGGCGTACGGACGGCGTCCGTCCTGCTGCAGCTGCTCGATGATGGCGAGGGAGACGGCGTCCAACTGGGGACCGCCGTTCCTGGACTCGCGGGAGTCCCTGGGGTCTGCGCTTCGACTGGCCACGACCTCACTGTGCACGACGTCTCGATAGTTCCGCAAGGCCGTAGCGATGAAATTCGTTGTTTACGAGTACGTGTCTTGCGGATTTCGCAGTTCTGGGGTGATCGGGGGTGTTGAAAACGTGGGAGCACGGATTAGGGTGGGGTCTCAGGCATCTCAGGTAGTGGACACCTGAGTCGTTGGACATCCGACAGGAGGGCCGGGCAGTGAGCACCGAGCTGCGTCGTCTGCGCAATTACATCGACGGAGAGTTCCGCGATGCCGCCGATGGACGGACCACGGAGGTGGTCAATCCCGCGACCGGCGAGGCGTACGCGACCGCGCCGCTCTCCGGACAGGCGGACGTCGACGCCGCGATGGCGGCCGCCGCCTCGGCCTTCCCGGCCTGGCGCGACCAGACCCCGGCCGAGCGCCAGAAGGCCCTCCTGAAGATCGCGGACGCGTTCGAGGAGCGGGCCGAGGAGCTCATCGCGGCCGAGGTGGAGAACACCGGCAAGCCGATCGGGCTGACCCGGTCCGAGGAAATCCCGCCGATGGTGGACCAGATCCGCTTCTTCGCGGGCGCCGCCCGCATGCTCGAGGGCCGCTCGGCCGGCGAGTACATGGAGGGCATGACCTCGATCGTCCGCCGCGAGCCGATCGGCGTCTGCGCCCAGGTCGCGCCGTGGAACTACCCGATGATGATGGCCGTATGGAAGTTCGCCCCGGCGCTGGCCGCGGGCAACACGGTCGTCCTGAAGCCGTCGGACACCACCCCGGCCTCCACCGTCCTGATCGCCGACATCATCGGCGGCATCCTCCCCAAGGGCGTCTTCAACGTCATCTGCGGCGACCGCGACACCGGCCGCGCGATGGTCGAGCACCCGACCCCGGCGATGGCGTCCATCACCGGCTCGGTGCGCGCGGGCATGTCGGTCGCCGAGTCGGCGTCCAAGGACCTCAAGCGCGTCCACCTGGAGCTGGGCGGCAAGGCCCCGGTCGTCGTCTTCGAGGACACCGACATCGCCAAGGCCGTCGAGGACATCTCGGTGGCGGGCTTCTTCAACGCGGGCCAGGACTGTACGGCCGCCACCCGCGTCCTGGTCCAGGAGTCCATCCACGACGAGTTCGTCGCCGCGCTCGCCAAGGCCGCCGCCGACACCAAGACCGGCCAGCCGGACGACGAGGACGTGCTCTACGGCCCGCTGAACAACCCGAACCAGCTCAAGCAGGTGACCGGGTTCATCGAGCGGCTGCCCGCCCACGCGAAGGTGGAGTCCGGTGGCCACCGGGTCGGTGAGAAGGGCTACTTCTACGCGCCGACCGTCGTCTCCGGCCTCAAGCAGGACGACGAGATCATCCAGAACGAGGTCTTCGGCCCGGTCATCACCGTCCAGTCCTTCACGGACGAGGCCCAGGCCATCGAGTGGGCCAACGGCGTCGACTACGCCCTCGCCTCCTCGGTGTGGACCAAGGACCACGGGCGCGCGATGCGCCTGTCGAAGTCGCTCGACTTCGGCTGCGTGTGGATCAACACCCACATCCCGCTGGTCGCCGAGATGCCGCACGGCGGCTTCAAGAAGTCCGGCTACGGCAAGGACCTGTCGGCGTACGGCTTCGACGACTACACGCGCATCAAGCACGTGATGACGTCGCTGGACGCGTAGTCCGTACGGCGTGCACCGCGCGGCCCCGGACGGGAGTTGATCCCGTCCGGGGCCGCGGTGTTCCCCCCTCCGCGGTGGTCAGGCGTTCTCGATGCCGATGCTGCTGGTCAGGGAGGGCAGCTCAGGCGCGCCGGACTTACCGGGAGTGCCGGGCTCTCCGGGCCTGATGTGCTGGGTCGTGCCCGACTCGGGGCCCTCGCCCGGCCTAGGCAGCGGCGGCAGGTCGGCGGGGTTCGGGAAGGTGATGCCGACCTTCTCCAGGATGGAGCCGCACGCCTTCAGGGCCTTCTTGTAGCCGGACGACGTCGGGTCGAAGTCCCCGCCGGTGACCTTCACGTTCAGCAGGACGTGACCCTCGTCGTCCTTGGTGGCGTGGAAGTCGGGGAAGGTCGACCGGCCCTGCTCGCGCATGCACGCGGCGAAGTCGTCGTTCGCGGCGTTGAGGTCGTCCGGCGCGTTGGCGGTCGGCTTGTACGCCACCGCGAAGCCCGTCCCCTTGGGGGGCGCGGTGTGCTTGCCCTTGCCTTTCTCCTGGACGACGGACACGCCGGAGACGACGGTCTCGTGGGACTTGGCGGTCGACGTGCCGGACGTCTGGGCGGCCGTCGCGCTGACCGTGCCGAGTGCGGCGGCCGTCAGGACGGCGACGCCCAGGGCGAGCCGCTGCGACCGGGTCGCCAGAGCACGCATGGGTTCCTCCTGGTGTGTGCGGGTGGTGCTGACACCACTCACGTAACCGCCCGGGCGGTTACGGCACGGGAACGGTCGCCCTTACCTCCGTGTAACCGCCCGCCCGCCACACTGACCGGCATGCGTGTGCTGGTGGTCGAGGACCACGAAGAGCTCGCCGAGACCGTGGCCGCCGGGCTGCGCCGGGAGGGCATGGCGGTCGACCTAGCCCTGGACGGGCCCACCGCGCTGGAGCGCGCCGACGTCAACGGCTACGACGTCGTCGTACTCGACCGCGATCTGCCCGGCATCCACGGCGACCAGGTGTGCCGGACGCTGGCCGCGGGTGACAGCCGGGCACGGGTGCTGATGCTCACCGCGTCCGGGACGGTGGCCGACCGGGTCGCGGGGCTCGGGCTCGGCGCCGACGACTATCTCCCGAAGCCGTTCGCGTTCGCCGAACTCGTCGCGCGGATACGGGCTCTGGCGCGCCGTGCGCAGCCCGCGCTGCCCCCTGTCCTCGTCCGCGGCGAGCTGCGGCTCGACCCGGCGCGGCGGCAGGCGACCCGGTGCGGCAGCGGACTCGCCCTCAGCCCCAAGGAGTTCGCCGTGCTCGAACTCCTGCTGGCCGCGCAGGGCGCCGTCGTCTCCACCGAGGATCTCCTGGAGAGGGCCTGGGACGAGGCGGCCGATCCCTTCAGCCAGACCGTGAAGGTGACGGTGAGCCGCCTGCGCCGCAAGCTGGGGGAGCCGCCGCTGATCGAGACGGTGGACCGGGCGGGGTATCGGATCCGATGACGCGTCAATGGGGCAGGCCGCGTGGGTCGTTGGGCTCACCGGGCGTTCCGGGTTCGCCGTTGGGCTCGTCGGGCGTCCGGCGTTGGCCGTTGGGCTCGTCGGGTGTCCGGCGTTGGCCGTTGGGCTCGTCGGGTGTCCGGCGTTGGCCGTTGGGCTCGTCGGGTGTCCGGCGTTGGCCGTGGGCTTGCCGCGCGGAAGGGGTTGGCCATTGGACTCGCCGGGTGGCCGGGGTCGGCCGTTGAACTCGCTGCGCGGCCTGCGGTGGCCGTTGGACGCGTCACGCCTTTGGCGGTGGTTGATCCTGCGCGGGCCGCGCAGCATCCGCTGGCGGCTGACACTGCTCTACGGCGCGCTGTTCATGCTGGCCGGGGCGGCGCTGCTCGGCTTCACCTACCTCCTGGCGTCGCAGACCAAGCCGTCGGGGACCATCAGCTCGATCGAGGGGCCGGGGCTGCCGGGGAGTGCGGGCTCGCCCAGCCCCGATCCGCCCACGCTCACGACGTACGCCGAGGCCCTGCGCGCCGACCAGCTGCACCAGTTGCTGGTCGAGGCGGGCATCGCGCTGGCCGTGATGACGTTCGCGTCGGTGGCCCTCGGCTGGCTGATGGCCGGACGTGTCCTCGCGCCGCTGCGCACGATGACCGCCGCCGCCCGGCGGATCTCCGCGGACAATCTCCGCCAGCGCCTCGCGATGCCCGGTCCCGACGACGAACTCAAGGCGATGGCGGACACCTTCGACGACGTACTGGCGCGTCTGGAGGGCGCGTTCGAGGCGCAGAAGCAGTTCGTCGCCAACGCCTCGCACGAGCTGCGCACACCGCTCACCCTCCAGCAGACGATCGTGGACGTCGCCCTCGCCGACCCCGACGCCTGCGTGGAGACCCTGCGAGCCGCCTGTCTGCGGGTGCGGGCCGCGGGCCAGGAGCAGGAACGGCTCATCGACGCGCTGCTGACGCTGGCGCGCAGCCAACAGGGGGTTCAGCGGCGGGAGTTCGTGGACCTGGCGGAGGTCGTCCGCGAGCGACTGCCGGAAGGCCGGCCGGAGAACGCGGGCGGGCGGCTGGTCGAGGCCGAGCTCAACTCCGCGCCCGTACTCGGGGATCCGCAGCTCATCGAGCGGCTGGTGGTCAACCTCACGGACAACGCCGTACGGCACAACCACCCCGAGAGCGAGGAGAGTTGGGTCCGCCTGTGGACCGGGGTGGAAGGCGGACAGCCCGTCCTGCGGATCGCCAACACCGGTCCCGTGATCCCGCCCGACCAGGTGACCGGGCTCTTCCAGCCGTTCCGCCGCCTCGGCGCCGAACGGGTCCGCGGGCGCGACGGCCTGGGCCTGGGCCTCTCCATCGTCGCGGCCGTCACCGTCGCACATCGCGGCAGGGTCGAGGCGTGGCCACTCGCGGACGGCGGCCTGAGTGTGAAGGTGACGCTCCCGAGGTACGCACCGACTCATGCGCCACCGGTCGCCATGGGGCGCCGTACGACCTGATCAGCCCTCTGCCAACTGATCGACAGGGTGTCGGGTCGCGGGACGACCGCTCGACGCAGCGTCCATTGTCCGGCCATGGGCGGCGGCGGCATGCTGCCCGGGTGCCAGTGATTCGGAAGACCTCGCCCCTGTCCCGCCGGTCCCTGCTGCGCGCCCTCGGCGGTGGTGCCGCGCTCGGCGCCCTGGCCGGATGTGGGGTGCCCGCCGCGTACGTGTCACCCGGCGACCGGGCCGGGGCCGACCACTCCGCCCGCGACAAGCGGCTGACGTGGGCGAACTGGCCGCTGTACATCGACACCGACGACAAGGACACCACGAAGCGGCCCACGCTGGAGGCCTTCGAGAAGCGCACCGGGATCTCCGTCGACTACATCGAGGAGATCAACGACAACGACGAGTTCTTCGGGAAGATCAGCCCGTCCCTGATGAACCACCAGCAGACGGGCCGCGATCTGATCGTCATCAGCGACTGGATGTGCGCGCGCTTCGTCCGCCTCGGATGGGTCCAGGAGATGGACCGGGCCAAGCAGCCGAACGTCACCAAGTACCTTGACCCGCTGCTGCGTTCGCCCGCCTTCGACCCGGGGCGCAAGTCCTCCGTGCCGTGGCAGTCGGGCATCACCGGCATCGCGTACAACCGCCGTAAGGTCGGCCGCGAGATCAAGCACGTCTCCGACCTGTGGGCCGACGACCTCAAGGGCAGGGTCACCCTTCTCTCCGGCCTGGACGAGGCGTTCGCGCTGCTGATGCAGGGAAACGGCGTCGACATCACCAAGTGGACGGCGGACGACTTCCACCAGGTCTGCGACCAGGTCGAGAAGCACGTGCGCAACGGCCGGATCCGGCGCTTCACGGGCAACGACTACATCAAGGACCTCTCCAGCGGCGACGTCCTGGCCTGCCAGGCGTACTCCGGTGACGTGATCCAGCTCCAGGCCGACGACCCCGACATCCGCTTCGTCGTCCCCGAGGAGGGCGCCGAGCTGTGGGCCGAGTCGCTGATGATCCCCAACCTGGCCCGTCACAAGGCCAATGCGGAGCAGCTCATCGACTACTACTACGAGCCGGAGGTGGCCGCCGAGCTGGCCGCCTGGGTCAACTACGTCTGCCCCGTCCCCGCGGCCCAGGACGTCCTCGCCTCCTCCAAGGACAAGGACACCGCCGCCCTCGCCGAGGACCCGCTGATCTTCCCCGACGCCACCATGCGCAGGCGGCTCGCCATCGCCCGCGACATCACGTCCGGCGAACGCACGGAGTTCGCCAAGCGCTGGAACGCGCTCGCGGGGCTTTGACGGGACAGTCGCCATGGTGACGAGGATTTTTGGTTGGCACTTGGGCGTGCCACCAGCACCAAGATCACCAAGGAGACCAGAGGGGCCCCTTGGGATCCAGGCTTCTCGGCCCAGGACACCGGCCGCATACGGGCACACCCGCTCAGGAGCGGCGTCCGCGCAGGGTCCGCCAGGCGTCGCCGACCGCGTCCTCGGACCGCATCCACCAGTACTCCAGCTTGTCCCGCACGGTTGTCCGCACCATCTGCCACTTGAACCACGGCGGCAGCTTCCGGAACGGCACGAAGGTCAGGGTGTCCCTGATGGCGTTCTCGGCGAAGCCGCCGGGGCCCTCGACGCGCAGCGCGGCGTACAGCTCCGGCGTCAGCTCGCCGTTGAGTCGCGCCACAGCACCCGCCGCGGTGAACGCGAACCCTCGCTGATCGCGGTCCGGCAACTGCATCGCCCTGACGATCCGCGGCGAGGCCTCGGCCGGCGTGCAGTTGAAAGCCAGCCCGATGGCCGCCGTGCCGAGAGATCTTTCGTCGCGTTCATACGCCGCGTCCCAATCGGCCGGGTCGTTGACGCGCAGCAGGGTTTCGCCGCGCTCCCAGTCCCACTCGGCCGCCATGCCAGACTCTCCCCTTGTCAGCGACGTCGGCGTAGGGCCCGCCAGGCTTCTTCGACCGTTTCCCCGGACCGCAGCCACCAGCTTTCCAGCTTGTTGCGCACCTCTGAAACAACCTTCCACCACTTGAACCGCGGAGGCAGCTGCCGGAACGGCACGAAGGCCAGGGTGTCCTTAATGGCGTACTCGGCAATGCTCTTGAGCCCCTCCGCGCGCAGCGCGGCGTACAACTCGGGGGTCAGTCGGCCGTTGATCCGCGCCGCGGCACCGGCCGCGGTGAACGCGAACCCGCGCTGAGCGACGTCCGGCAACTGCATCGCCCGGACAATCCGAGGCGACGCCTCCTCCAGCGAACCATTGAAGGCCAACCCGATCACTGCCGAACCCAGAGGCCACTCACCCCGTTCGAAGGCGGCGTCAACCTCGGCGGGGTCGTCGATATGCGACACGCCCTCGCCGGTTTCCCAGTCCCACTTGGACGCCATAGCCGACATTCTTTCCATCTGTCTTCAGTCGCCTGGTGGCGGGAGCACCTTCTGCTCCCTGAGGTTATTGATCATGCCCTTCTTCTTGCGGTATGGCGGGGAATCGGCCGGGGGACTGGCATGTCCTGGACCTGGACCTGGACAAGGATCCGACTCCGGGCGATCCGGACCACCCCCGTCACGTGCGCATCACCAACAGTCGTATGCACACGTGAACTTATCGAGGTACGGCTGTTCGGCGGGAAGATCGATCACGGGGATGAACGTCTGCATCAGCAGGGCACGGACGGTCCAGCTCAGGATGTCGCCCGGTATGACGACGTCGGCGTGCCGTATGCACACGCCGCCGTGGGTGGATGGCCGGCATCAAGAGCCCCCCTCCCTGTTTCGTTTTCGCGCCGGTCATGGATTCGCTCTTACTTGAGGCCGCTGAGCATGACGCCGCGGATGTAGTACTTCTGCAGCAGCAGGAAGAGGATCAGGACCGGCAGGATGCTCAGGACGAGTCCGGCCATGACGATGGGCATCGTGCGGGTCGGGTCGACGTAGTCCTGCAGGAGCTGGATGCCGACGGG
This sequence comes from Streptomyces sp. R41, assembly GCF_041053055.1. Classification (NCBI taxonomy): domain Bacteria; kingdom Bacillati; phylum Actinomycetota; class Actinomycetes; order Kitasatosporales; family Streptomycetaceae; genus Streptomyces; species Streptomyces sp. R41. Next base: position 7,530,641 of record NZ_CP163443.1, read on the forward strand.
CAGGGTCATCACGTCCGGGTTGGCGGTCGAGACGAGCAGCGCCCAGATGTACTCGTTCCAGGCGTCGACGAAGGTCAGCAGCCCGAGCGTCACCAGGACCGGCTTGGTCTGCGGCAGCACGATGCGCCACCACACGGCGAACTCGCCGGCCCCGTCGATGCGCGCGGCCTCGAGGACCTCGTCCGGGATCGAGACCATGAACTGGCGCATCAGGAAGATCCCGAAACTGTTGACGAGGAACGGCATGGCGAGCGCGGCGATGCTGACGGTCAGGCCCGCGCCGCCACGTCCGAACAGGTCGTTGCCGCCCGCCAGCGGCCAGTGCACCAGGATCAGGAAGTGCGGGATGAGGAAGAGGAACGGGGGGAACATCATCGTCGACAGCACGAGGCGGAAGATGAAGTCCCGGCCGGGGAAGCGGAGTTTGGCGAGCGCGTAGCCGGCGAGGGACGAGGTGAGCAGCACCGAGCCGGTGATCACGGCGGTGGCGATGACGCTGTTGCGGAAGAGCACCGGCAGATCGAGCTGACCGACCGCAGCCCGGTAGTTGGACAGGTCCAACGCCTTCGGCAGGAACCGGTAGGGCAGCGTGCCGTACTCGCCCGGCCCCTTGAAGGACGTCATCACCATGTCGAGGAACGGCACCACCATGAGGACGGCGCCGGTCACGACCAGCAGATACGAGAACCACGGGAAACGGCGGCGGATCATACGTCCTCCCCCTTGCGCCGGAAGAACCACAACTGCACCAGAGTGACCATGAGGACCACCACGAACAGCACGAAGGCGGCGGCGCTCGCGGTGCCCCAGTCGCCGTACGAGAAGGCCTGCCGGTACATCTCCAGCGCGGCCACGTTGGTCGCGTCACCCGGCCCGCCCTTGGTCATCACGATGATCAGCGCGAACGACTGCAGGCCGGTGAGAAACTGGGTGATGCACACGAACAGCAGGGACGGCCGCAGCAGCGGCACCGTGATCCTCCAGAAGACGGTGACGGGCCCGGCGCCGTCGAGCGCGGCGGCCTCGTAGTACGACTCGGGAATGGACTTCAGCCCGGCGGTCAGGACGAGGATCGCCGAGCCGACCGAGGCCCAGGCCTGGACGACCACGACCGAGGGCAGCGCGGTGTCCGGGTCCTGGAGGAAGGCCACCGAGCCGAGTCCTAGGGTGTTGAGGACGCCGTTGACGAGGCCGCCCGGCTCGTACATGTACTTCCATACGTTGCCGACGGCGACGACGGTCGTGATGATCGGCAGGAAGTACAGGGTGCGCCACAGCCCCTGGAACCGCAGCTTGTCGATGCAGGTGGCGACGAGCACGGAGCCGGCGAGCGCGAGGGCCACGGTGCCCAGAGCGAACAGCAGCGTATTGGTGAGGATTGGCGCCAGGAACGTCGATCCGTCCGCGAAGAGACGGGTGAAGTTGTCCAGGCCGACCGGATCGATGTCGCCGAGGTCGAACCCGGCCCAGCGGGACATCGACAGCAGCAGCGCGAAACCGAGCGGCAGGATCAGGAAGACCGCGAAGAACAGCAACGTCGGCGCCAGGAAGAAATAGGCGACGAGGGCCTGGCGGCGCCGGGGCCGGCCGGGGCCGTCGACGGCGGGCGCGAGGGACCGCGGGCTGTGCGCTCGCTCGGTCGTCTCCGGCGCCAGGGTGTTCACCATGACCGCGACACCTCCTGATCGACCTGACGGCGGGTGGTGCGCAGCGCCTCGTCGACCGACTGCTGACCGGTCCACAACGCCTCGATGTTCTTGCGCAGCAGCGACTTGGCCTGCTGCGCGCCCGGCACGTTCGGCTCCGGCACCGCGTACGCCAGCGCGTCCAGGAAGGGACGCAGGTTCGGATCGCCGCCCTCGCCGAGGAGCGTCCGCATGTCGTCCGCTCGGCCGGTCAGGGAGCCGACCGACACCTGCAGGGAGCTCATCCGGGTCGCTGCCGCACCCTTCCTGGGGCTCTTCACGCTCACCTTCTCGGTGTTGAGCCAGCGCAGGAACTCCCAGGCCTCGCGCGGGTGTTCACTGGCCGTGTTGACCCCCAGCATGAAGCCGGTGGAGAGCGTGGCACGCTGGTCGTCCGCCTCGGGGACGGGCACGGGCGCGACGCCGACATCGCCGTAGTCCTTGCCCATCAGGGCCTTCAGGTTCGCGGTCCACCAGCCGGCGCTGACCACCATGGCCACCTGCCCGGACGCGAACGCCTTGTAGACATTGACGCCGGGGTCGCTCGCGCCCTTGGCCACGAAGCGGTGCTCCAGATCGAGCACGGCCCGGCCGGCCGGCGAATCGATGGCGGTGCGCCTGCCGTTCGCGGAGACGAACCTTCCGCCGGCGGCGTTGAGCAGGGCGAGCGTCTGGCCGACGGTGGTGGAGTCGTCGAAGGTCGACAGCCCGAACCCCTGGACCAGCGTGTTGCCGTACGGGTCCCGCCGGGCGGTCCGGTAGGCCGCCTCCTCCAGCTCCCGCCAGGTGCGCGGAGGGCCGTCGATGCCGGCCTCGCGCAGCAGCCGCTTGTTGTAGTAGAGGGCGTACGTCTGCACCTCGGTGGGGTAGCCGTAGACCTTGCCCCCCACCGACGAGGCGCCGACCGCGGCCTCGCCGTAGCCGCGCGTGATCTCCTCGGCGTGCTCGGACGGAGCGGGCCGCAGGACGCCGGCCTGGACGAGCTGGCCGTTCCACAGGCAGTACGGCTGGATGATGTCGGCGCCCTGGCCCGCGGCCTGCCGGACCATGAACGTGGTCAGCAGGTCCGTGAACTCGACGGCCTTCGTACGCACCTTGACCCGGTCGTGCGTGGCGTTCCACTCGTCGACCGGGCCCTGCAGGGCCTCCTTGAGCTCTCCGCTCGCGTAGTGGGAGAGCAGGGTGAGGACGATCGGATCCCCTGGCCGCCCGGTGCCCTGGTGCGGCGCGGCGCATCCGGAGGCGAGCAGCGCCGAGGGGAGCGCGAGCGCGAAGTGACGGCGGCTCAGGCCGCCGGTGCGGCGTGACGGCGTCATCCGGCGGCCTCCCGGCGCATCACGCGGAAAACCCGGGTCGTGGTGAAACCGCTCTTGCGGTACAGGTGGCCCGCCGGGGACTGCTCGCCGGTCCACAGGAACCACGCGGAGTGCGCACGGCGCGCCCGCATCCGCTCCAGGACCAGGTGGAGCAGGACCTTGCCGAGTCCGGTGCCGCGCATCTCCTCCAGCACGCCGAACGGCCCGAACCGCTCGTCCACCGAATCGAACGTGCCGTGCATCGCCCAGCCGACCAGGCGGCCCGAAGGGTCCCGGGCGACGACGATCCGGTCGAGCGGCGTGCCCGCGGCCAGACACTCCCGGATCGTGCACGCCCAGTCCGGGCCGAAGTGGTTACCGGCGAGCGCGAACAGGTCCACCAGGTCGTCGTCGCACGGGGTGGCGAACCGGTAGCCCCGCGCCGTCAGTTCGTCCAAGCGGCCCGCGACGTCCTCAGGGATGCGATAGCCGACCAGGCCGCGGTCCATCGCCGCCGCCTCGTACAGAGTGCGAAAGCCCAGGGACTCAAGGAGCCCGGCCGCTTCCGGGTACGCCTCGGCGTCCAGGCCGGGGAGGACGTAGTTCGGGGTGTACGAGGAGAAGTCCACCCGGGTGCGGCCGTGGCGGTGCAGCCAGTCGAGCGCGTCGGTCAGCAGCCGGCGGCCGAGGCCGCGCCCGCGGGCGGCCGGGTCGACGAAGAAGAACGGGATCCAGCCCTGCTCCGGTTCCAGGTCGGTGCCGGTCATCGGCGTCAGACGGCGCACCGCGTAGGCCGCGCCGACGACACGGTCGCCGTCGACGGCGACCCGAAGCCCCTCCGGATCGAAGTTGGCGTCGAGCAGCACCAGGGAGCGGAAGCGGTCCGAGGTGATCGAGTCGGCCGGCGCGCTCCGGCGCCACGCCTCCACCAACTGCGGGCCGTCGCCTGCGCGAAAGCCACGAATCTCGGTCCGGGATGTCGTCGTGCGATCGGTCATCGACGGGGTTGTCCTTCCATACGCAGGTCGCGGACGGCGTCGAACGCCGCCCGCAGCACTGCCTCGGTCCGGTGCGGGGTGCCCGGCGCCACGGCGATGAGGACGCAGTCCACGACGGCGAGTCGGGCGACGCCGCCGGCCATCGCGCCGGAGCGCGGTCCCGCCTCGCGCACCACCGTGGTGAGGACGGCGGCCGCGGTGTCGGCGACGGGGCTGTGCGCGGCGTTGGGGCAGGAGGTCTCAGGGGTAGAGCAGCACGTCGTCGCCGGCCCACCGGCCGGGCGGCGCCGGCGGATCGCACAGCGGCAGCGGGTCGTCGCCCGCGTCGACGGCGCGCCGCAGCCGGTCGGACCCCCACAACAGGTCGATGAAGTGACGATGACCGGTCCCCTCCAAGTCGCCGTCCGCGGTGCGCCAGGCGAAGTCGTCCGGGTACAGCCGCCGCAGCGTGGCGAGCATCGCGACGGCGGTACGCACGGGAGCGAACGCCTCGCGATCGGTGATGTGGAGCTGGACCCCGCGCAGCGGCCGTCCGGCGTGTTTGTGGAAGGTCGGTACGTACCGCAGATCACGGAAGTGCACTCCCGGCAGGGCGAGTTCGGCGAGCGAGGGCGCGAACCCCGCGTCGATGTACGGGGCCCCGACGATCTCGAAGGGCTGCGTGGTACCACGGCCCTCCGAGAGATTCGTCCCCTCGAACAGGCAGGTGCCGGGGTAGACGGTGGCAGTGGCGGGCGTCGGAATGTTCGGCGAGGGCGCGACCCACGGCAGGTCGGTGGCCTCCGCGTCCATGGAGCGCTGCCAGCCGACCGCCTCGATCACCGTCAAGTCAGCGGCTCTGCCCGCTACTTGGGGCACAAGCGAGGCGTTGAGATGCCGGGCGAGTTCGCCGCAGGTGAGGCCGTGCCGGACGGGTGTCGGGGCGCGCCCGACGAAGCTGGCCCACGCCGGGTCGAGCAGCGGGCCCTCGCTGACGAGTCCACCGAGGGGATTCGGCCGGTCGGCGACCACGAACCGTACGCCTGTACGGGCCGCCGAGACCATCAGGTCGAACATGGTCCACACGTAGGTGTAGAACCTGGCCCCGATGTCCTGCAGGTCGTACACCAGGGCGTCGACGCCGCTGCCGAGCAGCAGTTTGTCGAGGCGCTCGCCGTCGTACCGGTAGGTGTCGTGGACCGGCAGGCCGGTGGTGGGGTCCGCCTGAGCGGCCTCGCTCTCGCCGGCCTGGCCGGTCCCGTGCAGCCCGTGCTCGGGACCGAACAGGGCGACCAGCCGCGCGCCGGCCTCGAGCAGCGCGGGCGCGGCCGGGCGCAGGTCGGGGAGGACGCCGGTGTGGTTGGTGACCAGCCCGAGCCGGCCGGGGCCGGCAAGTCCGGGCGACGCGTGCAGTCGTGCGATCCCGGTCGTCACCGCGACGCGGTCACCCGTGCTCATCCTTTGCCCCCGTCTGCCGGTGACCTCTCGAAGCAGTGGATGGAAATTTACTTGTATGTCCTGGAATTTTCCATTACTCACCAGCAGTTCGTGCCGAAGGCGGCCCCGGAATCTCTTGCGGCGGCGTCAGCAGCGCGGCGGCGATGGACGGCACCAACCTGCAGCGGCTGAAGCCTCTTGGCAGCACCGGAGGTCAGAAACGGATGCCTCAACGCGATGCAGTCCTTGAAGCGTGTGGAGTGTCGGAGTCCCCGGAAAGGTGCCACTTCACGTCCACCACGCCCTCGACAGCTCGCACCAGACGGGTGGCCACCGACCGCAGCGAGGGGTCGTCGGCCTGCCCGGTGAGGGTGACCGCGCCGTCGGCGACCTGCACGCGTACCGGTTCCTCTGGACCGGGGAAGACGTACGCGACGATTTCGTGGCGGATCTGTTCGGCGATGTCCTCGTCCGATCGCAGGAAGACTTTCAAGAGATCCGCCCGGCTGACGATGCCTTTGAGCATGCCTTCGCTGTCGATGACCGGCAGCCGTTTGACCTGGCGCTGGGCCATGATGCGCGCGGCCTGGGCAAGGGTGGCGTCGCCCTGCACCGTGACGGCCGGGGAAGACATCAGTTCCGCGGCGGTCACCGCCCCCGCCTTGGCGAGGTCGGACAGGCGGCGGAGTTGCGTGAAGCGGTCCGGGTCGCTGTTGCGGAACTCTTCCTTGGGCAGCAGGTCGGCCTCGGAGACGAGACCGATCACCCGGCCGTCGCCCTCCAATACGGGAACGGCGCTGACCTTCCACTCCTCCATCGTCTTGACGATCTTCTTGAACGGGGCGTCGCGGCTGACAGCGACGACGGTGTGAGTCATCACATCGCTCACGATGTGCGGGCTGCCGTACATGGTCTCCTCCTCGGGATGTCATGTGCGGACGATGGAGGGGCGGCTGATCGCCGTCTGAGCGGCGTGCGCCGGGGCCCGTGCGGTGTGCGCTACGAGCCGGACGTCGATGGCGATGCCCTCGCCGCCGGCTGTCCTGGGTGCCCATCGGGAGCCCTGGGGCTGCTACTCCCAGAGTGGGTGCGTGACGCGGGAGACACCACAGGCCGCCCGGTCCCGGACAGGGGTCGTTCGGCCCAACCTGCGGCGCGCTCCCCATGGAGGGCCGCTCGGTGCCCTGCCTCTGCGCCTCGCGGGGCAGCAAGGTCCTGGGCGTTGCGCTGCCGGGGCGGGGCCGACCGGCCCTCGCGGCGGACCGACCGTGGGGCGATGCTGAAGGGGGTGACGAAGGGAGCCCCATGTGTCCGAGCGCCCAGACGCGGTCGCCGGGGAACGCCGACGGGGTCTCGTGCGGCGGCTGGCTCCCGGCCTCGCCGTACTGGCCGGCTACCGTCGCTCGTGGCTGCGCGGCGACCTGCTGGCCGGAGTGACCGTCGCGGCGTATCTCGTTCCGCAGGTGATGGCCTATGCGGGCCTCGCGGGACTGCCACCGGTCGCCGGACTGTGGGCGATCATCCCCGCCCTGCTGCTGTACACGCTGCTGGGCTCGTCGCGGCTGCTGTCCGTCGGGCCCGAGTCCACCACCGCACTGATGACGGCCACCGTGGTGGGGCCGCTCGCCGCGGGTGACCCGGACGAGTACGCGGCGCTCGCCGCCGGCCTCGCGGTCGTGGTCGGACTGGTGTGCCTGGTCGCGTGGGCAGCGCGGCTGGGTTTCCTCGCCGACCTCCTGTCGCGGCCGATCCTGGTCGGCTACATGACGGGCGTGGCGCTCATCCTGATCGTCGACCAGCTGCCCAAACTCACGGGCGTCAAGACCTCGGGATCCGAGTTCCTTCCTCAACTGCTCTCCTTCGTGAGGAACCTGGGGGAAGCCCATCCCGCCACGGTGATCTTCTCCGTGGCGGCCATCGCATTCCTCTTCGCGGTGCCTCGGTTCTTCCCCCATGCACCGGGTCCGCTGCTGGCCGTGGTGCTCGGCACCGCGGCCGTCGCGGCCTTCGGACTGGAGGACCACGGCATCGCCGTCATCGGGGCGGTACCGGCCGGGCTGCCAAGCCCTGGCCTGCCGGCACCGGGTGACCTGCCGCAACTGGTGCTGCCGGCGCTCGGTGTGCTCATCGTCGGATACACCGATGTCATCCTCACCGCGCGCGCCTTCGCGGAGCGGGGGGAAGAACTCGACGCCAACCAGGAGCTGTTGGCCATGGGCGCCGCGAACCTGGGTGCGGGCGCGCTGCACGGCCTTCCCGTCAGCAGTAGCGCCAGTCGCACCGCTCTCGCGCAGTCGGCCGGCGGCCGCACCCAGGCGTACTCACTCGTCGCCTGCGCCGCGGTCCTTGCCGTACTGCTCTTTCTCAGCCCGCTCCTCGCGCACACTCCGACGACCGTTCTGGGCGCCCTGGTCGTCTATGCCGCCGTCCGCATGATGGATCTGGCCGGGTTCCGGCGGCTGGCCGCCTTCCGGCGCCGGGAGCTGCTGCTGGCCGTGGGCTGCCTGGCCGGAGTGCTCGCCCTGGACATCCTGTACGGCGTGCTTGTGGCGGTCGGGCTCTCGGTCGCGGAACTGCTCAGCCGGGTGGCCCGCCCGCACGACGCGATCGAGGGCTTGGTGCCGGGCCTGGCCGGCATGCACGACGTGGACGACTATCCGCAGGCCCACACGGTCCCCGGCCTGCTCGTCTACCGCTACGACTCGCCCCTGTTCTTCGCCAACGCCGAGGACTTCAAACGGCGAGCGCTGGCGGCTGTCGACCAACACGTAGGTCCCCTCGACTGGTTCGTCCTCAACACGGAGGCCATTGTCGAGGTGGACATCACCGCGCTCGACGCCGTCGACGCCCTGCGCCAGGACTTCGAGCAGCGCCACATCGTCTTCGCTCTCGCCCGCGTCAAGCAGGACCTGCTCGACGACCTGGACGCCTTCGGCCTGACCAAGACCATCGGCACCGAACGGATCTTTCCGACTCTGCCCACGGCAGTGGCCGCGTACCTCGAGTGGCACCGACGCGGAGGCGCGGAGGGGACGCGGCAGAAGTAGTTCTCCTCTTCGGTGAATTGCACGCGCGGCACGCCCAACAGGCCCTGCGGAGAGGGCCGTTCAGCCCCACCCCCACGGACCTTCGGCATCCGGCACGGACCGCCCCGCGCCACCAGAGTGAGCGCTGTCGGACACCGGTCCAACAGCCTCCGATTCCCGAAGGGATCACCACCATGGCCGTGCACGAGCACCCTCACCGGAGCCCGGGGTTCCACCTGCCCTCCTGGCGTGGGCACCGGACCGCATCCACCTCTGAGTCCGCCGTGTCGGCGAGCAGCGACACACACACCCTGCGGGCCTACTCCTTCGCGTCACTCCGTCTGCTGACGGGGTTCGTCTTCCTGTGGGCGTTCCTCGACAAGACCTTCGGTTTCGGCTACGCCACCCCGTCCGGCAAGGGCTGGATCGACGGCGGCTCGCCCACCAAGGGCTTCCTCAGCGGCGTGGCCGCCGGACCGATGGAGTCCACCTTCCACGACTGGGCTGGCGCCGGCTGGGCCGACTGGCTCTTCATGGCCGGCCTGCTCGGTATCGGGCTCGCCCTGATCGGCGGGATTGCCCTGCGCCTGGCCGCCGTCGCGGGCACCGCGATGATGACGCTGATGTGGATCGCCGAGTGGCCGCCGGCCAAGCACCTGTCCGACGGCTCGGCAAGCATGTCCACCAACCCGTTCGCGGACTACCACCTCATCTACGCCGTCGTCCTCATCGCCCTGGCGTCGGCCTCGGCAGGCGACACCCTGGGCGTCGGCAAGCTCTGGGCCAAGCTGCCGTTCGTTCGGAGCAACGGCTGGCTGCGCTGACCACGCAGGGGAGGACGGCACCCGGACAGGGTTCTGTCCTCCCGCGCCGGCCGCGGGTCCATTGGGCCGATCGGCCCCCTCCAGGGACCTGCGGCCTCTGCACCACGAACCCCCACGACACGACGCTGGAATCGGATCCCCCGATTCAGGAGGTGGAGACCATGCCCCGAACCGTCACCGTAGGTCTCGACGGCTCGCCCGAGAGCAGGGCCGCTGCCGAATGGGCGGCCCGTGAGGCGGAGCTCCGCGGACTGCCGCTGAAGGTGGTCCACGTCTGGGAGCCGGTACCCGAGCCCATGGCTCAGGCCCCGCTCCTCGGAGCCGAGACGCAGCAGCACTGGACTGAACGGATCCCCCGCGAAGCGGCCGATGGAATCCGGGTGCGCCATCCAGGGGCCGAAGTAGTCATGGAGCAGCTCTCGGGGCGGCCCGCGGAGGTGCTGCCGGGCGCCGCGAAGGACGCCGAGCTGCTGGTTCTCGGCTCCCGCGGAATGAGCGGAGTGGGCGGTTTCATGGTCGGCTCCGTCGGCCTGGCCGTCGTGGCACACGCCGAGCGCCCCGTCGTCCTCGTACGGGCGGGGGAACAGGCCGCCGACGAGCACACGATGGACCCGTCCGGCGTCCCGTCCGCCTCGGCCCCCTTCCGGCCCGTCGTGCTGGGACTCGACACCGCGAACCCCGACGACGCATTGATCGGCTTCGCCTTCCAAGCGGCCCTTCTGCGCGGTACGTCTCTGCGTGTTGTCCACGGCTGGAACGAGCCGCCCTACATCGCGTACGGCATGCCCCCGGACCTCGAAATGAACGCCCGGATCGCCGCGGAGGAAGCCGCCGCGGTGAGCGAGGCGCTGCGGCCGTGGCGGCAGAAGTACTCCGCGGTGGACGTCGTCGAGGACTCGCTGTCCGGCAAGGCGGCCAACCATCTGGTGGATGCCTCCCGCGAGGCCTCCTTGGTCGTCATCGGGCGCCGCGTCCGCCGTTCGCCACTGGGTGCGCACATCGGGCCCGTCACACACGCCGTGCTGCATCACGCCACCGCCCCCGTCGCCGTCGTCCCGCACGACTGATCACCGAGGAGACATACCCATGAAGGCAGCAGTCGTACGAGCCTTCGGCGAGCCCCTGGTCATCGAGGACCGCCCCGACCCCGAGCCCGGACCCGGCCAGGTCCGTATCCGGGTGGAGGCCTCCGGGCTGTGCCACACCGACATCCACGCCGCGCACGGCGACTGGCCGGTCAAGCCGAACCCGCCGTTCGTGCCCGGCCACGAGGGTGTCGGCCTCGTCGAGGCCCTCGGTGACGGGGTCACGCACCTCGCACTGGGGCAGCGCGTCGCGGTGCCCTGGCTGGGCAAGGCCTGTGGGCGGTGCGAGCACTGCCTCTCCGGCTGGGAGACGCTGTGCGGGCAGCAGGTCAACACCGGGTACGGCTGCGACGGCGGCTACGCCGAGAAGATGCTCGCCTGGGCCGACTTCGCCCAGCCGGTGCCGGACGGGATCTCTCCCCTCGACGCGGCTCCGCTCACCTGCGCGGGTGTCACGACGTACAAGGCGCTGAAGGTCGCTGACGTCAGGCCCACGCAGCTCGTCGCCATCTCGGGGGTGGGAGGGCTGGGCCATCTGGCGGTCCAGTACGCGAAGATCGCCGGGGCCGCCGTCGCGGCGATCGACATCACCGACGAGAAGCTCGAGCTCGCCGCGGAACTCGGCGCCGATCTCGTGATCGACGCCCGCAAGGACGACCCGGGCGAGGTGCTCAGGCGGTACGGCGGTGCCCATACCGCCATCGCGCTCGCGGTGAACGAAGCGGCGTTCTCGGCGGTGTACTCCGGTCTGCGGCGGGGTGGGAAGCTCGTGATGGTCGCCCTGCCGGCGCATGGCACGATCCAGCTCCCCATCTTCGACACCGTGCTGAACGGCACCTCGGTGATCGGCTCGATCGTCGGCACGCGGCAGGACCTGGCCGAGGTGTTCCACCTGCACGCGGCCGGCCGGACCAGAGTCATCCGGGAATCCCGGCCCCTCGTCTCCGTCAACGAGTCCATCGACGAGGTGCTGCGCGGTCAGATCAAGGCCCGGATCGTCTTCGACTTCGGTGAAGGGCGGTGAGGACGGTGGAGCTGCCCCTGGTCGTGGGTGCCGACGGCTCGGAGCCCAGCCTGCGCGCCGTGGACTGGGCCATGGACGAGGCCGCGCTGCGCGGCGTGCCGCTGCGCCTGGTGTACGCGTCGCTCTGGGAGCGCTGCGAGGCGCCGCGCTTGCCGAGGGACTGGACCGGCCCTCGGAGCAGCTGCTTGCCGAAGACATCGTGGCGGCCGCCGAGCGGCGTGGCCACCGCCGCGCCCCGGACGTGAAGGTCACCACCGATGTCCTGCCCTCGGCCGACGCCGACCTGCTGGTCGTCGGCGCGCGGCGATGCCAGGGACACCTCGGACTTCAGCTCGGCCCCCTCGCGCACGCGGTCCCGCACCACTCCGCCTGCCCGGTCGCGGTGGTAGCAGAACGGGCATGAGCGGCTCAGAGGCCCGCCGCGTAGTCGGGGACGTACGTCTGCAGATCGCGCGGCGGCCGGACGTAACCGGTCGACGGCGGCCGTGGCGGCAGCTCCAGAACCGGCGGCGGCACCTCCTGGTAGGGAACGGAGCCGAGCAGGTGCGCGATCATGTTCAGCCGGGCCCGGCGCTTGTCGTCGCTCTCGACGACGAACCACGGCGCCTCCGAGATATCGGTGTGCACCAGCATTTCGTCCTTCGCCCGGGAGTACGCCTCCCAGCGCGTGATCGACTCCAGGTCCATCGGGGAGAGCTTCCAGCGCCGCGTCGGATCCTTCAGCCGTCGCCGGAACCGCTTCTGCTGCTCCGCGTCGCTCACCGAGAACCAGTACTTGCGCAGCAGGATGCCCTCCTCGACCAGCATGCGTTCGAAGATCGGGCACTGGCGCAGGAAGAGCTGATGCTCCTCCTTGGTGCAGAAGCCCATCACACGCTCGACGCCGGCGCGGTTGTACCAGCTGCGGTCGAACAGCACGATCTCCCCGGCGGCCGGGAGATGCTCGACGTACCGCTGGAAGTACCACTGCGTGCGCTCGCGCTCGGTGGGCTTGGGCAGCGCCACCGTCCGGGCGATCCGCGGGTTGAGATGTTCCGAGACGCGTTTGATCGTGCCGCCCTTGCCCGCCGCGTCCCGTCCCTCGAAGACCACCACGAGCCGGGCACCGTCGGCCCGTACCCATTCCTGAAGCTTCACCAGCTCCGTCTGCAGACGCAGCAACTCCCGCTCGTACGCCGCGCGCGGCAATGCCTCCGCCTTTTTGCCGGCCATGCCGCCTCCTCCGCCCGCTGACCACGGAGTCACCATGCCCAGGGTCGAACACCAGGACAGCACCGTACTGACCGACGAGGAACTGCGCACCCTGTACGCCCACTGGCGGGCTGCCAACTACCTTGCCGCGGGCCAGATCCTCCTGGCCAACCCGCTGCCGACCGAGCCCGCATCGGCCGCACATATCTGCGCGCCGCACTCGACCGGGCGCAGGCGGGCACTCAGGACGTCGAGGTGGTGCCGTCAACGACATCGCCCCGCCGGCGACCCTGGCCCGCCTACTGGAGTACGACTCGACGTTCGGGCACATCGGAGGCGAGGTCATCCACGACGACCCGGCCGCTTCCGTGACCGCGACGCCGCCGCCCTGCACCTGAAAGGCGGCGCCCGCACGGTGCTGCTCTCGGCACCGGGCAAGAACGCGGACGCCTTCCTGGAGGCGACCCGCCGCCTCGGCGTCCCCGCCGACCGTGCGGCAGTCGTCGAGGATGCCCTCGTCGGAGTCGAGGCCGGGCGACGCGGAGGCTTCCGGCTCGTCGTGGGCGTGGACCGGGCCTGTACCCCCGCGACGCGGGCCGCGCTGCTGGAGCACGGCGCGGGCCTGGTCGTCGACGACCTTGCGGAGCTGCTCGCACAGAAGGAGTGAGGATGCGCGACTGGACCTGGGAGTACGAGGGCTACGACCCGGCACAGGAACGGCTGCGCGAATCGCTGTGCACGCTCGGCAACGGCTACTTCGCCACCCGCGGCGCAGCCCCCGAGTGCGTGGCGGACGCCGTCCACTACCCGGGCACGTACGCGGCGGGCTGCTACAACCGGCTCACTTCGGACGTGGCCGGACGCCAGGTCGAGAACGAGGACATGGTCAACCTGCCGAACTGGCTGCCGCTCCGTCTCCGTACCGCCTCGGGGAACTGGCTCTCCCCCGACACCCACAAGCTCCTCGACCATCGCCAGACCCTGGACCTGCATGCCGGCACCCTGGAGCGCACCCTGCGCTACGAGGACGGCGTCGGCCGGTGTCTCGCCCTTCGGCAGGTTCGGCTGGTCCACATGGCCGACCCCCATCTCGCCCTGCTGCGCACGCAGGTGACGGCGGAGGGCTGGTCGGGCGAGATCGAGATCGAGTCGGCGCTCGACGGCGCAGTCGCCAATACCGGAGTGGAGCGTTACCGCTCACTCGCCTCCCGGCACCTCACACACGTCGAGACCGGGACCTCGGGGCCGGACACGGTCTGGCTGGGCTGCCGTACCAGCACCTCCGGCATCGGAATCGGCCTGGCAGCGTGCACCGTCACCGACACGGCCGCCGAGACGCGCGACGCGCACCACAACGCCCGCGCTGCCCAACTGCTGCGGCTGTCCCTGACCGACGGCCGGACGGTGACGGTCGACAAGACGGTCGCCCTGCACACCTCCCACGACCCGGCGATCGAGGATCCGGTGCACGCGGCCCTCGACCGGGTCGGCCGCGCCCCGGACTTCACCACACTGCTGGCCTCGCACCGGACGGCCTGGCGACAGCTCTGGCGCACCGCCGAACTGGACGTGCCGAACAGCGCCGGCCCGGTGCTGCGGCTGCACCTCTTCCACCTGCTCCAGACGCTCTCGCCGCACACCGCGGACCTGGACGTCGGCGTCCCGGCGCGCGGGCTGCACGGCGAGGCCTACCGAGGCCACGTCTTCTGGGACGAGCTGTTCGTCCTGCCGTATCTGAACCTGCACTTCCCCGAGGTCTCCCGCGCCCTGCTCACCTACCGCCACCGCCGTCTGGAGCAGGCCTGCCGAGCCGCCCGCGACGCCGGACACACCGGTGCGATGTACCCGTGGCAGAGCGGCAGCGACGGCCGGGAAGAAACACAGCAACTGCATCTCAACCCGCACTCGGGGCGCTGGCTGCCCGACCACTCACGGCTCCAGCACCACGTCGGCTCGGCGATCGCGTACAACGTGTGGCAGTACTGCGAGGCGAGCGGCGACACCGAGTTCCTGCACACCAAGGGCATCGAGATGCTGGTGCAGATCGCCCGCTTCTGGGCCGGCCTCGCGGCGTACGACGGGACGCTCGGCAGGTACCGGATCCGCGGCGTCGTCGGCCCCGACGAGTACCACGACGCCTACCCGGGCGCCGAGCGGCCCGGGCTCGACGACAACGCGTACACCAATGTCACCGCCGCCTGGGTGCTCGCCCGCAGTCTCGACGCCCTGCACAGGCTGCCCGAACTGCCGCGCCGTGACCTCTGCGAACGCACCGGTCTCGACTCCGCCGAACTCGAAAGGTGGGAGGACGTGTCCAGGAAGCTGTACGTGCCCTTCCACGCCGGGGTGATCAGCCAGTTCCAGGGCTACGGCGCTCTGGAGGAGCTCGACTGGGCCGGGTACCGCGCGCGGTACGGCTCCATCCGGCGGCTCGACCGGATCCTGGAGGCCGAAGGCGACACCGTCAACCGCTACCAGGCGTCCAAGCAGGCGGACGTCCTCATGCTGGGCTATCTCTTCTCGCCCACGGAGCTCGGGGGCCTGTTCCGAAGGCTCGGACATGAGCTGGACGACACGCTCTGGCGTCGAACGGTCGATCACTACCTGCGCCGCACCAGCCATGGCTCCACGCTGAGCAGTCTGGTGCACGGGTGGGTGCTGGCCCGGGCCCGGCGCGCGGAGGCGTGGACGTACGTGCACGAGGCTCTGGACGGGGACATCGCCGATCTTCAGGGTGGCACCACCGGCGAGGGCATCCACCTCGGCGCGATGGCCGGCACCGTCGACCTCGTACAGCGCGGACTGACCGGTTTGGAAACCCGTGAGGGCGCGCTGCGGCTCGACCCCGTGCCCTTGCCGGAGCTGTCCCAGTACGGCTTCACGATCCGCTACCGCGGCCATCGAGGTGTACGACTGCAGCTGAGCTCCGGCCAGTTGTGGGTCAATGTGCCCGCGTCGCGCATGGATCCGATCGACATCGCCCTCTCGGACCGCACCGTCTCCGTCGGTCCCGGCGAGTCCTGCATCCTCACCCTGCCCAACCGGTGAGCGGGCGCCCTCGTCAGTGGGGAACCACGGCCACCGGGCACCCGGTGTGCTCCAGTACGGAGAGCAGCGTGGGACCGAGCGTCCCGCCCCCGCGGCCGACCACCAGGAGCCCCGCCGAGGCCGACGCCTGGACCAGGGCGGCCGACGGGCTCTGCAGCCGGACGTCCTCGTATACGTCCACCTGCGGATACTTCTCCCGCCAAGGCCGCAGCGCGTCCGACAGCAATTGCACCTCGTGGTCCTCCCACGCACCCCGGTCCTCCTCCGGCAGCGCGTACCGCATCCACAGCTCGGCGGCGAAGGGCAGCCGCCAGGCGTGCACGGAGTGCAGCCGGGTACCGCGGCGCCGTGCGGCGTCGAACGCGAAGTCCACGACGGCGCTCACCGGATCGCGGGCGTCGACACCCAGCGTCACCCACTCCGTCCGTCGCTCGCCGCCCGCAGGGCCGGGGCCGCCCGGCACCAGCACCACGGGCCGGCCCGAACGGGCGGCCACCTCCCGGGCCACCGAGCCCACGGCCTGCCCCGGGAAGCCGCTCGCGCCGCGCATCCCGAGAACGGTGCAACAGGCCCGCGAGCCCAGCGAGAGGAGCTCCGCGGCGGTCCTTTCGGTCGGACCGGCACCCTCGATGCGCACGACCCGCAGCGGCACTCCGCGCAGCTCCGCTTCACCCGCCGCCCATTCGGCCGCTGCCCTGCTGGGCGCGGAGGCGTCGATCCCGACAACGATCGGCTGGGTCATGGCAGTTCGTCCCTCCATGCGTGCGGGAGTCCAGGGTGTCCACCATCCGCCGCGGACCGGACCGCGAGACAGGGTCGGTCGGCCCATACGTCGCACCCGACCAGCCCATGGGGCCGGCTCGCGGATCGCTGGATGCTCGAAGGGCCGAGAGGTTTCGAGGAGGCCCGAGATGACGGACGACGACCGCGATCGCCTCACCGCGCATGCCCTGCTCGCGGACGGCACCACTGTGTGCATACGCTCCGTACGGCCCGGTGACCGCAAGCAACTGCGAGGGTTCTACGAGGAGATGTCTCCGGAGAACCTCCGGCTGCGGTTCTTCGCCGCGAGCCGCCGCTCCGGCGACGTGGCCGCCGACCGGGCCTGCGCACCGCCGCGCCCCGGATACCGGGCCCTCCTCGCCGAGATTCAGGGCCGGGTGATCGGCCTGGCCGAATACGAGACCGGCGACGACGCGGACATGGCCGAGATGTCGATCGCCGTGGCCGACGGGCTGCACCACCGAGGCGTCGGCACGCTCCTCGTCGAGCACCTGGTCTCCGCCGCCCGCGCGGACGGCGTCACCACGTTCACGGCCGACGCGCTCAGCGAGAACTACGAAGTGCTGCGACTCTTCACCGACCTGGGCCTGCGTGCCGCACGCCGATTCGAGGGCCCGGAGGTGCGCTGCACCATCGTGCTGGACGAGGACGACACCTACCTGTCGGCCGTCGAGGCGCGTGGCCGGGCCGCCGATGTCGCCAGCTTGGAACCGCTGCTGCGCCCCGACGCGATCGCGGTGGTCGGTGCCGGGCGCAAGGCGGGATCGGTGGGGCGGGCCCTCTTGCACCATCTGCACGAGGGCGGTTTCACCCGGCGGCTTTTCGCGGTGAACCCTCACGTCTCGTCGATCCTCGGCGTGCCGTCGTACCCGTCGGTCGGCGCGCTGCCCAAGGTGCCCGATCTCGCGGTCCTCGCGATACCGGCCGCCGCACTCCCGGCCACGGCCGAGGAGTGCGGCAAGGCCGGCGTACGAGCCCTGCTCGTGGTGTCGGCCGGGCTCGACAGTGACCAGGCGGAAGCGCTCATGGCGGCATGCCGCACCTACGGTATGCGGCTGGTGGGACCCAACTGCCTGGGTATCTCCAACACGGACCCCAGGCTCCGGCTCGACGCCACCTTCGCCGCCGACCACCCGCGCCCCGGTACGGCGGGCGTGGCCGTGCAGTCCGGCGGCGTCGGCATCGCCGTGCTCGACGGGCTGTCCCGGCTCGGCATCGGCGTCTCGTCCTTCGCTTCGCTCGGTGACAAGTACGACGTCAGCGGCAACGACATGCTCCAGTGGTGGGAGAGCGACGGCCGTACCAAACTGGCCCTGCTGCACCTGGAGTCCTTCGGCAACCCGCGGGCGTTCTCCCGTACCGCCCGGCGCGTGACCCGCCGTATGCCCGTCCTGACGGTCGACGCGGGCCGTACCGAGGCCGGCCGCCGTGCCGCCGCCTCGCACACCGCGGCCGCCGCGACCCGGACCATGACCCGGCAGGCGCTGTTCACGCAGGCGGGCATCACCGCCACCCGTTCGGTGGGTGAACTCCTCGAATCCGCCGCCCTGTTGCACTCCCAGCCGCTCCCGGCCGGGACCCGCGTGGCGATCGTCACCAACGCGGGCGGTGCGGGTGTCCTCGCGGCGGACGCGTGCGCCGAGGCCGGACTGTCCCTGCCCGCCCCCACCCCCGAACTGATCGACGACCTGCTCGCCGTGCTGCCCGAGGGCGCCGCCGTGGGCAACCCCGTCGACGCCACGGCGGCCGTGTCGGAAGAGCAGCTCAGGGACTGTGCGGACCGGCTCCTGCGGTACCAGGGCGTTGACGCCCTGCTGCTCGCCCTCGTCCCCACCGCGGTCGCCGCAGCGACCGGCGACGACCTCGTCCGGGCCCTCACCGACGGACCCGGCCGTCGGGAACGGCCGGTCGCAGTCGTCCGGCTCGAGCAGGACCTGCCGGTCAAGCTGCTGCCCGCGCGGGAAGGCGGCACCGTCCCGTCGTACGCCGAACCGGGCGCGGCAGCACGGGCGTTGGCGTACGCCGCCCGTCGTGCCGCCTGGCTGAACCGGCCGGCCGGCACGGTCCCGGAGCTGGCGGAGGTCGACACGGCCCGGGCGCACACGGTCGCCGAGACCTACCTCTCCGCCCACCCGGACGGCGGCTGGCTCGACCCGCGCACCTGCGCCGAACTCCTCGCCTGCTACGGCATTCCGCAACTGCCCTGGGCCTGGGCCGAGACCGAGGACGACGCCGTCATCGCCGCCGAACGGCTGCGTGGCCCCGACGGCCGCGTGGTCATGAAGGCCCACTGGCCCGGCCTGCTCCACAAGAGCGAACAGCACGCCGTGCACCTCGATCTCCAGGGAGACGCCCAGGTGCGTGCCGCCTTCCGGGACTTCGAGACCCGGTTCGCCGGACTCATGACCGGAGTGGTCGTCCAGCCGCTGGCCGCGCGCGGCACCGAACTGTTCGCGGGCGTCGTCCAGGACGAAGTCTTCGGCCCGCTCGTGCTGTTCGGGCTCGGAGGCACCGCGACCGAGGTGCTGGCCGACCACGCCGCCCGACTCGCCCCGCTGACCGACCACGACGTCCACGACCTGATCACCGCCCCGCGCTGCGCACCGCTGCTGTTCGGCGCACACGGAAGCAGGCCGGCCGATCTCGAAGGCCTGGAACAGCTCCTGTTGCGCCTGTCCCGCATGGCGAGCGACCTGCCGCAGGTCGCCGAAGCCGACTTCAACCCCGTTCTCGCGACACCGGCCGCCGTCACCGTGCTCGACGCACGCGTCCGCCTGCTGCCGCGCCGCGCCCAGGACCCCTATCTGCGCCGACTGCGCTGAGGAGGAACAGACATGAGGCAGAACAAGATCGGATCCGTGATGGCGACGGAGGTCGTCACGGCCCGCTACGGCACCCCGTTCAAGGAAGTGGCACGGCTGCTCACCGAGCACCGCATCAGCGGGCTGCCGGTGATCGACGAGGACGACAAGGTCCTCGGCGTGATCTCCGAGACCGACCTCATGGTCCGGCAGGCGGACGTACCCGACCCCTACGAGACCAAGCGCCGCATCCGGTTCGCCGGGCTCACCCGCAGTGGCCGCCGAAAGGCCGCGAAGGCGCACGCTCGTACCGCCGGACAGCTGATGTCCGTGCCACCGGTCACCGTGCACGCCGACAACACCATCGCCGAGGCCGCCCGGACCATGGCGGAGCACCGCGTGGAGCGGCTGCCCGTGGTGGACGAGGAGGACCGTCTCGTCGGGATCGTCACCCGCCGCGACCTGATCCAGGTCTTTCTGCAGCCGGACGACGTGATCCGCCGCGAGGTGATCGAAGAGGTACTGGTCCGCTCGCTGTGGCTGATGCCTCGGACCGTTGAGGTCTCCGTGGTCGAGGGTGTGGTCACGCTCGACGGCCACGTGGAGCGCAAGAGTGAGGCGGAGATCGCCGTCTCCATGACCAACCGCATCGACGGTGTGGTCGCGGTGGTCGACGAGCTCTCCTACCGGCAGGACGACTCGCACCTGCGGCCGGACGAGCCCGCCATGCACGGTGTGACCGAGGATTGGCTGCGAAGGCTGTGAGGGGAGGCGCACCGCCGTGCTGAGCAAGGTGCTGGTTGCCTACGGAACGACAAACGGATCGACCGCGCGGATCGCCGAGACCATCGCTGAGGTCCTGCGCAAGGAGGGGGTTTCTGCCGAGGCGGTGCCCGCCGCGTCCGTGACGAACGTGGAGTCGTACGACGCCGTGGTGGTCGGCGGTGGACTGTACGCGGGGCGCTGGCACAAGGACGCCCGCCGCTTCGTCCGCCGTCACGGCCGCGCGCTGGCCCGGCGGCCCCTGTGGTTCTTCAGCAGCGGTCCGCTCGACGCCACGGCTTCGCAGCGGGACATCCCGCCCGTACCAGGCGTGAAGCGCGCCATGACCCGGCTCGACGCCGGGGAACACATCACTTTCGGGGGCTGCCTCGAAGCGGGAGCCAAGGGATTCATCGCCCAGAAGATCCTCTCCTCGGGCAAGGGCGGGGACTTCCGCGACTTCGGGCAGATCGAGGCATGGGCCGCCCGCATCGGCACCCGACTTGCCGCCGACGCACAGCAGAGCTGAGGGGCGGCTACATGGAGTTGCCCGCGTCCTCGGTTCCGGCCGCCGCAGGATCGCTTCCACCAGATGTGTGAACCCGAGTTCCAGCGAGCGCTGCGGTCGGCTGGGCCTCAGACAGTACGGTGAGAGTGGGAGAACTGGTCCGAGCTGTCTGGTCCGCTGAGTCGGTCGGAGGAAACGATGAGCGGGGATGGGCGCGAGGTTTCCCAGCAGTACTTGCCCAAGCTGCGGCTGGATGACCTGCTCGACGAACTGCAGGCGCGGATCGATGCGGCGCGCGGAACGCAGGACCGGGTGCACAGCCTGCTGGAAGCGGTGCTGTCGGTCGGGCGGGAGCTGGATCTGCCGCACGTGCTGCGGCGCATCGTCGAGGCAGCCGTCGTGCTCGTGGACGCCGAGTACGGAGCGTTGGGCGTGATCGGCGGCGACAGCCGACTGTCGGAGTTCCTGACGGTGGGCATCAGTGACGAACAGCGGGCGGAGATCGGTGACCTACCGAGCGGCCACGGCATTCTCGGCGAGCTGATCCGCCATCCGGTGCCGCTGCGGCTGCCAGAATTGTCGGAACACCCGGCGTCCTACGGCTTTCCGGCCCATCACCCGCCGATGCACTCCTTCCTCGGCGTGCCGATCCGGGTGCGCGACGAGGTGTTCGGAAACCTCTACCTCACCGAGAAGCGCAGTGACAAGGAGTTCGACGCGGAGGACGAGTCCGTCCTGTCGACGCTGGCGGTGGCCGCCGGAGTGGCCATCGAGAACGCGCGGCTGTACGAGGAGACCAGGCTCCGCGAACGCTGGCAGCGGGCCAGCGGGGAGGTCACGAGCATGCTCCTGACCGGTGCGCCCAGCGCGGCGGTGCTGGAACTCATCGTCGACGAGGCCCGGAAGATCGTCTCCGCGGACATGGGGGTGATCGCTGAGCGGGTACCGGGGGAGGAGGCACTGAGGCCGGCGCTGGCGGTCGGCCTCGGCGCGGAGGAACTCGGCGGCCTGGTGATGTCCGCGCGGAACGGTTTCCTGGGAGCCGCACTGAGCACGGCGGAGCCGGTGGTCAGCGCCGACATCGGGCACGATGCCCGCACGGGTGAGAGTGAAGCCCAGTGGGCCGGGCTCGGGCCCGTGGTCGCGGTGCCCCTCGGCACCAGTGGCAAGGCGCGTGGTGTGCTCCTGCTGGGCCGTGTGCCGGGTGGCAGGCCGTTCGGCGACGTGGACACCGGACCGCTGCTCGGCTTCGCCGATCAGGCGGCCCTGGCGCTGGAACTGGCCGAACGCCGCCGGGACGCGGAGCAGATCACGCTGCTCCAGGACCGGGACCGCATCGCCCGCGACCTGCACGACCTTGCCATCCAGCGGCTCTTCGCGGCCGGCATGACCCTGCAGAGTGCGCAGCCCTTCATGGAGCACCCGGAGGGGTTGGAACGCCTGGCACGGACCGTCGACGACCTCGACGACACCATCAAGATCATTCGTTCCACGATTTTCGGCCTCCGCGCGCACGGGGCGGGCACGAGAGAGGGGAGCGGCCTGCGCGGGCGGGTCTCCGAGGCGGTGAAGGCCTCGACCACGTCGTTCGGGTTCCCGCCCGCGCTGCGGATCGAGGGGCTCGTCGAGACCGATGTTCCCGGCGAGATCGCGGATCATGCCGTCGCGGTGCTGGGCGAGGCGCTGAGCAACGCCGCCCGGCACTCCGGAGCACAAGCCGTGGACGTCCGACTCCGGTGCGCCGGCGGTGAGTTGACGCTCACCGTGACGGACGATGGCTGCGGGATGCCCGGTGACGTCGAACGCAGCGGTCTGAAGAACCTGGAGGAGCGTGCCGTTGCCCTCGGCGGCACGCTGACGCTCGGTGAACGGCCGCAGGGCGGCGGGACACGGCTCGTGTGGCGCGTTCCCGTGAGCTCGGACGGAGCCGCGGCCGGACGCTGACCGGCGAAGCCTGCGGCCACGGCCGCAGTCCGGGGCCGGGAGGACTCAGCGCGTCGGGTGGTCGGTGGCGTCGGATTGTTCGAGATGGCTGGCCAGTACCGCAGCCTGGACGCGGCGCTGGACGCCCAGTTTGGCCAGCAACCGGGAAATGTGGTTCTTCACTGTCTTCTCGGACAAGTAGAGCTTCTTGCCGATCTCCCGGTTGGTGAGTCCGTCGCCGATCAGCGCGAGGATGTCGCGCTCGCGGGGCGACAGACTGGCGAGCTCGGGCGCCAGGGCCGGTGCCTCGGCGGGATCCGCGCGCAGGGAGCGCATCAGCCGGGCGGTCGTCGTGGGGTCCAGCATCGACTGACCGGAAGCGACCGTGCGTACCGCCGAGACCAGGTCGGAGCCCTTGATCTGTTTGAGCACATAGCCCGAGGCCCCGGCCATGATCGCGTCGAGCAGCGCTTCCTCGTCGTCGAAAGACGTCAGCATCAGACAGGCCAGCTCCGGCATCTGGCTGCGCAGTTCCCGGCATACGCTGATGCCGTCACCGTCCGGCAGGCGGACATCGAGGACGGCCACATGCGGACGCAGCGCCGGGCCGCGCACCAGCGCGTGCTCGACGCTGTCGGCGTCGCCGACCACCGAGATGTCCGGCTCGGCGTCCAGGAGGTCCGTGAGACCGCGGCGTACGACCTCGTGGTCGTCCAGCAGAAAGACCCGGATGGGGTTCTGTTCCGAAAACGTACGCGCCTCGGCCATGACGACCCCTTGTTCACTGGTGACTACGGACCACGAGCTGCCTGTGACGACGATCATCACCCTGCGGGACCGAATGCACTAGGGCCGACCGGCCCAACCGGAGCGCTGTTGTCCGTTCGGCCGCGGGTCAGGGCTGCGGCAGGCGAACCGGGCCTGTCAGCTCGAACTCCACGTCCACCACACCTTCGACGGCCCGCACCAGGCGCGCGGCCACGGGCACCAAGGAGGTGTCCCTGACCCGGCCGCCGAGTGTGACGACGCCCTCCCGCACCTGCACACGGACAGGAGACAGCGGAGCACGGAACAGGTACGACACGACTTCCCTGTGGACCTCCTCGGCGATGTCCTCGTCGTCCCTGAGGAACACCTTGAGGAGATCACCGCGGCTGACGAGGCCTTGAAGTCGGCTCCACGGCCGACGGCTGCGACGGTGTGGGTCATCACATCGCTCACGATGTGCGGGCTCCCATGCACGGTGGCTCCCTGGTGGATTCCGAAGCGGTCAGCGAGCGCTTCCGCTGCCGTACGGTGCGTACAGGTCCAGCAGCCGGGTCCTGGCCGATCGCAGCCGGCGGGCGACGATGTCTCCCGCCCACTGGGCCACTGCCATTCCCAGTGCGGGATCGGCCTGGCACATGGCCCGTACCACGTCGGCGTCGAACTCGTACGCGCGCACTGGGCTGGTGGCCTCGGCGCCCAGGTGCCAGGTGTGCGGTCCGAACAGCCAGGACCAGCCGATGAGTTCGTTGTGCCCGAGGGTCTCGATGACGGCCGCGCGGCGGCCGGGCACATGGATGTCGAGGACCACCGTGCCGGTGCGGATGATCCAGAACCGGTCCGCGCGCCGTCCCTCCTCGAACAGGCGGGTTCCCTGGGGGAAGGACACCTCCCGCGCGATGCCCATCAGTCGCTCGCTGTGCTCGGCGGGCAGCGCTCGCAGCATGCTGAAAGTGGGGGAAGCGTTCATGATCCTGGCCTCTTCCTGGAGCGCGGTTCTGCCAACTCCAATCTCTTCTCGACGCCCTGCTTCCACCATGGGCCACCCGGCCCCGAGGAGGGGCCGCATGGCAACGGACAGGGCATGCGGCCGGACCCTTTCCCGCACCGTGCGGGTGGGATGCCGCCCGTGCCGTGGACGCCGGGGCCGCCTGGGCCGAAGGGCGAGCGACAGCCATGACCACCCGTCCGATGACCGTCGGCGTGGACTGCTCGCTCATCGCCTTACGGGCGCTGGACCGGGCCGCCGAGGATACGGTGTTGCGCGGCGCCGTGCACGATGCGGGTCATGTGGACTTGCGTCCCCGCTGAGCTCCGAGCTGGTCCCACTCACGGCCCCATTGGGCGTAGCGCCGCTGATCGAGCCGCCATTGCGTGACGCGGCCGGCGGCGAACGCGAGGCCGGCGAAGGCGACTGCGGCCCCCGCGCCGAGCGTGCCCGCCTCGAAGGCCGCCGCGGAGGCGGTCGGCGGCTCGGTGGTGGGGCGGCCCCCGTTGTTCAGCCAGATGACGACCTTCGATCCGGCCCTGTGCCCGGAGTCCACCAGGGCCCGGCCGGTATGGGTGGAGCCGTCCGACGTCGTCCAGCGGACCATCGCCCTGACCCGGTCATGCGTCGTGCCCTCGGTCGTCGGCGCGATCCGTACGGTGTTCTCGAGCAGGACGGCTGGGACCGAGTGCCGCTCGTTGCGCAGCTGCTCGAAGGACTCGTCGGCGGCATGAGCTGCCATCACGCCGACCAGGGTGCCCCCCAACGCGATGACGGTCCAGACGACCAGAATGATCCAGGCCTCGACGATGTCGTCGTGCCGACGCAACGGATTGCTCCGCCATCGCCACAGCAGCTGCCTCGCACCCTTCGTCCTGCGCATCGCACTGCACCTCCGCTCATCAAGGACAGCAACGTGACATTTCGGGAGTGAGTGACGGCAGGGGCCGACCGGACGGCATCACTGGGCCGTCCCGCACCCACACACGCGCGCGGCATTGGGCCGTCCAGCCCGAGTCGGTGAGGAGCGGTCGGCTCGGTGCGCTCACGCACGGACGTCGGTTCCTGCGAACGGGCCTGCTCGGTCCGGCAATGGGCGCCGACCGGCCCATGTGGACAGCATCCGCCACGGTCAGGCTGGACATAAAAGGTCACTCCGCGCGCGAGGAAGCCGCCCAGCGGTACCCGAGCACAGCCGGACCGGTGATTCCGGCCGGAGCGGAGGGGCGCTCCTGCAGGAGGCCGATTGCTCATCGTTGTCCCTTACGACCGGCATCGGTCAGGCCCAGGAAGGGATCGTCATGAAGGCACTCGTATTCAACGGCTCCGGAAAGGCCGCATGGGAGGACGTCGCCGACCCCGGTATCCAGGATGCCACCGACGCGATCGTCCGCGTCGACGCCGTCACCATCTGCGGAACCGACCTCCACATCCTCAAGGGCGATGTCCCGGAGGTACGCCCAGGTACCGTGCTCGGGCACGAAGCCGTCGGGGAGATCGTCGAGGTGGGCAGCGACGTCCGCACGGTCCGACCCGGCGATCGTGTCCTGGTCTCGTGCATCACGGCGTGCGGCCGTTGCCGGTTCTGCCGCGAAGGCACGTACGGGCAGTGCCGCGACGGCGGGGGCTGGATCCTCGGCCACCTGATCGACGGCACACAGGCCGAGTACGTGCGCGTGCCGCACGCCGACCTGTCCACGCATCTGCTGCCCGGCGCGTTGGAGAGCAAGGACGCCGTGCTGCTCGCCGACATCTTCCCCACCGCCTACGAGGTGGGTGTGCTGAACGGGCGGGTGCGGCCCGGAGACACTGTCGTCGTGGTCGGTGCGGGGCCCATCGGCCTGGCCGCGATCGTCACGGCGCGGCTCTACACCCCGGAGAAGATCATCGCCGTGGACCTCGCACCCGCCCGGCTGGATGCCGCCAAACAATTTGGTGCCGACGCCGTGGCAGTGGCTGGCGACGAGGCCGAGGAGTTGGCTGCCGACCTCACGCAGGGCCTTGGAGCCGACGTGGTCATCGAAGCGGTCGGGGTGCCGGAGAGCTTCGAGATGTGTACGCGCATGGTGCGGCCCGGCGGGCACGTGGCCAATGTCGGCGTGCACGGCAGGCCCGCGACACTCCACCTCGAAGACCTGTGGATCAAGAACGTGACCATCACCACCGGTCTGGTCGACACGCACTCCACTCCGACCCTGCTGCGCATGATGGCCGCCGGACACCTGCCCGTGTCGTCCATGGTCACCCACACCTTCCCGCTGGACGCCATGGAGGAGGCGTACGACGTCTTCTCGAGGGCCGCCGACACCGGCGCGCTCAAGGTCGTCCTCGGCGGGCCGCAGCACGACGTCCTTACGGTCAGGACGCCCTGACAGGAAGAAGCGAAGGATCATGTCCGAGCAGACAGCGCCGCGCGCGGCGTCCACCACGGCGGACAGCGCAAAAGGCGACATCGGGCGTCGCATCGCCAGGCGACGCGAGGAACTTGGGCTGACCCGGGAGGAGGCGGCCGCACGGGCGGGCACGGCTCCTGGCTACGTCCAGTACCTGGAAGAACGGTCCACCGCGATGCCTGGGACCGCTGCCCTCATCCGGCTCGCCGACGCGCTGGAGACCAGTGTGGCCGCCCTGCGTGGCGGTGATGCCGACCTGCCACCAGGTATCGGTCGGGCGGCCCGCCACCCCGAGCTCGTCGAACTCAGCGCCGAGGAGTGCCGGGCACGGCTCTCGCGGCACGGCATCGGAAGGCTCGCGATGGACACGCCGGACGGGCCGATCATCGTGCCCCTCAACTACAGCGTCATCGATGGCGCGATCACCTTCAGGACGGCACCCGACGCCGTTCCTGCGACAGCCGTCGGGGCACACGTCGCCTTCGAGGTCGACCACATTGACGAGGCGCTCAGCCAGGGCTGGAGCGTGCTCGTACGCGGCCGTGCCCGAGCCGTGAGGGAGCGCGACGCCGTGGAACGGCTGAAGGCGCTCGCGTACAGCGGTCCATGGGCAGGCGGCGAGCGTGACATGTGGGTGCGTATCGAGCCCGACAGCACCACCGGCCGCCGGATCGCGGTGCGCTGACGCCGGTCACCCGCAGGGTCCGACGGGCGGCCAGTCTCCGGCCGCCCTGGACCGATGGGCCCTCGCCTCCGTCCCTGGCCGCTCCACAGGATGAAAGACGTACCGCTGTACCGCGTGAAAGTGACCTCGGTGATGAATCCCAACGACGACTTCCATGAGCTCGACCGGCAAGAGTGCCTCCGTCTGCTGGAGGGGGCACCGATCGGCCGCATCGTCCACACGCGCCACGCCTTGCCCGCGGTCCTGCCCGCCAACTTCTGCCTGGACAGGGTTCCGCGGTACTGCTGCGCACCTCCGCGGACTCCGAGCTGGCCTCCGCCGTCGATGGTGTGGTGGTCGCCTTCGAAGCCGACGAGGTGGACGTGACGACCCACTCCGGTTGGAGCGTCGTGGTGACTGGCTGCGCCAGGGTGGTGACCGACCCCGCCGAGCACGCCCGGTTGTCCCTGAGCGGTCCGCGCCCGTGGGTGGCTGTACGTGAGGAAGTCTTCATCCGCATCGAGTCCGAGTTGGTCACCGGCCGTCAACTCGTCGGAGAACGCACGCTCTACGGGGCCGACCTCACCTCCTGAGTGGTGTCCCTTCGGCGGGAGAGAACCGGCGATGACAGCGACAGTGACAGCCGGGACGCGCGCCCGGCTCTGCACAGCCGTCAGCCGGTCGGTGGCTCCCATGAGAGCCCGTCGCGGACCAGGTCGAAGGCCCTGTCGAGCACGGTGACCGCGTCGTCGCCGGAGTCGGGCTGCCAGCAGGTGACGGCTGCCTGCTGGGCGGCGAAGGCGACCGCCGCGGTGGTGCGGACGTACAGGTCGCTCTCCGGCAGGCCGGTGCGTGCCGCCACCGCTGCGATGACCGCGTCCTCGACCGCGCGGTGCGTCTGGGTGATACGCGGCAGCAGTTCGGGGCGCTCGCGCAGGAGCGCCGCGCGCCCCAGCAGGAGTCCGCCGGTGGTGAGTTCGCCCAGGCGCTCGGCGAGCACCGCGTGGATCGCTTCCAGCGGGGTCTCGTGCGCGGGGCGGTCGGTGATCCGCTGCTGGATCAGAGAGGGGATGCCCTCCTCCAGCGAGAAGACCGCCTCCTCCTTGGCCGAGAAGTAGTTGAAGAAGGTGCGGGGAGACACACCCGCGTCCGCGCAGATGTCCTCCACCGTGACCGCGTCCGGGCCGTGCCGACGGAAGAGGGTCACCGCCGAGGCCTGCAGAGCTCTTCTGGTCGCCCGCTTCTTGCGCTCGCGCAACCCCTCCGGAGGGCTGCTCGTCACGGGTGTCACGGGTGTCATCACACTCCCGGAGTCTACTGTCGTCCCGATTCGGTTGCAGCCCTGCAAAAATGCATCACTGCAAGTTTCTACCATGGGCCCTTGTGCTGCCGACCGGGCCGGATCGGGTCCTTCCGGCAGCCCCGGTTCGAGCAGCGATCAGCCCGAGGAGGGCCCCATGGCGGAACAGACCGAGCGGCCCCCCGGCCCGGCCTCGGCCAGAACCCTGGCCGAGGCCCTGTGGTTTCCGGCGGCCCTCTTCCTCGGCTTCCTGTTCTGCTTCGCCCCCGCCCTGCACGCACCGCAGCCCCACCACGTGAAGGTGGCGGTCGCGGATCCGGCTGTCGCGCGGAGGATCGGCGGCGAGCTGCGGCGGCAGTATCCCGGCGGTTTCGACATCACGGCGGTGACCGACGGGCGGGCAGCCCGGCAGGCGGTGCTGGACCGGCATGCGGCGGCGGGCTTCGTCGCCGACGGCCGGCATCCGGTGCTGTACGTGGCCAAGGCCAACGGGATGTCGTTCGAACAGACGCTGCGCACCGTGTTCACCGAGGTCGCCGCCCGGAGCCACCAGCGGCTCACGGTCGAGGACGTGGCGCCCACCGTGAGCAAGGACCTGCTGGGCTCGACCCTGCTCTACTTCGGGATCGCCTGGAGCGTCCCCGGCTACATCCTCGCGACCACCCTGCTGCGTGTGGTGACCTTCAGCCGACGCGGGAAACTGCTGACGATCGTGGGTGCCGCCGCCCTGTTCAGCGTCGCCGACTACCTGATCGGCACGGGCCTCGGCTACCTGCCCGCCGACCCCTCCGCCATGGCGATCGCCTTCCTGCTCACCACGGCCGTGGCCACCTCCGCCTCGGGTCTGGCCCCCTTCACCCGGCAGTTCTTCCCCGCCGTGGGCATGGGCCTGTTCATCGTGCTGAGCATCCCCACCAGCGGCGGCGCGGTGGCCGCCCCGATGCTGCCGACGTTCTTCCAGCACATGCACGCGGTAATGCCCCTGGCCAACGCGGTCGACGCCCTGCGCGGAGTCCTCTACTTCGATGGCGCCGGGGTGCTCGAGCCCGTTCTGGTGCTGTGCGCGTGGATCGCCGCGGGCGCCGCCCTGCTGGGCCTTGACGCCTGGCTCCGGAACCGCAGGGCGCCCGGCTGTACGCCGACGGCGACCAGGGGGAGGTCGAGGAGCCCCCGGTGGACGACCCGGCGCTGGAAATGCCGATCCCCACCGCGCTCCCCGTCCACCGTCACCACCACTTCGGCGAGGCGGTGCCGATGCTGGTCGGCACCGTCCACGACTCCGAGCCGCGCCCCGTCCGTGGTGCCACAGTGATCGTCATGGACACCGCGGGCCGGCAACTGCTGCGTACCACGACCGACGAACACGGGGAGTACGCCGCGACCGGTCTCCCCGAGGGATACCTCAGCATCGTGGTCTCGTCCGTCGGCCGGAATCCGATGGTCCATCAGAAGCTGCTGCGGCCCGGCTCGGTTGTTCGGGCAGACTTCGCGTTGCACGGCCGGCGGGACAAGGTGTCGCGACCGGTGCACTAGGCATTGCGCGGTGACAACCGGAGCGCTGTCTCGCGTCCGGTCGCTCCGGTGCGACCGGAGTGCTGTCTCGCGGACCGTGGCTCCGGTGCGACCGGAGCGCTGTCTCGCGGACCGTGGCTCCGGTGCGACCGGAGTGCTGTCTCGCGGGCCGTGGCTCCGGTGCGACCGGAGTGCTGTCCCGCGGGCCGTGGCTCCGGTGCGACCGGGGCGCTGTCTCGCGTGCCGTCCCGCCGGTGCGCCGTACGCGCACAGCGTCCAACCTCGACCGGGCCGACAACCACGGCGGTCCGCGCCGCGTGACACTAGTGTCGTCGGCATGACCGAAAACACCCTGCGCTCCGTGACCATCGAGCGGACCGGCGCCGGCCACTTCACCGCGACGAACGCGCGCGGCGGTGTGATCAGCTTCGGTACCAGTTCCGATCCTCACGACGGCACCGACTTCACCCCGGTCGAGCTGTTGCTCGCCGCGATCGGTGGCTGCACGGCGGCCGACGTCGATGTCGCCACCGGCCGCCACGCGGAGCCCACGGGGTTCGCCGTCACCGTGACCGGCGACAAGATCAGTGACGAGCTGGGCAACCGGATGACCGACCTCGTGGTCACCTTCTCCGTCGCTTTCCCGGACGGCGAGCTCGGCGACCGCGCCCGCGCGATTCTCCCCAGGGCGGTCAAGACCTCCCACGACCGGCTGTGCACGGTCAGCCGCACGGTCGAGATCGGCACGCCCGTCACCGCGACGGTCGCGGACGCCTGATCCCACCCAACACGACCGCTGATCCCACCCAACACGACCGCTGATCCCACCGAACACGACCGCGTAAACGCCGCGTTCCTCCCGCGCGCGACGCGGCGGCCCCCGACGGCTTTGCCGTCTCTTTACAACCCGCCCCGCCGCCGCTTCGTCTCTCCGCTCGATCCACAACCCAGCCCACCGAGTCACCGGGTGGGCGGACCGACGAAAGAGAGCGATTCATGCGCCGAACTGTCCTCAGCGCCATGGCACTCGCGAGCACCGCCGTGCTGGCGAGCACGGTGCCCGCGTTCGCCGACGGGGCGAGCCCCGCCCCCACGAGCCGCCCGACCGCCACCACCGCACCCGCCCCGGCCACCACCGCCCCGACCCCGGTCCCGACCACCACGTCCGCGCCGACCAGCGCCGCCCCGGCTCCGAGTGCCGTACCGACGCGGGCGCCGGCCCCGAGCCAGGTCTCCGTCGTACCGAGCGGTGCGCCGGACACCGGTGTGGCGCCGGTGTCGAAGCGGTCCGGAGCCGACGGCGGGCTGATCGGCGGGGGAGCTGCCGCGGTGTTCGCCGTGGGAGGCGCGGCGGTCTTCGTCGTACGGCGTCGGCGGGCGACCGGGGCATGACCCTGCCCTCCAGGCGCGTCTTCGCCACCGCGGCGATGGCCTCGTTGCTCGTGGGCTGCGGCGGCCACGGGGCCGGCCGGGCCACGACCGCACGCCCCAGGAGCACGCCGCCGCCTTCGCGGGCCCCCGACAAGTCCGTGCGTGCGCTCGGGCGTTCGGTGCCGGTCGCGTTGCGGATCCCCGCCATCGGGGTCGACACCCCGGTCATGCAGCTGGGGTTGGCCTCGGACGGCAGCCTGCAGGTGCCTCCGATCGCGGCGCACGACCGGGCGGGTTGGTACCGGCATTCGCCGACGCCGGGTCAGGTCGGCCCTTCGGTGGTCCTCGGCCATGTCACGGTCGGCGCGTACGGGGACGGGGTCTTCCGCCACCTCGCGCGGCTGCGCCGGGGTGACCGGATCGTGGCGCGCCTGGAGAACGGCACGACGGCGGAGTTCGCCGTCACCTCCGTACGGACGGTCGCCAAGGCGGAGTTCCCCGCCGACGCGGTCTACGGGGACGTGGACCGTCCCGAGCTGCGGCTCATCACGTGCGGCGGCCCCCGTACCGGCGACGGATACCTCGACAACGTCATCGTCTTCGCGGCGCTGAGCTCCGCGACTCCCTGACCCGCCCCACCCGGATCCCGGGCCGACGGAACGTACGCCGACGGCCCGGGCTCTTTGGCCATGAGTTCTCTACGAGTTCTCTGCGAGTGCCCTCACGACCATGGAGAGCGTTGAAACGGTCCCGCGAGAAGGCAGCGTCCGAGCTGTTCGCCGCCCTCTACCCGCGCCTCGCCGGCTGGTGCCGTCGGCTGGTCGACGACGACGAGACGGCCCACGAGATCGCCTCGGAGGCGTTCACCCGGCTCTGGGCCCGCTGGACCTCCGTGGCGGAGCCCCGCGGCTTCCTCTACGTCACCGCGGCCAACCTCGTCCGGGACCACTGGCGAAAGCTCGAACGCGAACGCAGAGCCGTGCGCCGCGCCACCGCCGAAGCCGCCGTCCGCCCGCAGACCGAACAGGCCGACCCGTCGGTACGCCTGCTCGTGCAGTCGCTGCCGGAACGACTGCGCGTCCCGATCCTGCTGCACTACTACGCTGACATGCCGATCCGGGAGGTGTCCGCGCTGACCGGGCGCAAGGAAGGAACCATCAAGGCCGACCTCCACGCGGCCCGCGAACTGCTCCGCGCCCACCTGAGGAGAAGCCTTGATCACACACTCTGACGACGATCCGGACTTCGAACCGGACGACCCCCTCGCCGTGATCCTGCGACCCCCCTCCGACTACCTCGGCCCACCGGCCGGCCGCTACGAGGCGATCCGCCGCGGTGCGGCCCGCCGCAGGCTGCTCCGCTCCGCGGTCGGCGTCGGCCTGGCGTGCGCCGTCGCCGCTCTCGTCGCGCTGCCCTTCCACCTGACGGCGACTTCCGAGGCGCCCACGTCCCCGACGGTCCCTCTCGCCCCACCGCCCGCGAGCAGTCCTTCGGTCGCGCCCACTCCGTCGGCGTCGCCCGAGCCGGTCAGTCCTCGCCCCACCGGCAGCACTCGCAGCACCGGCCCCCGTCCCACCGCGAGTACGCGGACCGACAGCCCCGGCACCCCGACGAGCGCCGTCCCCACCCGCGCGCCGTCGGCGATACCGACCCCCGGGCCGACGTAGTTTTGAACATGTTCAAGTCGGGGCGTACGCTCCTGCCATGAGCGACAGAGCCGCCCTTCTCAAGGGCATCCGCGCATGGCTGGTCATCTTTGTCGTCTGCCTGGTGCTCAGCGGCGCCACGGCATTCCCTCTGGTGCACGAACTCCACTGGACCGAGGACCTGTTGCGGTCCCTCTCGGTGCCCGAGCACCTGCCCGTCCTGATGGACTGGATCGAGCACGTACGCCGCGGGCTCGACGCCACCGACGCCAAGTACCCCTTCGTGCTGTACGGAACGGACTGGCTGGCGTTCGCGCATCTTGTGATCGCGGTCGCCTTCTACGGGCCGTACCGCGACCCGGTGCGCAACATCTGGGTCGTCGAGTTCGGCATGATCGCCTGCGCCGGCATCGTCCCGCTCGCACTGATCTGCGGGCCGATCCGCGGGATCCCCTTCTGGTGGACCGTCATCGACATGTCCTTCGGCATCATCGGGGTGATCCCGCTGTACGTCGTACGGAAGAAGATCAAGCGGCTCGAGGCGCTCACCCCGAATCCCGGTCAGGCCGCCCCGGCCCTGGCTACTTGAGCGCCGCCAGCGCGATCCGCTGGGCCACCGGGTTCATCGACTCGCCCTTCGCGTCGGTCGAGTTGACCGAGTAGACGAGGGTGCGGGAGAGGTCCCTGGTGGCCACGACGACCGCGCTGTAGCCGTACCGGGCGCCCGACTTGAGCCAGTAGACCCTGCCTCCGTACTCGAAGCGCTGGAGCCCCGCGCTCATGTCGGCGCCCTCGATGCCCGAGGGGACGGTGAACATCTCCTCCAGCTGTGGCTCGGGGACCAGATCGCCCCGGAAGAGGTGGGTGATCAGCCGTTCCAGATCCGCCGTCGTGGAGATCATGTCGCCCGCGGCCCAGCGGTCCGCCTGGTTCCAGTCGGTGACGTCGACGAACTCGGTCGTACCGTCCGCCCGTTTCACCGCCTGGTAGCCGTGGTTGTGCGGTCCGTGGATGCGCGGGTCCGTGCCGGGGAAGTACGAGTGGCGCATCCCGGCCGGCCGGAGGATCCGACGGGTCGCTTCCCGCGCGTACGTGTGCCCGGTCACCTTCTCGATCAGCATGCCGAGGATCGTGTAGTTGATGTTCAGGTAGTCCTGCTTCTCGCCCGGGCGGAATTCCGGCCCCTTCGCCACCGCCGAGACGACGACCTCCTTCGGCGTGAGCGTGTCGAAGCGGTGCGCGTACGCCTCCTCGAAGGAGTCGCCGAAGCCGTCGCCCGCCTGGATCCCGCTGGTGTGGTTCAGCAACTGCCGTACGGTGATGGGCTTGAAGGCGGTCGACAGCAGTCCGGGCAGGTAGTGCTGCACAGGGGTGCCCAGCTCGACCTTGCCCTCCGCCGCGAGCTGGAGCACGACCGCGGCCGTGACCACCTTCGTCGTCGAACCCGCCCGGAAGAGCGCGTTCGGGTCGGCCTTCCGCCCGCTCGCCAGATCGTGCACGCCCGCGCTGCCGCGCCAGCGGCCGTCGGTGCCCCCGACCCGCACCAGCGCGGCGGTCGCGTCCGCGTCCGGGAGCCCGGCGAGCGCGGCGCGCAGGGCCTCGGCGTCGGGTCCCGTCGTCCGCGCGGCGACCGTGCCGGGGGAGGCGAGCGCGGGCGCGCTCAAGGGGCCGGCGGCGAGACCGAGGGCGACGGCGACGGCGAGGGCAACTACGGGGCGGCGTACGGCCATTGAGCACTCCTGTGATCGGTGCGGCGGTCGGAGATGATGTTCATCCTGCGGCCGTACGCGGTCCCCGGGATCGTCACTGAGGAGGGGGCCGTCCCCCGCATCGGCGCAAGGGTCGCCCCTAGGGGGCCTGGGAGGGGCTTCGCGGGGTCGAAAGTTTCGCTCGGCACGCCCCCGCAAAAAACTGTTATCGAGGAGCGTCCCTCTCCGTCTCCAAAGGTGAAACGTCGTGGACACGGCCCCGTGAGCCGCGGCGATGGCCGAGAAGGTACGTTCCGAAGACGAAGAGACCAGGGGAAGGACGGACGTGGACGGGCGGGAGTGGCGCTCCACCATCGCGGCCGCGCAGGCCGGTGACCGGCGCGCGCTCGACGAGCTGGTCGCGGGCTGGCTGCCCCTCGTCTACAACATCGTCGGCCGCGCGCTGAACGGCCACGCGGACGTCGACGACGTCGTGCAGGAGACCATGCTGCGCGCCGTCGACAACCTCGGCACGCTGCGCGATCCGGACAGCTTC
Source organism: Streptomyces sp. R41 (assembly GCF_041053055.1). NCBI lineage: Bacteria > Bacillati > Actinomycetota > Actinomycetes > Kitasatosporales > Streptomycetaceae > Streptomyces > Streptomyces sp. R41. Next base: position 7,565,893 of record NZ_CP163443.1, read on the forward strand.
CGGTCCTGGCTTGTGGCCATCGCGATGCGCCAGATACGTGACCGGGCGCGTCGTCGGACCTCCGAGACGCTCGACGACGGCGCGGGCGACCAGGCCGCCGACTTCGCCGAACTGACCGTACTGCGGCTCCAGTTGGAGGGGCAGCGGCGCGAGGTCGCGGAAGCCGTGCGCTGGCTCGACGACGAGGACCGCCAACTGCTGTCGCTGTGGTGGCTGGAGGTCGCGGGCGAGCTCACCCGGCGGGAACTCGCGGCGGCCGTCGGCATCAGCCGGCAGCACGCCGCCGTCCGCGTCCAGCGCATGAAGGAGCGCCTGGAGACCGCGCGCGGCATCGTCCGGGCGCTCGACTCGTCCTGCCCCGAGCTGCCCGAGGTGACCGGTCGCTGGGACGGACGGCCCGACTCGGTGTGGCGCAAGCGGCTGGCCCGGCACATCCGGGGCTGCGCGTACTGCTCGGGCGCGCGCGAGACGGTCGTACCGGCCGAACGGCTCCTCGTCGGGATCGCGCTCGTCCCGGTACCGGTCGGCTTCACGCTCTCGCTGGCCCTGGGCGGCAAGACCGCGGCGGCCGCGACAAGCGTCGGATGGTCCGCCAAGGTGATCAGCGCGCTGACCAAGCCCGCCGTGGCGGTGACGGCCGGCGCGACGATCGCCGCCGGCGGCGCGTACGTCGTGACGCAGACCCCGGACAAACCGCCCCCGCGGGCCGCCGTCGCGCCCACGGCGGCGAGTACGGCCCGCCCCCCGTCGCACACCCCGTCACCCACGCCGTCCGCCTCGCCCTCACCGTCGCCGACGAAGACCGACGTGTACGGCACGGTCGTCGACGCCGTCGACCGGGCTCCGGATCCGAACGCGCGGCCAGGCGCCCTGCCGCACCGGCCCGAGTCCGGGATCACCAGCACCGGCGGCGCGAAGGCGGTGATGCAACACCGCGGAGACGGCGTGACCCTCAGCGGCAAGGGATACGTCCTGGTGCGCTGGCAGATCTCGCCGAAGTCCCGACCAGGGGCGCTGGTCATGCCGGCGTGGACCGGCCTCAAGGGAAAGCTCTTCCATGTGGCGTCGGGTGGTGGCCGCCGGATGGACGACGCCCTCGCGGGGAGCCCCGACGGCTACGCCACGGGCATGGGCGGGCCGGACATCGGATACGCCGTACTGCCGTCCGGCACACAGCAGATGTGGCAGAACGAGTACTTCTACCTCGACGGCACCGTCACCCTCACCGTGAACGAACGGGGCGCCGACTACGGCCTGATCGTCTTTCCGTCGAGCTGGGACGAGGCGAACAAGGACGTCACGACCGGCCCGGCCCAGGGCGCGATCCGCTACGGCCTGGTCCGCGACAACGGCGAGGACACGGCCCCGGTGCCGCAGTACCTGACCCGCTCCACCCCCACCGACCCGGCGACGGTTGCTCAGCGCTCCCGCGTGTAGCGCTCCTGCGCGGCCATGAACTCGTCGCCGTGCTCGAAGGCCCAGGCACCGAACGCGCCGATGGGGTCGAGCAACGACCGTCCGAGCCCGGTGAGTTCGTACGCGACCCGAGGCGGCGAACCGCCGTACGCCCCCTGAGTCAGCCCTTACGCAGGGCGCACAGCGCGTCGATGCGATTCGTCGTGATCGAGTCGACGCCCATGTCCAGGAGGCGCCGCATCGAGTGGCGGGTGTCCGGGGTCCACACGGACAACAGGTAGCCGTCGCGGTGGACGCGGGCCGCGAGGTCCCGGTCGACCAGCCCGAAGCGGTAGTTGAGCCAGCGCGGCCGTACGGCTTCGAGCAGCGCCGGCCGCGGCGGCGCGACGCTCGTCCAGGTCAGCGCGATCTCCGCGGCGGGGTCGGCGGCGCGCACCGCCAGCATGGCCGGGGCGCCCGCGCAGTAGTACACCCGCTCTTGCGCCCCGCACTCGCGGATGACGTCGACGATCCGGCGTACAGCCCTGCCGTCGGGCTCGCCCGGCAGGTCCACCATGATCCGGCTGTCCTCGGTCTCCTTGAGGGCCTCGACCAGCGTGGGCACGCCGCCGGCCGTGAGTCCGCGCACCTCGTCCGAGGAGAGCGAGCGCAGTGGCCGGTCCTGCTCCCACAGGCGCTTCAGAGTCTTGTCGTGCAGCAGCACGGGCACGCCGTCACGGGTCAGTCGTACGTCGATCTCGACCGCGTCCGCGCCCAGTTGGAGCGCGGAACGCAGCGATTCGATCGTGTTCTCGCGGAGACGGTAGGGGGCGCCGCGATGGGCGACGGCGGTCACGGTGCGCATGGGCCCCATTGTGGTGGTGCGACCTGTCAGGGCGCGAGCCACGTCGAGGCGTACGTGTCGATCTCCTCGGTGAGCTTCGTCTTACCTGCCTCGTCGAGGAACGACGCCTCGACCGCGTTCTTGGCGAGCGCGGCGAGGCCCTGCTCGTCGAGGTCGAGGAGACGGCCGGCGACCGCGTACTCGCTGTTCAGGTCGGTGCCGAACATCGGCGGGTCGTCGGAGTTGATGGTCACGGGCACCCCGGCCCGGACGAACTCCCTGATGGGGTGCTCGTCGAGGGTGCGGACCGCGCGGGTGGCGATGTTGGAGGTGGGGCAGACCTCCAGGGCGATCCGGTGCTCGGCGAGGTGTGCGAGGAGCTTCGGGTCCTTGGCCGAGCTGGTGCCGTGCCCGATGCGCTCGGCCCGCAGGTCGTTCAGCGCGTCCCAGACCGTCTCCGGGCCCGTCGTCTCACCGGCGTGCGGCACCGACCGCAGTCCGGCCGCGATCGCCCGGTCGAAGTACGGCTTGAACTGCGGCCGCGGTACGCCGATTTCGGGCCCGCCGAGCCCGAAGGAGACCAGGCCCTCCGGCCGCAGCCGGTCGTCGGTCGCGAGCCGCGCGGTCTCCTCGGCGGCCTCGAGTCCCGCCTCTCCCGGAATGTCGAAGCACCACCGCAGTACGACACCGAGCTCGGCCTCGGCCGCCTTGCGGGCGTCCTCGATCGCGTCCATGAAGGCGAGTTCGTCGATACCGCGGCGGGTGGAGGACCACGGGGTGATGGTCAGCTCGGCGTAGCGGACCTGCTGGCGGGCCATGTCGCGCGCGACCTCGTACGTCAGCAGCCGGACGTCCTCCGGGGTGCGGATGAGGTCGACGACGGACAGATACACCTGGATGAAGTGGGCGAAGTCCGTGAACGTGAAGTAGTCCGCGAGGGCCTCGGGGTCGGTCGGCACCTTCGAGTCGGGGTGCCGGGCGGCGAGGGCGGACACGATCCGCGGGGAGGCGGAGCCGACGTGGTGCACGTGCAGTTCGGCCTTGGGCAGTCCGGCGATGAAGGCGTGCAGATCGCGGGCGTCGTCGCGTGCGGTGCGGTGGTCGGTCAAGGTTCCTCCCCGGAACGGCGTCCCGGGACCGTGGTCGGCGGGACGCGGGTGATCGGCTGATCGGTGACTCAGGGATCATCGTAGGCGGCGGCCCGCGCGGGTTGGGCCCGGCCGTAGCATGACGGAACGTCCGACAGAAGAGGGGGCCCTGCGCATGTCCGACGACGCCCAGACGCCGGAAGCGCCACGCGACGGCGCCGCGTGGGCTCCACCGGGCCCGGGGGGCCCGACCTCTCCGAGCGATGCGGCGCCTGCGGAGGGCCGTGCGCAGGGGGCCGAACCCGAGGACGCCGCTCGTGCGCAGGGCGCCGAGCCCGAGGACGCTGTTGGTGCCCAGGGTGCCCAGGGTGCCCAGCCGGGGCATGGTGCTCACGGGCAGGGCCATACGCCGGGTTCGCAGGTCCAGGGCATCGCACCCGCAGCGGGGCATGCCCCGGCCCAACGCCCCGAGCAGGCCACCTCCGCTCTCAAGGTCCCCCTGGACAAGCCCACCGCCGAACCCCGCCCCGAGCCGAACCCCTGGGCTCCGCCCATGGAAACGGCTCCGTCCGGTGGGAGCGCCGCGCCCCTGCCTCCCTATATGTACGACCAGCCGACCGTCACCTCCCTCCCCGGCGCGGGCGCCCCGAGCCCCCAGCCCTGGGACAACCCCTTCGCACCCCCGGGCGGCCTCCCGCCCACCGCCGGTCCGACGCCCCGAGCGTCTTGGGCAACCCCTTCGCAGCCCCCGCAGCCCGCACCCCCTACCCCCAGCCCGCCCCGGGCGAACCCGTCCCCCCGCCACCCATCGCGCCCGACGGCCCCGGCCGGCTGCCGTACGGGTACGGCTACGCGCAGTACGCCCCGGCTCAGCCGCATGCCGCCTACCAAGGCGGCTACGGCTGGCCCCCAGTGCCGCCGCTCGCGCCGAGCAACGGCATGGGCACCGCCGGTCTCGTGCTCGGCATTCTCGCGGCGGTCGTGTTCTGCCTCTGGCCGCTCGCCATCGTGCTGGGCATCCTCGGTGTGATCTTCGGCGTGATCGGCCGCCGCAAAGCACGCCGCGGTGAGGCGACCAACCCGGGGCAGGCGCTGGCCGGAATCATCTGCGGAGCGGTCGGTATCGCCCTGGGAATCGCGATGCTCGTCTTCCTCGTCGTGGTCCCGGACGACAGCGGCGACGGTGACTCGGGCGGCGGCGACGGCTTCTCCACGTCCCTCGTCATGGAGCAGCAGTAACCCGTAGAAGAGCGGCGCAGTCCACGAGCGGCTATCCGAGCCGCGCCCGCGCCTCCATCAACGCGAACCCCAGCAAATTCGGCCCCCGCCACCGCTCGGGATCGAAGGCCCGCTCATCGTCCGCAGCGAGCCCGATGCCCCAGACACGGTCCAGGGGACTGGCCTCGACCAGCACCCTCCCCGAGCCTTCGGCCGGGGGGACCCCCATCTTGCTTCGCTCGCCCGTGCCCAGCAGAAACTCCCGCAGATCGGCGTGCGCGGCGAATTTGTGGACGCTGCCCTCGACCACGATCCCGAACCGCTCCCGCTCCCATATGGCCTCGTCGAAGCCGCGCACCAGCCGCCCCGCCTTCTTGGCGAGCGCGGGGTTCGAAGCGGCAAGGACCCGTCGCTCCGCTTCCTCGTCCCCGAAGAGGCGCGCCTTCGACGCCATCATCCAGTGCTCCGCCGTCGCGTACTCGACGTCGTCGACCACGAACGGTGACGGCCACCACTGGCTGAGACAGCTCGCACTCACCCGACCGTCCGGTCGCGGGCGGTGCCCCCAGAAGTGCAGGTACTTGACCCTCGCCCCCGATTGGACCGCGCTGACCAGCGCTTCCCAAGAATCGATCTTCCCCATGCACGCCACTCTGGCATGCACCACTGACATTCCGTCCCTCCTTTTACAGGAGGACTCGACACCTGGCCGACAGATTTCGTCGCGTAACCAAAAGGCAACAACGGAATCACTTGTTGGAGGACCATTGCTCTGCCAGGATCGGCACTCAAATCGAGCTGGAGCTACGCCCGACCCCCCGGCAACGGGGAGAACGGCGGAGGAGAGCGACATGCACAATCCGGGCCATCGCTTCCAGGCGCAGGACCGCTTGGCGGACGGCGCGCAGTACATCGCGGGCCGACTGACCAAGGGCACCTCCGGCCGCACGCACGCGGTCGTGAACCCCGCCACCGGCGAAGAGGTGTACACGTACGAGCTGGCGAGCACCGTCGACGTCGACGCGGCCGTGGCCGCCGCCCGTGAGGCGTTTCCCGGCTGGTCGGGCGCCACCCCGGGCGAGCGCTCCGACGCGCTGCACCGCTTCGCCGCCGTGCTCGCCGAGCGCGCCGAGGAGTTCGCCCAGGCGGAGTCGCTCCAGTGCGGAAAGCCCCTCAAGCTGACGCGCGAGTTCGACGTTCCGGGCACCATCGACAACACCGCGTTCTTCGCGGGCGCGGCCCGGCACCTGCAGGGCCAGTCCGCGGGCGAGTACTCCGGTGACCACACCTCCTACGTACGCCGTGAACCCATCGGCGTCGTCGGCTCCATCGCGCCCTGGAACTACCCCCTCCAGATGGCCGCCTGGAAGATCCTCCCTGCGATCGCCGCCGGCAACACGATCGTGCTGAAGCCGGCCGAGCTGACCCCGCTCACCTCGCTGCTGTTCGCCGAGGCGGCCACGGAGGCGGGGATCCCGGACGGTGTCATCAACATCGTCACGGGCCTGGGCAAGGAAGCCGGTGAGCATCTCGTCGGCCACCCCGATGTCGCCATGACCTCCTTCACCGGGTCCACCGCCGTCGGCAAGCGGGTCGCGGAGATCGCCACCTCGACCGTCAAGCGGCTCCACCTGGAGCTCGGCGGCAAGGCGCCCTTCGTGGTCTTCGACGACGCGGATCTCGAAGCCGCCGTGAACGGCGCGGTCGCCGGTTCGCTGATCAACACCGGGCAGGACTGCACGGCCGCCACGCGCGCGTACGTACAAAGGCCGCTCTACGAAGAGTTCGTGGCGAAGACCGCCGCCCTGATGGCGAGCGTCCGCGTGGGCGACCCGTTCGCGCCGGACACCGACCTCGGCCCGCTGATCTCGCACGCCCAGCGCGACCGCGTCGCCGGATTCGTCGACCGGGCCCGCGGCTACGCGCGCGTGGTCACCGGCGGAGCCGCCCCACAGGGCGACCTCAAGAGCGGCGCGTTCTACGCGCCCACGCTCGTCGCCGACGCCGCCCAGGACAGCGAGATCGTGCAGGCCGAGATCTTCGGCCCGGTGCTCGTCGTGCTGCCCTTCGACACCGACGACGAGGGCATCGCGCTCGCCAACGACACCCCGTACGGACTCGCGGCCTCCGCCTGGAGCCGCGACGTCTACCGCGCAGGCCGCGCGACCCGCGAGATCAAGGCGGGCTGCGTCTGGGTCAACGATCACATCCCGATCATCAGCGAGATGCCGCACGGCGGCTACAAGGCGTCCGGCTTCGGCAAGGACATGTCTGCCTACTCCTTCGAGGAGTACACGCAGATCAAGCACGTCATGTTCGACAACACCGCGGTGGCCAGGAAGGACTGGCACCGCACGATCTTCGGGGACCGCCCCTAGCCGACTGTCGGCCGAGGCCGAGTGACAGACCAGGCCGCGACCACGGCCGCGACCCTCCCGAAAGGGCACCACGAGCATGGAGCAGTACGAGCCCGAGCGCCTGACCCCGGCCCAAGTGGCCGCAATGCGGCGCAGTTTCAGGAACGGCAGGGCCTCCCTCACGCGCCGTTCGCTGCTGCGCGCCTCCGCGGGCGGCGCGCTCGCCGTCGGCGGTCTCGGGGCGCTGAGCGCCTGCGGGATTCCCGCGGCCGGCAAGACCCAGGGCGGCGTCTCCGCCGAGGACCACTCGGCCAAGGAGAAGACGATCAACTTCTCCAACTGGACCGAGTACATGGACGTCGACGACAGCGAGAAGCACCACCCGACGCTCGACGCGTTCACCAAACGGACCGGCATCAAGGTCAATTACACCGAGGACATCAACGACAACAACGAGTTCTTCGGCAAGATCAAGCCGCAGCTCGCCGCGGGCCAGGACACCGGCCGCGACATCGTCGTCCTCACCGACTGGCTTGCGGGCCGGCTGATCCGCCTGGGATGGGCTCAGAAACTGGACCCGTCCAACCTGCCGCACGCGTACACCAATCTCTCCGCCCAGTTCCGCAACCCCGACTGGGACCCGGGCCGCGCCTACTCGTACCCGTGGCAGGGCATCTCGACCGTCATCGCGTACAACAAGAAGGCGCTCGACGGCATCGAGGTCAAGTCGGTCTCCGACCTGCTCGACAACCCCAAGCTCAAGGGTCGCGTCGGCTTCCTCTCGGAGATGCGCGACAGCATCGGCATGACGCTGCTCGACATGGGCAAGGACCCGGCGAACTTCACCGACGACGACTTCGACGCGGTGATCGCCCGTCTCCAGAAGGCCGTCGACAAGGGCCAGATCCGGCGCTTCACCGGCAACGACTACACGTCCGACCTCACCAAGGGCGACTTCGCGGCCTGCATCGCGTGGGCGGGTGACGTGGTCCAGCTCAAGGCGGACAGCCCGGACCTCGACTTCATCATCCCGGACAGCGGCTACATCACGTCGACCGACAACATGCTGATCCCCAACAAGGCGCGCCACAAGACGAACGCCGAGCGGCTCATGGACTACTACTACGAGCCCGAGCCGGCCGCCGAGCTCGCCGCCTACATCAACTACGTCTGTCCGGTCGACGGAGTGAAGCCCTATCTCGCGAAGATCGACAAGGAAGCGGCAGACAACCCGCTGATCATTCCCGACAAGGCCATGGCCGCGAAGTCCCACGCCTTCCGCTTGCTGAGCGGCAAGGAAGAGACGGCCTACGAAGAGAAGTTCGCGAAGCTCACAGGGGCGTGACCACGATGACCAACGACAGCAGCGGCGACGTCCGCCTCTCCGGGATCAGCAAGACGTACGGCGCCTTCACCGCCGTACACCCGCTCGACCTGACCGTGCCCCAGGGCTCGTTCTTCGCCCTCCTCGGCGCGTCGGGCTGCGGCAAGACCACCACCCTGCGGATGATCGCGGGCCTGGAGGAACCTTCCTCCGGCACCGTCTTCCTCGGCGACCAGGAGGTGACGAACCTGCCGCCCTACAAGCGGCCGGTGAACACCGTCTTCCAGTCGTACGCCCTCTTCCCGCACCTCGACATATTCGAGAACGTCGCCTTCGGCCTGCGCCGGCGCGGCATCAAGTCGGTGAAGAAGCAGGTCGAGGAGATGCTCGACCTCGTACAGCTCGGCGAGCAGGCCCGCAAGAAGCCGCACCAGCTCTCCGGCGGCCAGCAGCAGCGCGTCGCGGTCGCCCGCGCGCTGATCAACCACCCCAAGGTGCTGCTCCTCGACGAGCCCCTCGGCGCTCTCGACCTCAAGCTGCGGCGTCAGATGCAGCTTGAGCTCAAGCGCATCCAGACCGAGGTCGGCATCACCTTCATCCACGTCACGCACGACCAGGAGGAGGCCATGACCATGGCCGACACGGTCGCCGTGATGAACGCGGGCCGTGTCGAGCAGCTCGGCTCGCCCGCCGACCTCTACGAGAACCCCAACACCACCTTCGTCGCCAACTTCCTCGGCACCTCGAACCTCATCGAGGCCGCGGTCGACAGCAAGAGCGGCGACGACATCGTCCTCCAGGCGGGCGGCGGCAAGCTCGTGCTGCCCCAGGCGCGATGTTCGGCGCCCACGGCGACCGGCGGCAAGGTCCTGGTCGGCGTCCGCCCCGAGAAGATCTCGCTCACGCACGCCGACGACGCCGGCGAGATCCCGGAGGGCCGCAACCGGATCACCGGCAAGATCGCCGACTCCAGCTTCATCGGCGTCTCCACGCAGTACGTGATCGACAGCGCCGTCTGCCCCGAGTTCGAGGTCTACTCGCAGAACATCGACCGCGACGCCCGGCTCACCCCCGGCGCCGACGTCGTCCTGCACTGGAGCCCGGCGCACACCTTCGGCCTCGACGCGGCCCAGGACATCGACGCCGGCGTCGAGACGGTGGACGAGGAGGCCGCCTGATGGCCGCCGTCACCGAGGCGCCACCCCTGGCGCCCGCTCCCGCCGAGAAGCCGCCCCGCAAACGCGGCCGTCTCGTCCCGTACTGGCTGCTCCTGCCCGGCATCCTCTGGCTGGTCGTCTTCTTCGCGCTGCCGATGATCTACCAGGCCTCCACGTCCGTGCAGACGGGCTCCCTGGAGGAGGGCTACAAGGTCACCTGGCACTTCGCGACCTACTGGGACGCCCTGGCCGACTACTGGCCGCAGTTCCTGCGCTCGGTCCTGTACGCGGGTGCCGCGACGATCCTGTGCCTGGTGCTCGGCTACCCGCTCGCGTACCTCATCGCGTTCCGCGCGGGCCGCTGGCGCAACCTGATCATGATCCTGGTGATCGCGCCGTTCTTCACCAGCTTCCTGATCCGTACGCTCGCCTGGAAGACGATCCTCGCGGACGGCGGCCCGGTCGTCGGCACCCTCAACTCGCTGCACGTCCTGGACGTCACCAGCTGGCTCGGCATCACGTCCGGCGACCGCGTGCTGGCCACGCCGCTCGCGGTGGTCTGCGGTCTGACGTACAACTTCCTGCCGTTCATGATCCTGCCGCTCTACAGCTCGCTGGAGCGGATCGACGGACGACTGCACGAGGCGGCGGGCGACCTGTACGCGGCGCCCTTCACGACCTTCCGGAAGGTCACCTTCCCGCTGTCGATGCCCGGTGTCGTCTCCGGCACGCTGCTGACCTTCATCCCGGCCAGCGGTGACTACGTGAACGCCGATCTGCTCGGCTCCACGGACACCCGCATGGTCGGCAACGTCATCCAGACCCAATTCCTGCGGATTCTCGACTATCCGACGGCCGCGGCACTTTCGTTCATTCTGATGGCCGCGATCCTCATCATGGTCACGCTCTACATCCGCAAGTCCGGGACGGAGGATCTGGTTTAAATGGCCTTCGTACGCTGGCTCAAGCGCCATCTCGTCGTCATCGCGGGACTGCTGACGCTCGGATATCTGCTGCTGCCCAATGTCATCGTCACGGTGTTCTCCTTCAACAAGCCGAAGGGGCGCTTCAACTACGAATGGCAGCAGTTCTCGACCGACGCCTGGCGCGACCCGTGCGGGGTCGCCGACATGTGCGGGTCGCTCTCGATCAGCCTGCAGATCGCCGTCTGGGCGACCATCGGGGCCACCGTCCTCGGCACGATGATCGCCTTCGCGCTGGTCCGCTACCGCTTCCGGGCGCGCGGCGCGGTGAACTCGCTGATCTTCCTGCCGATGGCGATGCCCGAGGTCGTGATGGCCGCCTCGCTGCTCACCCTCTTCCTCAACATGGGTGCTCAGTTGGGATTCTGGACGATCCTGATCGCCCACATCATGTTCTGCCTCAGCTTTGTCGTCACCGCCGTCAAGGCGCGTGTCATGTCGATGGACCCGCGCCTGGAGCAGGCCGCGCAGGACCTGTACGCCGGTCCCGCGCAGACCTTCCTCCGGGTCACCCTGCCCATCGCGGCCCCCGGAATCGCCGCGGGCGCGCTGCTCGCCTTCGCGCTCTCCTTCGACGACTTCATCATCACCAATTTCAACGCGGGCTCGACCGTCACCTTCCCCATGTTCGTCTGGGGTTCGGCGCAGCGCGGAACACCCGTTCAGATCAACGTCATCGGTACGGCCATGTTCCTCGTCGCCGTACTGTTCGTCCTGGCCGGAATGGTCATCGGCAATCGCCGGAACAAGCAAAAGGCATAACGCTCGTCACCCTTGTAGGGAGTTGAAATCATGGCCCCAAGCGCCATGACAAGTGGGAATCATTGGACGAAGTCTCTTTCCGACGCCCAGCCGGTCTCCTTCTGGCTGGACGACCCCGGCAAGCCCCACCCCGAGCCCGCGCTCACCGGCGCCGAGACCTGCGACCTGCTGGTCGTCGGCGGCGGCTACAGCGGACTGTGGACCGCGCTGATCGCCAAGGAGCGCGAGCCGGGGCGCGATGTGGTCCTCGTCGAAGGCCGTGAGGCGGGCTGGGCCGCCTCCGGCCGCAACGGCGGCTTCTGCGCCGCCTCCCTCACGCACGGTCTGGCCAACGGGCTCACCCGCTGGCCGGACGAGATCAAGAAACTGGAGGAGCTGGGCGCCCGCAACCTCGACGAGATCGAGGCGGCGGTCGCCCGCTACTCCCTCGACTGCGACTTCGAGCGCAGCGGCGAGATCGACGTGGCCACCGAGCCGCACCAGGCGGCCGAACTGCGCCAGTGGCACGAGGAGCTGGAGCGCGAGGGCCTCGCGGAGGGCGTCGAGTTCCTGGACACCGAAGCGGTACGGGAACAAGTCGACTCACCGACATTCCTCGCCGGGCTGCACGACCGCCGCGGCGTCGCCATGCTGCACCCCGCCAAGCTCGCCTGGGGCCTGAAGCGGGCCTGTCTGGAGCTCGGGGTGCGGGTGTACGAGCACACGCCCGCGCTCCAGCTGAAGCCGTACGGCGCCGGCATGGCCGTACGCACTCCATACGGCTCGATCCGCGCACGCCGGGTCGCGCTCGGCACGAACATCTTCCCGAACCTGGTCAAGCGCGTGCGCTCGTACACCGTGCCGGTCTACGACTACGCGCTGATGACCGAGCCGCTCACCGCCGACCAGCTGGCGTCCATCGGCTGGAAGAACCGCCAGGGCCTCGGGGATTCGGCGAACCGGTTCCACTACTTCCGGCTGTCGGCGGACAACCGGATCCTGTGGGGCGGCTACGACGCGATCTACCCGTACGGCGGCCGGGTACGCGCCGAGTACGACGACCGCCCGGAGACCTACGCCAAGCTCGCCGGGCACTTCTTCACCTGTTTCCCGCAGCTGGAGGGGCTCCGGTTCACGCACGCCTGGGGCGGTGCGATCGACACCTGCTCGCGGTTCTCGGCCTTCTTCGGCACGGCCCACCAGGGCAAGGTCGCGTACGCGGCGGGTTACACCGGCCTCGGCGTGGGCGCCACCCGGTTCGGCGCGGACGTGATGCTCGACCTGCTGGCGGGGGAGCGTACGGAGCGCACCGAGCTGGAGATGGTCCGCAAGAAGCCGCTGCCGTTCCCGCCCGAGCCCTTCGCCTGGACCGGCATCGCGCTCACCAAGTGGTCGCTCGCACGGGCGGACTCGCACGGCGGTCGGCGCAATCTGTGGCTGAAGGCGATGGACAAGCTGGGGCTCGGCTTCGACAGTTAGGCCTTGGCGCTTCGCCAGTCGGGCCTGGTGGGGGCGCGTTGAAGCGTGCGTGATCAAGCGGCGTGCGCCCCGCCCTGATCGGCGTGCGCCCTGCGCGATCGCCGTGACTCGATTCACTACCAACAAGTAGCCGTAACCCGCGTAATGCCCGGCCCGGACCTCCCTCTCTCTTGTGACGCGACCAGCGTCGACACGAGAAAGGGAGGTTCCGCCATGACAGGGGCCAATACGGCGGTCGAGTGGCTGGCATCCGTAGCTCCGGACCCCGAGGCCTGCCGGTGGGAGTGGGAGCGCAATCCGCAGGGGATCGCGCTGCTGCCGGCGGGCAAGGCCTGGGACGTACTCATCCTGCCGGGCGAGCTCGGCTATCCGACGCTCGACGTGCTCACCAGGGTGATCGACCAACTGGGCCCCGTGCTCGTCGACTTCGGCGACGCCCGGATGGGTTTCTTCGTGCCCGCGGGCACCGCGGCCCGGTGGCTCGGCACGGGGGTGCGCACAGCGGGTCGCGGTACGTGGATCGTGGTGCCGTACCCGGGACGGTCGACCGGCGGGGTCCGCTGGCTGATCCCGCCGGACGGCTCCGGCACGCTCACCGATCCGGGGCTGCTGGAACTGGCCATGCACGAGGCGGCGGCGGGTCTCGCCGGAAACGAGGACCGATAGCGGTGACGGGGCCCGGCCCCGGTAACTGTCGGAGGTCTTCTGCGTATCGGAGGCCTCGTACGTCCCAGAGGTCTTGTGCGTAGTGGAGGCCTTGTTGTGCCAGAGGTCTTGACAACAGAATTGGTCTGGACCAAGTTGGGCGCGCTCCACCCTCCTGATTCCCCCATGCCCGGAGGCAGTTGTGGATCGCACCGGACGCGCTGGACCGTTCCTGCGTCGCAGACTCATCGCCGTGTGCACGGCCACCGTCCTGGCCGTACCCGGCCTCGCCGCGCTCTCGTCGGCCGCCCGTGCGGCCGACGCGGACCTCGCCAAGAACGGCGGGTTCGAATCGGGCCTGGACAGCTGGACCTGTACGGCGGGCGGCACCGTCAATTCACCGGTACGGAGCGGCAGTTCGGCTCTGAAGGCGACCCCGGCCGGCAGTGACTACGCGCAGTGCTCCCAGACGGTGACCGTCAAACCCGACTCCCAGTACACCCTCTCCGGCTACGTCCGGGGCACCTACGTCTACCTCGGCGCGAGCGGCACCGGTACCACGGACGTCTCCACCTGGACCCAGTCCGCGACCGACTGGCAGCAGCTCACCACCACGTTCCGCACCGGCGCGTCCACCACCAAGGTCACGATCTACACGCACGGCTGGTACGGCACCGGCACCTACTACGCCGACGACCTCTCCCTGGTCGGCCCCGGCGTGGACATCGGCCTGCCCCCGGCCGCGCCCACGGGCCTGGCGGTCGGCACGGTCACGTCATCGAGCGTCGCCCTGTCCTGGTCCGCGGTGGCCGGCGCGACGGGTTACGCCGTCTACCGCGACGGCGTCAAAGTCCAGACGGCCAGCGGCACTTCGGCGACAGTGAACGGACTGTCCCCCTCGACGGCGTACTCGTTCCAGGTCGCCGCGACGAATGACGCGGGCGAGTCGGCGAAGTCGGCGACGGTCACCGCGACCACGTCCGCGGGCTCGGGCGGAGGCTCTTCGGACCTCCCGACCCACGCCCTCGTCGGCTACCTCCACGCGAGCTTCGCGAACGGCGCCGGGTACACCCGCATGGCCGACGTCCCCGACAGCTGGGACGTGATCGACCTGGCCTTCGGTGAACCGACCTCCACCACCTCGGGCGACATCCGCTTCACCCGCTGCCCGGTCACCGAGTGCCCGACGGTCGAGAGCGACGCCGATTTCAAGGCGGCGATCAAGGCGAAGCAGGCGGCGGGCAAGAAGGTCCTGATCTCGATCGGCGGTCAGAACGGCCAGGTGCAGCTGGCGACTGCGGCGGCGAGGGACACCTTCGTGTCGTCCGTCTCGAAGATCATCGACACCTACGGCCTGGACGGCCTGGACATCGACTTCGAGGGCCACTCGCTCTCGCTCGACGCCGCCGACACGAATTTCAAGAGCCCGACCACGCCGGTGATCGTCAACCTCATCTCGGCGCTGAAGACCCTGAAGGCCAAGTACGGCTCGAAGTTCGTCCTGAGCATGGCCCCGGAGACCTTCTTCGTCCAACTCGGCTACCAGTACTACGGCACGGGCAAGTGGGGCGGCCAGGACCCGCGCGCGGGCGCCTACCTCCCCGTCATCCACGCCCTTCGCGACGACCTGACCCTCCTGCACGTCCAGGACTACAACTCCGGCTCGATCATGGGCCTCGACAACCAGTACCACTCCATGGGCGGCGCAGACTTCCATATCGCCATGACCGACATGCTCCTCACCGGCTTCCCGGTCGCCGGCGACGCGAACAACGTCTTCCCACCCCTGCGCCCCGACCAGATCGCCATCGGCATGCCCGCCTCGACGAACGCCGGCAACGGCTACGTATCACCGGCGGAGGTGAACAAGACCCTCGACTGCCTCACCAAGAAGACCAACTGCGGTTCGTACGCCACCCACGGCACCTGGCCGGGCCTGCGCGGCCTGATGACGTGGTCGGTCAACTGGGACCGGTACGGGAGCTGGGAGTTCTCGAAGAACTTCGACGGGTACTTCGGCTGAAATGCCGGGGGACTGAGGCGTCAGTCCAGCACTGCCCTGAGCACCCTCGCGAGGGTCGTCCTGCGCTCGGCGCCACCCAGAGCGCCGAGCAGCGACGGCAGGTCCAGCGACACGGAGCGTACGCGGGCCGACGTAGTGCCGTCCCAGCGGCGTACGGCGACGCTCTCGCGTGACGCCGACGCTCCGCCGGGATGGAGCAGGACACACGTGGGCGTGCCCTCACCGGGCTCCCGGGACAGCGCGTGAGCGTAGAGAAAGGCCTGGTAGAGGTCGGGGGTGGTCAGTCTTCTGCCGTCGTACAGCTTGTACTTGACGTCGACGGGGCGCCGCAGCGGTGCTCCGTCGACGCTGCCGCAGAGCAGGACGTCGGGCCGCACTTCGGTGTAGGAGCGGCCGGTTCGCTCGTCGTGCAGCACTCCGCCGTGCCGCGCCTGGTCCCGGACGGTGAAGCCGGTGCCGTCGGCGGCCTCTCGCAGCAACCGCGTCGCGAAGGACTCGAACAGGACGTTCATGTCGATGAGGAACGCCCGGGACGCGAGCGGGCCGGGGGAGAACAAGTCCGCGATGCCGCCGCCGGACAGCAGCAGTGCCGCCCAACGATGCGCCTGTGCGTAGTGGCTGTTGTGCCGGTGGTAGTCGAGCCCTGCCAGGACTGTCCGCAGATCGCCGAGCCGCGTCGGCGCGACCTGCGCGAACCGGTGCGCCGCGCGCCGGGCCCTGGCGCGCACGGCGGGGGAGTGCGCCGTGCGCGCCGCGAGATCGATGGCGGCGGCGCACAGCCGGTTGTCCACGATGTCCGTGTCGTGTTCGTCGAACCGGCAGGCCAGCCGGTCCAGCCGTCCGTAGTGCCGCAGGACCTGACGCTCGGCCAGCAGGCGGCCGCGGACCGCCGGGAGTTCGTCCTCGACCGTCACATAGTCGCGGCGCACCCCGCGTGCCAGCAGCCGATCGCAGTGCTCGGTCACCAGGAGGGCGACCAGGTCCCGGAGATGCGGAGCTCCCGCACCTACCGTGCGCGCCGCGTCCAGCGCGGGCAGGCCCCGGCCCGCCGCGTACTCCAGCATGCGCAGGACGTCGAGCTCCTCGCCCAGATACTTGGGCAGCACGCGAATCTCGCACGCGTCGAGGCGGACGACCCCGACGCATGGACCGGCGGTCAATTCCAGTCGGCCGCCCGCGAGTTCACGCACCTGGAGGCGCGCGGCCAGCTGTTCGCCTGCGCAGAGCGCCCGGTCGGCGGCGCTCAGCCGCACACCGTCGACCACTCTCGTCTCGTACTCCCGCAGCGTCAGCACGGATCTACTCCGCCGTCCCGCCCTTGAGCTGGAGTTCCGTGTAGAGAGCGGTCGTCAGTCCTTCGTCGCTGAGGTCGCGCAGGGTGTGCGTCTCGGGATCGACCAGGGCCTCGCCGAGGAACGCCGCGAGCAGGGAGTAGTCGTCGTACGCGTACTCCTGGAGCAGCGGCAGGATCTCGCCGCGGACGATCGCGGCGAGCGCGGCGGCCGAGTCGACCGGAGCGCCGTTCGGCAGCAAGAAGGCCTGGCCGATCTGCTTCTCGCGGTCGAGGTGGGCGCGGATGCGCTGGTTGAGCGAGTCGAGCAGATCCGCGAGGTGCAGCTGGTCCACGTGACAGCCCTGCAGGGGAGCCGAGTCGGGGAGCAGTTCGAGGAAGACGAAACGGCGGCGGATCGCCGCGTCGAGCATCCTGATGGAGCGGTCGGCGGTGTTCATGGTGCCGATGAGGTACACGTTGTCCGGCACGCTGAACTGCTCCTGGCTGAGCGGCAGCAGCACCGGATAACCCCGCTTGTCCTTTTCGAGCAAGGTGATCAACTCGCCGAAGATCTTGGGCAGATTGCCGCGGTTCAACTCGTCCACGACGACCAGATACGGGTGGCCCGGGTCCGCGGCCGCTGCCGCGCACACCCGCTTGAACACTCCGTCGATCCGGTCCAGCACGAGCCCGCCGGAGCCGCCCTTCACCGGGCGGAACCCCTCGACGAAGTCCTCGTACCCATAGCTGGGGTGGAAGGTCACCGTGGTCAGCCGCCCGGCCGCGGTCAGCGCGGCGAGGGTCGCCGCGAAGCCGGGCGTGCCGGGCTCCGCGTACGGATCCACGCCGGGGAGCCCGCCGGACAGTTCCCCGAGCCAGCGGGTGGCGAAGCGCAGGGCCGTGTACGTCTTGCCGGTGCCCGGCGGCCCGAACAGAACGGCCTGACCGCGCCGTTGCAAGGCCTCGGCGATCGGCCGCAGCTCGGCGTCGAGGGGGCGGGCTGCGGCGGCGATCTCCGCCTCCGAGGTGGCGTCGGCGCCTTCATCAGCGGGCCCGGCCCGCCGGATCCTGGCCCACAGCTGAGCGGGTACGTCCTTCACGGTGACGGTCGCCCAGGAACGCTCGGGCTCCTCCAGGCGACCGGCGTAGCTCTCGTCCCACTCCACGTCGACGGTGTGGCGGTGGTCGGCGCGGCTCTGCCGCCAGACGTAACCCTCTCCGGTCACTCGGCCGACGCCGAGGATCTGGCTGGTGCCCTTGTTGGCGACGATCAGATCACCGGGGCAGAGACTGAGCAGCTTCCAGACCTCGTTGGCCTTCGCGGAGATCTTGGGCTTGTAGTCGTTGTAGGTCTTCGACAGAGCTTCCGTGAAGGCAGCCAGGAACTCGTCCTTGTCCGCGTACGAGCGAAGGTCCGGCACCTCGTCCCAGCCCACCGCGATGTAGCCGCCCGCACGGCATGCTTCCCACAGCGTTCCGTCGTGGCCCGGGGCGATCTTCACGATCTGCTGCGTCCGGTTGGGATCGGCCCACCAGTACAGGAACTCCACCACGAGGTCGTACGGCCATCCGGCGAACCGTTCTTCGCAGTCGACGGTCTCCTTGAGCCGGGCCCGCAGCGCGAACCGTTCCAGTCCGGACGCGGACTGCCCGGTCAGCCGCTGCAGGAAGTGCCGTACATGGTCGGTTCCGTAGACCGGGAGGGAGCACTCCGGGGCGTACACCCGGAGGGTCTTGGAGATCAGGGAGGGGCCCGAGCGGATCGCGTCGATCGCGTCGATGTCCGCGACGCGGCCCTCGCGAGCGGCGATCACGGCGGCGACGATCCCGGCGCGCACCGCCTGCCACGCCTCCTCCTCGTCCGCATAGCGCGGATCGTGCCACCAGGAACCGTCCTGGCTGCGCTGGTAGATGAGGTGCTTCATCGAGGAGCCGCCGGCGATGCTGCCGAGTTCGTTGCTGCCGAACTCCAGCAGGTAGCAGTACGGCTTCGTCTGCGCGCTGTCGCCCTGGCCGAGGGCGTAGCGCTCCAAGGGGAGCGTGGGCCAGTCCTCCCACGGGAAGTCCCGGCGGATCTCCTGCGCGGCCGCCTCCATGTCACGCAGTGTCGCCGCGTACCGGTCGCGGTCGAAGGCCGCGAGCGCCTCGTCGAGGGGCCAGGGGCGCAGCGCCGCGGCCTGGGTGGGGGAGACCGGGCGCAGTACGCAGCTGCACGGGCTGACGAGCGGACGTCCCGACCCGTTCAGCAGGCCGATGGACCGGGCGTACTCGGCACGCCCCGCGGTGTCGTCCGACGGGGCCGAGTCGATCAGCCGGCGCCACAGCAGCCGGTCCGGGTCGGGGAAGCGGGGCAGCTGGTGTGGATCGGTCAGATGGAGGCAGGCCGGATCGTGGTGGATCATGCGGCCGTGCGCGGGCAGGATCACTTCGCCGGGTGACGGGGTGAGCGCGTAGTCCCGGCGCTCGAAGGTGACGACGACCTGCTCCCGCTCGTCCGAGGTGGCGACCGCCTGCTTCCGCTCGTCCGTCATCGCACACCCCTCGCCCGCTCGCCGGTCCGCGACCGGCTACCCCTGCGCTGCTCGTCGACCGTAGCGCGCGAGGACCAGCGCCATCAGCTGAAGCAGGATCAGGGACAGACACCAGCTCGCCACCACGTCCAGGGGCCAGTGGTAGCCGCGACGGATCAGGCCGAAGGCGACGGCCGCGTTCAGGGCGAGGCAGGCGATGACCAGCGCGCGGCGGGCGGAGGCGGTGCGGAGCCAGGGGAGGAGGAGCAGGGTCGCGGTGCCGTATGCGAGGGCGGCGGTGGCGGTGTGGCCCGAGGGGTAGAAGCCTGTGCCCGGGCCCATGACCGGGGGGCCGGGGCGCGCGGTCAGTTCCTTGAAGGGGACGATCAGGGCCGGGACCGCTGCCATGAGGACGGCCGCGGCGGTCGGTTCCAGCCACCAGCGGTGCGTGCCGGCGGCGCGGGCGCGACGGGCGACGTACACCAGGACGACGGCGAGGACCGGGACGGCGACCGTGATGTTGCCGAGGTCGGCGAGGATTTCGGACACGCGGTCCGGGTGGACCAGGGAGTTGCTGAGGCGTTCGTCCGCGCGGGCGAGGGGGCCGTGGGCCGCGACCTGCCAGGTCATCAGCGCGAGAAGGAGAGCCGGGAGGCCGAGGAGGAAGGTCGGCCGCCCCGGAACAGGGGGGGTAGTTCCGAGGCGGCCGTCCAGATCGGAATGTCGCGCGCCCCGGGGGGTTTGGGGCGGGCGACTGTCCGATCGGTGAGGAGATCCGGAGCCGGAAGCTCCGGGTGTGTGCGCGAGGGCACGACCAGGGCGAAGCTGGGGAGGCCTCGACCCGGTGTCACCCACAGTCCCCTGTGGGCGGGGTGTATCTCTCATCTGGTTAGAACCTACGGCAGGGGGTCCGGCTCCGACAGGCGGAATCGCGTCCCGTCATGCACCTCGCACACGTTCTTCACACGCTCTGACGCCGGTCGCCCCAGCACCGGAAACAAGCGGAATCGCCGTGGGCGGTCGGCCGGATCGCGGTACTGGGGCGGGTGGGGCGTCAGATGCGGGCGAAGGCCTGCTCGATGATGTCGAGGCCCTCGTTCAGGAGGTCCTCGCCGATGACCAGCGGGGGCAGGAAGCGGAGGACGTTGCCGTAGGTGCCACAGGTCAGGACCAGCAGGCCCTCCTGGTGGCAGGCCTTGGCCAGTGCGGCGGTCGCCTCGGGGTTCGGCTCCTTGGTGGCGCGGTCCTTGACCAGCTCGATGGCGATCATGGCGCCACGGCCACGGACGTCGCCGATGATGTCGAACTTCTCGGCCATCGCGCCCAGGCGGGCCTTCATGACCGCCTCGATGTTCTTCGCCTTGGCGTTGAGGTCGAACTCCTTCATCGTCTCGATCGCGCCGAGCGCACCGGCGCAGGCCACCGGGTTGCCGCCATAGGTGCCGCCCAGGCCGCCCGCGTGCGCGGCGTCCATGATCTCGGCGCGGCCGGTGACGGCGGCGAGCGGCAGACCGCCCGCGATGCCCTTGGCGGTGGTGATCAGGTCCGGGACGATGCCCTCGTCCTCGCAGGCGAACCACTGGCCGGTGCGGCAGAAGCCGGACTGGATCTCGTCCGCGACGAAGACGATGCCGTTGTCCTTGGCGAACTTGCTGATGGCCGGAAGGAAGCCCTTCGCGGGCTCGATGAAGCCGCCCTCGCCGAGCACCGGCTCGATGATGATCGCGGCGACGTTGTCGGCGCCGATCTGCTTGTTGATCATGTCGATCGCCTGGGCGGAGGCCTCCGCGCCGGCGTTCTCCGGGCCGGTCAGCCAGCGGTAGCCGTACGCCACCGGCACGCGGTAGACCTCGGGCGCGAACGGCCCGAAGCCGTTCTTGTACGGCATGTTCTTGGAGGTCAGCGCCATCGTCAGGTTCGTACGGCCGTGGTAGCCGTGGTCGAAGACGACGACGGCCTGGCGCTTGGTGTACGCACGCGCGATCTTGACGGCGTTCTCGACGGCCTCGGCGCCGGAGTTGAAGAGCGCGGACTTCTTGGCGTGGTCACCCGGCGTGAGCTCGGCCAGCGCCTCGGCGACGGCCACGTAGCCCTCGTACGGCGTGACCATGAAACAGGTGTGGGTGAAGTCCTGCAGCTGGGCGGAGGCCCGGCGTACGACGGCCTCGGCGCTGGCGCCGACGCTGGTCACGGCGATGCCGGAGCCGAAGTCGATCAGCCGGTTCCCGTCGACGTCCTCGATGATGCCGCCGCCGGCGCGCGTGGTGAAGACAGGGAGCACCGAGCCCACACCGGCCGCGACCGCGGCGGTACGGCGGGCCTGCAGCTCCTGCGACTTCGGGCCGGGGATGGCGGTGACGACGCGGCGCTCCTGCGGAAGTGCGGTCATGAGGGGCTCCCTGATGATCTTGCGAACCGGAGGGATCCGGCGAGCCGGTTGTTCCGGCCGACCGGGTGTTCCGGGCGGGGTGTTTTTCGGACGCTTTCTTCTTTCTTCGCAGGCTAGGGCCGGGGATGGGGGGTGGGCATGCTCCATGTGGGCGTTGTCGAAGGATTCGCTTGTCCGTGGTGGACATAGAACGGCGGAGATCCGGTCGCCTCGGTTTCGTGCCGGTTCGCCGCGGGTCGGCGGCGCGGGCGCCCGGGACCCGGCCCGGTAAACGGTGAACTCGCCCCGCAGGGGCACTAGATTGACTCGCGGACGAAGCACGGAGCGGCTGGTCAGGGGGCAAGGGCGATGGACAGCGACGGGACGCAGGACGCGCGGGGCACGCATGCCAATTCTGTGCCGCGTCCGGCGGGGCCGCCGGATGTGCCGGTGACGCCGCCGGAGACACCCGCCGCGCCGCCACGGCCCGCGCGGGCACCCGGGGTGCCACCGTTGCCGGACGGGTCCGCCTTCCTCACGTGGGTGCGGGCGCCCCGGCCGGAGGCGGCGCCCGGGGTATGGCGGTTCGGGCACCGGCCGCGACCGAAGGAGGAGCCGGCGCAGATTCCGGCGCGGCAGCTGCTGAGCGGGGCCGTTATCGCCTTCTTGGTGGGGTGGCTGATCTGGTCACTGCTCTGGAACGGGTATCTGGGCGGCTGGTGGGTCCTGCCGCTGGAGCTGTTCACCCCCGACTCCTGGAGGCACAGCGGCGATCGCGTCGGAAACGCGTTCCTCTGGTACGGCTACTACACGCTGATCGCCCTCGTCATCATGATCGGGGTCGGGCGGCTCGGCCGATGGGGTGAGGTGTGGCGGCGTTACGGGCTGCCCGCCTGGCAGCGGGCCGCACCCGCGAGCGAGCGGCCGCCCGCGCCCGAGGAGGACCCCGCCCAGTGGAACCAGCTCCGCGCCGCCGGGGCCGGTGACGCCGCCGAACGGCTCGCCGCCGAGGCCCGCGCCGGGCTGATGCGCGATGTCGACCACGCCCGGATCGCCCGCGCCTGGCAGGGCGTACGCAGCGGGCGGCACAGTCTCGCCACGTTCACGGGGGCGGTGCTGAAGGACGGGGCCGCCGCCTGTCTGCATCCCTCCGGCGACCGCGATCTGCCGGGTCGCCTCGCGCGGCACGACCTCGTGACCGGGCAGGTGCGGCTCGGGACGACCGCCGATGATCCGCGCAATCCGTACGCCTATCGCGGCACCGGCCTTGCCCTCGGTCCCGATCTGCTGGGTACGTCGTTGCTCGCCGTCGGCCCCGCCGGGTCGGGCAAGACCGGCGGCGTCGTCTGGCCGCTCGCCGAATCACTGTGCCTGCACGCGCTCGCCGGGCGGGCCGCCGTCGTCGTGGTGGGTGCCGCGGGCGCCGGGCTCGGGCCCGCCGACGCGTACGACGTCGTCGTACGGATCGGGAACCCCGAGTCCGTGTACGACCTCGACCTGTACGGCGGCACCACCGACCCGGACGAGGCCGCGGCCGTGCTCGCCGAGGCGCTCGTCGGGGATCTTGCCGATCCGCATCCCGGGGGCGACAGCCGCCGCTCGACCACCGTGCTCGCCCAGCTGCTGGGGCCCTTCCAGGCCGTCCACGGCCGGTTCCCGTCGGTGCCCGAGCTGCGCGGGCTCCTCGACGGCGCTCCCGGACCGCTCGGCGCGCTGCGCAAGGCCCTGGAGGACACCGGGCACGAGTCGCTGCTGCGGGAACTCGACGCACGGGAGCGGCAGTTGGGGCACCCGGGGGATGTCGGGGGTGTGCTCGCGGACCGGGTCGCCCTGCTCGACCGGCCCGCGTTCGCGGGGTTCTTCGACACCTCCGGGCAGTCGCGGCCCTTCTCGCTGCGGGCACTCGATCACCCCGTGCGCGTACGGATCGATCTGCCCGCGCGTGGGCACGCCGACGCCTCGCGGATCCTGGCGCGGCTGGTGCTCGCGCAGTTCACGGCGAGCGTCGCCGTGCGCGAGGACCGGTCGCTGTTCGCCTGTCTGGTGCTCGACGACGCGACGGGGGTCGTCACACCCGAGGCCGTACGCGGGATTCAGCGGCTGCGGTCCGGCAACGCGGGAGCCGTGCTGACACTGCGCACGCTCGACGACGCGCCGCGACCGCTGCGCTCGCCGCTCCTCGGTGCCATCGGGTGCCGGATGGCGCTGTCCGGACTCACCCCCTGGGACGGGCAGGACTTCGCCGAGGTCTGGGGCAAGGAGTGGACCGAGGCGCGGGACGTCACCGACCGGCAGATCATCGCCGAGACCCCGGCGGGCAAGGCGGTGCACATGCTGCGGCGAGTGATCACGGGGCACGCGCCGACCGCCCGGGCCGTCACCGTGCGACAGGTCGAGCGGGAGCGCTGGTCCGCGTCCGAACTGGCACACGGGGTGCCGCCGGGGCATGCGGTTCTGTCGCTGACCAATGTGAAGGGGGAGCACGCACCGCCGTTGCTGGTGGATCTGCGGAGCTGAGGGTGACGTGTGGATCTGCGCGGCTGAGCAGGGACGTATGGACATCGGGGCGCACGGTGACCGTACGGTGAGGCAGAATCGACACAGGCCGTTCATACGTAGCGGCCAAAAGATCACAAAGATCACACAGACTTGAAGGCCTCATGCCCCCCACGCTCGCCTCGCTTGTCCACCACTCCGCGCTCAAGCTCACGGTGCGCGCGGGTGAGGACCGCCTGGACGTGCCCGTCCGCTGGGCGCATGTCAGCGAGCTCGCCGACCCCGTGCCCTACATGGAGGGCGGGGAGCTGCTGCTGATCACCGCGCTCCAGCTGGACGCGGAGGACTCCGAGGTCATGCGGCGCTATGTGAAGCGCCTGGTGGGAGCCGGGGTGGTCGGGCTCGGCTTCGCGGTCGGGGTCAATTACGAGGAGATCCCCAAGGCGCTGGTCGACGCGGCGGAGGAAGAGGGACTGCCGCTCCTCGAAGTGCCCCGGCGTACGCCCTTCCTCGCCATCAGCAAGGCCGTCTCGGCCGCCATCGCCGCGGATCAGTACCGGGCGGTCACGGCCGGCTTCGCCGCGCAGCGCGAGCTGACCAAGCGGACGCTGAACGACGGGCCCGAGGGGCTGCTCGCCGCGCTGGCCGGGCAGGTCAACGGCTGGGCGGCGCTGTACGACGCGTCCGGTGCCGTCGTCGCCTCCGCGCCCGAGTGGGCGGGGCGCCGGGCCGCGCGGCTCACGCCGGACGTGGAGCGGCTGCGGGAGCGGCCCGCGCCGGCCAGCTCCGTCGTCGGTGGCGAAGACCGGGAAGACCGAGTGGAACTGCACTCCCTCGGGACCGGGCGGCGGCCGCGTGCCGCACTCGCCGTGGGGACGGCGGCCGCGCTCGGGACCGCCGAGCGGTATGCCGTGCACTCGGCGATCGCCCTGCTGACGCTCACCACGGAGCGGTCCCGGTCGCTGCACGCGGCCGAGCAGCGGATCGGCGCGGCCGTGCTGCGCATGCTGCTCGCGGGCGAGCCCGACCACGCCCGGGCCGTCGCCGGGGACCTGTACGGCGCGCTGCTCGACGCGCCCTTCCGGCTGATCCTCGCCGAGTCGGCGTCCGCGTCGGCCGCGCGGGCACACGCGGACGGGCACGCGCGCGTGGCCGCGACGGCACCCTCGGCCGCCGCTGTCGCCGTGCCCGACACCAACGGCGACCCGCTCGGCGGGCTCGCCGAGATCGTGGAGTCCGCAGCCGCCCGCTCCGGTGAGTCCGTGCTGGTCGTGCCCGAGGGGGAGCGGCTGGTCGTGCTCGCGGTGGACGGGGGTGCGGCGGTCGCCGCGTGCGGGGAGTACGCGGTGGCTCTGGAGGCCGCGCGGGCCGCCGCACGGGAGCAGCCCGCCGGTGACGAGGACGAGCTGGTGGTCGGCCTGTCGGCACCGGCCGGGCCGATCGCCGCGGGGGCCGCCTACAAGCAGGCCGAGCAGGCTTTGTCCGTGGCGCGGCGGCGCGGGCGCTTCCTCGTGGAGCACGAGGAGCTCGCGGCCGGGTCCGTGCTGCCGCTGCTGGCCGATGACGCGGTGCGGGCGTTCGCGGACGGGTTGCTGCGGGCGCTGCACGAGCATGACGCGACCGGGCGGGGGGATCTGGTGGCCTCGCTGCGGGCGTGGTTGTCGCGGCACGGGCAGTGGGATGCGGCGGCCGCGGATCTCGGCGTGCACCGGCACACGCTGCGGTACCGCATGCGGCGGGTCGAGGAGATCCTCGGGCGGTCGCTGGATGATCCGGATGTGCGCATGGAGCTTTGGCTGGCGTTGAAGGCCACGGCGGGGGCGGGGGAGTAGTCGGCTTTTTCGCCCCTCCGCCCGTACCCGTCCAGGGGCGCGGGGAACTGCGCAATCTTTTGGCGGGGTCTGGGGGCGGCAGCCCCCAGGTACGGGACGGGTAGGGGCGGAGGGGGCGAAAAAAGCCCGAGGCCCGCCCGCGTCGGGCTACCGTGCCAAAGCGGCGTACCCCGCACCCCGACTGCTACGACTCGGACAAACGACCCGCTGCTGTCCCGGCCCTACCGTGGACCAGGAAAACCCAGAACAACTCCCCCAACGCGGAAGGGCCGGGACTCGCACATGACTTCCACCCACGCTTTCTGGCTCGCCGGCCGCCAGGCCACCGGTGAGACCACCTTCGACGTCACCTCCCCGTGGGACGGTCGGGTCGTCGGCAAGGTCAGTGTCCCGACCGAGGCGCAGGTCGAGGAGGCCGTGGCCGCCGCGTACGCCGTGCGGGACGAGTTCGCCGCCACGCCGGCCCACGTGCGTGCCGCCGCCCTCGACCACGTGTCGCGCCGCCTCGTCGAGCGCACCGAGGAGATCGCGCAGCTCATCTCCGCCGAGAACGGCAAGCCGATCAAGTGGGCCCGGGGCGAGGTCGGCCGCGCGGTGTCCGTGTTCCGGTTCGCCGCCGAGGAAGCTCGCCGCTTCAACGGCGGCGAGGCACAGCGCCTGGACACCGACCTCGGTGGTCAGGGCCGGCTCGCGCTGACCCGCCGGTTCCCGAAGGGTGTCGTGCTGGGCATCGCGCCGTTCAACTTCCCGCTGAACCTGTGCGCCCACAAGATCGCCCCGGCCATCGCCGCCGGCGCGCCGATCATCCTGAAGCCCGCGCCCGCGACCCCGCTGTCCGGCCTCATCATCGGCGACCTGCTCGCCGAGACCGAGCTGCCCGCCGGGTCGTGGAGCATCCTGCCCGTCTCCAACGAGCGGATGCCCGCCCTGGTCCAGGACGAGCGGCTGCCCGTCATCTCCTTCACCGGGTCGGAGAAGGTCGGTTACGCGATCATGGACTCGGTGCCGCGCAAGCACTGCACCCTGGAGCTGGGCGGCAACGGCGCGGCCGTCGTCCTCGCCGACTGGGCGAGCGACGAGGACCTGGACTGGGCCGCCACGCGTATCGCGACCTTCTCCAACTACCAGGGCGGCCAGTCCTGCATCTCCGTGCAGCGCGTGATCGCCGACGCGTCGGTGTACGAGCGGCTGCTGCCCCGTATCGTCGCCGCCGTCGAGGGCCAGGTCACCGGTGACCCGTCCGAGGACAAGACGGACGTCGGCCCGCTGGTCAGCGAGGACGCCGCCAAGCGTGTCGAGTCGTGGGTCGACGAGGCCGTTCAGGCCGGTGCCACGCTGCTCGCCGGCGGCAAGCGCGACGGCGCCTCCTACGCGCCGACCGTCCTCGCCGACGTACCCGCCGACGTGACCGTCTCCTGCGAGGAGGTCTTCGGACCCGTCCTCACCGTGCGGAAGGTGGAGGGGGAGGCCGCCGCCTTCGCCGCCGTCAACGACTCCAAGTACGGGCTCCAGGCCGGTGTGTTCACGCACGACCTGCAGACCGCCTTCCGCGCCCACCGCGCGCTGGAGGTCGGCGGCGTCGTGGTCGGTGACGTGCCGTCCTACCGCGCCGACCAGATGCCGTACGGCGGTGTGAAGCAGTCCGGTGTCGGCCGCGAGGGCGTGAAGTTCGCGATGGACGACTACACCTACGAGCGGGTGCTGGTGCTCACGGGCCTCGCCCTCTGACCGGACCCGCAACAAGCCGACGGCCGGAGCCCGCTGTGCGGGGGCTCCGGCCGTCGGCTTGTCAGGAATCGGCGGCAAGCTCTAGCTAACGACAATCGTTTTCAGCTACCCTCCTCGTGAGGGGCCCGGCACCGATGCCTTCCGGTGCCGGACCCCTGTATCAGCCCCTCCGGACCCTCAACCGGAGAAGCCGACGTGCGCGAGCCGCAACGGGCCGCGCAGCCTGAGATGTACGTCGTGCACACCGGCGGCGGCGGTCTCGGCGCCGAGGGTGGCGTAGTCGTACGGGCCCTTCGTGGTGCTCAGGGTCACTACGGCGGTCAACGGGCCCCCGTCCAGGGAGAGTTCCACGACCCCCTCGCCGGCCGCCTCGATCGTGACCTCCGTGACGCCGGCGCCGAAGTCGCAGTCCCGGAAGACGAGTTCGCCGGTTCCGCGGCCCACGGGCGTCACCGCGTCGCCCGTCACCTTCGTGCGGTCGACGATGGCGATGTCCCGCTGCTCGTCGAAGTCGGCGGCGACCAGGCCGCGTTCGCGGACGGGGCGAGGCGTGCCGGGCTCGCCGTCCAGTCCGACCGTCGTACGCAGGCGGATGTCCTCGCTGGACGCCCCGACGAGCACCTCGTACCCGCCCGGCTCCAGCCGCGGGCGGCCGAGCGCCACGTCCCAGAACTCCAAGGCGGAGAGCGGGATTTCGAAGGTGAGGTCCGTCGACGCGCCGGGGGCGAGGTGGACGCGGCGGTGGGCCGCCAGTTCGCGCCGGGGGCGCGGTACGGACGGGTCGACGGCACGGGTGTAGAGCTGGGCGACCTCGTCGGCGGCCGCCTCGCCGGTGTTGGTGACGGTGAGGGAGACCCCCAACGCGCCGGCGCGCTGCTGGACTTGAAGATCCGCGTAGGCGAACGACGTGTACGACAAGCCGTGTCCGAACGGGAACAGCGGCGTGCCCTCGAAGTACAGATACGTCTGGTGGCCGCCGATGACGTCGTAGTCGAGGA
Organism: Streptomyces sp. R41; assembly: GCF_041053055.1. Taxonomy (NCBI): domain Bacteria; kingdom Bacillati; phylum Actinomycetota; class Actinomycetes; order Kitasatosporales; family Streptomycetaceae; genus Streptomyces; species Streptomyces sp. R41. Next base: position 7,594,352 of record NZ_CP163443.1, read on the forward strand.
GGCCGGGCAGGTCGTCGTCGGAGGCGTACCAGGTCTGCGGGAGCCGGCCCGCGGGGGAGACGTCGCCGGCCAGGACGCGCGCCAGGGCGGTGCCCGCCGCCTGGCCGCCGTGAGCGGTCCACAGGACCGCCGGGAGGTCGGCCGGGTCCACCGCGTAGGGGTAGGCGGAGACCACGGCCAGGGCCGTGTTCGGGTTCGCGGCGCGGGCGGCGCGCAGCAGGCGCTCCTGGTGTGCGGGCAGGCGCAGCGTCGTGCGGTCCTCCGTCTCGCGGCCGTTGATGTGCGGGTCGTTGCCCGCGACGACCAGGACGACGTCGGCGGCGGCCGCCACGCGGGCCACCGCGTCCTCGCCGCGCTCGGCGAACTCCACCTCGAATGTTTCCGGGTTCTCGGCGGCAACCTTCACACCGTCGGCGGCGACAGAGACGTAACCACCCGTCCCCAGGTGCTTCAGGAGGTGACCGTTCTCGTGGGTGTCGGAGACTTCGAGGCGGAATGTCTCCTGGACGACCCAGCCGCCGGGCTGGTCGGCGGAGGCGCGGACATAGCCGTCGTCGGCGACCGAGAGATAGCGGCCGTCGGGTGCGCGCAGCGTCAGCACGCCCTCGCCCCAGTCGATCAGCGCGAGCTCGGTGCCGGTGGCGTCGGCGGTCAGCGGGGGCAGGTCCGTGCGGCCCGCGAGGAGCGCCGGGTCCAGCGCGCCCTCGGCGCCGCGCACCTCGTCGGCCGCGTCGTCGACGGCGGGCACCGACAGATACGTACCGTACGAGGTCCTGAGGCGGACCCGGTCCACGCCCTCCGCGAAGTCCACGCGCTCGGCGCCGAAGCGCTCGTACAGGCCCTCCAGGGGTGTCGAGCGGTGGATGAGCGTGCCGCTGTACCAGTCGAGCTTGCACTCGTCGGCGAGCAGGCCGACGACGGCGATGCGGACGTCGGGGCCCAGGGGCAGCAGCCCGTCGTTCTTGAGGAGTACGATCGCCTGCTCCGCCGCCTCCTGGGCGAGCGCGCGATGGGCCGGGGTGTCGAAGTCCAAGACGCCGGCGTGCGGGTCCGACTGCGGGTCGAACTCGCCCAGCCGGAAGCGGATCGCCAGCTGGCGGCGGACCGCCGTGCCGATGTCGGACTCGCGCAACAGCCCCTGGTCCAGGGCACCTCGAACGAGCTCGACGATCTTCGAGCTGTCCGTGCCGTGGTCGGTGAAGCTGTCGACCCCGGCGAGGATCGCGGCCGCGGTCGCCTCCTCGTGGGTGTCGAAGTAGTGCTCGGAGTCGACCAGGTTGGAGGGCGCGCCCGCGTCCGAGCAGACGAGGAGGTCCTGGTCCGTCCAGGTGCGCAGGCGCTCGCGCAGATACGGCGAGACGTGGTTGGGGCGGCCGTTGACCAGGTTGTACGCGGGCATCACCCCGGCCACCGCGCCCGCCTCGACCGTCTCGCGGAAGGCGCGCAGGTCGTACTCGTGCAGGACGCGCGGCCTGACCGAGGAGGACGTGGTGTCGCGGTCCGTCTCGTTGTTGTGCGCGAGCCAGTGCTTGAGGACGGGCGCGGTGCGCCAGTAGTCCGGGTGGTCGCCGCGCAGACCGCGCGTGTACGCCGTGGCGATGGCGGAGGTGAGCTTCGGGTCCTCCGAGTAGCCCTCCTCGTTGCGGCCCCAGAGGGGGTGGCGGAGGAGATTCACCGTGGGCGACCAGACGTTGAGGCCCACGCGGTCGTCGCGGGCACGCATGGCGCGGGCCTCCGTCGAGACGGCCTCGCCGATCCGGCGCACGAGGTCGTCGTTCCAGGTCGCGCCCAGGCCCACGGCCTGCGGGAACACGGTCGCCGGGCCCATCCAGGCCACGCCGTGCAGGGCTTCCTGACCGGTGCGGAAGGCCCCGACGCCGAGCCGCTCGACGGCGGGCACGAACTGGTGCAGGAACGCGATCCGTTCGTCGAGTGTGAGCCGCGCCAGCAGGTCGTCGATGCGCTTCGCGAACGGAAGTCGCGGATCGCGGAAAGGCGGCGTAGGCGGCGATTGTGCGGTCACGTGGTGATCCCTTTGCGATGGAGCGACGGGGCGCTTTCGAAGCGCTTCGATGCTCATTCGACCGAGGGGTGGGTGTCAAGACACCCCGGCGCAACAACTGCGTTTTCTCACCGTGATTTCAAGTCCCAGACGGAGTGGCTCTGTTACGCGACACCTCCGAGGAATCTTGGAATCGACTCTTGTGTACCCCCATGTGTTCACTTAACCTCGCAGCAACATCGAAGCGCTTCGACTGAGGGACTGCCCTCTCCGGAGGAACGCAATCCTCCGAGGACCGCTTCAGCTCAGCCAGTTCCACTCAAGACACCGCAGCCGTCGGCTGAACCGCCGGGTGTCCTGCTGTGCGCCATGAAGGGTTGACGCAATGACGCCGAACTCCGCCACCTCCGCCCCCAGCCGGAGAAGCTTCCTCGCCTCCACGGCGGTCGCCGCCGCGGCGGTCGCCGGAGGGATGCCGCTGCTCGCCGCCTGCGGCGGCGGGAACGACGGCAACAAGAACGGCACCACTTCCGGGAAGGACGCCCAGAAGATCCTTCCGACGTTCGTCGCGTCGAGCGTCGTGACGCCCGACATTCCGGCGAAGAGCGGGTCGGCGGCGGGCTTCACCCAGGCGATCGACCTGAGCGGGCTGAAGACGTCGGTGCCGAAGAAGCTGGGCAGCGGCGCCAAGCTGAAGATCATGGCGCCGCTGTGGGGCACGCCGCCGTCCAACGACAACGCCTACTACAAGGCCATGAACGAGGCCGTCGGCGTCGACGTGACCTGGCAGAACCAGGACGGCAACACCTACGACGAGAAGCTGGGCGCGATCCTCGCCTCCAGCGACATCCCGGACGCGGTGGTCGTCCCGGGCTGGAACCTGATGGGCAAGATACCCAGCGCCATCAACGCCAAGTTCGCCGACCTCGGCCCCTACCTGTCCGGTGACAAGGCCAAGGACTACCCGAACCTCGCGGCCGTCCCCACCGACGCCTGGCAGCGCGCCATCTTCGGCGGGAAGCTGCGCGCGATTCCGATGCCCGCGTCGTACGTGACCGACATCGCGCCCTTCTACCGCAAGGACCTCTTCGAGAAGAAGGGGTACCAACTCCCCAAGTCGGCGGACGAGTTCCTGTCCTGGGCCAAGGAGGCCACCGACGCCAAGTCGAAGGTCTGGGCCTGCGACGACCTGAAGTGGACCGCCTTCAACATGTTCGGCGTCCTGCCCGGCAGCGACAAGGCGCTGTGGTGGAACCTCGACGGCGGCAAGCTGATCAACCGCATCGAGACCGAGGAGTACCTCGAAGCCCTGGAGTGGACGCGCAAGCTGTACGCGGCCGGTGTGGTCCACCCCGACGCCAAGGCGGTCAAGGGCGACGCGTCCAACCGCTTCACCGCGGGCCAGGTCCTCGTCTTCAACGGCAACCTCTCCTACTGGTACGGCTCGACCGCCGAGCAGCTGACCCAGAAGGCCGACTTCGAGATGGCCGCGATGGACATCTTCGGCCACGACGGCGGTGACCCCACGCTGTGGGCGGTCCAGCCCTCGAACATCTTCACCTTCGTCAGCAAGAAGGCGTCGAAGCAGCAGATCAAGGACTTCCTCGCGCTCGCCAACTACTGCGCCGCGCCGTACGGCACCAAGGAGTACATGCTCACGGTCTACGGCGTCGAGGGCACCGACTACACGCTGAAGAAGGGCCTGCCCACTAAGACCACCAAGGGCACCAACGAGGTCAACGGCGCCTACGACTACACCGGCGACCCGGCCGCGTACCTCGCCCACCCCGATCTGCCGGAGATCGCCAAGCTCCAGGTCGAATGGCAGCAGCGGATGGGCGCCTTCACGAAGAAGTCCTCCTTCTACGGCCTGACCGTCACCGAGCCCAACCGCTGGACCAACCTCGCCAACGACTTCGAGCAGCTGGAGGACGACATCGTCCGCGGCCGCAAGAAGATCAGCGACATGCAGCAGGCCGTGGCCGACTGGAAGCAGAAGGGCGGCGACGACCTGCGCGCCTGGTACAAGAAGCTGCTCGACGACAACGGCTCATCGGCCAAGTGACCCAGGGCTGAGGCAAGGAGAAGGCCGTGTCCCACAGCACGGTGCCTCGGAGCAGGGCCGGGGCGAAGACGACCGAGAAACCGGGCGAGAGTCCGGCGAGCGGGGCTGCCGCGAAGGACGCCGGAAAGCGATCCGGAAAGCGGGCCGGAAAGCTGAGCTTCCGGCTCCGGTTCAGACGCGACCGCACCCTGATCCTGATGACGTTGCCCGCTGTCGCGCTAGTCCTCGTCTTCACCTACATACCGGTCCTCGGCAACATCGTCGCCTTCCAGGACTACGACCCGTACCTGAGCGACAACGGCTTCGTCGCCATGTTCGAGAGTCCCTGGGTCGGCTTCGAGAACTTCCAGCGGATCTTCGAGGACTCGGCCTTCTGGCACGCGGTGCAGAACACCTTCGTGCTGTTCTTCCTCCAGCTGGTGCTGTACTTCCCGCTCCCCATCCTGCTCGCGCTGCTCATCAACAGCGTGGTCAGGCCCCGGGTCCGGGCCGTCGCCCAGGCGATCATGTACCTCCCGCACTTCTTCTCCTGGGTCCTCGTCGTCACCGTCTTCCAGCAGATCTTCGGCGGCGCGGGCATCATCGCGCAGACCCTGCGCCAACACGGGCACAAGGGCATCGATTTGATGACCGACCCGGGGATCTTCAAGTTCCTGGTGACCGCCGAGGGCGTCTGGAAGGACGCGGGCTGGGGCATCATCGTCTTCCTCGCGGCCCTGTCCTCCGTCTCGAACGACCTGTACGAGGCCGCCGCGATGGACGGCGCCGGGCGCTGGCGGCGGATGTGGCACGTCACGCTGCCCGCGCTGCGTCCGGTGATCGCCCTGCTCCTGGTACTCCGCGTCGGCGACGCGCTCACCGTCGGCTTCGAGCAACTGCTGCTCCAGCGCGACTCCGTGGGCCCCGGAGCCTCCGAAGTCCTCGACACCTACGTCTGGTGGAACGGCATCCGCAACCAGGACTTCGGTTACGCCGCCGCCGCCGGGCTCATCAAGGGCATCGTCGGCCTGGGGCTCGTCCTGACCGCCAACAAGGTCGCCCACCTCATGGGTGAGCAGGGGGTGTACAAGAAGTGACCGCCGTCATCGACAAGCCCGTGGACAAGCCCGTCGACGAGCTTTCGCGCAAGCCGAGCCGGTGGGCGGCGCCTCCCCGCCCGGCCTGGGAGGAAGAACCGTCGAAGACAGGCCTCGCGGGCAAGGGCCTCGCCCTCACCCTGGCCGCCTTCGCGATCCTCTTCCCGCTCTGGATCGTCATCGTCACCAGCCTCCAGTCGAGGAAGACCATCGACGCGGCCGGCGGCCTGGTGGTGATCCCCAAGGGCGTCACCTTCGTCGCCTACAAGGAACTGCTCACCGGCGGCCAGGTCCAGCGTGCCGCCATGGTCAGCCTGGGCGTGACGCTCGTCGGCACCCTGTTCAGCATGACCGTCTCGGTCCTGTGCGCGTACGGCCTTTCGCGCATCGGGTCGCTCGGGCACCGCTGGCTGCTGATGCTGCTGCTCGCCACGATGTTCTTCGGTGCGGGCCTCATCCCGACCTATCTGCTGGTGCAGGCCCTCGGTCTCACCGACACCTACCTCGCGCTGATCCTCCCCAGCGCGGTGAGCGTCTTCAACATCCTGGTGCTGCGTTCGTTCTTCATGGGGATCTCGCCCGAACTCATCGACAGCGCCCGCATCGACGGGGCCGGCGACTGGCGCATCCTGCGGAAGATCGTGATGCCGCTGTCGCGTGCCGTGCTCGCGGTGATCTCGCTCTTCTACGCGGTCGGGTACTGGAGCGCCTGGTTCAACGCCTCCATCTATCTCACCGACCAGGACATGATGCCGCTGCAGAACGTCATGATCCAGCTGGTGCAGAAGCAAGAACGTCCCGTTGGCCTCGCGACCCAGATCAACACCGGGCAGCTGTCGCCGCTCGCCATCCAGATGGCGGTGATGGTGCTGGCGCTGCTGCCGGTGGCGATCCTCTCGCCGTTCGTCCAGCGGCACTTCAAGAAGGGCATGCTGACCGGCGCGGTGAAGGGCTGATCTGCGCCGGCCCGCTGTTTCCGGCTCCCTCTACTCCGCTGCGGTCGACCTGCTCCTGATCGGCGGTCGGCCGTGGCGGGCCCAATGTTCCGCTCCGCCGGGTCGTGCGGAAGTGCGGGTCCGTGAACTGCCTGCCGTCCGTGACCTGCGGTCCGTCGTGGCTGGTCGCGCAGTTCCCCGCGCCCCTGACGGGGCCTGCCGTCCACGCCTGTCACAGAGCGCCCCTCGCCCCTCTCCCAGAACGAGGCATGTCATGCGCACACCCCGTCTGAGCAGACGAACCGTTCTCGCCGGGACCGCCGCCACGGCCGCGCTCGCCGCCGTCTCCGTCGGCGGCGCACCGGCTCACGCGGCCCCCGCCGCGGACGGGTCGCCGTACCGCTGGCGCAACGCCGTCATAGGCGGCACCGGCTTCATCACCGGCGTCCTCTTCCATCCCGCCGTACGCGGTCTCGCCTACGCCCGCACCGACATCGGCGGCGCCTACCGCTGGGACGACCGGGCCGCCCGCTGGACCCCGCTCACTGACCACCTCGGCTGGGACGACTGGAACCTCCTCGGCGTCGAGGCGCTCGCCGTCGACCCCGCGCACCCCGACCGGCTGTACATCGCCGTCGGCACGTACGCCCAGTCGTGGGCTGGCAACGGCGCGGTCCTGCGCTCCGAGGACCGCGGTGCCACCTGGACCCGTACCGATCTGTCCGTGAAGCTCGGCGCCAACGAGGACGGGCGGGGAGCCGGGGAACGGCTCCTCGTCGATCCGCGCGACAGCGACACCCTGTGGCTGGGGACCCGGCACGACGGGTTGCTCAAGTCCACCGACCGGGGCACCACTTGGGCGGCTGTCACCGGCTTTCCCGCGACCGCGAGCTCCTCCGGGCAGGGCATCACCTTCCTCGTCGCGGCCGGGCGCGCCGTCTACGCCGGCTGGGGCGACGGCGACGGCACCTCGGGCACGGCGAACCTGTACCGCACGGCCGACGGCACGACCTGGGAGGCCGTACCCGGGCAGCCGTCCGGCACCTCCGCCAAGGTCCCGCTCCGCGCCGCGTACGACACGCACACCCGCGAGCTCTACGTGACGTACGGCAACGCGCCCGGGCCCAATGGCCAGTCCGACGGCAGCGTGCACAAGCTGCTTGCCGCCACAGGGGCGTGGGCCGACGTGACGCCGGTGAAGCCGGGGGGCACCACGAACGACGGCTCCGCGGACACCTTCGCCTACGGCGGGGTCTCCGTCGACGCCTGCCGCGCGGGCACCCTCGTCGTGTCCACCAACAACCGCTGGGCGGACGGCGACACGGTGTTCCGGACCACCGACGGTGGCCGTAGCTGGACGTCCCTCAAGGACGTTGCCGTGTTCGACGTGACCGAGACTCCCTTCCTCAACTGGGGCGGCGACCAGCCCAAGTTCGGCTGGTGGATCCAGGCGGTCGCCGTGGACCCGTACGACTCCAAGCACGTCGTGTACGGGACCGGCGCGACCCTCTACGGCACCCGCGACCTCACGCGCTGGGCGCCGCAGATCCGCGGTCTGGAGGAGACGGCCGTGCGCCAGCTGATCTCGCCCCCGGCCGGGGAGGCGCATCTGATCAGCGGACTCGGGGACATCGGCGTGATGTACCACGAGCGGCTCACGGCGTCTCCGTCGCGCGGCATGGCGGCGAACCCCGTGTTCGGGTCGGCGACGGGACTCGCGCAAGCCGCGGCCAAGCCGTCGTACGTCGTCCGCGCGGGCTGGGGCGACAACGGCAACGGCGCCTACTCGAACGACGGCGGGCAGACCTGGGCGCCCTTCGCGGCCCAGCCCGACATCGCCAAGAGCGCACCGGGGCCGATCGCCTCCAGCGCCGACGGCAGCACACTGCTGTGGTCCTTCGTGCACTGGGACGGCACGAAGTACGCAGCGCACCGCTCGGCGGACAGCGGCGCGACCTGGTCCGAGGTCTCCTCCTTCCCGAAGGGCGCCACGCCGGTCGCCGACCCGGCCGACCCGACGCTCTTCTACGCGTACGACACCGACACAGGAACACTGTTCGCCAGCACTGACAGTGGCCGTTCCTTCACGGCCCGTGCGACCGGACTGCCCTTGGGCGACAGCCAGTTCAAGCTGGTCGCGGCGCCGGGACGCTCCGGTGACCTGTGGCTGAGCGTGAAATGGAATGGCCTCTACCGGTCCACCGACGGTGGCGCAGGCTTCGAGAAGGTCACCAGCTGCTGGGCCTCGTACACCCTCGGCTTCGGCAAGGCCGCAGACGGGGCGGACTACCCGGCGATCTACCAGGTCGGTTCGACGCAGACCATCACCGCCGTCCTCCGCTCCGACGACGAGGGCAGGACCTGGGTCCGTATCAACGACAACGCCCACCAGTGGGGCTGGATCGGCGAGGTCATCACGGGCGACCCGCGCGTCTACGGCCGGGTCTACCTCGGCACGAACGGGCGCGGCATCCAATGCGGGGAGCCCGTCTGATGCCCGTGCACAAGGAACGGACGCCCGAGGGGCCGAGTCTCGCCGACGCCACTCGCGGCCGCATCCTCTTCGGCGGCGACTACAACCCCGAGCAGTGGCCCGAGGAGACCTGGCACGAGGACGTACGCCTGATGAAGGAGGCCGGCGTCAACTCCGTCACCGTCGGCGTCTTCTCCTGGGCGAAGATCGAACCGCGCCCGGGGGCACGCGAGTTCGGCTGGCTCGACCGGCTGATGGACCTGATGCACGCGAACGGCATCGGTGTCGTCCTCGCCACGCCCACCTCCTCGCCCCCGCCCTGGATGGGCCGCCTGCACCCCGAGACGCTGCCCCGGGACGAGGAAGGGCGCACCGAGTGGTGGGGCTCCCGCCAGCACTTCTCGCACTCCAGCGCCGTCTACCGCCGCTACGCCGCCGCCATCACCGAGGACCTGGCCGCCCGCTACGGCAGCCACCCGGCCCTCACCATGTGGCACATCAACAACGAGTACTGCACCTTCGACTACGGCGACGAGGCGGCCGCCACCTTCCGCCGCTGGCTCCAGGACAAGTACGGCACGATCGAGACCCTCAACGAAGCCTGGGGCACGGCCTTCTGGAGCCAGGGCTACGACGGCTGGCACGAGGTGCTCCCGCCGCGTCACGCGCACTACATGAAGAACCCGACGCACGTGCTCGACTTCAAGCGCTACACCTCCGACATGCTCCTGGAGTGCTACCGCGCCGAGCGGGACATCGTCCGCCGGCACACCCCGGACACCCCCGTCACCAGCAACTTCATGCCGATGTGGGTGGGCCAGGACGCCTGGAAGTGGGCCGCCGAGGAGGACGTCGTCTCGGTCGACATCTATCCGGATCCGCGTGACCCCTTCGGCGCCCAGAACGGCGCGCTCATCCAGGACATGACGCGGTCCCAGGTGGCGGGCGGCCCCTGGATGCTCATGGAGCAGGCGGCCGGACCGGTCAACTGGCGCGGCGTGAACCACCCCAAGCCGCGCGGCCTCAACCGCCTCTGGTCCTTCCAGGCCGTGGCGCGCGGCGCCGACGCGGTCTGCTACTTCCAGTGGCGGCAGTCCCGCCAGGGCGCGGAGAAGTTCCACTCGGGGATGCTCAGCCACGCGGGGGAGCGGGGTCGCACCTTCCAGGAGGTCAAGCGGCTCGGTGCCGAACTCGCCCTCATCGGCGGCGAAGTCGCGGGCACACATCTCACCTCCGACATCGCGATCCTGCACGACTGGAACTCCTGGTGGGCCGGCGCGCAGGACGGTCGCCTTTCCCGCGAGGTCGACTGTCCCGAGGTCGTACGCGCCTGGCACCGCGCCCTGTGGGAGGCCCACCTCACCACCGCCTTCGCGCACCCCGAGCACGACCTGTCCGCGTACAGGCTCGTCGTCGTACCGCAGCTGTATCTGCTCACGGACGCAGCGATCGACAACCTCCTCGCGTACGTACGAGGAGGGGGCATCCTCGTCTGCGGCTTCCTCACCGGTGTCGCCGACGAGGACGACCGGGTGCGCCCCGGCGGCATGGACGCGCGGCTGCGCGAACTGTTCGGCATCCGCACGCTGCACGAGTGGTGGCCGCTGGACGCGGGGGAGACCGCCGAGTGCGACGGCTTCCGGGGCACGCTGTGGTCCGAGGAGATCGAGGCGGCCGGGGACGCCGTCGCGGAGGCCGTGTACAAGGGCGGCGAGCTGGACGGAATGCCTGCGGTGCTCCGTAAGGGCGGCGCCTGGTACCTCTCCACACTTCCCGAGCCCGAGGCGCTGTGCACCCTGCTGGCCGGGATCGCACAGGACGCGGGTGTACGGCCGCCGCTCGACGGCCTTCCGGCAGGGGTGGAGGCCGTACGCCGTGGCGGCCTGCTGTTCCTTCTCCATCACGGGCGGGACCGGGTCGCCGTTTCGGTGCCCGGACGCCATCGTGACCTGCTCACCGGTGCCGACGTGGCGGAGGCCGTGGAGCTGGACCGGTACGGCGTCGTCGTGCTGGAGCCGGCCCCATGAGCGCGCCCGTCCACGGCACCTGGGAGCCGCTGCCCGCGGCCCGCTGGGAGGACGCCTTCCTGAGCGGGAACGGCACGCACGGCGTCATGGTGTTCGGCGATCCGAACGGCGACCGGGTCATCGTCAACCACCACAGCCTGGTCCGGCCGAACGGCAGCGGGCGCGCGCGTCCGCCCGCTCTCGCCGACCGACTCGACGACGTACAGGACCGGTTGCTGGCAGGGGACACCACGGCGGGGGAGGCCTTCACCGATGGGCGACCGCTGCTCTGGGTGCCGCCCTTCCACCCCGCCTTCCAGGTGCGGCTGCGCCGCCCGGCCGCGGAATGGCGCTCGTACCGGCGCGAGGTCGACTTCACCACCGGCGTCGTCAGCGCCGAGTGCGGCAGCTGGCGCAGCGAGGTCTTCGTCTCACGGGCCGACGACGTCGTCGTCCAGTACGTGACCGAGTCCGATCTCACGGTCGACGTGACCCTCGACCCCCGACTGCCGGGCGTCCCCGCCGACTTGACGGTGGGACACAGCGCCGTCCTCACCCCCGAGGGCGCCCTCCTCACGCTGCGCGCCCGCTATCCGGGCAGCGACCTGGCGTACACGGGGGTGACGCTCGTCGTGGTCACGGGCGGCCGGACCCGGACCGCCCTGCCCGGCGTACGCGTCGAGGGCGCGCGCTCGCTGCTTCTGCTCACGCGCGTACGGCGGCACGCGGGCGAACTGGACGCGCTGACCGAGGCCCGCGAGCTGCGCGCCCTGCTGCCCCAGGACGACAGTCAATCCGCCGGCCGGCTCGAAGCCCATGCTGAAGCCGAAGCCGAAGCCGAAGCCGAAGCCGAAGCCGAAGCCGACGCCGACGCCGAAGCCGAAGCCGAAGCCGAAGCCGAAGCCGAAGCCGAAGCCGACGCCGACGCCGAAGCCGAAGCCGACGCCGATGCCGCAGCTGAAGCTGAAGCCGAAGCTGAAGCCCAAGCCGAACCCGACGCCGAAGCCGACGCCGAACCCGACACCGACAAAGACGCGTACACCCACCTCCTCTCCCGCCACACCGCCCTCCACCGGCCCGCCTACCTCCGCACCGCTCTCGACCTGCACGCCGACGCCGTCGAACGCGCCCTCCCTGGCTCGGACTTGGTCCACCGCTCCAAAAGCCCCGCCCTCCTGGAGCGGCTTTTCGCGGCGGGCCGCTACCACCTGCTGTCGTCCGCCGGGACGCTGCCGCCACGCCTGACCGGGCTGTGGACCGGCGACTGGGACACCGCCTGGTCCGGGGCGTTCACCACGGACGCCAACCTCAACCTTCAGACGGCGTCGGCCGCCGCGGCCGCGCTCCCTGAGGTCACGGAGGCCCATGCCGCCCTGATCCACGGCCAGTTGCCGCACTGGCGCGACAACGCCCGGGCGATCTTCGGCGCGCGGGGCGTCGTGGCCCCCGCGCACACCGACGGCGAGTCCGGGCACATCTACCACCTCAGTCGCGAGTACCCCCTGCACGTGTGGACCGCGGGCGCCGACTGGCTCCTGAAGCCCCTCGTGGACCACGACGAGACCCGCGGCGCACGCGACCCGCGCCTTGGAGCGGCCCTCGCCGAAGTGGCGTACTTCTACGAGGACTTCCTCACCCGCACCGACGACAACGGCCATCTCGTGATCGTGCCGTCGTACTCCCCGGAGAACCGCCCCGCGAACGCGAGCTGGGTCACCCTCAATGCCGCCATGGACCTCTCCGCGGCCCGCCACGCCCTGCGCACGGCGGCCGACTACCACCCAGGACCCGACGCCGAACGCTGGCGCGAGCTCGCCGACCGGCTGCCGCCGCACCGCGTCAACGCCGATGGCGCGCTGGCCGAATGGGCCTGGCCCGGTCTCGACGACACCTACGACCACCGCCATCTCAGCCACCTCTACGGCGTCTGGCCGCTCGACGAGATCACCCCCTATGACACCCCGGACCTCGCCGCGGCGGCCCATCGCGCGCTCGAACTGCGCGGCGCCGAGAACGACTCCGCGCACGGCCACCTCCACCACGCCCTGGTGGCGGCCCGGCTGAGGGACGGCGAACGGGTGGCGGCGGCCCTGGACAACGTCCTGGCCGGGAACTTCTTCCACGTCTCCCTGATGAGCGGGCACTACCCCAACCGGCACGTCTACAACGCGGACGCCGCCCACACGCTGCCCGCCGTGCTGATCGAGATGCTCGTCCAGTCGACGCCCGACCGGCTGGTCCTGCTGCCCGCGCTGCCGACGGCGTACCCCACGGGCCGACTACGGGGCGTCCGCACGCGGTTCGGCGCGGAGATCGACCTCACCTGGAGCCCGCGAGAAGCCACCGCGGTCATACGCCCCACCCGTACCCACCGCATCGAGATCCGGACTTCCACCGGCGCCGAACCGCTCGACCTCGTCGCCGGAGAAGACCACGTCCTCAGCCTGGGGGCGTGGTAACCCGCGCAACTCCCCCCACCCATGGAAGGGACACCATGGCAACACGCACGCTGAGCAGGATCACCAAGGCGATGCTGGCCCCCGCCCTCGCGCTGGGCGCGACCATCGGACTCGCCTCCGCCCCCGCCCAGGCCGCCGTCTGGAGCTCGTGCGACCAATGGGGCACCACAACCCTGAACGGCTACACGCTCTACAACAACATCTGGGGCTCCGGCGCCGGCAACCAGTGCATCTGGGCCAACTCCGGCACCAGCTGGGGAGTGTGGGCGAACCACCCGAACACCGGCGGCATCAAGTCCTACCCCAACTCCAAAAAGGTGATCAACAAGTCGATCACCTCGCTCGGCTCGCTCTCCAGCAGCTACAACGTCACGGTGCCGTCGTCCGGCGCGTACAACACGTCGTACGACATCTGGGACACCGACTACGACTACGAGATCATGCTCTGGGTCAACAAGACCGGAGCCGTCGGCCCCCTCGGTACCTCGCAGGGCAACGTGACGCTGGGCGGTCACACCTGGACCGTCTACAAGGGCAACAACGGTGCCAACGAGGTCTTCTCGTTCGTGCGCACCTCGAACTCCAGCTCCGGCACGGTGAACGTCCTGCCGATCCTGAAGTGGATCAAGGACACCAAGGGCTGGTTCGGCAACGAGACCATCGGCGACGTGCAGTTCGGCTTCGAGATCACCTCGTCCTCGGGCGGGCTCGACTTCGCCGCCAACAACCTGACGGTCAGCAGCAGTTGATCCGCTCATGAAACACGCATGAGAGTGCGGCCGGTCACCCGCGAGGGACCGGCCGCACCCGGCTATGGGGCCACGGGCAGTTTCGCCCCGTCCCGCAGGAACAGGGGAATGCGGTCCAGCGGGGCGTCGACCGTCACGGCGGCGCCCCCCTCGTAGGTCTCACCCGTCCACGCGTCCGTCCAGTACGCGCCCGCCGGGAGGTAAGCCGTACGGGCCGTCGCGCCCGCCGTGAGCACCGGCGCGACCAGCAGGTCGGGGCCGAAGAGATACGAGTCGTCCACGGACCAGGTCGCCAGGTCGTCCGGGAACTCCAGGAACAGCGGGCGCATCACCGGCAGCCCCTCCTCGTGGGCCTCCCGCATCACCTCCAGCACGTACGGCTTCAGGCGCTCGCGCAGCCGCAGGTACTTCTCCAGGATCACGCCGGCCTCCTCGCCGTACGACCAGACCTCGTTCGGGCCGCCGGTCATGTCGGGGCCGAGCGGCATGCCCGGGTCGCGGAAGCCGTGCAGACGCATCAGCGGGGACAGCGCGCCGAACTGGAACCAGCGGACCATGACCTCGCGGTACGCCGGGTCGTCCGGGTCGCCGCCGTGGAAGCCGCCGATGTCGGTGTTCCACCAGGGGATGCCGGAGAGCGCCGTGTTGAGCCCGGCGGCGATCTGGCGGCGCAGGGTCGCGAAGTCGGTGCCGATGTCGCCGGACCACAGGGCGGCGCCGTAGCGCTGACTGCCCGCCCACGCCGAGCGGTTGAGGGTGACGACCTCGCTCTCGCCTGCGGCCAGCATGCCCTCGTAGAAGGTGCGGGCGTTCTCGCGGGGGTAGAGATTGCCCACCTCCAGGCCCGGGCCCGCGTAGTAGCGCAGGTTCTCCGAGAAGCCCGGCTTCAGCTCCGGCTCGCAGGCGTCGAGCCAGAAGGCATCGATCCCGTACGGGTCGAGGTAGTTGTCCTTCACGCGCGACCAGAGGAAGTCGCGCGCGTCGGGGTTCGTCGCGTCGTAGAAGGCCACCTGGACGGTGGACGCGACCTCCTTGTCGGGCCAGTCGGCGTGCGCCATCGGACCGTACTCCGTGCCGATGAAGTAGCCGCGCTGCTCCATGAGTTGATGGTTCTCGGAGAGGGGCGAGACCGACGGCCAGACGGACACGACCAGTTTGACGCCGAGTTCCGTGAGCTCCCGCCGCATCGCCGCCGGGTCGGGCCACTCCGCCGGGTCGAACTTCCACTCGCCCAGATGCGTCCAGTGGAAGAAGTCGCAGACGATGGCGGACAGGGGCAGGCCCCGGCGCTTGTATTCGCGGGCCACTTCCAGGAGTTCGTCCTGCGTGCGATAGCGCAGCTTGCACTGCCAGAAACCGGCCGCCCACTCGGGCAGCATCGGCGTACGGCCGGTGGCGGCGCTGTAGCGGCGCTGGGCGTCGGAGGGGGTGCCCGCAGTGATCCAGTAGTCGATCTGGCGGGCCGAGTCGGCGACCCAGCGGGTGCCGTTGCCCGCGAGCTCCACGCGGCCGATCGCCGGGTTGTTCCACAGGAGGGTGTAGCCGCGGCTGGAGACGAGCACCGGCACGGTCACCTCGGCGTTGCGCTGGATCAGGTCCAGGACGGCGCCCTTCTGGTCGAGCAGCCCGTGCTGGTGCTGTCCGAGGCCGTACAGCTTCTCGCCCTCGTACGCGGCGAACCGCTGCTCCAGGCGGTGGTGCCCGTTCCCGGTCGGGGTGTACAGGCGCGAGCCGGGCCACCAGAAGTGGGCGCGCTCCTCGGCGAGGAGTTCGCCGCCGTCGGCGGTGCGGACGAAGCGGACGAGCCCCTCGGCGGTCACCAGAGCGGTCAGCGCGCCGACCGTCAACCGGCCTTCCCCGCCCTCGGTCTTGACGGTGCTCTCGGTGGCCGGCGGCTCGTCCAGCAGCGCGCCCGGGAGGCTCTCCAGGACCGGGCCGCCGAGCCGCGCCCGGACGCGGACCGCGTCCGGGCCCCAGGGCTCGATGCGTACGGTCTCCGTGCGGCCGCTCCACTCCAGCGCGCCGTCCCGCTCGCGGAACGTACCGACGGTCGGGGAGGACTGCGCGAGGCTGACGGTGCCCTGAGGGGGCTGGTTTTCGGCAGGCTGATTCACGTGGGGTGCTCCTGGGAGGAGGAGTGGCGAAGTGACCTGGCGCGGCTCAGGCGGGCCGGGACAGGGTGCTGCCCTCACACGAGGGCGTGACTCGTCCGCGCCGGACCCCCGGGGAGGGCGTACGGCTCGGTGTACGGCGCCTCACGGCGGGCGTACGACGTGGTGCGCGGCGTCGTGTGCGGTGCTCCACGGCAGGGCCGCGGCAGGGCGCCGTGTGTCAGGCGGTCGGCGCCGGACCCGTGCTCGCCCGTACCGTCAACTCGGGTGCGATCAGCACGACTTCGTCCTTGCCGTGTCCTTCGAGCTTGGCGATCAGATGTTCCACGGCGTACCGGCCCATCTCCTGTGCGGGGATGGCGACCGAGGTCAGCCGCACCGAGGCCTGTGTGGCGACCTGGTCCGGGCAGATCGCGATCACCGACACGTCCTCGGGCACGGCGCGGCCCTGCTGGCGCAGCAGCGCGAGCAGCGGTTCGACCGCCGACTCGTTCTGCACGACGAAGCCCGTGGTGCCCGGGCGCTCGTCGAGGATCCGGGCGAGGGTCACGGCCATCGCGTCGTACCCGCCCTCGCAGGGGCGGTGCAGCACGCGCAGGCCCAACTCCCGCGAACGGGACCGGAGTCCGTCGAGCGTGCGCTCGGCGAAGCCGGTGTGCCGTTCGTAGACCGCGGGCGCCTCGCCGATGACAGCGATGTCACGGTGGCCGAGGATCGCCAGATGTTCGGCGCACAGGGCTCCCGTCGCGCCGAAGTCGAGGTCGACGCAGGTCAGTCCGGAGGTGTCGGCGGGCAGTCCGATGAGCACGGACGGCTGATCCGTCTCGCGCAGCAACGGCAGCCGCTCGTCGTCGAGTTCGACGTCCATCAGGATCATCGCGTCGGCGAGCCCGCTGCCGGTGACCCGGCGTACCGCGTCGGGACCCTCCTCGCCGGTGAGCAGCAGCACGTCGTACCCATGGGTGCGGGCGTTGGTCGCCACCGCGATGGCGATCTCCATCATCACGGGTACGTACATGTCGGTACGGAGCGGAATCATCAGCGCGATGATGTTGGACCGGCTGCTCGCCAGGGCCCGGGCGCCCGCGTTCGGGTGGTAGCCGAGCTCCTGGATGCTCCGCTCGACCCGCTGCCGGGTGCCCGCGGAGATGGACCGCTTGCCGCTGAGGACATAGCTCACCGTGCTCGCCGAGACTCCGGCGTGCTGGGCGACCTCGGCGAGGGTGACCATCCAGCTCTCCAAGCTTTGTGAAGCGCTTCGACAGTGCGCGTATTGCGGATAGGGGCGAGTGAGGATGGCTTGACACTAGCTCGGTGAAGAAGACGTGTCCAGAGGTTGTCGAAGCGCTTCGACAACTAAATTCTTGAGTGCGCCACGGCAATCGCTTGCGCCATGGCAACCCTTTGACCATGCGGTGGCCACTGAGGGGCGTACACAGACCGTCCCCCGGAAGGACCCCCGATGCAACACCGTCGACCGCGCCTGTCCAAGAAGGCGAAGACGCTCCTGGCGAGCTCGGTGGCGCTCGCGGCCGCCGCCGGCGTCACTGTCGCCCAGGCGGGCGAGGACAGCAAGAAGTGCGGCGCCTTCGACACCGTCACGATGGGCAAGTACTACGTCAACAACAACCTCTGGGGGCAGGACGACGGCACGGGAACCCAGTGCGTCTGGGACACCTCGCGCAGCGGCGACACCATCGCCTGGGGCACGGAGTACACCTGGTCCAGCAAGACCGGCAAGGAAAACGCCGTGAAGTCCTACGCCAGTACGGTGCTCGGCTGGCACTGGGGCTGGAAGGTGGACAAGGCGGCCACCGAGCTGCCCGTCCGGGTCGGTGACCGCAAGCCGGTCAGGACCAGCTGGCAGTTCTCGGTCAGCTCCAACCCCGGCACCATGAACGTCGCGTACGACCTGTGGCTGCACGCCAAGAACAACGCGGACTGGCAGGACCAGCCCACCGACGAAGTCATGGTCTGGCTCAACCGG
This sequence comes from Streptomyces sp. R41, assembly GCF_041053055.1. Taxonomy (NCBI): domain Bacteria; kingdom Bacillati; phylum Actinomycetota; class Actinomycetes; order Kitasatosporales; family Streptomycetaceae; genus Streptomyces; species Streptomyces sp. R41. Next base: position 7,612,215 of record NZ_CP163443.1, read on the forward strand.
CAGGGCGGCGCGGGCCCCCTCGGCACCAAGTACGGCAGCGTCAGCCTCGGCGGCGCCATGTGGGACATCTATCAGGGCGACATCGGCTGGAAGGTGTACTCCTTCGTCCGCCGCACGAACACCACCAAGGCCGACCTCGACCTGGACGACTTCACCCAGGCGCTGGTCCGTCGCAAACTACTGAGCAACGACACATACCTCTCCGGCATCGAGTCGGGCAGCGAGGTCTTCCGCGGCTCCGGACGACTTGACACGAAGTCGTACTCGGTGGCCATCGGCTGACACCCGGGGGCGCGCATTGGGCCGAACACTGCGCGAGGTCTGGTGGGCACACCCTGAATCGGGTACATACGATCGAGTAGCACCGGTCGGTAACGATCGCGCCGAAGAACGGTGTACGAGCCCAAGATCCCTATTCGCGGCGAGGTGAGCCTCATGTCCGCAACACCCCACAAGCCCACAGTCACCGAACGTGAGGCCCGACAGGTCGCCGAGGCCGCGCGCGAACAGGACTGGCGCAAGCCCAGCTTCGCCAAGGAGCTGTTCCTCGGCCGCTTCCGTCTCGACCTGATCCACCCCCACCCCATGCCCGCCGACGAGGACGCGCAGCGCGGCGAGGAGTTCCTCGCCAAACTGCGCGACTTCTGCGAGACGAAGATCGACTCGGCCCGCATCGAGCGCGAGGCGCAGATCCCCGACGAGGTCATCGACGGCCTCAAGGAGATCGGCGCCCTCGGCATGAAGATCGACACCAAGTACGGCGGCCTCGGTCTCACCCAGGTGTACTACAACAAGGCGCTCGCCCTGGTCGGCTCCGCGAGCCCCGCGATCGGCGCGCTGCTCTCCGCGCATCAGTCGATCGGAGTACCGCAGCCGCTGAAATTGTTCGGCACCCAGGAGCAGAAGGAAACCTTCCTGCCGCGCTGCGCCCGCACCGACATCACGGCCTTCCTGCTGACCGAGCCGGACGTCGGCTCCGACCCGGCCCGGCTCGCCACGGCCGCCGTACCGGACGGCGAGGACTACATCCTCGACGGAGTGAAACTCTGGACGACCAACGGCGTCGTCGCGGACCTCCTGGTCGTCATGGCGCGCGTCCCCAAGTCCGAGGGCCACAAGGGCGGCATCACGGCCTTCGTGGTGGAGGCCGGCTCCGAGGGTGTCACCGTCGAGAACCGCAACGCCTTCATGGGCCTGCGCGGTCTGGAGAACGGCGTCACGCGCTTCCACCAGGTCCGCGTCCCGGCCGCGAACCGGATCGGCCCGGAGGGCGCGGGCCTCAAGATCGCCCTGACCACCCTCAACACCGGCCGGCTCTCCCTGCCCGCCATGTGCGTGGGCGCGGGCAAGTGGTGTCTGAAGATCGCCCGCGAGTGGTCGGCGGCGCGCGAGCAGTGGGGCAAGCCCGTCGCCTTCCACGAGGCGGTCGGCTCGAAGATCTCCTTCATCGCGGCGACGACGTTCGCGCTGGAGGCCGTCCTCGACCTGTCCTCGCAGATGGCCGACGAGGACCGCAACGACATCCGCATCGAGGCCGCCCTCGCCAAGCTGTACGGCTCCGAGATGGCCTGGCTGATGGCCGACGAACTGGTGCAGATCCGCGGCGGCCGCGGCTTCGAGACCGCCGAGTCGCTCGCCGCGCGCGGGGAGCGGGCGGTTCCCGCCGAGCAGATCCTGCGCGATCTGCGCATCAACCGCATCTTCGAGGGCTCGACGGAGATCATGCATCTGCTGATCGCCCGCGAGGCGGTCGACGCCCACCTGTCGGTCGCGGGCGACCTCATCGACCCGGACAAGTCCCTCTCGGACAAGGCGAAGGCGGGCGCGAACGCCGGTGTCTTCTACGCCAAGTGGCTGCCGAAGCTGGTGGCGGGTCCCGGTCAACTCCCGCGTTCGTACAACGAGTTCAACCAGCAGGTGGATCTGTCCGCGCACCTGCGATACGTGGAACGCAGCGCGCGCAAGCTCGCCCGCTCCACCTTCTACGCCATGTCCCGCTGGCAGGGCCGCATGGAGACCAAGCAGGGCTTCCTGGGCCGGATCGTCGACATCGGCGCCGAACTCTTCGCGATGAGCGCGGCCTGCGTCCGCGCCGAACTCCTGCGCACCACCGGGGAGCACGGCCGCGAGGCCTACCAACTCGCCGACGCCTTCTGCCGCCAGTCTCGCATCCGCGTCGACGAACTCTTCGACCGCCTGTGGACCAACACCGACGACCTCGACCGCAAGGTGGTCAAGGGCGTCCTGTCGGGTACGTACACGTGGCTGGAGGAGGGCGTCATCGACCCGTCCGGAGAAGGCCCCTGGATCGCGGACGCGACGCCCGGCCCGAGCAAGAAGGACAACGTTCACCGACCCATTCGCTGACCCTTTCCCCAGGAATGCACACCCGTCCCGTTCGCCATTCTGCTGCTTGCCGCACCGAAGTTGTGCGTCAACAATGAAAGGAATGGCGAACGGGGACGGCAGATGCGCCAAGGAGTCGGGGAAGAATACAGCCACGGTATTTCCGTACAGCTGACGCGTGCCCGCGGGGAGGCATGGCGGCAGCTGAATGAAATGGATCTCGTACGGGCGTTGCGTACCGTGCGCAATGAGGTGCAGCCACTGGCGCAGAAGCTGCGCGAGGCCGCTCCGGAGACCTTCGACGGGCACCGTGACGCGCTCGCGGTCCTCCTGAACGACTGCGCGTTGTCCCTGGTCGACGAGGTGCCGCGGCCGCCCGTGGCCTCCTTCGACGCCGTACGAATCCGGAGAATCGACCTCCGCGACATCGACGGCCTGCTCGATTCCGGACGGCCGGGTGAACGGCCCGTCATTCAGCAGCTCTTCCGCACCGCGCTCGAGGTGGTCGAGGACCCCGTACTGCGCGAAGTGATCAAAGCGAATCAACAGGGCGTCCACATTCTCCAGCGGGCCAATCGCTGGATACGGATGCTCGTGGACGCCGTTTAGCTGTGCTCAGTTCTGGGGGAATTTCCCATGGCAGGTAAAGGTCTGGACGCCATCACCGGCAGGATCATGCGCGCCGGCGAGGGAAGGATGCTGCGCCGCCTCGAGCGCATCGCCGAACAGGTGGGCTCCCTGGAGGAGGAGTTCAAGTCGCTGACCGACGAGGAACTCCAGGCGCTCACCCCGGAGTTCAAGGAGCGGTACGCGGGCGGCGAGAGCCTGGACGACCTGCTGCCGGAGGCCTTCGCCGCGATGCGCGAGGCGGCCCGGCGCACCCTAGGCATGCGCCACTTCGACGTACAGATCATGGGCGGCGCGGCGCTGCACTCCGGCAACATCGCCGAGATGCAGACCGGCGAGGGAAAGACCCTGGTCGGCACGCTTCCCGTGTATCTGAACGCCCTGACCGGCAAGGGAGTTCACCTCGTCACGGTCAACGACTACCTGGCCGAGCGGGACGCCGAGTGGATGGGGCGCGCCTACCGGTTCATGGGGCTGACCGTCGGGGTGATCAAGACGCAGTCGACCCCGGCCGAGCGGCGCGCGCAGTACGCCTGCGACATCACCTACGGCACCAACACCGAGTTCGGCTTCGACTACCTGCGCGACAACATGGCCTGGTCGCAGGACGAACTGGTGCAGCGCGGCCACCACTTCGCGATCGTCGACGAGGCCGACTCGATCCTCATCGACGAGGCGCGCACCCCGCTGATCATCTCCGGTCCGGCCGATCAGCCCACGCACTGGTACGAGTCCTTCGCCGCGTTCGCGCTGCGGATGAAGGGCGTACTCGTGCAGGAGGAGCAGTTCACCACGCAGGCGGACAAGGACCGCCTCGCCGAGCTGCGGACCCAGTACCACTACGAGTACGACCCGAAGAAGCGCACGGTGGCGATCCTGGACGCCGGAGTGGAGTACGTCCAGGACCAGCTCGGCATCGACAGCCTCTACGAGTCCGATCACACCCCGCTCATCGGGCACCTCAACAACGCCCTCAAGGCCAAGGAGCACTTCAAGAAGGACAAGGACTACGTCGTCGTGGACGGTGAGGTGCTCATCGTCGACGAGCACACCGGCCGCATCCTCGCGGGCCGCCGCTACAACGAAGGGCTGCACCAGGCCATCGAGGCGAAGGAAGGAGTGACGATCAAGGACGAGAACCAGACGCTCGCCACGATCACGCTGCAGAACTTCTTCCGTCTCTACGAGAAGCTCGCCGGCATGACCGGCACCGCCATGACCGAGGCGGCCGAGTTCCACCAGATCTACAAGCTGCACGTCGTCCCGATCCCCACGAACCGGCCGATGGTCCGCCGCGACGACCCCGACCAGATCTACCGCACCGAGGAGGCGAAGTACGCCGCGATCCTCGCGGACATCGCCGAGAAGCACGAGCAGGGCCAGCCGATCCTGGTGGGTACCACCTCCGTCGAGAAGTCCGAGGTGCTGTCCGCGCGGCTCAGGAAGCGGGGCATCCGGCACGAGGTGCTCAATGCCAAGAACCACCAGCGCGAGGCCCAGATCGTGGCGCAGGCCGGACGCAAGGGCGCGGTCACCGTGGCCACGAACATGGCGGGCCGCGGCACCGACATCATGCTCGGCGGCAACCCGGAGGCGATGGCGCTCGCCGAGACCGCGCAGGACGCGGAACCGGAGGAGCGCCAGAAGGTGCTCGACCGGATCACTTCCGCGGTCGCGGCCGAGCATGACGAGGTCAAGGAGCTCGGCGGCCTCTACGTCCTCGGCACCGAGCGCCACGAGTCACGGCGCATCGACAACCAGCTGCGCGGCCGTTCCGGCCGCCAGGGCGACCCGGGCGCCTCGCGCTTCTACCTCTCGCTCCAGGACGACCTGATGCGACTGTTCCGCGCCAACGTGGTCGACCGGGTGATGTCCATGGCGAATGTGCCCGACGACGTACCCATCGAGAACAAGATGGTCACCCGCGCGATCGCCTCCGCCCAGGCCCAGCTGGAGCAGCAGCACTTCGAGTCCCGCAAGGACGTCCTGAAGTTCGACGAGGTCCTCAACCGGCAGCGCACCCTCATCTACGCCGAACGCCGCCGGGTCCTCGCGGGAGAGGACCTGCGCGAACAGATCCTGCACTTCATGGACGACACCGTCCGCGCGTACATCGAGCAGGAGACGAGCGAGGGTTTCGCCGAGGAATGGGACCTGGAGCGGCTGTGGGGCGCGCTCAAGCAGCTGTACCCCGTGGGGATCACGATCGAGGAGCTGGAGGAGGAGGCCGGCGACCGCGCGAACCTCACCGCGGGCGAACTGATCGACGCGGTGACGGACGACATCCACGCCCGGTACGAGGAGCGCGAGGCGGAACTCGGCGCCGAGGCGCTGCGCGACCTGGAACGCCTCGTCGTCCTCTCCGTCCTCGACCGCAAATGGCGCGAGCACCTCTACGAGATGGACTACCTCCGTGACGGCATCGGCCTGCGCTGGACCCTCGGCCGGGAGCCGATCGTCGAGTACGAGCGCGAGGGCTTCGACATGTACGGCGCGATGACCGACGCGATCAAGGAGGAGTCCGTCGGATACGTCTTCAATCTCGACGCCGCGGCTCCGGGCGCCGGGACGGGGCGCGGGCCCACCGACGGCCTGCACTTCACCGCGCCGACGCTGGACACGGCGGAGGGCGTGGTCCAGGGCGAGTTCGCCCCGACCGACGCCACCCCGTCCGTGTCGCCCCCGGACCAGCCCGGGCTGGAGCCGCGCGAGGCTCCCGTTCCGCCTCGCGCGCGCACCAGGACCCGCAAACAGCGGCGGCGTAGGCGTTAGCAGTACTTGTAGCCGCTGCCCCGCGAGGACCACGAGCACGAGTCGACCTTCGTGCCGCTCGCCTTGTAGAGCTTCGCGGTGTCGCCCGTGTTGTTCCACACGTACCAGGAGCGGCCCCAGTACTTGTCGGTCGCGGTGTTCGTGCCCTTGCCGGTGTGCACCTTCTTGGTCGCGCCCGCGCCGATCTTCACGTCGCCGAAGGTGTACGTGTAGCCGGTCGCGTCCTTGATCTTCCAGTTCTTCAGGGAGACCGTCGACGACGTCGAGTTCTTGATCTTGACCCACTCGGCGTTCAGGCTGGCGTTGGAGCCGCCGTCCGAGCCCGGGCTGTCGTAGTACACCTCGTAGATGTAGACACTCCCGGCCGCCTGAGCCGGAGTGCTGAGAATCGTGCCCGTGAGAACCACGGCGCCCGCGAGCGCGGGCAGGGCAGCGCGTATCTGCATGAGAACCCCCCAGGGTGTCGTTCGCCGGTCGGTCTTCCGCCGACCGGTGGTGAAGAGTTATCACATGATCTTCACGGGAGGTTCACGAGGGGGGTTTTCGCTTCCCTCGGCACCTCCGAGTGGTAATGCGACGAGAAATGGGGCGCCCTGTCCTGCCGGGGACGCGTTGCGGCCACAATGGAGGGATGAGCGACAGTCCAGCCCCCCTCGCTGATCCGCATCTTGTCTTCGACCCCGTGGACGGAGTCCGGGATGTCGTGATCCTCGGATCCACCGGCTCGATCGGCACCCAGGCCATCGACCTCGTGCTGCGCAACCCCGACCGGTTCCGGGTCACCGCGCTCTCCGCCGCCGGCGGCAGGGTCGGACTTCTCGCGGAGCAGGCCCACCGGCTGCGCGTGCGGACGGTCGCCGTCGCGCGCGAGGACGTCGTACCGGCGCTGCGCGAGGCACTGACGGAGCAGTACGGAGCGGGGGAGCCGCTCCCCGAGATCCTGGCCGGGGCGGACGCCGCCACCGAACTCGCCGCATCCGACTGCCACACCGTGCTCAACGGCATCACCGGCTCCATCGGCCTCGCCCCGACCCTCGCCGCCCTGGAGGCGGGCCGCACCCTCGCGCTCGCCAACAAGGAATCGCTCATCGTCGGCGGCCCGCTGGTGAAGGCACTGGCCAAGCCGGGCCAGATCATCCCGGTCGACTCCGAGCACGCGGCCCTGTTCCAGGCCCTCGCCTCGGGCACCCGGGCGGACGTACGCAAACTCGTCGTGACCGCTTCCGGGGGCCCCTTCCGGGGACGTACGAAGGCCGAACTGGCGGACGTCACCCCCGAGGACGCCCTGGCCCACCCCACCTGGGCGATGGGCCCGGTCATCACCATCAACTCCGCGACCCTGGTCAACAAGGGACTCGAAGTCATCGAGGCACACCTCCTCTACGACATTCCCTTCGATCGCATTGAGGTGGTCGTGCACCCGCAGTCGTATGTCCACTCGATGGTGGAATTCACGGACGGATCGACGATCGCCCAGGCGACGCCCCCCGACATGCGCGGGCCGATCGCCATCGGGCTCGGCTGGCCCGAGCGGGTGCCGGACGCCGCGCCCGCTTTCGACTGGACCAAGGCGTCGAGCTGGGAGTTCTTCCCGCTCGACACCGACGCGTTCCCGTCGGTCGGACTCGCCCGGCATGTCGGGCAGCTCGCGGGTACGGCCCCGGCGGTGTTCAATGCGGCCAACGAGGAGTGCGTGGACGCCTTCCTGAAGGGCACATTGCCGTTCAACGGGATCATGGAGACTGTCACACGGGTGGTCGAGGAACACGGCACGCCGGATACGGGAACTTCCCTGACCGTCGCGGACGTCCTCGAAGCGGAGACCTGGGCGCGCGCCCGGGCCCGTGAACTGACGGCACAGACGACAACCGCGGAGGCTCGTGCATGACGACCCTGATGATGATCCTCGGCATAGTCGTCTTCGTGGTCGGCCTGCTCATCTCGATCGCGTGGCACGAGCTGGGACATCTGTCGACGGCCAAGCTCTTCGGCATCCGCGTGCCGCAGTACATGGTCGGCTTCGGCCCGACCATCTGGTCGCGCAAGAAGGGCGACACCGAGTACGGGGTGAAGGCGGTCCCGCTCGGCGGCTACATCCGCATGATCGGGATGTTCCCGCCCGGTCCCGACGGCAAGATCGAGGCACGCTCGACCTCCCCCTTCCGCGGCATGATCGAGGACGCCAGGTCGGCCGCCTTCGAGGAGCTCAAGCCGGGTGACGAGACGCGCCTCTTCTACACGCGCAAGCCGTGGAAGCGCGTGATCGTGATGTTCGCGGGCCCCTTCATGAACCTCATTCTGGCCGTGGCGATCTTCCTCGGCGTGATGATGACGTTCGGCGTGCAGACCCAGACCACCACCGTCGGCAAGGTCTCGGACTGTGTCATCCAGCAGAGCGAGAACCGGACCAAGTGCGAGAGCGGTGACGAGGCCGCGCCCGCCAAGGCCGCCGGACTCAAGGGCGGCGACCAGATCGTCGCCTTCAACGGCAAGGCGGTCGACAACTGGTCGACCCTCCAGTCCGACATCCGCGCCAACCCCGGCAAGGACGTCACGATCACGGTGATGCGCAAGGGGCAGCAGGTCGACCTGACCGCCCACCTGATCAAGAACCAGGTCAGCAAGACCGACGGCAACGGCGGCTATGTCGAAGGCAAGTACGTGTACGCCGGCTTCCTCGGCTTCACGCCCGCCTCCGGCATCGTCCAGCAGTCGTTCGGGCAGTCCGTGAACCGCATGGGCGACATGATGCAGAACGGCGTCGAGTCGCTGGTCTCGCTGCCCGGCAAGGTCCCCGACCTGTGGAACGCGGCCTTCGGTGACGGCCCGCGCAAGGCCGACTCCCCGATGGGCGTGGTCGGCGCGGCCCGGGTCGGCGGCGAGGTCTTCACCCTCGACATCCCGCCGTCGCAGCAGGTCGCGATGATGCTGCTGCTGGTCGCCGGCTTCAACCTCTCCCTCTTCCTCTTCAACATGCTCCCGCTGCTCCCGCTCGACGGCGGGCACATCGCGGGTGCGCTGTGGGAGTCGCTGCGGCGCAACACGGCGAAGGTCCTGAAGCGGCCCGACCCGGGCCCGTTCGACGTGGCGAAGCTGATGCCCGTCGCGTATGTGGTGGCCGGAATCTTCGTCTGCTTCACGATTCTGGTGCTCATCGCGGACGTGGTTAACCCGGTGAAAATCTCCTAGCAAGGCACTGTTTGTGGCGGCCGGGCACCATGGGTGTCCGGCCGCCCTCCATTGGGTGGGTTCAGGGGCGTGATGTGCTCGGGCGTGCGCCCGTGCCGTAATCTCAAAGCCTGGAGCCCACGATTCCGGGACCTTGATCCACAACTTGGGGTTGCACAGCAGATGACTGCGATTTCTCTCGGCATGCCGTCCGTTCCGACCAAGCTGGCCGAGCGCCGCAAGAGCCGGCAGATCCAGGTCGGAACGGTCGCCGTGGGTGGAGACGCACCGGTGTCGGTGCAGTCGATGACGACGACGCGTACGTCGGACATCGGCGCCACGCTCCAGCAGATCGCCGAGCTGACCGCGTCCGGCTGCCAGATCGTCCGGGTCGCCTGCCCGACCCAGGACGACGCCGACGCCCTCGCGACCATCGCCAAGAAGTCCCAGATCCCCGTCATCGCCGACATCCACTTCCAGCCGAAGTACGTCTTCGCGGCGATCAACGCCGGCTGTGCGGCCGTGCGCGTCAACCCCGGCAACATCAAGCAGTTCGACGACCAGGTCAAGGAGATCGCGCGGGCCGCGAAGGACACCGGCACCCCGATCCGGATCGGCGTCAACGCGGGCTCCCTCGACAAGCGGCTGCTCCAGAAGTACGGCAAGGCGACGCCCGAGGCGCTCGTCGAATCCGCGCTGTGGGAGGCGTCCCTCTTCGAGGAGCACGACTTCCGGGACATCAAGATCTCGGTGAAGCACAACGACCCGGTGGTCATGGTCAACGCGTACCGGCAGCTGGCGGCCGCGTGCGACTACCCGCTGCACCTCGGTGTGACCGAGGCGGGGCCCGCCTTCCAGGGCACGATCAAGTCGGCGGTGGCGTTCGGCGCGCTGCTCTCCGAGGGCATCGGCGACACGATCCGCGTCTCGCTGTCGGCGCCCCCCGCCGAGGAGGTCAAGGTCGGCCTTCAGATCCTGGAGTCCCTCAACCTCAAGCAGCGCGGCCTGGAGATCGTCTCCTGCCCGTCCTGCGGACGCGCCCAGGTCGACGTCTACAAGCTGGCCGAGGAAGTCACCGCGGGCCTGACCGGCATGGAGGTCCCGCTGCGCGTCGCCGTCATGGGCTGCGTGGTGAACGGCCCCGGCGAGGCCCGCGAGGCCGACCTCGGCGTCGCCTCCGGCAACGGGAAGGGGCAGATCTTCGTCAAGGGCGAGGTCATCAAGACGGTGCCCGAGTCGAAGATCGTCGAGACCCTGATCGAGGAAGCGATGAAGATCGCGGAGCAGATGGAGGCGGAGGGAATCGCCTCCGGCGAGCCTTCGGTGTCCGTGGCCGGCTGAGTTTTCCTCGCCTCTCCGTCCCGTACGTGGAGATCGCGCAGTTCCCCGCTACCCCGTCAGGGGTGCGGGGAACTGCGCGACAAGCCCCCACCCACCGCGGCCGAAGAACAGCCAAGGGGGTCTGGGGGCGGAGCCCCCAAGGTCGGGAATGGGTAGGGGCGGCGGGGGCGAAATCCGCCGGGTACAGTGCGGAGACCAGCAGACCGTATGGTGAGGCCCCCGCACTTGTTGACCCAGACCACCACCAGGGTCCTCGAACCGAGTGACCTGGACGCCGCGCTCGCCGTCCTCGACCGCGAGCCGGTGGCGAACGCTTTCGTCGCATCCCGCGTACAGATCGCCGGCCTCGACCCCTGGCGGCTCGGCGGCGAAATGTGGGGCTGGTACGAGGACGGCATGCTGCGCTCCCTGTGCTACGCGGGTGCCAACCTGGTCCCGATCTGCGCCACCCCCCGCGCCGTCCGCGGCTTCGCCGACCGGGCGCGGCGGGCCGGACGCCGCTGCTCCTCGATCGTCGGCCCCGCCGAACCCACCGCCCAGCTGTGGCGGCTGCTCGAACCGAGCTGGGGCCCCGCCCGCGAAGTCCGGACCCACCAGCCACTGATGATCACTGACCGGCTCCCCGCCGACATCGCCCCGGATCCGTACGTCCGCCGCATCCGCAAGGACGAGATGGAGACGATCATGCCGGCGTGCGTGGCGATGTTCACCGAGGAGGTCGGCGTCTCGCCGCTCGCCGGTGACGGCGGGCTGCTCTACCAGGCACGCGTCGCCGAACTCGTCGGCTCCGGACGGTCGTTCGCCCGCCTCGACCAGAACGGCAAGGTCGTCTTCAAGGCGGAGATCGGCGCCGCGACCGCGCAGGCCTGCCAGATCCAGGGGGTCTGGGTCGCGCCCGAATACCGAGGGCAGGGCCTGGCGGCCCCCGGCATGGCCGCCGTCATGCGGTACGCCCTCACCGATGTCGCCCCGGTGGTCAGTCTGTACGTCAACGACTTCAACACGGCCGCCCGGGCCACGTACCGCCGCGTGGGCTTCCGGGAGATCGGCGCGTTCATGAGCGTCCTGTTCTAGCCGGGCCCCGTAACGGACGCGGGGCTGTGACGTCGTGCGACTCCGCCGCGTGGGCGCGACCGGCCACAACGACCCGCAGCCGAACGACAACCCCACAGTCCCCGGCGCCATCCGGCGAAGCGCCCGGGTAGTCTCCCCGGCATGCTGCGCTTTCCCGGTCAGGGCCACCGCAACCCCGACGACGTGGTCATCGGCCCGCTGGATCTCGCCGCGCGCGTCGACGAGGCGCTCGCCGTACAGGCAATCGCCTTCGGGCTGGGCGCCGACGAGATCGCCGTACGACGTCAGATCGTGCTGCGCCACCTCACCCACCCGGGAGCCCGGGCGCTCGGCGCGACGACGCTCGACGGACGGCTCGTCGGGTTCGTCTATGGCATGCCCAACGACCGTACGCACTGGTGGTCCACCGTCGTCGAGCCGTATCTGCGCGCCCAGGGCCACGACGACTGGCTCGACAACTCCTTCGTGATCACCGAACTGCACGTCCACCCGCGCTACCAGAACCACGGCATCGGCCGCCGCCTGATCACCGGCATCACGGACAGCGCCGCCGAACCCCGCTCGATCCTCTCCGCGATCGACACCGACAGCCCGGCCCGCGGCCTGTACCGCTCACTGGGCTATGAGGACCTCGCACGCCAGGTCCTCTTCCCCAGCGCCCCCAAGCCGTACGCCGTCATGGGCGCCCCGCTGCCGCTCCGCAGGCGCTAACCGATTTCCACCGGGATGGACCGCCCGGCTAACCTCGCTCCCATCACCCTTACGCAGCAGGAGTCGAGAATCATGGCCCAGGTCCATCGCATGTCCCGTTTGATGGTCAAGACACTGCGTGACGACCCGGCAGACGCCGAGACGCTCAGCCACAAGCTGCTCGTCCGCGCCGGCTACGTGCGCCGGAACTCCGCGGGCATCTGGACCTGGCTGCCGCTGGGCAAGAAGGTCCTCGACAACATCTCCCGGGTCGTACGGGAGGAGATGGACGCCATCGGGGCGCAGGAAGTCCTGCTCCCGGCCCTGCTGCCCAAGGAGCCCTACGAGGCCTCCGCCCGCTGGGAGGAGTACGGCGACCTCCTCTTCCGCCTCAAGGACCGCAGGGGCGCCGAGTACCTGCTCGGCCCGACCCATGAGGAGATCTTCACCCTCGTCGTGAAGGACCAGGTCGCGTCCTACAAGGACCTGCCGGTCATGCTCTACCAGATCCAGACCAAGTACCGCGACGAGGCCCGCCCCCGCTCCGGCGTGCTGCGCGGCCGCGAGTTCCAGATGAAGGACTCGTACTCCTTCGACACCACGGACGAGGGCCTCGCCGAGTCCTACCGCCTGCACCGCGAGGCCTACCAGAAGATCTTCGCCCGCCTGGGTCTGGACTACCGCATCGTGTCGGCGGTCTCCGGCGCGATGGGCGGCTCTGCCTCCGAGGAGTTCCTCGCCCCCGCCGCCGCCGGTGAGGACACCTTCGTCGACTGCCCGGCCTGCGACTACGCGGCCAACACGGAGGCGGTCACCTTCAAGCTGACGCCCGTGGACGCGGAGCACGGCCCCGTCGAGGAGCTCGACACCCCCGACACCCCCACCATCGAGACCCTCGCCGAGCACCTCGGTGTCCCCGCCTCCGCCACCCTGAAGAACCTGCTGGTCAAGGTCGACGGCGAGATCGTCGCCGTCGGCGTCCCGGGCGACCGAGAGGTCGACCTCGGCAAGCTGGGCGAGCACCTCGCCCCTGCCGTCGTCGAACTCGTCACCGCCGAGGACTTCGAGGGCCGCGGCGACCTCGTACGCGGCTACGTCGGCCCGCAGGGTCTGGAGAAGGTCCGCTACATCGCCGACCCGCGGGTGGCCCCCGGCACGGCCTGGATCACCGGCGCCAACAAGATCAACACGCACGCGAAGAACGTCGTCGCCGGCCGCGACTTCGAGGTCGACGACTACCTGGACGTGGTCGTGGTGGAAGAGGGCGATCCCTGCCCCCAGTGCGGCACCGGCCTCAAGCTGGACCGCGCCATCGAGATCGGCCACATCTTCCAGCTCGGCCGCAAGTACGCCGACACCTTCCAGCTCGACGTCCTCGGCCAGCAGGGCAAGCCGGTCCGCGTGACCATGGGCTCGTACGGCATCGGCGTCTCCCGCGCGGTGGCGGCGCTGGCCGAGCAGTCGGCGGACGAGCAGGGCCTGTGCTGGCCGAAGGAGATCGCTCCCGCCGACGTCCACGTGGTCGCCGCGGGCAAGGCCCTGCAGACCGAGCTGGCGCTCGACGTGTCGCAGAAGCTGGGCGCCGCGGGCGTGCGCGTCCTGGTCGACGACCGCGCCGGCGTCTCCCCGGGCGTGAAGTTCACCGACGCCGAGCTCATCGGCGTACCGAAGATCCTGGTGGCAGGCCGCCGCTCGGCCGAGGGCGTCCTGGAGCTCAAGGACCGCCGCAGCGGCGAGCGCGAGGAGCTGACCGTCGATGAGGCGATCGCCCGCCTGACGGCGTAGTCACCCGGAGCCCCGGGCCGTTCAAGACACCGCTCAGGGAGTTCTTGCGAGGCGTATGGGCGCCTCAGAGTTTTGTCTCAGGCTGCTCCCCGACCGTAGGACGTGACAACGCGTCATGCGGAGGGGAGCAGCCATGACAGGCACGAGCGGGGGGCCGCCGCGACGGTCCGCAGAGGAGCACGACGTACGGCGGCCGCGGCGGTGGCGTCGGCGGCGGCCGATGTCTTCGCCCTGGTGGGTTCGATGCAGGCAGCCGCAGACGCGGACACTGCGGCGTCGGGCAGTACGGGATAACTCACCGGACAGAGATCAGAAACGCATCGGACAGCGTTCAGAGCCAGCCCGCGAACTCCAGCAGCAGCTCCGCGTCCCGCGGACGCCCGACCCGGCGCGCCCGGACACCCGACTCGACCGCCCGGAACAGGGTCCAGCCCCGCAGCCGTTCCTGGTCCACGTCCAGGGACTCGGCGAGCCGCTTGACCCGCCGACGGGTGATCGACGACCCGGAAGGAGACGCGATCAGGTCCTCCACCCGGTCGCGGACCAGCCGGGCCAGGTCGAAGGCGCACTCGCCGACCACCGGGTCGGGGCCCACGGCCAGCCACGGCATGCGCTCACCGGCGAGCACCTTGCTCTGCCGGAAGGTGCCGTGCAGCAGCCGCTCCTCGGGCGGCCCGGCGAGCAGCTCCTCGCGGGCCGCGAGCGCCGCGTCGACCAAGGGGCCGATCTCCGCGTCGGCACTCGCCGTCGCCCGCATCGCCTCGGCCTGCCGACCGGTCCGCTCGGCCACGGTCTCGAAGACATGGGCCGCGGGCGGCTCGACCCACAGCCGCCGCAGCGTTCCCGCCGCCTCCAGCAGAGCCTTCGCCTCGGGCAGCGAGCGTACGGACAAGTCCGGATGCAACCGCTCCAGCAGCAGTACCCCGTGCGTATCCCCGGGGTTGAGGAGCCGGACCGCGCCCCGTCCGTCCCAGTGGGCGAGCGCGGCCCGCTCGCTCTCCGGACGGGCCCGGTCGGGCGCCAGCTTCAGCACGGCGGGCGTCCCGTCGGTCTGCCGCACCAGCATCACCAGACTGCTGCGCCCGCCAGGGGCCTGCACCCGCTCCACCGTCAACTCGCGTAGATCAACGGCCTGTTGGGCCAGCTCGGGCAGCTTGTCCAGCCAGTCACCGGCCCCGCCGTCCCCGTTGTGCTGCGTCTCGCCGAGCGCCCGCACGAGGCGCCCTGGCGGTTCGAAAGCCATGCGCGAGTCGTTCCCTTCCAGGTCGCGTTACGTCGGCGAGGGTGCCGACGCGGACGGGGTGGCCGCCCGCTCGGCGAGCCCAGGGAAGGCTACGCTCTCGCCGCGCCAGCGCACCGCCCGCACCGCCGCCTCCCGCAGCGCTTCGGCGGCCGTGCGCCGCTGGTCGCCCGTGGAGGCGCGTACGAGGTCGGAGTACACCCCGGCCACGCGTTCCTCCAGCTCGGCCGCGAGCCGCACGGCCGTGGCGGAGTCCTTCACGGCGAACGGCAGCGCGTACGCCGCCGCCGAGGCCTCGGGCTTGCCGCCCAGGTCCCGCACGGCACGCACCAGCTCGTCCCGGCGCGCCCGGTGGGCGTCGTACGCCGCTCGCGCCTCGCTCCGCCGGCCCGCGCCGATCTTGCCGCCGACGACGCCGTACCCGTAGACGACGGCGTGCTCGGCCCCCAGCGCGGCCTGCAGCGCCTTCAGCTCGGCTGCCTCGGCCTCTTGGGACCGCTTGGTGCGCTTGGCGCCCTTGGTCTCTTCGATCCCGCTCACTTCGCCCCCTCCGTCAGCAAAAACGCGTGCGCGGCCCCGGCCGCCGCCACCGAGGCGAGCAGCCTGGCCAGCTCTCCCGGGACATCCAGCAAGGTCTTCGTGCGCTCGTCCGCGAGAGTGCGCTCGGCGGAGGCGAGATCGCCGAGGGCGTCCTTCTGGTTCGCCGGTACGGCGGGGGAGGCGCTGGGGAGCGCCGAGGCGGACGTGGATGCGGAAGCCGAGGCGGCGGGCGAGGCCGAGGAGGACGCCCCCGGGCGGCCGCCGGCACCCCCGAATGCCTGTGCGTGCCGTACGACCTCCGCCCGCAGCGGGCGCAGCCGCTCCGCCAGTGCCGGATGCGCGGCGATCACGGCGGCGTAGTGGCCGGCCAGCGTCTCGCTGTCTCGGGCGGCACGCGCGCGTGCCCGGTCCGCGGCCGAGGGGCTGCCGCCCGACGTATCGGTGGACGACTCGGGGGAGGAGCAGCCCGCGAGCACGAGGGCACTCGCGGCCGACGCGAGCAGGGTCCTTCGGCGCGGTCCCGACGGGGTGCGCGACGGCAGGGTGAACGGCACGACAGACGTCCTCGTAGGGCTCGTACGAAAGGGAGGGCGAGACGCCCGTGATCACGGTACCCGCGGACCGGGCGATCACTCGCCAGCGGCTCTCGCCCAAGGGTGTCCGCCGGGGCTTTTCGCCCCCTCCGCCCCTACCCGTCCCGTCCCCGGGGGCTGCGCCCACGGACCCCCGCCCAAAGATCGCGCAGTTCCCCGCGCTCCTTCAGTGGCGCGGGGAACTGCGACCCTCGATGGACGGCAACACCCCCTACGACCGGATACCCTTTGACCTGACACGCGACCTACCCACAACAGCACACGCGGCCGAGGAGTCACCCGGATGAGCACCACCCAGAGCGAGAGGCTGCGAGAACTGCTGGAACCGCTCGTCAGCTCTCAGGGACTCGACCTCGAAGAGGTCGAAGTGGACTCGGTCGGACGTAAGCGTGTGCTCCGCGTGGTCGTCGACTCCGACGAAGGTGCCGACCTGGACGTGATCGCCGATGTGAGCCGCGCGCTCTCGGCGAAGCTCGACGAGACGGACGCGATGGGCGAGGGCGAGTACACCCTCGAGGTCGGAACCCCCGGAGCCGAGCGCGAGCTCAAGGAGCACCGTCACTACGTACGCGCCACCGACCGGCTGGTGAAGTTCCAGCTGGCGGAGGGCGGCGAACTGGTCGCCCGCATCCTGACGGTCGAGGACGACGGCATCGACGTCGAAGTGCCCGGCGTGAAGGGGCGCAAGCCCACTGCCAAGCGGCTCGCCTTCGAGGACATCGTCAAGGCGCGCGTCCAGGTCGAGTTCAGCCGTAAGAACAAGAACGAAGAGAACGCAGAGGAGGCGTAGCCGTGGACATCGACATGAGTGCCCTGCGGGGCTTGGTACGGGAGAAGGAGATCTCCTTCGACCTGCTGGTCGAGGCGATCGAGGCGGCCCTCCTCATCGCCTACCACCGCACCGAGGGAAGCCGCCGTCACGCGCGCGTGGAGCTCAACCGGGAGACCGGCCATGTGACCGTGTGGGCGAAGGAGGACCCCGAGGACCTGGAGGAGGGGCAGGAGGCGCGCGAGTTCGACGACACCCCGTCCGGGTTCGGCCGCATCGCCGCGACCACCGCCAAGCAGGTCATCCTGCAGCGCCTGCGGGACGCCGAGGACGACGCGACGCTCGGCGAGTACGCCGGGCGCGAGGGTGACATCGTCACCGGTGTGGTCCAGCAGGGCCGTGACCCGAAGAACGTGCTCGTCGACATCGGCAAGCTGGAGGCCATCCTGCCGGTGCAGGAGCAGGTCCCCGGTGAGAACTACGAGCACGGTCTGCGGCTGCGCTCGTACGTCGTTCGGGTGGCGAAGGGCGTACGCGGTCCGTCCGTGACGCTCTCGCGCACGCACCCCAATCTGGTGAAGAAGCTCTTCGCGCTCGAGGTGCCGGAGATCGCCGACGGGTCCGTCGAGATCGCCGCCATCGCCCGCGAGGCCGGCCACCGTACGAAGATCGCTGTCCGGTCCACGCGCTCGGGCCTGAATGCCAAGGGCGCCTGCATCGGCCCGATGGGCGGCCGCGTGCGCAATGTCATGGCCGAGCTGAACGGCGAGAAGATCGACATCGTCGACTGGTCGGACGACCCGGCCGAGATGGTCGCGAACGCGCTCTCCCCGGCCCGTGTCTCCAAGGTCGAGGTCGTCGACCTCGCGGCCCGCTCCGCGCGGGTGACGGTCCCCGACTACCAGCTGTCGCTGGCGATCGGGAAGGAAGGGCAGAACGCCCGTCTCGCGGCCCGGCTGACCGGCTGGCGGATCGACATCCGTCCGGACACCGAACAGCCTGCCGAGCAGGGCCGGGAATAGATCCGGTCCGCAGGTGGCTTAGATCACGACAACAACCGTTCGATTCTTGCCCCAAAGGGGTGAGGTCGGTGCGGGGAGGTAGACTTAAGAGTGTCTGGCCGGACGCGAGCCCGCGCATGCCCTGAACGCACCTGTGTGGGGTGCCGGGAGCGAGCGGCCAAGAAGGATCTGCTGCGGATCGTGGCGGTCGAGGGTGAATGTGTCCCCGATCATCGCGGTACGCTGCCCGGCCGGGGTGCGTATGTGCACCCCGCCCTGGTCTGTCTCGACCTGGCGGTCCGCCGCCGGGCGTTCTTGCGGGCGCTGCGTGCCCCGGGGACGCTCGACACAAAGGCGTTGCGCCACTACGTCGAGCAGGCAACACCGTAAGACGTGTCGTACGGAACCCCCGTGCGGCCCTGGTACCCCGCGAGTTGGAAGTAGGTCGAGATTGCGATGAGCACTCGATGAGCACGCGATGAGTACGCCCATGAAGTAGCGACGGTCCGGACGCATCCCGGACCTAAAAGGAGCGAAGTGGCTAAGGTCCGGGTATACGAACTCGCCAAGGAGTTCGGGGTTGAGAGCAAGGTCGTCATGGCCAAGCTCCAAGAACTCGGTGAATTCGTCCGTTCGGCGTCCTCGACGATCGAGGCGCCCGTTGTACGCAAACTGACTGACGCCCTCCAGCAGGGCAACGGAGGCGGCAAGCCCGCCCCCGCTCGCAAGGCTGCCCCGGCCAAGCCGGCAGCCCCGTCTCCCGCGCAGGCCGCCCGTCCGGCCGCCCCGCGCCCGCCGGCCCCGAAGCCGGCCGCGGCCGAGAAGCCCGCGGCCGCTCCGGTCACGCCGGTCACTCCGGCTGCTCCGGGTCCGCGCCCGACCCCGGGTCCCAAGCCCGCCCCGAAGCCCGCTCCGGCGGCTCCGGCTCCGGTCGCGGCCGAGTTCACCGCGCCTCCGTCGGCTCCCGCGGCTCCCGCGGCAGGTGCCCGTCCGGGCGCCCCGCGTCCCGGTGGCCAGGCCCCGCGTCCCGGTTCCCGTCCGGCCGGTCCCGGCCAGGGTGGTCAGGGCCGTGGTGACCGTCCCGAGCGTGGCGACCGTCAGGGCGCCCAGCGTCCGGGCGGCCAGGCCCCGCGTCCCGGCGCTCGTCCGGCCGGACCGCGCCCGGGCAACAACCCGTTCACCTCTGGTGGCTCCACCGGCATGGCGCGCCCCCAGGCGCCCCGTCCGGGCGGCGCCCCGCGTCCCGGTGGCGCAGGCGCCCCGGGCGGTCCGCGTCCGCAGGGCGCGGGTCAGGGTGGTCCCCGTCCGCAGGGCGGTCCCGGTGGCGCTCCGCGTCCCCAGGGCGGTCCGGGCGGTGCCCGTCCGACTCCGGGCGGCATGCCCCGTCCCCAGGGCGGCGCTCCGCGTCCCGGCGGTGGCCCCGGTGGCAACCGTCCCAACCCCGGCATGATGCCGCAGCGTCCCGCTGCGGGCACTCCGCGTCCCGGCGGTGGCCCCGGTGGCCGCGGTCCCGGTGGCGGCGGCGGTCGTCCCGGTGGTCCCGGTGGCGGCGGCGGTCGTCCCGGTGGCGGCGGCTTCGCCGGTCGTCCCGGTGGCGGCGGTGGCGGCTTCGCGGGTCGTCCCGCTGGTCCCGGCGGTGGCGGCGGCGGTTTCGCCGGTCGTCCCGGTGGTCCCGGTGGTGGCGGCGGCGGTCGTCCCGGCTTCGGCGGTCGTCCGGGTGGTCCCGGTGGCCGTGGTGGCACGCAGGGCGCCTTCGGTCGTCCCGGCGGTCCCGCGCGTCGCGGTCGCAAGTCGAAGCGGCAGAGGCGCCAGGAGTACGAGGCCATGCAGGCCCCGTCCGTCGGCGGCGTGATGCTGCCTCGCGGCAACGGACAGACTGTCCGCCTGTCGCGCGGTGCGTCCCTCACCGACTTCGCGGAGAAGATCAACGCCAACCCGGCGTCGCTCGTCGCCGTGATGATGAACCTCGGCGAGATGGTCACTGCCACGCAGTCCGTCTCCGACGAGACCCTCCAGCTGCTCGCCGGCGAGATGAACTACGTCGTCGAGATCGTCAGCCCGGAGGAGGAGGACCGCGAGCTGCTCGAGTCCTTCGACATCGAGTTCGGCGAGGACGAGGGTGGCGAGGAGTTCCTCGTCGCGCGTCCGCCGGTCGTGACCGTCATGGGTCACGTCGACCACGGTAAGACCCGACTGCTGGACACCATCCGCAAGACGAACGTCGTCGCGGGCGAGGCCGGCGGTATTACGCAGCACATCGGTGCGTACCAGGTCGCCACCGAGGTCAACGACGAAGAGCGTCGCATCACCTTCATCGACACCCCGGGTCACGAGGCGTTCACCGCCATGCGTGCCCGTGGCGCGAAGTCGACCGACATCGCGATCCTCGTGGTGGCGGCCAACGACGGTGTGATGCCCCAGACGATCGAGGCGTTGAACCACGCCAAGGCGGCCGACGTGCCGATCGTGGTCGCGGTCAACAAGATCGACGTCGAGGGCGCCGACCCGACGAAGGTGCGCGGTCAGCTCACCGAGTTCGGTCTGGTGGCCGAGGAGTACGGCGGCGACACGATGTTCGTCGACATCTCCGCCAAGCAGGGGCTCAACATCGAGCAGCTGCTCGAGGCCGTGGTCCTGACCGCGGACGCCTCGCTCGACCTGCGGGCCAACCCGGAGCAGGACGCGCAGGGCATCGCGATCGAGTCCCACCTCGACCGTGGCCGCGGCGCCGTCGCGACCGTCCTGGTCCAGCGAGGCACCCTGCGGGTCGGCGACACCATGGTGGTCGGCGACGCGTACGGCCGTGTCCGCGCGATGCTCGACGACAAGGGCGAGAACGTGGAAGAGGCGGGTCCCTCGACCCCGGTCCTCGTCCTCGGTCTCACCAACGTCCCGGGCGCCGGCGACAACTTCCTGGTTGTCGACGAGGACCGCACGGCACGTCAGATCGCCGAGAAGCGCGCGGCGCGCGAGCGCAACGCCAACTTCGCCCGCCGGGGTGTCCGGTTCTCCCTGGAGAACCTGGACGAGGCCCTCAAGGCCGGTCTGGTGCAGGAACTCAACCTCATCATCAAGGGCGACGCGTCCGGTTCGGTGGAGGCTCTCGAGTCCTCGCTGCTCCAGCTCGACGTCGGCGACGAGGTCGACATCCGCGTCCTGCACCGCGGCGTGGGTGCGGTCACCGAGTCGGACATCGACCTGGCGACCGGCTCCGACGCGATCGTCATCGGCTTCAACGTCCGCGCTGCGGGCCGCGCGGCGCAGATGGCGGAGCGCGAGGGCGTCGACGTCCGGTACTACTCGGTGATCTACCAGGCCATCGAGGAGATCGAGGCGGCCCTCAAGGGCATGCTCAAGCCGGAGTACGAGGAGGTCGAGCTCGGTACGGCGGAGATCCGCGAGGTCTTCAAGTCGTCCAAGCTGGGCAACATCGCCGGTGTCCTGGTCCGCTCGGGCGAGGTCAAGCGCAACACCAAGGCGCGCCTCGTCCGCGACGGCAAGGTCATCGCGGAGAACCTCACCATCTCCGGGCTGCGTCGCTTCAAGGACGACGTCACCGAGATCCGCGAAGGCTTCGAGGGTGGTATCAACCTCGGAAACTTCAACGACATCAAGGTCGACGACGTCATCGCGACGTACGAGATGCGCGAGAAGCCGCGGGCGTAACGCAGTGGCTTGAGCTGGCCGGCGGGGACTTCTCCCCGCCGGCCAGCTTGCCGTCTGCCCCCGGCTCCTTTCGGCCGCGGGCCGGCGGGGGCTGGTCGGGCCCACGCGGCGGAGTCGCACAGTGTCACAGCCCCGCGCCCCTCACGGGGTGCGGAAACCCCGTCGAGTGAGCCCGGCGTTCGTTGTACGGTTCTGATGTCCCTGCCAAGTGCATTGGCAGGCCATCTATCCCGTACCGGCGGGACATCCGGTTACACATGTATGTGGGGACGCTGTCCTTCGACCTGCTCCTCGGCGACGTTCGCTCGCTCAAGGAGAAACGCTCTCTCGTCCGGCCGATCGTCGCCGAACTTCAGCGCAAGTACGCGGTGAGCGTGGCGGAGACGGGCAACCAGGACCTTCACCGCAGGGCCGAGATAGGACTCGCGGTGGTCTCCGGAGACACCGAGCACCTCACCGACGTACTGGACCGGTGTGAACGGCTCGTCGCGGCACGACCGGAGGTGGAACTGCTGTCGGTACGCCGCAGGCTCCACAAAGACGAAGATTGACGAAACACGCAAGGCGAAGAAGGAGACGGACCAGTGGCCGACAACGCGCGGGCTAAGAGGCTGGCGGACCTCATCCGAGAGGTGGTGGCCCAGAAGCTGCTGCGCGGGATCAAGGACCCGCGGCTCGGCACACAAGTCACCATCACGGACACCCGGGTCACCGGGGACCTCCGGGAGGCGACCGTCTTCTACACGGTGTACGGGGACGACGAGGAGCGCGCGGCGGCGGCCGCGGGCCTGGAGAGCGCCAAGGGCGTGCTCCGCTCGGCGGTCGGCGCGGCGGCGGGTGTGAAGTTCACGCCGACGCTCACCTTTGTCGCGGACGCCCTGCCCGACACCGCCAAGACCATCGACGACCTGCTCGACAAGGCGCGGGCCTCCGACGCCAAGGTGCGCGAGGTCTCGGCGGGCGCCACCTTCGCCGGTGACGCGGACCCGTACAAGAAGCCGGGCGAGGACGACGAGGACGACGCCGCGGAATGACCCAGAAGCACACGACGCCCGACGGGCTTGTCATTGTCGACAAGCCGTCGGGCTTCACTTCGCACGACGTGGTCGCCAAGATGCGCGGGATCGCCAGGACCCGCCGCGTCGGACATGCCGGCACCCTCGACCCCATGGCGACGGGCGTGCTCGTCCTCGGTGTCGAGAAGGCGACCAAGCTCCTCGGGCACCTCGCGCTCACCGAGAAGGAGTACCTGGGGACCATCAGGCTCGGGCAGAACACGCTGACCGACGACGCCGAGGGCGACATCACGTCGTCCACGGACGCGTCCGGCATCAAGCGTGATGCCATCGACGCCGGGATCGCCAAGCTGACCGGCACCATCATGCAGGTGCCGTCCAAGGTCAGCGCCATCAAGATCGACGGCGTGCGCTCGTACAAGCGGGCGCGCGAGGGCGAGGACTTCGAGATCCCGGCCCGTCCGGTGACCATCTCCTCGTTCGCGGTGTACGACATCCGTGACGCCGTCGCCGAGGACGACACGCCAGTGCTCGACCTGGTCGTCTCCGTGGTCTGTTCCTCCGGTACGTACATCCGGGCGCTCGCCCGGGACCTGGGTGCGGACCTGGGTGTCGGCGGTCATCTCACCGCCCTGCGCCGTACCCGTGTCGGCCCGTACAAGCTCGACTCCGCGCGCACGCTCGACCAGCTCCAGGAGGAGCTGACCGTGATGCCGATCGCGGAGGCGGCCGCGGCCGCGTTCCCGCGCTGGGACGTGGACGCCAAGCGGGCCCGGCTGCTGCTCAACGGCGTACGCCTGGAGATGCCCGAGGAGTACGCGGGCAAGGGCGCCGTGGCGGTCTTCGACGCCGAGGGGCGGTTCCTGGCGCTGGTGGAGGAGCAGAAGGGCAAGGCGAAGAGTCTGGCGGTGTTCGGCTGACGCCGACCGCCTCCGGTTTCGCATCGCTCCGCCCGTGGAGCGGCGATCACGGGGTCTCGTGCCCGCCGCTCCACGGTCCCCCCTCGGTTCCCCCACCCAAGGGTGTATCCATCCGCCCTCGCCTATTCACCCCTTCGGGCAGGCGCTCGGAGTGAACCGAGGGAGTGGAAGGGGGCGCGTTCGCCACGCGATCTGTCCCGCTGATCACCTCGCGCCTACCGTCGAAAGCAGGAGTACGGCGGGGAGGTTCGAGCATGGCGGGACGGGGCCCGCGGACCGGGGGCCGACAGGCGACCGACGATACCCAGGAGACTCGGGACGAGGCCCTGGTACGCATCTGCGACCTGGCGGGGCGCCCGCGCGGCACGGGTTTCGTCGCCGACCACCACGGCACGGTGATCACCAGCCACGAGGCCGTCGACGGCCTGGCCCGCCTTGTCCTGCACGCACCCGGCGACCGCACCTGCGTGGTGACCGCCGACTCCGTCACGCCGCTGCCCGACGCCGATCTGGCTCTCGTACGCACCGAAGGTCTCGGTCTCGACCCGCTCCCCGTCACCGTGCGGGACCGCATCGCGACCGGTACGTACGTCCGGATCGCGGCGGGCGGCTGGCGTGAGGCGCGCGTGCTCGGTACCTCCGCCGTGACGTACACCGCCACCGACCGCTTCCATCTCCTGGGCGACGCCTTGGAGCTGGCGATCGGCACAGCGGGCACGGATGCGCTCCGGCTGGGCGGCGGCGCGGCCGGGGGGCCGGTCCTCGACGCCTCGACCGGGGCGGTGCTGGGGGTTCTCGGCACCGCGCTGCTCCCTCAAGCTCTCGACCGCGTCAGAGCGGGGGAGACCCCAATTCGTCACCGGGCAGCGGGGTTTGCCGTCCCCCTGCTAGGTGTGCCGGGGCCGCTCGCCGACGTGCTGGCCCGCAACGCGGCGACCGTACCGGCGTACGGGGCCGATCTGAACCCGGCGGGCGCAGTGGAGCTCACCGCGACCTCGGTGGGGTCGGACGGGCCGGGTGCGGCGACCTCGCCGGGGTCCGGCGGCGCGCCCGCCGGACCGGTCGAACGGGCCGACACCGTCAGGGAGTTCGCCGCTTTCGAAGACGGCCCGGCCGCCGTCCTAGGGCTCGTCGGACCGCCCGGCAGCGGTCGTACGACGGAACTGGCGGCCCTCGCCGCCCGCCGCACCGGGGGCGCGGAACCGGCACCCACCCTGTGGCTGCGCGGCGCCGACCTCCTCACCACGGACGCCTCCGTGGCGGACGCGGCGACGCGGGCGCTGGAGCGGGCGGGACGGATCGTGGCGGCCTCGCGGGATTCGGGCGTGGCCGCGGGGGAGGGGCGGGCCGCGGGGTCCGTGCCCTCCGATGTGCTGCCTCCGGGCAGGTACGAAGGTGAACTGGGCGACATCGGGCCGGAGCGGCTGGCCCGGCTGGCGCGGGACGCGGGGCGGCCGCTGCTGCTGCTCCTCGACGGTCCCGAGGAGATGCCGCCCGCCCTCGCCCATCGGCTGCCCGAGTGGACCGCCGGGACGGCAGCATGGCTGCGGGAGACCGGGGCACGGCTCGTCGTCGGCTGCCGGGCCGAGTACTGGGAGCAGGCGGGGGCCGAGTTTCCGGAGGAGATGCTGCACAGGGCCGAGGCCTGCTCGGACCGGTTGATTCCGTCCTGCGTGTGGCTGGGGGACCTCACCGAGGGGGAGGCGCGGCGGGCCCGGTCGCGCGCCGGGATCCCCGAGGACGCGCTGGTGGCGGCCGACGCGCGCCACCCCCTGACACTGCGGCTGCTCTCCGAGGTGCGGGCAGCGCTGCCGGACGCGCCCGCCGGGCGGCTCGACCGGGACGACGTCTTCGCCGCGTATCTGGACCTCATGTGCCTGCGCATCGCGGTCCGGCTCGCCGCGGCGAACGGGCTGCGGGGCAGTGCCGTACGGCGGCTCGCGGCCCAGGTCTCCGGCCAGGTGCACGAGGCAGCCCGGTGCTGTCTGGGCCCCGGCCAGGGCGAGCTGGACCGCGCGTCCTTCGAAGCCGTCTTTCCGTGGGGCCCTGCCCCGCGACGCCGCCTCTCCGGCACCAACGGCTGGGCCTCCGCCGTCCTCACCGAGGGCCTCCTCGTCCCTGCCGGCAACGGATACCGCTTCGCCCACGAGGAACTCGCCGACTGGATCCAGGGCACCCACCTCGACCTGGACGCGGCACTGCACGCCTTGGTCCACCGGGGGCGGGGGGCCGCGCCCGGGCAGCGGCGGGCCCGAGGGGCGCCGGCCTGGCCGCGGGGCGCCGCGGGGCCATCGTCCACGGGTGCGGCAGGCGCGCCTTCGCCGGCAGCGGGCGCGGTGGCCTCGGGTACGGGCTCCTCGCGTCGTCGGCGGTCCCGATCCGCGTCCACGTCCTCCCCGGCCCACACTCTCCCCGTCCCTCGTCACCGCATCGGACCCGTCGTCGAGACCCTGCTCCTCCTGGCCCGTCAACAGGGCACGGCCGAGCTGGCCCTCCGTCTGGAGGACCTGGTCGATGCCGTGGACGACCTGCTGCCCCAGGCGCCTGGCCCGCTCGGTGACCCCGCCTGGTGGGCCACCCACCTCTGCGCGGACGTCCTGCGGCGCGTGCCCGACGCCACGCCGTACATCGGTGTGCTGCGGCTGCTCGCCGAGCGGATCGTGAGGTGGCGGGAGCAAAGCAGGGGCGTACCAGGGGAGTTCGGGCCCTCCTTCTGGGAGGCGGTGCCCCTGCCGGAGACCGAACGGCTCGACCTGCTCAGGCGCCTGGTGGTCGCGGACGAGGCACGGCACGCGGCGGACACGGGGGGCGGGACCGGCGGCGCCGGTTCGCCTCGGGTCCCCGAACCCCGTAAGCCGTCCGAGCCGGCCACCTCGGGCGCGGACGCGCTCCGCACTGAAGGGGCGGACCCATTCCGTATGGGCGTGGCGGACCCGCTCCGGGCCGGAACTACGGACCAGCTTCGTATGGGCGTGGCGGACCCGCTCCGGGCCGGAACTACGGACCAGCTTCGTATGGGCGTGGCGGACCCGCTCCGGGCCGGAACTACGGACCAGCTTCGTATGGGCGTCGCGGACCCGCTCCGGGCCGGAACTACGGACCAGCTTCGTATGGGCGCGGCGGCCCCGCTCCGGGCCGGAACTACGGACCAGCTTCGTACGGGCGCGGCGGACCCGCTCCGGACCGGAACTACGGACCCGCTTCGTACGGGCGTGGCGGACCCGCTCCGGACCGGAACTACGGACCAGCTTCGAACAGGAGCGGCCGACCAGCTGTGGTCCGAAGCTACGGACCCGCTCCGTACCGGAGTAAAGGACCACCTCCGTACCGAAGGACGCGCCACCCCCACCCCCCGCTACCTGGACGCCGTGGCTCGTCTCCTCGCCGCCGACCCCGCTGCCGTACAACTCCACCTCACCCGCTGGTTCGACGACGAGCGCCCCCTCCCCGCGACCCCGCACGCGACCGTGGCGACGGCCGCTCAGGCGTTGCTGTACGCGCATCGGCGGCGGGCGCTCGACGACCTGGCCGAGGCGCTGGTCGGAGTTGCGCACCGGCGCGGCGACGAGCTGCTTGCCGTACTCGCCGAGGAGGAGCCGTCGGCCGTCTGCCGGGCGGTCGACCGGTGGGCGCACGACGAGCGGCCGGCGCGGCGGGTGGCGGCGGTGGCGTACGGGTTGCGGGCGGCGCCGTTCGTGCGGACCGAGGCCGACCGCGAGCTGCTGCGCTACGCGGCGCTCGCCCTGCTGGCCCGCCCCGCCGACTGCTCGCTGCACGGCGGAGCGCTCGGTCTGCTCGTACGGGATCCGCGGACCCGAGCCCGGTACCTGCCACAGGCCCTGCAGCGCTTCACGTCCGGTGATCCACAGCTGCCTCCGAGCGCCCTGGTCGCCGCGCTCACCACCCACCCGGACCCGGTGCTCGCCGCCTTCCGCACCAGGCTGCGGCAGCCCGGCCCCGACACGACCCACGTGCTGCGCACCCTCGCCGACGTCACCACGCCCGCCCTCGCCCGCCACGTCGCCACGATGGTGCGGGAAGTCGTGGAGCTGCGCCCCGAGGCCGCCGCGCACGTGGCCGCGTATGTGGACCGACGCCTTGAATACGGGCCCACCGCAGGCGCTGTGCTCTTTCCGCTGGTCAGCGGACTAGTGGAGGGCTGCCCCGCACCCGTGCGGGCAGCGCTCGCCGCCGTCCTGGCGGCGCCGGGCACTCGCGCGTCGCGACCGCTGCGGCGTGAGCTGCTGGATCTGCTGCTCGCGCACGAGCGGGACCCGGCCGTCCTCGACACCCTCCTCAAGGCCGCCGCGGACGGCGCGGTTCGCAGGGGCGAGGAGCCGACCCGCGAGCTGGTGCACCGCGCGGGCCTCCTCCTCGTGCGCACCCCGGCCGGAGCCACCGGCTTCGACCGCGGTCTCGTCGAGCTGGCCCGCCACGTCCCGGGCTTCGCCGACCTGGTGGCCCGATGGCTGACCGCCGCCCCCGAGGAGTGGGCCTCAGTGGTCGGCCCGAGCACCCGCCGCATGATCGAGAACCTGGCCGGAGTGCGGGTCCCCGCCTGACTCAGGGCCCCGGCCTCTGCGGGATGCGTCACAGCTCGATGCCGATGCAAGCCGAGCGCACGCGGCATGGCACCCTTAGAGCTGCGAATGAGGCAATCACGGACACGGGTTCGACAAGGAGCGGTCACAGTGCAGCGCTGGCGTGGCTTGGAGGACATCCCCGAGGACTGGGGGCGCAGCGTCGTCACCATCGGTTCCTACGACGGGGTGCACCGCGGGCACCAGCTGATCATCCGGCATGCCGTGGATCGCGCCCGTGAGCTGGGCGTGCCCTCCGTGGTCGTCACCTTCGACCCGCACCCGAGCGAGGTCGTGCGCCCCGGCAGCCACCCCCCGCTGCTCGCCCCGCACCACCGCCGCGCCGAGCTGATGGCCGAACTGGGCGTGGACGCGCTGCTCATCCTCCCCTTCACCACCGAGTTCTCGAAGCTGTCGCCCGCCGACTTCGTGGTCAAGGTCCTCGTCGACAAGCTGCACGCCAAGGCGGTCGTCGAAGGCCCCAACTTCCGCTTCGGTCACAGGGCCGCGGGCAATGTCGACTTCCTGCGCGAGCAGGGAGAGACGTACGACTTCGAGGTCGAGGTCGTCGATCTGTATGTGACGGGTGAGGCGGGCGGCGGCGAGCCCTTCTCCTCGACCCTCACCCGGCGGCTCGTCGCCGAGGGCGATGTCGAGGGCGCGCGCGAGATCCTCGGGCGCCCGCACCGCGTCGAGGGCATCGTCGTACGCGGCGCCCAGCGCGGCCGCGAGCTCGGCTTCCCGACGGCGAACGTCGAGACCCTCCCGCACACCGCCATCCCCGCGGACGGCGTCTACGCAGGCTGGCTGAACGTCGAGGGCGAGGCCATGCCCGCCGCGATCTCGGTCGGCACGAACCCGCAGTTCGACGGCACCGAGCGCACCGTCGAGGCGTACGCCATCGACCGCGTCGGCCTCGACCTGTACGGCCTGCACGTCGCCGTCGACTTCCTCGCCTACGTCCGCGGCATGGCCAAGTTCGACTCCATCGAGGCGCTCCTTGAGGCCATCGCGGACGACGTGAAGCGGTCGCGCGAGCTGATCGAGGCGTACGACGGGGAGTAGTCCTCCGTACGTGGACGGGGCGCCCGGAGCTGGTCACCAGCTCCGGGCGCCCCTCTCACGTAGTGACGCGCGCCCTCGCCCAGTGGCACGCCACCTGCGTCCCGCCGCCCCCGCCGAGCACCTCCAGATCCTGGCCCCGGCACGCGTCCGCGACGCCCGCCCGCTCCGCCTCCCCGCTCGCGAGGATCTGGCAGCGGGCGTGGAAGCGGCAACCGGCCGGGATGCGGGACGGGTCCGGGGGTTCGCCGGTCAGGACGACCGGATCGCCCGGAGCTTCGGGGAGCACGGACAACAGAGCCTGGGTGTACGGGTGTTGGGGTGCCGTCAGGACCTGTTCGACCTCGCCCGTCTCCACGATCCGGCCGAGGTACATCACCGCGACACGGTCGGCGATGTTCCAGGCCAGGCCCAGGTCGTGTGTCACCACCAGGGCGGACAGACCGAGTTCGGTGCGCAGCCGCAGGAGCAGGGCGAGGATCTCGCCGCGTACGGATGCGTCGAGGGAGGCCACCGGCTCGTCGGCGACGATGAGTTCGGGCTCCAGGACGAGCGCGCCCGCGATGACGACGCGCTGGCGCTGACCGCCGGACAGTTCGTGCGGGTAGCGGAGGAAGAAGCGTTCCGGGGGCCGGAGCCCGGCCCTGGAGAGGGCTTCCGCGACCGCCGCCCGCTCGTCGCCGCCGTACCCGTGAATGCGCAGGCCCTCGGCGACCGCGTCGTACACCGTGTGCCGGGGGTTGAGCGAGCCGCTGGGGTCCTGGAGGACCAGCTGGACGCGCTTGCGGTACGCCTTCAGTGCGCGTGAGGAGTAGTCGAGCGGCTTGCCGTCGAAGGTGACGCGGCCGCCGGTCGGTGGCACGAGGCCGAGGAGGGAGCGGGCGAGCGTGGTCTTGCCGCAGCCCGACTCACCGACCAGCGCGACGATCTCGCCGGGGCGGATGTCGAGGTCGACGCCGTCGACGGCACGGGCACGGGCGGCACCGTGACGGCCGGGGAAGGCGATGTGCAGTCCTTCGGCGCTCAGGAGCGGCGGTGTCCCCTCGGCGCCGAGAAGCGGTGGTGTCGTCATACGGTGCTCCTCGCGTCCGGGACCGGGGCCCCTACGTGCACACAGGCCGCCCACCGCTGCGCTCCCGCGTCCCGCAGCGACTGGTCCTCCGTCGCACACGACTCCAGCGCCACCGGACACCGGGGGTGGAACGTGCAGCCGGACGGCAGTGCCGACGGATCCGGCGGGTCGCCGGGCAGCCCGCGCGGCGCGAACCGCGATGCAGTGTCACCGATGCGCGGGAAGGCGGCCGACAGGGCCTTTCCGTAGGGGTGTTGAGCATCCTCGTACACCTGCTGGGCGGGGCCCTCCTCGACGACGCGGCCCGCGTACATCACCGCGAGCCGGTCGCAGGTGTCGGCAAGGACCGCGAGGTCATGACTGATCATCACGAGTCCCAACTCCTGCTCGCTGACGAGCTGTTCGATCAGGCGGAGGATCTGCGCCTGGATCATCACGTCGAGCGCCGTGGTGGGTTCGTCGGCGATCACCAGCTGCGGATCGCAGGCCAACGCCATGGCGATCATGACCCGTTGGCGCTGGCCGCCGGAGAGTTCGTGCGGGTAGGCGTCCGCGCGGGCGGCGGGCAGGCCGACATGTTCGAGCAGCTCGCCGGCCTTCTTCTTCGCGCCCGCCGGTGTCGCCTTCTTGTGCAGCAGGACCGGCTCGGCGATCTGGTCGCCGATGCGGTGCACGGCGTTGAGGGAGTGCATCGCACCCTGGAAGACGATCGAGGCGCCCGCCCAGCGGACGGCCCGCACCCGCCCCCATTTCATGGTCAGCACGTCTTCGCCGTCGAGCAGGATCTCCCCGCTCGTGCGGGTGCCCGCGGGCAGCAGCCGCAGCAGCGCGAGCGCCAGCGTGGACTTGCCGCAGCCGGATTCGCCGGCGATGCCGAGCTTCTGGCCCGCGTCGAGCGAGAGGTCCACACCGCGCACGGCGGCCGCCCCGCCCGCGTACGTCACTTCGAGGTTCCTGACCTCCAGGAGCGTCAACGTGCCACCCCCAGCTTCGGATTGAGAACCGACTCGACCGCACGCCCGCACAGCGTGAACGCCAGCGCGACCACCGCGATGGCGACTCCCGGCGGCACCAGATACCACCACTTGCCCGCGCTGACCGCGCCCGCCTCCCGGGCGTCCTGGAGCAGCCCGCCCCACGACACGACCGTCGGATCGCCCAGCCCGAGGAACGCGAGCGTCGCCTCGGCGAGGATCGCGGAGGAGATGATCAGGGTCGTCTGGGCCAGCACCAGCGGCATGACGTTGGGCAGGACATGGCGGGACATGATGTGCCAGTGCCCGCCGCCGAGCGCCTTGGCCCGCTCGATGTACGGCCGCGACTCGACCGCGAGGGTCTGCGCGCGCACCAGCCGGGCCGTCGTCGGCCAGGTCGTGACGCCGATCGCCAGGATGATCGTGCCGAGCGACCGGGTCATCACGGTCGCCAGCGCGATCGCGAGGACCAGCGTCGGCATGACCAGGAACCAGTCCGTGATCCGCATCATCACGGTCGCGTACCAGCCGCGGAAATGCCCGGCCGTGATCCCGATCAGCGCGCCGATCGCGACGGACAGCACGGCGGCGAGCAGTCCGACCAGTAGCGAGACCCGCGCGCCCCACACCACGAGCCCGAGCAGATCGCGCCCGAACTGGTCGGTGCCCAGCGGGAATTCGGCGCTCGGACTCTCCATGGGATTCCCTGGCGCGTTGGTCACGCTCTGCACGTCGGAGCCGACGGTCAGGGGCGCGGTCAGCGCGATGAGCGCGAAGAGACCGAGGGCGGCGAGCCCGAAGACGCCGGCCCGGTGGGTGCGGTACTGCTTCCAGAAGCGGGCGGCGGAGTGGCGGCGGCGCTGCCGGGCGAGAGCGCGGGGGCTCTTCGCCGTCGCCGGTGCGGCCTGCTCGGCCGCCGTGGATTCGGTTGTCATCGGCCCGTCCGACTCGGTCGTGGTCATCGGCCCACCCGGGGGTCCAGCAGCGGATAGATCAGATCGGCCAGCGTGTTCATCACGATCACCGCTGCCGCGAAGACGAAGAACAGCCCCTGCACCAGTGGCAGATCGGGCACGCTCAGCGCCTGGTAGAAGAGCCCGCCGAGGCCCGGCCAGGAGAAGACGGTCTCGACGAGGATCACACCGGCGACCGTCCGGCCGAGGTTGATGAAGATCAGCGTGACCGTCGGCAGCAGCGCGTTCGGCACGGCGTGCCGACGGCGTACGAGATCGTCCCGCAGGCCCTTCGCGCGGGCCGTCGTCAGATAGTCGCTGCCCATCTCGTCGAGCAGCGCCGAGCGCGTGACGAGCAGCGTCTGCCCGTACTCGACCGCGACCAGTGTCACCACCGGGAGGACGAGGTGGTGGGCGACATCGACGACGTACGCGAAGCCCTCCTTGCCCCCCGACTCCATGCCGCCGGTCGGGAAGAGGCCGGGGATCGGCCCCATGCCCACCGAGAAGACGATGATGAGCAGCAGCCCGAGCCAGAACGACGGAATCGAGTAAAGGGTCAGCGCCAGACCGGTGTTGAGCCGGTCGCTCAGCCCGCCGTTGCGCCACGCGGAGCGGGTGCCGATGAAGATACCGAGCGCGGTGTAGAGGACGAACGCCGTGCCCGTGAGCAGCAGGGTGTTCGGCAGGGCCTCGGTGATCTTGTCGATGACAGGGGCCCGGAACTGGTACGAGGTGCCGAGGTCGCCGGTGAGCGCCTTGCCGCAGTAGTCCGTGAACTGCTCCCACATCGGCAGGTCGAGCCCGAACTCCTTGCGATAGTTGGCGAGTTGCTCGGCGGACACCTGACGGCCGCCCGTCATGTACTTGACCGGGTCGCCGGGGATGAGACGGAACAGGAAGAAGCTGGTGACGAGGACGGCGAGCAGCGAGACGGCCGCGCCGCCCAACTTGCCCGCCACATACCGCAGATACGCGGTCCGGGTGCGTGCCCGTGGCCCGCGGACCGACGGCCCGGCCTCCGCCGGACCGCCGGTCGCCTCGACCAGCGAGGGTGTTGCCTCAGCGGTCATGAACTACTCATTCGCTCGTACGTCCATGGGGTGCCCCCAGGTCTTCTGGTTCGGGGCCGACGCGTGCGCTACTCACGGTCCTCGGCCGTCGAGCGGCGGCGCATCGTGAAGAACACCCCGACGCCCGCGAGGACGACGACGCCCGCGACGATGCCGATGATGACGCCCGTCGAGCTCGAACTGTCGGAGGACTCACCGGAGGACCCCGCCGGAACCGCCGACCACCAGCTCCAGTAACCGTCCTGGCCGTAGATGTTGCCCGCGGCCTTCGGCATCGTCTCGATCGACTTGATCTGGTCGGTGCGATAGGCCTCGACCGCGTTCGGGTACGCCATGACGTTCATGTACCCGGTGTCGTACAGCCGCGACTCCATCTGCTTGACGATGTCCGCCCGCTTGGCGGTGTCGTACTCGGCGAGCTGCTGGTCGTACAGCTCGTCGTACTTCTTGTCGCAGATGAAGTTGTCCGTCGCCCCGGTGTCCTTGGGGGTGGCGGGCAGCGCCGCGCAGGTGTGGATGGACAGCACGAAGTCGGGGTCCGGGTTGACGGACCAGCCGTCGAACGCGAGGTCGTACTTGCCCGCCAGCCACGGGTCGGTCACGTTGTCCAGGCAGTTGAGGGTGACACCGATACCGAGCTTGCCGAACCACTCCTTCAGGTACTGTCCGACCGCCTTGTCGTTCGGATCCGTGGCGTGACAGAGGATCCGGTAGTTGATCGGCTTGCCGTTCTTCTCGACGCGCTTGCCGTCGCCGTTCTTCTTGTAGCCCGCCTCGTCGAGGAGTTGGGCCGCCTTCGTCGGGTCGTACGACAGCTGCTGGCTCGCCGACGGCTTCCAGAAGTACGTCGAGAAGCGCGGCGGGATGTAGCCCTCGCCCTCGACGGCGTGTCCCTGGAAGACCTTGTCGATGAGGGTGTCGCGGTCGATCGCCATGAAGAGCGCCTGGCGCACCTTCTGGTCGAGCAGCGACCCGGCGCCGTCACCGAAGTGCTTGCCGTCCTTCGCCTGGGCGCCGGGGTTGGTGGCCAGGGCGTAGAAGCGGCGGCCGGGGGCGTCGTTGACCTTGATGTTCTGCTGGCTCTTGAGAGCGGCCGACTGAGCGGGCGTCAGGCCGGAGACGAACGACACCTCGCCCTTCTGCAGGGCCGCGACCGCCGCGTCACCGTCCTTGTAGTACTTGAAGACCAGTTCGTCGAACTTGGGCGCGCCGCGCCAGAAGCTCTTGTTGGGCTTCAGGCGTACGTAGCTGTCGGCCTTGTAGTCGGTGAGGACGAACGGCCCGTTGCCGACGATGGGGAAGTTCTTGTCGTTGTTGAACTTCGAGAAGTCGCCGACCTTCTCCCAGACGTGCTTGGGCACGATCGGCACGTCGAGCGCGGCCATCGTGGCCTGCGGCTTCTTCAGCTCGATCACGAGCTTGGTGGCGCTGGGCGCCGTGACCTTCTTGAAGTTGGCGACGAAGCTGCCGTTGGCGGTGGCGGCGCCCTCGTCGGTCATCATCTTGTTGAACGTCCACGCCGCGTCCTCGGCGGTGGCCTGGTGACCGTCCGACCACTTGGAGTTGGAGCGGATCGTGTAGGTCCAGGTCAGCTTGTCGGCGGACGGCTCCCACTTGGTGGCGAGGCCCGGGATCGCGTGGTTGTCCGCTGGGTCGTAGTTGGTCAAGTACTCGTACATGAGCCGGTGAATGCTCGTACTGACCAAGCGACTCGCCAGGAACGGGCTCAGCGAATCGACGCTCTGCGCGACCGCGACGGTGAGGACCTTCTTGCTCTCCTTGGCCTGCGCCTGCTGAGGTGCCGGGTTGAGCGGGGTCGCGAGACCGGCGGTGAGGGTGAGCGCGGCGGCGCCCGCGGCGGCGATGAGCCGGGGGAGCCGGGTCCCGGTCCTGAGACGGGGGCGCGGACGCCTTCTGTCGTGTTGATCTTGAGTGTTCATGGGTCGGTGACCTCGCGTCATCGCTCGCACGGGGATGGCTTGTTGAACTACTTGATCGGGTGACTGGTGACGCCGGCGGGATTGATCTGTGTGTCTATCAGCGGCGGTCTGCACGCGTCAACGGCGCGTGAACCCCATGTGGCCTGCGGAAATAACGAGTTGACGCGAATTTTTCGCTCATTGGTTCAGACCGGTGAAGCCCCCCAGGTGATGGCCTGACGGCTCGAAACGCCCATGGATACGCCAAGGGCCCGCACCGTGTGGAGACGGTGCGGGCCCGGGCGGTAATCGGCCCCTCGGAAGGGGCCGATCGGGTTACTGCTGAGGGGGTGCCGGCGGGGGTGGGGTCTGGCCCTGGTTCGGCCGATAGGGCTGCCCCGGTGCCGGCTGGCCCGGCTGGAACGGCTGTCCGGGCTGGGGCTGGGCCTGCGGGGGCTGCTGGGGGTAGGCCTGACCGGGCTGCGGATAGGGCTGGCCCGGCTGCGGGTAGGGCTGTCCGGGTTGGGCGTACGGCTGGCCGGGCTGCTGCGGGGCCTGCCCCGCAGCGGGCTGGCCGGGGACCGGCTGTCCCGGAGCGTACTGACCCGGCATCGGCGGGGCGGCCACCGGCGGCGGGTTGCCGTCGTTCGTCCACAGCCCGTGCGACTGCTGGTGCCGTGCGATGTCCTCGGCCACCATCGCGGACAGGTTGAAGTACGCCTCCCGCACCTTGGGCCGCATCATGTCGAGGTCGACCTCGGCGCCGGCCGCCAGGTGCTCGTCGAACGGCACGACCACGACACCGCGGCAGCGCGTCTCGAAGTGGCTGACGATGTCCTCCACCTTGATCATCTTGCCGGTCTCGCGCACCCCGGAGATGACGGTGATGGAGCGCGAGACGAGGTCCGCGTACCCGTGCGCCGACAGCCAGTCCAGCGTCGTACTGGCGCTGCTGGCGCCGTCGACCGAAGGCGTCGAGATGATGATGAGCTGGTCGGCGAGGTCGAGTACACCGCGCATGGCGCTGTACAGCAGACCCGTACCCGAGTCGGTCAGGATGATCGGGTACTGCTTGCCCAGGACGTCGATCGCGCGCCGGTAGTCCTCGTCGTTGAAGGTCGTGGACACGGCCGGGTCGACGTCGTTGGCGATGATCTCCAGCCCGGACGGGGCCTGGGAGGTGAACCGCCGGATGTCCATGTACGAGTTGAGGTACGGGATCGCCTGGACGAGGTCACGGATGGTGGCGCCGGTCTCGCGGCGCACCCGGCGGCCGAGCGTGCCCGCGTCCGGGTTGGCGTCGATCGCGAGGATCTTGTCCTGCCGCTCACTGGCGAGCGTGGCGCCGAGCGCGGTGGTCGTGGTCGTCTTGCCCACGCCGCCCTTGAGGCTGATCACGGCGATCCGGTAGCACGACAGCACCGGCGTCCGGATCAAGTCCAGCTTCCGCTGCCGCTCGGCCTCCTCCTTCTTCCCACCGAGCTTGAAGCGCGACGACGCCGCGGCCGGGCGACCGCTCTTGGCCTTCTGCTTCTTGTTGTTGAGCAGCCGGTCGGAGGAGAGCTCCACCGCGGCGGTGTACCCGAGGGGGGCCGCACCGGGGTTGGTGGGCTGACGCTGGTCGTGCCGCACGGGCTGCGGCCAGGCGGCTCCGGTACGGGGGTCGACGGGGGCGGCCGGCTGCCCGGGCTGCGGCTGAGCCTGCTGCGGGTACGGCGGGGCCACCTGCCCCGAGGGGAGCGGAGGCTGCGCCGGGGTGGGCGCGGCCGACTGCGTGGGGGCCGGGGGCGGCTGAGGGAGGTCGTAACCCGGCTGCGGCGCCGGGGCGTTGGGCGCCTGCGGCGGGAACCCGTACGCCTGCTGAGGGGCGGGAGCCTGCGGCGCCACCGGGTTCGCCGGGGGCGTCGTCGGCTGGGGGAATCCGTAACCCGGGCCCTGAGCGGGCGGGTTGGCCGGAGCAGGGGCACCGGGCTGCGGGAATCCGTAGCTGCCTTGCGGCGTGGGGTTCGGCGCCGGGGTGCTGGGCTGGGGGAAGCCGTAGCTCCCTTGCGGTGCCGGGGCCGGAGCCTCGGCGGCCGGAGTGGGTGCGGGCGTCGGAGCGGGGGCAGGGGTGCCGGGCTGCGGGAATCCGTAGCCGCCCTGTGGCGTGGGGTTCGGCGCCGGGGTGCCGTGTTGCGGGAACCCGTAACTCCCCTGCTGCACCGGAGCCGGAGGTCCCGCGTGCGGAGCCTGCGGCGGGGCCGGAACGGGGTTCTCGACGGCGGGCGGGGGTACGGGGACGGGCCCCTGCGCCGGGCCCGTGGAGACGGGCGCGCTGGGTGAGGCGGGCCAGGCCGGAGCCGGGGGCTGAGCCGTGGGCTGGGGCGCGGGCGGCTGGAAGGGCTGGCCGGGCTGCGGTGCGGGCAGGGGCGCGGGCGGTTGGAAGGGCTGGCCGGGCTGCGGTGCGGCCGGTTGGAAGGGCTGGCCCGGCGCCGGTGCGGGCGGCTGAGCCTGCGGCGGCACCTGCGCCTGCGCGGGCTCGGCAGCCACCGGCTCCGTGGAGGCGGGCCACTGGGCCGCGGGAGCGGGTGCCGCGGGCTGATAAGCGGGCGGCAACGGCGGCAGCCCACCCTGCGGCAGCGGCGGTGGAGCCCAGGCCGGGGGCGCGTCCTGCGCGGCCTCGGGTGCGTCCGGCCCGGCCGCGGGTACGGCGTCCTGAGGCTCACTGTCCTGGGGCACCGCGTCCTGGGGCACCAGGTCCCGAGGCTCGCTGTCCCGGGGCTCGGCATCCTCCGGCTCCGCGGTCGGCGAAGACACCGCATAGCTGGATTCGGCCTGCGGCGGCACCGCATCGCTGACGTCGTCCCGCGGCTCGGCGTCGCTGACCTCGTCGGCCGCATCCGCGGCGTCTGCGGCGTCTGCGACATCCACGGCATCCGCCGCACCGCCGTCGTCCGCGCGCCGCAGCTCCACGACGTCTGCGACGTTCCCCTCTGCAGAGGTATCGCTGGGCCCATCAGCGGAATCCGCACCGGGGGAGGCCACTTCGGCTTCGGCCGCGGCTGCTTCCTCCTCGACGTCCACGTCGTCGCCGCCCGAGGAAGCCTCCAGGGACTGGTACAGGGCTACGGGATCAGGCGCGGCCACGGGGTCAGGCTCGGCCTCGGCCTTGGTCTCGACGGGGGCCCCGGGCACGTTATGGGTCTCGGCCCCGCGCCCGGCCTCGACTTCGGCTTCCGCCGATGTCTCCGGCTCTGCCTCCGTCTCCTCCGACGCCGCAGCCGCCCGCTCCGCGATCTCACGCTTCAGCGCGACAGAGGAGATCCGCATGGTTGCGCCACTCTCCAAGTCCCCGTTCCCCGGCTCCGCTTCGTCAGCAGCGGCGACCGGCGCGACGGGCGCGACCGGAGGGACCGGCGCAGTCGGAGGAGCGGGAGGAGTCCACTGGGCCTGAAACCCACCCACGGGAAAGTTCGGCACAGCCGTCGGGCTGCCGGCGTCCGCGACAGGCGCCACGGCCGGAGCCTCCGGCTTCGCGGCCTCCGGCTCGAACCCACTACCAACGGGCAGCTTGGGCACCGCGACGGGACTTCCCACCGGAGGCGCGACAGGCGCCTCCGAGGCGGAAGCTCCCGCAGGCTCTGAGGCCGCCGAGGCGTCCGAAGTCCCCGAAACCGCCTCGGACTCCGAGTCCGCCTCACCCGAACTCCCCGACGCGTTCTGCGTGTACCAGGCAGGCGGCGCGTAGTCGATGGTGAACTCGCCCGTCGTCTCGACGGCGGACTCCGCGTCGGACTGGTCATCGCCGGGTGTGGCCCAGCCCCCGCGGATCCCGTCCCGATCGCTGTTCACAATTCCTCCTGGTGTGGTCGAGCACCCTCAAGCCGTGCCGGGGCGACCGTCTTCTTGTCGTCCGTAGACGCCCGTAGTCGTCCGAAGTCGTGCGAGGTCGTCCGAATTGACCCGGCTCCCCCTGGGACGCGGGCGGCCCGTTCCCGGGTTCTGGCGTCGCGCCCGGTCCCAGCCTAATCACCATGACTGTCACTACGGCAGGCCTGTCCACCCCACCGCGGCTGCCCGCTACGTCACACCCTGCCCAGAAGTGGCGTACGCACGCTCACTATTGAGCCCCAAAGCGGACAAACGAAGCCATCGAGACAGCCGCGTTGCCCCCTGCATGTACACGATCAAGAGGCATGCATAGTAGGGGGCTCCCCGTGACAGATCAGCTTTCACCGAACCGACCGGCCCTCACCGAAAGGACCCGAGCGCGTGAGCTTCGGCCCACCCCCGTCCCCGTACACCCAATCCGCGTTGACGGCGGACAGCGAGCGAAGAAAGCGCCGCACGAAACTGTTCGGCGTCGTGGCCGCCGTACTCGTCGTGGTGCTGTGCGCGGGCGGGTGGCTTCTGCTGTACGCGACCGGTGACGAAGCCCCGGCGAACAGCAAGCCGACGGCCGCCCCGCAGGCCCCGGACGAGATCAGGGAGACGGTCGAGAAACTGCCGAGCACGCCCGAGGGCAAGCTCGTCATCGACTTCGACGAGGAGAAGTTCAAGGACGACGAGACCCGGTACGCGCCGGGCACCTGGGCGACCGACACGATCTTCGCCAAGGGCATCAAGAACACCATCACGGGGTTCAAGTTCGGTGTGGACGAGGCGGCGTGGAGCATCAAGCTGGACGGCCACATCTGCGCGACGACCAAGCACGTCACCGCGGACGGCCGGACCGCCGTCGTCGTCCAGCCGTACAAGCGCAAGGGCACGAAGGACGCGGGTATCTGTGACGAGGTGGTGTTCTTCGACCTCGACACCGGCAAGAAGCTGTGGACCGCGACGCTGCCCGACGCGAAGACCGCGTATGTGACGAACACGAATCTCAGCATGGCGCGCGGCACGGTCGCGGTGGCGTGGGGCAACGGCTCCGTGGCCTACGACATGAGCGAGGGCAAGCAGCTCTGGAAGAGCACCGACGTCTCCACGTGCGAGGACGTCGGCTTCGCGGGCGGCCGCAGCCTGCTCGTCCTGCTCCGCTGCGGAGAGGAGTCCACGCACGCGTACCGGGTGCAGAAGATCGATCCGCGCACGGGCAAGCCGAAGTGGACGTACAAGCTCAAGGACGGCATCTCGGGCGTCTACCTGCCCTCCTCCGACCCGCCGGTGCTCGCCGTGGGGGCGGGGGACTACGGGGTGACCGACCTGATCACCCTCGACGACCAGGGCCGGCACAGCGCCACGATCTCCATGCGGGGCGGGCGCTTCGACCCCATGTGCGGTGACTCGTTCGACGGAACGCAGTACTTCGGAGTGATGGAGAACTGCTACGCGATGGTCGTGGGCAACGGTCAGATCTTCGTCGCGAGCAAGGCGGACGGCGACATCGACCAGGCGGAGAACTGGATCGCGGGCTTCGACGCGAAGACGGGCAAGACCCTGCGGAAGTTCGACGGACGGCCGATGCAGCCGCTGTGGCCCGTGAAGATGAACGGGGACAAGCTCCTGGTCTACCGGCCGAGCTCCGACGACATCGGCCCGGCCGCCATCGTGAGCATCGACCCCGCCACCGGCAAGGAGACACCGTTCCTCTTCTTCAACCTGCCGGACGACGCCTCACGCATGGAAACCCCCGAGTGGTCCGACATCCTCGTCGAACACGGCCGGGCGTTCTTCTCCCCCCGGCAGCTCTCGGCACCCGCCTCGTCCCCCGACGACCCGGTGACGGCCGCGGTGGGCATCGCCCCCGCGCACTGAGACGCTGAGGGCCGACGCGGACATGTCCGCGTCGGCCCCTGCCGTTCCCGCTCTGCGGCTACTCCGCCGCGAGCCCGCCATTGTGCGGCGCCGGCTCCAGGTCGAACTCCCCGTCCCGGGCCCCGAGGACGAAGGCCCGCCACTCGGCCTCCGTGTACCTGAGGACCGTGTCCGGGTCGAGGGACGAACGCATGGCCACCGCACCCTCGGGCAGATA
This sequence comes from Streptomyces sp. R41, assembly GCF_041053055.1. Taxonomy (NCBI): domain Bacteria; kingdom Bacillati; phylum Actinomycetota; class Actinomycetes; order Kitasatosporales; family Streptomycetaceae; genus Streptomyces; species Streptomyces sp. R41. The sequence goes on from NZ_CP163443.1 coordinate 7,653,346, forward strand.
CGCGATCTCGACCCGCTCCTCGTGCTGCTCCGTGCCCGGCGCGCTGTGCCATTCGACGCCCGAGATGTCGAGGGCGTAGAGCTCGTCCTTCTCCCGCTCCTTGCGCGCCTTGACGTCCTTGTCCGCTTCCTCGGCCATGTTCCGGCGGCCCCTTCCCCACGTACGAATGAGCTGTGCGGTCACCCTAGTGGCCTGGTCCGCGCCGTTCGGCAGCTTCGCGGACCCGGACGGACGCGTCCGCCCAGGCTGGTACGCTGTGTGACGGCCGTTCGTGTACGCACCCCCGGAGCTCACCGCTCTGGAGGCCGCGCCCAGCGGATCCCCGCCTCCCGAGTAACGGAAGCTCCCCTGAGATGTGGACCAGGGGCACTCGGTGGCACACATGTGACTACGAGGAGTACGCGTGTCGCTCGACGCCGCTACGAAGAAGCAGATCATCAGCGAGTTCGGTACCAAGGAGGGCGACACCGGCTCCCCCGAGGTCCAGGTTGCCATGCTTTCGCGCCGGATCTCGGACCTGACCGAGCACCTCAAGACCCACAAGCACGACCACCACTCCCGTCGTGGTCTGCTGATCCTGGTCGGTCAGCGTCGCCGCCTGCTGCAGTACCTGGCCAAGAAGGACATCCAGCGCTTCCGTACGCTGGTCGACCGCCTGGGCATCCGCCGCGGTGCGGCGGGCGCCAAGTAAGACGCCGTGAAGGGAGCGGTTCCCACTTCTTTGGGAGCCGCTCCTTTTGCTGTATGTGCTGCTGCACGTCTCTGTACGTGCGGAGTGTCACTGACGCTTTGTAGTGTGGTAGCACAACGCAATACGCAGGACACAGCATGTACGACACAGCGTGATGACGCCGTACCCGCCGGGTAGGGCCCCTCACGTCAACGAACGAGGAGAAGCGCACCTCGCCGCCGCCGGTCCTCGGTAGTGGCCCCCGGGGGATTGCGAGCCCCGGGTGCTTCGATCGAAGACCGGCCCGCACCAGAAGGAGCGCTCTCCGCCACCGTCCCCCTGCCACACGGGCAGGACGGGACGAAGACGAGGAGATATCGCTAGTGGAGAACGAGACCCACTACGCCGAGGCCGTTATCGACAACGGATCCTTCGGCACCCGCACCATCCGCTTCGAGACGGGCCGCCTGGCCAAGCAGGCCGCCGGCTCCGCCGTGGCGTACCTGGACGACGACACCATGGTGCTGTCGGCCACCAGCGCTTCCAAGAAGCCCAAGGACCAGCTCGACTTCTTCCCCCTCACGGTGGACGTCGAGGAGCGGATGTACGCCGCCGGCAAGATCCCCGGCAGCTTCTTCCGCCGCGAGGGCCGTCCCTCCGAGGACGCCGTCCTCACCTGTCGTCTGATCGACCGCCCGCTGCGCCCGTCCTTCAAGAAGGGCCTGCGCAACGAGATCCAGGTCGTCGCCACGATCATGGCCCTCAACCCCGACCACCTGTACGACGTCGTGGCGATCAACGCCGCCTCCGCGTCCACGCAGCTGGCCGGTCTGCCCTTCTCCGGCCCGGTCGGCGGCGTCCGCGTCGCGCTGATCAACGGCCAGTGGGTCGCCTTCCCGACGCACACCGAGCTCGAGGACGCCGTCTTCGACATGGTGGTCGCCGGTCGCGTCCTGGAGGACGGCGACGTCGCGATCATGATGGTCGAGGCCGAGGCCACCGACAAGACCATCCAGCTGGTCGCGGGCGGCGCCGAGGCACCGACCGAGGAGGTCGTCGCCGCCGGTCTCGAGGCCGCGAAGCCGTTCATCAAGGTCCTGTGCAAGGCGCAGTCGGACCTCGCCGCGAAGGCCGCCAAGCCGACCGCCGAGTTCCCGATCTTCCTCGACTACGAGGACGACGTCCTGGAGGCCCTGACCGCCGCGGTCAAGAGCGAGCTCGCCCAGGCGCTCACCATCGCCGGCAAGCAGGACCGCGAGGCCGAGCTGGACCGCGTCAAGGAGATCGCCGCCGAGAAGCTGCTCCCGCAGTTCGAGGGCCGCGAGAAGGAGATCTCCGCCGCGTACCGTGCGCTGACCAAGAAGCTGGTCCGCGAGCGCGTCATCAAGGACAAGGTCCGCATCGACGGCCGCGGCGTCACGGACATCCGTACGCTCGCCGCCGAGGTCGAGGCCATCCCGCGCGTGCACGGCTCGGCGCTGTTCGAGCGTGGCGAGACCCAGATCCTGGGCGTCACCACCCTCAACATGCTCCGCATGGAGCAGCAGCTGGACACCCTCTCCCCGGTGACCCGCAAGCGCTACATGCACAACTACAACTTCCCGCCGTACTCCGTCGGTGAGACCGGTCGCGTCGGCTCCCCGAAGCGCCGCGAGATCGGCCACGGCGCGCTCGCCGAGCGCGCGATCGTGCCGGTCCTGCCGACCCGCGAGGAGTTCCCCTACGCGATCCGTCAGGTGTCCGAGGCCCTCGGCTCCAACGGTTCGACGTCGATGGGCTCGGTCTGCGCCTCCACCATGTCGCTGCTGAACGCCGGTGTGCCGCTGAAGGCCCCCGTCGCCGGTATCGCCATGGGTCTGATCTCCCAGGAGATCGACGGCCAGACGCACTACGTCGCCCTCACGGACATCCTCGGTGCGGAGGACGCCTTCGGCGACATGGACTTCAAGGTCGCCGGCACCAAGGAGTTCGTGACCGCACTCCAGCTCGACACCAAGCTGGATGGCATCCCGGCCTCCGTCCTGGCCGCGGCCCTCAAGCAGGCCCGCGACGCCCGCCTCCACATCCTCGACGTGATGATGGAAGCGATCGACACGCCGGACGAGATGTCCCCGAACGCTCCGCGGATCATCACCGTCAAGATCCCCGTGGACAAGATCGGTGAGGTCATCGGCCCCAAGGGCAAGATGATCAACCAGATCCAGGAGGACACCGGCGCCGACATCACGATCGAGGACGACGGCACCATCTACATCGGTGCCGCCCAGGGCTCGCAGGCCGAGGCCGCGCGCGCCACGATCAACTCGATCGCCAACCCGACCATGCCGGAGGTCGGCGAGCGCTACCTGGGCACCGTCGTGAAGACGACGACCTTCGGCGCGTTCGTGTCGCTGCTCCCGGGCAAGGACGGTCTGCTGCACATCTCGCAGATCCGCAAGCTCGCCGGCGGCAAGCGCGTGGAGAACGTCGAGGACGTACTTGGTGTGGGCTCCAAGGTCCAGGTCGAGATCGCCGAGATCGACTCCCGCGGCAAGCTCTCCCTGATCCCCGTGATCGAGGGCGAAGAGGGCGACGACAAGAAGGACGACACCGACAAGTGACGTCGAGTAGCTCCACGGCGACGGCCCGCACCTCTTCGGAGGCGCGGGCCGTCGCCCGTACCCAAACCCTCATCAAGGGCCAGAACGGCATCGGTACGGTCCGCAAGACGACCCTCCCCGGCGGCCTGCGCATCGTCACCGAGACCCTGCCCTCCGTACGCTCCGCCACCTTCGGCATCTGGGCGCACGTCGGCTCCCGCGACGAGACCCCGACGCTGAACGGCGCCACGCACTACCTGGAGCACCTGCTCTTCAAGGGCACGTCGCGTCGTAGCGCGCTGGACATCTCCTCGGCGATCGACGCGGTCGGCGGCGAGATGAACGCGTTCACGGCGAAGGAGTACACGTGCTACTACGCGCGCGTGCTCGACACCGACCTGCCGCTGGCCATCGACGTCGTCTGCGACATGCTGACGGGCTCGCTCATCCTCGAAGAGGACGTGAACGTCGAGCGTGGCGCGATCCTCGAAGAGATCGCGATGACCGAGGACGACCCGGGCGACTGTGTGCACGACCTGTTCGCGCACACCATGTTCGGCGACAACGCCCTGGGCCGCCCGGTCCTGGGCACGGTCGACACGGTCAACGCCCTCACCGCGGACCGCATCCGCCGCTTCTACAAGAAGCACTACGACCCGACGCACCTGGTCGTGGCCTGCGCGGGCAACGTCGACCACAACAAGGTCGTACGCCAGGTCCGTGCCGCCTTCGAGAAGGCGGGCGCCCTGCGCGGCCCCGACGCCATCCCGCTCGCCCCGCGCGACGGTCGTCGCGCCATCCGCACCGCGGGCCGCGTCGAGCTCCTCGGCCGCAAGACCGAGCAGGCCCACATCGTCCTCGGCATGCCGGGCCTGGCCCGCACGGACGACCGCCGCTGGGCGCTGGGAGTCCTGAACACCGCCCTCGGCGGCGGCATGTCCTCCCGCCTCTTCCAGGAGGTCCGCGAGAAGCGCGGCCTGGCCTACAGCGTGTACTCGTACACCTCGGGCTTCGCCGACTGCGGACTCTTCGGCGTCTACGCGGGCTGCCGCCCGAGCCAGGTCCACGACGTGCTGGGGCTCTGCCGCGACGAGCTCGACCAGGTCGCCGAGCACGGTCTGTCGGACGACGAGATCGGCCGCGCCATCGGCCAGCTCCAGGGCTCCACCGTCCTCGGCCTCGAGGACACCGGCGCGCTGATGAACCGTATCGGCAAGAGCGAGCTGTGCTGGGGCGAGCAGATGTCCGTCGACGACATGCTGGCCCGGATAGCGTCGGTCACCCCGGACGAGGTCCGCTCGGTCGCCCGCGACATCCTGGGACAGCGGCCCTCGCTGTCGGTCATCGGCCCGCTCAAGGACAAGCAGGCGTCCCGTCTGCACGACGCGGTCGCGTAAGTCCTGTCTGCAAGGTCTCTGCAAGGTCTCTGTAAGGAACGAAGCAATGAGCAAGCTGCGCGTGGCGGTCCTCGGTGCCAAGGGCCGGATCGGATCCGAGGCGGTACGAGCCGTCGACGCCGCCGAGGACATGGAGCTGGTGGCCGCGCTCGGCCGGGGCGACAAGCTGGAGACTCTGGTCGAGGCCGGTGCCCAGGTCGTCGTCGAACTGACCACGCCGGCCTCGGTCATGGGCAACCTCGACTTCTGCGTACGGCACGGCATCCACGCCGTGGTCGGTACGACGGGATGGACCGACGAGCGCCTCGCGCAGCTCGACACCTCGCTGGCCGCCTCGCCCGAGACGGGCGTGCTCATCGCCCCGAACTTCTCCATCGGCGCCGTACTGACCATGAAGTTCGCCGAGGTGGCCGCGCCGTACTTCGAGTCCGTCGAGGTCGTCGAGCTGCACCACCCGAACAAGGTGGACGCCCCCAGCGGTACCGCCACGCGCACCGCGCAGCTCATCGCCGCGGCCCGGGAGCGCGCGGGCAGCGCCCCGCAGCCCGATGCCACGGTGACGGCCCTGGACGGCGCCCGCGGCGCGAGCGTCGACGGCGTCCCCGTGCACGCGGTCCGCCTGCGCGGGCTGCTGGCCCACCAGGAGGTGCTGCTCGGCGGCGAGGGCGAGACCCTCACCATCCGCCACGACTCCCTCCACCACAGCAGCTTCATGCCGGGCATCCTGCTCGGCGTACGCCGCGTGGTGACCACGCCGGGCCTCACCTTCGGCCTGGAAAATTTCCTGGACCTCGGCTGAGCCGAGGGACGTACAACAGATAGCCGGCAGACATGCGCGCGAAGATCACCTACGCCGTCACGGCCGCCGTCCTGGTCGTCTATTTCGTCCTGGTCGGCAGCCGCGGCGTCCTGCTCATCCAGAACGGCACCCTGATCACCGTCACCTTCGGTGTAGCGGTGCTGATCCTGCCGGTCATCGGCCTCTGGTTCCTCTGGAAGAACACCCAGTTCGTCCGGAAGGCCAACCGCCTCGCCGCCGAGCTGGACGCCGAAGGCGGCCTGCCCGTCGACGAGTTGCGGCGCACCGCCGGTGGCCGCATCGACCGTGATTCGGCCGACGAGGTCTTCGCCAAGCGCAAGACCGAGACCGAGGACGCCCCGGACGACTGGCGCAGCTGGTTCCGCCTCGCGATCGCCTACCACGACGCCCGCGACACCCCGCGCGCCCGCAGGGCGATGCAGCGAGCCATCGCCCTGCGCGAGGGCAGGTCCCTGGAGGCCTGAGGGTCGTACACAGCTCAGTGGTACGCACACGAGAGGGCCGGTCCGCGCGCTGCGGACCGGCCCTCTCGTCGTGCCGTGGAAGGCGTACGGGGTCTCAGCCCCGCCGGTACTCGTCCGCCCACACCTCGATGGCGTCCGCAGCGCGGTCGAAGGCCTCCATACGCCCCAGGAAGTCGGCGTTGTGCGTGGTCAGCAGCGGCGGCACGTCCTCCGGCGCACGAGCCTTGCGTACGAGGACCAGCGCCTGTCCCTGGACGGTGCGCGGCAGCCCGAGCCAGCGCACGGGCTGCTGCACGGTCCGCACCGTGACGACCCGCTCCCACGGTGTCGTGCTCGTGAGGAAGAAGCCCACCCGGCGCAGCCCTCGCGCACTCACCCACACGCCCACGCGCAGCAGCCGCAGCGCGCAGAGTATGGCGACCGTGGCCCCGCCCAGACAGGCCGCGGCGGCGGGCAGGGTCCCGGCGACCGCGATGACCACCGCGGCGACGAGCACATACGAGGCGAGCAGCAGGACGAGCGCGGCCGCGCCCACCCGGCAGGGCCCGGGCCGGTAGGGACGCCGCCAGCGGTCACGGTCGTCGTAGGGCAGCGCGAGATCGTCCGCCGTCTCGTCAAAGGCGCGGTCCGCCGTCAGGAAGGGCAGGGGCACGACTGATCCTCACTCAATCCACGCACGGGCTGTGCCCGGTGAGGTTATCGAGCCGGGTGCGTGCTCACCACCCGTGGGGGGCCATGGGGGTGCCCCACGCCATGTGGACAGTGGGGGAGAGTCAGCGGCCGTTCGACGCCTCGGAATGCTGCGTCGTCGCAGGTGACTGATCCTGGGACAGGGCGGGCATGCCGAGGACCAGGGAGCCGGCGAGCCCCGCGATCACGGTGAGGCCGATGAGCCACCGACCGGCTATCTGTCCGGCGGACGCACGCTCGCGGGGTGGGGGAGTGACATTGCTGCGGAACTTGTCGGCTTCGGCGATGAAGGCGAACGGAACAGGCTCGCGCCGACGGAACATGGGGGTTGCTTCTCCTCTGGAGACTCGTAGGGGTGCACGGATCCGGAGCCCGGCGACCGGCGACTCGAACGGAGTCGCCGTCACCAATACAGACGAGCGAATGCCCCAAGAGGTGCCCAGAATCACCGAATTCGCAGAAGTTCGCCGATGAATGTCGCGGCAAGGTACCGAACGCCCCGTTGTCAGTGCCGGGCCGTAGAGTGGGCGCCGCCCGAGCCTGTGATGGGAAGGACCCTCCGAACCGTGACCGACACCCCCGCCGACGACCTCAAGCCCAGCTTCCGCAGCGATGTCACCGTCGAGCTGATCAAGCACACCGCGTCCGACGCCGATGTGCTGTTCGCCGCCCGTGTCTCCACCGCCGGGGAGCAGTCCCTGGACGAGCTGAAGAAGGACCCGGAGCGTTCCAAGGGCCTGATCAACTACCTGATGCGGGACCGGCACGGCAGCCCCTTCGAGCACAACTCGATGACGTTCTTCGTCAGCGCACCGATCTTTGTCTTCCGCGAGTTCATGCGGCACCGCGTGGGCTGGTCGTACAACGAGGAATCGGGCCGGTACAGGGAGCTCCAGCCCGTCTTCTACGTGCCGGACGAGTCCCGCAAGCTGGTCCAGGAGGGCCGCCCCGGCAAGTACGTCTTCGTCGAGGGCACCCAGGCCCAGCAGGAGCTCACGGGCCGTGTGATGGAGGACTCCTACCGACAGGCGTACGAGGCGTACCAGGAAATGCTCGCGGCCGGCGTAGCCCGTGAGGTGGCCCGCGCCGTCCTCCCGGTCGGCCTCTTCTCGTCGATGTACGCGACGTGCAACGCCCGCTCGCTGATGCACTTCCTCGGCCTGCGTACCCAGCACGAGCTGGCGAAGGTCCCGTCCTTCCCGCAGCGCGAGATCGAGATGGTCGGGGAGAAGATGGAGGCGGAGTGGGCCAGGCTGATGCCGCTCACGCATGCGGCCTTCAACGCCAACGGGCGCGTGGCGCCGTAGCGAGCCTCCGCACGCCATCCGGCACAGATGTACGGATCAACCGAGCGAAGTGTCCGTATTGCGGCATTTCGAGAAGTTCATCTAGCCTGATCAAACGGACCCGGCACTGCTTGAACCCCCGAGCAGGCAGTGCCGGGTTCCACCTTTGTCCCGACTTGTCGCCAGCCCCGAGGGCAGACCCCGCGTTGAGCAGCGAGTAGCGTGTTACCCATGGCTCCGACCTCCACTCCGCAGACCCCCTTCGGGCGGGTCCTCACCGCCATGGTCACGCCTTTCACGGCGGACGGCGCACTCGACCTCGACGGCGCTCAGCGGCTCGCCACCCACCTGGTGGACGCAGGCAACGACGGCCTGATCATCAACGGCACCACCGGTGAGTCCCCGACCACCAGCGACGCGGAGAAATCGGATCTCGTACGAGCTGTACTGGAGGCGGTCGGCGACCGCGCCCACATCGTCGCCGGCGTCGGCACGAACGACACCCACCACAGCATCGAGCTCGCCCGCGCCGCCGAGAAGACCGGCGCGCACGGCCTGCTCACCGTGACGCCGTACTACAACAAGCCCCCGCAGGAGGGCCTGTACCGGCACTTCACGGCCATCGCCGACGCGACCGAACTGCCGGTGATGCTCTACGACATCCCCGGCCGCAGCGGCGTACCGATCAACACCGAAACCCTGGTGCGCCTGGCCGCGCACCCGCGTATCGTCGCCAACAAGGACGCCAAGGGAGACCTCGGCCGTGCCAGCTGGGCCATCGCCCGCTCCGGCCTCGCCTGGTACTCCGGCGACGACATGCTGAACCTGCCGCTGCTCTCCGTGGGCGCGGTCGGCTTCGTCTCCGTCGTGGGCCACGTCGTCACCCCTGAGCTGCGCGCCATGCTCGACGCGTACGTCTCGGGCGACGTCCAGAAGGCCACCGAGATCCACCAGAAGCTGCTCCCCGTCTTCACCGGCATGTTCCGCACCCAGGGCGTCATGACGACCAAGGCGGCGCTCACCCTCCAGGGCCTGCCCGCCGGACCGCTGCGCGCCCCGATGGTCGAGCTGTCGCCCGAGGAGACCGCCCAGCTCAAGATCGATCTTGCCGCGGGCGGGGTAGAGCTCTAACCACAGACTTCACAACTGAATACGTACGACCACGCAGGCCATCGGGCCTGCACCCCACACAGACAACTGCTACTGCACGAACGTCACGCGCGCCACGTGCCTTGCCAGGTACGTGGCGCGCGTGGTGAGGAGAGTCTTTTGAGTCATCCGCATCCTGAACTCGGCGCTCCGCCGGTGCTCCCGAAGGGTGGCCTGCGCGTCACCCCGCTCGGCGGCCTCGGTGAAATCGGCCGAAACATGACGGTCTTCGAATACGACGGCCGCCTGCTGATCGTCGACTGCGGAGTGCTCTTCCCCGAGGAGGAGCAGCCCGGAATCGACCTGATCCTGCCGGACTTCACGTCCATCAGGGACCGCCTCGACGACATCGAGGGCATCGTCCTCACCCATGGCCACGAGGACCACATCGGCGGCGTCCCCTACCTCCTGCGGGAGAAGGCGGACATCCCGCTGATCGGCTCCAAGCTGACCCTCGCCCTGATCGAGGCGAAGCTCCAGGAGCACCGCATCCGCCCGTACACGCTCGAGGTGGCCGAGGGCCAGCGCGAGCGCATCGGCCCCTTCGACTGCGAGTTCGTCGCGGTCAACCACTCCATCCCGGACGCCCTGGCGGTCGCCATCCGCACCCCCGCGGGCATGGCGGTGCACACCGGCGACTTCAAGATGGACCAGCTCCCGCTGGACGGCCGTCTCACGGACCTGCACGCGTTCGCACGGCTGAGCGAGGAGGGCATCGACCTCCTTCTCTCGGACTCGACGAACGCCGAGGTCCCAGGCTTCGTCCCGCCCGAGCGCGACATCTCGAACGTGCTGCGCCAGGTCTTCGCCGGCGCCAGCAAGCGGATCATCGTGGCGAGCTTCGCCAGCCACGTCCACCGCATCCAGCAGATCCTGGACGCGGCCCATGAGTACGGCCGCCGGGTCGCCTTCGTCGGCCGCTCGATGGTCCGCAACATGGGCATCGCACGGGATCTCGGCTACCTGAAGGTCCCGCCGGGCCTGGTGGTGGACGTCAAGACGCTGGACGACCTCCCGGAGCACGAGATCGTGCTCGTCTGCACGGGCTCACAGGGCGAACCGATGGCTGCGCTCTCCCGGATGGCGAACCGCGACCACCAGATCCGCATCGTCCAGGGCGACACAGTGATCCTGGCCTCGTCACTCATCCCGGGCAACGAGAACGCGGTCTACCGCGTCATCAACGGCCTGACCCGCTGGGGCGCGAACGTCGTCCACAAGGGCAACGCCAAGGTGCACGTCTCCGGCCACGCCTCCGCGGGCGAGCTGCTGTACTTCTACAACATCTGCAAGCCGCGCAACCTGATGCCGGTCCACGGCGAATGGCGCCATCTGCGCGCCAACGCCGAGCTCGGCGCTCTCACCAACATCCCGCACGACCGCATCGTCATCGCCGAGGACGGCGTCGTCGTCGACCTCGTCGGGGGCAAGGCCAGGATCTCCGGCAAGGTCCAGGCGGGATATGTGTACGTCGACGGCCTCTCGGTCGGCGACGTCGGCGAGCCCGCGCTCAAGGACCGCAAGATCCTCGGCGACGAGGGCATCATCTCGGTCTTCGTCGTGGTGGACTCCAGCACCGGCAAGATCACGGGTGGCCCGCACGTGCACGCCCGAGGTTCAGGCATCGACGACTCCGCCTTCGCCGACGTCATCCCGAGGATCACGGAGGTCCTGGAGCGTTCGGCCCAGGACGGCGTGGTCGAGCCCCACCAGCTGCAGCAACTCATCCGCCGCACGCTGGGCAAGTGGGTGTCGGACAACTACCGCCGACGCCCGATGATCCTGCCGGTCGTCGTCGAGGTCTGACCCCCTCGCACGCGCCAACCCGGAGCGGGGCGCCTCGATTTGCATCGAGGCGCCCCGCTCCAGTACGTTTACGGCTCCGCCCGAACGGGAACCCAGCACAACTGCGTGCCAGGACACCCCGAGCGGGACGGAAATTCCGACTCAGAATCTCTGATAAAGTCGGAGCCGCCGGAAAGGGAAACGCGAAAGCGGAAACCTGGAAAGCACCGAGGAAATCGGATCGGAAAGATCTGATAGAGTCGGAAACGCAAGACCGAAGGGAAGCGCCCGGAGGAAAGCCCGAGAGGGTGAGTACAAAGGAAGCGTCCGTTCCTTGAGAACTCAACAGCGTGCCAAAAATCAACGCCAGATATGTTGATACCCCGTCTCCGGCTGATCGGCCGGGACGAGGTTCCTTTGAAAAAGTCCTGCCGGGCGATGCCTGGCAGGCGCACAGCGAGGACGCTGTGAACCGTTTCGATTATTCCTCGGACGGTTCCGCTCTCGTGGTGTCGTCCCGATTACGGGAAAACATTCACGGAGAGTTTGATCCTGGCTCAGGACGAACGCTGGCGGCGTGCTTAACACATGCAAGTCGAACGATGAAGCCCTTCGGGGTGGATTAGTGGCGAACGGGTGAGTAACACGTGGGCAATCTGCCCTTCACTCTGGGACAAGCCCTGGAAACGGGGTCTAATACCGGATGACACTGCGGACCGCATGGTCTGCGGTTGAAAGCTCCGGCGGTGAAGGATGAGCCCGCGGCCTATCAGCTTGTTGGTGAGGTAGTGGCTCACCAAGGCGACGACGGGTAGCCGGCCTGAGAGGGCGACCGGCCACACTGGGACTGAGACACGGCCCAGACTCCTACGGGAGGCAGCAGTGGGGAATATTGCACAATGGGCGAAAGCCTGATGCAGCGACGCCGCGTGAGGGATGACGGCCTTCGGGTTGTAAACCTCTTTCAGCAGGGAAGAAGCGAAAGTGACGGTACCTGCAGAAGAAGCGCCGGCTAACTACGTGCCAGCAGCCGCGGTAATACGTAGGGCGCAAGCGTTGTCCGGAATTATTGGGCGTAAAGAGCTCGTAGGCGGCTTGTCGCGTCGGTTGTGAAAGCCCGGGGCTTAACCCCGGGTCTGCAGTCGATACGGGCAGGCTAGAGTGTGGTAGGGGAGATCGGAATTCCTGGTGTAGCGGTGAAATGCGCAGATATCAGGAGGAACACCGGTGGCGAAGGCGGATCTCTGGGCCATTACTGACGCTGAGGAGCGAAAGCGTGGGGAGCGAACAGGATTAGATACCCTGGTAGTCCACGCCGTAAACGGTGGGCACTAGGTGTTGGCGACATTCCACGTCGTCGGTGCCGCAGCTAACGCATTAAGTGCCCCGCCTGGGGAGTACGGCCGCAAGGCTAAAACTCAAAGGAATTGACGGGGGCCCGCACAAGCAGCGGAGCATGTGGCTTAATTCGACGCAACGCGAAGAACCTTACCAAGGCTTGACATCACCCGGAAAGCATCAGAGATGGTGCCCCCCTTGTGGTCGGGTGACAGGTGGTGCATGGCTGTCGTCAGCTCGTGTCGTGAGATGTTGGGTTAAGTCCCGCAACGAGCGCAACCCTTGTTCTGTGTTGCCAGCATGCCCTTCGGGGTGATGGGGACTCACAGGAGACTGCCGGGGTCAACTCGGAGGAAGGTGGGGACGACGTCAAGTCATCATGCCCCTTATGTCTTGGGCTGCACACGTGCTACAATGGCAGGTACAAAGAGCTGCGAAGCCGCGAGGCGGAGCGAATCTCAAAAAGCCTGTCTCAGTTCGGATTGGGGTCTGCAACTCGACCCCATGAAGTCGGAGTTGCTAGTAATCGCAGATCAGCATTGCTGCGGTGAATACGTTCCCGGGCCTTGTACACACCGCCCGTCACGTCACGAAAGTCGGTAACACCCGAAGCCGGTGGCCCAACCCCTTGTGGGAGGGAGCTGTCGAAGGTGGGACTGGCGATTGGGACGAAGTCGTAACAAGGTAGCCGTACCGGAAGGTGCGGCTGGATCACCTCCTTTCTAAGGAGCATCTAGGCCGCCGAGCTTGCTCGGTGGTCCAGGGCCATTACGTCGGCACACGTTCGACGGTGGTTGCTCATGGGTGGAACGTTGATTATTCGGCACTCTCAGTCATCTCGGGCTGCAAGTACTGTCCTTCGGGGCGTGGAACGCTGATCACGAGTGGCGAGGGTGCCGGGCACGCTGTTGGGTGTCTGAGGGTACGGCCGAATGCGGCTGCCTTCAGTGCCGGCCCCAGTGAACTCCGGGTTGTACCGGGGGTGATGGGTGGTTGGTCGTTGTTTGAGAACTGCACAGTGGACGCGAGCATCTGTGGCCAAGTTTTTAAGGGCGCACGGTGGATGCCTTGGCACCAGGAACCGATGAAGGACGTGGGAGGCCACGATAGTCCCCGGGGAGTCGTCAACCAGGCTTTGATCCGGGGGTTTCCGAATGGGGAAACCCGGCAGTCGTCATGGGCTGTCACCCATGCCTGAACACATAGGGCATGTGGAGGGAACGCGGGGAAGTGAAACATCTCAGTACCCGCAGGAAGAGAAAACAACCGTGATTCCGGGAGTAGTGGCGAGCGAAACCGGATGAGGCCAAACCTCAAGCGTGTGAGACCCGGCAGGGGTTGCGCTTGGGGGGTTGTGGGATCTCTCTTCTGTCGTCTGCCGGCGACAGGACGAGTCAGAAACCGTTGATGTAGGCGAAGGACATGCGAAAGGTCCGGCGTAGAGGGTAAGACCCCCGTAGTCGAAACGTCAACGGCTCGTTTGAGAGACACCCAAGTAGCACGGGGCCCGAGAAATCCCGTGTGAATCTGGCGGGACCACCCGCTAAGCCTAAATATTCCCTGGTGACCGATAGCGGATAGTACCGTGAGGGAATGGTGAAAAGTACCGCGGGAGCGGAGTGAAATAGTACCTGAAACCGTGTGCCTACAAGCCGTGGGAGCGTCGCGCATTGAGTTTACTCAGTGCGTCGTGACTGCGTGCCTTTTGAAGAATGAGCCTGCGAGTTTGCGGTGTGTTGCGAGGTTAACCCGTGTGGGGAAGCCGTAGCGAAAGCGAGTCCGAATAGGGCGGTATAGTAGCGCGCTCAAGACCCGAAGCGGAGTGATCTAGCCATGGGCAGGTTGAAGCGGCTGTAAGAGGTCGTGGAGGACCGAACCCACCAGGGTTGAAAACCTGGGGGATGACCTGTGGTTAGGGGTGAAAGGCCAATCAAACTCCGTGATAGCTGGTTCTCCCCGAAATGCATTTAGGTGCAGCGTCGTGTGTTTCTTGCCGGAGGTAGAGCACTGGATAGGCGATGGGCCCTACCGGGTTACTGACCTTAGCCAAACTCCGAATGCCGGTAAGTGAGAGCGCGGCAGTGAGACTGTGGGGGATAAGCTCCATGGTCGAGAGGGAAACAGCCCAGAGCATCGACTAAGGCCCCTAAGCGTACGCTAAGTGGGAAAGGATGTGGAGTCGCACAGACAACCAGGAGGTTGGCTTAGAAGCAGCCACCCTTGAAAGAGTGCGTAATAGCTCACTGGTCTAGTGATTCCGCGCCGACAATGTAGCGGGGCTCAAGCGTACCGCCGAAGTCGTGTCATTGCAGCAATACTCCCAACGGAGGCTGTGATGGGTAGGGGAGCGTCGTGTGCCGGGTGAAGCCGCGCCGGAAGGCAGTGGTGGACGGTTCACGAGTGAGAATGCAGGCATGAGTAGCGATACACACGTGAGAAACGTGTGCGCCGATTGACTAAGGGTTCCTGGGTCAAGCTGATCTGCCCAGGGTAAGTCGGGACCTAAGGCGAGGCCGACAGGCGTAGTCGATGGATAACCGGTTGATATTCCGGTACCCGCTGTGAAGCGTCAAACATCGAGCCCATTAATGCTAAGACCGTGAAGCCGTCCCGGACCCTTCGGGGAAAGGGAAGTGGTGGAGCCGTCGGCCCAAGGTGGTAGTAGGTGAGTGATGGGGTGACGCAGGAAGGTAGTCCATCCCGGGCGGTGGTTGTCCCGGGGTAAGGGTGTAGGCCGTGCGGCAGGCAAATCCGTCGCACATCAAGGCTGAGACCTGATGCCGAGCCGATTGTGGTGAAGTGGATGATCCTATGCTGTCGAGAAAAGCCTCTAGCGAGTTTCATGGCGGCCCGTACCCTAAACCGACTCAGGTGGTCAGGTAGAGAATACCGAGGCGTTCGGGTGAACTATGGTTAAGGAACTCGGCAAAATGCCCCCGTAACTTCGGGAGAAGGGGGGCCATCACTGGTGAGAGGACTTGCTCCTTGAGCTGGGGGTGGCCGCAGAGACCAGCGAGAAGCGACTGTTTACTAAAAACACAGGTCCGTGCGAAGCCGTAAGGCGATGTATACGGACTGACGCCTGCCCGGTGCTGGAACGTTAAGGGGACCGGTTAGTCACTCTTCGGGGTGGCGAAGCTGAGAACTTAAGCGCCAGTAAACGGCGGTGGTAACTATAACCATCCTAAGGTAGCGAAATTCCTTGTCGGGTAAGTTCCGACCTGCACGAATGGCGTAACGACTTCTCGACTGTCTCAACCATAGGCCCGGTGAAATTGCACTACGAGTAAAGATGCTCGTTTCGCGCAGCAGGACGGAAAGACCCCGGGACCTTTACTACAGTTTGATATTGGTGTTCGGTTCGGCTTGTGTAGGATAGCTGGGAGACTGTGAAGCATTGGCGCCAGCCAGTGTGGAGTCGTCGTTGAAATACCAGTCTGGTCGTGCTGGATGTCTAACCTGGGTCCGTGATCCGGATCAGGGACAGTGTCTGATGGGTAGTTTAACTGGGGCGGTTGCCTCCCAAAGAGTAACGGAGGCGCCCAAAGGTTCCCTCAGCCTGGTTGGCAATCAGGTGTTGAGTGTAAGTGCACAAGGGAGCTTGACTGTGAGACCGACGGGTCGAGCAGGGACGAAAGTCGGGACTAGTGATCCGGCGGTGGCTTGTGGAAGCGCCGTCGCTCAACGGATAAAAGGTACCCCGGGGATAACAGGCTGATCTTCCCCAAGAGTCCATATCGACGGGATGGTTTGGCACCTCGATGTCGGCTCGTCGCATCCTGGGGCTGGAGTCGGTCCCAAGGGTTGGGCTGTTCGCCCATTAAAGCGGTACGCGAGCTGGGTTTAGAACGTCGTGAGACAGTTCGGTCCCTATCCGCTGTGCGCGTAGGAGTCTTGAGAAGGGCTGTCCCTAGTACGAGAGGACCGGGACGGACGAACCTCTGGTGTGCCAGTTGTCCTGCCAAGGGCATGGCTGGTTGGCTACGTTCGGAAAGGATAACCGCTGAAAGCATCTAAGCGGGAAGCCTGCTTCGAGATGAGGACTCCCACCCCCTTGAGGGGTTAAGGCTCCCAGTAGACGACTGGGTTGATAGGCCAGATCTGGAAGGCGGGCAACCGCTGGAGGTGACTGGTACTAATAGGCCGAGGGCTTGTCCTCAGTTGCTCGCGTCCACTGTGTTGGTTCTGAAACCACGAACAACCCCATACCCCATGACTACTGGGTGTGGTGCGGTTGACAGTTTCATAGTGTTTCGGTGGTCATAGCGTGAGGGAAACGCCCGGTTACATTCCGAACCCGGAAGCTAAGCCTTACAGCGCCGATGGTACTGCAGGGGGGACCCTGTGGGAGAGTAGGACGCCGCCGAACAATTATTCAAAGAGCTGGTCCCTGAACTTCGGTTCAGGGACCAGCTCTTTTTTGTTTTGCGTCACTTGGCGTTCACATTGTGCGACAAACATCCGCGGCATGGGTACTGCTGCAATGCTCAGGGCCGCTGGTGTCGGAGCCGGTGACGAGGTCATCGTGCCGGCGTTCGGGAACGTCGAGGTCGCCGAGGCCGTGACACAGGCCGGGGCGACGGCCGTCTTCGCCGACATAGACCCGGCGACGTACTGCCTCGACCCGAGCGCTGTCGATGCCGTCATAACTCCCCAGTCGGTGGCTCTGGTTGTAGTCCACCGCTTCGGCCGGTCGGCCGACATGGTGCGGCTGCGGGGGATCGGGCAGCGGAGTGGGCTCCTGGTGCTGGAGCAGGGCGAATCCGAGGCGCCGTACGACGAGATCGCGCAGCGCAGGGAGCGGGCCGCCTACCTTGACGGGCGGTTGAGCGGTGTGCGGACGCCCGACGGCGGTGACGGGCACACCTACCAGCAGTACGTCGTGCGGGTGCCGGGCAATGGGCGGCCGGACCGGGACGCGTTCGCACGCGCCGTACGGGCCAGGGGAGTTGAATGCCGGGTGCCGGTGAAGACTCCTGTGCACCGCATGCCGGCGTTCCGTCGGGACGTGCATCTGCCGGAGACCGAGCGGGCCGCGGACGAGACTCTCGCGCTGCCCGTGGAGGCGTCGTTGACGAAGCGGGAGATGCAGCGGATCGTCTCCGCGTGCAATGCGCTCGGCGGACTGTTGCAGCCCGCCTTCTGAACCGATGAGACCCAACGGGACTGATACGGGACTGATTAGGAGCACGCTTCTGTTCGGGGTATGATCTATTCCGTTGCCGCGAGGGAAACCTCGAAAAGGCAACTGGCCCCTATAGCTCAGTCGGTAGAGCGTCTCCATGGTAAGGAGAAGGTCAACGGTTCGATTCCGTTTGGGGGCTCCACGAAGAAAAGGCCTCCGCCCTTACGGGCGGGGGTCTTTCTCGTACCCCGGGCGAGGCTGGGTCTCAGTCCTTGTGGAGACCCGGAACCCGCATCGCCAGAATCGCCATGTCGTCCGACGGGGCGTCGGACGCGAAGCGCTCGACCGCGCGCATGATGCGGGCAGCGACCGCGCCCGCCGTCAGGCCCGTGCATGTGGTGAGGACGTCCGTGAGGCCGTCGTCGCCGAGCATGCGGGTGCCCTCGCGGCGCTCCGTGACGCCGTCCGTGACGCACAGCAGGACGTCGCCCGGATCCAGCGTGACCGTCTGCTCGTACAGCTCCAGGTCCTCCATGACGCCGAGCAGCGGCTGCGGTTCGGCGGCCGGTTCGACCGTGCCGTCCTGGCGCAGGCGCAGCGGGAGCGGGTGGCCGGCGCACACCACCTTCAGCAGGGCGCTGCCGTCCTCCTGGGGCCACAACTCGCCGTACAGGAGCGTCAGGAAGCGGCTGCGGGCGCCCTCGTCGAGGATCGCGGAGTTCAGGCGCTCCAGGACGGCCGGACCGCCGTAGCCCTCACGGGCCAGCAACCTGAGCGCGTGCCGGGCCAGGCCGGTGACCGCCGCGGCCTCCGGGCCCGTACCGCAGACGTCGCCGATGGCGAAGCCGTACGCGCCGTCGCGGATCGGGAAGAGGTCGTAGAAGTCGCCGCCGACCTCGTTGCCCTCGCCGGCCGCGCGGTAGATGACCTCGACCTCGACGCCCTCGATGTGGGGGAGTTCGGGGGGCAGCAGGCTGCGCTGGAGGGACTGGCTGATGGCCATGCGCTCCGAGTACAGACGGGCGTTGTCCAACGCCAGGGCAGCCCTGCGCGAAAGGTCCTCGGCCAACTCCAGGATTTCCTGGCGGAAGTGTTCGTCCGACGGCTTGCCGAGCGTCAGCATGCCGATGACGCGGTTGCGGGCCACCAGGGGGAGTACGACCGTCTCGCCGCCGACCGCCGAGGCCGTCGCCAGTGTCGTACCGATGCCGGAACTCACCGGCGGGGACTCGCCCAGGCCAAGGCTGCGCATGGAGGTGCGCAGGGCCGCCTCGTGGGCCGCTTCGGCGGGTGCCGACCAGACGCGGGCGCCCGGGGTGGGGACCGGGTCCGGTGGGGCGATCTTCGACAGCAACGCCTTGAGGCCGTCGATGCGTTCCTCGTCCTCGTGCAGGACGTACGAGAGATATGGATCCGAGGCCTGGTCGGCGATCGTGTAGACGGCGCACCAGGTGGCGAGCGTCGGGACCGTCATCTGGGCCATGAGGGCCAGTGTCTGGTCACGGTCCAGGGTGCCGGCGAGGAGGTCGGATGCTTCGACAAGGAAGCTCAACGAGCCTCGGCGCAGGCGTTCCAGCTCGCCAAGCCGGGCCGATTCCACCGCCAGCGCGATGCGGTCGGCGGCGAACTGGAGGCGCAGGGCCTCCTCGTTGGAATATCTGTTGGGCGACTCGGCCGCGACGCCGAGCGAGCCGGTGAGGCGTCCTTCGACCTTCAGCGGGACCGTGACGACCGAGCGCATGCCGGTGCCGCTGAGGAGGGGTACGGCGCCGGGTACGACCGTCAAGTCTTCGTGTACGGCGGGCATGCGGGCCGAGCCGTACCGTCCGGGCCCGGCTTCCACGGGGACGCGGGCGAAGCGTTGGCGGGCGGAGGGGAGGCCCGTCGAGGCTCGTACCTCCAACTCCGTTTCGTCGTCGGTCGCGAGGAGCAGGAAGGCGGAGTCGCCGTCGAGCATGTCGCGGGCGCGCTCCACCGTGCGCTGGAGGAGGCCGTCCAGGTCGTCAGGGGCCGGAGAGCCGATGAAGACCTCGAAGGGGTCGGAGGCCTGGCCCTCGGAGCTGGTGGTCGTATCGGTGGCGTTGACGCGCAACGGGGTCTGCAGGACGGCGCGTTCGTGGTCGCGTACGAGAAGGCAGACCGTGGAGGGTTCGCCGCCCGTGTCACGGACTCGAAGGTGTGAGGCGTAGACGGGGGTTACGCGGCCGTTGGCGCCGCGGATGCCGTAGCTGCCCTCCCAACGCGAGAGTTGGAGGGCCTCGACGATGCCGGTACTGGTGCCGGGAGTGTGCGGCCAGGCCGCGAGGTCGGTGAGTGGTTTGCCGGTGACCTGTTCGGCGGCGTATCCGAAGAGCTCCTCGGCGTCCTCGTTCCAGGCGTTGATGGCGCCGACGCGGTCGATCTGGACGACCGCGACGCGGACGCGGCCGTCGGCGAGCGGGAGGAGGTCGGCGGGGAGGGAGGGGCCCGCGGTGCGGGTGCCCACCGCGCGTTCGGGTAGGTCGAGCTGGAACCAGACCTGCTTGTGGGTGGGCGTGTAGTCGACGCCCCAGCGGCCGGCCAGCGCCGCGCACAGCTGGAGCCCACGGCCGCCCTCGCGGTCGGGGCTGCCCATGTTCACAGCCGTCGCCTGGAGTGGAATTTCACGTTCCGGGTAGCGGTCCGCCACCTCGATGCGTACGCCGTCGTCGCTGCGCAGACACAGAACGTCCGCGGAGGTGCCCGCATGCACGACAGCGTTGGTGACAAGTTCGCTGGTCAGAACCACGGCATCGTCGACGATGTCGGCGAAGCCCCAGCCCTGGAGGGTGTCACGGACGAAGGACCGGGCGGTGGCGACGGATCGCCCCACGGGCTCGAAACTGGCGGCCGCGCGCGCGGTGATCACAGAACTCCTTGTCCGGTCGTCGGCATGCAGGGCTCCGTGGCCGACCCGCTCCTGCCGTGGCAGAGCGTGGTTCCCCTTCGGCCGGGGATCCTGGGGCGGTCCCCCAGGATGCAGTCCGGTGGTCATGGTGCGGCGCCCCTCCGATGCCTGCCCGCTCGTGCTCGTGCCACCGTCCAGGCCGGACGGGACCGGCACGGCTGGACAGCCGCATGCAAGGTTACTTACCTTCGCCGTCCATGCGGATGCCGGTCGCCTGTGTTTCCGTCCGGAGGGTGTGCGGACGATGTGCGAAGCTGCCGAACTGTTATGGCCTGGTTCAGCCAGGGTGAAACACTGGGCAAGCTCCTAGAGACGGTCCGGGCAGGCTGAGTGCCTTCCAGCACGCCGAGCAGAAGTACCCGAGTACGCCGAGCAGTAATGGTCGACCCTTGCGGGAGGGACACAGTGGAGTCTGGCGCAGCGACGCGGGGCACTAAGACGCGCGCGAAAGGCGGACAGTCCCTGAACAACGAACGCACACCGCGCAATGGCACCACCGAGGTGGACACGGCTGCCCTGAACCGGCTGCTGGCGGCCCTGGTGTCGATGCGGGACGGAAACTTCCGCAAGCGGCTCACGGTCTCGGGCGACGGGGTGATGTCCGAGATCGCGGCAGTCTTCAATGAAGTGGCCGACCGTAATCTCCACCTCACGGGTGAGTTGTCGCGCGTACGTCGCATGGTGGGACGTGAGGGAAAACTCACGGAGCGGCTGGAGGCGGGCGCCTGCGAGGGCTCGTGGGCGGCTGCGATCGATGCCTCGAACGCGCTCGTCGACGATCTCGTACGGCCTGTCTCCGAGGTCGGCCGGGTGCTGTCCGCGGTGGCGGAGGGCGACCTGTCGCCCCGCATGGAGCTGCGGGCGCAGGCGGCCGACGGCAACGGGCATCCGCTGCGCGGGGAGTTCCTCAAGGTCGGGCGGACGGTCAACAATCTGGTCGACCAGCTGTCGACGTTCACCGACGAGGTCACGCGGGTGGCCAGCGAGGTGGGCACCGAGGGCAAGTTGGGCGGTCAGGCGCGGGTGCGTGGAATGTCCGGTTCGTGGAAGGACCTCACGGATTCGGTCAACACCATGGCGTACCGGCTGACGGCTCAGGTACGTGACATCGCTCTCGTGACGACGGCGGTCGCCAAGGGTGACTTGTCCCGGAAGGTCACGGTTCACGTGGCCGGCGAGATGCTGGAGCTCAAGAACACCGTCAACACGATGGTGGACCAGCTGTCCTCTTTCTCCTCCGAAGTGACGCGAGTCGCACGCGAGGTGGGCACCGAGGGCGAGCTCGGCGGTCAGGCGCAGGTGCCCGGTGTGGCCGGCGTGTGGAAGGACCTCACCGATTCGGTGAACCTCATGGCCGGAAACCTCACGGCCCAGGTGCGCGGGATCGCGCAGGTGACGACGGCGGTCGCCAGCGGTGACCTGTCGCAGAAGGTGACGGTGTCCGCGCGCGGCGAGGTCGCGCAGCTCGCCGAGACGATCAACCAGATGACCGAGACACTGCGGACGTTCGCCGACGAGGTCACGCGTGTGGCCAACGAGGTGGGCGGCGAGGGGCGGCTGGGCGGCCAGGCGAATGTGCCGGGTGCGGCGGGCACGTGGAAGGACCTGACGGACTCCGTCAACACGGTCTTCCGGAACCTCACGACCCAGGTGCGCGACATCGCCGCGGTGACCACGGCCGTGGCCAACGGTGACCTCTCCCAGAAGGTCACCGTCGACGTCGCCGGCGAGATGCTGGAGCTGAAGAACACCGTCAACACGATGGTCGACCAGCTGTCCTCGTTCGGTGCCGAGGTCACGCGCGTGGCGCGCGAGGTCGGTGTCGAGGGTGAACTGGGCGGCCAGGCACAGGTTCCGGGCGCGGCGGGCACGTGGAAGGACCTGACGGACTCCGTCAACACGGCGTTCCGGAACCTCACCGGCCAGGTGCGCAACATCGCGCAGGTGACGACGGCGGTCGCCAACGGCGATCTGTCGCAGAAGGTCACGGTCGATGTCTCCGGCGAGATGCTCCAGCTGAAGAACACCGTGAACACGATGGTGGACCAGCTGTCCTCGTTCGCCGACCAGGTGACCCGGATGGCCCGTGACGTGGGCACGGAAGGCCGCCTCGGCGGTCAGGCCCGCGTGGACGGCGTGTCCGGTACGTGGAAGGAACTCACCGACTCCGTCAACTTCATGGCGGGGAACCTGACTTCGCAGGTACGGCAGATCGCCCAGGTCACCACGGCGGTGGCCCGCGGCGACCTGTCGCAGAAGATCGACGTGGACGCGCGCGGCGAGATCCTGGAGCTCAAGAACACCATCAACACGATGGTCGACCAGCTCTCCGCCTTCGCCGACCAGGTGACGCGGGTCGCCCGCGAAGTGGGTACGGAGGGCCGCCTCGGCGGTCAGGCGCAGGTGCCCGGTGTCGCCGGTGTGTGGCGCGACCTGACCGACTCCGTGAACGGCATGGCCGGCAACCTCACCGCCCAGGTGCGGAACATCGCGCAGGTCGCGACCGCTGTGGCCCGGGGTGACCTGTCGCAGAAGATCGACGTGGACGCGCGCGGCGAGATCCTGGAGCTGAAGAACACCCTCAACACGATGGTCGACCAGCTCTCGAACTTCGCCGAGCAGGTCACGCGAGTGGCCCGCGAGGTGGGCACGGAGGGCATGCTCGGCGGGCAGGCCGAGGTGCAGGGTGTCTCGGGCACCTGGAAGGACCTCACCCAGTCCGTGAACTTCATGGCGAACAACCTGACCATCCAGGTGCGCAACATCGCCGAGGTCACGACGGCGGTCGCGAAGGGCGACCTGTCGAAGAAGATCACCGTCGACGCCAAGGGCGAGATCCTCGAACTCGTCACCACCGTCAACACGATGGTCGACCAGCTGTCCAACTTCGCCGAGCAGGTGACCCGGGTGGCCCGCGAGGTGGGCACCGAGGGCAACCTGGGCGGTCAGGCGCGGGTGCCGGGTGTCACGGGCATCTGGAAGGACCTGAGCGACAACGTCAACGTGATGGCCAACAACCTGACCAACCAGGTGCGGAACATCTCACAGGTCGCGACGGCGGTGGCCAACGGCGACCTCACCAAGAAGGTCACGGTCGAGGCGAGCGGCGAGGTCGCGCAGCTCGCCGACACCGTCAACACGATGGTGAAGACGCTGAGTTCGTTCGCCGACCAGGTCACCCGGGTGGCCCGCGAGGTGGGTACGGACGGCATCCTCGGCGGACAGGCGCGCGTACCGGGCGTGTCCGGTACGTGGAAGGACCTCACCGAGTCCGTGAACGGGATGGCGTCCAACCTGACCGGCCAGGTGCGCAACATCGCGATGGTCACCACAGCCATCGCCAAGGGCGACCTGACCAAGAAGATCGACATCGACGCTCGCGGCGAGATCCTGGAGCTGAAGACCACCATCAACACGATGGTCGACCAGCTGTCGTCCTTCGCGGAGGAGGTCACCCGGGTGGCCCGCGAGGTGGGCACCGAGGGGCAGTTGGGCGGTCAGGCGCGCGTACGCGACGTCGACGGCACCTGGCGCGACCTCACCGAGTCGGTGAACGAGATGGCCGGGAACCTGACCCGGCAGGTGCGTGCCATCGCGCGCGTGGCGACCGCGGTGACCCGCGGCGACCTGAACCTGAAGATCGACGTGGACGCCTCCGGCGAGATCCAGGAACTTCAGGACTACATCAACAAGATGATCGCCAACCTGCGCGACACCACCATCGCCAACAAGGAGCAGGACTGGCTCAAGGGCAACCTCGCCCGTATCTCGGCGCTGATGCAGGGGCGGCGCGACCTCGACGACGTTGCCTCGCTGATCATGAGCGAGCTGACGCCGGTCGTCTCCGCGCAGCACGGTGCGTTCTTCCTCTCCATGCCGCTCGTCGACGGCAAGGACGCGCGCGCCGAGGACGAGGACGCGTACGAGCTGCGCATGCTCGGGTCGTACGGCTACTCGATGGGTTCCATGCCGACGTCTTTCCGGCCCGGTGAGGCGCTGATCGGGACAGCCGCCCAGGAGAAGCGCACGATCCTCGTGGAGAACGCCCCGAGCGGCTATCTGAAGATCTCCTCCGGGCTCGGCGAGGCGCCCCCGGCGCAGGTGATCGTGCTTCCGGTGCTCTTCGAAGGGACCGTGCTCGGCGTCATCGAGCTGGCGTCGTTCACGCCGTTCACGCAGATCCAGAAGGACTTCCTGAACCAGATCGCCGAGATGATCGCGACGAGCGTGAACACCATCTCGGTCAACACCAAGACCGAGGTGCTGCTCAAGCAGTCGCAGGAGCTCACCGAGCAACTGCGCGAGCGCTCGGCCGAGTTGGAGAACCGGCAGAAGGCCCTCCAGGACTCCAACGCCGAACTGGAGGAGAAGGCGGAGCTGTTGGCCCAGCAGAACCGCGACATCGAGGTCAAGAACACCGAGATCGAAGAGGCCCGGCAGGTCCTGGAGGAGCGCGCCGAACAGCTCGCGGTCTCCATGCGCTACAAGAGCGAGTTCCTGGCGAACATGTCGCACGAGCTGCGTACGCCGCTCAACTCGCTGCTGATTCTGGCCAAGTTGCTCGCCGACAACGCGGACTCGAACCTCACCCCGAAGCAGGTCGAGTTCGCCGAGACGATCCACGGGGCCGGGTCCGACCTGCTCCAGCTGATCAACGACATCCTCGACCTGTCGAAGGTCGAGGCGGGCAAGATGGACGTGTCGCCGACCCGCATCGCGCTGGTCCAACTCGTCGACTACGTAGAGGCCACTTTCCGTCCACTGACCGCCGAGAAGGGCCTCGACTTCTCCGTACGCGTCTCGCCGGAACTGCCCGCCACGCTGCACACCGACGAACAGCGCCTGCTCCAGGTGCTGCGCAACCTGCTCTCCAACGCGGTGAAGTTCACCGACTCCGGAGCGGTTGAATTGGTGATCCGGCCGGCCGGTGCGCACGTTCCGGTGGCCATCCGGGAGCAGCTCCTGGAGGCGGGCTCGCTGCGGGACGCCGACGCAGATCTGATCGCGTTCTCGGTGACGGACACCGGCATCGGGATCGCGGCCAGCAAGATGCGGGTCATTTTCGAGGCCTTCAAGCAGGCGGACGGCACGACGAGCCGAAAGTACGGCGGTACGGGTCTGGGGCTGTCCATCTCACGGGAGATCGCGCGCCTGCTGGGCGGTGAGGTCCACGCGCAGAGCGAGCCGGGACGCGGCTCGACGTTCACGCTGTATTTGCCGCTGCACCCGAGCGAACTGCCGCCGCAGGGCTACGGGCAGCTCGTGCCGGCGCTGGAGGCCGGGGAGCTGTTGGCCTCCGAGGCCGAGCTGTCCGGGAGCGACATCGAGACGCCGGCCGAGGTGAAGTCGTACCAGGAGACACAGAACGGGCCCGCCGCGCTCTTCAGGAGGCGCCGCAGGGCGGTGTCCGCGGTCGAGCAGCGCAGCGCGCTGCCGGGGCAGCCGAACGGCGTCGCGGGGGCGGCTCAGGAGCAGTGGGCGGCCGCGAGTCGGCAGGACGCCGAGCCGCAGCCGCGCCGCGGCATCCGGTTCGAGGGCGAGAAGGTGCTGATCGTCGACGACGACATCCGCAATGTGTTCGCGCTGACCAGTGTTCTCGAGCAGCACGGGCTTTCGGTGCTGTACGCCGAGAACGGCCGCGAGGGCATCGAAGTCCTGGAACAGCACGACGATGTGACAGTCGTCCTGATGGACATCATGATGCCCGAGATGGATGGTTATGCCACGACAACGGCGATTCGTCGGATGCCGCAGTTCGCCGGGCTGCCGATCATCGCGCTCACGGCGAAGGCGATGAAGGGCGACCGGGAGAAGGCCATCGAGTCGGGCGCCTCCGACTACGTGACGAAACCGGTCGATCCCGATCACCTGCTCTCCGTGATGGAGCAGTGGATGCGTGAGGAGTGACGGACTCATGTCCGGCGAGCCCGGTCGCTACGCGGTGTCAGCGACCGGAGCGCCGGGCCGTGCGCGTCGAACCGGTGGCGCGGCGGGCCCCACGTCGGATAACTGACTGTGGCCGAAGCCGTGTAGAAGTACGGGATTCGGGGAACCTTCTGGTCTCCCGCTACGTTTCTGCTACGTGCACAGTGACATCGCGGTGACAGGGTGTGGCGACAGGCGGGGTGCGGCTACCATGACCGGCACAAGGACGGGCGGCGCAAGGGAGTCGTCCCCTGGGGCGGCGCCCGGTGCTTCCCCAAGTCCTGCGGACAGGGGAGGCCCCATGCCGGGGCGAGGAGGGCGGGCCATGGTGCAGAAGGCCAAGATCCTCCTGGTCGATGACCGGCCGGAGAATCTGTTGGCGCTGGAGGCGATCCTCTCCGCGCTCGATCAGACACTGGTGCGGGCATCGTCCGGGGAGGAAGCGCTCAAAGCACTACTCACGGACGACTTCGCGGTCATTCTGCTGGACGTCCAGATGCCGGGCATGGACGGGTTCGAAACCGCCGCTCACATCAAGCGGCGAGAACGGACCCGGGACATCCCGATCATCTTCCTCACCGCCATCAACCACGGACCGCACCACACCTTCCGGGGGTACGCGGCGGGTGCGGTGGACTACATCTCCAAGCCCTTCGACCCATGGGTGCTGCGCGCGAAGGTCTCCGTCTTCGTCGAGCTCTACATGAAGAACTGCCAACTCCGGGAGCAGGCGGCCCTGCTGCGGCTCCAGCTGGAGGGCGGCGGCAAGGCGGCGCTCGGCGACACCAAGGAGCCCGCCGGACTCCTCGCCGAACTCTCCGCGCGGCTCGCGGCCGTTGAGGAGCAGGCCGAGGCCCTGTCCAAGCAGCTCGACGACGACTCGGCCGACGCGGCGGCGGTGGCGACCGCGGCCCATCTCGAACGCAAACTCACGGGATTGCGCAGGGCGCTGGACGCCCTGGAGCCGGGCACGGGGAGCGGCGCACCTTCGGTGCCGTCGCAGAACTGAGCGCTGCTTCAGCGGAACTGAGCGCTGCTCACCAGAAGTGCGTGTCGCTCCAGCGGAACTGGCCGCTGCAGTCGTGGAACTGAATGCCTCTCCGTCGTCTCAGGGCGATTCGCGTTGCCAGGAGCCTTCGAGCTCCGCGCCCGGCGTGAGCCGACGTCAGTTTCGGTCCTCGGCAAGGGCGACACGAACGGGTGAAGCACTGGGCACACGTGTCCGCTGTCGTCTCCACCGGTAACCTCACACACATGGCCTCACGTCAGTCCGCAGCCAAGAAGCCGCCCGCGAAGAAGGCGGCCGCTCCGACGAAGGCTCCGGCGAAGAAGGCCCCCGCGAAAAAGGCAGCCGCCAAGAAGGCGCCCGCCAAGAAGACCGCGGCGAAGAAGGCCGCTCCCGCGCCGGCGCCCAACCCGACCTCGGGCGTGTACAAACTCGTACGCGCCGTGTGGCTGGGCATCGCGCACGCCGTCGGAGCGATGTTCCGCGGCATAGGGCGGGGCGCGAAGGGTCTGGACCCGGCGCACCGCAAGGACGGTCTCGCGC
Organism: Streptomyces sp. R41; assembly: GCF_041053055.1. Lineage (NCBI taxonomy): Bacteria > Bacillati > Actinomycetota > Actinomycetes > Kitasatosporales > Streptomycetaceae > Streptomyces > Streptomyces sp. R41. The sequence continues at coordinate 7,681,049 of NZ_CP163443.1, forward strand.
TCCTGCTGCTCGGTCTCGCGCTGATCGTCGCGGCGGGTACGTGGTCCAATCTGCGGGGCCCCGTCGGCGACCTCGTCGAGTTGCTGGTGACCGGCGCCTTCGGCCGCCTCGACCTGCTCGTCCCGATACTGCTCGGCGTCATCGCGGCCCGGCTCATCCGGCACCCCGAGAAGCCCGAGGCCAACGGCCGCATCGTGATCGGCCTGTCCGCGCTCGTGATCGGCGTGCTCGGCCAGGTCCACATCGCGTGCGGGGCACCCGCGCGCAGCGACGGCATGCAGGCGATAAGGGACGCCGGCGGGCTCATCGGCTGGGGCGCGTCCACCCCGCTGACGTACACGATGGGCGACGTCCTGGCCGTACCGCTCCTCGTGCTGCTCACGATCTTCGGGCTGCTGGTCGTCACGGCGACCCCGGTCAACGCGATTCCGCAGCGGCTGCGGCTCCTGGGGCAGAAGCTGGGCATCGTCCAGGCCGACGTCGACGAGGACGAGTTCGGCGAGGACGACGAGCGCTACGACGAGCAGTGGCGCGGCGCGCTCCCCGCGCGCTCCCGGAGGCGCTCGCGCTCCTCCGAGGCGTACGACCCCGACAGTGCCGAGCAGGAGGCGCTCACCAAGCGCCGGAGCCGCCCCAGACGGCCCGCGGTGCAGCAGCCGGACATGCACCGGCCGATGGACGCGGTGGACGTCGCCGCGGCCGCCGCTGCCGCGCTCGACGGTGCCGTCCTGCACGGCATGCCGCCCTCGCCACTGGTCGCCGATCTGACGCAGGGCGTCTCCGTGGAGCGCGAGGGGTACGAGGAGACGACGCCGGTACCGGCGGCGCGCGGCAAGAGCGCCAGGCCGCCCAAGCAGGAGGCCCTGCCGGTCGAGGCCGTCGTGCCCGACCTCACCAAGGCCGCGCCCGACGAGCCGCGCGAGCTCCCCCCGCGCGCCGAGCAGCTCCAGCTGTCCGGCGACATCACCTACGCCCTGCCGTCGCTCGACCTGCTGGAGCGCGGCGGCCCCGGCAAGACGCGCAGCGCCGCCAATGACGCGGTGGTCGCCTCGCTGCAGAACGTCTTCATGGAGTTCAAGGTCGACGCCGCCGTCACCGGCTTCACACGCGGTCCGACGGTCACGCGCTACGAGGTCGAGCTCGGCCCCGCCGTGAAGGTCGAGCGGATCACCGCGCTCACCAAGAACATCGCGTACGCCGTCGCCAGCCCCGATGTGCGGATCATCAGCCCGATCCCCGGCAAGTCGGCGGTCGGTATCGAGATCCCGAACACCGACCGCGAGATGGTCAATCTCGGCGACGTGCTGCGGCTCGCGGACGCGGCCGAGGACGACCACCCGATGCTGGTCGCGCTCGGCAAGGACGTCGAGGGCGGCTATGTGATGGCCAACCTCGCGAAGATGCCGCACGTACTCGTCGCCGGAGCCACCGGTTCCGGTAAATCCTCGTGCATTAACTGCCTGATTACGTCCGTCATGGTCCGCGCGACTCCCGAGGACGTCCGCATGGTCCTCGTCGACCCCAAGCGCGTCGAGCTGACCGCGTACGAGGGCATCCCGCATCTGATCACGCCGATCATCACCAACCCGAAGCGTGCCGCCGAGGCGCTGCAGTGGGTCGTACGGGAGATGGATCTGCGCTACGACGACCTCGCGGCGTTCGGGTTCCGGCACATCGACGACTTCAACGAGGCCATCAGGAACGGCAAGGTGAAGCTGCCCGAGGGCAGTGAGCGCGAGCTGAGCCCGTACCCGTACCTGCTGGTGATCGTCGATGAGCTGGCGGACCTGATGATGGTCGCGCCGCGCGATGTCGAGGACGCGATCGTGCGCATCACGCAGCTCGCGCGCGCCGCCGGCATCCACCTGGTGCTCGCCACGCAGCGGCCCTCCGTCGACGTCGTCACCGGTCTGATCAAGGCGAACGTGCCCTCCAGGCTCGCGTTCGCCACCTCCTCGCTCGCCGACAGCCGGGTCATCCTCGACCAGCCGGGCGCCGAGAAGCTGATCGGCAAGGGCGATGGACTCTTTCTGCCGATGGGCGCCAACAAGCCAACCCGTATGCAGGGCGCCTTCGTCACCGAGGACGAGGTCGCGGCGATCGTCCAGCACTGCAAGGACCAGATGGCCCCGGTCTTCAGGGAAGACGTCACGGTGGGCACCAAGCAGAAGAAGGAGATCGACGAGGACATCGGCGACGACCTCGATCTGCTGTGCGCCGCCGCCGAACTGGTCGTCACCTCCCAGTTCGGGTCCACCTCGATGCTCCAGCGCAAGCTGCGCGTCGGATTCGCCAAGGCCGGGCGGCTGATGGACCTCATGGAGTCCCGCGGCATCGTCGGCCCGAGTGAGGGCTCCAAGGCACGTGACGTTCTTGTGAAGGCCGACGAGCTTGATGGAGTGCTCGCGGTGATTCGTGGGGAAGCTGAAGCGTAAGGAAAACGGGACAGGTCGGTCGCGCTCCGGGCGGGTCCGGGGCAATAAGGTATTCGAACGTGACTCACCCGTAAGTGATCGGCGGGCAACCGTTTCCCTTCGTCGTACGTCAAGTTGTGCGAGGGGACACGTACATGTCCCAGCATCAGGATGACCGGCCATTCTGATGGCGTACAAAGTGCTACCGCCCGGTTGCCCCACCCTTTCGTACCCCCCCTAGACTGAACCTCCAGCACAGGTGGCTACACGCTCGAAAGGCGCCCCCGTGTCCATCGGCAACTCCCCTGACGGCAACTCCCCTGAAGACGAGCGTCCGTTCGAAGACGACCGCGAGGCCGAGCAGCTTTCGATCGGCCGTGCCCTGCGGCAGGCACGCATCGAGGCCGGGCTGACCGTCGACGACGTCAGCAACGCCACCCGGGTCCGTATCGCCATCATCCACGCGATCGAGCAGGACGACTTCGCCCCCTGTGGCGGCGACGTCTACGCGCGCGGTCACATCCGGACCCTGGCACGCGCCGTCCACCTCGATCCGGCCCCGCTGCTCGCCCGCTACGACGCCGAGCACGGCGGGCGCCCCGCACCGACGCCGGCGGCCCCGCTCTTCGAGGCGGAACGGATCCGTCCCGAGCGGCGCGGGCCGAACTGGACCGCCGCCATGGTCGCCGCGATCGTCGCGGTGATCGGCTTCGTCGGGTTCACCGTGGTCAAGGGCAGCGACAGCGGGGACGACACGAAGACGCAGGTCGCCGAGGGGTCCACGCCGACCACCAGCAAGCCCCTGACCAAGCCGACCGAGACCAAGCCCGCCGACCCGAAGCCGGACCCGTCCGACAGCGCCATCGCGGCCGCCCCGCAGGACAAGGTGACCGTGCAGGTCAGCGCCGCGGACGGACGCAGCTGGATCTCCGCCAAGGACCACAACGGCCGCATGCTCTTCGACGGGCTGCTGAAGCAGGGCGAGTCCAAGACCTTCCAGGACAGCTCGAAGATCAACCTCATCCTCGGTGACGCCGGCGCGATCCAGCTGTACGTCAACGGCAAGAAGATCGAGGACGACTTCCAGCCCGGCGCGGTCGAGCGCCTGACGTATACAAAGGGTGACCCCCAGGTCGGATAACGGTCCCAAGGGGTATGCCGGTACGGGGTTGGCCAAGATCGGCCAACCCCGTCGACGTGGGCTGTCAGTGAGACAAAGTAGTCTTGAGCCCATGCCTGAACGCCGTACCGTCGCACTCGTCACTCTTGGCTGCGCCCGTAACGAGGTGGACTCGGAGGAGCTCGCAGGCCGCTTGGAGGCGGACGGCTGGCAACTCGTGGAGGACGCCGAGGAAGCGGACGTCGCCGTCGTCAACACCTGTGGCTTCGTCGAGGCCGCCAAGAAGGACTCCGTCGACGCCCTCCTCGAAGCCAATGATCTCAAGGGCCATGGCAGAACCCAGGCCGTCGTGGCGGTGGGCTGCATGGCCGAGCGGTACGGCAAGGAGCTCGCCGAGGCGCTGCCCGAGGCCGACGGTGTGCTCGGCTTCGACGACTACGCCGACATCTCCGATCGCCTCCAGACCATCCTGAACGGCGGCATCCACGCCTCCCACACCCCGCGCGACCGGCGCAAGCTGCTGCCGATCAGCCCGGCCGAGCGGCAGAGCGCCGGGGAGGAAGTGGCCCTTCCCGGCCACGGCGCCCCTTCGGACCTGCCCGAGGGCGTGGCCCCGGTGTCCGGCCCCCGCGCGCCGCTGCGCCGCCGCCTCGACGGCTCGCCCGTGGCCTCGGTGAAGCTCGCCTCGGGCTGCGACCGGCGCTGCTCCTTCTGCGCCATCCCGTCCTTCCGCGGCTCATTCATCTCGCGCCGCCCCAGCGACGTACTGAACGAGACTCGCTGGCTCGCCGAGCAGGGCGTCAAGGAGATCATGCTGGTCTCCGAGAACAACACCTCGTACGGCAAGGACCTGGGCGACATCCGCCTCCTGGAGACCCTCCTGCCCGAGCTCGCCGAGATCGGTGGCATCGAGCGCGTGCGGGTCAGCTATCTGCAGCCGGCCGAGATGCGCCCCGGACTCATCGACGTCCTGACCTCGACGCCGAACATCGCACCCTACTTCGACCTGTCCTTCCAGCACTCCGCACCGGACGTGCTGCGCGCCATGCGCCGCTTCGGCGACACCGACCGCTTCCTGGAGCTGCTCGACACCATCCGCGCCAAGGCCCCACAGGCCGGCGTGCGATCCAACTTCATCGTGGGCTTCCCCGGCGAGACCGAGGCCGATCTCGCCGAGCTGGAGCGCTTCCTCACGGGTGCGCGCCTCGACGCGATCGGCGTCTTCGGGTACTCCGACGAGGAGGGCACCGAGGCGGCGACGTACGAGAACAAGCTCGACGAGGACGTCGTCGCCGAGCGCCTCGCGCGCGTGTCCCGGCTCGCCGAGGAACTGGTCGCGCAGCGCGCCGAGGAGCGCGTCGGCGAGACGGTGTATGTGCTGGTCGAGTCGATCGACGACGAGGAGGGCGCGGTCGGCCGCGCCGCCCACCAGGCGCCCGAGACGGATGGTCAGGTGCTGTTCACGAGCGGCGAGGGCTTGACCGTCGGCCGTATCGTCGAGGCCAAGGTGGTCGGTACGGAAGGTGTCGACCTGGTGGCCGAGCCGCTCCTGGGCTCGCTCCCGTGTACTGAGGAGGCGGCCAGATGACCGGAGTCCCGGCATCCGCGGCAGGCGGCTCCCCCAGCGCGAAGGGTGCGGCGGGCGCTCCCGGCGCATCCGGTGCTCCTGGGGGCGCGAAGCCGGCGCGGGGCGGGAAGCTGGGCGCTGCGGCCGTCAACCAGGCCAGCCTCTGGAACATCGCCAACATCCTGACCATGATCCGGCTCGTCCTCGTGCCCGGCTTCGTGGCGCTGATGCTGGCCGACGGCGGGTACGACCCCGCCATGCGCGCGTGGGCCTGGGCGGCCTTCGCCGTCGCCATGATCACCGACATCTTCGACGGCCATCTGGCGCGCACGTACAACCTGGTCACCGACTTCGGGAAGATCGCCGACCCCATCGCCGACAAGGCGATCATGGGTGCGGCCCTGATCTGTCTGTCCTACCTCGGCGATCTGCCCTGGTGGGTGACGGGAGTGATCCTCGGGCGTGAGCTCGGGATCACTCTTTTGCGCTTCCTGGTGATCCGTTACGGGGTCATCCCGGCGAGCCGCGGCGGCAAGATGAAGACGCTGGCCCAGGGCACGGCCGTCGGGATGTACGTGCTGGCGCTGACGGGGCCGCTGGCCACCCTGAGGTTCTGGGTGATGGCCGTGGCAGTCGTCCTGACCGTGGTCACCGGGCTCGACTATGTGAGACAGGCCATTGTGCTGCGCAGGCGCGGAATCGCCGAGCGGCAGGCGGCGGCCGAGGAGGCGGAGCGGTGAATTCCCAGGCCGCCGAAGTGCTGCGACTACTCATGGTGAGGGGCGAGACGCTCGCCGTCGCCGAGTCGCTCACCGGTGGTCTGGTGGCGGCGGAGATCACCGCGGCGCCGGGTGCCTCCAAGGTCTTCCGCGGCTCCGTGACCGCGTACGCCACTGAGCTCAAGCACGACCTGCTCGGTGTCGACGCCACTCTGCTGGCCGAGCGTGGTGCGGTGGATCCGCAGGTCGCGGCCCAGATGGCGGTCGGCGTGCGCAAGGCGCTCGGCGCGGACTGGGGGATCGCGACCACGGGCGTCGCCGGTCCCGAGCCCCAGGACGGACAGGCGGTGGGCACTGTCTTCGTGGCCGTCGACGGGCCGACGCAATCATCTTTTAATGCCGCCGGTGGCGGGAAAGTGATACCGCTGAGGTTGAACGGCGACCGGGCGGAAATCCGTATGGAGAGTGTACGGAGCGTACTCGCACTGCTCCTGAAGGGGCTTGCGGGCGAACAGACCGGGAATGAGCGGGCACAGGATACGGAACAGAACGGGGGGTTTTGATGTTTGCAGCCCTGAGTGAACACGACATCGCTCCCCGCACGGCCGCGGCGCAAGGCGGTACGGTGGGGCGTGAAGGATGCGGCTACGCGGTCCGAGGAGGGAGCCACCGATGATTCTGCTCCGTCGCCTGCTGGGTGACGTGCTGCGTCGGCAGCGCCAGCGCCAGGGCCGTACTCTGCGCGAAGTCTCCTCGTCCGCCCGAGTTTCACTCGGCTATCTCTCCGAGGTGGAGCGGGGGCAGAAGGAGGCTTCCTCCGAGCTGCTCTCCGCGATCTGCGACGCGCTGGACGTACGGATGTCCGAGCTCATGCGGGAAGTGAGCGACGAGCTCGCCCTCGCCGAGCTGGCACAGTCGGCTGCGGCCACCGAACCGGTGCCCGCACCGGTGCGTCGCCCGATGCTCAATTCCGTATCGGTGACCGGTGTGCCACCGGAACGGGTCACGATCAAGGCGCCTACCGAGGCGGTCGACGTCGTCGCCGCCTGACGCTCACGAGTTCGCGCTCATGAGCTGAGGATGCGTATGCGAAGCCCCGGCCGGGGCTTCTCCGGGGAAACCCGGAGGAGCGCGGCCGGGGCTTTTGCGTGGTGCGAGCGTCCCGTATGGGTCCGTTTGCCGGTATCCGGTGTGGCGGCCATGGTGGAGGGACAGGGCGGGGGCCGATCGGCGGAATTGCCGGTCGTACGTCATCGACTCGGGCGTCGCGACCATCGTGATGGTCGCGATCGTCATCACCGGAGGATGCGGATGTACGTCGTCAAGAGCCCCTTGCCCGACGCGGACCTGAAGGCGGTGGCCGACGCGCTGCAGGGCGCGTTGGTCGACCTTGTGGACCTCTCCCTCGTGGCGAAGCAGGTCCACTGGAACGTGGTGGGACCGCGCTTCCGCTCCATCCATCTCCAGCTCGACGAGGTCGTGGACAGTGCGCGGCTGCACTCCGACACCGTGGCGGAGCGTGCCGCGACGCTGGGTGTCTCGCCGGACGGCCGGGCCGCGACCGTGGCGGCCAGAAGCGGTATCGGCGCGACGCCCGAGGGCTGGGTCAAGGACACCGACGCCGTGAAGACGCTCGTGGACGCCCTGGGCGCGGTGATCACGCGGATGCGGGAGCGGGTGGCGACGACCGCGGACCCGGATCCGGTGAGCCAGGACATCTTCATCGGGATCACGGCCGACCTCGAGAAGCACCACTGGATGTTCCAGGCGGAGAACGGGTGATCGCCCTCGGGAGCTGCCCAGGATGCGCCTGTGTGCCGCTGGTGCGCCCTGCCGGGGCGTGAGGTCGCGGTCTAGCGTCGGGCTGGAGGTGGGCACCATGGCAGGGCGGATAGTGCGCTGGGGGTCCGCACTTGGGCTCGGCGCGCTGTGGTGGTGGAGTGTGCTCCGGCTCGCGCTGATGCCCGACGCCGGGATGCTGGAGGGGGCGGTCGCGGCCGGGGGATGGGGGCTGAGCCTGCTGCCGGTGCACTGCGTGCCGAAGGCCCGGGCGGTGAGGGCCACGGGGTCGGATCGGTGGCGCGTGTCCTGGCAGGAGTCCTGGCGGCGGCGGGGGGGAGCGCGGGGGGGCGTGCGCGGGGCGTGGAGTAAGGGGGCGGGGGCGCGTGGTCGGCCGTGGCGGGAGGGGCGGCGCTCAGGAGGGGAAAGCCGCCCGGGGTGCTGCGGGCAGGCCTGCCGGGGGGGCTCGAGGGACCGAGGCGGCGGCGCGCGGGGATGCGGGGGGCGACCGGGCGTATGGGTGGGAGCGGCGGTGCGTGGGTGAAGGGCAGGGGCTACCAAGGCATCGCCACACCTCCGTTGGGGCGGAGGATCTGGCCCGTGGTGAACGTCGAGGCGTCCGAGGCCAGGTGCAGTACGGCGTGGGCGATGTCCTCGGGTTCGCCGACCCGGCCCAGCGGCGACAGCCGCGCCATGAAGGCTTCCGTGTGTGCCTGCGCATCCCCGTGGCGGTTGGTCATCGGCGTACGGATCCAGCCGGGCGCGACCGCGTTGACGCGGATGCCGTGCGGGCCGACCTCGGTCGCCAGGGTCTTCGTCAGCTGCACGACGGCCGCCTTCGCCGCGCTGTAGCAGAACAGGCCGGGGCCGCCGGTGTCTATGGCTCCCGACGCCATCGTGATGATGCTGCCGCGGATGCTCTTCGCGATCATGAGCCGGGCGGCTTCCTGGCAGGCGTACAGCACGCCCTTGAAGTTGACGCTCAACACCCGGTCGAGGTCCTCGTCGCGGGTCTCCAGGACGGGGCTGCTGTGCATGATCCCGGCGACCGCCGCCATGACGTCGAGGCGTTCGCAGGAGGCGACGGCCTGCTGGAGCTGGTCGCGGTCGGTGACGTCGAGCGGGTGGGTGTGGGCGGTGCCGCCCTTGCCCTTGATCAGGGTCGCCGTCTCGTGCAGGCCCTGCGCGTCACGGTCCGCGCAGTGGACGGTGGCGCCCGCCTCCGCGAGCAGAACGGCGGATGCGCGGCCGATGCCGCTGGCGGCGCCGGTGACGAATGCGGTGCGTCCGGTGAGGTCGTACGCCTTGAGGGGCATGCAGGGACGGTACGAGGGTTTCTGACGGGTCGTCAATTAGTCGTACGTCGGGGACTTGTACGGGGCTGGGCGGCGCCCGGCGGCGGGGTGGGCCCCCTCTGGCACGTCGGGCACCAGTAGGTGGGGCGCTGGCGGGAACCGTCACCCTGGTCCGCCGAACGGATCGGGGTGCGGCAGCGCAGGCAGGGGCGGGGTGTGCGGCCGTAGACGAAGAGGTTCTGGTCGCGGCGGCCCGTGGTGCTGCGCGCCGGCCGGTCGCGGTTGACTTCGAGGAGCTTCTTGGCGAGGGCGGGCAGCTGGGCGGCGCGGTCGGCGGGCAGGTCGCCGATGGGGAGCCAGGGGGTGACGCCGAGCAGGAAGCAGAGTTCGCTCTTGTAGACGTTGCCGATGCCGGCGAGATTGCGCTGGTCGAGCAGGGCCTCGCCGAGGGGGCGGGCAGGGTCGCGCAGAAGGTTCTCCAGCGCCAGGTCCGGGTCCCAGTCCGGGCCCAGGAGATCGGGGCCGAGATGGCCGACCGCACGGTCCTCGTCGGTGGTGCGGAGCAACTCCAGCACGGGCAGCCGGTAGCCGACGGCCGTGCGGTCCGCGGTGCCGAGGATGGCCCGGATCTGGTGCGTGGGGCCGCCGCTCCAGCGCTGGCCGTTCGCGTACACCTTCCACGAGCCGTCCATCCGCAGATGCGAGTGCAGGGTCAGTCCGCCCTCGATCCGCGTGAGGAGGTGCTTGCCGCGCGGCGTGACGTCCAGGACCATGCGTCCGGTCAGGTCGGCGGTGGCGTACTTGGGCACCCGCAGGTCGGAACGGGTCAGCACCTTGCCCGCGAGGGCGAGGTGCAGCCGCCTCGCGGCCTGCCAGACGGTGTCTCCTTCGGGCATGGGTCAAGGGTGGCACGGGTTGTGCGTAGGGGGTGTGCGGTGCGGGTTGTGGTACGGGTTGTGCTGTACGGCGCCGGGGGCTTACGCGCGAAGGCGCAGTCCGCGGGGCGTCGCGATGAAGCCCGCCGTCTCCAGGACGGTGCCCAAAGGGGATGTCAGCGCGGAGGCGCCGTTGACGCGCTCCACCGTGACCGTGCCCAGAGAGCCGGCGCGGGCCGCTCCGGCGAGGGCCTCGGCGGCGGCGCGCAGACGTATGTCCTCCGTGACCGACCCGTCCGGATCGGAGGGCCAGGCCAGCAGGGTCTTGCCGCCACGCTCCATGTACAGGGTCAGCTCGCCGTCGACCAGCACGACCAGGGAGCCCGCCTTGCGGCCCGGCTTGTGCCCGGCCTCTGTCGGGGGGTCGGGCCACGACAGGGCCGCGCCGTAGGCGTTGGCGGGGTCGGCCGCGGCGAGGACCACGGCTTGGGTGGTCGCGCGGGTGCGGGAGCGGTTGTTCGAGAAGGCGGGGTTGCCGGGGTAGGCCGGGCCCGGGGGCTCGGCCGAGAAGGCGGAGTCGGCCACGAACGTGTGGTCGGCCGTGAAGGTGTGGTCGCCGGCGGGACCGGTGCTGCTCGCGAAGCCGTCGTCGTCGGCGAAGCCCGGGCTGTCGGGGAAGCCGTGGGCGTTGCCGAAGCCGGACCCGTCCGGGAAGCCGTGGGCGTGCGTGGGGCCCTGGTTGCCTGGGCGGCCGTTCGTACGGCCGCCGCCGGCCGGGAAAACCTGCGAGCCCGGGAATCCGTTCGTGAGGTCCGGATCGGACAAAGCCTCGCCCCGGTCCCGGGCGTTCGCCGCGGCGCGCAGGCGGTCCACCGCGCCGTCCATCGCGAACTGGGCGGCGCCGAGGCCTTCGACCACATAGCCGCGGCGCGCCTGGCCGCTGTCCTCGAAGGCGGACAGGATGCGGTACACCGCCGAGAAGCCACCCTCGACGCCCTCCGCGGCGACGGCGCCCCGGGTCACCACGCCGTGCCGGTCGAGCAGGGTGCGGGCCAGGGCGTGGGCGCGCACGGTGGGGTCGGGCTCGCGCCCGGGCAGCAGCGACCAGCGGCCCGCCACGGTCGGCGGGCCCGTACGGGACTGGGGGCGCGCGGCGCCGGTCAGGGAGCCGTAGCGCCCGCGTGGGATCGAGCGCTTGGCGCGGTGGGCCGTGGACCCGGCCGTACGGCCCGACCCCAGGAGGGAGCGCATCGGCGCGAGCGTGTCGTTCGTGAGCCGTCCTGACCAGGCCAGGTCCCAGACGGCGTCGGCCAGTTGGGGATCGGTGGCGTCGGGATGCGTGGTGGCGCGCACTTGGTCGGCGATCTGGCGGAAGAAGAGGCCGTAGCCCCCGGAGAGGGCGTCCAGGATCGACTGGTGGAGCGCGGTCAACTCCAAGGGGTGCGGGGCCGGCAGGAGCAGCGGGGCCGCGTCCGCCAGATACAGCGAGACCCAGCCGTCCTTGCCGGGCAACGCTCCCGCCCCGGCCCAGACGACCTCGCCGGCGGCCGTGAGCTCGTCGAGCAACGCCGGGGCGTAACCGGCGACCCGGGACGGCAGGACGAGCTTCTCCAGCGCGGACGCGGGCACGGACGCGCCCTGCAACTGCTCGATGGCGCGCACCAGTCCGTCTATACCGCGCAGCCCGTGCCCGCTGCCCACGTGCTGCCACTGCGGCAGGAACTGCGCGAGCGCGGCGGGCGGCACCGGCTCCAGCTCATGGCGCAGAGCCGCCAGCGAACGGCGCCGCAGCCTGCGCAGCACGGCCGCGTCACACCACTCCTGGCCGATGCCCGCCGGATGGAACTCCCCTTGTACGACACGGCCGCTCGCGGCAAGTCGCTGCAGCGCTCCGTCCGTCACGGCCGTACCGAGGCCGAAGCGGGCGGCGGCCGTTGTCGAGGTGAACGGGCCGTGGGTGCGCGCGTACCGAGCGAGGAGGTCGCCGAGCGGGTCCTTGACCGGCTCGGTGAAGGCCTCCGGGACGCCGACGGGCAGCGCCGTACCGAGTGCGTCGCGCAGCCGGCCGGCGTCCTCGATCGCCGCCCAGTGGTCGGTCCCGGCGATCCGGACCCGGATGGCGCGGCGGGCGGCGGCCAGCTCCCGGGCCCACTGCGGCTCGGCGCCCCGCTCGGCCAGCTCGGCGTCCGTGAGCGGGCCCAGCAGACGCAGCAGATCGGCTACACCTTCGGCGTCCTTGACGCGACGGTCCTCCGTCAGCCACTGGAGCTCCCGCTCCAGCTCGGCCAGGACATCGGCGTCGAGGAGCTCGCGCAGCTCGGCCTGGCCAAGCAGCTCGGCCAGTAGCCGCGAGTCCAGCGACAGGGCGGCGGCGCGGCGCTCGGCGAGCGGTGAGTCCCCCTCGTACAGGAACTGGGCGACATATCCGAAGAGGAGCGAGCGGGCGAAGGGGGAAGGCTCCGGTGTGGTGACCTCGACGAGGCGCACCTTGCGCGACTCGATGTCGCCCATCAGCTCCGTGAGGCCAGGGACGTCGAAGACGTCCTGAAGGCATTCGCGGACCGCCTCCAGGACGATCGGGAACGAGCCGAACTCGCTGGCCACCTGGAGCAGTTGCGCGGCGCGCTGCCGCTGCTGCCACAGCGGGGTGCGCTTGCCGGGGTTGCGGCGCGGCAACAGCAGCGCGCGGGCGGCGCACTCGCGGAAACGGGAGGCGAACAGTGCCGAGCCGCCCACCTGGTCGGTGACGATCTGGTTGACCTCGCCCTTGTCGAAGGCGACGTCCGCCGCGCCGACCGGCGCCTGGTCCGCGTCGTACTCCGTGCCCGCCTTCATGGGCGTCTGGTCGAGCAGATCCAGGCCCATCAGGTCGGCGTCCGGCAGTCGCAGCACGATGCCGTCGTCGGCGTGCATGACCTGGGCGTCCATGCCGTACCGCTCGGAGAGCTTGGCGCCGAGGGCGAGGGCCCAGGGGGCGTGGACCTGGGCGCCGAAGGGGGAGTGCACGACGACTCGCCAGTCGCCCAGCTCGTCGCGGAAGCGTTCGACGACGATGGTCCGGTCGTCCGGGATGTGCCCGCACGCCTCGCGCTGTTCGGCGAGGTACGACAGCACGTTGTCGGCGGCCCAGGCGTCCAGTCCCGCGGCGAGCAGTCGGAGCCGGGCGTCGTCCTTGGGGAGCGAGCCGACCTCGCGCAGGAACGCGCCGACCGCGCGGCCCAGTTCGAGCGGGCGGCCGAGCTGGTCGCCCTTCCAGAAGGGCAGCCTGCCAGGGACGCCGGGTGCGGGGGAGACCAGCACACGGTCGCGGGTGATGTCCTCGATGCGCCAGGAGCTGGTGCCCAGCGTGAAGACGTCGCCGACGCGGGACTCGTAGACCATCTCCTCGTCGAGCTCGCCGACCCGGCCGCCGCCCTTCTTGGGGTCGGCCCCCGCGAGGAAGACTCCGAAGAGCCCGCGGTCGGGGATGGTGCCCCCGGAGGTGACGGCGAGGCGCTGGGCGCCGGGGCGCCCGGTGACCGTGCCCGCGACGCGGTCCCACACCACGCGGGGCCTGAGCTCCGCGAACGCGTCGGAGGGATAACGGCCCGCGAGCATGTCGAGCACGGCGGTGAACGCCGACTCCGGGAGCGACGCGAAGGGGGCCGCCCGGCGGACCGTGGCAAGCAGGTCGTCGACCTGCCAGGTGTCGAGCGCGGTCATGGCGACGAGCTGCTGGGCCAGCACGTCCAGGGGATTGGCGGGGACCCGGAGGGACTCGATGGAGCCGGTGCGCATCCGCTCGGTGACCACGGCCGCCTGGACCAGGTCGCCGCGGTACTTGGGGAACACGACGCCCGTGGAGACCGCGCCCACCTGGTGTCCCGCGCGGCCCACGCGCTGGAGCCCGGAGGCCACGGACGGCGGCGACTCCACCTGGATGACGAGGTCCACAGCGCCCATGTCGATGCCCAGTTCGAGACTGGATGTGGCGACCACCGCGGGCAGCCGGCCCGCCTTCAGGTCCTCCTCGACCAGGGCCCGCTGCTCTTTGGAGACGGAGCCGTGGTGGGCGCGGGCGATGACGGGCGGAGCGCCTTGAGCCGCGCCCGATCCGCCCATCAACTGGGCTGGGGCGTGTGCCTCTTCGAGGGGCTCGCCGGTCGCCCGCTCGTACGCGATTTCGTTGAGCCGGTTGCAGAGGCGCTCCGCCAGGCGGCGGGAGTTGGCGAACACGATCGTCGAACGGTGGGACTGGACGAGGTCGGTGATCCGCTCCTCGACATGCGGCCAGATGGAGGGCTTCTCGGCGCCCTCATTGCCGTCGGCGACCGGCGAGCCCCCCAACTCGCCCAAGTCCTCGACTGGGACGACCACGGAGAGGTCGAACTCCTTGCCGGACGGCGGCTGGACGATCTCCACCTTGCGCTGGGGCGAGAGATAGCGCGCGACCTCGTCCACCGGACGCACCGTCGCGGACAGGCCAATGCGTCGGGCGGGCTTGGGCAGCAGCTCGTCGAGGCGCTCCAGGGTGAGTGCGAGATGGGCACCGCGCTTGGTGCCCGCGACCGCGTGCACCTCGTCAAGGATCACCGTCTCGATGCCCGTCAGCGCGTCGCGCGTGGCCGACGTCAGCATGAGGAACAGTGACTCGGGGGTCGTGATCAGAATGTCCGGCGGGCGCGTGGCCAGTGCGCGGCGCTCGGCGGCCGGGGTGTCGCCGGAGCGGATGCCCACCTTCACCTCGGGCTCGGGCTGTCCGAGCCGCACCGCCTCCTGTCGGATGCCGGTCAGCGGGCTGCGCAGATTCCGCTCGACATCCACCGCGAGGGCCTTCAGCGGTGATACGTACAGCACTCGGCAGCGCTTCTTTGGGTCCGCCGGCGGCGGAGTCGAGGCCAGCTGGTCGAGCGCGGCGAGGAACGCGGCCAGGGTCTTGCCGGAGCCGGTCGGGGCGACGACCAGGACGTCCGAGCCCGCGCCGATGGCCGCCCATGCCCCGGCCTGGGCCGCGGTGGGCGCGGAGAATGCCCCCGTGAACCAGCCGCGGGTGGCGGGGGAGAAGCCGTCGAGGGCTCGGTGTGCGGAGCTGACCATGCGTACATCCTGCACCCGGCCACTGACAATGGCTCTGACCTGCGGGGATGCGTTCGCCGGCGTGAGCTGTTGCGCCCGCGGTCGGGCGTGGGTCGGGTACGGGCCGGGGATGTCCGTCCTCGGGCCGGCGCGGAATCGGGCCCTCGGGGGAAGGCGGCGGCGGTGACGCGCCGGATGCTGCCGGCGGACATCCCCGGCCCGTCTCCTTCTGCCGGCCGGCGGCTGCGGGCCGGTGGGGGTGTCGCCAGTAGCCGGCGGGGTGGCGGGGTGCGTCCAGCGGTTGTGCCGGACGCGGTGCGTCATCGGCCGCCGGCCGGTGGGGCTTCATCGGCCAGGCCCTGTCGTGGTGGCGGAGAATGAGGGCATGGCAGGTTCGGGGAAGGAGCGGGCTCGGCACTGGCAGTACGCGGAACTGCCCGGCGTCGATCTGCTGCGGGCCAGCTATGTCGAGAAGATCTTCGTCCGGCACACCCACGAGAACTTCGTCATCGCCGCCATCGCCGACGGTGTCGAGGTCTTCCACCACGGCGGCGCCGACCAGTACGCGGGCCCGGGCGCCCTGGCGCTCGTCAACCCGGACACTCCGCACACGGGCCGCGCCGGGGTCCCCGAAGGCTGGCGGTACGGTGCCGTGTACCCGTCGCCGGAGCTGGTTGCCGAGATCGCCGCCGAGACGACCGCAATCCGCGGCACCCCCGGATTCACCAGTCCGGTGCTCGACGACCCGTACGCGGCGGGCCTGGTCCACCAGGTGCTGCGGGCCGCGGAGGAGGGCAACGCGCTCGCCGCCGACACCCTGCTGCGCGTTGCCGTGACCCGGCTGCTGCGCCTGAACGGAGGCCCGCTGCCGCAGCGGGCCGTGCGCACCGCGGGTGCCCGCACCGCCGCACGCGCGCGTGCCGTGCTGGAGGAGCGGATGGCCGAGCCCCCGACCCTGGAGCGGCTCGCCGCCGACCTCGGCACCAGCCCGTTCGCGCTGCTGCGCGCGTTCCGGGACGCCTATGGCATGCCGCCCCACACCTGGCTGACCGACGCCCGCGTACGCCGGGCACGCCACCTCCTGGACGCCGGTGCCGCACCTGCCGAGGCGGCCGTCGCCGTCGGCTTCACCGACCAGCCGCACCTCAATCGGCACTTCACCCGGATCGTGGGCGTGCCCCCGGGCGCCTACCAGCGCGAGCGCAAGAACGTACAAGACGGTGACGGGGGACTGCTCGTACCGTCCAGGGCGTGGCAGAACAGACAGCTCTCGCAGACATACGAGGTGAAGACGGCGGACGCCGTGAAGGCGGCGGAGGCGGTGGAGACGCCGGTCGCGGTGAAGGCGGCGGACGCCATGGAGACGTCGGACGCAGTGGAGACGTCGGAAAACCCGACGCCGTCGTCGTCCGGGACGCCCTAGGGGTCGGGGTCGCCGTCGGGCTGTCCGGTTTCGCGTTCGGGGTGACCTCGGCCGGCAGCGGGCTCACGCTGCTGCAGACCTGCGCGCTCAGCCTCCTGGTGTTCACCGGTGCCTCGCAGTTCGCGCTCGTGGGCGCGCTCGCGGCCGGGGGCAACCCGCTCACGGCGGCCGCGGGCGCCTTCTTCCTCGGGGTGCGCAACGCCTTTTACGGGCTGCGCCTGTCGCAACTGCTCGCCCTCCCGCGCGCGGTGCGTCCGTTCGCCGCGCAGTGGGTCATCGACGAGACCACGGCGGTCGCGCTCGCCCAACCCACCCGCCGCAGCGTCCGCATCGGCTTCACCGTCACCGGGCTCTCCCTCTACGTGCTGTGGAACCTCACCACCTTGCTCGGCGCCGTCGGAGCCGAGGCCATCGGCGACACCGACGCGTGGGGGCTGGACGCCGCCGGGCCCGCCGTCTTCCTGGCGCTGCTCGCGCCCATGCTGAAGACCACCACGGAGCGCGCCGCCGCGGGGATCGCGGTCCTCCTGATGCTTGGTCTGCTGCCCGTGCTGCCCGCCGGAGTTCCCGTACTGGTGGCCGCGCTGGCCGCTCCCGCCGTCCTCTACGTAGAGGGGCGCCGCAGTGTGAAGACCGCCAATGACGCACCAAGGGAAGACCGTTGAACATCTGGATCGCCATCGGCGCGACCGCATTCGGCTGCTACGCCGTCAAACTCATCGGGCTGCTGGTCCCCGCCGGCGTACTGGAGCGGCCGCTCGTCCAGCGCCTCGCCGCTCTGCTGCCGGTCGCCCTCCTCGCCGCGCTCACGGCCCAGCAGACCTTCGCCGACGGGCGCGTCCTGGTCGTGGACGCGAAGGCCGCGGGACTGGCCGCGGCGGCCGTCGCACTGATCCTGCGGGCTCCCTTCCTGCTCGTGGTCGCCGCGGCGGTGGTGGTGACCGCGGGGGTTCGGGCGATGACCGGCTGACGTCGGTACGTATTCGGGCGGTACGCGTGCGTGCGTACGGACCGATCGCCACAGAGGACCGATTGCCCTGTCCGAGGGCAGCACAGAGAGCCTGGGTACTGTGACGCGTCACAAGCCGCCCGTACGCCCGCAGGAGCCCGCCGTGACCCTCTCCGCAGCCGCCGGGTGCTCGCGCTGCGCTGTGAGCCCCGGGTCGACGAGCTGGCCCGGCGAATGGCCCGCGATTCCTTCGAGGCGCTCCCCGGTTATGCGGAGCTCCCGGACGACGTGAAGGACCTGGAGATCGCCGCGACGGCCCGGCACGGCATCCGCCTGTTCCTGCGCCGCGCCGGCGATCCGCACCTCGCGCGCGCCAACCTGCGCCTGTTCCGCGAGCGGGCCGCCCAGCGCGCCGAGGAGGGCATGCCGCTGCACCTGCTGCTGCGCACGCACGCACTCGCTCGGCGCGTATGTGCTGTGGCGGGCGCTGCGCGAGACGGCACAGCCCGGCGAGTAAGCCGCCCTCGTGGAGCTGGTCGACCTCCTCCTGGAGTCGCACCACAGGGTCGTGGGCGCGGTCGCCGAGACGTACGTCGACGAGCGCACCGCTCTGGAGGCCGACGCCCGCGCCCAGCGCCGCTCCCTGGTACGCGGACTACTGGACGGAGTGCTCAAGCCCGGCCACATCCTCCTGGACGAGTTGCGCCTGGAAGGCCCAGCCCTGGTGCTCGCCCTCGACCTCGGAGCGTCCGCCGAGGGTTCCGTGGGCGAACGGCGGCGACAGCGCAGGGCGCAGACCGTCCTGGACCACACCTTCGGTACGGAGGTGGCGGCGCTCCTGGACACCCGCCCGGGCCGTGCCGTGGTACCCAAGGAGTGCGAGCCGCCGGACGACCTCGCGCAGCGGCTGAGCAAGGCCCTGAGGACGTCGGTCAGGGTCGCGCACGTACCGGCCGCCGGGCCCGATGACATCCCGGAGGCGGCCC
Source organism: Streptomyces sp. R41 (assembly GCF_041053055.1). NCBI lineage: Bacteria > Bacillati > Actinomycetota > Actinomycetes > Kitasatosporales > Streptomycetaceae > Streptomyces > Streptomyces sp. R41. The sequence continues at coordinate 7,699,231 of NZ_CP163443.1, forward strand.
GCACCGCGACGGAGATCCTGCGCGTCACGCGCGCGTGCGGGTTGCCGCCCGGACTGCACCGCCTGGAGGACGTCCTTCTGGAGTTCCATCTCTCGCGCCCAGATCCCAGCAGCCACAAGATCGCCGCACTGCTCGATCCCGTCGCCGACCGCCCCGAGCTCCTGGAGACCCTGCGGACCCACCTCGCCCGCCGGCAGGACCGCAGGGCCACCGCGACGGCGCTGGGACTGCACCCGAACACCGTCGACAACCGGCTCGCCAAGATCGGCGAACTGACCGGCATCGACCTGTCGTCACCCCGAGGAGCGGCCCTGGCGATCGCGGCGCTGCTCCTCAGGGACACGAGGGACACCAGGGACACTCCGAGCGACGGCCCGTACCAACGTCCCTGAACGCCGCTCCGCGTCCCCGAACGTCAGGAACGTCAGCCGATCGACCGTCCGTACGCCCGGAGCGTGCGCAGCGCCTCGATCGTCACCATGGGGCGGCATTCCAGGGCGATGCCCGGCGCCCACTGACGCCAGCGGATAGGCCATCCGCCGTCCGCCTCCTGCTCGTCCGCCAGGTGGTCGAGCGAGCGTGCCATCTCCTCGTCGGTGAACCACGCGCGCGCGAGTGAGCCGGGAGTCTTCGCGTAGTCGTGCGGGAAGTGGTGCTCGCCCGGCGCGTAACCGGGCGCGACCGGAAAGGCCTCAAGGCGCTCCGGGTCCAGCGCCGCGAGCCGGTGCTCGCGCACCAGGCGGCCCAGACGGTCGGCGGCAGCCTCCGCGCGCGGGCGGTCGGGCGCGGAGTCCAGGAAGGCGACGGCGGCCTCGATCTCGTACGGATGGGACTTCTCCAGGGACTCCACCGCCTGCCAGCAGAAGTCGGTGGCCCGGAACAGCCAGGCGTGCCACACCTCGTTGCGGTGCAGCAGGCCCACCACGGGCCCGGTGGCGAGGAGTTCGCTCGGCGGGTCGTCGACGATCGGCACGAAGGGGGCCGTCGGATAGCCGCGTTGGCTGGGATGGATCGCCGGCAGCGCGCCGTCCGCCGTCGACACGGAGGTCAGATAGCGGCACACGCGCTCCACGCGCTGTCCGCCGCAGCGCCCGATCGAGTCCAGCACGCGCAGCGCGTGCCCGGTGTGCAGCGGCTGGCTGACCGGGCCGCGCAGATCGGGTTCGAGCGCGTGACCGTACCCTTCGTCCTCGTTGCGGTAGGCGGTCAGCGCGGTCTCCACCGCGTCGGCGCCGCCGACGCCGCTGTTCAGGAAGTGATATGCGAACCGGCGCTGCTCCAGTACGCGCGCGGTGAGCCAGATGAAGTGCTCGGCGCGCGAGAGCGGGGTGTGCGCCGGGGGCGTCGGGGGGAGTGGGGATGCTCCTGTTTCGGCCATGCGTCAGACCGTAGGACGGAAAGCGGTCTCGGCGAGCGGTCACGGCTCGGGCCCACTCTCAGGGGCGGGATACTGGAGTCATGCGGTTGACGGTCTTCTGGCAGCGGATGGCGGATCACTTCGGTGCGGGGTACGCCGACACCTTCGCGCGCGATCACGTGATGACGGAGCTCGGCGGGCGCACCGTGCACGAGGCGCTCAACGCCGGCTGGGAGGCCAAGGACGTGTGGCGCGTGGTGTGCACGGCCATGAACGTTCCGTACGAAAACCGCTGACGGGTCACGAAGATCGGGGGGCGGGGGTCGATTGTCGGTGGCGTGGGTGAGACTTGCACCGTGGCCCCGACAGACGAGACCGCGCAGGTCGCCCAGCAGGCATCACCGTTCGGCACGACGCCGCCCAGCGGCCCCCCGGCCGGGGACGCGGCCGCCCCGAGCGGGCGCATGCCGCGCTGGCTGCCGCGCGCCATGGTGCTCGCCCTCGCGCTCGTCGCCGTCTTCCAGCTGGGCAGTTGGGCGTTCCACCAGCTCACCAGCCTGCTGATCAACATTCTCATCGCGTTCTTCCTGGCACTCGCGATAGAACCCGCGGTGAGCTGGATGGCCTCGCGCGGCATGCGCAGGGGACTGGCCACCTTCCTCGTCTTCTTCGGCGCGATGATCGCGATCGCCGGATTCATCACGCTGCTGGGCTCGATGCTCGCGGGCCAGATCATCAAGATGATCGAGGGCTTCCCCGACTACCTCGACTCGGTCATCAACTGGATCAACACCCACTTCCACACCGACTTGAGACGGGTGGACATCCAGGACAGCCTGGTCCACTCCGACTGGCTGCGGAAGTACGTGCAGAACAGCGCCACAGGCGTCCTGGACGTGTCCGCGCAGGTGCTGGGCGGCCTCTTCAAGCTGCTGACGATCGCGCTGTTCTCGTTCTACTTCGCCGCCGACGGACCGCGGCTGCGGCGCGCGCTGTGCTCGGTGCTGCCACCGGCCCGGCAGGCCGAGGTGCTGCGCGCGTGGGAGATCGCCGTCGACAAGACCGGCGGTTATCTGTACTCACGTGGTCTGATGGCGCTGATCTCCGGCATCGCGCACTACATCCTGCTGGAGTCCCTGGGTGTGCCCTACGCGCCCGTGCTCGGCGTCTGGGTGGGCCTGGTATCGCAGTTCATCCCCACCATCGGCACCTATCTCGCGGGCGCCCTGCCGATGCTGATCGCCTTCACGATCGACCCCTGGTACGCGCTGTGGGTGCTCATCTTCGTCGTCATCTACCAGCAGTTCGAGAACTATGTACTGCAGCCCAAGCTGACCGCCAAGACCGTCGACATCCACCCCGCCGTCGCCTTCGGGTCGGTCATCGCGGGCACCGCGCTCCTCGGTGCTGTCGGCGCACTGATAGCCATCCCCGCCGTCGCCACCCTGCAGGCCTTCCTGGGGGCGTATGTGAAGCGGTACGACGTCACGGACGACCCCCGGGTGCACGGGCACCGGACAAGTGGCCAAGGCCGTTTCTTCGCGCGCGTGCGGGGGCTGTTCAGCCGGTGATGTTCACCAGGTGAGCACGGCCCACACACCGGCGCCGACGACGGCCGCCGCGTAGCAGCCGACCGCCGCGTACATGACTCGCTGCCTGATCCGGTCGCTCCAGGATGTACGGGACAGCAGCCAAGCCAGCGCGGGCAGCACCAGCACGGCGTGCAGGCTCACTCCGTGCAGCGGCTTGAGCGGGGCCGTCGAATGGTAGGCCGCATCCTGGTGGCCGGTGCGCGTGAGGACCACCCCGCGCGCGATCATCGCGGCGCCCGACAGCAGCGCGACAAGCAGGATCGCGAACCCGGAGCGCAGCGCGAGTGGCATGCCCAGGGGGCCTGCGGGCCGGTTGCGGAACGAGGCGACCGCGAACACGGAGAGCAGCACGACGAGAACCCCGCCACCCACCGCGAGCGTCATGGACACCGCCGTGTCGAAGCCGGTCTCCATGTTGAGATGCGAGGGCACCCGACGCCACGCCTGCAGGGTGATCCCGCCGACCTCCACCACACAGTCGGCGGCGAACACGACGAGCAGCGCGGTGCGCAGTCGCGTTCCGACGCGCAGATACGACGTGACCCACGTGACCGCGATCAGTGTCAGCCCGAAGGAGAGCCCGAAGGTGATGGGCTTGCGCCAGGACACGGGCCCGTCCCAGGGCCCGCCGTCGACGGCGAAGACCACCAGGTGCAAGAGTCCCGAGACGATGAGCAGAGCGCCCGTCGCGTAGCAGAGCCGCTCGGCCGGACGGAGCGTGAGCTTCAGGGGCGTCAGCGTGAGCTTCAAGGGCGCCAGGGACCGGGACCTCGTGGTTTCCATGGCTCAAGCCTCGCGGGCAGGCCCCACGCCGTCGTCGTACGGCCGAAGGCACCGGCAGTACGCCCGGGAGAGTAGCCCGGTGTCTGGCCCGTGCCTGTGGGAAATCCGGGGCGGTGTCGGACCGCGGACGTACTCTCGGGGATGCCGTGTGGTGCGCTTGACACGAAAATCGAACATCCATTCTTATGGAGGTTCCGGCGGGGCTCTCGACGGGGATTTCGTCAGGGTTTTCATGGAGATGTGCCCGAGTTATCCACAGGCCGGACGGGCGTCGGGGCGCATTGTCAGTGGCAGGCGTTAGCGTCTTTGACGTGAAGCGATCGACTCAAGCAAACCGGGTGGAACCCATGGCAGGAACCGACCGCGAGAAGGCGCTCGACGCCGCGCTCGCACAGATTGAACGGCAATTCGGCAAGGGCGCAGTGATGCGCCTGGGCGAGCGGCCGAATGAGCCCATCGAGGTCATCCCCACCGGGTCGACCGCGCTCGACGTCGCCCTCGGTGTCGGCGGCCTGCCGCGCGGCCGAGTAGTGGAGGTGTACGGCCCGGAGTCCTCCGGTAAGACGACCCTGACCCTGCACGCGGTGGCGAATGCGCAGAAGGCCGGCGGCCAGGTGGCCTTCGTGGACGCCGAGCACGCCCTCGACCCCGAGTACGCGAAGAAGCTCGGCGTCGACATCGACAACCTGATCCTGTCGCAGCCGGACAACGGCGAGCAGGCTCTGGAAATCGTGGACATGCTGGTCCGCTCCGGCGCACTCGACCTCATCGTCATCGACTCCGTCGCCGCCCTGGTGCCGCGCGCGGAGATCGAGGGCGAGATGGGTGACTCGCACGTGGGTCTGCAGGCCCGCCTGATGAGCCAGGCCCTGCGGAAGATCACCAGCGCGCTCAACCAGTCGAAGACCACCGCGATCTTCATCAACCAGCTCCGCGAGAAGATCGGCGTGATGTTCGGCTCCCCGGAGACCACGACGGGTGGCCGGGCGCTGAAGTTCTACGCCTCGGTACGGCTCGACATCCGTCGCATCGAGACGTTGAAGGACGGCACCGACGCGGTCGGCAACCGCACCCGCGTCAAGGTCGTGAAGAACAAGGTCGCGCCGCCCTTCAAGCAGGCCGAGTTCGACATCCTCTACGGGCATGGCATCAGCCGCGAGGGCGGCCTGATCGACATGGGCGTGGAGCACGGCTTCGTCCGCAAGGCCGGCGCCTGGTACACGTACGAGGGCGACCAGCTCGGCCAGGGCAAGGAGAACGCGCGCAACTTCCTGAAGGACAACCCCGACCTCGCCAACGAGATCGAGAAGAAGATCAAGGAGAAGCTGGGCGTCGGCGTGAAGCCCGTGGAGCCCACCGCGGAGCCGGGCGCGGACGCGGCAGTCTCGGCCGCCCCGGACGACGCCGCGAAGACGGTGCCCGCTCCGGCGGCCAAGGCCGCCAAGTCCAAGGCCACGGCGGCCAAGAGCTAGCCCGTGACGCGACGAACCGACTGGGCCGAGTACGCCTCCCCTGTCGCCCCGGAGGGGCCAGGGCAGGGGTACGACGGGGGCAACGGCGGCTCGGCCGGAGAAGGTGACAGGGGATACGGCGACGACGCGTTCTACGGCGGGGATCCGGACGGCGAAGGTGCGCCGGGCGGAGGCCCGCGGCGCGGTGACGGCCCGCCGGGTGATGGCTCGCGCCGAGGCGGTGGTCGGCGTGGTGACGGCGGGCCGCGTGGTGGACGAGGGCGTCGGAGGCGTGCCGGTTTCGGCGAGCCGTCCGGCGACCCACAGGACGGAGGCGCCCCTTCCTCGTCGAGGGCCGAGAAGGGGGAGCCCCCAGGGGACCCGGCTGAGCGGGCGCGGGCGATCTGTCTGCGCCTGCTCACCGGGACCCCGCGCACGCGAAAGCAGCTCGCCGACGCACTGCGCAAGCGCGAGATCCCGGACGACGTGGCGGATGCGGTGCTGTCACGGTTCGAGGAGGTCGGCCTGATCAACGACAGTGCCTTCGCGGACGCCTGGGTGGAGTCCCGGCACCACGGCCGGGGTCTGGCCAGACGGGCGCTCGCGCAGGAGCTGCGGACCAAGGGCGTGGACTCGACGCTGATCGACGAGGCCGTTGGACAGCTCGACTCCGAGCAGGAAGAGGCGACCGCGCGCGAGCTGGTCGCCCGCAAGCTGCGCTCCACGCGCGGCCTCGACCGCGACAAGCGACTGCGGCGTCTTGCGGGCATGCTCGCCCGCAAGGGCTACGCAGAGGGCATGGCCCTGCGCGTGGTCCGCCAGGCGCTGGAGGAAGAGGGCGAGGACACGGAGGGGCTCGGGGACGAGGGTTTCTGACCCTCTCGGGGACGATGGATTTCTGAACTCCCTCGGGGACAAGAGGGTCCGACCCTATGAGGGCCGGAGGACGTCGGCCCAGAGTTCCCGGCGTGCCTTCGGAACCCGGGAGCCCGGACCGCGGTAACCCAGAACCGGCTCGGCCGGGGCGCCGTAGTCCGATCGCGGGCCCTGAACACGGTAGACGCGCGGGGGCGCCGATCGCGTTCAGGGCCCGGACGGATGCCCGGGGAGCGGCTTAACTCCCGGTCGCAGGGGTGGGGTTAACCCCCGTCTGAAGACGCCGGGCCGCCGCAATGCACAGACACATGTGCACAGACGACTGTGTACGCATGGCACAGGAACCCGGCGCGGAAGCGGAAGTACCCCCGAAGGCATCGCATGCCCCCATAGAGCTCTCCGACCTCGCCGCGCTCAAGGCCCTCGCGCAGCCCCGTCGGCAGCGCATGCTCCAGCACCTCACCGTGCACGGCCCCGCCACGTCGGCGACGCTGGCCCGAGCGCTGGGACTCAACACGGGTGCCACCAGCTACCACCTGCGCGAGCTCGCGCGGTACGGCTTCGTGGAGGAACAGGTCGAGGGCAACGGCCACGGTCGGCAGCGCTGGTGGCGGGCCGTCCCCGGTGACCGGCGCTTCCCGCCGCGCAGCCGTCAGAGCCCCGAGATGCGGCTCGTCATGGACGAGTTGAACCACCACGCGTACGCCGCCGACCTCGAACTCTTCGAGCAGCTGCAGCTCCAAGGAGACGCAGGTGATGACCCCTGGGCCGACGCCTTTCCGTACTCGCGCGGCAGCATCCGGCTGACGCTCCCCGAACTCCGCGCGTTCTTCGAGGAGTACATCGCGCTCCTCAACCGCTACAAGCGCCCGGAAGCCGACACTCCGCCCGACGCGCGCACGGTACTCACCCGGTTCCTTGCCTTCCCGGCCCCTGACGCCGAGCCCGAGAGCCGTCCGGCGTCCCGCGGCGGAGACCAGAACGCACGTCACAACAGGAAAGAGAGCGACCCCTCATGATGCTGCGCTACGCCCTGCAGACCGTCCGGGCCCGCAAAGGCGGCTTCCTCGGTGCCTTCCTCGCCCTGATGTGCGCGGCCGCCCTCATCACCGCCTGTGGCACCCTTCTCGAGACAGGCTTGCGCGGGACGATCCGCACCGAGCGGTATGCCGCGACCCCCGTCGTGGTGTCGGCCGACCAGAACGTCCACCAGACCACCGTCAAGCACAAGAAGGGCAAGACCAAGGTCAAGCACAAGGCCAAGCCCATCGCCGAACGGGCCTGGCTGTCCGGCGACCTGGCCGCACGGCTCCGCCGGGCCCCCGGGGTGGACCGAGTCATCCCCGAACTGACGTTCCTGACCCAGCCGTTGACCCGCACCGGGAGCGTCGACAAAAACCGGCCCGCCTACGGTCACGCCTGGGACTCCGCCGCGCTGACGCCGTACACGCTCACCACCGGAACCGCGCCCAAGACTGACGGCGACCTCGTCGTCGACCGTCACTTCGCGGAGCGGGCCCACCTCAAGCCCGGCGATCGCCTCACCGTCCAGTCGACGCAGTCCCCGCGCGCCTATCGGGTCACCGGAATCGCCGAGCCCGCCAAGGCCGTACTCCACCAGACGTCCCTCTTCTTCTCGGCCGCCGAGGCCCGGCGTCTGGCCGCGCACCCCGGGCAGGTCACCGCCTTCGGCGTGCTGCCCGCCAAGGGCACGGACGTCGCCACCCTCGAGCAGTCCGTGGCCCAGGCGCTGCATGGCACCACCGCGCAGGTCAGCGCGGGAGACGAGCGTGGCCCGGTCGAGTTCCGGGACGCGGCCGCCGCCCGGACGAAGCTGGTCAGCATGGGCGGTGCGATGGGCGGCACCTCGTTGCTCGTGGCCGTCCTGGTGGTCGTCGGCACCTTCGCGCTCTCCGTGCAGCAACGTCATCGCGAACTCGCCCTGCTGCGCGCCATCGCCGCCACGCCGGGCCAGATCCGCGCACTCCTCGGCAGGGAGGCCCTGATAGTCGGGGCGGCCGCCGGAGCGACCGGCGCGCTCGCGGGACTGCCGCTGGGCAGCTGGCTGCACAGTCGGTTCGTCGCCATGGGCGCCGTCCCGGCCACGCTTCAGCACACCGTCAGCGTCTTCCCGCTGTTCGCCGCGGTCAGTGCCACGCTTCTCGGCGCCTGGGCCGCCGCGCGTATCTCGTCCCGACGTATCACCCGGATCCGCCCGGCCGAGGCGCTCGCCGAAGCCCGGGTCGAGGGCACTCGCCCCGCATGGGGACGCGTCCTCGCCGGTCTCGCGCTGCTCGCCGGCGGCGCCGTCCTTGTCGCCGTGCTCAGCGTGCTGCGCACCGAGCCCGCCTCAACCCCCGTGACCTTCCTGGCCGTTGTCGTCCTCGCCTCCGCCGTGGCACTGCTCGGCCCGCTCCTGGTCAAGGCGGCCGCGGTCGTACTCGCGGGTCCACTGCGGCTGACCGGTCCCGGCGGCCGTCTCGCACGCGCCAACCTCCGCGGCAACGCGGCCCGCATGGCCTCCGTCGTCACTCCCCTCACCCTCCTCATCGGTATGACCTGCACAGTCCTCTTCGTCCAGCCGACCCTCGGCGACGCGGCCCGGGCCCAGGCACGCGAGGGCATCCGCGCCGACTGGGTGCTCGCCGCCCAGGGCCCCGGCGTCCCGGCCGAGGCCGCGCGGCAGCTGCGTACGCACCACGACGTCGTCACCGAAGTGGTCCGTACGACCGTCCGGGTGGGCCTGGACAAGTACGCGGCTCAGGGCGTCACACCGGCCGGTCTGACCCGAACATGGGACCCGGACGTCACCGGGGGCTCCCTGCACGACCTCAAGGACAGCACCGTCGCCGTCAGTGAACTCGCCGCGGACCAGCTTCACTTGAAGCCCGGCAGCACCCTGAAGCTCACTCTCGGCGACGGCACGCCCGTCACGCTCACCGTCGCCGCCGTCTACGCCAAGGGTCTCGGGTTCGGCGACCTCACCTTCGCCCATGACCTTGTCGCCCGACACGTGGACAACCCGCTCGCCACCTCCGTCCTCGTCAGCACCGCCCGTACACAGACACAACTCGCGACTACTCTCCGTGAGTTCCCGGCGGTCCACGTCCTCGCTCCGGCCGCCGCCGATTCGATCCAGGCCGCGCGTCAGCAGGCGAATGCGGAGGTCAACTACCTCGCCATGGGGCTGGTCCTGGCCTTCACCGCCATCGCCGTCGTCAACACGCTCGGCATGTCGGTCTCCGAGCGGGTCCGCGAGTTCGCGATGCTCCGCCTCGCCGGGGCGACGCGCCGGCAGGTGCTGCGGATGCTGCGGACCGAGACGCTGTCGGTGCTGCTGCTCGCCACCGCGCTCGGCAGCGGCATCGCGCTCGCCGTCCTGACCGCCTTCAGTGTCGGAATGACGGGCAGCGCGGCTCCGGCGGTCACGCCACTGGTGTACGTGACCGTCGTCGCGGTCGCCGGAGTGCTCGCCCTCGTCGCCACCGCGCTGCCGGGCCGGGTCGCGTTGCAGGTTCGCCCCGTCACGGTGGCCACGGCCAAGGAGTAAGGGGCAGTGCGCAGTGGTGGGCGCCCCTTACGCCAAGGGGCGCCCACCACTACGTAGGACCTGAAGAACCTTCTGTACGACTTGAAGGACCCTCCGAACGGCCTGAGGAATTCTCTGTGCGGGCTAGGCTGCGGTCACCGGCAACCCGGCCGACTTCCAGGCCTGGAATCCTCCGACCAGATCGGTGGCCCGGTGCAGGCCCAACTGCCGCAGGGACGCGGCCGCGAGGCTCGACGCGTAGCCCTCGTTGCAGAACACCACGACCCGCAGATCGTGGCTCGTGGCTTCCTGGGTGCGGTGGCTGCCCTGGGGGTCGAGCCGCCACTCCAGTTCGTTGCGCTCGACGACGAGGGCGCCGGGGATCAGCCCGTCGCGCTCGCGCAGGGCGGCGTAGCGAGTGTCGACCAGGAGCGCCTCGCCCGCCTGCGCGGCTTCGTAGGCTTCCTTGGCCTCCACACGATCCAGACCCTCGCGGACCTGCTCCAGCAACTCGTCGATGCCCACGGGGCGTTGCGAGATCACTGCCAGTCCTCCGGACGCTCGACATGTTCCAGGCGCAGCACCTGGCCGGTGCGGCTGTAGCGGCGGATCTGCGGGAGCGGCGGGTAGTAGGCGTGGACCGAGATCGCGTGCTCTTCGGTGGACTCGTTGAGTACCTCGTGCACATGGTGGCGGCCGAAGGAGCGGCCCTTGCCCGCCGGAAGTGTTCGCTGCTGGTCGATGCCTTCGGAGAGTTCCAGGGTCTTCCAGCCGTCGGCGGGCAACCGCGCGGTGAGCGAGTTCTCCTTCAGTTCGCCCGACGCGGTGAGGAAGGCGCCGACCGATTCGGCGTGGTCGTGCCAGCCGGTTCCGGTGCCGGGAGGCCAGCCGATGAGCCAGGCCTCACTGCCGCCCGGGCCTTCGAGGCGCACCCAGGTACGGCCCTCGGGGTCGAGCGGGAGCGAGGCGATCAGCTCGACGTCGGCGGCCGTACGGCGTACGAAGTCGAGCAGGTCGGCCTGGGTGGGAGTTTGTGGGGGTGCGGAGACAGAGGGGGACACAGACACTCGTACCGTCCTGAGGGTTCGCGTGGGAGCGCGCGGCAGCACACAGGCGGCGCGCGGAGGTTATGGGATGCGAATTCAGCAGGACGGGCGACACACGCAGCCCGCATAGCGGACGAGGTCCATATGGACCCTCCGCCACAGGCGCACACAGGTGTCGGTCACGATCCGGAGTACACCATGGCGGTGCAGACCGGTCAACTCGCCGTCGCCATGTGGACGCACGGTGACCGTGCGCCCGGCCGATGGCCTTGGGCCCGGCCGGGCGTCGGGCCTCGACGCCCCGGGTCGCAGGCGGTCCGGACGGCGGACCGGGGACTCGGACACGCCGGATTCCGGGCGGTCCGGACCGTCACCCGGGCTGGTAAGCCCCAGTCTCGGGCGGCCGCCCGCACCGTCACCCCGGGCTGGCACGGCTCCGGTCTCGGGCGGCGGCTCGTACCGTCACCCCGGGCTGGCACGACCCCGGCCTCGGGCTCCTCGGACGTCACGGACGACGGTGATCTCCAGCGCCGGCCCGGACAGTCACCGTGGGCTCGGACGCCCTCGATTCCCGATGGCCCGGACCGTCAGCGCCGGCTCCGCCTGTACTCCGTCAGGGCGGGCTCAGCCCGTCCCCGCCGTGGCCTCCGCCTTCGTGGGTCCGCCGAGCGTTGCCTCGGCCGCCGCGTACAGATCGGCCGGGCGGACCCCGCTGAGCGCGGTGACCAGATGGCCGTCGGGGCGGACGAGGAGCACAGTGTGCGCGGCCGCGCCCGGGTAACTCTCGGTGACCAGCAGCTCGGCGTGGTGCGGCAGCGCGGTCACGGCGGCCGCGAGCCGGGGCATAATCCCGGCGGTCACCCAGTGTTTGCGCTCCCACACACCCGTACCCGGTGCGATGAGCACCACGAGCAGGACCCCGCGCCCGAGCCGCTCCCGCAGTCGGACGAAGGAGCCGTCCTCCGCGGTCACCCGCACATCGGTGACCGGCGCGCCGGGCGGCGTATCCACCGGGGCGGCCGACTCGGCGTACGGAGGCGAGAGTGGCGAATCGGCGTACGCCCCCGGCGCGCCGAGCGGGCCACGCCCCAGATGGCCGTCCGTGAGCAACGCGTCGTGGCCGCGAGCCGATCCGGGCACGTACGAGCGCAGGCCCCCGCCGCCGCGCAGCAGCGGCAGCGCCTGGTCGGCGGCGCGCAGGCGGGCGGCGACGACGGCGCGCCGCTCCACCTGGTAGCTGTCCAGCAGCGTCTCGTGCGGCCCGTGGTGCCAGGCCAGCGCCAGCTTCCAGGCGAGGTTGTCGGCGTCCCGCAGGCCCTCGTCCAGGCCCTGGGTGCCGAGCGCGCCGAGCAGATGCGCGGCGTCCCCGGCCAGGAAGACCCGGCCGACCCGCCACCGGCGGGCGAGGCGGTGGTGGACGGTGTGGACTCCGGTGTCAAGCAGCTCGTACGGGGGTGTGGAGCCCCCGCTCCAGCCCGCGAGGGTCTCCCGGATGCGCGCCAGCAGCAGATCGGGCGTGACCAGGTCCTTGCCGGGCGGCAGCAGCCAGTCGAGGCGCCACGCGTCGTCGGCGAGGGGGCGCGCGGTCACCTCCCCGGCCGAGGGGCCCGACGTCCGCCACGGCGGCATCCGATGCAACAACGCCTCGCCGGGCCACGGAAGTTCCGCACGCAGGGCCGCCACGGCGTGTCGCTCGACGGCCGTACGTCCGGGGAAGCGGATGTCCTGGAGTTTGCGCACGGTCGAGCGCGGTCCGTCGCAGCCGACGAGGTAACTGCCGCGCCACCACGTGCCCTTGGGGCCACGGGTGTGTGCGGTCACGCCCGACGTCTCCTGCTCGATGGAGTCGAGGCGGCTGTTCACGGCGACCTTGATCAGCCGCTCGTGCACGATGGCGTCGCGCAGGGCACCGGTCAGCGCGTGCTGGGCGATGTGCAGCGGGGCGGGGACGTCGGCGCGTTCGGACTCCGGCGCGCCGCTTCCCGAGCCGTGCGCGCTGTCCCGGGCGCCGTGCGTGGCGCCCTCCGCGCCGACCGCATCGAAGTCGATCTCGCGCATCACCTGCTTGCGACGCATCGACCGCCATCCGGCCCAACGGAAACCGGCCTCGGAGAGGGGAAAATCCGTCAGCCGCTCGACGAGCGCGGCCGTGTCCTCGCGCAGCACCACCGTCCGCGCGAGCCGCTGTTCGTCCTTGCCCGGACCCTCGTCGAGGACCACGGAGGGGACCTCCTGGCGGGCCAGGGCCAGGGCGAGCGTGAGCCCCACGGGCCCCGCTCCGACGATGATCACCGGGTCCACGGCGCGCTGCCCCCTGCCCGGAGCGGTGTCCTGAGGGACATACGGGAACAGGCAGTTGGAGCGGGGTGCACGATCACAGAACGTATGCAACCCATTGCCGGTGCTTGCGTCAAGTGACGGGGGCAGTGGCGATCATGCCACTGCCCCCGTGCCGTTCATGCCACTTGACTGTTCATCAGATGGTGCCGCCGGCGCCGGTGCCGAAGGAGCCCCTGACCTCCGCGGGGTTGAGCTCCACCGCGTCATCGGCGGCGAGGACCGCGCCCGTGCTCTTCTTGCTGCGCCGCAGCCTGCCCTCCAGCCAGCTCGCGAAGCTGGTGAGGAGGAAGTTCAGCACGATGTAGATGACCGCCACCACGATGAAGCTGGGGATGACGTTGGCGTAATTGGCCGCCAGCGTGCTGCGTGCGTTGAGCAGCTCGGGGAACGTCAGCAGCGCGCCGCCCAGGGCGGTGTCCTTCACGATGACGACGAGCTGGCTGACGATGGCCGGCAGCATGGCGGTGACGGCCTGCGGGAGCAGAATGCTGGTCATCGTCTGGCCCTTGCGCAGACCGATGGCGTAGGCGGCCTCCGTCTGCCCCTTGGGCAGGGCGAGGATGCCCGCTCGGACGATCTCGGCGAGGACCGACGCGTTGTAGAGCACCAGCCCGGTGACGACGGCGTACAGGGGCCGCTCGTCGCTGCTGATGTCCGTGGAGCGGACGTAGAACTCGTTGGCGAAGAGCATCAGCAGGAGCACCGGGATCGACCGGAAGAACTCGACCACCACACCGGCCGGGACCCGGACCCACCGGTGGTCGGACATGCGGGCGATGCCGAAGAACGCGCCCAGCGGGAGCGCGATGACCATGGAGAGCGCCGCGGCCTTCAGGGTGTTGCGGAGGCCCGGGAGGAGATATGTAGTCCAGGCGTCCGACGTGGTGAACGGCTCCCACAGGGACCACTTCAGCTGGCCCTTGTCGTCCATCGTCCGCCATATCCACCACAGGAACAGGGCGAGCAGGACGAAGAAGATCACCGAGACGACCATATTGCGCCGCTTGGCGCGGGGGCCGGGGGCGTCGTAGAGAACGGAGGTCATCGCTTCACCGCCAGTCGCTTCCCCAGCCAGCCCAGGAAGAGGCCGGTGGGCAGGGTCAGTACCACGAAGCCGAACGCGAACACCGCGCCGATGGCCACCGTCTGGGCCTCGTTCTCCATCATCGTCTTCATCAGGCTGGCCGCCTCGGCGACGCCGATCGCGGCCGCCACGGTCGTGTTCTTGGTCAGCGCGATCAGCACATTGGCCAGCGGCGCAATCACCGAACGGAAGGCCTGCGGGAGAACGACGAGCCCCAGCACCTGACGGAAGTTCAGCCCGATGGCGCGTGCCGCCTCGGCCTGCCCGACGGGCACGGTGTTGATGCCCGAGCGGACTGCCTCGCAGACGAAGGCCGCGTGGTAGGCCACGAAACCGAGCACCGCCAGCCGGAAGCCCTGGAGTTTGAAGTCGTCCGACGCGCCCATCGTCACACCGAAGATGTCGGCGAGGCCGAGCGAGGAGAAGACGATGATGACGGTCAGGGGGATGTTCCGGACGATGTTCACATAGGCCGTGCCGAACCCGCGCATCAGCGGGACCGGGCTGACCCGCATCCCGGCGAGCACAGTGCCCAGGACAAGGGAGCCGACGGCGGAGAGGGCGGCGAGTTTCACCGTCATCCAGAACGCCCCGAGGACGTCATAACCTTGAAGAAAGTCGAACACGATCTCCCGCGCTTCCGGGTGTGTGGCGTACGTGGAGGGCGCGGCGCGCCGCCGCCGTGATCGCGGCGGGCGGCGGCGCGCCTGTCAATCCCTGGGTTACTTGACGATGACGCCGATCTTCGGGGCGGGCTCGTTCTTGTAGTTGGCCGGGCCGAAGTTCTTGTCGACCGCCTTCTGCCAGGAGCCGTCGCTGACCATCTTCTCCAGCGCGGAGTTGATCTTGTTCACCGTCGCGGTGTCGCCCTTCTTGACACCGACGCCGTAGTTCTCGTTGCTCAGCTTGAGGCCGGCGAGCTTGAACTGACCCTTGTACTTGTCCTGTGCGGCGAAGCCCGCGAGGATCGAGTCGTCGGTGGTCACCGCGTCCACGGCGCCGCTCTGCAGGCCCGCGATGCACTCCGAGTAGCCGCTGTACTCACGCAGGTTGGCCTTCGGGGCGATCGTGTCGTGGATGTTCTGCGCCGAGGTGGAGCCGGTCACGGAACACAGCTTCTTGCCGTTGAGGTCCGTGGCCTTGGAGATGTCCGAGTTGGCCTTGACCAGCAGGTCCTGGTGGGCCAGCAGGTAGGGGCCGGCGAAGTCGACCTTCTGCTTGCGCTCGTCCGTGATCGAGTACGTGGCCGCGATGAACTTGACGTCGCCGCGGGCGAGCGCGTTCTCACGGTCGGCGCTCTTGGTCTCGACGAACTCGATCTGGTCGGGCTTGTAGCCGAGCTGCTTGGCCACGTAGGTCGCCACGTCCACGTCGAAGCCGGAGTAGGAACCGTTCGGCTCCTTCAGGCCGAGGCCGGGCTGGTCGAACTTGATGCCGACCTTGATCTTGCCGCCCCCGCTGGAGCTCGAACCGGAGTCCTTGTTGTCGTCGCCCCCACACGCGGTCGCGGTCAGGGAGAGGACGAGAGCGGTGGCGGCGAAAGCGGTGACCTTGCGGAGCTTCATGGTGAACATCCTTTGGCTGGTGAAGAGATGCGCGCCCGTCGCGGGCGGGTGACGCAGGTCGTCAGGGACGCGATGGGGGCCGTCAGTGGTGCAGGATCTTCGACAGGAAATCCTTGGCCCGGTCGCTGCGGGGATTGCTGAAGAACTGGTCCGGCACAGCCTCTTCGACGATCCGACCGTCGGCCATGAAGACCACTCGGTTGGCAGCCGAACGAGCGAAGCCCATCTCGTGGGTGACGACGATCATGGTCATGCCGTCGCGCGCGAGCTGCTGCATGACCTCAAGGACCTCGTTGATCATCTCGGGGTCCAGTGCCGAGGTCGGCTCGTCGAAGAGCATGACCTTCGGGTCCATCGCCAGCGCCCGCGCGATCGCGACGCGCTGCTGCTGGCCGCCCGACAGTTGCGCGGGGTACTTGTCCGCCTGATTGGCGAGGCCGACGCGGTCGAGCAGCGCGCGGGCCTTCTCCTCGGCGGCCTTCTTGTCGGCCTTGCGGACCTTGATCTGGCCCAGCATCACGTTGTCGAGCACCGTCTTGTGCGCGAAGAGGTTGAAGGACTGGAAGACCATGCCCACGTCGGCCCGCAGCCGGGCGAGCGCCTTGCCCTCCGCGGGCAGCGGCTTGCCGTCGATCGAGATGTCGCCCGAATCGATCGTCTCCAGGCGGTTGATGGTGCGGCACAGGGTGGACTTCCCGGACCCGGAGGGTCCGATGACCACGACGACCTCGCCCCGGGCGATCGTCAGGTCGATGTCCTGGAGCACGTGCAACGCGCCGAAGTGCTTGTTGACGCTCTTCAGGACGACCAGTTCGTCGGTCGCGGCCACAGCGTCCTTGGCCACCGATACTTCGGTCATCGCTCTTTGGCTCCGTCCTCCTCGGTTTCGGAGGACAGTAGTAACCCCGTACGACCAGCGTCATTACATCTGAGGGGAACTTGAGCATCACGATCCGGTAGCAATCGGACACGTGTCGTAGCAGCCGGTGCGCGACCGCGTACCGGCTGGGTAACGGAAGCCCTCCGCAACCCGAAGGCCCTTGACGCCATCCTTATCCATCGGCGTGACTTCCATGGTGCACCCGCGTGTGCATCGCGTTCTACAAGCCGAGACCGTACGACCGATGAACCGGAGGGGGCCGGAATGAGACTGCTCCTCGTCGAGGACGACAACCATGTCGCCGCCGCCCTGTCCGCGGTGCTGGCGCGGCACGGCTTCGACGTCACGCACGCCCGCAGCGGCGAGGAGGCCCTGCAGGCGCTGGTCCCCGAGGGCGACGGGTTCGGCGTCGTCCTGCTCGACCTGGGCCTGCCCGACCAGGACGGCTACGAGGTCTGCGGCAAGATCCGCAAGCGGACCAGCACTCCGGTGATCATGGTCACGGCGCGCGCCGACGTACGCTCCCGGATCCACGGCCTCAACCTCGGCGCCGACGACTACGTAGTGAAGCCGTACGACACCGGGGAACTGCTCGCCCGTATCCACGCCGTCAGCCGGCGCAGTGTCCCCGACGACGCCTCGGCCCCCGGCGACAGCGCGCTGAAGCTCGGCCCCGTGCACATCGAACTCCCCAACCGTCAGGTCACCGTGGACGGTTTGGTTGTCCAACTGACCCGCAAGGAGTTCGACCTTCTCGCGCTGCTGGCCCAGCGGCCCGGAGTGGTGTTCCGCCGGGAACAGATCATCAGCGAGGTGTGGCGCACCAGTTGGGAGGGGACCGGGCGCACCCTGGAGGTGCATGTCGCGTCCCTGCGCTCCAAGCTGCGCATGCCGGCGCTGATCGAGACCGTGCGCGGCGTCGGGTACCGGCTCGTCGCCCCTGCGTCGTAGCGGGCACGGGTGCGCACTCGCCTTCTCCCGCTGCTCATCGTCCTGATGGCCGCCGTGCTGCTCGCGCTCGGCATTCCGCTCGCCGTGAGTGTCGCGGCCGCCCAGCAGCAGCGGGTGGTCGTCGACCGTATCGACGACACGGCGCGCTTCGCGGCCCTCGCGCAGTACGTCACCGATTCGCCGACCGGCTCCCAGACGAACAGCACGGACGAACGCAAGGAGACCCTGAACAAGGAGCTTGCCCGCTATTACGACGTGTACGGCATACGGGCCGGCGTCTTCTACCGCAACGCCAAGCCCATGGCCAATGCCCCGACGAACTGGTTCCTGCCCAGGACCGGCGAAGGGCGCGACGCCTTCAGCGAGGCGCTCTTCAGCCGCCGCAGCCACGACCCGGAGCAGGTCTGGCCGTGGCAGCGCCACCGTCTCGTCGTGGCCTCCCCGGTCATCAGGGACGGCGACGTCATCGCCGTCGTCGTCACCGACTCGCCCACCGGGCAGATGCGTTCGAAGACCCTGCGCGGCTGGCTGCTCATCGGCGCGGGCGAGGTCGCCGCGATGCTCATCGCCCTCGGTGCCGCGCTGCGCCTCACCGGCTGGGTGCTCAGACCCGTACGCGTCCTCGACGCCACCACCCACGACATCGCCACCGGACGCCTCAAGTCCCGGGTCGCGGCGGCCGGCGGTCCGCCGGAACTCCGGCGCCTGGCCCGGTCGTTCAACGAGATGGCGGACAATGTCGAGGATGTACTGGAGCAGCAGCGCGCCTTCGTCGCCGACGCCTCGCACCAGCTGCGCAACCCGCTTTCGGCGCTGCTGCTGCGGATCGAGCTGCTCGCGCTCGCACTGCCGGAGGGCAATGAGGAGATCGCTTCGGTCCGCACCGAGGGCAAGCGCCTCGCCCAGGTTCTCGACGACCTCCTCGACCTGGCGCTCGCCGAGCACGCCGAGGCGGATCTGCGGCTCACCGACATCGGCGCGCTGACGGCCGAGCGCGTGTCGTCCTGGCAGCCGCTCGCCGAGAACAAGGGCGTACGGCTGGCGGGGACCTGCCCGGCCACCACCGCCTGGGTCGATCCGGTCACACTGTCCAGCGCCCTGGACGCGGTCATCGACAACGCGCTGAAGTTCACGCCCGAGGGGGAGAGCGTCGAGGTGAAGGTCGCCTCGAACGGCGAGGTCTCGACGGTCGTGGTCACCGACGGCGGCCCCGGCCTCAGCGACGAGGACCTGGCCCGCATCGGCGACCGCTTCTGGCGCAGCGCGGGCCACCAGAACATCAAGGGCTCGGGTCTCGGCCTGTCCATCTCGCGGGCGCTGCTCGCGGCGGGCGGCGGCTCCATCGCGTACGCCCATCACGAGCCGCACGGCCTGCGGGTGACGGTGACGGTGCCGAGGTCAGGGCCGACCGCTTGAGACCGTGGTCGGCGTCCTGAGAGGTCGGTTCCGTAGCTCCCGCGGCCGGGCCGCGGCCTATCGGACCGCTGACCGCCGAGCGGCTACGGCTTGATCGACCGGTAGTAGCGTCGCGCGCCCTCGTGCAGCGGCAGCGGATCCGTGTAGATGGCCGTGCGCAGGTCCACCAGCTGCGCCGCGTGCACCACGGCCCCGATGTGGTCGCGGCTGGCGATCACCGTGCGGGTGAGCTCCTCGGTGAGCTTCGCGTCCGCGTCCTCCCGTGTGATCAGGAAGTTGGCGACGGCCAGCGTCTGCACGGACGAGCCGCGCTGCGCCCTGGGGTAGGCGTCGGCGGGCATCACGGCGGCCCGGTAGTAGCGCGAGGCGCCGCCCTGCTCGTGCAGCTTCTTGATGAGGTCGCCGCCGATCGGCACCAGCCTGATATCGGAGGTCTTGGAGAGCTCCAGCACCGCACTCGTCGGCAGGCCCCCCGACCAGAAGAAGGCGTCGATCTTGTGCTGCTTGAGCAGGCCGGGCATGGTCGCGATGCCGTCGGCCAGCGGCTTGATGTCCTTGTCGGGGTCGAGTCCGGCCGCCTGGAGCACATGGGTCGCTATCAGCCGTACGCCGGAACCACTCGGTCCTACGGCGACCGTCTTGCCCCGCAGGTCCGCCACGGACTTCACGGACGACGAGCGCGGGACGACGAGGTGCACATAGTCGTCGTAGAGCCGGGCGCAGCCGCGCAACCGGCCCGCTCCCGGCTTGTTCTCCAGTATGTACGTCTCCACCGCGTCGGCCGCCGCGATGGTGTAGTCGGCCTTCCCCGTCGCCACACGCAGGACGTTGTCCTGCGACCCGTCGCTGTTCTGCAGCCGTACGTCCACGCGCGGCATGTCCTTGGCGATGGCGCCCTGAAGGAGCATGCCGTACTTCTGGTAGACCCCGGTCGGCGTGCCCGTGCTGAACGTGATCGTCCCGCTCGGGGACTCCTCGCCCGGCAGCAGCCACCACAGCAGCAGCCCGAAGACCGCGAAAGCGGCCGCCGAGCCGAGCAGCGCGCGGCGCCGGCCGATGCGGGGGAGTGCCTGGAACATGCGCGCGATCCTGCCAGCCCGGGGGCTGTCCTGACCAGGCCGGGCTCAATGCTCTGCGTTGTCGGGGGAGCGCAGCGGATCGATAGGGTCGGCGGATGCAGCCCTCTCCCGTCTCCCTGGTCCGTGAATTCCACCTTGCTTTCGGCCTCGACGCCCGCACCGTGCCGACGGAGGTCTCCCCGGAGCTGGCGGCCCACCGCGGCGAACTGCTCGCCGAGGAGGCCGCCGAGGTCGCCGAGGTCTCGGTCACCGGCCCGCTCGACCGGCTGGCACACGAACTGGCCGACGTCGTGTACGTGGCGTACGGGACGGCGCTCGTCCATGGGATCGACCTCGACGCGGTGATCGCCGAGATCCACCGGTCCAACATGACGAAACTGGGCCCCGACGGCAGGGTCGCCCGCAGGGCCGACGGCAAGGTCCTCAAGGGGGACCACTACCGTGCCCCGGACGTCTCGGAGATCCTCCGCCGCCAGGGCTGGACGGCCGCGGAGGCGTAGGGGGACCGGAGGTACTCCGGGCACCGCCTACCCTTGTCACATGAGCAGCGGCGACCGGAGTCAGGCAGTGGACGTTCAGCAATCCAAGACGTACGAAGTGCGCACCTACGGGTGCCAGATGAACGTCCATGACTCCGAACGGCTCTCCGGGCTCCTCGAAGACGCCGGTTACGTGCGCGCCCCCGAGGGGTCGGACGGCGACGCGGACGTGGTCGTCTTCAACACCTGCGCCGTACGCGAGAACGCCGACAACCGGCTGTACGGCAACCTCGGCCGCCTCGCCCCGATGAAGACGAAGCGCCCCGGGATGCAGATCGCCGTCGGTGGCTGTCTCGCGCAGAAGGACCGCGACACCATCGTGAAGAAGGCGCCCTGGGTGGACGTCGTCTTCGGGACGCACAACATCGGCAAGCTGCCGGTCCTCCTGGAGCGCGCCCGCGTACAGGAAGAGGCGCAGGTCGAGATCGCCGAGTCGCTCGAGGCGTTCCCGTCGACGCTGCCGACCCGCCGCGAGAGCGCGTACGCCGCCTGGGTCTCCATCTCGGTCGGCTGCAACAACACCTGCACCTTCTGCATCGTCCCGGCGCTGCGCGGCAAGGAGAAGGACCGCAGGACCGGCGACATCCTGGCCGAGATCGAGGCCCTGGTCGGCGAAGGCGTCTCGGAGATCACGCTGCTCGGACAGAACGTAAACGCTTACGGGAGCGACATCGGCGACCGTGAGGCCTTCAGCAAGCTGCTGCGTGCCTGCGGCCAGATCGAGGGACTGGAGCGCGTGCGCTTCACCTCGCCGCACCCGCGCGACTTCACCGACGACGTGATCGCGGCCATGGCCGAGACGCCGAACGTGATGCCGCAGCTGCACATGCCGCTCCAGTCCGGTTCGGACACCGTGCTGAAGGCGATGCGCCGCTCGTACCGCCAGGATCGCTACCTGGGGATCATCGAGAAGGTGCGGGCCGCCATCCCGCACGCGGCGATCACCACCGACATCATCGTGGGCTTCCCCGGCGAGACCGAGGAGGACTTCGAGCAGACCCTGCAGGTGGTCCGCGAGGCACGCTTCGCGCAAGCGTTTACCTTCCAGTACTCCAAGCGCCCTGGAACCCCGGCGGCCACCATGGAGGGGCAGATCCCCAAGGAGGTCGTCCAGGCGCGCTACGAGCGTCTCGTCGCTCTCCAGGAGGAGATCTCCTGGGCCGAGAACAAGTCCCAGGTCGGCCGCACCCTGGAGCTCATGGTCGCCGAGGGCGAGGGCCGCAAGGACGGCGCCACGCACCGCCTCTCCGGCCGCGCTCCCGACAACCGCCTGGTCCACTTCACCAAGCCCGACGAAGAGGTGCGCCCCGGTGACGTGGTCACCGTCGAGATCACGTACGCCGCCCCGCACCACCTGCTCGCCGAGGGCGCCGTACTGAACGTGCGCCGCACGCGCGCGGGGGACGCCTGGGAGAAGCACAACGCCGCCGAGGCCGCGAAGCCGGCGGGCGTCATGCTGGGGCTGCCGAAGATCGGGGCTCCGGAGCCGCTGCCGGTGACCACGGGTGGATGCGGGTGCGACTGAGTTCCTGGCACACTGCGTGACGGGAGGGAGCGCCACATGTTGCCGCACAGCGTTGAGTTCACCGAGCGGGCTGCCCACGCGCGTGACAGTCTGCCCGCGGAGCGGCGGGACCTGCTGGAGCGAGGCCTCGCCATACTGGTGACCGACCCGCGGCACAAGCTCTCGCACCCCGTCGGCGGCGATGAGGCGACCCGCGAGATAGCCCTGTCGCGGAACCTGTTCATCGAGTACGTGATCAGCGACGGCAAGCTCGTGGTGCTCGTCCTCACGCTCGTCGATCTCACGGACGTGCTGATCGAGGAGTGACGCTCGGCCTTCGCTCGGGGTTACGCTGCCGATCATGCTTGTAGCCGCCGCAGTCTGCCCCTGTCCGCCGGTGCTCGTCCCCGATGTCGCCGCCGGTGCGGCGCCCGAGCTGGACGCCGCACGGGCGGCGAGCAAGGACGCGTTGGGCGTGCTCGCCGCCTCCCGCCCCGACCTGCTGGTCGTCGTGGGTCCCGCCGAGCAGAGCGGACGCGGACCGTACCCACAAGGCACACGGGGGTCATTCCGCGGATTCGGTGTCGATCTCGACGTACGCCTCGGCGGAGACAAGCCGGGCCCAGTGGCCGCCGAGCGTTCGGAACGTGAGCTTCCGCCCTCGCTCGCCGTCGCCGCGTGGCTGCTGGAACGCACGGGCTGGTCCGACGCCCCCGTCGAAGGTCTCGGGGTGGAACTTCTCGAGGCCGAGCGGTGCATCCAAGTCGGAGGGGAAATCGGCGGCCGGGCCAAGAGGGTGGCACTGCTGGTGATGGGCGACGCCAGCGCGTGCCGGACGCTCAAGGCGCCTGGCTATCTCGACGAGCGCGCGGCGGGCTTCGACGCGGAGATCGCGCGTGCGCTCGGCGCGGCGGACGTGGCGGCCCTCAAGGCGCTGGACACCGAGCTGGCCCACGAGCTGAAGGTCTCGGGGCGAGCCCCCTGGCAGGTCCTCGCGGGCGCGGCAGAGGGTGCGGGGCTGGGCGGCGCGCTGCTCTACGACGATGCGCCGTACGGGGTGGGTTATCTCGTCGCGGCCTGGTCGTAGCGGGCCTTCTCAAGAATATTGAGGCTCCTTGGGCCGTACCGGTCCGAACACGGCGGCACGGATGAGCAGGCTTGGCCGTCTTGGGCCGTACCGGTCCGAACGCGGCCCTGAGCGGACTGGGCCCTTGGGCCTGAGAGCGGCCCGGAGCGGACTCGGCCCTCTGGGCTGCGGGGGACCTGAACACGGCGGACGGCCGGAGCCCTGGGCGCCCCGCGGCCGTCCGCCGAAGTGTGTCGCTCAGGAAGCCGGAGGCGGTGATGGCGTGTCCGGCGGAGGTGTGGCGCCGCCACTGTCCTTGTGCGCGAGTCGGTCCATGGCGCCCTTGGCCTTGCCTGTGCCCGTCTGGATCTTGTCGCTGTACTTGTGCTTGGTCTTCTCGTCGACCACCTTCGCGGCCTTGTCGAGACCGTGGCTGACCTTGTCCTCGTACTGGTGCGCGAGGTGCGAGACCTTGTCCTTGGCAGGCGCCAGCTTGGCTTTCAAATCGTGCAGGAGACGCATGGTCCACCTTCCCTCGCGGGGCAGTTACTTGCGGGCGCCCTCGCCGGCCTCGTTGTCGGCGGCCTTCTCGGCGGTCTGCTGCTGGGGGATGTCGACGTCCTCTGTGGTGGCGGCCTCGGCGGTCTCCTCCGCCGTCGCCTCCCGCTCGATCGGGGACGAATCCGTCGCTTCCTCCGCCGCGTCCGCCTCGGTCTCGGCCGTCAGTGTGTCAGCCTGCGCCTCGGCCGTCAGTGTGTCAGCCTGCGCCTCGGCGGTTGACGCCTCCTCCGCAGCCTTCGACCTCCGGAGAAGTCGTGCAAAAACGCCCATATCCACTCCATACGTTACTCGTGAGGGCGAAATCCCGCGTCACCCGGTGCGTCCCATTGCGTCGCCCGGGTCACCGGTCCTCGAAAACCGGCGGCTGGAACCTCGCAACAGGCAACGACCCCGGACCCGTGGCGTCACGTAACTCGTTCGAGGAGAGGCTGTGGGGTTTGCGAGACTGGCACAGTGAGTAGCGCACCCCCCGCCCCCCGGGTCATCGCAGTCGTCGGACCAACCGCGGCAGGAAAGTCCGATCTGGGCGTTTTCCTCGCCCAGCGCCTCGGAGGGGAGGTCGTCAACGCCGACTCCATGCAGTTGTACCGAGGGATGGACATCGGCACCGCCAAGTTGACACCCGAGGAGCGCGGAGGGATCCCGCACCACCTCCTGGACATCTGGGACGTGACGGTCACGGCCAGCGTCGCCGAGTACCAGCGGCTCGCCCGTGCCCGCATCGACGCGCTGCTCGCCGAGGGCCGCTGGCCGATCCTGGTGGGCGGCTCCGGGCTGTATGTCCGCGGGGCCGTCGACAACCTGGAGTTCCCCGGCACTGACCCCGAGGTGCGGGCCCGGCTGGAGGAGGAGCTCACCCTGCGCGGCTCCGGCGCGCTGCACGCGCGTCTGGCGATGGCGGACCCCGAGGCCGCCCACGCGATCCTGCCGAGCAACGGCCGCCGCATTGTCCGCGCCCTCGAAGTCATCGAGATCACCGGCAAGCCCTTCACCGCCAACCTCCCGGGCCACGACTCGGTGTACGACACCCTCCAGATCGGCGTCGACGTCGCACGCCCCGAGCTCGACGAGCGCATCGCGCGCCGGGTCGACCGGATGTGGACGGCGGGGCTCGTTGACGAGGTGCGCGCCCTTGAGGCACAGGGTTTGCGCGAGGGGCGCACGGCATCGCGCGCGCTCGGGTATCAGCAGGTGCTCGCGGCGCTCGCGGGGGAGTGCACCGAGGAAGAGGCGCGTGCCGAGACCGTACGAGCCACCAAGCGCTTCGCGCGCCGTCAGGATTCGTGGTTCCGGCGCGACCCTCGGGTGCATTGGCTCAGTGGGGCTGCGGCGGATCTCACGGAACTCCCCGAGCTCGCAATGGCGTTGGTCGAGCGACCGGTTACAGCCTGATCACGTCATGGCATCGGGACGCTCCGGCCGTCATCCCGGCCTCCGGCGGCGTGCCATCATCGAGCTTCGATCGACCAGTGAAGTCCGAGTTGGGAGGGCGCGTGGCGATGGAGGCCGGCCCTCGCGACACTGCACGAGACGCTGAGCACGGTACCGATCCGGACGGAGATCGTCTGAGCATCGATCCGGGCGACGAGCCAGGTCTGGACGGAGATCGTCTGAGCTCCGACGGACCCGAGGACACCCCGGGCGGGGTGACCGCCGACGGGCCCGAGCCCGGCGAGATGTCCCAGGGGCCGGAGGTCGAGGTCGAACTGCGCCCGCAGCGTCGCCTGCGCATCTGGCAGCTCGCGCCCATCGTGACGCTGGCGGCGACCGGCTCGCTGATGTTCGCCTTCCCGCTGGCCTTCGAGTTCGGTGACGGCGGTGCCGTGGTCGCCATGCTCGGCCTGCTGATCTGCTCCTGCGCCGCGGGCTGGGGCATGATGGCCGCCCGCCGGGTGGGCTACACCTGGCCGGGCTTCCCGCAGCGCGGCTCCGGCCGCCGCCCGGACTGGCGCGTGGTGATCGCGTACGTCGTGGTGGTCGCGGCGGTGGCGGTGCTCGCCGTGTGGCGCGTGGCCCGGCTGCGCTGACTCGGAGGCACAGCCCGGCTGCGCCGACCCCGAGTCAGGGCCCGGCTGCGCCGACCCCGAGTCAGGGCCCGGCTGCGCCGACCCCGAGTCAGGGCCCGGCTGCGCCGACCCCGAGTCAGGGCCCGGCTGCGCCGACCCCGAGTCAGGGCCCGGCTGCGCCGACCCCGAGTCAGGGCCCGGCTGCGCCGACCCCGAGTCAGGGCCCGGCTGCGCCGACCCCGAGTCAGGGCCCGGCTGCGCCGACCCCGAGTCAGGGCCCGGCTGCGCCGACCCCGAGTCAGGGCCCGGCTGCGCCGACCCCGAGTCAGGGCCCGGCTGCGCCGACCCCGAGTCAGGGCCCGGCTGCGCCGACCCCAAGGCGTGGCCCGACCCGTTGTCCTGGCCGTGCTCCGCAGACCCCCCACGTGGGCCGCAGTGTCGTACCGACCCCGTACGATCGAGGAATGAGCAAGCGGATCGCCTTCCTCAAGGGCCACGGGACCGAGAACGACTTCGTGATCATCCCGGACCCGGAGAACGTCATCGACCTGCCTCCGGCCTCCGTCGTGGCCCTGTGCGACCGTCGCGCGGGCATCGGCGGTGACGGTCTGCTGCATGTCGTACGGTCCGCTGCGCACCCCGAAGCGCAGGAGATGGCGGCCGAAGCGGAGTGGTTCATGGACTACCGCAATGGCGACGGCTCGATCGCGGAGATGTGTGGCAACGGAGTCCGTGTGTTCGCGCACTATCTCCAGCGTGCCGGTCATGTGGCTGAAGGGGACATCGCGATCGCCACGCGCGGGGGCGTGAAGAGCGTGCACCTCGCCAAGGAAGGTGACGTGACCGTCGGCATGGGCAAGGCGCTCCTCCCCGAAGGGGACGTCACCGTGAGTGTCGGCGAGCGCAGCTGGCCCGCGCTCAACGTCAACATGGGCAACCCGCACGCCGTCGCCTTCGTGGACGACCTCGCGCACGCCGGCAACCTGTTCGCGCCGCCGCCGTTCAGCCCGTTGTCGGCGTACCCGGACGGGGTCAACGTCGAGTTCGTGGTCGACCGGGGTCCGCGGCATGTGGCTTTGCGCGTCCACGAGCGCGGCGCCGGAGAGACCCGCTCGTGCGGCACGGGCGCGTGCGCCGTGGCCGTCGCCGCGGCCCGCCGCGACGGCGCCGACCCGGCCGTGACCGGGACTCCGGCGACGTACACCGTCGACGTACCCGGCGGACGCCTGGTGATCACCGAGCGCCCGGACGGTGAGATCGAGATGACGGGCCCCGCTGTGATCGTCGCCGAGGGCGAGATCGACGCGGAGTGGCTCGACGCCGCGCACCGCTGAGCGTTCCCGAGTACGACGCCGCGCTCCGCTGAGCGTTCCCTGGGGACGGCGTCGCGCACTCCCGAGCGTTCCCGGCGTATGACCCGCGTACTCCAGAGCTCCGCGAGACTCGGCGCCGTACCTCCAAGCCCCTCGATGCCGGTCGCCCCTGAGCCCCGGGGTTTGACGTCGCGCACCCTTGAACCTCTGTGGCGCCGTGCCCCGCTGCGCCTCCCCGGAGCCCGGTCCCGCACCTCCCGCCCTTCCAAAAGTTCGAAATCGTAAACCCCTGAACCTTCGCTCGAATGGGTGATCCGTTTCACGCTCGGCGAGAGGCGGTCAGCCGGGCGTGGTGGGCTCGGTAGCATCAAGCACCGGCCCGGACGGGGGATCGACGCCATCCCCTGAGCCGTGTACGCCATGGGGCACCCGTCCGCCGGTCTACGCAGCCGGAGGTGCCCATGAGTGCGGAGGCGACGAATCCCGCGACGCCAGGCCCTGCAACGCCCTCACCCAAGCTCTCGGCTTCGCTGGAGCAGGGGGTATCGCCGTCGCACCGCAGGAAGGGCCTTCCGCGGATCGATCTGCGTCGCCTGGGCCGGGCCGCGTTGCTCGGCCCCGCGGGCCGCGACCGGCTGCCGGACGCGATCGGCCATGTCGTCGAAGCCCACCGCGCCCACCACCCCGACGCCGGCCTGGAACCTCTGCGCCGTGCGTACGTTCTGGCCGAGTCCTCGCACCGCGGGCAGATGCGCAAGAGCGGCGAGCCGTACATCACGCACCCGCTTGCCGTGACCCTGATCCTCGCCGAACTCGGCGCTGAGACCACGACGTTGACGGCCTCCCTGCTCCACGACACCGTCGAGGACACGGAAGTGACGCTCGATCAGGTGCGGGAGGAGTTCGGCGACGAGGTCTGCTACCTGGTCGACGGCGTCACCAAGCTGGAGAAGGTCGACTATGGGGCCGCCGCCGAGCCCGAGACGTTCCGCAAGATGCTGGTCGCCACCGGCAACGACGTCCGTGTGATGTCGATCAAACTCGCGGACCGGCTGCACAATATGCGGACCCTCGGCGTCATGCGCCCCGAGAAACAGGCGCGCATCGCCAAGGTGACCCGGGACGTCCTGATCCCCCTCGCCGAGCGGCTCGGCGTCCAGGCGCTCAAGACCGAGCTGGAAGACCTCGTCTTCGCGATCCTGCACCCCGAGGAGTACGAGCACACCAGGGAGCTGATCGCCGACAACGCGGCACGCGAGGACGATCCGCTCGCGGAGATCGCCGAGGAGGTGCGCACGGTCCTGCGCGACGCCGGGATCCAGGCCGAAGTCCTCATAAGGCCACGCCACTTCGTCTCCGTGCACCGCGTGTCGCGCAAGCGCGGCCCCATGCGCGGGGCCGACTTCGGGCGGCTCCTGGTGCTCGTGAACGAGGACGCCGACTGCTACGGAGTGCTCGGCGAACTGCACACCTGTCTGACTCCGGTGGTCTCGGAGTTCAAGGACTTCATCGCGGTCCCCAAGTTCAACCTGTACCAGTCGCTGCACACGGCCGTCGCGCGCGGCGACGGCGAGGTCGCCGAAGTCCTCATCCGTACCCACCAGATGCACAAGGTCGCCGAGGCCGGAGTCATCGCGCTCGGCAATCCCTACGCTCCTCCTTCGGAGGAGCAGACGGACGACGACGGGGAGCGCCCCTTCGACGGCGAGCGCGCCGACCCCACCCGTCCCGGCTGGCTCTCCAGGCTCCTCGACTGGCAGGAAGGCGCCCCGGACCCGGACACGTTCTGGTCCACACTGCGCGAAGACCTCGCCCAGGACCGCGAGATCACCGTCTTCCGCGCCGACGGCGGCTCATTGGGCCTCCCCGAGGGCGCCAGTTGTGTGGACGCGGCGTACGCGCAGTACGGCGAGGACGCGCACGCCTGCATCGGCGCCCGCGTCAACGGCCGCCTGGCGACGCTGAGTACGGTCCTGCGGGACGGCGACACCGTGCAACTCCTCATGGGCCAGGACCCGGCCTCCGAGCCCTCCAGGGAGTGGCTGGAGCACGCGCACACGCCCGCCGCGCGGATCGCCATCCAGCGCTGGATGGCAGCACACCCCTCACCCAGCGGCACGGAGACCCCGGAGGCCCCCGCCGCCACTCCTCGGCCGGCCGCCGACGTGCGCGCCTCACGGCCCGCCGCGAACGCTGTCGTCGACCAGCCCGGCGCGTCCGTACGGCTCGCGGGATGCTGTACGCCCGTACCGCCCGACGAGGTGACCGGCTTCGCCGTGCGCGGCGGAGTGGTCACCGTCCACCGCGTGGAGTGCGCCGGAGTGGCACGCATGAAGAGCGGGGGGCGCGCGGAGGTCGGCGTGCGCTGGGGGGACACCACCGAGTGCCGCGTCACGCTGGTCGCCGAGTCCTTCGGGCGTCCGCATCTGCTCGCCGACCTCACCGAAGCCATCGCCCTGGAGGGTGTCGCCATCGTCTCGGCGACCGTCGAGCCCCCCAGCCAGCAGCGGGTACGCCACACGTACACGCTCCAACTCCCGGACGCGGCGCACCTTCCCGGGCTGATGCGGGCCATGCGCAACGTGCCCGGGGTGTACGACGTGAGCCGGGCGCAGCATCAGGCGGCGGCCGCGCAATAGGTCTCCGGGGGCTTGCCCAAGTCTCCCTGTCGACCCGTTGGCCTCCCTACCGACGACCCGTTCGGGTGGGCCCGGCGCGAGTCGTCACCGCAGGACGGGCGCGCGCTGGTAGCGGTGGTCCATGCTGCTCATCCCCCGCCCAAGGCCCCCACGCCCCCGGAGCCGCCGTATCAAGGCGGCCCTCCTCGCCTCGGCCGTGTCCGTCTGCCTGATCGCCGCGAGCGCCCCCAACCCGGCCGCGCCCCTCGGCGTCGGTGACCGCCTCTTCCCGCACCTGGGGAACCCCGGATACGACGTCGAGTCGTACGACCTCGCCTTCACCTATCCCGGCACCAACAGCAAACCGCTCGCCGCCGTCACCATCATCGACGCCGTGACGTCCTCCCGGCTCGAACGCATCAATCTCGACTACGCGCGCGGAACGGTGGGATCGGTCGATGTCAACGGGGCACCCGCTGCCTTCACGCGCGTCGGCGAGGACCTGGTCGTGACGCCCGAGGAGCCGGTGCCGGCCGGCAGCTGGATGCGCATCACCGTGCGCCACACCAGCGACCCGGTGGCCGCCAAGGACCAGGACGGCGGATGGGTGCAGACCAAGGACGGGCTCGCGATGGCCAACCAGGCCGACGCCGCGCACCTGGTCTTCCCGTGCAACGACCACCCCTCCGACAAGGCGATGTTCACCATCCACGTCACGGCGCCCAACGGGTACACGGCCGTGGCCAACGGTCTGCCGGCCGGAGTGGAACGTGCCGACCGGTCCACCACCTGGACGTACCGCACTTGGCACCCCATGGCCACCGAGCTGGCCCAGGTGTCCGTCGGACGCTCCACCGTGCTCCACCGGACCGGGCCGCACGGTCTGCCCGTACGCGATGTCGTGCCCACCAAAGACCGCGAGAAGCTCGAACCGTGGCTCAAGAAGACGTCCGACCAGATCGCCTGGATGGAGGGGAAGGTCGGCCGGTACCCCTTCGAGACCTACGGGCTGCTCATGGCCCAGGCCCAAACCGGCTTCGAACTGGAGACACAAACGCTCTCTCTCTTCGAGAGAGAGCTCTTCACCGAGTCCGTGTACCCGAAGTGGTACGTCGAGTCGATCATGGTGCATGAGCTGTCGCACCAGTGGTTCGGCGACAGCGTGAGCCCGCGCACCTGGTCCGACCTGTGGCTCAACGAGGGGCACGCCACCTGGTACGAGGCTCTGTACGCCGAGGAGAAGGCGCACAAGCCCATGGAGGCGCGGATGCAGGCGGCCTACCGCGCGTCCGACTCCTGGCGGGCGGCAGGAGGACCGCCCGCGGCGCCGAAGGCCCCCGAGCGCGGCCAGAAGATCAGCATCTTCCGGCCGAATGTCTACGACGGCGCGGCGCTGGCCCTGTACGCGCTGCGCCAGGAGATCGGGCGCCCGGCCTTCGAGCGTCTGGAACGGACCTGGGTGAGCGTCCACCGCGACGGTGTCGCCTCGACGGCCGACTTCGTGGACCTCGCGTCCGCCGTCGCCGCTCGCGATCTGAGCGGGTTCTTCAAGGCGTGGCTGTACGGCGAGAAGACACCGCCGATGCCGGGGCACCCGGACTGGAAGAGCGACGCCCCGAAAGCGCGTAAGGGCTCCTGACGAGCCCGTACGGGCCTCGGATAACTCGCGTGACGAGACGGGCCGTGCCGTGCGACCATCTTCGAGTCGGCGGCGCGGCCCCTCGGAGGGTTGGCCCGGCGGAAACCGGGAATCTCCCGGAGGCCTCGGACGTTGTTTTTTGTGACGGGCGACGTCCGTCGCCGCATTGCTGTCCCCCATCGACGTAAGGATCCAATGACCTCCTCTTCTTCCCCTTCCCAGGACGCGCAGAGCTTCGCGCAGAACTACCCCGAAGGTCTTCGGGCCGATGCCCTGATGGAAGAGGACGTCGCCTGGAGCCACGAGATCGACGGAGATCGGGACGGCGAGCAGTTCGACCGCTCCGAGCGTGCCGCCCTGCGCCGTGTGGCGGGCCTCTCCACCGAGCTCGAGGACGTCACCGAGGTCGAGTACCGACAGCTCCGTCTGGAGCGAGTGGTTCTCGTCGGTGTCTGGACCACGGGAACCATTCAGGACGCGGACAACTCGCTCGCCGAGCTGGCGGCCCTCGCGGAGACCGCGGGCGCACTCGTCCTCGACGGCGTCGTACAGCGCCGCGACAAGCCCGACGCGGCCACCTACATCGGATCCGGCAAGGCCAATGAGCTGCGGGACATCGTCCTGGAGACCGGTGCCGACACCGTGATCTGTGACGGTGAGCTGAGCCCCGGCCAGCTGATCCACCTCGAAGACGTCGTCAAGGTCAAGGTCATCGACCGTACGGCCCTGATCCTCGACATCTTCGCCCAGCACGCCAAGTCCCGAGAGGGCAAGGCGCAGGTCGCGCTCGCGCAGATGCAGTACATGCTGCCGAGGCTGCGCGGCTGGGGTCAGTCGCTGTCCCGTCAGATGGGCGGCGGCAAGGGCGGCGGCCTCGCCACCCGTGGTCCCGGTGAGACCAAGATCGAGACGGACCGGCGCCGTATCCGCGAGAAGATGGCGAAGATGCGCCGGGAGATCGCGGACATGAAGACGGGCCGCGAGATCAAGCGCAAGGAGCGCCGACGCAACAAGGTGCCTTCGGTCGCCATCGCCGGTTACACCAACGCGGGCAAGTCGTCCCTGCTCAACCGCCTCACGGGCGCGGGCGTGCTGGTCGAGAACGCGCTGTTCGCGACCCTGGACCCGACCGTCCGCCGGGCCGAGACCCCGGGCGGGCGGCTGTACACGCTGGTCGACACGGTCGGGTTCGTACGCCACCTGCCGCACCATCTGGTCGAGGCGTTCCGCTCCACCATGGAGGAGGTCGGCGACTCCGACCTGATCCTGCACGTGGTGGACGGTTCGCACCCGGCGCCGGAGGAGCAGCTGGCCGCCGTGCGCGAGGTGATCAGGGGCGTCGGCGCCACCGGCGTGCCCGAGATCGTCGTGATCAACAAGGCGGACGCGGCGGACCCGCTGACGCTTCAGCGGCTCATGCGGATCGAGAAGCGCTCCATCGCGGTCTCGGCCCGTACCGGCCAGGGCATCAACGAGCTGCTCGCGCTCATCGACAACGAGCTGCCGCGCCCCTCGGTCGAGATCGAGGCGCTCGTGCCGTACACGCACGGCAAGCTGGTCGCCCGTGCCCACACCGAGGGCGAGGTGATCTCCGAGGAGCACACCCCGGAGGGCACGCTGCTCAAGGTGCGGGTGCACGAGGAACTGGCGGCGGACCTGGCGCCGTACGTTCCGGCGCCGGCGCTCCGGTAGCGGCACACGTAGGCGCTCGCACGAACGTATGAAGGCCCGCCCCCCCTGTCTCAGGGGGGCGGGCCTTCATCATGCGCACGCGGACGGTGCCTACTGGCCGCCGTACTCCTTGCTCATGTTCTCGTAGAGCGCTTCGGCTCCCTTACCCAGCTGCGGTCCCGCCAGCCAGCTGTTGTTGGACGGGCCGATCGACGTGTTCGAGACGAGCTTCGTCTCGCCGTCGACGACACGGAACCAGCCGCCGCCCGACGAACCGCCGGTCATGGTGCACCCGATGCGGTACATCGTCGGCAGGGTCGGGTCCAGCGAGAGACGGCCCGGCTTGTCGACGCACTTGAACATGCTCAGACCGCTGTACGGCGGTGCGGCCGGGTAGCCCCAGGCGCCCATCGCGCTGACGTCCTGGGCGGACGGCGCGGAGAAGTCCATGTCCAGCGCGTTGCCGACCGTCTCCTCGAGCGACTTGCTGCCCTGCTCCGGCTTCACGTGCAGCACGGCGTAGTCGTACGGAGCGCCCGCGCCGCCCGTCTCGTCGCCGCTCGAGATCCACTCGTTGGAGGTGGCGGCCCAGTCCGCCCACCACTGGCCGAAGGGGGCGATCTGCGACGCCGTGGCGTTGCCCAGCTCGGACTCGGACTTGCCGAGGTCGTTGTAGGACGGTACGAAGGCGATGTTGCGGTACCAGCCGCCGCTGCCGCCGGCGTGCACGCAGTGGCCCGCGGTCCACACGAGGTTGGACTTGCCGGGGTGGTTCACGTCCTTGATGACCGTGCCCGAACAGACCATCGAGCCCTCGGGGGAGTCGAAGAAGACCTTCCCGACCGGAGCGGCGTAGTCGTGGTACGGAGTCTTCTCGGCCTTGGCCTCGACCGGCGCCGGTTCCGGGTCGCTGACGCCCTGGTCGGCCGCCGCGTCCTTCGCCGAGATCGTCTTGTTGGGGTCCTTGGCGGACTTCATCCGCTCAGGCTTCCACAGCCCCTCGATCACCGGGTTGACGAAGTCCTTGGCCTCACTGAGCCACTTGTCTTTGTCCCAGTTCTTCCAGCCGCCGTTCTCCCACTGATCGACATCTATGCCGTGCTCTTTGAGCTTGTCCTTGATGTCGTCCGGGATCTTGATCTTGTCGTCGTCGCTCTGTGAGCTCTGCGACGAGGAGGCGGTCGAATCGCCGCTCGCCTTGTCGCCGCCTGAGTTGCAGGCGGTGGCGGTCAGTGCCAGAACTGCCACCAGGCCGGTGGCGGTGAGGAAGGTGCGCCGGCTACTTGAGGAACGCATGGTGCTGTAACCCCCGTTGGAACTTTGTGTCATGTCCTTGTCAGGCGTGGGGCGGTGCTCTCCGCGAAACCCGCCCGGACGCGACACCCCACTATGCCTGCGCAGTTGGGGACGAACGGCGCTGGGCCGGTGAAGGTTCCTGCGAGCAGGCCCACCGCCGTCTGTCCGAACCCTGTTACGTCGTGTGCATCACTGTCCGGCGAACTTCTTGCTCACCGAGTCGTACACACCCTTGGCCACATCACCCAGACGCGGGCCCGCCAGCCAGCCGAACTTGACCGGCCCGATCGAGGTGTTGGACACCAGCGCGGGCTTGCCGTCCGAACCCGTGGCCACCCAGCCGCCGCCCGACGAGCCACCCGTCATGGTGCACCCGATGCGGTACATCGTCGGGTCGGACTGCGCCACCGACAACCGCCCTGGCTTGTCCGCGCACTGGTACAGCTTCTGACCGTCGAACGGCGCCGCGGCCGGGTAGCCGGTCGCCGTGATGCTCGACACCTTGGGCACGGCCGGGGCGTTGAAGTTCACCGGAAGCGCCGAACCGACCGTCTCCTCCAGGGACTTGCCGCCGCTGCCCTTCTCCGGCGTCACATGCAGCACGGCGAAGTCGTACGGGGCTCCCTGGCCGCCCGTGGAACCGCCCTGTTCGATCCACTGGTCCGAGGTCTGCGCCCAGTCGCTCCACCAGACACCGTACGGAGCGACCTCCTGGCGGGTGGCCTTCTCCAACTGGGCGGCCGCCTTGCCGGAATCGTTGTACGAGGGCACGAAGGCGATGTTGCGGTACCAGCCACCCTTCTTGCCGGCATGCACACAGTGGCCCGCGGTCCACACGAGGTTGGACTTGCCCGGGTGCGCCGGATCCTCGACCACCGTCGCCGAGCAGACCATCGTGCCTTCGGGGGAGTCGAAGAACACCTTGCCGGCCTCGGGCACGTTGGCGTGGTACGCGGTCTTCACGGCCTGTGCGGTCACGGGAGCCGGCTCGGGGTCGGTGACGCCCTGGTCACCGGAGAGGTCGTTGTCGTCGACGCCCTTGTTCTTGTCCGGGTCGTCGGCGCCGCGCATCCGATCCGGGTCCCACAGCCCCTTGATGATCGGGTTGATGAAGTCGTCGGCCTCGCGCAGCCAGTCGTCCTTGTTCCAGTTCTTCCAGGCGCCGTTCTTCCACTTGTCGATGTCGATCCCGTGCTGCTTGAGCTTGTTCTTGATGTCGTCCGGGATCTTGATCTTGTCGTCGCCGCTCTGGGTGGCGGACGCGGTGGGCTCACCGCTCGCCTTGTCGTCGCCCGAGTTGCAGGCGGTGGCGGTCAGCGCCAGCGCCGCCGTGAGGCCGACGGCGGCCAGCACGGGGGAGGTTCTGCGGCGCGCGCTCCTCCCTCGGCGAGCGGCGAAGGGCGGGCGTATCGATCGCATGGTGTAACTCCCCCTGGACGTAAGAGAACTGTGCGCTGTGGGCGCCGATCGGCCTTGATCATTCGGTACGGCTGAACGGCACCAAAGACTATGCGGTCGCTGTGGGGGACATCCGACGGAACGGCAACGGTTCCGTCACGGCAAGGATCTTCGGCCCACCCGCTTCCCCGCGCGGTCCGCGTCGTTGGTACGTACGGGGGGCCTGCCGCCTGCGTTCAGCCCCTGCCAACTCGCCTCTGGACAGCAGGAGGACCTGAAGTCGTGGCCGTGACCGAGTCTGCGGTGGTGCCGGTGGGGGCGCCCGGGGTGTCCGAGGGCGCGCGGGAGGCTGTTCCCGGCGCGTCGGAAGGGACGCGCGCGGCGCACGAGGGGATTCTGCGGCGCCAGTCGGCGCGCGAGTCGGCGGCGCGCACCTACGCGCGTGCCCTTCCGATCGTTCCGGTGCGGGCGCGGGGGCTGACGATCGAGGGCGCCGACGGGCGCCGCTATCTCGACTGCCTCTCGGGCGCCGGAACTCTGGCCCTCGGGCACAACCATCCGGTGGTCCTGGAGGCGATCAGAAAGGTCCTCGATTCGGGGGCGCCGCTGCACGTCCTCGACCTCGCCACGCCCGTGAAGGACGCCTTCACCACCGAGTTGTTCCGTACGCTTCCGCCCGGGTTCGCCGATCGCGCGCGGGTCCAGTTCTGCGGACCGGCCGGGACGGACGCCGTCGAGGCCGCGTTCAAGCTGGTGCGCGCGGCGACCGGGCGCATGGGGATGCTTGCCTTCACCGGCGCGTACCACGGGATGACCGCGGGGGCGCTCGAAGCATCCGGGGGCGCGACCGACGTACGTGTCGCGCGCCTGCCCTATCCGCAGGACTTCCGCTGCCCGTTCGGTGTCGGCGGCGCGCGGGGCGCGGAACTCGCCGCGCGCTGGACCGAGTCGGTGCTCGACGACAGCAAGTCCGGTGTCCCGCACCCTGCCGGAATGATCCTCGAACCCGTGCAGGGCGAGGGCGGGGTGATCCCCGCGCCCGACGACTGGATGCGCCGGATGCGTGAGATCACCGCGGCACGGGACATCCCCCTGATCGCGGACGAGATCCAGACCGGAGTCGGCCGGACCGGCACCTTCTGGGCCGTGGAACACAGTGGGATCACGCCGGATGTGATGGTCCTTTCGAAGGCCATCGGCGGCAGCCTGCCGCTGGCCGTCGTCATCTACCGCGACGACCTCGACGTCTGGCAACCCGGCGCCCACGCGGGCACGTTCCGCGGCAACCAGCTCGCCATGGCGGCCGGCGCGGCGACCCTCGCGTACGTCCGCGAGAACCGTCTTGCCGAGCGTGCCGGGACTCTGGGTGCCCGGATGCTGGCCCAACTCCGCAAACTCGGCGACGAGTTTCCCTGCGTAGGCGACGTACGCGGCCGCGGACTGATGATCGGCGTCGAACTCATCGACCCCGAAGCGCCCCCGCATCCGGCGGTCGACAGCCCCCGACCCGCCGCCCCCGAACTCGCCGCCGCCGTACAACGGGAGTGCCTCCGCCGAGGCCTGATCGTGGAACTGGGCGGCCGCCAATCGAGCGTGGTGCGTCTCCTCCCTCCCTTGACCATCAGCGACGAACAGACAACCGCGGTGCTCGATCGGCTGGCGGACGCGGTGGGGGCGGTGGCGAGTGGGGACTTGGGACGCGGCGGAAATGGGCCTTGCGGTGTCGGTGAGCCTCGCCGTGCCGATGGGGGCGGCGCTGAGGGCGAGCTTCACGGTGACGGTCGGGAGCTGGGGCGCCGGCGGACGCCGTAGTGCCGGGGGACCGGTCGGTGAGCGCCGCGCTGAAAGCGTCAGCTGGGAGTCCGGATGGGGTGTCGGCTCCGCAGTCCCGCGGACGGCCTTGGGCCACGGGACTTCGCTCTTGCCCAGCGGAGACAGCTCAGCGGAGACCTCCCCGCCCGGCACGAACTGGCCCGTCCGACTCGCGCCGCCTCCGCCCGATCGTGCTCCATCCCGATCAGCGCCCCCACGCCCTGAAACCCAGCCCTCACACACAGACCACAACCTCCACCCGAAGCACCCCCGTTCCCACCCGAATCAACCA
The DNA here is from genome assembly GCF_041053055.1 of Streptomyces sp. R41. Taxonomy (NCBI): domain Bacteria; kingdom Bacillati; phylum Actinomycetota; class Actinomycetes; order Kitasatosporales; family Streptomycetaceae; genus Streptomyces; species Streptomyces sp. R41. Next base: position 7,736,895 of record NZ_CP163443.1, read on the forward strand.
GGAACGCCGAAGGCCCCGCGTACCGCCCAGGTTCGTCGCCGCACGAGCCCGAACGACCCCACAAGGAACTCTCGTGAACGCCACACCCGCACCCGATGGCCGTCCCCACGCGCACGAGCGAGCTGCCCATGGCACGCAGACCCCGCTCGTGCCGGGGGCCGAATCGGTCCCCCGGCAGAAGGAAGGGGCCCGGGAGTCCGAGCGGCTGCGCGGCGCCACCGCCGACCTGCTGGAACACCCCGATCCGCAGACCGCGGCCCAGGCGGCGGCCGTCGAGAACCTGCTGCGCTGCTGGGTACGGGAGAACAACCTGCCCGCCCCCGACGACGGCACCCTCCGTATCCCCCTCCCCGCCAGTGGCACGGCCCTCCTGGCCCCCGTCCACTACTGGTCCGCCACCGGCTGGCACCGCTTCGGCCTCCCCTACCTCGCCGACGCTCCCGACGAGGCACCGCCCGCCGACGCGGTCACAGTGGCGGCCCTGTTCGCACGCCAAGCGGCGACCGGCACATCGGCAGCCCCGACTGTCGGACTGGCACCCGCCGCCGTCGACCCGGCTCCCGCTACCGTCGGCCAGGCTCCCGCCGTCGACCCGGCTCCCGCCGTCGACCCGGCTCCCGCCGTCGACCCGGCTCCCGCCGTCGACCCGGCTCCCGCTACCGTCGACCCGGCTCCCGCTACCGTCGACCCGGCTCCCGCTACCGTCGACCCGACTCCCGCCACTGTCGATCAGGTGCCTGCAGCCGTCGACCAGGCTCCCGCCGTCGACCAGGTACCTGCCGCCGTCGGCCTGGCTCCCGCCACTGCTCACCCGGCGCTCAGCACCGTCGACCCGGCTCCCACCACGCCCCACACAACCGAGCCCGGCGGAGCTCCCCTCGGCGCCGCCGCGACTCGCCCCGAACCTCAGGCGACGCAGTACAGCCCGGCCGGTGACGGCGCCGACCTCGTCGGACGCGTCGCCGATTCCGTTCGGCGCACCGCAGTGTTCATCAGCGACCGCAGGGAACGCCCCGCCGACGAGCCCGACCTCTTTCTCGCCGCCGAGCAGGCGCTCTTGCTGGGCCACCCGCTGCATCCCACGCCGAAGGGCCGCGAAGGCCTCTCCGAGGCCGAAGCCCGGCTGTACTCACCCGAGTTGCGCGGCTCCTTCCCCCTGCACTGGATGGCGGTCGCCCCCTCGGTGCTGGCAGCCGACTCGGCGTGGACGGAGCGCGGCCGCCCGGTCTCGGCGGAGCAGCTCACCACACGGCTGGCCGGCGCGGGGCTGTCGCTGCCCGACGGGTATGCCGCCCTGCCGCTGCACCCTTGGCAGATGCGCGAGGTTCGCCACCGTAGGGAGCCCGCGGCCCTGCTGGATGCGGGGCTGCTCCAGGACCTCGGTCCGCAGGGCGCGCCATGGCACCCCACGTCCTCGGTCCGCACCGTCTACCGCTCCGGTTCCCCCGCGATGCTCAAGCTCTCGCTGGGCCTGCGTATCACCAACTCCCGTCGTGAGAACCTCCGCAAGGAGCTCCACCGTGGCGTGGAGGTCCACCGCCTGCTGCGCAGCGGCCTGTTCAAGCAGTGGCAGGCCGCCCACCCGGGCTTCGACATCGTCCGAGACCCGGCCTGGCTCGCCGTCGACGGCCCGGACGGCAGCCCCCTGCCCGGGCTCGACGTGATGATCCGCCACAACCCGTTCAGCCCGACGGACGACGCCGGCTGCATCGCGGGACTGGTCTCGCCCCGGCCGCACGCCCAGCCCGGCGCACGGAACCCGGCACAGGGTCGGCCCCTCATGCGGTCCCGGCTCACCGAGGTCGTCACAGGTCTCGCCGGACGCACCGGCCGCTCGCGCGGCGCGGTCGCCACCGAGTGGTTCCTGCGCTACCTGGAGCAGGTCGTACGCCCCGTGCTCTGGCTGGACAGCGAGGCGGGCATCGCTCTGGAAGCGCACCAGCAGAACACCCTGCTCCTGCTGGACCCCGAGGGCTGGCCCAAGGGCGGCCGCTACCGCGACAACCAGGGCTACTACTTCCGCGAGTCACGGCGCGCGGAACTCGACGCCCGGCTGCCCGGCATCGGCGAACACAGCGACACCTTCGTCTCCGACGAGGTCACCGACGAGCGCTTCGCCTACTACCTGGCCATCAACAACGTGTTCGGCCTCATCGGCGCGTTCGGCTCCCAACGTCTGGCCGACGAACGGCTGTTGCTCGCCGCTTTCCGCCGCTTCCTCGCCGATGTGGCCACCGGCCCGGCTCGGCTGCGTACGTCTTTGCCCGCCCACCTGCTCGACTCACCCGTCCTGCGCTGCAAGGCCAACCTGCTGACCCGGCTGTACGGCCTCGACGAACTCGTCGGTCCCGTGGACACCCAGTCCGTCTACGTCACCATCTCCAACCCCCTTCATTCCTGAGGAACATGACCCACCCCGTCTCCTGAGAGGAGCGTCGCCGTGCCTCCCACCGATGCGAGCACCGACGCCGGTACCGCCCCCGCCACCGAACTCGCCACCGACACGGGGCCCCGCTCGGGTCCCGGTTCGAGCTCCGGCACGAGCACGGACAGCGAGGACACCCTTGACCTGCGCCTCCCGGACGAGCTCATCGCGCTCTTCGCCGGGGAAGCCGGGACACGCGGCGGGGCGACAGGCGACGCCACAGCGGAGGCCATGGGCGACGCTTCGGGAGGGGCCAGAGGAGAGCGTCGGGGCATGGCGGAGAATCCCGCCGCCACGCCGGCCGACGACGACCTGCTCGACCACGTCGGGGGCTGGGGGCCGACCGCCACGCCCGTCGGTGTCTTCCACCTCGTCCCCGTGCGCGTCGAGCGCGATCTCCCGCTCATCGCTCGCTGGATGAACGACCCTGCCGTCGCGGAGTTCTGGGAGCTGGCGGGACCCGAGTCCGTGGCCGAGGAGCATCTGCGCCTCCAGCTCGACGGGGATGGACGCAGCGTCCCGTGCCTCGGGGTGCTGGACGGCGCGCCGATGAGCTACTGGGAGATCTACCGCGCGGATCTCGATGTCCTGGCTCGGCACTACCCCGCCCGACCGCACGACACCGGAATTCACCTCCTCATCGGCGGTGTCGCCAACCGTGGGCGCGGCCTCGGCTCCACCCTGCTCAGAGCTGTCGCAGACCACGTACTGAACAAGCGCCCGTCGTGCGCTCGCGTCGTCGCGGAACCCGACCTTCGCAACACCCCCTCCGTCTCCGCTTTCCTGAGCGCCGGCTTCCGGTTCTCCGCCGAGGTCGATCTGCCTGACAAGCGGGCAGCCCTCATGGTCCGAGACCGGGCCCTGCGCGATCTGTTGTAGCGCTATCACTCTTAGTACACCGCTCGTCCCGATCCGGTTCCCTGTCGAGGAGTCCCCGTGCCGAATCCATCCGTCACCCCGGCATCCGGAGAGCCGCCCAGCCTGTACGACCCGCCTGAGCTGCGCAAAGAGCGATGGGATCGGGCCGGCCGCCGCCTGCTCGCCAAGATGATCGGCGAGTTCGCGTACGAGGGGATCATCGAGCCGGAGCCGGAGCCGGAGCCGGAGCCGGAGCCGGAGCCGGAGCCGGAGCCGGAGCCGGGGCGAGACGTCATTCGGGCCTCAGCGTCGGCAGCCCCAGGAACGGACCTGTCGTCGGTCCCCGTCGCGAACCCGGAGAGGAAACCGACGGCGGCCGACAGCCGCCGTGCCCACTACACCCTCCGCCTCGACGCCGGCGGCAGCCTCTCCTTCTGCGCCCGCCGTACGGCGTACGACAGTTGGCGCGTCGATCCCGACTCGCTCATCCTCACCGAGGGAGGGGCGGAGCCTCGGCCCTTCACCGACCCCGTCGGCTTCCTCACCCGTGCCCGAGGCACGCTGGGACTCGACGGAGCGACGCTAGGTCATTTCATTCGCGAGCTGAGCACCACGCTCGCCGCGGACGCGCGCCTCGACCGCAATGCCGTCTCGGCCGCCGAGCTGGCCGAGCTGGGATACGCGGAACTGGAGGGCCACCAGACCGGGCACCCCTGGATCGTGCTCAACAAGGGCCGCCTCGGCTTCTCCGCGAGGGACGCCGCCGACTGGGCGCCGGAGGCCCGCCGAGCGACAGCTCTTCCGTGGATCGCGGTGCACACCACGCTCGCCACCTACAGGGGTGTGCGGGGCCTCGACACAGCAGAACACCTTTACGCCCGCGAGCTCGCCCCCGCCACGAGGGAGTCCTTCGACGGGGCACTCCGCGCGCGTGGGCTCACGCCGGAGTCGTACCTCTATCTGCCCGTGCACCCCTGGCAGTGGGACGACGTGGTGTTGCCGCTCTTCGCGTCCCACGTCGCCGCGGACGCGATCGTGCCGCTGCACTCGGACGGTGATCTGCGCCTGCCTCAGCAGTCGATCCGTACGTTCCTCAATGTCTCGCGGCCGGACCGGCACACCGTGAAGCTGCCCCTGTCCGTCCTGAACACGCTGGTGTGGCGCGGTATCCCGACGGAACGGACGCTCGCGGCCCCCGCCGTCACCGCCTGGATGCACGGCCTGCGTGACGCCGACCCGTTCCTGCGCGACACCTGCGCGGTGATCATGCTCGGCGAGGTCGCGTCGGTGACGGTCGGACATCCGGTGTACGACGGCCTCCCCGAAGTGCCCTATCAGTACAAGGAGCTGCTCGGAGCGATCTGGCGCGAGCCGATCTCCCGGCATCTGGCCCCCGGCGAACGCGCCCGCACCCTGGCCGCGCTCCTGCATACCGACCCGGAGGGTCGTGCCTTCACGGCTCAGCTGGTCGCCCGCTCGGGGCTGACTCCGAAGGTCTGGCTGCGCCGTCTCTTCGCGGCGCTTCTGCCGCCCCTGCTGCACTGCCTCTATCGATACGGCACTGTGTTCAGCCCACATGGAGAGAACGCGATCGTCGTCTTCGACGACCATGACGTACCCGTGCGGCTCGCGGTGAAGGACTTCGTGGACGACATCAATGTGAGCGCGGAGCCACTGCCCGAGCACGCCTCCATGCCGGACGACGTACGGCGTGTGCTGCTCACCGAGCCACCCGCGTTCCTGACCCAGTTCATCCATTCCGGGCTCTTTGTGGGGGTGTTCCGCTACCTCGCACCGCTCTGCGAGGAGCAACTGGGCGTGCCGGAGGACGACTTCTGGTCTCTCGTACGAGCGGAGATCATCCGCCACCAGACACGCTTTCCCGAGCTCAAGGAGCGCTACGAGATGTTCGACCTGCTCACTCCCCGCATCGAGCGCCTGTGTCTGAACCGCAACCGGCTGCACCTCGACGGCTACCGCGACCGCCCCGATCGCCCGCACGCCGCCGTGCACGGCACCGTCCCGAACCCCCTTCACCAGCCTTGATCACGCGGCCCGTACTCGTCTTGATCACGTCCGTCGTCGCCACCTTGATCGCCCGATTGTCAGTGGTGCCCCGTAGGGTGGCAGAGCTATGACACAGCCCTCACTCCCCGAACTCCTGCATGCCGCCGTCACCGCCGTCGGCGGTACGGAGCGCCCTGGCCAGGTGACCATGGCCGAAGCCGTCGCGGACGCCATCGACGACAGCTCCCACCTACTGGTCCAGGCGGGCACCGGCACCGGTAAGTCGCTCGGCTATCTGGTGCCCGCGCTCGCGCACGGGGAGCGCGTGGTCGTGGCGACCGCCACCCTGGCGCTGCAGCGGCAGCTCGTGGAGCGTGACCTGCCGCGCACTGTCGACGCGCTGCACCCCCTGCTGCGCCGCCGCCCCGAGTTCGCGATGCTCAAGGGCCGGTCGAACTATCTGTGCCTGCACCGCCTGCACGAGGGTGTGCCGCAGGAAGAGGAGGAGGGCCTCTTCGACCAGTTCGAGGCGGCCGCGCCCACCAGCAAGCTGGGCCAGGATCTGCTGCGGCTGCGGGAGTGGTCGGACGAGACCGAGACCGGCGACCGCGACGATCTGACGCCCGGCGTCTCCGACCGTGCCTGGGGCCAGGTGTCCGTGTCGTCCCGGGAGTGCCTGGGCGCCACCAAATGCGCCTACGGAGCGGAGTGCTTCGCCGAGATGGCCCGCGAGCGCGCCAAGCTCGCCGAGGTCGTCGTCACCAATCACGCGCTGCTCGCGATCGACGCGATCGAGGGCGCGCCGGTCCTTCCGCAGCACGAAGTGCTGATCGTCGACGAGGCCCATGAGCTGGTCTCCCGGGTCACCGGCGTCGCGACCGGCGAGCTCACCCCCGGGCAGGTCAACCGCGCCGTACGACGCGCCGCGAAACTCGTCAACGAGAAGGCCGCCGACCAGCTCCAGACCGCCGCCGAGGGCTTCGAGCGCCTCATGGAGCTGGCGCTGCCGGGACGGCTGGAGGAGATCCCCGAGGACCTCGGGTACGCCCTGATGGCGCTGCGCGACGCCGCCCGTACGGTGATTTCGGCGCTCGGCTCCACGCGCGACAAGTCCGTCCAGGACGAGGACGCGGTACGCAAGCAGGCCCTGGCCTCCGTGGAGACCGTGCACGACGTGGCGGAGCGCATCACCAACGGCTCCGAGTGGGACGTCGTCTGGTACGAGCGCCACGACCGCTTCGGCGCATCGCTCCGCGTCGCTCCGATGAACGTGTCCGGGCTCCTCAGGGAGAAGCTTTTCGCAGACCGCTCCGTCGTCCTGACCTCCGCGACGCTGAAGCTCGGTGGCGACTTCAACGGCGTGGGAGCGTCGCTGGGGCTCGCCCCTGAGGGTACGGAGGGCGAGGAACTTCCGCAGTGGAAGGGCGTAGACGTCGGTTCGCCCTTCGACTACCCCAAGCAGGGCATTCTCTACGTCGCCAAGCACCTGTCGCGCCCCGCGCGGGACGGCGACCGTGGAGACATGCTGGACGAGCTCACCGAGCTGATCCGGGCCGCTGGTGGTCGCACGCTGGGACTGTTCTCATCGATGCGGGCCGCCCAGCTCGCGGCGGAGGAGCTGCGCACGCGCATTCCCGAGTACCCGATCCTGCTGCAGGGCGAGGAGACGCTCGGCGAGCTGATCAAGAACTTCGCGGCCGACCCCAAGACCTGCCTCTTCGGCACGCTCTCGCTCTGGCAGGGCGTGGACGTCCCGGGCTCCAGCTGCCAGCTGGTCGTCATGGACAAGATCCCCTTCCCGCGCCCCGACGACCCACTGATGAGCGCCCGCCAGAAGGCGGTCGAGGACAACGGCGGCAACGGCTTCATGGCGGTCGCCGCCACCCACGCCGCCCTTCTGATGGCCCAGGGCGCCGGCCGCCTCGTACGAGCCTCGGGTGACCGGGGCGTGGTCGCCGTACTCGACCAGCGCCTGGCCACGGCCCGCTACGGCAGTTACCTCAAGGCATCACTGCCCGACTTCTGGTACACGACGGATGGCAACCAGGTCCGTAGGTCACTCGCGGCGATCGATGAGGCGGCGAGGAAGGCGGAGGAGGCGTAGCCCCTGGGCGGCGGCCCGCGGGGGTGGCTTGGCCTGGGCCGCGGTGCGCCGGCCGCGTTTCGCCCGCAGTGCGCGGTCAGTCGTGCGCGGGCCGGGAGCGAGGTGTTGAGCCCCGGGCGACCGGGGCCAGGCGCGCCGCAAGCGAGCACGTAGGTAGGCCTGCACCGAAACGAACCGTAGCCCCGGGCAGTAGACCACCGCGCACCCAAATCTCCAGTCGGGTACCGCGCCGCCCGCCCGCCCGGCCGTCGACCGAAACGAACCGCAGCCTCCGGCCGAACAGCAGGCCGCCCGCCCAACCCCGTCTGGGAAGCGCACCGCAGGCCCAGATCGCCGACCCAGGAAGGACACGCCACGCGAGGCCCCAACCCGGGAAGCAAAACCCCACGCGAGGCCCCCAGCCCGGGAAGCGCACCTCCACGCAAAGCCCTGGCCCAGGAAATGCACGCCCACCCAGGGCCCCCGTCCCGGGAAGCCCACTTCCCCGCCAAGGCCCCCGGCCAGAAAAACGCAGGACCCCGGAACCGGCGCAGTTGGTCCCGGGGCCCGGTCAGGGGCGGGGCGGTGCGTCCCGCCCGTCGCAGGTTGTTATACCCGACGCAGCACTGCCACGACCTTGCCGAGGATGGTCGCCTCGTCGCCGGGAATCGGCTGGTACGCGGAGTTGTGCGGCAGTAGCCACACGTGCCCGTCCTCGCGCTTGAAGCGCTTCACCGTGGCTTCGCCGTCGAGCATCGCGGCCACGATGTCGCCGTTCTCCGCGACCGGCTGGCGGCGGACCGTCACCCAGTCCCCGTCGCAGATGGCGGCCTCGATCATCGAGTCGCCGACGACCTTCAGGACGAACAGCTCGCCGTCACCGACCAGCTGGCGGGGGAGGGGGAAGACGTCCTCGACGGACTCCTCGGCGAGGATCGGGCCACCGGCGGCGATTCGGCCGACGAGCGGGACGTACGACGCGGCCGGCTTGCCCGCCGTGTCGGTGGGCTGCACCGAGGACTGGTCGGAGCCCCGGACTTCGTACGCGCGCGGGCGGTGCGGGTCGCGGCGCAGGAAGCCCTTGCGCTCCAGCGCCATCAGCTGATGCGCGACCGAGGAGGTGCTGGAGAGGCCGACCGCCTGTCCGATCTCCCGCATCGACGGCGGGTAGCCGCGTCGCTGCACCGAGTCCCTGATCACCTCGATCACCCGGCGCTGCCGGTCCGTGAGTCCGGAGCTGTCCGCCCGGATGCCTGGAGGTCGGCCAGGCAGGGAGCGCTTGGGTCCCTCATGATTCACGGCTTCGTTCATCGCATGCACCGGCTCGAGTCGGCCCTGGGAGCGGTCCTGGGCAGTGATGGTGGCACTGTCTGCGGTGGTGGTCACGTCGGCCCCTCTCGATGGTCTCCCTGCTGGACAACGGTAGTTGCTTTCGAAAGGTTGCGCCAAACACACGTTCGAGTGAAAAAACGCGGATTGCCTGACGTGATCATGTGTCTGGGTGTATGGCTATCGCTGCACCTGGCGGACAAAAGGGCCTATTGCTGTACTCTTCACCGCCGGGGCGATGACCGTGCCGACAGATGTGGGCCGAGACCCAGTCTGCCATCCAGCACCCCGTCAACCGGGTACCGACCCCCTATCTGCACGGCCACCACGGTATCTCCGTGTGTCCGGGATCGGTATGGCCGTGCGGCACATGCCAATACGTGTGCGACACGCGCTTCGTGGGCCAATTTGCGCGCCGATCCCCACATCTAGTGGTTGGATTGCAGTAGCAGCCCAAGTGTTGTGGTCCCCCGGGTCTTCAGGCCCTCGGCCATCGCCTATGCTTGGGGCTGCTTCGAGGGGCCCAAGAGGTCTCGCGAGGCCTATGAGTCGTGCTGTGAAGGAGGGTTGGAGTCATGCACTGCCCCTTCTGCAGGCACCCCGACAGCCGCGTCGTCGACAGTCGTACGACCGATGACGGCACGTCGATCCGCAGGCGCCGCCAGTGCCCCGACTGCTCCCGTCGTTTCACGACCGTGGAGACGTGCTCGCTGATGGTGGTCAAGCGCTCCGGCGTGACCGAGCCCTTCAGTCGTATCAAGGTCATCAACGGCGTGCGCAAGGCATGTCAGGGGCGGCCTGTCACCGAGGACGCACTCGCCCAGCTCGGCCAGCGGGTCGAGGAGGCGGTGCGGGCCACCGGAAGCGCCGAACTGACCACCCACGACGTGGGGCTGGCCATACTCGGCCCGTTGCAGGAACTCGACCTCGTCGCCTATCTGCGGTTCGCGTCCGTGTACCGGGCGTTCGACTCGCTCGAGGACTTCGAGGCCGCCATCGCGGAACTCAGGGAAGAGACGAGGCAGCGGGCCACCGCGGATGATGCGGACGACGAAGACGCCGCCGCGGAGCGCCCGGAAAGCGACCGCGGGTCCGGAGAGGCCGTCCAGGTCCCCGTGCCCGCCAGCGCCGCCGACTGAGGGGAAGGCCGACTCGGGTCGGCTCATCGGCGGCGACCACAGACCTGCTGCGGGCGGCCGCGCATGCGACGCGCGCAGCACCAGACACACACCGTGCCACGGGAAGAACGGGGCACTTCAGGGCGTTTTAGCCCGATACAGGGAGGCGGCATGACAGAGACGGCGAGCGGTCCGGCACGAGGTTCCCGCGCCAAGGGCACCAAGGCCAGCAAGGGGTTGCGCATCGAGCGCATCCACACCACCCCCGGCGTGCACCCGTACGACGAGGTGGAGTGGGAACGCCGTGACGTCGTCATGACCAACTGGCGCGACGGCTCGGTCAACTTCGAGCAGCGTGGCGTCGAGTTCCCCGGCTTCTGGTCGGTGAACGCGGTCAACATCGTCACCAGCAAGTACTTCCGCGGTGCCGTCGGCACCCCGCAGCGCGAGGTGAGCCTCAAGCAGCTCATCGACCGGATTGTGAAGACGTACCGGAAGGCCGGTGAGGACTACAAGTACTTCGCCTCGCCCGCCGACGCCGAGATCTTCGAGCACGAGCTGGCGTACGCCCTCCTGCACCAGATCTTCAGCTTCAACTCCCCGGTGTGGTTCAACGTCGGCACGCCCCAGCCCCAGCAGGTCTCCGCCTGCTTCATCCTGTCCGTCGACGACTCCATGGAGTCGATCCTCGACTGGTACAAGGAAGAGGGCATGATCTTCAAGGGCGGCTCCGGCGCCGGCCTGAACCTCTCCCGCATCCGCTCCTCCAAGGAGCTCCTCTCCTCGGGCGGCAACGCCTCGGGTCCCGTCTCCTTCATGCGCGGTGCCGACGCCTCCGCAGGAACGATCAAGTCGGGTGGCGCCACGCGCCGCGCGGCCAAGATGGTCATCCTCGACGTCGACCACCCCGACATCGAGAACTTCATCGAGACCAAGGTCAAGGAGGAGGAGAAGATCCGCGCCCTGCGAGACGCGGGCTTCGACATGGACCTGGGCGGCGACGACATCACGTCCGTCCAGTACCAGAACGCCAACAACTCGGTCCGTGTGAACGACACGTTCATGAAGGCCGTCGAGTCGGGCGGCAAGTTCGGCCTGACGTCCCGCATGACCGGCGAGGTCATCGAGGAGGTCGACGCCAAGCAGCTCTTCCGCAAGATGGCCGAGGCCGCCTGGGCCTGCGCCGACCCGGGCATCCAGTACGACGACACGATCAACAACTGGCACACGTGCCCGGAGTCCGGTCGTATCAACGGCTCGAACCCGTGCAGCGAGTACATGCACCTGGACAACACGTCCTGCAACCTCGCCTCGCTGAACCTGATGAAGTTCCTCAAGGACGACAACAAGGGCCGCCAGTCCTTCGACGTCGAGCGCTTCTCGAAGGTCGTCGAGCTGGTCATCACCGCGATGGACATCTCCATCTGCTTCGCGGACTTCCCGACCCAGAAGATCGGCGAGAACACCCGCGCCTTCCGTCAGCTGGGCATCGGTTACGCCAACCTCGGCGCCCTCCTGATGGCGACCGGCCACGCGTACGACTCCGACGGCGGCCGTGCCCTGGCCGGTGCGATCACCTCGCTGATGACCGGCACCTCGTACAAGCGCTCCGCCGAGCTCGCCGCGGTGGTCGGCCCGTACGACGGCTACGCCCGCAACGCGCAGCCGCACCAGCGCGTCATGAAGCAGCACTCCGACGCCAACGCCGAGGCCGTCCGCATGGACGACCTGGACACGCCGATCTGGGCCGCCGCCACGGAGGCCTGGCAGGACGTGCTCCGCCTCGGCGAGAAGAACGGCTTCCGCAACGCGCAGGCTTCGGTCATCGCGCCCACCGGCACCATCGGTCTCGCGATGTCCTGCGACACCACCGGTCTTGAGCCCGACCTCGCGCTGGTCAAGTTCAAGAAGCTGGTCGGCGGCGGTTCGATGCAGATCGTCAACGGCACCGTTCCGCAGGCGCTGCGCCGCCTGGGCTACCAGGAGGAGCAGATCGAGGCGATCGTCGCCCACATCGCCGACAACGGCAATGTGATCGACGCTCCGGGCCTCAAGCACGAGCACTACGAGGTCTTCGACTGCGCCATGGGCGAGCGCTCCATCTCCGCGATGGGCCACGTCCGCATGATGGCCGCGATCCAGCCGTGGATCTCCGGCGCGCTCTCCAAGACGGTCAACCTGCCGGAGACGGCGACCGTCGAGGATGTCGAAGAGGTCTACTTCGAGGCGTGGAAGATGGGCGTCAAGGCGCTCGCGATCTACCGCGACAACTGCAAGGTCGGCCAGCCCCTCTCCGCGAAGACCAAGGAGAAGGAGAAGGTCGAGGTCACGGCCAAGGCCGAGGAGACCATCCGTACCGCGGTCGAGAAGGTCGTCGAGTACCGCCCGGTCCGCAAGCGCCTCCCCAAGGGCCGTCCCGGCATCACGACCTCCTTCACGGTCGGCGGCGCCGAGGGCTACATGACCGCCAACTCCTACCCGGACGACGGTCTCGGCGAGGTCTTCCTGAAGATGTCGAAGCAGGGCTCCACCCTCGCGGGCATGATGGACGCCTTCTCGATCGCCGTCTCCGTGGGCCTGCAGTACGGGGTGCCGCTGGAGACGTACGTCTCGAAGTTCACCAACATGCGCTTCGAGCCGGCCGGCATGACGGACGACCCGGACGTGCGGATGGCGCAGTCGATCGTCGACTACATCTTCCGCCGCCTGGCGCTGGACTTCCTGCCCTTCGAGACGCGCTCCGCACTCGGCATCCACTCCGCCGAGGAGCGCCAGCGTCACCTGGAGACGGGCTCCTACGAGCCCTCCGACGACGAGGTCGATGTCGAGGGCCTGGCCCAGTCCGCGCCCCGTGCGCAGGAGCTGAAGGCCGTCGCCACCCCGAAGGCCGAGGTCGAGGCGGCCAAGCCCGTCCCGAAGCAGGCCCACACCAGTGCTGAACTGGTGGAGATGCAGCTGGGCATCCAGGCGGACGCCCCTCTGTGCTTCTCCTGCGGTACGAAGATGCAGCGGGCCGGTTCCTGCTACATCTGCGAGGGCTGCGGTTCGACCAGCGGTTGCAGCTGATCCGAAGCCACGAAGGGCGGCACGGCCACCGGCCGTGCCGCCCTTCGGCGTTTTCATGGCCCTACGGAGAGCCGTTTTCGGGTGTCACGGATCTTCGGAGACGCCTGTTTCCGAAATGCGGTCCTCAGGGAGCGCGATTCAGGTGTTCTCAGGGCTGCCCATGACCCTGGCGAAGGTCGCCGGGTCCGTGTCGTAGCCGTGGATGCCCGGGTGGAAAGTCCACTCTCCGGAGTCGTCGCGTACGAACTCTCCGACGGTCGCGGCGGTTGCCCCCAGGACGTCGCCGAAGTCGTCCTCCGCGAGGACGGTGTAGCCCTCACGCATACGAAAGCCGGGATTGAGCACGCCCACGAACGTCTTGTGACCGGCGCGCTGTTGGATGAGGACCCCGACCACCACGCGCGCGTAGCGGCTGTCCAGACGGTTGAGCTCGAGCGTCATCACCTCGTCCCAGCCGAAGCCCTTGCCGTCCTTGCTGTCCCGGTTCAGATAGATGGTGCCGTCCGGCGAGCGGCTGTCGAAGTGCACTACGTAGGCCGGTTTTTCGCCCGGGGCGGCCGCCAGATACGTCGCCGCGATGATGTCGAGATCGGTCGCGGGCTGCCCCACGGGACTCGGATCCCACTTCACCGCCAGCTCGACCTTGCGGATGCCCTTGTTGAGACCGTTCACCAGATCTCCCCTCCCCGTTCCCCATCTGCTCCTGACCCAACTACCCTGTGGTCAGGGCCGGTTGTCCATCGTGCCACGCGCGCCGGGGCGCTCGCGCGGATGTACTCCGCCGGAGCGTGACCGGCGCCACGCTCCGTGGCCTTACGATGGCGCGGTGCTGGTCAAGTGGATTCGCTGCACCGTGGTGGACCGCCGCGGTTTCGAGCGGGGGCAGCGAAAGTGGGCGGGGCTTCTGGGGGAGCCGGGTTTCCGGGGACAGGGCGGGGGATGGAGCCGGGGGCGGTCCGGCGTCGCACACATCTTCGCCTTCTGGGAAAGCCGTGCCTTCTACGACTCCTTCATGGCCCGCTCCCACGACCGGCTCGCCGCCGCGCAGTCGGGTACCTTCAAGGATTCCCAGGTCAAGCTGTTCGATCACCGTTTCGACGTGAAGACCGGCTTCGAGCCCCGCTTCACGGACTCCGACCTGGTGCGCGTGGCCCACTGCCGGATCCACGAGGAGCGGGCCGAGCACTTCGCGCTGATGCAGGAGAAGGTCTGGAACCCCGCGATGGCCGGCTCGCCCGGCATGGTGCGGGGCCTGTTCGGCGAGGCGCCCGGCCATGAGTTCCTGATCCTGTCCATGTGGCAGTCGGCGGCCGAGCACGGCAAGTACCGCGCCGAGCGGGTGGAACGGCTCGCGCTGCGCGCCCAGATCGAGGCCGACGTCGCGGCCCTCGCGGGTGACATCGTGGAACTGGAGCCCAGCTGGACGGTCTGAGCGGGCCGCATCGTGTGGTTCCTGTGTGCGGGAGCCGTGTGACCTACACCGTATGGAGCCCGTACGAGTGCTCGATCGGCCGCGACACGATCTAGGGTCATTGGCATGGCACGACCACGGCGCATCGTTCTTGTCCGGCACGGCGAGTCGGTGGGCAATGCCGATGACACCGTGTACGAACGCGAGCCCGACCACGCTCTGGCGCTCACGGAGAAGGGGTGGCAGCAGGCGGAGGACACAGGCAAACAGCTGCGGGAGCTCTTCGGACGGGAGCGCGTAAGCGTTTACGTGTCCCCGTACCGCCGCACGCACGAGACATTCCGCGCCTTTCACCTCGACCCCGAGCTCGTACGGGTGCGCGAGGAGCCGCGCCTGCGCGAGCAGGACTGGGGCAACTGGCAGGACCGTGACGACGTACGTCTCCAGAAGGCGTACCGAGACGCGTACGGTCACTTCTTCTATCGCTTCGCGCAGGGCGAGTCCGGGGCCGATGTGTACGACCGGGTCGGCGGCTTCCTGGAGAGCCTGTACCGCAGCTTCGAGGCCCCCGACCACCCGCCGAACGTGCTCCTGGTGACCCATGGGCTGGCCATGCGGCTGTTCTGCATGCGCTGGTTCCACTGGACGGTCGCGGAATTCGAATCGCTGTCGAACCCGGGGAACGGGGAGACGCGGATGCTCGTTCTGGGGGAGGACGGCAGGTACACCCTTGACCGGCCTTTCGAGCAATGGCGTGATCCGGAATCGTACGGGGCCACCGGATAGAGTGGCAGGGCGATGACCGCTGACTCTTCTCCCGACGGGCGCCTGGGCCGCGCCTTGGCCAGCCTGCGCGGACTCGCGGTGGGGGACGCGCTGGGCTCGCAGTTCTTCGTGCCCGCGAACTACCCGCTGCTCAAGCGCCGTGAGCTGCCGCCCCGCCCCTGGCAGTGGACCGACGACACCGAAATGGCCTGCTCCGTAGTGGCCGTTTTGGCCGCGCACCACCGCATCGATCAGGACGAACTGGCCCGCTCCTTCGCCGAGCACCACGACTTCGACCGGGGCTACGGGCCCGCGGTCAACAGGCTGCTGCGGCTGATCCGGGAGGGCGGCGACTGGCGCGAGCTGGCATCCGCCCTCTTCAAGGGCCAGGGCTCGTGGGGCAACGGCGCCGCGATGCGGATCGCTCCCCTCGGGGCCTGGTACGCGGACGACCCGGAGCAGGCGACGCACCAGGCGGAGATCTCCGCGTACCCCACGCACCAGCACCGCGAGGCCGTGGTCGGCGCCATGGCCGTCGCCGCGGCCGCCGCGCTGGCGGCCGACCCGGCGGGCCCGCCGAGCGCCGAGGCGCTGCTCGACGGTGTCGTCGCGCTCGTGCCGCGCAGCGCCGTCGGCGCGGGGCTGCGGCGCGCCCGGGACATGCTCGACTACGGGGACGCCACGACTGTGGCCGCCGTACTGGGCTGCGGACGGCGTACGTCGGCGCACGACACCGTGCCGTTCGCGCTCTGGTCGGCGGCCCGGTCCCTCGGCGACTACGAAGAGGCCTTCTGGGTCACCGCCCAGGTAGGAGGCGACGTGGACACCACGTGCGCCATCGTGGGCGGGGTGGTCGCCGCGGGAAAGGCGGGAGCGCCACCGGCTGCCTGGGTGGAGCGCACGGAGGGGCTGCCGGACTGGGTGCCGGGTCCCGCGTACGGGCGTACGGCGAGCGGCGCGTAGGGCGGCCGTAGGGCGGCCGTGCGGAGCGCTCCATGCCCCGCGTCAAGTCCCGGAAGCCTGCCTCAGGAGCAGGCCGACCGTACGTGATGCCGATCGTCTCTGTCACAGGCTTGCTACAGCACGGCCGCCACGCCCTGAGGCGCCTTGCCTGTGCATACCCTGTCCGCCACGCCGCCTGTTGATCACTACAGGCGTGCTTCGACGAGACACCGGTCAGCAGCCTTCCGCGACAGCGGCGTGTTGAGGGCTGCCCAGGGGACCGGCTGGGAGGGGGTGCCATGTCCGACATACCGTCCGCGCCCGAGCCGAGAGGTCAGGGCCCGGCGAAGCCGAGGGATCCGGAGGCGAAGAAGCCAAGGGAGGGGGAGGAGCTGAAGGAGACCACGGGCCCGAAGGAGGCGACGGAGCCGACAGCTCCCACCGATCCGACAGCACCCACGGCCTCGGCAGATCCGGGGGAACCGGAACCGACTGGGCCGAGCCGCGAATCCAGCTCCCAGGGGGATGCCACCGAGGCGGCAGAGGCAGCGGAAGAGGAGTCCGACTGGGCCTACCCGTCGCCTACCCCCGCCCCCTGGTTGGCCGGGCTTCAGGTCAGGTCACCCGCCCCGGTGCGTACGGCGACGCTGTGGGCAGCGCTCGCCACCGGTGTGCTGAGCATGCTGCTCCTCGATGACGGCCTGGCGCTCAATCTCCTGCTGGTCGCGATACCGGCCGCGCTCGCCTCGTACTTCGCCGCGCAGGCCGCGGGACGACGCACGCGCGCGTGGACGCTGGTCTGGGGCATCGGTGGCATCGGTCTGCTCATCGTGCCTGCCCTGCGCGACGCGGACTGGCCCTCGTTCCTCGCCGTCGTCACCGCGGTCGCGCTGGGCTCGCTCGCGCTGCACGGCGGCCGTACCTGGCCCGCTGTCCTGCTCGGCCCCATCGGCGTGTTCAACGCCCTGGTCACCGGCCCCACCTGGGGCTGGCGCGGGCTGCGTGAGCGGTTCGGCGGCGCGCGCCGCGGCTTGGGTGCGGGGCTGCGTGCGCTCGCCGTGACCGCGGTCCTGCTGCTGGTCTTCGGAGCGCTGTTCGCGGGGGCCGACGCCGCCTTCGCGGATCTGCTCGGCGAACTGATGCCGGATGCGTCCGTCTCCGGCGGTCCCTGGCGCGTTGTGCTTCTGGTGCTCGGCCTGGTCGGAGCACTCGCGGCGGCCCACACGGCCGCCGCGCCCGTCCAGTGGGACAGGGTCGAAGTGCCCAAGGGCCGCCCGCGCGGCCGCTTGGAGTGGGCGCTGCCGCTGATCGTGCTCACCGTGCTCTTCGCGGCCTTCAACGCCGTCCAGCTCGCCGTGTTGTTCGGCGGCTACGACGCCGTACTGAAGAAGACCGGTCAGACGTACGCCGAATACGCGCGCCAGGGCTTCTGGCAGCTCCTGCTCGTCACGCTCCTGACCCTGCTCGTCATCGTGTTCGCGCTGCGCTGGGCGCCGCGCGACGAGGCGCGCGACCGGAAGCTGGTGCGGGGCGTGCTCGGAACTCTGTGCGGGCTGGCGCTCGTTGTCGTCGCATCGGCGGTGCGACGTATGGACATGTATGTGGAGGCCTATGGACTGACGCGGCTGAGGGTGTCGGTGGTGGCCGTGGAGCTCTGGCTCGGCCTGGTCATCGTGCTCATCATGGCGGCCGGGGTCTGGGGTGCCCGCTGGCTGCCGCGTGCCGTCGCGGCCAGTGCGGCGGCCGGTGTGCTCGCGTTCGGACTGATGTCGCCGGACGCTCTGATCGCCGAGCGCAACGTCCAGCGGTACGAGGACACGGGCAAGTTCGACCTCGAGTACGCGCGCGGTCTGTCCGCCGACGCCGTACCGGCCCTCGACAAGCTGAAGGAACCGCTGCGTTCCTGCGCGCTGAGCTCCGTCGCAGACGAACTGGGAGAGGACGAGGGCCTCTGGTATGCCACCAGTTGGGGCGAGGCACACGCCCGGGACATCCTTCGCGACCGGCCGCCGTCGAAGGACCCGGACTGGAGCGTGTGCAGCCGGGTGGCGGACGACCTGATGTACCGGTGAGCGCCCGCTCCCACCGTTCGGTCTAGGGGCGCGCCCTCGGTGTCGTACTGCGGATGGCCGGACCGGCGTCCTCGCCGTCGGGTCCCCCGGACCCCGGTCCGGCCTCCGCAGCGCCCTTGTCAGCCCCCGGCAGGTCCTGCCGTGCCGGCGAGGGCGTCCAGGTCGCTCTTGCGGACCCGGATCACCAATGCGGCCGTGATCAGGGCCAGCAGGGCCATCGCGGCCGCCGGTATGAAGGCGGTCGAGATGCCCTCGGCGAGCACGTCGTGCCCCCAAGGAGCGGGCAGCTGGTGGGTCTTGGCGAACTCCGCCTTCTGCTCCGGCGAGCCGTCCGTCAGGAACTTCGGCATCTGCTTCTCCGCCTCGTCACGGCTGGCCGAGCCGAAGACCGTGGTGAGGATGGAGAGGCCCAGCGAACCGCCCACCTGCTGTGTGACGTTGAGCAGACCGGAGGCCGCGCCCGCCTCGTGCTGGGCGACACCCGAGACCGAGGTGACCGTCAGCGTCACGAAGTTCAGGCCCATGCCGAAGCCGAACAGCAGCATCGGGCCGAGCACTCCGCCGACGTACGAACTGTCGGGGCTGATGAACGTCTGCCAGCCGAGCCCGAGCGCGACGAGCGTCGAGCCGACCAGCATGAACGGCTTGGGGCCGAGCACCGGCAGGAACCGCTGCGACAGACCCGCGCCGACCGCGATCGCGACCGTCACCGGCAGGAAGGCCACACCGGCCGAGATCGGGCTGTACCCCAGCACGTTCTGCACGAAGAGCACGATGTAGAAGAACATGCCGAACATCGCCGCGGCGAGACTCAGCATGATCACGTAGGTGCCCGAGCGATTGCGGTCGGCGAACATCTTCAGCGGGGTGATGGGATCCTTGGCCCGCGTCTCGATGACCCCGAAGGCCAGCAGCAGCACCACGGCCGCGCCGAACGACCCGATGGTGAGGCTGTCCCGCCAGCCTTCCTCCGCGGCGCGGATGAAGCCGTACACCAGGGACGCCATTCCGGCCGTCGAGGTGAGCGCACCCGCGACGTCGAAGCGCCCGGGGTGGCGTTCGGACTCGCTGATGTACATCGGCGTGAGGACGGCGATCAGGACGCCGATGGGTACGTTGACGAAGAGGACCCACCGCCAGTCGAGCCACTCCGTGAGCATGCCGCCGGTGAGGAGACCGATCGCGCCACCGCCGGCCGAGACCGTGGCGAAGACGGCGAACGCCCGGTTCCGCTCCGGGCCCTCGGGGAACGTGGTGGTGATGAGCGCCAGCGATGTGGGCGACGCGATCGCGCCACCGACGCCCTGCAGGGCACGCGCGGCCAGCAACTGCCACGGTTCCTGGGCGAGTCCGCCGAGCAGCGAGGCGAAGGTGAACAGCAGGATGCCGGTCATGAAGACCCGGCGCCGACCGAGGATGTCACCGGCCCGGGCGCCGAGAAGCAGCAGGCCACCGAAGGTGAGTGTGTACGCGCTGACCACCCATGTCAGGTCGGTCGTGCTGAACTTGAGCGCGTCTTGAATGTGCGGGAGCGCGATGTTCACAATCGTCGCGTCGAGTACCACCATGAGTTGGCAGGCCGCGATGACGGCGAGCGCGATGCCGGGGTGCCCCTCCCGGCGGGCCGCTCCTGGCTTTGGGTCTTGAATCAACTGAGAGGTTGTCACTATGGGTCCCCCACAAGTGCTTTAGTGAACGCTCGCGTTCACTGCCGCGTCAACGGTAGTGATTCCCCGACAGTGAACGCAAGCGTTCACTGAAGTCGCTGCCGCTGGACGCCAACTCGATCGCTCGCTCCTCCCCGAAATCCCGCTCCCCCTGCACAACGGAGACACTCAGATGGTTACTTCGCGTTGGACGGCCGCCCCCGCTCAGACGGCCTCCTCGCGCCGACGCGGTGCCGTACTCGAGCGCGCGATCCTGGAGGCCGCGCTGGAGCAGCTCGGCACGGTCGGCTGGAACGGTCTCACCATGGAGGGTGTCGCCGCGCGAGCCCAGACAGGCAAGGCCGCGGTCTACCGCCGCTGGCCGTCCAAGGAGGATCTCGTCGCGGACGCGCTCCAGGCCGGACTCCCTAGCCTGGCGGAGGCGCCCGACCTCGGGAGCGTCCGGGAGGACCTGCTGGAGCTGTGCCGGCGGGTGCGTGAGGCGATGTTCTCGCAGTCGGGATTCGCCCTGCGTTCGGTGCTTTACGAATGCGACGCTCTCCAGGCCGAACGCTTTCAGCGGGTGATCTTCGGCGGGGTCATCGAGCCGAACATGCGCCTGCTTCGAGAGGTCATCGGCCGTGGAATCGAGCGGGGAGAAGTGCGTCCCGACGCCGCGAACGCCTATGTCTTCGACGCCATTCCGGCGATGATGATGTACCGCTCCAAGGTGTGCGCGAGCGAATGGAGCGAGCGGGACCTCGAGGAGATGATCGACCAGCTGATGGTCCCGCTGCTGCGGGGACGGGCTGCCTGATCGACCCCCGTACGGACACCCTGGTTGCTCGGGGAAACCTGGGTGTCGCGGGGGGCTCCGGGCGGCGTAGGCTGAGGGCGCCATGCCGTACGAACCACCCACCCACACCGTCGAGCGCTCCCTCCGCGCCACGACCGGAGCGAAGATCATTGCCGGTGTCGACGAGGTGGGCCGCGGCGCGTGGGCCGGCCCGGTCACCGTCTGCGCCGCCGTCACGGGACTGCGCCGTCCGCCCGAAGGGCTCACCGACTCCAAGCTCCTGACCGTCAAGCGGCGTACCGCGCTCGCCGCGAAGTTGGAGAAGTGGGTGACGTCGTACGCCCTGGGGCATGCGTCTCCGGAGGAGATCGACGACCTGGGGATGACGGCCGCACTGCGCCTGGCGGCCGTACGCGCCCTGGAGGCCCTGCCGGTTCGCCCCGACGCGGTCATTCTCGACGGGAAGCACGACTATCTCGGCGCTCCCTGGCGGGTCCGTACGGTGATCAAGGGCGACCAGTCCTGCGTCGCCGTCGCGGCGGCTTCGGTGATCGCCAAGGTTCAGCGCGACAAAATGATGGCCGAACTGGGCATCGACCATGCAGACTTCGGTTTTGCGGCCAACGCCGGGTACCCGTCACCGGTCCACAAGGCCGCGCTGGCGGAGCGGGGCCCCACCCCGTACCACCGGTTGTCGTGGGCGTATCTTGATGCGCTGCCCCAGTGGCGGCACCTCAAGAAGGTCCGCAGCTGGGCGGACGGAAACGTTCCGGAGATCGAGGGTCAGCTCGGCTTCGATTTCTGACGATTCCGCTCGCACTCATGTGCCCCCCGCCGACGCGAGTCGCACCGGCGTTTGATAGATATCAGCTCATGCCTCTCATTCCCGAGGAGCCTCAGATTCACGAGAGTGCCCAGGGTCCCCGCGTCACTCCGGCCAGTGGCCGCACCGCGCCGACCCCCCGTCCCGTACCCGGCCCCCGTCCCGCGGCTCCGCCGCGTCCCGGTCGTCCGGGTCCTGTCCGGCCGATGCCGGCCCAACGCACCCCGCGCGAGCCGGTCGTGGCCTCGCCGGGAGCCTCCGCCCCGGCGGCCGCACCCGCTGCCGCCACCCCGCAGATCCAGCTGATCCCGGCCTCGGCCGAGGGTGCGCTGGACACCGCCGAAGAAGCCGTCGACCTGCTGCTGGAGTCGGGCCGTGCCCCTGGTGAGGTGCTGGTGATCACCACCGGCGAACCCCACCCGTGGGCCGCGCACGAACTCTCCTTCGGCGAGGCCGCGTACTGGGCGCAGCACGACGCGGGCGACGACGTCTTCTACGCCGACGCCTCCGTCGCGGGCCGGGCCGCGTCCCGTCCCGTGGTCGTGGTCGCCGTCAACGGCGGTCCCGGCGCTGCCGCCGCCTCCGCCCTGCCCCTGGCCCTCGGCCGGGCCGGCGCCCTGCTGATCGTCTGCGGTGACCCGCAGCAGATCAACTCGGTGCTGGGCGCGGGCGTCTGAGCGGGGTCCGGGCACCGTCCGGGATTCGTTCGGTGGAACGCTGAGGGTGCCGCTGCGGCGGCACCTGTACGGCGGTCATTTCGGCGTGCCTGCAGTGCGTCCGCGTGCGTGTTGCGCCTTTGTGTGTGCTTGCTGCTGAGTGCGCCTGCTGTCTGGGTCGTATGTCTGTCGTACGTCCTTGGAGTGGGCGTGTTGCGCGGGGTCGGCCCACCGATCGCTCGACCACCGCCGCGTCGTCTCACCCTTGCCCGTATTGGCTCTTCGACTGTTCCGCGAGAGGTGGCACCGCCGGTGGGCATGCCCGGGCCCGGGTCGGCGCCTTGGGACGGGCGCCTCAGCGGGCGGCTGCCCGTCGCAATACCTCCGACGCGGCGCCTCCGGTGCGCGGCATCGGTGGCAGCGCCTCGGCCGTGGCGAAGGGCTCCGGCGGTGAGTCCGAGTTGGGGCGGCGCCCACCGCGGCCCTCACCGAGGACCTGCCAGCCGTCACGCGTCAGGGTGATGTACGCCCCACAGCGCAGCCCGTGGAGGGTACAGGCGTCCCGCAAGCCCCACATCCACGCCCCGTCCTCCTCGGTCCAACGCGCGTCGCCGTCGCGGCAGTAGAGCAGCACTGCCGTACGCACCGGAGTGCGGCGTCGCAGGTCGTGCGGGATGACCCGGCGCAGCTGCGCGAGCAGCGCGTTGCGGAACATCCAGCCGTCGGCCGGAGCCGGACGCCGGATGAAGGAAGCGCTCGCCGCCAGCCGCTCGTCCGGGTCGAGGACGGCCACGACCGCGGTCGAGGGCCTGGGCCGGTGCCGTGCGTGCAGTCCGCTGACGACTTCCCGGGGATTGCGCAGCAGCGGAATCCCGGCGGAGGCCCACTCGGCGGGTTCGAGCATCCGGGCCAGTGGGTTGGCGGAAGCGGCGGACAGGTCGGCAGATGTCGACATGGATGCCGCCGAGGACGGAGCGAATCCGAAGGTCACGGTCCTCCCTTCGGCTACGCGCCCACACTGCGGGCGGGGTCGGACTTGGGGGAGCGCACGCCGCAGCAGAGCCCTACCGGATCACGGGCCAGCCGTGCGGGGAGCGGACTTCAATTCTTCCTGTCGAACTTCGTTGCGGCAACGAGCAATTGGGGCCACAGACCGTTTTCGGACGATGCGTCGGCTATATCCCTGCCCAGAGTTTCGCTCGGCGATGCGTGAGTCACGACTGTACGGCCAGGACCAGCGGCAACACCCCCTGCGCGCCGGCCCGGCGGAGCATGCGGGCGGCCACGGCGAGCGTCCAGCCTGTCTCGGTCGCGTCATCCACGAGCAGGACGGGACCGCCCGCTTCCTTCAAAGCGGTGGCCAGCTCAGGCGGGACGGTCAGTGCCCCGTCGAGCGCCTTCAGCCGCTGGGCGCTGTTGCTCCGGGACATGGGTGCCCCCTCACCGACGTACTCCACGGAACCCAGCAGCGGCAGCCGGCCGATCTCCGCGATCCGCGCGCCCAGCGACTGGATCAGCCGCGGCCGCGTACGGGAAGCCACGGTTACGACGCCGACCGGGCGCGGCTGCGCGTCGGGCTGTCCCGAGGCCCAGCCGCCGGGACCCCTCGCCCAATCGGTCAGTACGCCGACCACGGCCTTGGCGACATCGTCCGGTACGGGTCCGTCCGGGGCCTGGGGTGCGAGCATCGGTCGCAGCCGGTTGCCCCAGCCGATGTCCGAGAGTCGTCCCAAAGCGCGCCCCGTCGCGGCCTGTTCACCGGCCGGAATGCGTCCCTTCAGGTCGACGCCGACCGCCGGCAGACCCGTCGGCCACATCTTCCGGGGCTCGACCTCGACGCCCGCGCGGCCGAGCTCGCCGTTGGCCGCGTCCAGCGCCGCGGGGGACACGGACGCCTCGAAGCGTGCTCCCGCGCAGTTGTCACAGCGCCCGCACGGCGCGGCCCCCTCGTCGTCCAGCTGCCGCCGCAGGAACTCCATACGGCAGCCCGTCGTCGTGACGTAGTCCCGCATCGCCTGCTGCTCGGCGGCCCGCTGCTTGGCCACCCAGGCATAGCGCTCGGTGTCGTACGTCCACGGAGTGCCCGTGGAGATCCAGCCGCCCTGGACCCGGCGCACCGCCCCGTCCACGTCGAGCACCTTGAGCATGGTCTCCAGACGGGACCTGCGCAGCTCAACCAGTGGTTCGAGCGCGGGCAGCGAGAGCGGCCGGCCGGCCTGGGCCAGGACGTCCAGCGTGTGGCGCACCTGCTCCTCCGGAGGGAAGGCTATCGACGCGAAGTACTCCCAGATCGCCTGGTCCTCCTTGCCCGGCAGGAGCAGGACCTCGGCATGCTCCACACCGCGGCCCGCGCGCCCCACCTGCTGGTAGTAGGCGATGGGGGAGGACGGCGAGCCCAGGTGCACCACGAATCCGAGGTCGGGCTTGTCGAAGCCCATGCCCAGCGCGGACGTGGCGACCAGGGCCTTGACCCGGTTGGCGAGCAGGTCCTCCTCGGCCTGCTGGCGGTCTACATTCTCCGTCTTCCCGGTGTACGACGTCACCGTGTGCCCGCTCTGGCGCAGGAAGGCGGTGACCTCCTCGGCGGCAGCCACCGTGAGCGTGTAGATGATGCCCGAGCCCGGCAGGTCGTTCAGATGCTCGGCGAGCCAGGCCATCCGGTGGGCGGCGTCCGGCAGCCGCACCACGCCGAGGCTCAGGCTCTCCCGGTCCAGCGGCCCGCGCAGGACGAGCGCGTCCGTGCTGGCTCCCGTGCCCAGCTGCTCGGCCACATCGGCCGTCACGCGCGCGTTGGCCGTCGCGGTGGTGGCCAGGACGGGGACTCCCGGCGGGAGGTCGGCGAGCATGGTGCGCAGTCGGCGATAGTCCGGCCGGAAGTCGTGGCCCCAGTCCGAGATGCAGTGCGCCTCGTCGACCACGAGCAGACCGGTCGCCGCTGCCAGCTTGGGCAGCACCTGGTCGCGGAAGTCCGGATTATTGAGCCGCTCCGGGCTCACCAGGAGAACGTCGACCTCGCTCGCGGCGACCTCGGCCTGGATCGTCTCCCACTCCTCCGTATTGGAGGAGTTGATCGTCCGCGCGTGGATTCCGGCGCGGGCCGCCGCCTCCACCTGGTTGCGCATGAGCGCGAGCAGCGGCGAGACGATCACCGTGGGCCCGGCGCCCCGCTCGCGCAGCAGCGCGGTCGCGACGAAGTACACCGCGGACTTGCCCCAGCCGGTGCGCTGCACGACCAGGGCTCTGCGCTTGTCGGCCACCAGCGCCTCGATGGCGCGCCACTGGTCCTCGCGGAGCCGGGCCTGGCCGGCCTGGGCGCCGACGAGGCGGGCCAGTACGGCATCAGCCGCGGTACGGAGCTCTTCGGTGGCTGTGGGTCGCGGGTCTTCGTTGGTCATGGCCCCATGCAACCCGATGGGTCGGACATTGCGCGAACGAGCCCGTCGAACTGTGGACAACTTCTGTCGTGGTCATGGTCGTGGTTATCCACAGGTCGAAGCGGAATTCTGTGATCCGCGGGATGGTCGCGGCATGACGAATCACGACGAAGCGGCCGGCAGGTCCGGCGACGAGGACATCTGCGGGCTCGGTGGGCAGGACCGGCAGGGCGGACACGACGGCTATGGCGGAGGCGGTGAGCTCGACGGGTGGAGCGGGCCGGATGGTCGGTCCGGGCCCGCCGGGCAGGACCTGCCCGACGGGCCTGCCGGTCAGGGCGAGCACAGCGCGTGTGTGGGACGCGAGGCGCCTGCGGATCGGGCGGGACGGGGTGAGCTCATCGGGCAGGTGGGGCGTGGTGGCGACGGTCACGCGGGCCATGGCCGGTCCGAGAGGTACGTGGGTCACGGCGCTCCCGGTGCCCCCGGCGGCCCGGGCGTTCCCGGCGGCGAGCATCAGGTCACGCTGCGCACCCCGGCCGAACTGGCCGACGCTCTGCCCTACTTGCTCGGCTACCGGCCCGAGGACAGCATCGTGCTGGTAGCCCTGCACGACCGGGAGCGGCGCGGCCGGTTCGGCGGCCGTGCGCGGCTCGGTATCCCCGCCCACGCGGAGGACTGGCCGCCCGTGGCCGAGCAGCTGGCACAGGGGCTGGTGAGAGGGAGCGAGCGCCGAGGTACCCGGCCCGAGAGCATGGTCGCGTACCTCTGCCAGGAACCGCGGAGCGGTGAATCGGGGCGGGAGGTCATGGAGCGCCTGCGTCCGCTGGCGCAGTTGCTGCGCAGGGCGTGCGGTCGCCTCGACGTCCCCGTGATCGAGGCCCTCTGCATCTCTGACGGTCGCTTCTGGTCGTACACCTGTCCGGGCCAGGGGTGCTGTCCGCCCGAGGGTGAGTCGATGGGGCTGCCCGGGACGTCCGTCCTCGCCGCTGCCGCGACCTACGCGGGCCTCCAGGTGCGCGGATCTCTACGGGAATTGACGGCCAGGCTGCTTCCCTGGGAGACGGCGGTCGCCGTGGAGCAGGAGGTCGCGCTCGACACGGCGAGCATGTCTCTCGTCCCGAGGATCCTGGACGGCGAGAGCCGTGCCGAGGTGGCCGAGGAGGCTCTCGAACTGGCCCGGCGGATCATGGGACGCCTCGCCGACGCTTCACCGGTGTCCGGCACACGTCCGGCGGACCTGCGCGACGACGGACTCCTCGAACACGAGGAAGCCGCCATCCTGATCCTCGGCCTCCAGGACCGCACGACCCGCGACCGTGCCGCCGAATGGATGGAGGGCGACGAGGCCGGCCCGGCCCTGCGCCTGTGGCGAGCGCTGGCCCGCCGCTGCGTCGGCCCCTACCGCGAGCACGCCGCCGCGCCCCTCACCCTCGCGGGGTGGGTCGCCTGGTCCACGGGCGACGAACTGGAGGCCCGGGAGGCTCTCGCCATGGCGCTCGGCGCCGATCCCGACTATCTCTTCGCCCGCCTTCTGCACCAGGCGTGCAACGAGGGCCTGGACCCGGAGTCCATCCGTCGCTGCCTCCGCGCTGAGCGCAGCGGCCGTGTCCCGGCGGAAACGGACCAGCCCACCGATCTCGAGGCGCCGCTCTCATCGGCCGCACCGACGCCGGGACCCGGGCTGCCGGGCGCGGGAACCGCCACCCGGCGCCGACGCCGGACGCGCCCGGCGGGGAGCGGCGCAGCTCGTCCAAGCCGACGCAGCCCCGGGACAGCAAGCGTCCGCCGACGCCGGCCCACCGCCGAGGCCTCGCCCGCCGGCGACGGACCGGGACGCGCTGCCGAGGGCACGAGCCGTCGGCCACAGGCGCGCCGCGAAGGCGATCGGCATGGGGTGGGGGAGGAGACGTGAGCGTGAGGACCAGGCTGGTGCCGGGCGGATCGGTTTGGGTGAGGTGGGGCCTGGCCTTGGTGCGGGGTGGATCGGATTGGGCGGGGTGTGGCCTGGCCTTGGTGTGGGCTTTGGCTCCGGGGCGGTCGAGCGAGCGTGCGCCCCGGGTGATGGGGGCTCTGGCCGGACCGTCACCCCACCGCCATTCGGTCGGCTTCCCGGGCCGAGGGCGTGACCCCGGGCAGGGCCGCTCCGTTCACCTGAGTGGCGGAACCCGCGACCGGACCGCGCCGCCGCAACGCCCCCGACCTTACGGAGCCCCCCACCGGCGCCGAGCGCGCTCAAGGCGCACCGAGCGCGGAGGAACCTGCCTCATGCCCTTGCCCAGCCCGTCTTCCGCCCCCGATGGCAACCGTCCGCCCGTACGCGGGACCGCGCAGCCCATCACCCATCGGGGCGCCCCGTCGGCCCCCCTCTCGGGAATGGACAGCACCTCGCCCCCCTTCGCGGGAGCGGGCGGTCCCGCAGCTCCCCAGTCATTGCTTCCGATGCCGCGCCGGACCGTGAACCTGCCGCCCGCTCACACGGCCCTGATCTGCGTCGCCCTGCCGGGGCTGGCGATCTCCACGGAGCAGGGGCAGTTGACGGGCCAGGGGTTGGAGGGGTTCTACCGCGCGGGGCGACGCATGCTCTCCCGTTGCCAGGTGCGGGTCGCCGGCCGGGAACCGCTCGCCGTGCAGGCCCGTATGGTCGCGGCCGACCGAGCGCGCTTTGTGGGGACGCTGCGTGCGTCCCCCGACGCCGGCCCGGATCCGGACGTGGTCGTCGAACGGACGCGGTGCGCGGACGGCACCGAGCGGATCACCTTGCAGAGCGCGGCCCCTCGTACCCTGCGCCTGCCCGTCGAGGTCGCCCTCGGCACGGATCTCGCGGAACTGGGCGCGGTTGCCTCGGGCCGAGCCGGACCCGAATTGTCCGCCAGCGTCCACGACTCCGGCCTGCGGTGGTCCTGCCCCACAGGGCACTCGGCCGTCACCGCCGACCCACCGCCCAGCGACGCCCTGGCCTCCGCGGGACTGCTGCGTTGGGAGCTCGAACTGCCGCCGGGCGGTACCCGGAGCGTGGAGCTGCGCGTACGGCCGGACGCTGCCGGGCCCATCACAGTGGTGGGACGCGGCGCGGCGAGCCCGTTCGCTCCGGCCCGGGCGGTGGGCGACGACCCCAGGGCCGGGGCACTCCTGCGTACGTGCGTCGAGGATCTCCAGGCGCTGCTGTTGCGCGACCCCCGGCACCCGTCCGACACGCATCTCGCTGCGGGGGCTCCCTGGCGGTGTGGCCTGGCACCGGCGGAGGCCCTTGTCGCGGCGCGGATGACGCTGCCGCTCGGTACCCGTCTCGCCGCGAGCACCCTGCGGACTCTCGCCCGCACTCAGCTCGGCGGTCCGGGACCGCGGTCCGGCCTGATTCCCGGACCGCGCCGCGACGGGGGGCCGCATCTGCCGCCGGGCTGCACGGCGACCGAGGCGACTTTGCTCTTCCCCGTGCTGCTCGCGGAGGCCCGGCGCTGGGGGCTTGCGGAGCGGGAGGTCGAGGTGCTGCTGCCCACGGCCGAGCGGTGCCTCCAGTGGCTGCGGACCGCCGTCGGCGACGGCATCTATCTGCCCGATCCGCAGCCCGGCGGACCGCTCCGCTGCGAGACACAGGCGCACGCCCACCGGGCGGCACTGCTGGGCGCCGATCTGCTCGACGCATATGGCCGACCAGGCGGTGTGGGGTTGCGGCAGTGGGCCCAAGAGCTGCGGACGGCGTTCCACGACGACTTCTGGGTCGAAGACCGGGGAGGCGGCAGACCGGCGGCCGCCCGGGCTCCGGACGGGCGCTTCGTGCCGCACCTGGGCTCGGGCACCGCCCACCTCCTCGATACCGGCCTGCTGGGTTCCGGAGTGCTGGCTCCCGGCCTGCTCGACAAGGTGCAGACCGAGCAGTTGGCGCGGCTGTTCGGCGGCCCGGCCATGGACTCGGGCTGGGGGTTGCGCAGCCTGGAGGCGAAGGAGGCGGCGTACAACCCGTTCGGTCATCGCGGTGGCGCCGTGCGCGTTCAGGAGACGGTGGTTGCCGTCGCGGGGCTGGCCGCCGCGGGCTACGAGAAGGAGGCGAGCTCGCTGCTGCGTGGCGTACTCGCGGCGGCCGAGGCCTTCGGGCACCGGCTGCCCGAGATGTACGCGGGGGAACAGCGCACGGAGGGGAGCGCCCCGCTGCCCCATCCCGCGGCCTGCCGACCGGCGGCCGCGGCCGCGGCCGCCGGGGTGCTGCTGCTCACCTCCCTTGCCGGGATCCGCCCCGACGCCCCGGCCGGAACGGTGACGCTGCGCCCGGTCCGTGATGCGCCGCTGGGCGAGATCGGGCTGACGAGACTGCGGATCTCCGGCGCGCCCTTCTCCGTACGCGTCAGCAGGCTCGGCCTTGCCATGGTCGAGGAGGCGGCCGACGGACTGCAGTTGGGGGTGTGATCTTGCGGGACGCGTCCCCGGACGGCGACCCATGGCAGCCGGTGGGCGCCCTACCGGACGGAGGTGGATCAACCCTGGATGCGGACGACGAAGGGAGTGTTTATCGTCAGGCAGACGACTATGATCGCGGCATGCCCTACGACCCGTCGGCCTTTCCGCCCTTTGCCGTGACCGTGGACCTGGTCGTGCTGACCGTGCGTCGCCATGCCCTGTGTGCGCTGGCGGTGCGGAGGGGTGAGCAGCCGTTCCAGGGGCGGTGGGCGCTCCCGGGCGGCTTCGTACGGCCCGACGAGGATCTGGCGCAGGCGGCGGCGCGCGAGCTGGTCGAGGAGACCGGGCTGTGCGCCCACGACCCGTCCGCGCCCGCGCAGGACAACGGCGCGCATCTGGAGCAGCTCGCGACGTACGGCGACCCCAAGCGTGACCCGCGGATGCGGGTGGTCAGCGTCGCCCATCTCGCCCTGGCACCCGATCTGCCCGCGCCACGAGCGGGTGGCGACGCCAACAGCGCGCGCTGGGCGCCCGTCGAGGAGCTGCTGCAGCAGGGTGGTTACGGGCGCGACGGGGAGCAGGCGGCGCCGCTCGCCTTCGACCACGCGCAGATCCTCTCCGACGGTGTGGAGCGCGCTCGGTCCAAGATCGAGTACTCGTCGCTGGCCACCGCCTTCTGCCCGACCCAGTTCACCGTCGGCGAGTTGCGCCGCGTGTACGAGGCGGTGTGGGGCGTGGCGCTCGACCCGCGCAACTTCCACCGCAAGGTGACGGGCACGCCGGGCTTCCTGGTGCCCACGGGCGGCACGACCACACGCCAGGGCGGCCGCCCCGCCCAGCTCTTCCGCGCGGGCGGAGCCACGCTGCTCAACCCGCCGATGCTGCGCCCCGAGGTCTGACCGGGGCGGGAACACCGGTCTCGGCTGTGGCGGCCGGGATGTGCCCGCAGGAGGTGTGAGGCCTGCCCGAGACGGGCCTCAAGGTACCCGAAAACCGGAAATATCGCGCTATCTTGCTTCGAGTGATCCAGGCCATCGGACTGACCAGCAACCCTCGCAAGGAGCTTCCGCCCGCTGTCGACGACGTGTCCTTCGAGGCGCGCGCGGGCCACGTCACCGCAGTCCTCGGAGCCCGGGGCGCGGGCAAGACGACGGCGCTGAAGCTCATGCTCGAACTTCAACAGGGCCGCGGAATCACCTACTTCAGAGGCCGCCCACTGCACCGGATCGCCCATCCGTCGCGTGAAGTCGGCGTGCTCCTGGGCGAGGTGCCCGGTCACCCGGCGCGGACGGTCCGCGGCCAACTCCGCATGCTGTGCGCGGCCGCCGGCGTGCCCGTGCGACGCGCCGACGAAGTACTCGACGTGGTCGGGCTCGTCAGCCT
This sequence comes from Streptomyces sp. R41, assembly GCF_041053055.1. Classification (NCBI taxonomy): domain Bacteria; kingdom Bacillati; phylum Actinomycetota; class Actinomycetes; order Kitasatosporales; family Streptomycetaceae; genus Streptomyces; species Streptomyces sp. R41. Next base: position 7,768,044 of record NZ_CP163443.1, read on the forward strand.
CCGCGACGAACGCCTGGGCACGCTCTCGCGCGGTATGGATCGCCGCCTCGGCCTGGCGTGCGCACTCCTGTCCGACCCGCACACCCTCGTCCTCGACGCCCCCGTCGAGGGGCTCTCCGCCCACGAGGGCCGGTGGCTGCACGGAATTCTCCGCGCGCACGCGGCCCAGGGCGGCACCGTGCTGTTCACCACGGACGATCCCAAGGAGGCCGCGCGAAACTCCGACCGGGTCGTCACGCTGGAGGAGGGCCGGCTCGTCGCCGACCAGGAGGTCGCGGACTTCGCCCGCACCCGGCTCCGCCCCAGGGTCGCGGTCCGCAGTCCGCACGCCGTCCGGCTCAGCGCCCTGCTGGCCAAGGAGGCACGTACCGCCAAGCGCTCCATTGAGGTTGTCCGCGAGGACGGAAATCGGCTCTCGGTGTACGGCAGCACATGCGCCGACGTCGGCGAGACCGCCTTCCGGCACGGGATCCTCGTACATCAACTCGCCGACGAAATCGGCGATATGGGACCCGTCGCTTCGCCGTCCGCCGAGGGGGACGCTCACGAGACCGACGAGCCCCGCCCGACCGAGGAGCTGGCCTCGAACACTCTGCCTCCCCTCCCGCCCCCCATCGCCGTACGTCAGGCCCCGAGCCCGCTGCGTCCCCTGCGCTACGAGCTGCGCCGTGCCGCCGGTGTGGGCACCGGCTACCTCACGGCGGCCGCCGTTCTCGTCACCTCGGCCCTCCTGTCGGTCCTCCTGGCCAGAATCGGTCACACGCCCCAGCCCCGCCTGCTGGCCGCGTGGCCGCGGGAATTTCCGCTGCCGCCCGCCGCGCTCGGCGCGGGACTGCTCGGGGCCATCGCCTTCGGTGAAGAGTTCCGCCACCCCGCCCTGGCCGCGGACCGCGGGACCGTCCCCCGACGCATGGGACTGCTCGCCGCCAAACTCCTCGTCGCCTCCGCCACGGCGCTCACGCTGGCCTTCCTCACCGTGGGATGCGACCTCGAGGTGCTGTACCTCGTCTACGGACGGGAGCTCACCGGAGTTCCCGCGGACTGGCTTGCGCTGAGTGCGAGTTGGATCGGCCTCGTGGTGGGCTGCGCCTGGGCAGGTGTGCTGGCCGCGGGCACCTTCCGGTCCACGACCGCCGGGCTCGCCGCGGTGGTCGCGGTGCCGGTCCTCGTCGTACCCCTCGTACAAAAGACCTTGGAGGGGCCGTCTGTGCGGACTGCGGCCGGGTTCCCCATGAGGCTGCGCGAGCTGGTGCTGATGCAGTGGCCGTTCGGGGGCGAACGCTATCTGGCGGCCGGAGTGCGGGTCATCGTCCAACCCGTGGGCGGTGCACTGATGTTGTCGCTGACCGCCCTGCTCTGCGCATATCTGCTCACGACCCTGCGGAGCAGGGTCCGATGACGACCGTCCGGGCCCTTCCGTACCCGCCGTGCGCACAACTCCCCGAAGAAAGCCCATTTCTTTCCGATAAGGCGTCAATTGCGACGGGGTGAGCGATCACCCTTTCGTGTGCTTTTCACCAAAGACCTCAAGGGAGTTGGAGCCAGCGCCGACAAAGGATCCGTGAGTACCCTTGCGCAGACCATGATGACCGCCGCCCGCTCCTCAGACTCCGGCCTGGCCGGCCCGGGCGAACTCGACCGCTACCCCTATACCGAGGCCTCAGGTGCCGACCGCGTGGGCGCCCCCGCGTGGGAGAGCGCCGACCCGGAGCTCGGCCGTGTGGGCCGACGCGCCGCGGGCAGCCGCGGACGCGGGCTGCACGGCCAACTCGTCCAACAACTGGGCCAGATGATCGTCTCCGGCGACCTGGGTGCGGACCGCCCGCTCGTCCCCGAGGAGATCGGTCAGCGGTTCGAGGTGTCCCGCACCGTCGTCCGTGAGTCGCTCCGGGTCCTGGAGGCGAAGGGGCTGGTCAGCGCCAGGCCGAACGTCGGCACGCGCGTGCGGCCCGTCAGCGACTGGAACCTCCTCGACCCCGACATCATCGAATGGCGGGCCTTCGGTCCGCAGCGCGACGACCAGCGACGTGAGCTGAGCGAGCTGCGCTGGACCATCGAGCCGCTCGCCGCACGCCTCGCGGCCGGGCACGGTCGCGAGGAGGTCCAGCAGCGGCTCGGTGACATGGTCGAGATCATGGGCCATGCCATGGCGCAGGGTGACTCGCTCACCTTCTCGCGGGCCGACGCGGAGTTCCACTCACTGCTCATCCAGCTCGCGGGCAACCGGATGCTGGAGCACCTCTCCGGGATCGTGTCGGCGGCGCTCCAGGTCTCCGGCGGTCCCGTCACCGGCTGTGACCGGCCCAACGACGTCTCCCTGGGGCATCACGCGCGCATCGTCGACGCCCTCGGCGCGGCGGATGGTGCGGCGGCCGAGACAGCCATGCGTCAATTGCTCACCGTCCACCCCGAGGTGGAGCGCGTGGTGCCCGCGCCGCGCGAACACTGACCACGCACCGAGGGCGGCGCGGTCGAGGGCGTGTGCCCTCTCGTGGCATCGCTTGGCCGGCGAACCATCTCCCGTCGGACCCCGTCGGATCCTTCGTGGACCCGGCGGGGTCCGGCGCGAGGGGGCAGAGGGCACCGGCTGACCCCCTCTGACCGTATCTGGCAGCTTTTGAGCGCTTACGGGGTGTGACTCGGGCCACGCAGATTGGGCGTAACGCTCTGCGGAACAGCGCGATGACCTAAGAGGTGACAGCCGAGGAGGGAATACGGACGCCGTCTACGGCGCTGTGCATCTTCCCGGCCCCCGCTCGCGCCGTCGGCCCATCCCCAAGCCGGCGGTCGTCGGCTCCTGTCCACAGTGGACGGGGCCGGAAGCCGTTTTCCAACGTTCCGAGAGGTTGTTCGTGTCGGCCAGCACATCCCGTACGCTCCCGCCTGAGATCGCCGAGTCCGTCTCTGTCATGGCGCTCATTGAGCGGGGAAAGGCTGAGGGGCAGATCGCCGGCGATGACGTGCGTCGGGCCTTCGAAGCTGACCAGATTCCGGCCACTCAGTGGAAGAACGTACTGCGCAGCCTCAACCAGATCCTCGAGGAAGAGGGTGTGACGCTGATGGTCAGTGCCGCGGAGCCCAAGCGCACCCGAAAGAGCGTCGCAGCGAAGAGTCCGGCCAAGCGCACCGCCACCAAGACCGTGGCGGCGAAGACGGTGACTGCCAAGAAGGCCACCGCCACCGCCGCTCCGGCAGTGCCTGCCGCCGACGATCCGGCTGAGGATGCATCTGCCCAGAAGGCCCCTGCCAAGAAGGCGACCGCCAAGAAGGCCGTCGCAAAGAAGACGGTCGCCAAGAAGACGGCGGCCAAGAAGACCACCGCCAAGAAGGACGACGCCGAGCTGGTCGACGACGAGGCGGTCGAGGAGACCCCGGGGAAGCCCGGTGCCGAAGAGCCCGCCGAGGACGGCGCCCAGGGCTTTGTGCTGTCCGACGAGGACGAGGACGACGCGCCCGCACAGCAGGTCGCCGCTGCCGGTGCCACCGCCGACCCCGTCAAGGACTACCTCAAGCAGATCGGTAAGGTCCCGCTGCTCAACGCCGAGCAGGAGGTGGAGCTCGCCAAGCGCATCGAGGCCGGTCTGTTCGCCGAGGACAAGCTGGCCAACGCCGACAAGCTCGCCCCCAAGCTCAAGCGCGAGCTGGAGATCATCGCCGAGGACGGCCGCCGCGCCAAGAACCACCTCCTGGAGGCCAACCTCCGTCTGGTGGTCTCCCTGGCCAAGCGCTACACCGGCCGCGGCATGCTCTTCCTGGACCTCATCCAGGAGGGCAACCTCGGTCTGATCCGCGCGGTCGAGAAGTTCGACTACACCAAGGGCTACAAGTTCTCCACGTACGCCACCTGGTGGATCCGTCAGGCGATCACCCGCGCCATGGCCGACCAGGCCCGCACCATCCGTATCCCGGTGCACATGGTCGAGGTCATCAACAAGCTCGCGCGCGTGCAGCGCCAGATGCTCCAGGACCTGGGCCGCGAGCCCACCCCGGAGGAGCTGGCCAAGGAACTCGACATGACCCCGGAGAAGGTCATCGAGGTCCAGAAGTACGGCCGCGAGCCCATCTCCCTGCACACCCCGCTGGGCGAGGACGGCGACAGCGAGTTCGGTGACCTCATCGAGGACTCCGAGGCCGTCGTCCCGGCCGACGCGGTGAGCTTCACGCTCCTCCAGGAGCAGCTGCACTCCGTTCTCGACACCCTGTCCGAGCGCGAGGCGGGCGTCGTCTCGATGCGCTTCGGTCTCACCGACGGTCAGCCGAAGACCCTCGACGAGATCGGCAAGGTGTACGGCGTGACCCGTGAGCGGATCCGCCAGATCGAGTCCAAGACGATGTCGAAGCTGCGTCACCCGTCGCGCTCCCAGGTGCTGCGCGACTACCTCGACTAGGTCTCGGCCGTACGTCATCGAGGGCCCGACTCCCGTGGGGAGCCGGGCCCTCGGCGTGTGCGCGGGGTGCGCGCACACGCGTGCTGGATCACTCTGGGTGTTCCATGACCATCCCAGAGTGAGGAGCGCACATGCGCCGTCCCTTTGCCTCAGTGCTGGCCCTCGCGGCCACCGCAGCTGTGATACCGCTGGCGTCCCCCGCCCCGGCGGCTGCGGACAGTGTCGTCGTCGGAGGCTTTCCGGTCGAGATCTCCGAGAGCCCGTGGACAGTGGCGCTGTCCAGTCGTGACCGGTTCGGGGGTACGCGTGCCGGGCAGTTCTGCGGAGGAGTGGTGATCAGCCCGTCCCAGGTCTTGACCGCGGCCCACTGTCTGGGCTCGGATGCGCTGGGGACGCCGCCTCGACAGGTGCGTGACCTGAAGGTCATCGCGGGCCGCGGGGACCTGCTGTCGAGCGGCGGCAAGGAGATATCCGTACGCGACATCTGGGTCAACCCGCGTTACGACAGCTATACGAACGCGGGGGACTTCGGCGTGCTCACGCTCGCCGCCTCGCTTCCCGAGAGCTCGGTCATCCGTATGGCGCCGTCGGGAGACCCCGCGTACGAGCAGGGTACAGCCGCCATGGTCTACGGCTGGGGTGACACGACGGGCGGTGGTGACTACGCCGGCAGTCTCAGGGCCGCGCGCGTGAACGTACTCCCCGATGCCACCTGTGAGAAGGCCTATCCGGGCAACTCCGACGGTACGTACCAGGCTGCGTCCATGCTGTGCGCCGGCGAGAACGAAGGCGGGCGGGACGCCTGTCAGGGGGACAGCGGCGGGCCGCTGGTCGCTCAGGGGCGGCTCATAGGCCTGGTGTCCTGGGGGAGCGGCTGCGGACGGGCGGGGAGCCCGGGGGTCTATACGCGGGTCTCGGACGTGGCCCGGACGCTCGGCGGGAGGCGCTGAACGCCATGTCCGGAGGTGCGGTGGGGTCGCTGAACGGCGACATCCTGACGCGTGGTGGAAGCCGCTGGAGGCCAGTCCTGGCGCGTGAGGGGAGCCGCTGGGGGCAACGTCCCTGACGCGTAAGGGGCCACTGGGGCAAAGGGGGAGGCGGTACGAGTATGGGCGGTCACTCCCTGTGTCCAGGGAGTGACCGCCCACTCGCCGGCCTGTGCCGGCACTCGCTCGTCGTTGATGCGAAGTGTCAGCGTTCTTCGTCGTTGACGCTTTCGGGAACGGACGTCAGTCGCTCCGTCTCGTCCTGTATCTCAGCGGCGATCTTCTTGAGTTCCGGCTCGAACTTGCGACCGTGGTGGGCGCAGAAGAGCAGTTCTCCGCCGCTCAGGAGGACGACGCGCAGATATGCCTGGGCGCCGCAACGGTCGCAGCGGTCAGCGGCCGTCAGCGGGCTCGCGGGGGTCAGAACAGTAGTCACGTCGCCTCTTCTCTAGCTCGACGAGCTGTCGTACCAGGGTCAACATCCAACCAGGCCGAAAACGTTCCCGCTCGTGGCTTTTCCTCGAAAATTTCTCTCCGGGGCGGCTGTCTGCTGCCGGGTGGCGGCGAATGAGCCGTATTACGTGTCTTCGTGTCTTACGGGTTCGCGCAGTCTGTCAGGGTCAGTCCTCCCGGCTGGGTTGCCGGTTGTTCATGAGGACGTGCCCGGAGCCTAAATGGTTCATGCCTGGAAGGGAACGTGATATGTACTTCACTCCATCGAGGGATCGAACACCCATGCGACCCTGGACTAGTCTGAGTTCATGCGAGGGTGGCGTTACAACGGCTCTACCAGGCCTCGGTACCCTCTGAGCGGCGACCGAAGCCGGGCCCTTACCCAAAAGGGTCCCATCTGAAATTCAGCGAGGAGCGAACCGCGTGACCGCCGAGACGTCCGTGCCGTCCACAGCGCTGCTGACCGGAGCAGACCGGGACGGTTCCAACTACACCGCGCGGCACCTGCTCGTCCTCGAGGGGCTCGAGGCCGTGCGCAAGCGCCCGGGCATGTACATCGGGTCGACCGACAGCCGCGGTCTGATGCACTGCCTCTGGGAGATCATCGACAACTCCGTGGACGAGGCCCTTGGGGGCTACTGCGACCACATCGAGGTGATCCTGCACGACGACGCCTCGGTGGAGGTGCGGGACAACGGCCGCGGCATCCCGGTCGACGTGGAGCCCAAGACCGGCCTCTCCGGCGTCGAGGTCGTGATGACCAAGCTGCACGCCGGCGGCAAGTTCGGCGGCGGCTCGTATGCGGCCTCCGGCGGTCTGCACGGCGTGGGCGCCTCTGTGGTGAACGCGCTCTCCGCCCGCCTGGACATCGAGGTGGACCGCAGCGGCCAGACCCATGCGGTGAGCTTCCGGCGCGGTACTCCGGGGGTTTTCAAGGCGGACGGTCCCGACGCCGCCTTCGACGCGGCCAGCGGGCTGCGCAAGGTCAAGCGGATCCCCAAGACCCGCACCGGTACGCGCGTGCGTTACTGGGCCGACCGTCAGATCTTCCTCAAGGATGCCAAGCTCTCCCTGGAGAACCTGCACCAGCGCGCCCGTCAGACCGCTTTCCTGGTGCCCGGCCTGACCATCGTCGTCCGTGACGAGTACGGACTCGGCGAGGGCGGGAGCAAGGGCGAGGAGTCCTTCCGCTTCGACGGCGGCATCAGCGAATTCTGTGAGTATCTGGCCGCCGACAAGCCCGTCTGCGACGTCCTGCGCTTCTCCGGGCAGGGCACCTTCAAGGAGACCGTCCCGGTCCTCGACGACCACGGGCAGATGACGCCCACCGAGGTCACCCGTGAGCTCGGCGTCGATGTCGCGCTGCGCTGGGGCACCGGCTACGACACGACCCTGAAGTCGTTCGTGAACATCATCGCCACCCCGAAGGGCGGCACCCACGTCGCGGGCTTCGAGCAGGCCGTCGCCAAGACGATGAACGAGGTGTTGCGCGCCAAGAAGCTGCTGCGCGTCGCCGAGGACGACGTCGTCAAGGACGACGCTCTGGAGGGCCTGACGGCCGTCGTCACGGTGCGTCTCGCCGAGCCGCAGTTCGAGGGCCAGACCAAGGAGGTCCTCGGTACCTCGGCGGCCCGCCGCATCGTGACGAACGTGGTCTCCAAGGAGCTCAAGGCGTTCCTGACCTCGACGAAGCGGGATGCTGCCGCGCAGGCGCGCGTCGTCATGGAGAAGGCCGTCTCGGCCGCTCGTACGCGGATCGCGGCCCGCCAGCACAAGGATGCGCAGCGTCGGAAGACGGCTCTGGAGTCCTCCTCCCTGCCCGCCAAGCTCGCCGACTGCCGCAGCGACGACGTGGAGCGCAGTGAGCTCTTCATCGTCGAGGGCGACTCCGCGCTCGGTACGGCCAAGCTCGCCCGGAACTCCGAGTTCCAGGCGTTGCTGCCGATCCGCGGCAAGATCCTCAACGTTCAGAAGGCGTCCGTGACGGACATGCTGAAGAACGCCGAGTGCGGCGCGATCATCCAGGTCATAGGAGCCGGGTCGGGCCGGACCTTCGACATCGACGCGGCGCGCTACGGGAAGATCATTCTTCTCGTCGACGCGGACGTCGACGGCGCGCACATTCGCATTCTGCTGCTGACGCTGTTCCAGCGGTACATGCGGCCCATGGTCGAGGCGGGGCGGGTGTTCGCGGCCGTGCCGCCGCTGCACCGGATTGAGCTCAGCCAGCCCAAGAAGGGGCAGGACAAGTACATCTACACGTACTCGGACCGTGAGCTGCGGGAGACGCTGCTCGAGCTGCAGCGCAAGAACGTGCGGTACAAGGACTCGATCCAGCGTTACAAGGGTCTGGGTGAGATGGACGCCGATCAGCTGGCCGAGACGACGATGGATCCGCGGCACCGGACTCTGCGGCGGATCAACATCTCCGACCTTGAGGCGTCTGAGCAGGTGTTCGATCTGCTGATGGGGAACGATGTGGCGCCGCGCAAGGAGTTCATCTCCAGTTCGGCGGCTACGTTGGATCGGTCGCGGATCGACGCGTAGGCGCTGCCGCTGGGCTGCGCGGGTCGCGTTCCGTCGGTGGGTGGGGCGGGTTTGCGCCGGTGGGTGGCTGCGCCATTGCGCTTTTCCGCCGGTGGGTGGCTGCGCCATTCCGCCTTTGCGCCGGTGGGTGGGTCGGGGCCGTGCCGGTACATCCGCCCCGTCGCCGGTGGCAGATCGCTTGGCTTGCATGGCTCTGCCTGTTGGCAACCACGTAAGCGACGGGGCATGTGATGTACCGGCACGGCCCCTTCCGTGCGTGGGCGAGTGCGGGTGAGTGGGGGCGTGCGTCGGCGGGTGCGGGTGACTGGCCGGGGGCGTTGGCGGCTGCGGGTGCGTCGTGCGTGCGGCTGTATTCCACCCTGCCTGCTCGCCTGCTCCCGGGCGGCGCTTGATTTTTGCCCGTCCGGGGTTTGAGGACGAGGCCGTCAAGGCCGAAGCGGGGGTCTGGGGGCGGTAGCCCCCAGGTACGGGACGGGTAGGGGCGGAGGGGGCGAAAGACTCTCGGCCTCGCCACGCGGCGGCGGTGGTCGGAAGGGGGTCTCCACCCGTGGGTGGAGGCTCGGGGCGGTGGGGATCCACCCACGATCCACCCCGGCTCCGATCTGCTGACCAGCCGATTTCCGTAGCGTCGAAGGCGTCGACAGCTCCCGCTGCCGGTACCCGCTCTTCCTCGCCCACGGAGGCTGTGATGTCCGGGCTCGTCAATGCTTTGGTGATCTGCGCTGTTGTGGTTGTGGTGATCGCGCGCCAGTTCCGCACCCGCAGGATCAGCACGGACAGGCGCTTGTGGATCGTGCCCGCCGTCCTGGTCTTCATCGCTGTGCGGGAGCCTGGGGTGATCGACCCACACCACCGGACAGAGGCGATTCTCTTGCTCGGTACCGAACTGCTCATAGGCCTGGCCACCGGAGCCGGCTGGGCGTGGACCACACGGATCTGGGCGGAGCCGGACGGCTCGGTTTGGAGCAAGAGCACCAAGGCCAGCGTGGCCGTCTGGATCGTGGGCATAGGCCTGCGCCTGGGCCTGTTCGGCTTCGGAGCCCTGCTCGGCGTGCACCAGGACTCCTCCGCTCTGTTGCTCGCGCTCGCGACGACCCTGCTGGTGCGCTCCGGGCTCCTGGTCTGGAGGTCGCATTCCCTGAGCCCGGTGATCGGGCAGGGCACGGCGTACGGTGACGGCGTGCCCGAGGGCTCGTGGAAGGAGCGCGTGTGACCGACAACGCCTGGAAGCGCTGGCCCTCGCGCGAGGCACTCTCCCGAGCGGGAGTGCCCAGGGCGCGGCGGGCGCTCGCCTGGACCACGCGGGCCATCGCCCTCGGCGCGCTCATCGCGACGACCTTCGCGAACAGCCACCTGCGGGGCTGGGGGGTGGCTGCGGGCGTTGTGGGAATCCTCGTGTGCGCAAGCGCCGCGTGGGGCTTCTGGCGGACCACGCTCGAACACCGCCTGCTGCCCTCGCTGGGGCTCCTCGCGCTACTGCTCGCGATTGCGACGGTGGGGCAGGGTATGGGCCTGCGGGTACCGGCTCTGGTCCTGTGGTGCGGGTGCGCTATCAGCGCCATCGAACGGCTGCCTCTCGCGGCGGCACTGCCCGTCACCGCGGTGGCGCTGGGCGCGTACGCGGCGGTCGACAACGATGTGTGGCTGACCACCGCGGCCACGACGGCGGGGCTTGTCCTGGGCGGATACGTCTTGCGCCTGGACGCGGAGGCCCGCGGCAGTGCCCAGCGGCTGCTCGCCCAGGAGCGTGCGGCGCGTGTGGCGGAGGCGGAGTCGGCGGCGCTCGCCGAGCGGACCAGGATCGCGCGGGAGATCCACGATGTGCTGGCACACAGCCTCTCGGCGCAGCTGGTGCACCTGGAGGCGGCCCGGCTGCTCATCGAGCGGGGCGCAGACCGGCAGACGATCCTCGAACGGGTCGTGGCGGCACGCGGGATGGCCCGCGAGGGGCTCGCGGAGACCCGGCAGGCTCTCTCCGCCCTGCGCGGCGAGATGTCCCCGCTGGAGGACTTCCTCAGCGAACTCGTCGCCACGGCCGACGGCGCCGACGTCACCGTGACGGGCGCACGGCAGGCGCTCCCCGCCGAGGCCTCGCAGGCGGTCCGCAGAGTCGCGCAGGAGGCTCTGACGAACGCGCGCAAGCATGCTCCGGGCGCCAAGGTCCACGTACGGCTGGCCTACGGCGAGCACGAAGTGACGCTGGACGTACGGGACTCGGGCGGGCCGCCGGGCGAACTCAGCGGCTCGGGAGCCGGGTACGGTCTGCTGGGCATGCGGGAGCGTGCCGAGTTGCTGGGCGGCTCGTTGGACGCCGGGCCTGACGAGGAGGGGTTCGTGGTGACGCTGAAGGTGCCCGTATGACGGAGAGGGAGGAGGCGGGCAGGAAGCCGGCGCGGGTCGTGGTGGCGGACGACCAGACCGTGGTGCGCGAAGGCATTGTGATGCTGCTGGGGTTGTTGCCCGGGATCGAGGTCGTCGGAGCGGCGGGCGACGGGGACGAGGCCGTGGAGCTTGTCGCCGAACTCGCTCCGGACGTCGTGCTGATGGACCTGCGCATGCCCCGCTGCGACGGTGTTGAGGCGACTCGGCGCATCCGAGCCGAGCACCCTGGCACGCAGGTCGTCGTGCTCACGACGTACGCGGACGACGAGTCGTTGTTTCCCGCGCTCAGAGCGGGGGCCCGCGGCTATCTCACCAAGGACGCGGGAGGTGACGAGATCGTGCGGGCGGTGGAGAGCGTGCTGTCCGGGGACGCGGGTCTCTCGCCGAGCATCCAACGGCGGCTGCTGGAGAGGCTGTCGGAGCCGCAAGCGGAGCCGGCCCCGCTCACGGAGGCGCCGGACGGGCTCACCGCGCGCGAGACCGAGGTACTCCTGCTGATCGCGGAGGGGCTCAGCAACCAGGAGATCGCCCGCAAGCTGCATGTCTCCACGGCCACGGTGAAGACCCACATCAACAACCTCTTCGCCAAGACGGGACTCAAGGACCGAGCTCAGGCAGTCCGTTACGCCTATGGGAAAGGTCTCGTGCGGCCACCGGTGGACTGAGTCACCTGATGGGGTGAAGAGCACGGAGAGAAGAGTCCGGGATCTTCCCGATCTGCCCATCCTTGGGCACGCGGCCGAAACGGGTCGCGGACAAGGAGAGTTCGGTGGAGAAGCACGACGGCGGCGACACCGGGAAGGTTCGGTTCGACGACCCCTGGTACGACGCGCTCGCCTCCGGTTGGGGTGAGTTGGACGGCACGGGTGCGCCCGCTCCTGCCGTGCCGGCCGCGCGTCCGGAGCACGACGGGCGGACGGGCGGGACGGCCGACGTCTATCTGGAGGTGCAGCGCAGCGCGGCCTTCCAGGAAGTGCGCAGCCGGTACCGGAGGTTCGTGGTGCCGGGCGTCGCCCTGTTCTTCACCTGGTACGTGGGCTATGTGGTGACCGCGACGACGGCGCCCGGGGTCATGGCCAGGCCCGTCGCCGGTGCTGTGAACGTGGCGCTGCTCGCGGGCCTCGGGCAGTTCCTCACGACGTTCCTGTTCACCTGGGCGTACGCGCGGCATGCGCGGCTGCGCAGGGACCGGGCCGCGCTCGATCTGCGCTGGGACACCCAGGAGCTGACGCGGAACGCCAGAGGTGGTGAGCGGTGAGCGGCAACCATCAGACGCTGGCGCTGCTGCTGTTCAGCGCGTTTGTGGCGGTGACGCTGGCGATCACTACATGGGTGAGCCGTAACCGGCATGGTTCGGCGGAGGAGTTCTATGCCGGCGGGCGGCTGTTCTCGCCGATGGAGAATGGTTTTGCCATCTCCGGCGACTACATGTCGGCGGCCTCCTTCCTGGGCGTCACGGGGCTCATCTCGCTCTACGGCTACGACGGGTTGTTGTACGTCGTGGGGTTTCTCGTCGCCTGGCTCGTGGTTCTCTTCCTGGTGGCCGAACTGGTCCGCAACTGCGGACGGTTCACCCTCGCCGATGTGGTCGCGGCCCGGATGAGCGAGCGGCCGGTGCGGATCGCGGCGGGAACGTCCTCGGTGACCGTGTCCGTTCTGTATCTGGTGGCGCAGATGGTGGGAGCGGGCAGCCTGGTCGCGCTGCTTCTCGGGGGTACGAGCGAGGCAGCGCGGAATTGGACGGTGATCGGCGTCGGCGCGCTCATGGTGATCTATGTGTCGCTGGGAGGGATGCGGGCCACCACGTGGATTCAGATCGTCAAGGCCGTGCTGTTGCTGAGCGGGGCGATGGCGCTGACCGCGCTGGTCCTGGTGCGTTTTCACGGGGATCTGAACGAACTGCTGCGTTCGGCGGCGGAGCGCAGCGGGCACGGTGACGCGTTCCTCGCGCCCGGGCTGAAGTACGGCGGAAGCTGGACCGCGCGGTTCGACTTCATCAGCCTGGGCCTGGCCCTGGTGCTCGGCACGGGCGGGCTGCCGCACATCCTGTCCCGTTTCTACACGGTGCCGACGGCGCGGGCCGCGCGCCGCTCGGTGGTCTGGTCGGTCGGGCTCATCGGGGGCTTCTACCTGATGACGATCGTGCTGGGCTTCGGCGCCGCCGCGCTCGTCGGGCCGGAGACGGTGCGCGGGTCGAACGCGGCGGGAAACACGGCGGTTCCGCTGCTGGCGCTCGATCTGGGCGGCGGCGCGAATTCCACGGGAGGAACGGTTCTCTTCGCGATCGTCGCCGCCATCGCCTTCGCCACCATCCTTGCGGTCGTCGCCGGAATCACCCTCGCGTCCTCGGCGTCCGTGGCGCACGACCTGTACGCGTCGTTGCGTCGTCGGCATGCGAAGCCGCGCAGCGAGGTCGCCGTGGCACGTGCGGCCGCCGTCGGGATCGGTGTCGTCGCGATCGCCCTCGGGCTGCTCGCCCGGGATCTCAATGTGGCCTTTCTGGTGGGCCTCGCCTTCGCGGTCGCCGCGTCCGCGAACCTGCCGGTGCTGCTGTACTCACTGTTCTGGCGGTCCTTCACAACGCGCGGCGCGGTGTGGGCCGTATACGGCGGCCTGGTGCCCGCGCTGGTGCTCGTGCTGCTGTCGCCGGTGGTGTCGGGGAGCCCCGAATCGCTGTTCCCGAGTGTGGATTTCCAGTACTTCCCACTGCAGAACCCGGGTCTCGTCTCGATCCCCTTGGGCTTCCTCGCCGGCTGGCTCGGCACGGTTACGTCCGCGGAGCCTCCGGACGAGGCCAAGCACGCCGAGACCGAGGTGCGGGCGCTCACCGGAGCCGGGGCCGTCTGACGGCGCCTCCAGGGACATACGCGGCGAACCGGGGAAGCGCTGCCGTGCACGTACGGCTGGGCCTAAGGCGCCACCCACGCGTACCGATGCTCCGGACGCCCCGTGTCTCCGTACTTGAGGGAGAGCCGCAGGCGTCCGGCCTGTTCGAGGTGGCGCAGATACCGCTGGGCGGTGGACCGGCTGAGGCCGGTCTCTGCGGCCACTTCGTGGGCCGAGAGCGGCTGGCTCGCGCGGTGCAGTACGTCGCAGATGAGGTCCGTGGTCGGCTCCGAGTGGCCGCTGGGCAGTCCCGGTGACGAGGGCGCGGCCGCGGTGCGCAGAGCGCCGAAGATCCGGTCGACCTGCTCCTGGCCCGCCACGCCGCGTCCGCCCACCCGGTCGACGGTGCGGCGCAGGGCGGCGTACGAGTCGAGCCGGGTGCGCAGGGCTGCGAAGGTGAACGGCTTGACCAGATAGTGCAGGGCGCCCAGGCGCATCGCCGCCTGCACGGTGACCACGTCGCTGGCTGCGGTGATCATGATGACGTCGGTGCCATGGCCGCGTTCGCGCATCCGGTGGACCAGTTCGAGGCCCGTCTGATCGGGCAGATAGTGGTCGAGCAGCACCAGGTCGATGGGCGCGCGCTCGACGGCGGCCAGGGCCTGGGCAGCACTGTGCGCGCGGGCGGCCACCCGGAAGCCGGGAACCTTTCCCACGTACTTGGCGTTGATCTCGGCGACGCGGAAGTCGTCGTCCACGACCAGGACGTCAATCATCGGGCCTCTTTCCCTCAAGGCCTGGCGAGCGTTAAGCCCGTGTTTCGGCTCCGCTGTTGTAGCGCGAGCAAAACGAGCACAACAGGCTGTTGCAAGCAAAAGAACTCCATGCGCCCAGAAGACTGATGCTGTGGCCCGCGCCACATCTACCGTCCCGGGCCATGAGCGCAGACATCAGCCCCGCCATCGAGCTGCGGGGCGCGAGCAAGATCTTCAAGACCCCGTCAGGGGGTCTGCACACGGCGGTCAGGGAGTTGGATCTGACCATCGGCAGGGGCGAGTTCGTGGCCGTCGTAGGCCCCACCGGTTGCGGGAAGTCGACCACGCTGACCCTGGTGAGCGGTCTCGAAGAGCCCACCGAGGGCGACGTCCTGGTCGCCGGTGAGCCGGTCGCCGGCGTGGGCGACAAGGTCGGCTTCGTCTTCCAGCAGGACGCCACCTTCCCCTGGCGTACGGTCCTGTCCAATGTGATGGCGGGGCCCCGCTTCCGCGGCGTGCCCAAGGCCGAGGCGAAGCGGAAGGCGCGCGAGTGGCTGGCCAGGGTCGGGCTCGCGGCCTTCGAGGACCGCTATCCGCACCAGCTCTCCGGCGGCCAGCGCAAACGTGTCGCCCTCGCCGCGACCTTCGTCAACGACCCCGAGATCCTGCTGATGGACGAGCCCTTCTCGGCACTCGACGTACAGACCAGGGCTCTGATGTCGGACGAACTGCTCGAACTGTGGGAAGGCACGGGCGCCTCGGTCGTCTTCGTCACCCACGACCTGGAGGAGTCCATCGCGCTCGCCGACAAGGTCGTCGTGATGACCGCGGGCCCCGCGACCGTGAAGCAGGTCTTCGACATCGATCTGCCGCGGCCGCGCAAGGTCGAATCGGTGCGCCTGGAGCCGCGGTTCATCGAGATCTACCGCGAGATCTGGGAGTCCCTCGGCGAAGAGGTCCGCATCACCCGTGAGAGGGGCGCGGCCCATGTCGCCTGACATCATGCCCGAGGCCGTTGTCGCCCTGACGATGACCGAGCCCGACAAGCAGGGGCGCGCACACTCCCGCGCCCGTGCCGCCCGCAGACGCAAGGCCATCGTCGCCGCCGCCCGCGCACTGCTCCTGGTCGCCGTGCTCGGCCTGTGGGAGCTGCTCTCGCGAGCCAAGGTCATCGACCCGTTCAACTTCTCCATGCCGTCGAAGATCTGGGACCAGATCTACACGTGGGTGATGCACGGGACCGCGCTCGGATCCCTGGGCGAGCAGATCTGGTACACGCTCCACGAAGCGCTGCTCGGCTGGGTGATCGGTGTGGTCGCCGGTGTGGTGTTCGGCATCGCGTTGGGGCGGATCGCCTTCCTCGCCGATGTCTTTGGTCCATACATCAAGGTGCTCAACTCCATACCGCGGATCGTCCTCGCGCCCATCTTCGTCATCTGGTTCGGGCTCGGGCCGGCCTCCAAGGTCGCGTCGGCCGTGGTGCTCGTCTTCTTCCCCGTCTTCTTCAACGCCTTCCAGGGCGCCCGGGAAGTCGACCGCAACCTGGTGGCCAACGCCCGGATCCTCGGCGCCAGCGACCGCAGGGTGACGCTTCAGGTCGTCATCCCCTCCGCCACCTCGTGGATCTTCACGAGCCTCCACGTCAGCTTCGGCTTCGCGCTCATCGGCGCCATCGTCGGCGAGTACATCGGCGCCACCAAGGGCATCGGCCTGCTCGTCGCGCAGTCGCAGGGCACCTTCAACGCGGCCGGTGTGTACGCCGCGATGGTCATCCTCGCGGTCGTCGCCCTGCTGGCCGAAGGACTGCTGACCTTCGCCGAGAGCCGCATCTTCCGGTGGAAGCCGTCGGACTCCGACCGCTGACCCCCCGCCGCAGGCACCAACTCTCTTCTCTCACAAGGACGTGACCCACCATGCGCAAGACCGCCAGATACTCCGCACTGGCAGCCGCCGGTCTGCTCGCTCTCACCTCGCTCACCGCCTGCGCCAACGACGCGGCCAGTACGACGGCCGACTCCGGCAGCAATGGGGGTGGCGGCAAGGGCGAACACGTCAAGATCATGGTCGGCGGCCTGGACAAGGTCATCTACTTGCCCGCGATGCTCACGCAGCGACTCGGCTACTTCCAGGACGAGGGTTTGGATGTCCAACTCCTGAGCGAGCCGGCCGGGGTTCAGGCCGAGACGGCCCTTGTCTCCGGACAGGTGCAAGGAGCCGTCGGTTTCTACGACCACACCCTGGATCTGCAGACCAAGGGCAAGGCGGTCGAGTCCGTCGTGCAGTTCTCGCACGCACCTGGCGAGGTGGAGATCGTCTCCAACAAGCAGGCGGACGACATCACTTCGCCCAAGGACTTCAAGGGCAAGAAGCTCGGCATCACCGGGCTGGGCTCATCGACCGACTTCCTCACGAAGTACCTGGCGGTCAAGAACGGTGTGAAGGTCAGCGAGTTCACGCCGGTCGCCGTCGGCGCCGGCCCGACGTTCATTTCCGCCCTCCAGAAGGGGGCCATCGACGGCGGCATGACGACGGACCCGACCGTCGCCACGGTCATGCAGAAGAACCTCGGCAAGGTGCTCATCGACATGCGTACGCCGCAGGGGTCGCAGGAGGCGCTCGGCGGGCCGTACCCGTCGTCCAGCCTCTACATGCAGACGGACTGGGTGAACGGCCACAAGGAGACGGTCCAGAAGCTGGCCAACGCCTTCGTGAAGACGCTCAAGTGGATGTCCACGCACAGTGCTTCCGACATCGCCGCCAAGATGCCCGCCGACTACTCCCAGGGCAGCAAGACGCTCTACGCCGGGGCGATCCAGAGCACGCTGCCGATGTTCACCAAGGACGGAGTGATGCCCAAGGACGGCCCCGAGACCGTCGAGAAGGTCCTCAAGGCGTTCAACCCCAACATCAAGAACGCCGATGTGGATCTGAGCAAGACGTACACCACGGAGTTCGTGAAGAACGCCACCACGGGCTGAGTCCGTGAAGCTCGTGAAGAAGGCCACCGGCTGAGCCCCTAACGCGCGTACGGCTGTACTCCCCTGACAGCCGAACGCGCGGTGGGGTGCGGTCGCTTCCCCGGCACTGTGGGCCGTGCCCTCAGGCGCGGGTCGCCCAGACGTAGCGATGCTCCGGGCGGCCCGCGTCGCCGTATTTGAGGGTCAGCCTGGCCCTCCCCGTGCGCTCCAGGAGCTTCAGATAGCGCTGGGCGGTCTGCCGGCTCAGTCCGGTCTCCTCCGCGACCTCCTGGGCGGACAGCGGGCCCTCGGCGTTCACCAGGGCGCGGCGTACCAGCTCCGCGGTCGTGGGGGAGTGGCCTTTGGGCAGATTCGGCTCCGCGCTCGCCGACAGGGCGCCGAAGATCCGGTCCACCTCGGACTGTTCGGCCTCGCCGCCACCGTCGAGGGTGCGGCGCAGATCCGCGTACGCCTCCAGCTTGGCGCGCAGGCCCGCGAAGGCGAACGGCTTCACCAGGTACTGGAGCGCGCCCTGCCGCATCGCGGCCTGGACCGTCGAGATGTCTCGGGCCGCGGTCACCATGATCACGTCGGTCTGGTGGCCGCGCCGGCGCATCTCCTGGACGACCGCGAGGCCCGTCTCGTCCGGCAGATAGTGGTCCATGAGGACCAGATCCAGGTGGGGCAGCGCCTCCATTCGACTCAGCGCCTCGGCCGCGCTGTGCGCCTCGCCCGCGACATGGAAGCCCGGAACCTTCTCCACGTAGGCGGCGTTGACCCGCGCGACCCGGGTGTCGTCGTCCACGACCAGGACCTCGATCATCGCGACTCCTCCTTGGCGTCCGTGACGTCCACGGCGGTGGTGGTCTCCGCGGAGACGGACGGTCCCGGCACGAGGTGGGGTTCGGGCTTCGGCCCAAGGCCCGCATCGGGTGTCGTCGGACCCTCGGGCTCCGGTGCGAGCTCCGGCTCCGTGAGCGCCTCCGGCAGTACGATCGTGAACTCCGCGCCCCCGCCCTCCGCCTCGGTCACCTGGGCGCTGCCGCCCTGCCGCTCGGCGAGCCGGCGCACCAAGGAGAGGCCGATTCCGCGCTTTCCGTGCGCCGGGGGCTTCTTGGTGGTCCACCCGTCGGTGAAGATCAACTCCCGCCGCTCCTCCGGGATGCCGGGGCCGGTATCCCGTACCCGCAGAACGGCGGTACGCCCCACGGCGCGCAATTCGACCTCCACGCGCGCGTGGGGAGTGCCCGCGACGGCATCGAGCGCGTTGTCGACGAGATTCCCGACGACGGTGACCAGTCCTCTCGGGTCGATCAACCGATCCGGCAGCAGGGTCCGGTCCGAGATCCACAGGGCCACACCGCGCTCGGCCGCGACGGTCGCCTTGCCGACCAGCAGGGCGGCGAGCAGCGGGTCGTGGATCTTCTCGGTGACCTGTTCCGCGGTCACCCTGTGGTCGCCGACCACCTCTCCGACGAACTCCACGGCGTCGTCGTACATCTCCAGTTCGAGCAGTCCCAGGAGCGTGTGCATGCGGTTGGCGTGCTCGTGGTCCTGGGCGCGCAGGGCGTCGATCAGGCCGCGCGTGGAGTCGAGTTCGCGGCCGAGCTGCTCCAGCTCCGTACGGTCGCGCAGGGTGGCGACGGCGCCGCCGTCGTCGGTGGGCATGCGGTTGGCGACCAGGACGCGCTGGCCGCGGACGGTGAGCAGGTCGGTGCCGGTGACGCGTCCGGCCAGTACGTCGGTCGTACGTCCGGGACCGAGCACGTCGTCGAGCGGCTGCCCGATGGCCTCGGCGTCGAGGCCCAGCAGACGTTGCGCCTCGTCGTTGAGGAGGCGTACGCGGCCGCCGCGGTCCAGGGCGACGACGCCCTCCCGTATGCCGTGCAGCATCGCCTCGCGCTCCGCGAGCAGCGCGGAGATGTCGGAGAAGGCCAGATCGCGGGTCTGCCGCTGCACCCTTCGGGAGATCAGATACGCGGCCAGCGCACCGACGGCCATGGCTCCGCCCGCGTACCCGAAGAGCCCCGGGATGGCGTCGATCAGCCGGGCGCGCACACTGTCGTACTTGATGCCGACCGAGACCGCGCCGACGATGCGGCCGTCGGTGTCGCGCAGCGGCACCTTGCCGCGGGCCGAGCGGCCCAGCGTGCCGGTGTCGATCTGCATGACGTCCTTGCCGGCGAGGGCCTGCCTGGGGTCGGTCGAAACCTTCTTGCCGATCTGCGTCGGGTCGGTGTGCGACCAGCGCACGCCCTTCATGTTCATCACCACGACGTACTCGGCCTTGCTGGCCTTCCGGATCCGTTCCGCCTCGGCCTGCACCGGTCCGTCCACGGACGGCCGCGTCGTCCGGAGGTCCTCGGCGATCTGCGGCTGGACCGCCGTGGTCTGCGCGATCGCGAGTGCGCGGCGCATCGCCTGGTCGTCCAGCTGCGCACTGAGCGGCGCGAGGAACAGTCCGGTGGCGAGCACGGCGACTCCCGCGGCGATCGCCACCTGCATCAGCAGCACCTGCGAGAACACCCGCCGCGGCAGACCGAGGCGCAGTCGTCGTGCGGGGGGAGTGGGGCTCATACCTAGACGGTACGGGGGCGTGCGGGCTCCACCGTGGGTGTGTGGCGTGGATCTCTTGATCGTCGGGTGTGGAAGCCGTGGCAGAGCTCAGGGGGACGCTCAGGCATCGTGTCGGAGCTCAGCGGGACGTGCGGGCGTCGCATCGGCGGGACAGCGGGGAGCCGCCTGGTCCGGGATCCGCTGTCAGCAGGGCACGGCGAGCGCCCTCCGCGTGAGCTCCCGTACCGCCACCACGTCCATCCGGGCCGGCGACCCGAGCGCCGAACCGCAGCTCTCCGGGCGGGGCGGCAGCGAGGCACCCTGCGCGACGATGACGCGCCACAGACGGCCGTCGGTGTGGACGACGGTGACCTCCCAGCGCGGGGCGGCGCCATCCGTGCGGACCACGGTCAAGGCATCGGCGGCGTGCTCTCCCGTGGCCGTACGCACGGCCAGCTCGGCCGCCTGGCCCGGCCGCTCCCAGGCGGAGTTCCCGCGGCAGCCCTCGGTGATCACACGCCCCTCCTGGACGCCTTGGAGGATCTCCTTGACCGTGTGGGCCTCGACGCGTCCGTACGCGTATCCGAACGGCAGGACGAGCACCGTGGGCGAGAAGCGGTGACCGCCCAGGTGGGTGACCTCCCACGTGCCCTCCACCCCGGAGGTGGCGAGCTCGCCCGCGAGGGGGCGTCCGAGCAGGGCGCAGCAGCGGTCGCGCTTGCCGTTCGTGCAGACGAGGGCGAGTGGGCCACCTGTGTGGGGCCGACCCTGGAGAGCCGCGTCGAAGGTATGGGGGTCACCCATGCCGAGCGCGACGAAGTCGAGGTTGAGCACCTGCTCCGGGTCGGACGTTGTGGCGCTGTGCAGCCATGCGTTTCCCGGAGTGGTGTGGGCCGCATACACATGGCGCTCGGAGGGCGTACCGCAGTCGGCGTGCCGTCCGGGTCGGCGGATGAGTGCGATCCGTACGCCGGTGCCCTCCGCGGCCGCTTCGAGGGCGCGCCCGAGCACGGGGTCCAGGTGGCTCGATGTGAGCGCCTTGGCACCCCAGGGGCCGGGCTGCTCGATCAGCAGCCAGGTCCTCGCGGTGGCTGCGGTCCCCACGAGGGGCTCGTCGAGGTGCCGCGACGCGGTCGTGCACGTACTCACAGAGGTGAGCCTAACCTGACTTGAGCCAGGGTGACTTCCAGCCGCGCAGACGGGGGCGCGTTTGGGGCGCACTCGGCGCGCGACGGGGCGTGTGGGCGCTTACGTGGGGAGCGCCTACCGTGTCCGCGCCGCCCGCGGACAGACCGCCTCAGCCGGGCAGCGGCTGCGGTGGGCGCGCGCCCACGTACCGACCGCTGGGGCGCATGCGCAGCGGGCGCTCCTCGTACTCCTCCAAGGTGTGGGCGATCCAGCCCGCCGTACGGGCGATGGCGAAGACCGTCTCGCCCGCGGAGGCCGGCATGCCGGAGGAGACGGTGAGGACGGCCAGGGCCAGGTCGACGTTGGCGTGCAGGGGCGTGTGGCGGGCAGTGGTGGTGACGATGTCGTGGGCCGCCGCCAGGGCGGGCGCCGCGTCGGGTACCTCCTCCAGGAGGGCGAACAGGGCACGCGCGCGTGGATCCTCGCCGGGGTAGAGCCGGTGGCCGAGCCCTGGGACGCGGCGTCCGGCGCGCAGCTCGTCCGCGACCACGGGAGCCGCCGTGCCGCGGTCCAGCACGTCGAGGAGCAGCCGGTGCGCGAGGCCGCTGGCCGCGCCGTGCAGCGGGCCTTCGAGCACGCCGAGGCCCGCCGATACGGCGGCGTACGGGTGGGCCCGGGCCGACGCGGCGACCCGGACCGCGAGTGTCGAGGCGGCCAGGTCGTGGTCGACGAGCAGCCCAAGTGCCGTGTCCAGCACGCTCAGTGACGCGTCGTCGGGCGTACGGCCGGTGAGCCGTGCCCAGAGGCGGTGGGCCAGCGGGCCCTCGTCGCGGTGGTCGTGTCTCATGGGTGGCAGTGCGGCGACGAGCGTGGGGATGAGGGTGCGTCCGGTGCCGAGGACGGCGTCCTCGGAGAGGTCGAAGCGCAGCGGGTCGGCGGTCGCCGCGGCGATCGTGGCCACGCGCAGCCGGTCCGTCGGGCCGCTGTGCTCGGGCAGCGCGTCGACGGCGCGGCGCGCGACGGCGACGGACGCCTCCGGGGCGGTGAACGTGACGCCGGGGCGCAGCTCTCCGGTCCACAGCCATTCGGTGATCTCTTCGTAGGAGTACCGCGCGGCCAGCTCGGTCGCGTCGACGCCGCGGAAGTAGTACCGGTCCTTGTCGATCAGGGTGATGCCGGTACGGACCGAGAGTTCGCCGCCGGCGCTCGAACTCCCGCCGGTCTCCCGTCTGTTGTGCCGCGCGAGCGCCTCCACCTCCTTGGCGTCGAACGTGCTCCCACGCCCTCCGGGTTCGCGTCGGCTGCTGAGCTGGCCGCGGCTCACATACGCGTACACCGTCTCGGGCTTCACGCCGAGCAGCTCGGCGGTCTCCTTGGTGCTGAGCCGTCGCCCTTCGTGCCCTGGCGCTGCCGCTTCTCGATCCCTCATGACGTCACCGTATCCATGTATCGGCATATTGATTGAATCAATATTGACAGGAATCGAGTCAATCATGGACAGTCGGATCAAGTCCAGGGAGGAAACATGCCGATCAACCGGGCCGCGTCCACCTCTGTCGATGTACCGCGAGGACTCGCGGGCGTCGTCGTCACCGACACCGAAGTGGGTGACGTCAGGGGGCTGGAGGGCTTCTACCACTACCGGCAGTACTCGGCCGTCGAACTCGCGCAGACCCGCGGCTTCGAGGACGTCTGGCATCTGCTGGTCCATGGCGAACTGCCCGACGCGGCTCAGCGCGCCGCCTTCACCGCGCAGACCGCGGCGCTGCGCGGGCTGCCGGACGACGTGCGGGCCGCGCTGCCCGCGATCGCGGCGGCGACGGGGCTGTCGGGACCTCTGGCCGGACTGCGCACCGCGCTGTCCCTGCTCGGCGCCGCATTGGCGTTCCGGCCGGTGTACGACATCGACGCCGACCGGCGTCGAGCGGACACCCTCGCGGCGTCCGCGGCCGTACCGACGCTGCTCACCGCGCTGTACCGGCTCGGGCAGGGGCTGGAGCCGGTGGAGCCGCGTGACGACCTCGGATACGCGGCCAACTATCTGTACATGTTGACGGGTTCGGAGCCGGATGCCGCGCGCGCCCGGGCCGTCGAGCAATACTTGATATCGACTATTGACCACGGATTCAATGCATCAACGTTCACGGCGCGGGTGATCACGTCGACGGGGGCGGATGTGGCGGCGTGCCTCGTGGGCGCGGTCGGTGCCCTCTCGGGGCCTCTCCACGGCGGTGCTCCCAGTCGAGCCCTCGACACCCTCGATGCGATCGGCACCCCCGACCGCATCGACCCGTGGATCCGTGAACGTGTCCTCGCCGGCGATCGCATCATGGGCTTCGGTCACCCCATCTACCGCACGGAAGACCCCCGTTCGCGCATGCTCCGCGGTATCGCGCAACAGTTCGGTGGCCCACTGGTCGACTTCGCCGTCGAGGTCGAACACCAGGTGGAAGCGATCCTGGCCGAGCTCAAGCCCGGTCGCGAGCTGCACACGAACGTGGAGTTCTACGCCGGCGTGGTCATGGAACTCTGCGGCCTGCCCCGGGAGATGTTCACCCCCACCTTCGCCGCGGCCCGCGTCGTCGGCTGGAGCGCCAACATCCTGGAACAGGCGGAGGACCCGAAGATCATTCGGCCGGTGGCTCGGTATGTGGGGTCGGGAGCGCCGGTGGCGGTGCCGACGGTGGCCTAGTACGCGAGAGGTCCGGCACCGATCGGTGCCGGACCTCGGGAAGCTTGTCGAGTGGCGCCGTGCGTGGTGAGCGGCGGCGTTGCTCGGGCCCTCTGGCGTCTGGGGATGTGGCGCGGGGCGGGTGGGAAGGTGTGGGGCGGGCCGGGGAGGCACGTCGTTGACCGGAGAGGGGGTCGGGGTGACCGATGGATCTCGACGGACCACGGACGTGTCCTGCGTGTCCTGTCTCAGCCCTGCGGCCGCTTCACCTGTCAGGGATGTCCGACTTCGCGCGGAGGAGTGTTTCGCGGCTGATGACCACGATGCGTTCGTAGTCCGCGCGCGCGGCGTCGTGGGGGAGTTGACCGTCGAGCGTCGCTGTCGCCTCTGTGCCGATAACGGCGAAATTTCCGTCGCTGAGCTCAAAGATGTCCGGGCACGTCTCGCCCGAAAGACTGCCTCGTTCGCGGGGAGACGCGCCGATGCGGCGCACGATTTTCAAGTTGATCCCGGTCCTCAGGTTTAGACAGTGAAAACGGGGACAATGTAGCCGACAGGTTAGGCGCTTAAACCTCCGCCCCTCGTTAGGCCAACTGGCCTACTGCGATTGGCTGTTCGTTCCTCAAACACCAGCTCTACTCTGCTGACGGCTCGCCTACGACCCACCACTCCTCGGTGTCTGATTCGTCCAGATCGCGGATGAGCGCGTCCACCATTCGGCCCACTCGCGCCTCCTGCGACGCCTTCTTGAGGCTCGCGCGATGGTGGCGGGTGGCGTCCCAGTAGTCGCGAAAGATCGCACTCTGGCAGATCACTCGAAGATGGCCATGGAGCTCGTCCCAGTTGACGTCTCCCGCCCGGTAGGCACGAAGGATGTTGGTGTACATCGCGTTGGCGAAGAGGTACTGACGCCGCCGGGTCGGGTCCACCTCGTCGATGGTGCTCAGGACCTCGGCGAGATCCGGATCGTCCAGAGCCTTGTCGAGCAGGTACGTCTGAAAGCGCTGTTGCTCCGCGAGCCTCGCGTTCCGGTCGTCGGCCTGCTCCACTTGTACGACCCGCAGGCGGAGTGCCTCGAAACGTCGCTGTTGAGCGGCCAGGACCACGAGCACCCCGACTGCGAAGGCGAATCCCGCCGTTGCGGCGGAACTCAACCCCCGCACCCCAAAATTCTGTGTGACCATGTCAAAACCCCCGAATCAGGCGACCGTTCCGCCGGTCGTCGGATGTGGGGCGACAGGGAGCGGACCGGCGAGCGGTGGGCGGCGCGCTTGCCGTCTCCCAGTTTTGCCGAGCGGCTCTGATCGGCAGGGAGGCGGAGAGGAGGCGCACGGAGGGAAGTGCGGGTCGCGTATCCCGGCGCCATGTCCAACGTGTGCCCCGCGAGCGCCGCTAACAATCGTTCACTTCGCGGCGATTCCTCCCGCTCGTATCCTGGGTCGGCATTGATTCCTCGTAGGAGTGCCGGTGCGCGAGCCGCTCTCGTACGGGAGCCGGTCCGCGAACCGGCGTACGCACTGGTGTGAAAGAGGTCGCCCGTTGAGCCAGCCCAGTCCGCAGCCGATCCCGATCGACCAACTCCTGATCGAGCAGAGCGCGGCCAAGCAGATTCCGGTCGTTCTCCTCGCCGGATTCCTGGGCTCCGGCAAGACCACCTTGCTGAATCATCTGCTGCACCGCAGCGGCGGCAGCCGGATCGGGGCCATCGTCAACGACTTCGGCGCCATCGAGATCGACGCCATGGCGGTGGCGGGAGCGCTGGGGGATTCCACCGTTTCCCTGGGGAACGGGTGCCTGTGCTGTGCCGTCGACGCCAGTGAACTCGATGAGTATCTGGGGCGGCTTGCCCAGCCCTCGACCCGTATCGACGTCATCGTCATCGAGGCGAGCGGGCTCGCCGAGCCCCAGGAGCTCGTGCGGATGGTGCTCGCCAGTGAGCATCCGCGGATCGTCTACGGCGGGCTCGTCGAGGTGGTCGACGCGGCCGAGTTCGGCGGGACGCGCGAGAAGCACCCCGAGATCGACCGGCATCTCGCTCTCGCCGATCTCGTCGTCGTCAACAAGGTCGATCGGGCGGAGGACGGCGAGCAGGTGCTTCGCGTCGTCCGGGAACTCGCCGATCGCGCCGCCGTCGTGCCCGCCACCTACGGCCGTATCGACCCCGAGCTCCTCTTCGACTGCAGGCCGAGCGAGGAGCGCATCGGGCAGCTGTCCTTCGACGATCTGCACCGGCAGACGGAGGGCGATCACCAGGACCACCGCGACCATCTGCACTCCGCCTACGACACCCTCTCGTTCAGCTCCGGCGTGCCGCTCAGCCCCCGACGGCTGATGGACTTCCTCGACAGCAGGCCCGAGGGGCTCTACCGCATCAAGGGGTACGTCGATTTCGGCGTCCAGGACAGCGTCAATCGGTATGCCGTGCATGCCGTCGGGCGGTTCCTGCGCTTCTACCCGGAGCCCTGGGGCCGTGCCGAGGCGCGTCTCACCCAGCTCGTCCTGATCGGCTCCGGCATCGACACGGCGGCTCTGACCAAGGAACTGGAGGCGTGCACAGAGGACGCCCCACACGCCGACGAGCACAGCATGTGGGGCGTTCTCCGCTACGTGCAGGCCAGCCTCGTACAGGACGAGGAGCCCGAAGGCCTCGAAGAGGCCGGCTGAGCTACACCGGGCCCGCCACCACCGACACCGTCTTCGCCAGCGATACGCCCGAGCCGTCGCGGCGCGGGTCCATCTCCGGCAGTTCGGCGGGCGTGCCGTTCTTCTGCGCGGCCCGTGCCGGTGCCGCGCCGGCCCAGGCCAGCGACAGGCAGTCCTCGCCCTTCAGGAACCGCTGGCAGCGCACGCCACCCGTGGCGCGGCCCTTGCGCGGGTACTGGTCGAAGGGTGTCAGCTTGGCCGTGGTCTGGACCGAGTCGTCCAGCGTGCCGCGCGAGCCCGCCACCGTGAACACCACCGCGTCCACCGCCGGGTCGACCGCCGTGAAGGAGATCACCTTCGCGCCGTCGGTCAGTTTGATGCCCGCCATGCCGCCCGCCGCACGACCCTGCGGGCGCACCTGCGAGGCCTGGTAGCGCAGCAGCTGGGCGTCGTCCGTGATGAAGACCAGGTCCTCCTCGCCTGTGCGCAGCTCGACCGCGCCGACGATCCGGTCGCCGTCCTTGAGCGTGATGACCTCCAACTCCTCCTTGTTCGAGGGGTAGTCGGGTACCACGCGCTTGACGACACCCTGCTCCGTGCCGAGCGCCAGGCCGGGCGACGACTCGTCGAGCGTCGTCAGGCAGATCACCGTCTCGTCCGGCTCCAGGGAGGACAGGAACTCCGAAATCGGCGCGCCCCCGGAGAGGTTGGGCCGCGCCGCGGTCTCCGGCAGCTGCGGGAGGTCGACCACGTTCAGTCGCAGCAGGCGGCCCGAAGAGATCACCACGCCGATCTCGCCGCGCGCTGTCGCGGGCACCGCGGAGACGATCACGTCGTGCTTGGTGCGCTTGGCGTCCTCGGCGTCCTCGAAGGGGTCGCCGTTGGCCGTACGGGCGAGGAGACCCGTCGAGGACAGCAGCACCCGGCACGGGTCGTCCGCCACCTGGAGCGGGACCGTCGCGGCGGGGGTGCCGGCGGACTCCAGGAGTACCGTACGCCGGTCGGTGCCGAACTTCTTGGCCACCGATGCCAGTTCGCCCGAGACCAGCTTGCGCAGCTCCGCGTCCGACTCCAGGATGCCGGTCAGCTCGTCGATCTCGCCGTTGAGCCGGTCGCGCTCCGACTCCAGCTCGATGCGGTCGAACTTGGTGAGGCGGCGCAGCGGCGTGTCCAGGATGTACTGCGTCTGGATCTCGCTCAGCGAGAAGCGCTCGATCAGGCGCTCCTTGGCCTGCGCCGAGTTGTCGCTGGAGCGGATGAGTCGGATGACCTCGTCGATGTCCAGGAGGGCGACGAGCAGGCCCTCGACCAGGTGCAGCCGGTCGCGCTTCTTGCCGCGGCGGAACTCGCTGCGGCGGCGCACGACGTCGAAGCGGTGGTCGAGGTAGACCTCCAGGAGCTCCTTGAGGCCCAGGGTGAGCGGCTGGCCGTCCACCAGCGCCACGTTGTTGATACCGAAGGACTCCTCCATCGGCGTCAGCTTGTAGAGCTGCTCCAGGACCGCTTCCGGCACGAAGCCGTTCTTGATCTCGATCACCAGGCGCAGACCGTGCGCACGGTCGGTGAGGTCCTTCACATCGGCGATGCCCTGCAGCTTCTTGTTGCCGACGAGGTCCTTGATCTTCGCGATCACCTTCTCCGGGCCGACGGTGAAGGGCAGTTCGGTGACGACGAGGCCCTTGCGGCGCGCCGTCACGTTGTCCACCGACACCGTGGCGCGGATCTTGAAGGTGCCGCGGCCCGACTCGTACGCGTCCCTGATCCCGGAGAGTCCGACGATCCGGCCGCCGGTGGGCAGGTCGGGGCCCGGGATGTACTTCATCAGCGTTTCGAGGTCGGCGCCCGGGTAGCGGATCAGGTGGCGGGCGGCGGCGATGACCTCGCCGAGGTTGTGCGGCGGCATGTTGGTGGCCATGCCGACGGCGATGCCGGACGAGCCGTTGACCAGGAGATTCGGGTACGCCGCCGGGAGGACGTCGGGCTCCTGCTCCTGGCCGTCGTAGTTCGGCGTGAAGTCGACCGTGTTCTCGTCGATCGACTCGGTCATCAGTGACGTCGCGTCGGCCATCCGGCACTCGGTGTAACGCATGGCGGCCGGCGGGTCGTCGTTGCCGAGCGAGCCGAAGTTGCCGTGCCCGTCGACCAGCGGCAGGCGCATCGAGAAGGGCTGGGCCAGGCGCACGAGCGCGTCGTAGATCGACGCGTCTCCGTGCGGGTGGAGCTTACCCATGACCTCGCCGACGACGCGGGCGCACTTCACATAGCCGCGGTCGGGGCGCAGGCCCATCTCGTTCATCTGGTAGACGATGCGGCGGTGCACGGGCTTGAGGCCGTCGCGCGCGTCCGGCAGGGCTCGCGAGTAGATGACCGAGTACGCGTACTCGAGGAAGGAGCCCTGCATTTCGTCCACGACGTCGATGTCGAGGATCTTCTCCTCGTACGAGTCGTCGGGCGGCGGGGTCTTCGTGCTGCGGCGGGCCATCGCTGCTGCGGCTCCTTCACAGTCTCTGCCGGGGCATGAACGGGATCTGACGCGGTCCATTGTGGACCGCCCCACTGACAACGCCGACCGCGACCCGTTCGTAGCGGGCTCGGAGGGCCTCCAGGGACGCGGCTGCGACCCGCGAGAGTCTCGCTCTCGGCGTACGAGGTGCGGGAACTTCGCCAGCCGTCGGCGCGCTTGCATACAGTGGCAGGACCGACAGGAAATACGCAGTTTTCCGCGATCGAAGGGACGTACATGCCCATGGGTCACACGGCCACAGCTGAGGCAGACTCCGGCGGCCTGACAGCGACCGAGCACCGCCTGGCCAACGGCCTGCGCGTGGTGCTCTCCGAGGATCACCTGACCCCGGTCGCGGCGGTGTGCCTCTGGTACGACGTCGGCTCGCGCCACGAGGTCAAGGGCCGTACCGGTCTGGCTCACCTCTTCGAGCACCTGATGTTCCAGGGCTCGGGCCAGGTGAAGGGCAACGGCCACTTCGAACTGGTGCAGGGCGCGGGCGGTTCGCTCAACGGCACCACGAGCTTCGAGCGCACCAACTACTTCGAGACCATGCCCGCCCACCAGCTGGAGCTCGCCCTCTGGCTGGAGGCCGACCGCATGGGCTCGCTGCTCGCCGCGCTCGACGACGAGTCCATGGAGAACCAGCGGGACGTCGTCAAGAACGAGCGCCGGCAGCGCTACGACAACGTGCCCTACGGCACCGCGTTCGAGAAACTGACGGCGCTGGCGTACCCCGAGGGCCACCCGTACCACCACACCCCGATCGGGTCGATGGCGGACCTGGACGCGGCCACCCTGGAGGACGCCCGCGCGTTCTTCCGCACGTACTACGCGCCCAACAACGCGGTGCTGTCGGTGGTCGGAGACATCGACCCGCAGCAGACGCTCGCCTGGATCGAGAAGTACTTCGGCTCCATCCCCGGGCACGACGGCAAGCCCGCCCCGCGCGACGGCTCGCTGCCCGAGACCATCGGCGAGCAGCTGCGCGAGGTCGTCGAGGAGGAGGTCCCGGCGCGCGCCCTGATGGCCGCCTACCGGCTCCCGGAGGACGGCACGCGCGCGGCCGACGCGGCCGACGTGGCGCTCACCGTCCTCGGCGGCGGCGAGTCCTCCCGGCTCTACAACCGGCTCGTACGCCGCGACCGCACCGCCGTCGCGGCCGGGTTCGGCCTGCTGCGGCTCGCCGGAGCGCCCTCCCTGGGGTGGCTGGACGTCAAGACGTCCGGCGACGTCGAGGTCCCGGTCATCGAGGCCGCCGTGGACGAGGAGCTCGCCCGGTTCGCCGAGGAGGGCCCCACGGCCGAGGAAATGGAGCGCGCCCAGGCCCAGTTGGAGCGCGAGTGGCTGGACCGGCTCGGCACCGTCGCGGGCCGCGCCGACGAACTGTGCCGGTACGCCGTCCTGTTCGGCGACCCGCAGCTCGCCCTGACCGCCGTGCAGCGCGTCCTGGAGGTCACCGCAGAGGAGGTCCAGGAGGTCGCCAAGTCCCGCCTGCGCCCCGACAACCGCGCGGTGCTCGTCTACGAGCCGATCGCCCCCGAAGACACCGACGCCGCTGACGACACCGACGAGGAGGCGGCGAAGTGACCGAGCTCGCCACCATGGACTTCCACCCGCAGCCCCAGGCCGGCGAGGCCAAGCCGTGGGCCTTCCCGTCGCCCGAGCGCGGCACGCTCGACAACGGCCTCACGCTCCTGCGCTGCCACCGCCCCGGCCAGCAGGTCGTCGCCGTCGAGGTGATCCTCGCCGCGCCGCTGGAGGCCGAACCAGCGGGCCTCGACGGCATCGCCACGATCATGGCGCGTGCCTTCTCCGAGGGCACCGACAAGCACTCCGCCGAGGAGTTCGCCGCCGAGCTGGAGCGCTGCGGCGCCACCCTCGACTCGCACGCCGACCACCCCGGCGTACGCCTGTCGCTCGAAGTGCCCGTCTCGCGCCTCCCCAAGGCGCTGGGTCTGCTCGCCGACGCCCTGAGGGCACCGGCGTTCGCGGACAGCGAGGTCGAGCGACTGGTCCGCAACCGCCTGGACGAGATCCCGCACGAGACGGCCAACCCGGCCCGCCGCGCCGCCAAGGAGCTCTCCAAGGAGCTGTTCCCGGCGACCTCGCGCATGTCGCGCCCGCGCCAGGGCACCGAGGAGACCGTCCAGAAGATCGACGCGGCGGCCGTGCGCGCCTTCTACGACAAGCACGTACGCCCCGCGACGGCCACCGCCGTCATCGTCGGTGACCTGACCGATGTCGACCTCGACGCGCTGCTCGCGGACACGCTCGGCTCCTGGACCGGCTCGTCCGCCGAGCCGCGCCCCGTGCCGCCGGTGAGCGCCGACGACACCGGCCGCGTGATCATCGTGGACCGCCCCGGCGCCGTCCAGACGCAGCTGCTCATCGGCCGCGTCGGCGCCGACCGGCACGATCGCGTCTGGCCCGCCCAGGTGCTCGGCACGTACTGCCTCGGCGGCACCCTCACCTCGCGCCTGGACCGCGTCCTGCGCGAGGAGAAGGGTTATACCTACGGTGTGCGGGCGTTCGGCCAGGTGCTGCGCTCCGCGCCGGACGGCACGGGCGTCGCGATGCTCGCCATCAGCGGCTCGGTGGACACCCCGAACACCGGTCCGGCGCTCGACGACCTGTGGAAGGTGCTGCGTACCCTCGCCGCCGAGGGCCTGACGGACGCCGAGCGCGACATCGCCGTACAGAACCTGGTGGGTGTGGCGCCCCTCAAGTTCGAGACCGCGGCGGCCGTCGCGAGCACGCTCGCCGACCAGGTCGAGCAGTACCTGTCGGACGACTACCAGGCGACGCTCTATCAGCAGCTCGCCGCGACGGGCACCGTGGAGGCCACCGCGGCCGCCGTGAACGCCTTCCCGGTGGACCGTCTGGTGACCGTCCTGGTGGGCGACGCCGCGCAGATCGAGGAGCCCGTCAAGGAGCTCGGAATCGGTGAAGTGACCGTCGTCCGGGCCGAGTAGGACAGCGCGACTCCCTGAAGACCCAGGTGACTGAAGAGTCACCTGGGTCTCCTTTTGCCCGAACTTCGGCCTACTTCCCGGGCTTCGTCCCCAAGGTGTCCGTATTGATAGGGAGGTTGCCTGTCTGCCCTGTGGCATGCGCTACAAAGGCCGTGATCCGTTTGTTGTTTGAAAGATGCCCCGTTTAGCGTCGGTCGGGCTGTTCGTCAGGCAGTGCGCCGCGCCCGCGGCACCGGACAGCCATCGCCGAGTCCCCGTACGGCGCGAGCCAGGGGAGCCGGGGACCCACACGCAGTCCCTGGGGTGAATCGGACGCCCTCCCAGGAGGGAGTCCGTAGGAGACCTTCCTGCTCCGAACCCGTCAGCTAACCCGGTAGGCGAGAAGGAAGGAAAGGATCAGCCCCTACATGGCGTTCACCTGTGGCACAGGGAAGCACCGTCGTCCGAGCCGCGTGAAGCGCACGACCACGAACGCCGTCGGCGTCGCAGCGCTCGCCACCACCGGTGTCATCGGAACCCTGGCCGCCCCGGCACTCGCCGCGGACACCTCCGCCGAGCAGACCGGGCTGACCCCGATCATCACCATCGGCGACACCCTCGCCGAGAAGATCGACGCGCAGGCCGTCGCCCAGCAGCACGCCGCCGACGAGGCCGCCGCGCAGAAGAAGGCCGAGGAAGCCGCCCGCAAGGAGGCCGCGAAGAGGGCCAAGGAGGCGCGCGAGGCCAAGGAGCGCGCCGCCCGCGCAGCCGAGCGCAAGCGTCTCAACACCTTCGTCCTGCCGATCACCGGCTCGTACATCTCCACCGGCTACAAGGCCGGTGGCAGCCTCTGGTCCTCCGGCAGCCACACCGGCGTCGACTTCCACGCCGCGTCCGGCACCTCGGTGCACGCCGTCGGCTCCGGCACGGTCGTCACGGCCGGCTGGGGCGGCGCCTACGGCAACCAGGTCGTCATCAAGATGCACGACGGTACGTACACGATGTACGGGCACCTGTCGTCCATCGGCGTCTCCGTGGGCCAGACGGTGACTCCGGGCCAGCAGATAGCCCTCTCCGGGTCTACCGGCAACACCACCGGGCCGCACCTCCACTTCGAGGCCCGTACGACCGCGGAGTACGGCTCGGACATCGACCCGGTGGCGTACCTTCGTTCGCACGGTGTGAACGTCTGACAAGCGCATCACCGCTTCTTCGCCACTTCCGATGCCCCGGCTCGCCGAGCCGGGGCATCGTCGTTTCAGGCGGCCGTGTGTCCAAAAAATATCCCTGGATTCCGGCCTGCCATCGGAAATTCCGGCTCCCTGCAATAGAGTCACTGAACAAGCGTCAATCGATGGCGTTTCGCGGGGATTAAAGCGGAGGTCCGGTCATGCGTATTCCGGCGCACTCGGTATGCACGGCGATCCGTGACGACATCGTCGCGGGTGTCTACGAGCGAGGCAGCCGGCTCACCGAGGAACTGCTCGCGCGGCGCTACGGCGTCTCGCGCGTCCCCGTGCGCGAGGCCCTGCGCACGCTGGAGGCCGAGGGCTTCGTCGTCACCCGTCGGCACGCGGGCGCGTGCGTCGCGGAGCCCACCGAGCAGGAGGCCTCCGACCTGCTGGAGATGCGCATGCTGCTTGAGCCGCTGGGTGCCGCGCGGGCCGCGCAGCGCCGTACCGAGGCCCACCTCAAGGTGCTCCGAGGCCTGGTCAGGCTGGGTCAGGAGCGGGCCAGGAGGGGCCACAGCGAGGACCTGCGCTCGCTGGGCGGCTGGTTCCACGAGACCCTCGCGCAGGCTTCCGGAAGCCCCGCCCTCACCTCCACGCTCGCCCAGCTGCGGCACAAGATCGCATGGATGTACGCGGTGGAGGCGCCGGCCAACCCCGCCGAGTCCTGGGCGGAGCACGGCGGCATCGTGGACGCCGTGGCGCGCGGTGACAGCGAGCGGGCCCGGGCGATCACGGCCCTGCACACCGAGCGTGCCGCGGTCGCGCACCGGCTCCGATTTCCCGGCGGCGGAGATCGTCCGGACCGTGTGAGGACTTCGCAACCTCCCGTAAACATGACGGGCCTGCGGCATTAACACGGGCGCCGTATACAAAGAGGGATATTCGGCAGGGCCCTATTTCCGCTGCCCCTCTTTTCGCGTGCCGAGAATTCCGGTGCGTGTTATTTTCGTGGGTGCGACGCGGGGTGCGCGGGTGACATGCGCAGAATTCCTGGACGGTGTACGGAAAACGGCTGAGCCGCGCCGCCCGGGAATGGGTGACGCGGCTCAGCCGCATGGTGTCCGTAATGCTCAGACGGTCTCGGGGAGCTCCTCAAGCCCCTCGGCGACCAGCTTCGCCAGACGGTCGAGGGCAGCGTCCGCACCCTCGGCGTCGGACGCGAGGACGATCTCCTCGCCGCCCTGGGCGCCCAGCCCGAGGACAGCGAGCATGGAGGCCGCGTTGACGGGGTTGCCGTCGGCCTTGGCGATCGTCACGGGGATACCGGAGGCCGTCGCGGCCCGGACGAAGATGGAAGCGGGGCGGGCGTGGAGGCCCTCGGCCCAGCCGACGTTGACGCGGCGCTCAGCCATGTGATGCTGCCCTTCAGGTTTTCAGGGTTGTCTAGACCAGTGTCCCATATCGTGAAGCGTCTCCGGAGCGGTCCTTCGTCCCCTCCGGAGTGTCGTCGGATCGCGGCCTCGATCCGACTTCCGTTGCCCACAGACTGCCTCGCGCCGTTGTCGGACGCGAGCCGTACTCTGGGCCCCATGCAGACCTCGTCGGACCGGCACGAGTACCCCGCTCACTGGGAGGCGGACGTGGTGCTGCGTGACGGTGGTACCGCACGCATCAGGCCCATCACCGTTGATGACGCCGACCGCCTGGTCAGCTTCTACGAGCAGGTCTCGGCCGAGTCGAAGTACTACCGCTTCTTCGCGCCGTACCCGCGACTGTCCGCCAAGGATGTCCACCGCTTCACGCACCACGACTTTGTGGACCGGGTGGGTCTCGCGGCCACGGTGGGCGGCGAGTTCATCGCCACCGTACGCTATGACCGCATTAATGCCGACGGCCTGCCCGCCTCCGCGCCCGCCGACGAGGCCGAGGTCGCCTTCCTCGTGCAGGACGCCCACCAGGGCCGCGGGGTCGCCTCGGCCCTTCTGGAACACGTCGCGGCCGTGGCCCGTGAGCGCGGCATCCGCCGCTTCGCCGCCGAGGTGCTGCCCGCCAACACCAAGATGATCAAGGTCTTCACGGACGCCGGGTACCAACAGAAGAGGCACTTCGAGGACGGCGTCGTACGCCTGGAATTCGACCTCGAACCCACCGACCGGTCGCTCGCCGTGCAGCGCGCGCGGGAGCAGCGTGCCGAGGCCCGGTCCGTGCAGCGACTGCTCGCACCCGGCTCGGTCGCCGTCATCGGCGCGGGCCGCACACCCGGAGGTGTCGGCCGCAGTGTCCTCACCAACCTCCGTGACGCCGGATTCACCGGCCGCCTGTACGCGGTCAACAGGGCGCTTAAGGAGAAGGAACTCGACGGAGTCCCCGCGCACCGCTCCATCCGTGACATCCACGAGCCCGTCGACCTCGCCGTCGTCGCCGTGCCCGCGCCGCTCGTCCCCGAGGTCGTCGCCGAGTGCGGCGAGCACGGGGTGCAGGGGCTCGTCGTCGTCTCCGCCGGGTACGCCGAGAGCGGCCCCGAGGGGCGCGAGCGCCAGCGCGAACTCGTGCGCCAGGCGCGTACGTACGGGATGCGCATCATCGGGCCGAATGCCTTCGGGGTCATCAATACATCCCCCGACGTGCGCCTCAACGCCTCGCTCGCGCCCGAGATGCCGCGCCCCGGGCGGATAGGCCTGTTCGCCCAGTCCGGCGCCATCGGGATCGCCCTGCTGTCCCGGCTGCACCGGCGCGGCGGCGGCGTCACGGGGGTGACCGGTGTGTCGACGTTCGTCTCCTCCGGGAACCGGGCGGACGTGTCCGGCAACGACGTACTGCAGTACTGGTACGACGACCCGGACACCGACGTAGCCCTCATGTACCTCGAATCCATCGGCAACCCACGCAAGTTCACGCGCCTCGCGCGGCGGACGGCGGCGGCGAAGCCTCTGGTCGTCGTCCAGGGGGCGCGGCACGGCGGGGCGGCTCCCCAGGGGCATGCCGTACGGGCCACGCGGTTGCCGCACGCCACGGTGTCCGCGCTGCTGCGGCAGGCGGGGGTGATTCGGGTCGACACGATCACCGAGCTCGTCGATGCGGGGCTTCTGCTGGCACGCCAGCCGCTTCCTCCCGGGCCTCGGGTGGCGATCCTCGGGAACTCGGAGTCGCTCGGGCTGCTCACGTACGACGCGTGTCTTGCCGAAGGGCTTCGGCCGCTTCCTCCGCTGGATCTGACTACGGGGGCCTCCGCGGAGGACTTTCATGGGGCGCTGGTGCGGGCCTTGGCCGACGACAAGTGCGACGCCGTTGTCGTGACCGCCATACCGGCGGTGGGGGAGACGTCCGCTCAAGACGCAGCCTTGGCCGAGGCACTGCGCTCGGCGGCGGCCTCGCTTCCGGCGAAGCCGGTGCTGGTGGTGCATGTCGAGCTTGGTGGGCTCGCCGAGGCGTTGTCCGCGGCCGCCAGCACGGCACCACAGGCGGCTGAGTCGGCACCCGGCGCTGCGGGCGGTGCCCACCCTTCCCCACTCCCGGCCACGCTCGAGCGGGGGGACCCCCATCGCCCTGCGGAGCGGTTGCGCACCGAGGTCGAAGCACCTGAAGAGGCTCGTCTCATCCCCGCCTACCCCGCCGCCGAGCGTGCCGTCCGTGCGCTCGCGCAAGCCGTGAAGTACGCCCAGTGGCGGCGTGACGCCGCCGAGCCGGGCAAGGTGCCCGAGTACGAGGACATCGACGAGAAGGGGGCCGCCGAGCAGATCGACGGGCTGCTCGCGCGGGGGGAGGGGCTGACGCTCGGCGGGGAGGAGACCTGTGTGCTGCTCGGGCGGTACGGCATCGACGTACGCCGTGCCCTGCCGGCGCCCACGCCGGACGACGCCGTGGCGGCCGCGCGAACCCTCGGCTACCCCGTGGCCCTCAAGACCACCGCCCCGCACCTGCGGCACCGCGCCGACCTGGGCGGCGTACGGCTCGATCTGGCGGACGAGGAGCAACTGCGGCGGGCGTACGCGGAGTTGACGGAGCTGTTCGGGAAGCCGGAGGAGCTGCGGCCCGTCGTGCAGGGGATGGCGCCGCGCGGAGTCGACACCGTCGTACGGGCGGTGATCGACCCGGCGGCCGGGGCGGTGCTCTCGTTCGGGCTCGCCGGGGCCGCCTCGGAGCTGCTGGGGGACACGGCGCACCGGCTGATTCCGGTCACCGACCGGGACGCGACCTCGCTGGTCCGGTCGATCCGGACGGCGCCGCTCCTGTTCGGCTGGCGCGGTTCCGCGCCGGTGGACACGGCGGCCCTCGAAGAGCTGATGCTGCGCGTGTCCCGGCTTGTCGACGATCATCCGGAGGTCGTCGCGGTCTCGCTGGAGCCCGTGGTCGTCGCCCCGCGCGGTCTGAGTGTGCTGAGCGCCACTGTGCGGCTGGCGCGCGCTCCTGTCCGCGACGATCTCGGCCCGCGGACTCTCCCCGTCGTCTGAGCCGCCACCGATCCCCGCGCTCCGATCCCCACGCCCTGATCCATTCGCGTATCTGTTCCGTCCACGACAGACACCCGCGAGCGGTGCCTCGCAGTCAGTGGGCCCCCGTAGGATGGACGTCATGGCCAAGACCAGTACGACGACCCAGGGGCTGCGAGCGGCGATCGAGCGCAGCGGCTACTACCCGGCCCTCG
The DNA here is from genome assembly GCF_041053055.1 of Streptomyces sp. R41. NCBI lineage: Bacteria > Bacillati > Actinomycetota > Actinomycetes > Kitasatosporales > Streptomycetaceae > Streptomyces > Streptomyces sp. R41. The sequence goes on from NZ_CP163443.1 coordinate 7,805,610, forward strand.
TGGCCGAGGCGGTGGAGGCCGCGATCGGCGGCGAGGCCATCCGGTCGTACCTGGTCCACCAGGAGACGACGTTCGACGCGAACGAGGTGCGGCGGCACGTCACCGTGCTCGTCCTCACCGGCAACCGCTTCATCGTGAGCCACACCGACGAGCAGAACGCGGACACGACGTCGCCGACGCCGTACGCCACGACGTCTACCGAGTCGGTCAAGATCGGCCGGATCTCGTCGGTCGTCGTCAGCCGTGTCGTCGCCAACCCGGAGTCGTACACGCCGGGCACGCCGCCCCGCGAGGTCGTCCTGACCATCGGCTGGGGTGCGGTCTCCCGCATCGACCTGGAGCCCGCCGCCTGCGGCGACCCCAACTGCGAGGCGGACCACGGCTATACGGGCAATTCGACGGCGGACGACCTGAGCCTGCGCGTCAGCGAGGCCGGGGACGGCCCGGAGACCGTGCGCCAGGCCCTCGCCTTCGCGCAGTCCCTCTCCGAGGCGACCGCGGACATCACGCACTGATGGCACTGCCCACCTGGGACCACCCGGAACCCCTCGCCGTCGACTCCGCGCCCGTCCCCGAGTACGGCGCCGGTTCGCTGGCCGACCTGCTGCCCACGCTCGCAGCGGGCATGGCCGTACCCGGCATGACCGTCGCGATACCCGAGCTGACCGAGTCCGACCGGAACTGCGTCTTCCTGATCGACGGTCTCGGCTGGGAGCAGCTGAAGGCGCACCCCGACGAGGCCCCCTTCATGACGTCGCTCCTGGCGACCTCCCGCGGCGGTACCGGCCGCCCGATCACGGCGGGCTATCCGGCGACCACCGCGACCTCCCTCGCCTCCGTCGGCACCGGCCTGCCGCCCGGCGCGCACGGCCTGCCCGGCTACACCGCGCGCAACCCGGAGACCGGCGAGCTGATGAACCAGCTCCGCTGGAACCCATGGACGGAACCGCGCGCCTGGCAGCCCTACCCCACGGTCTTCCAGCTGGCCGACGCGGCGGGCGTGCACACCGCGCAGGTCTCGTCCCCCACCTTCCAGAACACCCCGCTCACCAAGATCGCACTGAGCGGCGGCACGTTCCACGGACGGCTGTCCGGCGAGGAGCGCATGGACCTCGCGGCCGAACAACTGGCCGCCGGGGACCGCTCGTTGATCTACACGTATTACGCGGAGGTGGACGGCAAGGGCCACCGCTTCGGCGTCGACTCGGACCCCTGGCGCGGCCAGCTCATGTATGTCGACCGCCTGGTCCAGCGCCTCGCGGAGCAGCTGCCGCCGCGCAGCGCCCTGTACGTCACCGCCGACCACGGCATGATCGACATCCCCTTCGACGAGCAGCACCGCATCGACTTCGACGAGGACTGGGAGCTGCGCGCCGGGGTCGCCCTGCTCGGTGGCGAGGGCCGCGCCCGGCACGTCTACGCGGTGCCGGGTGCCGAGGCGGACGTCCTGACCTGCTGGCGCGAGGTGCTCGGCGAGCAGTTCTGGGTGGCCTCGCGGGACGAGGCGATCGCCGCGGGCTGGTTCGGCCCGCACGTCGACGAACGGGTGTATGCCCGGATCGGCGACGTCGTAGCGGCGGCTCGCGACGACGTCCTGATCATCGCGACCGAGCGGGAGCCGAAGGAGTCGGCGATGGTCGGCAACCACGGCTCGATGACCCCCGTCGAGCAGCTCGTGCCCCTGTTGCAAGTACGCTCCTGAAGCCACACCCCTCCCGATCTTCTGTTGCCGAAAGGTGCTCAACTCCCCATGCCCGAGCTGGTGTTCTTCTCCGGAACGATGGACTGCGGGAAGTCGACGCTGGCTCTCCAGATCGAGCACAACCGCTCGGCGCGGGGCCTGCAGGGCATGATCTTCACGCGCGACGACCGCGCGGGCGAGGGCAAGCTCTCCTCTCGCCTCGGCCTGGTCACGGACGCGGTGGAGGTGGCGGACGACCAGGATCTGTACGCGTACCTCGTCGACCACCTCTCACAGGGCGGCCGGGCGGACTACGTGATCGCGGACGAGGCCCAGTTCCTGGCTCCCCGGCAGATCGACCAACTGGCCCGTGTGGTCGACGACCTGGGCATCGACGTCTTCGCCTTCGGCATCACCACCGACTTCCGCTCCAAGCTCTTCCCCGGCTCCCAGCGCCTCGTGGAGCTGGCCGACCGGGTCGAGGTCCTCCAGGTCGAGGCCCTGTGCTGGTGCGGCGCCCGCGCCACCCACAACGCCCGCACGATAGGCGGCGAGATGGTCGTCGAGGGCGCCCAGGTCGTCGTCGGCGACGTCAACCAGGCAGAGGACATCGGCTACGAGGTCCTGTGTCGCCGGCACCACCGCCGCCGTCTGACGGCCGCGACGGCTCGCGCGGGCGCCCTGTCGCCGGACGTGCTGCCGATCGCCTCGGCCTGACCTCAGGGGCATTCCAAGGCCTCAGCGGACGGCGTGGATCAGCGAGAACATCGCCCCTTCCGGATCCGCCACCGTCGCCACCCGCCCGTAGGGCGAGTCGTGGGCGGCCTTGAGGACGTGCCCGCCGAGCTCGACGACGCGCTCGACGGCATCGTCCACGTCCGCGGCCTCGAAATACGTCATCCAGTGCGGCCCTCGGTCGCGGGGCAGGCCGTGGCCGACGCCGTGGACGCCGGCCACCGGGCGGCCGTCGATGTACAGGGTCACGTAGTCGAAGTCGGCAGAGACGACCGGCTCCAGCTCGTAGCCGAAGACCCCCTGGTAGAACTTGACGACGCTCTCGGTGTCGCGGGTCACGAGCTCGTTCCAGGCGGGGGTGCCCGGCACACCGGTGATCCCCGTGCCCAGGTGGGCCGCCGCCTGCCAGATGCCGAAGACGGCACCCGTCGGGTCCGAGGCGATCGCCAGGCGCCCCGCCTCGGCGGCGTCCAGGGGACCGACGCCCACGGTGCCGCCGCTGTGCCGTACGGTCCCGGCCGTCAGGTCCACGTCGTCCGAGGCGAGATACGGCGTCCAGGCGACGGGCAGATGCCGGTCGGGCGGAAGCTGGCCGATCCCCGCCACCTCGTGGCCGTCGAGCAGCGCCCGCACGTATGGGCCGAGCTGCTGCGGTCCCGGCCGGAACTCCCAGCCGAACAGCGCTCCGTAGAACTCCTGGGTCGCGGCCATCCCGTGCACCATCAGGCTCACCCAGCAGGGTGTGCCGGGCGTGTGCCGAGCGTGCGTTGTGCCGTTCAGGCCGGCCGACCCCCGTGCCTCGGTCATCGTCACTCTCTTCTCGGCCCCTCGCGGTGGCCGGTCACCTTCCGCTTACGAACACGCGTACCGCGGTCGCGTACGTGCACGCCCCGTGCCGATGTTCGCACCACCGGTCGCACCGCGCGTCCCGGCCGCGCCGCCCTTCAGCGGCGCACGGCCGGAGGATGCCCGGTGTGCCGTTTCCCGTCCGTTTCGGCGTGATTGCCGCGTGGTGTCCATCGTCTGTACAGCATGTGCCCGATCCCATACGCCTCGTGATCGGACCTGTCCGGCCGAGCAGAGTAGCCGGACCTGGACGACGCGGCCACCCCGTGCGCAAGGATGGTGGCCATGAACGCCATCATCTCCGCGTCCGAACTCGCGAGCGACCTTGCCGGACCGACCCCTCCGGTCCTCCTCGACATCCGCTGGCAGCTGGGTGGCCCGAACCTGCGCTCCGACTACGAAAAGGCGCACATTCCAGGGGCCGTTTTTGTCGATTTGGATTCCGAACTTGCTGGTCCGGCCGGTTCGGGGGGCCGGCATCCGCTTCCCGATCTTGAGGTCTTCGGCGCGGCGATGCGGGCCGCGGGAGTCTCCGCCGACCGCGATGTCGTTGTGTACGACGGCGGGCAGGGCTGGGGTGCCGCGCGCGCGTGGTGGTTGCTGGGCTATACGGGTCATCCGTCGGTACGCGTGCTTGACGGCGGGCTCGCCGCTTGGAGCGGGCCGGTGTCCTCGGAGGCCCCCACGCCGGCCCCCGGAACCTTCGTACCGGTGCCCGGTGCCCGGCCGCTGCTCGACGCGGACGGGGCGGCGGCGCTCGCCCGCACGGGGCTGCTGCTGGACGCCCGGGCCGGTGAGCGGTACCGGGGCGAGGTCGAGCCGGTCGACCCCGTCGCCGGGCACATCCCCGGTGCGGTCTCCGCGCCGACCACGGAGAACGTCACCGACGACGGACAATTCCTGCCCGCCACCGAACTCGCCGACCGCTTCAAGTCCCTCGGCGCGAGGGGCACTTCCGAGGTCGGCGTCTACTGCGGCTCGGGTGTCTCCGGTGCCCACGAGGTGCTCGCGCTCGCCGTCGCGGGCATCCCCGCCGCTCTGTACGTGGGCTCCTGGTCGGAGTGGTCCCGGAACGGCAGCCGCCCGGTGGCGGTGGGGCCCGACCCGCAGTAACGGCGTTTCGGGTAGCGCCTCTTCGCGGTGGGACCCGGCCCGTAGGAGTGACCCTTCGCACTGGGGCCCGGCCCTCAGAAACAGCGATGGGGCTCGCGCCGAACCGGCGCGGGCCCCATCGTCGTACAACTGACTAGTCCTGCTTCTTTCGTCGCGTACCGAAGACGATCTCGTCCCAGCTCGGGACCGCCGCTCTGCGGCCCGGGCGGACCCCGTCGGCCTCGGCCTGGCGGTCGGTCGCCCCGACGAGACGGTCGCGGTGGCTGCCGACCGAGCGGGGCATGAGGACGTCCGCGTAGGCCGAACCGGCGCCGGCCGAGGCCGCGGGAGCCGGGGGCTCCTCAGACTCGGGCTCCGGGGCAGGTTCCTCCGCGGCGGGACGCTCCGTGGTGGCGGGCCGCTCGGGCACCACCATGTCGCCCCGGAAGCTGGGCACCGCTTCCAGGAGGCTGGTGAGCGAATCCCGGTCGTTGGTGGACTCCTCGACCGGCTCGGGGGACGGGGACGGGATGCTGGGCCGCTCCATCTGCCGGTCCAGGGCGCGGTCCAGCGGACGGTCGCGCGGCAGGCGTGCGATCCGCGGTACGAACGGGAAGCTCGGCTCGGGCGCCGCGAGATCGTCGGACTCGCCGATCAGCGAGCGCGCCTCGTCGTCGACGGCCTGGACGAGCCGCCGCGGCGGGTCGTACGTCCAGCTCGCCGAGTGCGGCTCGCCCGCGACCCGGTAGACCAACAGGACTTCCCAGGTGCCGTCGTCACGACGCCACGAGTCCCACTGGACGGTGTCCTTCTCGGCGCCGCGCAGCAGCAGTCGCTCCTGGACGGCCTCGCCGAGCTGGGGTCCGGCGTTCTCACCGGGGCGACGGACGGGAGTCTTCCTGGCGCGCTCGGCCATGAAGGCACGCTCGGCGAGCACGGGCCCCTCGAAGCGGCGCACGCGATCGACGGGGATTCCGGCGAGTTGGGCGACTTCCTCCGCGGAGGCGCCGGCACGTATACGCGCCTGGATGTCTCGGGGGCGGAGATGGCTCTCCACCTCGATCTCGATCTGGCCGAGGCGGGGACGGTCGCCGCGTACGGCGGCGCGCAGACGCTCGTCAATCGGAAGCGTGTATTCCGTGCTGTCCGCAGCCTTCAGCACCAGCCGTGTGCCGTCGTTAGAGACGGCCACGACACGCAGTTCGGGCATGGGGACCTCCCGGGTGGTGCCTGCCGACGTCACGTGCGTCGCTGCTTCCGCTAGTCGAGTGTGGCCTGCCCGGGTGCAGCCTGCCACAACCTTGCCGAGTTGCCCGGCGTGTCGGGCGCGGGCCCGGGATCGCCGTTATGGCACGGTTACCTATTCGCAACGCTAAGTGACGAACTCCATCACCCTGTGCAACGAGCCCCCTCCCGGCGGTCCTGCAAGGCCCCGGACACCCTGGCGGGAGTCCGGACCCAGGGCTCGCAACAGTACTCCATTCGGGCCACGTGCGTGGATCGGCGCGCCGCCCAACTTCTAGTGGGGGGTGGTAGTTGGCCGCCCGATGCGCCGTTTTCGTGACCATGAAACGTGGCGCACTTCACGTAATCGCCAGAAATGGAACGAATCGTTTCGCCTGTACGTCCCTTTCTCGTGCAGTCGGTCGATCAAGTACGGGAAGGTCGATCAAGTTCGGAAGGGCAGGCAAGGTCCGGGAATGCGTGAGAAGTCGGATGCCGAGGAGGAGCCGAAGAAGAAGCGGGTGGATCTGAGCGTTCCGCAAGTGGCGGGCAGCGCGGTGGCCGCGGTGGTGGCGGCCAAACTCGCCTCCTACTTCGGGGTGTACGGCACGATCCTCGGCGCCGGAGTGGTGAGTGCGATCGCCACTTGCGGAGGCACCGTCTTCCAGCACTTCTTCAAGCGCACCGGCGAGCAGATACGCGACGTGACCGTCCAGGCCAAACCGAAGAGCCAGCAGGCGCCCGCCCCGGGTGAGTTCACCGAAGGGACCGTCTACCGCGCGCGGGTCAAGAGCTGGAAGCGGCCCGTGGTCGCCGCGGCGCTCGTCTTCGGCGTCACGATGGCGGGCATCACCACCTACGAACTGGTGTCGGGGCAGAGCTTCAGCGGCGACGGCAGGAGCACGACCGTGGGCGACGCCTTCAAGGGCAGCGGTTCCAGCCCCAACTCGGAGCGTTCGGAGCCCAGTACGACGCCCTCGACCGGGTCCTCTTCCCAGGAGCAGTCCTCCTCCGACGGCAGTGCCGGTGCCACCCAGGACGACGGCGGCAGCGGTACGGCCCCCACGTCGACGCCGAGTTCCAGCGCGTCCTCGGACGCGGAGGCCGAAGACGCCACCCCGACCCCCACGCCCGGCGTGCCTACGAGCCCAGCACCCGACGCAAGTAGTCATTCGCAAAACGCCGATCCGGGTCGAGCCGATCCCTCAGACCAGTGAACTCGCCGAAGCGCGGATAGACCTTGGCGAAGTACTCCGCGTCGCGCGTGTGCACCTTGCCCCAGTGCGGCCGGCCCTCGTGCGCGGTGAAGATCCGCTCGGCGGCGGTGAAGTACGCCTGATAGGGGGTGCCTCTGAACATGTGGACGGCGATGTAGGCGGTGTCCCGGCCCGACGCCGTGGAGAGTGCGATGTCGTCGGCGGGGGCCGTGCGCACCTCGATGGGGAAGCTGACCCGCAGGGTCGAGCGGTCGACCATCGCCTTCAACTCGCGCAGCGCCTCGACCAGGGCCTCGCGCGGAACGGCGTACTCCATCTCCACGAAGCGCACCCGGCGCGGAGAAGTGAAGACCTTGTAGGGAATGTCGGTGTAGGTCCGCGCGGACAGCGCCCGGCTGGAGATCTTCGCGATCGTCGGGATGGTGGCGGGCACGGCGCGGCCGAGCAGATTGGCCGCGTGGAAGACGCCGTTGGAGAGGAACTCGTCCTCGATCCAGCCGCTCAACCGACCGACCGGCTTCTCGGGCCCTGCGCTGCGGTTGTTGCGCTTGGTGTTGCAGTTTCCGGTGTGCGGGAACCAGTAGAACTCGAAGTGCTCGTTCTCGGTGAAGAGTGCGTCGAAGTCGGCGGTGACCTTGTCGAAGGTCATCGGCTCCTCGCGGGCCGTGAGCAGAAAAATGGGCTCTACGGAGAAGGTGATCGCGGTGACGATCCCCAGGGCGCCTATTCCGATCCGGGCCGCCGCGAAGACCTCCGGGTTCTCCGTCTCGGAGCAGGTGAGAACCGAGCCGTCCGCCGTGACCAGCTCAAGTCCCTTGATCTGCGCGGCTATCGACGCCGAGTCACGCCCCGTGCCGTGCGTTCCGGTGCTGGTCGCCCCCGAGACCGTCTGCTCCATGATGTCGCCCATGTTCGTGAGCGACAGCCCCTCGCGCGCGAGAGCCACGTTGAGACGCTTGAGCGGGGTGCCCGCCTCAACGGTGACCGTGCCGGCCTCGCGATCAATCCTGCGGATGCCCGTCAACAGTTGAGGGCGGATCAATACGCCGTCGGTCGCGGCGGCGGCAGTGAAGGAGTGCCCGGTGCCGACGGCCTTCACCTTCAGACCGTCGTCGGCCGCCTTCCGTACGGCCGCGGAGAGTTCCTCCACGGAGGCGGGAACGACCTCCCGTACCGGACGGGCGGTGACGTTCCCCGCCCAGTTACGCCACGTGCCGCTCTTCCCGCTCACTGTGGTGCTCATGGGACCCTCCCCGCTGCGGAACCGGCCTGCTCAGCCGGCGATACCCGAGGAAACCGACCGCGACCGCGACGGCTCCGGACACCGCCGGAACCCCGTACCCGGCCTTCGCACCGGCGGCGTCGATCACCCAGCCGGCCACGGAGGAGCCGAGCGCGACCCCGACCGCGAGTCCGGTGCTCACCCAGGTCATGCCCTCGGTCAGTTTCGCGCGTGGTACGTGCTGTTCGATGAGGGACATCGTCGTGATCATCGTGGGAGCGATGGAGAGTCCCGCAACGAACAGCGCCACGGCCAGGAACGGCAAGTTTCCGACCAGTAGGAGGGGGATCATACTCACGGCCATCGCGCATATGCCCAGCAGCCACCGACGTTCGGGCGCCCCCTTGAAGTGCAGCAGTCCGAAGACGGCTCCGGCGGCACAGGAGCCCGCCGCGTACAGCGCGAGGACGATGCTCGCGGCGCCCTTGTGGCCCTGCTCCTCGGCGAAGGCCACGGTGACCACGTCAACGGCCCCGAAGATCGCACCGGTCGCCACGAACGTGGCCACCAGGACCTGGAGTCCGGCCGAGCGCAGCGCCGAACCGCTGGTGTGGTGCTCGCGCGGATGTGGCACGGGCTCGGTCGCGCGCTGGGAGGTCAGCCAGAAGACACCGGCCGCGAGGAAGCAGGCGGCGAGCAGCGGCCCGGCCTCCGGGAACCACACCGTGGACAGGCCGATGGAGATGATCGGCCCGAAGATGAAGCAGATCTCGTCGACCACGGACTCGAAGGAGTACGCGGTGTGCAGTTGCGGCGTGCCCCGGTAGAGGGCCGCCCAGCGGGCCCGGATCATCGCGCCGATGCTCGGGACGCAGCCGATGCCGGCCGAGCAGACGAACAGCACCCAGTCCGGCCACCCGAAGTGCGCGGTGAGCAGCAGCCCGGCGGCCGCGGCGAGCGCGAACAGTGTCACGGGGCGCAGCACCCGCCGCTGCCCGTACTGGTCCACCAGACGCGAGACCTGCGGGCCGAGGACCGCGGCGGCCAGCGCCATGGTCGCCGACAGCGCCCCCGCGAGCCCGTACCGTCCGGTGAGCTGGGAGATCATCGTGACCACGCCGATGCCCATCATCGACAGCGGCATCCTGCCGAGGAAGCCCGCGGCGGAGAAGCCCTTGGAGCCGGGGGCGGCGAACAGGGCGCGGTACGGGCTGGGCACGGGGGTCTCCGTCGGCTCGGCTCGGCCACCCGGTCACCACGGGCGGTTCGAACTCGGGTAAGGCGTGAAGCTGGCCGATACAGCTTACGGGTGAGGTGACCCTAACGCACGCCCCCTGCGGGCTCCCCGTGCGGCTGCGTGCCCTGCTCGCTACCCGCCTTGCCGTGCGGCTTCGTGCTTGCCGCCGGTCGCCTCGCGGTGCGGCTTCGCGCCCGCCTTGCCGTGCGCCTTCGCGCCCGCCTTGCCGTGCGCCTTCGCGCCCGCCTTGCCGTGCGCCTTCGCGCCCGCCTTGCCGTGCGCCTTCGCGCCCGCCTTGCCGTGCGCCTTCGCGCCCGCCTTGCCGTGCGCCTTCGCGCCCGCCTTGCCGTGCGCCGATCGCCCACCGCAGGCCTCGTCGTGCGGTCGCCCCGCCGCTCGTCCCACGCCTTCCTGCGTGCCAGGACGCCGACCCCCGCTCTTCCCGTCACCCCACCGTTTCCCGCGTGTCAGTGCCGGGTGGCAGGATCGGACGCATGCCAGATGCGCTCGATGCCACCCCCTACGATGCCCTGCTCCTGCTCTCGTTCGGCGGCCCCGAAGGCCCGGACGACGTGGTTCCGTTCCTGGAGAACGTGACGCGGGGGAGAGGCATCCCCAAGGAACGGCTCAAGGAAGTGGGCCGGCACTACTTCCTGTTCGGCGGGGTCAGCCCCATCAACGACCAGAACCGCGCCCTGCTCGACGCCCTCCGCAAGGACTTCGCCGACCACGGCCTCGACCTGCCCGTCTACTGGGGCAACCGCAACTGGGCGCCGTACCTGACCGACACCCTGCGCGAGATGGTCGCCGACGGCCGCCGCCGCATCCTCGTCCTCGCCACCAGCGCGTACGCCTCCTACTCGGGCTGCCGCCAGTACCGCGAGAACCTCGCCGAGTCCCTGGCCGCGCTCGAGGCCGAGGGCCTTGAGCTGCCGAAGATCGACAAGCTGCGCCACTACTTCAACCACCCCGGCTTCGTGCGGCCGATGGTCGACGGCGTCCTGAAGTCCCTCGCCGAACTGCCCGAGGGCGTACGCGAGGGCGCACACCTCGCCTTCACGACGCACTCCATCCCGGACGCGGCCGCCGACACCTCCGGGCCGGTCGAGGACCACGGCGACGGCGGTGCGTACGTCAAGCAGCACCTGGATGTCGCCCGGCTGATCGTCGACGCCGTGCGCGAGGAGACCGGGATCGAGCATCCCTGGCAACTCGTCTACCAGTCGCGCTCCGGAGCCCCGCACATCCCGTGGCTGGAGCCCGACATCTGCGACCACCTGGAGGAGCTGCACGGCGCCGGCGTCCCGGCCGTCGTGATGGCCCCCATCGGGTTCGTCTCTGACCACATGGAGGTCCTGTACGACCTCGACACGGAGGCGAAGGCCAAGGCCGAGGAGCTGGGTCTGCCGGTGCGCCGCTCGGCCACCGTGGGCGCCGACCCGCGGTTCGCCGCGGCGATCCGTGACCTGGTCCTGGAGCGCGCCGCGAAGGAGAGCGGGCAGCGGGTGACCCCCTGTGCCCTCGGCGCGCTCGGTGCGAGCCACGACCTGTGCCCGGTGGGCTGCTGCCCGGCCCGTGCCGCCAAGCCCGCCGCCGCCGGCGTCGACAGCCCGTACGCGTGAGGAGCCCCGTGACCCAGCCCCAGCACACCGAACTGCTCCAGCTCGCCGAGGAGGCCGCCCGGCGCGCCGGCGAGCTGCTGCGGGACGGCCGCCCGGCGGACCTCGCGGTCGCCGCGACCAAGTCCAGCCCGATCGACGTCGTCACCGAGATGGACATCGCCGCGGAGAAGCTGATCACCGACCTGATCTCCCAGCACCGCCCGGACGACGGCTTCCTCGGCGAGGAGGGCGCCGCCACGGAGGGCACCAGCGGCATCTGCTGGGTCATCGATCCGCTCGACGGCACGGTCAACTACCTCTATGGACTGCCGACCTGGGCCGTGTCCATCGCCGCCGAGCGGGACGGCGAGGCGATCGTCGGAGTCGTAGCGGCGCCGATGCGCGGCGAGACCTACCACGCGGTGCGCGGCGGCGGGGCCTGGGCCGTCGGGGCCTGGGACGGGGAGCGCCGGCTGACCTGTCGGCCGGCGCCGCCACTGGACCAGGCACTGGTGTCGACCGGCTTCAACTATGTGGCCGAGGTCAAGGCCCACCAGGCCGACGTCGCCCAACGCCTCATCCCGCTGCTGCGCGACATCCGGCGCAGCGGCTCGGCGGCGGTCGACCTGTGCGACGTAGCGGCGGGCCGCCTCGACGGCTACTACGAACGCGGCCTCAACCCCTGGGACCTCGCGGCGGGCGACCTGATCGCCCGTGAGGCGGGCGCCCTGACCGGTGGACGCCCCGGAGAGCGCCCCGCACGCGATCTGGCGGTCGCCGCCTCACCGGGGGTCTTCGAGCCCCTCCAGCGGCTCCTGGAGGAGTTCGGAGCCTGGCACGACTGACGGCGCCCGCGGTTGACGGCGCGCACAACAGGCGGCAAACGGAGCGGGGCCCCGGCACTGGATCGATACCGGGGCCCCGCTCTCGTACAAACTGATCAGACGCGCGTCGCGCCGACCTCCACACCGTGCTCGGCGGCGAGGCGGTGCAGGTCGTCGAGCTCGGCCTGCTCGACCTCCGCGAGGAAGTCGTCGCCTGTTTCGCGAGCCCGCGTCAGGTCGGACTCGGTCGCCCTTATGCGCTGCAGAAGTCCTGCGGTGAATGCGTCCATGCTGCGCCCCCTCGTCCTGGGTCGTGGGTCGGTGGCACGGGGGTGTGCCGTTCGGAAGGGGCGATCACGTCTCCAGATGGGTGCCCAGCGCTGCCCAGGCTGGGCGGCGACGGTGCCGGACACCCACGCCCGCTCTGCGGAAGCGGTTGGACGTACCACAAGGTGGCTTGCCACATGCAGAGCGTGATCGCGGGGTGTAAAGCCGTCCTCCCCCCGCTCCCTTCCGTGGAAACCTCAACCCGAAGAGAAAATCTCGCATTCCCGGGCGCCCGGACCGTCTTCTCGGGTGCCTCCCACCGCCTTACAGCCGGTTTATGGCCGAAAAGGGCAGGATGGAGGTCTCATCCGTGACAGACCTGCCCGTGGGGTGCCCTGAAGCGCGCTACGCGGGTGGACAGAGGAAGGACAAGCGACGTGCGCGTACTCGTCGTCGAGGACGAGCAACTGCTCGCCGATGCGGTGGCCACCGGACTGCGCCGGGAGGCCATGGCCGTCGACGTCGTGTACGACGGTGCGGCCGCCCTGGAGCGCATCGGCGTCAACGACTATGACGTGGTCGTCCTCGACCGCGACCTCCCGCTCGTGCACGGCGACGACGTCTGCCGCAAGATCGTCGAGCTCGGCATGCCCACGCGCGTACTGATGCTCACCGCCTCCGGCGACGTCAGCGACCGCGTCGAGGGCCTGGAGATCGGCGCCGACGACTACCTCCCCAAGCCGTTCGCGTTCAGCGAGCTGACGGCACGCGTGCGTGCCCTCGGACGCCGTACGAGTGTGCCGCTGCCGCCGGTCCTGGAGCGCGCCGGGATCAAGCTCGACCCCAACCGGCGCGAGGTCTTCCGCGACGGCAAGGAGGTCCAGCTCGCGCCGAAGGAGTTCGCCGTCCTGGAAGTGCTGCTGCGCAGCGAGGGCACGGTCGTCTCCGCCGAGCAGCTCCTGGAGAAGGCCTGGGACGAGAACACGGACCCGTTCACCAACGTCGTACGCGTGACGGTCATGACCCTGCGCCGCAAGCTCGGCGAGCCCCCGGTCATCGTCACCGTGCCCGGCTCCGGCTACCGGATCTGATACCCCGTGGCCGCGACCCCAGCGCCCCCCGCGGCGCCCCCCAAGCCCACCTGGGACCCAAGAAGGCCGGAGCCCCCGTTCCCCTGGCTGCGCCCGACCATCCGCATACGGCTCACGCTCCTCTACGGTGGCATGTTCCTGATCGCCGGCATCATGCTGCTGTCGATCATCTACTTGCTCGCGGCGCAGGCGCTGAACACGGGCAACGAGCCGCTGTTCAAGATCGTCGGCGGTAACGCGATCAAGGTCACCAGCACCATGTGCCCGGCGGTCGACGGTGGCAACAATGTGCCGCTCGACGAGTTCAACACCGCGATCAGCAACTGCATCGACCACCAGCGCCAGGTCGCCCTGGACAACCTGCTCAGCCGCTCGCTGCTCGCCCTGCTCGGCCTCGCCATCATCGCGTTCGCCTTCGGCTACGCGATGGCCGGCCGGGTGCTCTCGCCGCTCGGCCGGATCACCCGCACCGCGCGCGCGGTGGCGGGCTCGGACCTGTCCCGGCGGATCGAACTGGACGGCCCGGACGACGAGCTGAAGGAGCTGGCGGACACCTTCGACGACATGCTGGAGCGGCTGCAGCGAGCCTTCACCGCCCAGCAGCGGTTCGTCGGGAACGCCTCGCACGAACTGCGCACCCCGCTCGCGATCAACCGCACGCTTCTGGAAGTGCATCTGTCCGACCCGGGGGCGCCGATGGAGCTGCAGCAGCTCGGCAAGACGCTGCTCGCCACCAATGAGCGCAGTGAGCAGCTCGTCGAGGGCCTGCTGCTGCTCGCCCGCAGCGACAACCAGATCGTGGAGCGCAAGCCCGTGGACCTCGCCGAGGTCGCCTCGCAGGCCGTCGACCAGGTGCACGCCGAGGCCGAGGCCAAGGGCGTGGAGATCCGCGGGGAGCGCTCCGTGGCGGTCGTCCAGGGCAACGGCGTCCTGTTGGAGCGGATCGCCCTGAACCTCGTCCAGAACGCGGTCCGGTACAACGTGCCGGAGGACGGCTGGGTCGAGGTCACCACACAGGTCCAGCACGGTCAGGCGGTCCTGGTGGTGTCGAACACGGGTCCCGTGGTGCCCGCGTACGAGATCGACAATCTTTTCGAGCCCTTCCGGCGGCTGCGTACGGAGCGCACGGGCAGCGACAAGGGCGTGGGCCTCGGCCTTTCGATCGCCCGGTCGGTGGCCCGTGCCCACGGGGGCCATATCGTCGCGGAGCCGCGCGAGGGAGGTGGACTCGTGATGCGCGTCACCCTTCCCATCTGAGAGCATGTCGCCGACACGCGACGATGTTCGCTTTGCGCGGAATTTTCTGGTCACCCACCAGGGAGGCCCGTGTGTGATCGATCACAAGGGCGATTTTCCGGCCATCTACTCTCCGTGATCATGCAAGCTGTCGGAAAGCCGGGAAAATCCGGGTTTTCGGGGGTCTTGATCACGGGAAGTACACGGTGGGACGCCTTTGAAGTGCGGCCTTCGGACCGTGTACGGTCCGCATCGCCATCCAAGCCGATCACTCTTGAGGAGTCCGGTTGGGTGTCGATTGAGTAACAGACCTTGATGTGAGGCAAAATCTCCGCCTCGGGTCGGGCACAAGTCCGGCCTCTCACGCGTTACGTGCGCTGGAGACACCGAAGACACCCAGAGGGGGAGAGCGACATGGCAACGGATTACGACACCCCGCGCAAGACCGACGACGACGTCGATTCGGACAGCCTTGAAGAACTGAAGGCCCGCCGGAACGACAAGTCGACCTCGTCCGTCGACGTAGATGAGTTCGAGGCCGCAGAAGGCCTGGAGCTGCCCGGAGCCGACCTCTCGAACGAGGAGCTGGCCGTCCGGGTCCTGCCCAAGCAGCAGGATGAGTTCACTTGCATGAGCTGCTTCCTGGTGCACCACCGCAGCCAGCTGGCCCGCGAGAAGAACGGTCAGCCGATCTGCCGCGACTGCGACTGAGGCAGGGTCGGCCGTGACTGGCTCGACCCCTCCTTGGAAGCGCCGCTTCCCCCCGCGGGAGGCGGACGAAGGGCCGTCCGACGGCTCTGAAGGCGTGCGTGACGACGAGCGGGGCTCTTCCGAACCGGGATCAGCCTCGCTCGAGCCGGCGCCCGCCACCGGCGGCCTGCCGGCCTCCGCGGGCACTCCCGCGCCCGTCGCCAGGCGCCGCGCGGCAGTCTTTCGGGACGGGGTCAGGAAAGGCGTCCAGAAAGGCGTCCAGAAGGGCGGCAGCCGGGCCAGGGCAGGCTTGGCGTACCTCGCCGACCGGATCATCGACATCGCCCCGCGAATCCCCGTACGGGACCTCGCGACCCTCCGCAGGCAGTTCCCGGATCTCGGTCCCGAGCAGCTCGCGGACAAGCTCGTCGCGGGCGCGGCCGCCGCGACGTCCACGGTCGGAGCCGGGATCGGCGCGGCCGCGATGCTGCCGGTGCCGCCCGCCATGCCCACCGAGCTGGCCGCCGAGATCACCGGCGTCGCCGCGATCGAGCTGAAGCTGATCGCCGAGCTCCATGAGGTCTACGGCCTGCGGCCGCCGGGCACTCTCACACAGCGCAGTACCGCGTATCTGAACTCCTGGTCGGGAGAGCGCGGGATCGACGTGACCAGGCCGTCGACGATCAACGCCGCGTTGGGCGGCCAGATGAAGCGCGAGCTGCGTCAGCAGATCATGAAGCGAATGGTCCGGGATCTGCCCAACCTGATGCCGTTCATGGTCGGCGCCGCGGTCGGGGCGGTCATGAACCGCCGCGACACCAAGCGCCTCGCGGCGCGTATTCGCAAGGACCTGCGGAAAATGCAGGTGCCGTGGGACGCGCTTCCCGAGCTGCCACCGCTGGAGAAGCCGGCGGAGCCGCTGCGGATGGGGGAGATCCCCAAGGAGCTCGGGCGCTAGCCCGGAGTGTTTTCCCTCGCCTCGCGGGCGGACTCTCTCGGTGGTCGCGCCGATTTCGGCACCGCCGGGCAGCGCCGCTGTGGCAGATCACCGATGCGGAGGACAAAGACCTGGAGCGCCGCGCCCGCGTGCGCTTCCTGCGGAGGTGGGGCGTTCGCAGACATCCGCGCGATTTCGCCGGACGCGTCTGCGCGCGCATCCGTGGGTTCCCGCCGAATGCGGGCCTCCGCACTCCCGCCGAAGGCGGGCTGCCGGGCTACGCCGTCGCTCGTGCCGCCTCCAGCGCCGCCGCGAGGCGCTGCGGCTCCCGCGTCGACAGGTACAGGTACGGCGTCGGGTCCTCCGGGTCCGTGACCTGGACGCGCAGGGCCGTGGGGATGTAGGCGCGCAGGAGCATGAAGGCGCGGGGGTCGGCCTTGAATGTGCGCCAGGCGCGCGCCTCCTCCTGGTCCATGACCTCGGCGTCGCCGAGGGCCGCGACCGGGATCTTGGCCTCGCCGGCGATCAGGGAGTCGCCCACGACGCGGATGCGGATCGAGCCGTACGAACTGGCCACGACCGCCGAGACCGCGGTGCCGCCGACCAGGGCGCCCAGCAGCGGCAGTGTGCCGAACGGGAGGAAGATCAGGGCCATCGCGATCCCGACCAGGAAACAGATCGCCCACCAGGCGCGGGGCGCGGTGAGGCGTTCTTCGTACGGCGTGGCGGAGAGCTGCATGAAGTCAAGCTTGGCACGGTGCCAACGGATGGTGGACGCGCGGGTAAGGTCTGCGGCTGTGAGTGGTACTTCCGCAGCTCTGACGCCCCCCGCCGACGCCGTCGCGCCGATGCGGCACCCCGACGCGCCCGCCCCCGGCGAGCTCCTCGGGGCCCACTACGAACAGTGTTTCGGGTGTGGCGGAGAGCAGCCCCATGGACTGCACCTGGAGGCTCGCGCGGGGGAGGGGGTCCGGATCACCGCGGAGTTCACCGTGCGGCCCGCCCACCAGGGCGCCCCGGGTCTCGCGCACGGCGGCGTCCTCGCCACCGCGTTGGACGAGACGCTCGGCTCGCTGAACTGGCTGCTGCGCACGATCGCCGTGACCGGACGGCTGGAGACCGACTTCCGCCGCCCCGTGCCTGTCGGCAGCGTCCTCTACCTGGAGGCCGAGGTCACCGCGGTGGCCGGGCGGAAGATCTTCTCCACCGCCACCGGGCGGCTCGGCGGTCCCGAGGGGCCTGTCGCCGTCCGCGCCGACGCCCTCTTCATCGAGGTGAAGGTCGACCACTTCATCGACAACGGCCGCCCGGAGGAGATCCGGGCCGCCATGAGTGAACCGGACCAGATCCGGCGCGCCCGCGCTTTCGAGGTGAACCCGTGAGCCGTCAGCCCCGTCAGGAAATCGCCGTGCTGATCCGGCGCGTCGACCCGGACGTCCCGCTTCCCGAGTACGCGCACCCCGGTGACGCTGGAGCCGATCTGCGCACCACCGAGAGCCGCGAGCTGAAGCCGGGGGAACGGGCCGTTCTGCCCACGGGAGTGTCGATCGCGCTGCCCGAGGGGTACGCGGCCTTCGTGCACCCCCGTTCCGGGCTCGCCGCCCGCTGCGGTGTCGCCCTCGTGAATGCCCCGGGGACGGTGGATGCCGGGTACCGTGGGGAGATCAAGGTGATCGTGGTGAATCTCGACCCGCGCGAGTCCGTGCGGTTCGAGCGCTTCGACCGGATTGCCCAACTGGTCGTTCAGCAGGTCGAGAAGGTCCGCTTCCAGGAGGTCGCGGAGCTTCCCGACTCGGCGCGGGCCGCAGGGGGCTTCGGGTCCACTGGAGGTCATGCCGCCGTGGGCAGCACAACGGGTGGGAATCGATACGCTTCGGTCGTATCCGACCGGGAAGGACAGTGACGTGTTCGGACGTCGCAAGAAGGGCAGTGCCGCCGAGGACGCGGCGGGCGAGGCCGAGCAGGTCGTCGACGAGTTCGACACTGAGGCGGACGAAGAAGCCGGGCGTGAGCGCGTGCGGCTCGAGCCCGAGCCGCGGCCCGACGGGCCCTGGGACAGCTCCGAGGTCCGCGATCCGGCCGAGGGTCGGGTGGACCTGGGTGGTCTTTTCGTGCCCGGAGTCGACGGCATGGAGCTGCGGGTCGAGGTCGCGGGCGACGCGATCGTCGCGGCCACCGTCGTCCTGAAGGACAGCGCCATCCAGCTGCAGGCCTTCGCCGCTCCCAAGCGCGAGGGAATCTGGGGCGAGGTGCGCGAGGAGATCGCCTCCGGCATCACTCAGCAGGGCGGTGTCATCGACGAGGTCGAGGGCCCGCTGGGCTGGGAGCTGCGGGCGCAGGTGCCGGTGCAGCTGCCGGACGGCACGGGTGGTTTCCAGGTCGTGCGGTTCGTCGGTGTGGACGGCCCCCGCTGGTTCCTGCGCGGAGTGATCTCCGGGCAGGGCGCGGTGCAGCCGCAGGCCGCGGGTCTGCTGGAGCAGATCTTCCGGGACACGGTCGTCGTCCGCGGCGAGGGCCCGATGGCCCCCCGAGACCCGATCGTCCTGAAGCTGCCGGACGACGCGCAGATGGTGGCCGAGGGTGTCCAGCAGGAGGAGCAGAGCGGTTCCCGCTTCTCCGGCGGCATGGGGCAGCTGCAGCGCGGGCCGGAGATCACCGAGGTCCGCTGACGCGCGCGTGACACACGAGTGGGTTTTCACGCGTGCTTGCGTTGACACACGAGCTGCGTTGACGCACGAGTGAGGTTCACGCGTGCTGCATTGACACGCGAGTGGGGCCGCACCCCCTTCACCAAGGGGGTGCGGCCCCTTCGCATGCCCGGCGATGCCCCGTGATGCCCGGCGTCCGCCCAAGTTCTCATCCGTGAACGGCAGTTGAGCTGCGGGTCTTTCTTCAGGCCTTGACGGAAGTCTGGTCTGTACCTATGGTCACCGGCCAACGCGCGTGTTCAGTCCCCAGTGCGTCGTTCACATACGAGAACGGATGGCCCCCCACATGCCCGACACCCCCGCAGCCCACCGGCGCAGACGACGCCCGGCCCTCCTCGTCACCGTCGCCGCCGCGACCGCCGCCCTGGTCGCCGGATTCCTCTCCTGGCCGGGCGCACACCGGGCCGATGCCGCCCCCGCCACGTTCGTGCACCCCGGAGTCACCGTCTCCAAGAGCCAGTTGGACTTCGCCCGCAGCAAGGTCAACGCCGGCGCGCAGCCCTGGAAGGGCGCGTACGACCAGATGATGGCGAGCAAGTACGCCGCGCTGAGCCGCGCCGCCACGCCCCGCGCGACTGTCGAGTGCGGGTCGTACTCCAACCCCAACTACGGCTGCACCGACGAGCGTGAGGACGCGATAGCGGCGTACACCGACGCGCTCGCCTGGTACATCACCCGCGACGAGCGGTACGCGAAGAAGTCGATCGAGCTGATGGACGCGTGGTCGGCGGTGATCAAGGACCACACCAACAGCAACGCGCCGCTGCAGACCGGCTGGGCGGGCTCCTCGTGGCCCAAGGCCGCCGAGATCATCAAGTACACGTACACCGGGACGTGGGCCAACTCCGGCCGCTTCGCGACCATGCTGCGCAACGTCTACCTCCCCGAGATCATCAACGGCTCCAACTCCAACGGCAATTGGGAGCTGTCGATGATGGAGGCCGCCATCGGCATCTCCGTCTTCCTGGAGGACAAGACGTCGTACGACAAGGCGATGTCGAAGTTCCGCACGCGGACGGCCGCGTACATCTATCTGTCCTCCGACGGCTCCGTGCCGAAGACCGTGCCGAGCCAGAACCTCGACACCACGGCGAAGATCGTCAGTTACTGGCAGGGACAGTCCACCTTCGTCACCGGGCTCACCCAGGAGACCTGCCGCGACTTCACGCACACCGGGTACGGCATCTCCGCGATCTCGCACGTCGCCGAAACCAGCCGGATCCAGGGGCAGGACCTGTACGGCACGGACGTCGGCGAGCGGCTGCGGCAGGCGCTCGGCTTCCAGTCCAAGTACCAGCTGGGCGAGGCGGTGCCGAGCTGGCTGTGCGGAGGGTCCCTCAAACTCGGGCTCGGTCCGATCACCGAGGTCGGCTACAACGCCCTGCACAACCGTCTGGGCATCGCGATGACCAACACCCAGAAGCTGACCGAGCAGAACCGCCCGGCCGGCAGCAACAACCTCTTCGTGGCCTGGGAGACGCTGACCCACGGGGACAACCCCAGCTGAGACCCATGCGGTGACCCGAGCTGAGCCCCAAGGGGACAACCCGAGTCGAGCCGACCCATTGCCCGGCCGGGCGCCCGCTGGACATACTGGCGCCCGGCCTACGGGGGAGGGGCATGAGCCAGGTCGTCACGGACACCATGGTGCGCGTCGAGAACGTCCATCGCTCGTACGGCACCGGAGCCGCCGCCGTGCACGCGCTGCGGGGCGTCTCCTTCGACGTACCACGCGGGGAACTCGTCGCCCTCAAGGGCCGCTCCGGATCCGGCAAGACCACGCTCCTCAACCTCGTCGGCGGACTCGATGAGCCGGACGAGGGACGCGTCACCGTGGACGGCCTCGACCTCACGACGCTCGACGAGAACGGGCTCCTGGGGCTGCGCCGCGACCGGATCGGCTTCGTCTTCCAGTCCTTCGGGCTGATTCCCATCCTGACCGCCGCCGAGAACGTCGGCGTTCCGCTGCGGCTGCGCCGGGCCGATCCGCGCGAGCGTGAGGAGCGCGTCGAACTCCTGCTCTCCCTCGTCGGTCTCGCCGACCACGCGGCCCAGCGTCCAGGCGAGCTGTCCGGCGGCCAGCAGCAGCGCGTGGCCATCGCCCGTGCCCTCGCCAACAACCCCTCGCTCCTCATCGCCGACGAGCCCACCGGACAGCTCGACGCGGAAACCGGCATCGCCGTGATGGAGCTCCTGCGTGCCGTCGTCCGCAGCGAACACGTCACCGCCCTGGTCGCCACCCATGACGCGACTCTGCTGGGTTTGGCCGACCGTGTCCTCGAACTGAGCGACGGGGAGATCGTCGAGCACTGACGCGGTGCGGCGGCTCCGGCGACGGCACCGCGCATCAGGGTTGCGTCAAAGACGCCCCCGGCGACCCCTCCCATCCCTTTTGCCGGGATTCTTGGCCGTAAGGTCGACGCTGCGTACACAGTGGTGACAGGAAGACAATAGGGGTCATGGGACGCGGCAAGCTTCGGATCTACCTCGGTGCGGCACCGGGCGTCGGGAAGACGTACGCGATGCTCTCCGAGGCGCACCGGCGCGTCGAGCGGGGGACCGACTGTGTGGTCGCGTTCGTGGAGCACTACAACCGGCCGCGCACCGAGGTGATGCTGCACGGCCTGGAGCAGGTGCCGCGCAAGGAGCTGGAGTACCGGGGGTCCGTCTTCACCGAGATGGACGTGGACGCCGTACTGGAGCGCGCCCCGGCCGTCGCCCTGGTGGACGAACTCGCGCACACCAATGTCCCCGGTTCGCGCAACGACAAGCGCTGGCAGGACGTGGAGGAGCTGCTGGCGGCCGGTGTCGACGTCGTCTCCACGGTCAACATCCAGCACTTGGAGTCGCTGGGCGATGTCGTCGAGTCGATAACGGGCGTACGGCAGCGGGAGACCGTGCCGGACGAGGTGGTGCGCCGGGCGGACCAGATCGAGCTGGTCGACATGTCGCCCCAGGCGCTGCGGCGGCGGATGGCGCACGGCAACATCTACAAGTCCGACAAGGTCGACGCGGCCCTGTCGAACTACTTCAGGCCCGGCAACCTCACGGCGCTGCGCGAGCTGGCGCTGCTCTGGGTCGCCGACCGGGTCGACGAGTACCTCACCGAATACCGCAACGAGCACCGGGTGTCGAAGATCTGGGGCTCGCGGGAGCGGATCGTGGTGGGACTCACGGGCGGCCCGGAGGGACGCACGCTGATCCGCCGTGCCGCGCGGCTCGCGGAGAAGGGCGCGGGCGGCGAGGTGATGGCCGTCTACATCGCCCGCAGCGACGGGCTCACCTCGGCCTCGCCCAAGGAGCTGGCCGTCCAGCGCACGCTGGTCGAGGACCTGGGCGGAACGTTCCACCATGTCGTCGGGGACGACATACCGGCCTCCCTGCTGGACTTCGCGCGGGGCGTCAACGCCACCCAGATCGTGCTCGGCTCCTCGCGCCGCAAGACCTGGCAGTACGTCTTCGGGCCGGGCGTCGGCGCCACGGTCGCCCGGGAGTCGGGCCCCGACCTGGACGTCCACATCGTCACCCATGAAGAGGTCGCCAAGGGGCGCGGTCTGCCGGTCGCGCGCGGGGCGCGGCTCGGGCGCTCCCGGATCATCTGGGGCTGGCTGATCGGCGTGGGCGGCCCGGTGATCCTCGCGCTGCTGCTGAACACCGTCGACCTCGGCCTCGCCAACGACATGCTGCTCTTCCTGGCGCTGACGGTGGCCGCGGCCCTGCTCGGCGGCCTCTACCCGGCGCTGGCCTCGGCGGCCTTCGGCTCGCTG
The DNA here is from genome assembly GCF_041053055.1 of Streptomyces sp. R41. NCBI lineage: Bacteria > Bacillati > Actinomycetota > Actinomycetes > Kitasatosporales > Streptomycetaceae > Streptomyces > Streptomyces sp. R41. The sequence goes on from NZ_CP163443.1 coordinate 7,827,985, forward strand.
CTGCTGAACTACTACTACACGCCACCGCTGCACCGGTTGACGATCGCCGATCCCAAGAACATCGTCGCCATCGCGATCTTCGTCGGCGTCGCGGTCTCGGTCGCCTCGGTGGTGGATCTGGCGGCCCGCCGCACCCACCAGGCGGCGCATCTGCGCGCCGAGTCGGAGATCCTCTCGTTCCTGGCGGGCAGTGTGCTGCGCGGCGAGACCAGCCTGGAGGCCTTGCTGGAGCGGGTCCGGGAGACCTTCGGGATGGAGTCTGTCGCGCTGCTGGAGCGGGAGAGCGACGTCGACCCGTGGACGTGCGCGGGCAGTGTGGGTCCGGGGCCCTCCGTCCGTCCCGAGGACGCGGACGTGGACATGCCGGTCAGCGACCACATGGCGCTCGCCCTGTCCGGACGCGTGCTGCCCGCCTCGGACCGCCGTGTGCTCGCCGCCTTCGCCGCGCAGGCCGCGGTGGTCCTGGACCGTCAGCGCCTCCAGCAGGAGGCGGACCAGGCGCGCACGCTGGCCGAGGGCAACCGCATCCGCACCGCGCTGCTGGCCGCCGTCAGCCACGATCTGCGCACCCCGCTGGCCGGGATCAAGGCCGCCGTGTCCTCGCTGCGGTCCGACGACGTGGCCTGGTCCGAGGAGGACCGGGCGGAGCTCCTCGAAGGCATCGAGGACGGCGCCGACCGCCTCGACCACCTGGTGGGCAACCTGCTGGACATGTCCCGCCTCCAGACCGGCACGGTCGCCCCGCTGATCCGCGAGATCGACCTCGACGAGGTCGTCCCCATGGCGCTCGGCGGCGTACCCGAGGACAGCGTGGAGCTGGAGATCCCGGAGAGCCTGCCGATGGTCGCCGTCGACGCGGGGCTGCTGGAGCGCGCGGTCGCCAACCTCGTCGAGAACGCGGTCAAGTACAGCCCCGTCGACGAACCGGTCCTGGTGTCCGCGAGTGCCATCGCCGACCGGGTGGAGGTGCGGGTGGTGGACCGCGGCCCGGGCGTCCCGGACGAGGCCAAGGACCGTATATTCGCGCCCTTCCAGCGCTATGGCGACGCCCCGCGCGGCGCCGGAGTGGGCCTCGGCCTCGCGGTCGCCCGCGGCTTCGCCGAGTCGATGGGCGGCACCCTCAACGCCGAGGACACCCCCGGCGGCGGACTCACCATGGTGCTCACGGTGCGGGCGGTGGCCGGCCGGTCCGACCTGGCCACGGCAACAACAGCAGCAGCGGAAAGGCAGGTCTCATGACCCGGGTCCTCGTGGTCGACGACGAGCCGCAGATCACCCGAGCCCTCGTGATCAACCTGAAGGCACGCAAGTACGAGGTCGACGCGGCTCCCGACGGGGCCACCGCGCTTCAGCTCGCCGCCGCCCGGCACCCCGACGTCGTCGTGCTCGACCTGGGCCTGCCCGACATGGACGGCGTCGAGGTGATCAAGGGGCTGCGCGGCTGGACCCGGGTGCCGATCCTGGTGCTGTCCGCCCGGCACTCGTCCGACGAGAAGGTCGAGGCCCTCGACGCGGGCGCCGACGACTACGTCACCAAGCCCTTCGGCATGGACGAGCTGCTCGCCCGGCTGCGCGCCGCCGTCCGCCGCGCGGAGCCCACCGGGGGCGACGAGGACGACGCGATCGTCGAGACCGACGACTTCACCGTCGACCTGGCCGCCAAGAAGGTCAACCGCGCCGGACGCGACGTCCGCCTGACTCCCACGGAGTGGCACCTCCTGGAGGTCCTGGTGCGCAACACAGGCCGCCTGGTCAGCCAGAAGCAGCTGCTCCAGGAGGTGTGGGGCCCGTCGTACGGCACGGAGACGAACTACCTCCGGGTCTACATGGCACAGCTGCGCCGCAAGCTGGAGGTGGACCCCTCGCATCCGCGGCACTTCATCACGGAGCCCGGGATGGGATACCGGTTCGAGGGGTGACCCGTGCCTTCAAGGGCGAGGAGCGAGCGGTGGTTGAGGGGGCGGCGCCGCGGGTACGTCGCTGTCGGCGCACCCCGGTAGGCTTTCGGTATGAGTGCTGTTCCTCGTTCCGAAAAGCCGGCGGGCCGGTTCCGGCGCATGATAGACCGGCTCTCCTCGTCCCAGGAGGACCTGGAGTCCGAGGAGCTGCGGGAGGACGCCGAGACCGCGGGCTGCACGCGCATCGGTGACTGCCACGACCGACAGATCGTCACGGTTACTGGTACCTTGCGCACGGTCACTCTGCGGCCACGGGCCGGTGTCCCGGCCCTGGAAGCCGAGCTGTTCGACGGCTCGGCCGCCCTGGACGTGGTCTGGCTCGGCCGGCGCTCCATCGTCGGGATCGAGCCGGGGCGCAAGCTGATCGCATCGGGCCGCATTTCGATGAGCCGGGGCCGTAGGGTGCTGTTCAACCCGAAGTACGAACTCAGACCGCTTGGACGGGAGTAGCCGGTGACGTCGCTCGACAAGCCGACCGAAGACGCCCAGCAGGATTCGCGGGCGGTGACCGAGGCCGCGCTCTTCGAGGCGTTCGGCGGCGTGCGGGGCATGGTCGAGACGGTGGTGCCCGGCCTCCTCTTCGTCACCATCTTCACGATCAACAAGGACCTGCACTGGTCGGCGATCGCCGCCCTCGGGGTGTCCTTGCTGCTCGTCGTGGTGCGCCTCGTGATGCGCGGCACCGTCAAGCACGCCTTCAGCGGCGTCTTCGGCGTCGCCTTCGGCGTGGTCTTCGCGATGATGACGGGCAACGCGAAGGACTTCTACCTGCCGGGCATGCTCTACACGCTCGGCCTGGCCATCGCCTACATCGTCACGACTCTCGCGGGCGTCCCGCTGATCGGCCTGATCCTGGGCCCGGTCTTCAAGGAGAACCTCTCCTGGCGCACCCGCAACCCCGGCCGCAAGAAGGCGTACTCGAAGGCGAGTTGGGCCTGGGGCCTGATCCTGCTCGCCAAGTGCGCGGTGCTCTTCCCGCTCTACTGGTGGGCCGACACCACCAAGTTCGGCTGGATCCTGATCGCCCTCAAGATCCCGCCGTTCCTGCTCGCCGTCTGGCTGACCTGGGTCTTCCTGGCCAAGGCGCCCGCCCCCATCGACGTGTTCGCCGAGATGGAGGCCGAAGAGAAGGCGGAGAAAGAGCGGAAGGCCGCGCTCGCCGAGGAGCGCGGCGAGAGCGCACCGGCCCGGCACCGCCGCGAGGCGTAACCGCCGTCTTCGGTCGTACGGCGCCGGGAGGTGCCAGGCCTGGAGCTGTACGACGCGATGGGGGCGCCCGGAGATCTCCGGGCGCCCCCATCGTCGTATCGGAAGCGTCCAAGCGGGTGCGGGGGCGCGGGGGTGTGCCCGCACTTCCCGGGGTCGCTCAGCTCGTCGCGTCCTCGCGGCGTACCGACAGCAGGTCCTCCAGCTGCTCCTCGCGGGCCTGCGCGGCCACGAAGAGGAGTTCGTCGCCCGCCTCCAGGGAGTCCTCCCGGGAGGGGGTGAGGACGCGGGTGCCGCGGATGATGGTCACCAGGGAGGTGTCCTCGGGCCACTCGACGTCGCCCACCGTCGTACCGGCCAGGGCGGACTCCGGTGGCAGGGTCAGCTCGACGAGGTTGGCGTCGCCGTGGCTGAAGCGGAGCAGGCGGACCAGGTCGCCGACGCTGACGGCCTCCTCGACGAGGGCCGACATCAGGCGCGGGGTGGAGACGGCGACGTCGACGCCCCAGGCCTCGTTGAACAGCCACTCGTTCTTGGGATTGTTGACGCGGGCGACGACCCGCGGGACCCCGTACTCGGTCTTCGCGAGCAAGGAGACGACGAGGTTGACCTTGTCGTCACCCGTGGCCGCGATGACCACGTTGCAGCGCTGCAGCGCGGCCTCGTCCAGGGAGGTGATCTCGCAGGCGTCGGCGAGCAGCCACTCCGCCTGCGGGACGCGCTCGACCGAGATGGCGGTCGGCGCCTTGTCGATCAGCAGGACCTCGTGACCGTTCTCCAGGAGCTCGCCCGCGATCGAGCGGCCCACGGCGCCGGCACCGGCAATGGCGACCCTCATCAGTGACCGGCCTCCTCTTCAGGGCCTTTGGCGAACGCCGCCTCGACCTTGTCCACCTCGTCGGTGCGCATCATCACGTGCACCAGGTCGCCCTCCTGCAGCACCGTCTGGGAGGAAGGCAGGATCGCCTCGCCCAGCCGGGTGAGGAAGGCCACGCGCACGCCCGTCTCGTCCTGGAGCCGGCTGATCTTGTGGCCGACCCAGCCGGCGGAGGTGTGCACCTCGGCGAGCTGCACACCACCGGTGGGGTCGCGCCACAGCGGCTCCGCGCCCGAGGGCAGCAGCCGGCGCAGCATCTGGTCGGCCGTCCAGCGGACGGTGGCGACGGTCGGGATCCCGAGGCGCTGGTAGACCTCGGCGCGGCGGGGGTCGTAGATGCGCGCCGCGACGTTCTCGATGCCGAACATCTCGCGGGCCACCCGGGCGGCGATGATGTTCGAGTTGTCACCGCTGGAGACCGCGGCGAACGCGCCGGCCTCCTCGATGCCCGCCTCGCGCAGGGTGTCCTGGTCGAAGCCGACGCCGGTGACACGACGGCCGCCGAACCCGGAGCCCAGTCGTCGGAAGGCGGTGGGGTCCTGGTCGATCACGGCGACCGTGTGCCCCTGTTGCTCCAGGGTCTGGGCAAGAGCGGAACCTACTCTTCCGCAGCCCATGATGACGATGTGCACGACCGTCCTTCCGAATGTGAATGGTTACCGCTCAGGCTAAACAGGGTCTCAGACCGCCGCCCAAGCTACACAGGCGCGGTCCGTCGAGGGCACCCCTGTGCACGTTCGCCTGCGGGTTTTCGTCGGCCGGCCAAGAGCGGGGGAGATCAGCGGCGTGTGATGCTGCGAACGCTCGCGAGAGTCAGGATTCCGAGGCCGATGAGTCCTGCGGTGGCGCCGATGAGTTCAGCGGTGGCGTGCATGGAACCTCCAGAAGCGGGCAAGGACGGGGACTTTTGTCATATAGGCATGCGGATGTCCGCGGCCACGGAATCCGCAGCGGAAGCCGTCCCTGTTTTCACTCGGAGGGCAGATCCGGAGCAGATACGGAGGCTATGTCGGACGGTGGGTGGGCGACCCCCCGTTCGAACGCTTACGATCCTCTGCGTGTCCAAACTGACCGACGTGCCCAAACGGATCCTGATCGGGCGCGCACTGCGCAGTGACCGGCTCGGAGAAACGCTCCTGCCGAAGCGCATCGCACTCCCCGTCTTCGCTTCCGACCCGCTCTCCTCCGTGGCCTACGCTCCCGGAGAAGTGCTGCTGGTCCTCTCCATTGCGGGCGTGTCGGCCTACCACTTCAGCCCCTGGATCGCGCTCGCGGTCGTCGTGCTGATGTTCACGGTGGTCGCCTCCTACCGACAGAACGTGCACGCGTACCCGAGCGGCGGCGGCGACTACGAGGTGGCCAACACCAACCTCGGCCCCAAGGCAGGACTCACCGTCGCCAGCGCCCTGCTCGTCGACTACGTCCTCACCGTCGCCGTCTCCATCGCCTCCGGCATCGAGAACCTCGGCTCGGCGGTCCCCTTCGTGGTCGAGCACAAGGTGGCCTGCGCGGTGGCCGTCATCGTGCTGCTCACGCTGATGAACCTGCGCGGAGTCAAGGAGTCCGGAAAGCTCTTCGCGATTCCGACGTACGTCTTCGTGGCGGGCGTCTTCATCATGATCGCGTGGGGCGCCTTCCGCGGACTCGTCCTCGACGACACCATGCGGGCGCCCACCGCCGACTACCACATCAAGGCCGAGCACCAGGGCCTCGCGGGCTTCGCCCTCGTCTTCCTGCTGCTTCGCGCCTTCTCCTCCGGCTGTGCCGCGCTCACCGGCGTCGAGGCGATCTCCAACGGTGTCCCCGCTTTCCGCAAGCCGAAGTCGAAGAACGCCGCGACCACGCTCGCGATGATGGGCCTGCTGGCCGTCACCATGTTCTGCGGCATCATCGCGCTGGCCATGACGACCAAGGTCCGGATGGCCGAGAACCCGGGCACCGACCTGATCCACAACGGCGTCGCGGTCGGCGCGGACTATGTCCAGAACCCGGTGATCTCGCAGGTCGCCGAGGCCGTGTTCGGCAAGGGCAGCTTCCTGTTCATCGTGCTGGCCGCCGCCACCGCGCTGGTCCTGTTCCTGGCCGCCAACACCGCGTACAACGGCTTCCCGCTGCTCGGCTCGATCCTCGCCCAGGACCGCTACCTCCCGCGTCAGCTGCACACCCGCGGCGACCGCCTCGCCTTCTCGAACGGCATCGTGCTGCTCGCGGGCGCGGCCATGCTCCTGGTGGTCATCTACGGGGCGGACTCGACGCGCCTCATCCAGCTGTACATCGTCGGTGTGTTCGTCTCCTTCACGCTCAGCCAGACCGGCATGGTGCGGCACTGGAACCGCCACCTCGCCACCGAGAAGGACCAGGCCAAGCGGCGCCACATGGTCCGCTCCCGGGCGATCAACGCCTTCGGTGCCTTCTTCACCGGCCTGGTGCTGGTCGTCGTCCTGGTCACCAAGTTCACGCACGGCGCCTGGGTCGCGCTGCTCGGCATGGTGATCTTCTACGCGACGATGAGCGCGATCCGTAAGCACTACGACCGGGTCGCCGAGGAGATCGCCGCGCCCGAGGGCCCCTCCGACGACAGCGTCCGCCCCTCCCGCGTCCACTCCGTCGTCCTGATCTCCAAGATCCACCGTCCGACGCTGCGCGCCCTCGCCTACGCCAAGCTGATGCGCTCCGACACCCTCGAAGCGCTCAGCGTCAACGTCGACCCGGCCGAGACCAAGGCATTGCGCGAGGAGTGGGAGCGGCGCGGCATCGACGTACCGCTGAAGGTCCTCGACTCGCCGTACCGCGAGATCACGCGGCCGATCATCGAGTACGTGAAGGGCCTGCGCAAGGAGTCGCCGCGCGACGCGGTCTCCGTGATCATCCCCGAGTACGTGGTCGGCCACTGGTACGAGCATCTGCTGCACAACCAGAGCGCCCTGCGCCTCAAGGGCCGGCTGCTGTTCACACCGGGCGTCATGGTGACCTCCGTGCCCTACCAGCTGGAGTCCTCCGAGGCTGCGAAGCTGCGGGCCCGCAAGCGGCAGGACTGGAACGCGCCGGGTGCGGTGCGCCGGGGTCCGGCGGAGGAGCGGCCGAAGGAGCCTTCGGCGTCTTCGTCTTCCTCCGGCTCGTCCTCGGGGGCCTCGGGCTCCTCGAAGAGCTGACGGATCCGGGTCCGTCGAAGCGCTGACGGATCCGGGTTCTGCGAAGAGCAGCCGGACTCGTGTCGATCGGCGGGGCGGCGTCCACGTAGACTGGTGGGCTGTTGTCCGGCCGTTCCCCCTTTCGCATCTGGAGTCACCCCACCATGCAGGCAGAACCGAAGAAGTCGCTGGTGGGGGAGGAGTACCAGGTCGAGATCGGTCCCGTCGCGCACGGCGGGCACTGCATCGCCCGTACGAGCGAGGGTCAGGTCCTGTTCGTCCGGCACGCCCTGCCCGGAGAGCGCGTCGTCGTACGCGTCACCGAGGGCGAGGAGGGCGCGCGCTTCCTGCGCGCGGACGCCGTGCGGATCCTGGACGCCTCGAAGGACCGCGTCGAGGCCCCCTGCCCGTACGCGGGCCCCGGCCGCTGCGGTGGCTGCGACTGGCAGCACGCCAAGCCGGGCGCGCAGCGCCGCCTCAAGGGCGAGGTCATCGCCGAGCAGCTGCAGCACCTCGCGGGGCTCACGCCCGAGGAGGCGGGCTGGGACGGCACGGTGATGCCAGCCGAGGGCGACAAGCTGCCGGCGGGCGAGGTCCCGGCCTGGCGTACGCGCGTGCAGTACGCGGTGGACGCCGACGGCAACGCCGGGCTGCGCCGCCACCGCTCGCACGAGGTCGAGCCCATCGAGCACTGCATGATCGCGGCGCCCGGCGTCAGCGAGCTGGGCATCGAGCAGCGCGACTGGTCCAGGATGGAGTCGATCGAGGCGATCGCGGCGACGGGATCCCAGGACCGCATGGTGATCCTGGAGCCCAAGCCCGGCGCCCGCCTCCCCCTCGTCGAACTCGACCGTCCCGTCTCCGTCATGCGTGTCGAGGAGAAGGACGGCGGCATCCACCGCGTCCACGGCCGCGCCTTCGTGCGCGAGCGCGCCGACGGCCGTACGTACCGCGTCGGCAGCGGCGGCTTCTGGCAGGTCCACCCGAAGGCCGCCGACACCCTGGTGCTCGCCGTGATGCAGGGCCTGCTGCCGCGCAAGGGCGAGATGGCGCTCGACCTGTACTGCGGCGTCGGCCTGTTCGCGGGTGCCCTGGCCGACCGCCTCGGCGACAAGGGCGCGGTCCTCGGCATCGAGTCCGGCAAGCGCGCGGTGGAGGACGCCCGCCACAACCTCGCCGGCTTCGACCGTGTCCGCATCGAACAGGGCAAGGTCGACACGGTCCTCCCGCGCACCGGCATCACCGAGGTCGACCTCATCGTCCTCGACCCGCCCCGGGCCGGCGCCGGCAAGAAGACGGTCGAGCACCTGTCGTCCCTGGGCGCCCGCCGCATCGCGTACGTCGCCTGCGACCCGGCGGCCCTCGCCCGTGACCTGGCGTACTTCCGCGACGGTGGCTACAAGGTGCGGACGCTGCGGGCGTTCGACCTGTTTCCGATGACGCACCATGTGGAGTGCGTGGCGATTCTGGAGCCTGCGGCGAAGGGTTCCTGAGCTGTGGCCTTGTGCGTGCGCGTTATGTGCGGTGTGGGCGTTACGGGCGATATCTTGACGCTGAAATGACGCTCGCGACGCTCATGTGACACTCGTTCTGATGGGGCGTCAGGCGTGTTCTTGGGCTGGTCAGGGCACTCGCATGGGTGGCCGTAGAGGGACGGTGCTGTACTGAAGGGGCAGTACTTTACGAATCCCTCGTCAGCGGTGGCCATGCCGAGGCCGTCCTGTTCCCGCCCAACGACAAGTGCCGGCCAGTGATTTCCCAAGCTGAGGACACCGCCCGCCAAACCGTTGCCGGCCTGCGGGCGGCCTGTCCGGAGACGACCGAGCCCTCGGCACCGGACACGCCCGCATGTCCCGATCTGCCTGACGGGCCTCCCGCGGGCGTCCCCGACGTGGATTGCTCGGACCTTCCCGGTTCCGTGTGGGTCGGCCCCGAGGACCCACACCGACTCGACCGAGACGGGGCCGGCATCGGCTGCGACCCCAACTGAACAAGAGTCGGCGGCTGCGTCCCCCGCGCGCGACGTGCACTTCGGCGCGGACGCGCCCCTGGACGAGTGGGGAAGCCGTGTCGTTCGGTCATGCACGCGGGGCGGGCCAGGAGTTGAGGGGTAGCGGGCCGCGGTCGATGACGGTGCGGATACAGAAGGTGCTGCGGGCGTCGCGCACTGGACCGATGGCCAGGATCTGGTCGGTGAGCACTCTCTCGAAGCGGCCCGTCCCGCGACCACCCCCCTGTCGCCGCGGGCCGAGGCCGACCTGGTGGAGTCCTTCCTGGCGCCGCCGCCCGACCGGGGCGGTGACCTGAAGGCCCTGCTCGCGCGCCTGGACGAGGCCGCCGACTGCGCTCTGGAGACGGCCGGGCCCGGCCATCTGGCCTACATCCCGGGCAGCGGTCTGTTCTCGGCCGCGCTCGCCGAGTTCTACAACCGTGCCGTCAACCGCTACGGCGGCCTGGCCTCGGTGGCCCCGGCCTTCGCCGCGCTGGAGGAGAGCGTGATCCGCTGGATGGCCCGCGAGGTGTGCGGCCTCCCGGAGGGCAGCGGCGGCCTGCTGACCAGCGGCGGCTCGATGGCCACCTTCTCCGCGACGGGTCGCCGCCCGCCACGACCGGCTCGGCGAGGATCTCGCCGGCGGCACCGTCTACACCACCGCCTTCGCCCACCACTCCGTCGCCAAGGCCGCCCGCCTCGCCGGCATCCGCGCGGCTCACATACGGACCGTGCCGCACACCCCGGACCTGCGGATGGACCCGGAGGCCGCTGCCGCGATGATCCGCGCCGACCGGGACGCCGGGCTGCGGCCGTTCCTGCTGGTGGCCACCGCCGGCACCACCGACACCGGCACCATCGACCCGCTGCCCCAGCTGGCCGACCTGGCCCGCCGCGAGGACGTGTGGTTCCACATCGACGCGGCCTACGGAGGTTTCTTCCGGCTCACCGCACGCGGCGCCCGGCGCCTCGCCGGTTTCGAGGAGGCCGACTCGATCACCCTGGACCCGCACAAGACGCTGTTCATGCCGTTCGGCACCGGCGCCCTGGTCGTCCGCGACCTCGCCGCCCTGCACGCCGCGCACGAGGGCACCGGCAGCTACCTCCAGGACATGGGGGCGGCGGGAAGCGTCCCGGACTCCGGCCGGCTCGGGCCCGAGCTGACCCACGAGATCCGCGGCCTGCGGGCCTGGCTTCCCCTGCACCTGCACGGGGTGGACGCCTTCCGCGAGGCGCTGGACGAGAAGCTCGACCTGGCCGAACACGTCCACGACACGCTGTCCGGCGTCGCGGAGCTGGAGGTCCCGCAGCGCCCGGACCTGTCCACCGTGATCTTCCGCGTCCGCCCCGCCGACGGCAGTCGGGCCGCCGCCGAGCGGGCCGATGAGGCGAGTCGCCGCCTGCTGGAGCGGATCAACGGCCACCGGCGCATCGTGCTCTCCAGCACGGTGGTCGACCGCCGCTACACCCTGCGCGTGTGCGTGGTCTCCCACCGCACCCACCACGACCGCATCACCGAGGCGCTGCAGATCATCACTGCCGAGGTCACGCGCCACACCACCGCGTAGCCGGAGACGGCCCTGGACCCGGTTGGTGGCCATCTGAGGGACGCCTCCGTCGAATCACGAAGGCAAGGAGGACTTCATGACTATCCATCCCGAATCCCTTCCCGCCAGCGGAACAGCCATCGTGACCGGTGCCTCCTCGGGCATCGGTGCGGCCTACGCACGTCGGCTCGCTGCGGATGGTCACGATCTGGTGCTGGTGGCGCGTCGCGCAGAGCGTCTCCGCGCACTTGCCGCGGAGCTGACCGGGCAGCACGACGTACGAGTGGAAACCGTCGTCGCGGATCTGGGCGACGCCGGTGACCTGGACCGGGTTGCCCCGGCGAACCGCTGAGGACGACGTCGAGCTGCTGGTGAACAACGCGGGCATCAACGGCTACGGCCCCTTCGCCGAGACCGATACAGCACTGCTGGAGAAGGTGATGGCCGTGAACGTGGTGGCGCTCACCCGGCTCGCTGAAGGTGGCAAGCGGCCAGAACGCCAGTGCCTGCGTGCGGTGTTCGGCCTGGATGATGCGCGGGGCGACCTGGGACATGATCAGGCCGCTGACGACCACTGCGAGGACACCGGAAGCCTCGACCAGTTCGGCCAGTAGATACGCGGTGAAGGGCGCCAGGATCATGACCAGGTTGCCGAGCAGCGGATCGGTCAGGCGGCGCCGCAGGTCAAGTTGACCCACGCGGCCGCCACCCCGACCAGGGCTCCGCCGCCGTAGGCAAGCAGGAACAGCCCGCCGACGTGCGGCATGCTCAGGTGCTCCCCGCCGACCGTGATGCCGACGGCGAGACCGTACACGACCAGGGCCGTGCCGTCGTTGATCAGGCTCTCGGCCCGCAGGATGGTGACCTGGCGGCGTGGCAGGGCGCGGGCGAGGACGCCGACCGCGGTCGCGTCGGTGAGCGCCATGGCCGCGCCGAGCACCCAGGCCGGCCCCCACGGCAGCCCGAGGGCGTGCCCGGTTGCGGCGACGGCCCAGGCGGTGAGGATGACGAGGGCGGTGCTCAGCTGCAGGATGCCGCGCAGATTGGTGCGGATCTCCCGCAGGGAGGTGGTCAGGCTCTCCCAGTACAGCAGCACCGGAAGGAAGAGCAACAGCACTACCTCCGGTGGCAGTTGCGCCTCCCGTACTGCCGGGATGAATCCCAGCAGCACACCCGTCACGAGCAGGACGACGGGCGGGGCGATGCCGAGGCGCTGTCCCACGACGTTGCCCACCAGCACGGCCACGCCCAGGACCACGACGAGTTCAAGACCGAGCACAGTGGTTCTTGTCTCCTGTAGGTCAGCGCGGTACGAGCTTCAGGGTCGTGTCCCGCGAGGCCACCATGGGATCGATGTAACTCGCGCCGTACCGGCCGTACTTGGTGCGGTAGGCGGCGTCGATCCGGTCATTGACGCCGGGGTCCGTGACCTGGACGAGGGTGACGTCCTTGTCGACGCCGCCGGAGCGGACGTGGCCCTCGTGGCTGGCCCGGGCCGCCCGGTACCAGGCGCCGTCGCTGCCGCGGAAGGAGCGGACGTAGAGATCGTCGCCGTCGCGGACCACCCAGATCGGCACGGGTGTGCGTGGTGTTCCGTCGCTGCGCGCGGGGGCCATCTGAAGTTCCTCGGCGTGCTCGATCCGGGTCAGTTCGTCGTTCGTCCAGGTCGTCATGGGTTTGCCTCCTTCACGATCGTGCGGCGGGGGGTGCTCTCGTGGGCGTGAGTGCGGCCGGCGCAGCTCACGCCCACGAGGCGATCGGGTCAGGGCTTGAGGAGGGCCTTGATGGCGCGGCGTTCGTCCATCGCCTTGTAGCCCTCGGCGACCTGCTCCAGCGGCAGCGTGAGGTCGAAGACCTTGCCCGGGTTGATGTGACCGGACAGCACGCGGTCGATCAGGTCGGGCAGGTAGCGGCGAACGGGAGCCGGGCCGCCGCGCAGGCCGACCTGGGAGAAGAACAGCTCCTGGCCGTCGACGGCGACCTCGTGCGGGACGCCGACGAAGCCGACGTTGCCGCCCGGGCGGGCGGAGTGCAGGGCCTGGCTCATGGACTGGGAGGTGCCGACGCACTCCAGGACGGAGTCGGCGCCGATGCCGCCGGTGAGGTCCTTGATGCGGGCGACGCCTTCGTCGCCGCGCTCGCTGACGATGTCGGTGGCGCCGAACTCCAGGGCGAGCTTCTGCCGGGACTCGTGCCGGGACATGGCGATGATCCGCTCCGCGCCGAGCTCCTTCGCGGCGATGACCCCGCACAGGCCGACCGCGCCGTCACCGACCACGACGGCCGTCGAGCCCGGCTTGACCTCGGCGGCGAGGGCCGCGTACCAGCCGGTGCCCATCACGTCGGACACGGCCAGCAGGCTCGGCACCAAGTCGCCGGAGGGGTGCTCGTCGGTGGCCACGAGGGTGCCGTGGGCGTTGGGAATGCGCACGTACTCGGCCTGGCAGGTGCCCATGAACTCGCGGTTCAGGCAGGAGGATTGCCAGCCCTTCTGGCAGTTCGCGCAGGTGTTGTCCGACGTGGCGAAGGAGCCGACCACGAACTGGCCGGGCTTGACGTTGCCGACCTCGCTGCCGACTTCCTCGACGATGCCGACGTACTCGTGGCCCATCGGGTGCGGGTCGCCGACCGGCTCCAGGCCGCGGTACGGCCACAGGTCCGAGCCGCACACACAGGTGGCGACCGTGCGGATGATCGCGTCCGTCGGGTTGACGATCTTGGGCTCGGGGGCGTCCTCCACCCGGATGTCACCGGGGGCGTGGATCACGGTTGCGCGCATGACTTTTCTCCTGATGCGTTTCTCGGGCAGCGGGGCACCCGGACGTGCCGGATTCGTCGACGATGGTCAAAAGGGAAAGGGTGTACAGAAGCGCCGACGGCCCGTGAAAATAATTGCCGGTCTCTGACTCTGTCACCGCCCGCAGGGCCCGTACAGAGGAGAATTTCACCCCCGGAGAGATGTATCCAGGGATAAAACCTTCCTACCCAGCCGAGTGGCGGACAGCGCAGACTGGCCAGTATGAACAGCAGTGCGCACCATAAGGAGCTGGGTCAATTCCTGAAGGCCCGTCGGGCCGAGCTCAGCCCCCGCACGGTCGGGCTGCCCGAAACCGACCGGCGCCGACGCGTGGCCGGACTGCGCCGGGACGAGGTGGCCGTGCTGGCCGCCATCAGCACCGACTACTACACCCGCCTGGAGCAGGGCCGTATGGACCCCCTCCGCGTCCGTGTTGTCTGAACTCGTCCGGGTCCTGCACCTCAGTGACGACCAGCGGGACCATCTGTTCGAGCTGGCCGGAAAGGAGGCCGGTTGGGCACGGCGGCGGGCCCAGCAGAAGGCGCACCCCCGGCTGCGCAGCGTGCTGAACGAGCTCAGCGTGGCCCCCGGCGTGATCCTGGGCCGGCACCTGGACATCCTGGCGTGGAACCCGATGGCCGCCGCCCTGTTCGGCACCGATTTCGCGAAGGTCCCCCAGCAACAGCGCAACTACGTCCGGCAGCTCTTCACCGGCCCGGCCATGAGAACGCTGTACGCAGACTGGGAGGACTCCGCCCGCAACGCCGTGGCCGTGCTGCGGCAGCAGGCCGCGCCCTGCCCCGACGACCGGAGACTGGCCGACCTCGTCGGTGAGCTGTCGGTGCAGGACGACCAGTTCCGCCAGTGGTGGGGAGGCCGCCCAGTGGTGCCCCGGACCGGCGGCACCAAGGTGTTCGACCACCCGGTCGCCGGTGAACTCTCCCTCGCCTGGGACGCCCTCACCTGCGTGGCCGACCCCAATCAGCAGCTGATCGTGTGGAGCGCCGAACCCGACTCGCGTACGTACGAGGGCCTGCGCTTCCTTTCCTCCTGGGCGGCGACCCCCGCCATGAATTCGTAAAATCAGCAGGCGATTCCCGGCGTAAAGCCAGGGACAAATCCTTCCTGCCTTCGCTGTTGAATTCCGTGCCATGCTTCCAGAGCACGATTCATGCAATCCCTTTCGAGATCCTTTTCGAGGAGCAATACCCCCATGTCCTCCACCTCCCGCCCCACGGTCGCCGTCGCATTCCATTCCGGCTACGGCCACACCGCCGTCATAGCCGAGGCCGTGGCGCGCGGTGCCTCGGAAGCCGGTGCCGAGGTGATCTCCATCCCCGTGGACACGATCACCGACGAGCAGTGGGCGCAGCTGGACGCCGCCGACGCCATCATCTTCGGTGCCCCCACCTACATGGGCACCGCCTCCGCCGCCTTCCACACCTTCGCCGAGGCGAGCAGCAAGCGCTGGTTCACCCAGACCTGGGTCGACAAGATCGCCGCCGGTTTCACCAACTCCGGTGCCAAGAACGGCGACAAGTCCTCGACCCTGGGCTACTTCTTCACCATGGCCGCCCAGCACGGCATGCACTGGGTCAGCCTCGGCGTCCAGCCGGGCTGGGCCTCCACCGAGGGCAGCGAGGACGACATCAACCGTCTGGGCTACTTCGTCGGGGCAGGTGCCCAGACCCCGACCGATGCCGGCCCGGAGGCCGTCCACAAGTCGGACATCGCCACCGCCGAGGGCCTCGGCGCCCGCGTCGCGCAGCAGACCGCCTTCTTCCGCGCCGGCCGCGCCGCTCTCGCCGCTTGAGACAAGTCCCCCTGTAGATCCCCAAGGAGCACTCTCATGTCCGACTCCCCGAATCTCGCTCTCGTTCGCCGCCTCTACGACTCCGGCATGGCCCCGGACGTGGTCGCCGAGGTCATCGACCCCGAGATCGTCTGGGACATCACTCCCGGCTTCCCCTACGGCGGCGTCTACAAGACCTGGGCGAGCGCGGGCGGCGACTTCTTCGGCCGGCTCGCGCCGCGCTTCACCTCCTTCGGCGCGGTGGCCGAGGAGTTCTACGACGCCGGCGAGCACGTGTTCGTGCGTGGCCACTACCACGCGGTGTCCAAGTCCGGCGAGGAGTCGGACGCTCGCTTCATCCACCTGTGGACGGTCGGCGACGGCAAGCTCACCCACCTTGTGCAGGCCGCCGACAGCCACGTCGTCCAGCTGGCCGCGACCAGCTGACCGCCCTCAGGGAGAAACCCATGACGAAGATCCTCTTCCTCATCACCGCCGCCGACCACTGGACCCTGGCCGACGGGTTCGAGCAGCCGGCCGGCTTCTGGGCCGAGGAGGCCATCGGCCCGTACGGCGTCTTCAAGGAGGCCGGCTACGAGATCGCCGCGGCCACCCCGGGCGGCGTCCCGCCGACCCCCGACGCACTCAGCCTCACCCCGGACTTCAACGGCGGCGAGGAGGGTGCCGAGCAGATGCGGACCGCCCTCAAGGAGGCCACCGAACTGGCGAACCCCGTCCGCATCGAGGACGTGGACATCGACGACTACGACGCCGTGTTCGTGCCCGGCGGCTGGGGCCCGATGGAGGACCACTCCGACGACCCCGCGGCCGGCAAGCTGCTCAGCGACTGGCTCGCCTCCGGCAAGCTCGTGACGCTGGTCTGCCACGGCCCGGCCGCGCTGCTGTCCACCGTGGACGCCGACGGCAAGTCCCCGTTCTCCGGCTACCGCCTGACCGGCCTGTCCAACTCCGAGGAGATCCAGAACGGCCTCGCCGACCGGGCGAAGTGGCTGCCTGAGGACCGTCTCGTCTCGGACGTGGGCGCGGACTACCACAAGGGTGAGGAGAACTTCGCCCCTCACCTCGAGGTGGACCGCAACCTTGTCACCGGCCAGAACCCCGCCTCGGCCGTCCCGCTGGCCCAGGAAGTCGTCAAGACCCTCGGCTGATGACACCACCCCCGTACGACAGAAAGAGGTAGTACCGATGGACAGCAACGCGACTCTCCCCAGCGTCGGCCAGACCTGGCTCGCGGACCTCGGCCCCGACACCCCGCTCGGCCACTTCACGGTGGAGATCACCTTCGACTCGGCGACCCAGGTCAGCTTCGAGGTGACGGGCGGCGCCATCAAGGGCCGTAAGCAGACGATGGAGTACACCACCACCCAGCTCCGCGACGGCCTGTTCGTCGTCCGCTGGACCGAGCCCGACGCCGGTGACCACGTCACTCACATCGAGGACTACACCGAGGGCACGTGCATGGCCAGCTCGGTCATCGGTGGCGAGTTCGTCCAGCTCCACGGGAAGTGGAGCCGCGTCCGCTGATCCTGCAGGGCAGCGCGGCTTCTCGACGGTGAGGACTTCCAGGGACAAATCTCTCCCCCTGACAACACCGCTTTCCGATGCCAAGGTGAATGGCATGAACCGCGATCCTCACCGCCACGATCTGGGGGAATTCCTCAAGGCGCGCCGCGCCGAGCTCGACCCGGCCGCCGTCGGTCTGCCCGACGGCGGCTCGCGTCGTGTCGCGGGCCTGCGCCGTGAGGAGGTCGCCGTACTGGCGGCCATCAGCACCGACTACTACGCCCGCCTCGAACAGGGCCGGATCCAGCCGTCGCCGTCCGTGCTGGAGTCCCTGGCCCGGGTGCTGCGCCTGGACGAGGACCAGCGCGCCTACCTGTACGAGCTCGCGGCCAAGGACGAATTCCGCCCGCCGCGTCGGCAGCCGCGCCTCAAGGCGCAGCCGCAGCTGCAGCGCATGCTCGACGACATGGCGCACACCCCCGCGTTCGTGATCGGTCCGCGCACCGAGATCGTCGCCTGGAACGCCATGGGCGCCGCTCTGATCACGGACTTCGGGAAGATCCCCGAGAAGCAGCGCTACTACATAAGGCTGCTCATCACCGACCCCAGGATGCGCGAGCTGTACGCGGACTGGGAGGGCGTCACTCGGCTGGCCATCGCCCAGATGCGGATGCATAACGCCAACAACCCCGGTGACACGCAGCTCGCCGCCCTGGTGGGTGAACTCTCGGTCCGGGACGAGCAGTTCCGCCAGTGGTGGGGCTCCCACCACGTCGCCGTCCGGGACACCGGGACCAAGCACCTGCGCCACCCCGTCGTCGGTGACCTGCACCTCGACTGGAACGCCGTCACCTGGGCCGCCGACCCCGACCTGGCGATCATCGTCTGGACCGCCGAATCCGGCACCCCGACCCACGACAGCCTGCGCATGCTGGCGTCCTGGGCAGCGGACCCCAGCCACTCGACCAGCGACAGCTCCGCCTGACCGTCGCCCAGGCATTCCCTTCGTCGCCCAGGTATTCCCTTCAAAGGGGGAGCCTTTCCTCCTACGCGCCCCGCGCCTAGGAAGAGGTTCTCCCTTTTTCGTGTACGGCTCTCCTGGCACGCTCATCACGAGGCCCACCGCGCCGCGCGTCCCCGCCCCCGGTCCGGCCTTCTCCCCACCGACAGAACCGGTTTCCTCAGCGCCGAGGCGTCCGACCTGCCTGCTCATCCGCCAGGAAAGAGACCCCTTTCCCCATGTCCCTGACCCAGTCCCGCCCCGGGACGCTGCCCTCGGCCGCCCCCGAACCGCGCTGGACCGCCCGCCTCTGGGCCGTCCTGGCCGTCCTGTGCCTCGTGCTGTTCCTCGACGGCCTAGACGTCTCCATGGTCGGCGTCGCCCTGCCCTCCATCGGCCACGACCTCGGCATGGCCACCGGCTCACTGCAGTGGATCATCAATGGCTACGTCCTCGGCTACGGCGGCCTGATGCTACTCGGCGGCCGCACCGCCGACCTGCTCGGACGCCGCCGCGTCTTCCTCGTCGCGCTGGCCGTCTTCGCCGCCGCCTCGCTGCTCGGCGGCCTCGTCGACAGCGGCTCGCTGCTGATCGCCACCCGCTTCGTCAAGGGCGTGGCCGCCGCCTTCACCGCGCCCGCCGGCCTGTCGATCCTCACCACGACGTTCCCGGAGGGCCCGCAGCGCAACCGGGCGCTGTCGGTCTTCAGCCTCTTCGGCGCCCTGGGCTACTCCTCGGGCCTGATCCTGGGCGGTCTGCTCACCGGGATCGGCTGGCGCTGGACCTTCCTGATGCCGGTACCGCTCGCCCTGCTCGCACTCGTCGTCGGCCTGATCCTGATCCCGCGCGACCGCCGCACCGAGACCGGCGGTCAGGACCCGGCCGGAGCGGTCACCCTCACCGCAGGCATGCTGCTCGCCGTCTACGCCGTGGTCACCGCCCCTCAGACGGGCTGGACCTCCGCGGCGACGCTCGCCGCCTTCGGCGTCGCCGCCCTGCTGCTGCTCGCCTTCGTCCTGATCGAGCAGCGGGTCCGGCATCCGCTGGTCCGCTTCGGCATCCTGCGCAAGGCCACCACGGTCCGGGCCAACCTCAGCATCGTCGCGCTGATGGGCTCCTACCTCAGCTTCCAGTTCATGATGACGCTGTACCTGCAGGACGGGCTCGGCTGGTCCCCCCTGCGCATGGCCTTCGCGCTGCTGCCCGTCGGCCTGATCGTCGCCGTCGGCTCGCCCCTCACCGGCCGACTCGTCAACCGCTTCGGCACCGCGCCGCTGATCATCACCTCGATGACCTCGCTGACCCTCGGCTACGTGTGGTTCCTGGCGACGGCCGGCTCCTCACCCGACTACGTCACCGCCATGCTCCCGTCCCTGCTGCTTCTCGGCGGCGGCTTCGCGTTCGGCTACAGCGCCATCATGGCCCAGGCCACCGAAGGCATCGCCGACTCCGAACAGGGCCTCGCCTCCGGCCTGGTGCAGACCTCCGGCCAGGTCGGCGCCGCCCTGGTCCTCGCCGTCCTCACCGCCGTGATCACCCAAGCAGGCGACAGCGGCGCCGACTTCACCGCCTACCACCCCGGCCTGAACCTGGTCACCGGAGTCGCCGCGGTCGGGCTGCTCTTGAACCTGGTCCCCGTGCTGCGTCTGCGGCGGCGCTGAGCCCCGACAGACCGAAAGCCGACCCGGGGCTGGCCCCGGGTCGGCTTTCCGCGAGCACCGCTCACGCGAGGTTCTTGGTGAAGAACTCCTCCAGCTTGTCGAACGGGATCAGGTCCGTCCTGTCGTACAGGTCCACGTGGTTGGCGCCCGGGACGACGTACAACTCCTTCGGCTCCGCGGCGAGTTCGCAGGCATCCTCGCTGAAGTAGCGCGACTGCGCGTGCTCACCCACGACGAACAGCAGGGCCCCCGGCGAGATCGACGCGACCTCGACGGGGATGGCGTCGTGGACGGCCTGCACGGCTTCGGGGATGGTCATGACGTCGTCGTGCTCCTGCGCCACCAGCGTGGGCATGGTGATGGCGGAGGCGTACTTCGCAGGTGACTGCTCTGCCAGATGGAAGCCGGTGCGCTCCAGCACGGCCTGGTCGAGGCGGTCGTAGCCGCCCTCGAAGCCGAGGGCCTTGGAGAACTGTTCGCCGATGGAACGGCCCTCCAGCGGCTGGAGCATGACATTTGCCTGGATCTCGGCGAACTCCTCGGGGTGCTTGGTCCAGGCGACGGCGGTGGAGTTGGCGCCCAGGCACACCGACAGCAGGGCCTTCTTCATGTTCTTGGTGTCGGGGCGTGCTGCGGCGTAGCGCCTCGAAGCCGCCGAAGCGGTCCCAGCCGGGCAGGTGTCCGGGGTAGCCGTAGCGGTTGCCGGGGGAGAAGTGGTTGTGGGTGATCAGCCGGTCGGAGTCGGCCGGGATGAACCACCCTTCGAGAGGAACGCCGTCCATCGACGGGAACGTCACGTCCTCGTAGGCCAGGCCCAGTTCGGAGGGGCGGCGCAGCAGAGGCGCGCGCCGGCCGTCGGTGGTGCCTTCCGTCCACGGCCCGACGAATCAGTTGAATGCCGGCTCGGCCATGTCGAGTTCGGTCATGGTGCGCTCCTGATTTCCCGGCAAGGGTGCTTGATGTGTGAACGGATTTCCCGCATCTTGAGCTCTGCCTGGATAGAGAAAGAGGGGGGAGGGATTCTCCCGGGGAAGAATTCCTCCCCCCTCTGGGGGGCGGGGTGAATCCGGGGTCAGATCGTCGCGGTGTCGATAACGAACCGGTACCGGACGTCGCTCGCCAGCACCCGCTCGTACGCCTCGTTGATCTCGGACGCGGCGATGACCTCGATCTCGGCGCCGAAGCCGTGCTCGGCGCAGAAGTCCAGCATCTCCTGGGTCTCGGCGATGCTGCCGATGGCGGAGCCGGCGATCGACCTGCGGCCCATGATCAGAGGGAAGACGTTGACGGAGATCGGCTCCTCTGGGGCGCCGACGTTGACCAGGGCTCCGTCGATCTTCAGCAGGTTCACGTACCCGCTGAAGTCCAGCGGGGCCGAGACCGTGGAGACGATCAGGTCGAAGGTGCCGGCCAGCTCCTCGAAGGTCTTCGGGTCGCTGGTGGCGTAGTAGTGGTCGGCGCCCAGTTTGAGGCCGTCGCCTTGCTTGCGCAGGGACTGGGAGAGGACGGTGACCTCGGCGCCGAGCGCGTGGGCGATCTTGACGCCCATGTGGCCGAGGCCGCCCAGACCGACGATCGCGACCTTCTTGCCGGGGCCCGCACCCCAGTGCTTGAGCGGGGAGTACAGGGTGATGCCCGCGCACAGCAGCGGGGCGGCCACGTCGAGGGCGAGGCCGTCGGAGATGCGGACGGCGTAGTTCTCGTCGACGACGATCTTCTCGGAGTAGCCGCCGTAGGTGGGCTGACCGTCCTTGTCGAGATAGTTGTACGTCTGGATCATGCCGCCGCCGGTGCAGTACTGCTCCAGGCCGGCCTTGCAGTGGTCGCACTCGCGGCAGGAGTCGACGAAGCAGCCGACGCCCACCCGGTCGCCGACCTGGTACTTCGTGACGCCAGGGCCGACCTCGGAGACGACACCGGCGATCTCGTGACCGGGGACCATCGGGAAGATGGCGGTGCCCCAGCCCTCCTGGACCTGGTGGATGTCGGAGTGACAGATACCGGCGAACTTGATGTCGATCAGCACGTCGAATTCGCCGACCGGGCGCCGCTCGATGGTGGTGCGCTCCAGCGGAGCCTTGGCGGCGGGAGCGGCGTAAGCAGCAACGGTGGTCATGTGGGGGATCTCCTAGCAGTGCTCTCGCGCCCGGCTGCCTTCCGACCAGGCACGGTGACGAGCATGCCTCGCCGCCGGGAAATCACCCAGGGCAGGAATGTGCCTACGTTCGCGGTTCCTACCACTGTCAGAGTCAGGCTCTTGCCCATCGGCATGCGAATTGCGTCGTGCCCTCAAGAATTCAGTTCGCTCACCGTCTCCTTCTCATGGACAAGACCACGAGAAGGCAAAGGGGGGATAAAAGTCTCCCTGCCGCGAGTGTCGCCGGTGATGCAAGACTTCCGGCGTGATCGGCCGCCGCTGCCAAGGCGCGCGGTCGCCCTCTCCTCGCGGCGGCGTTGATCCCGCGCCTGCTGCCCCGCTGTTGTTCACGACTGTCCCGTCCGTGATGCGAAGGCGTACGTATGTCTGCTGACCTCTCTGAATCCGCAGTTCCACCCTCGACCGAATCGGGTGAGTCCCCCTCGGGGCCCAGCCGACGTACCGTCATCGCCACCGGTGTCGTGGTGGGCGGTGCCGTGGTGGCCGGAGGGACGTTCCTCGCCGGCTCGGAGGAGGCCACCGCCGCGGAGGCGGCGCCCTCCAGCCGGGTCTCCCTCACGGTCAACGGCACCCGCCGCACCGTGACGGTGGACAACCGCACCTCGCTCCTCGACCTGCTGCGCGAGCACCTCGACCTGACCGGCTCCAAGAAGGGCTGCAACGCCGGGGCCTGCGGGGCTTGCACGGTGCTGGTCGACGGTCAGCGGGTCAACTCCTGTCTGACGCTGGCCGTTCGGCTGGAGGGCGCCGACGTCACCACGATCGAGGGCCTGGCCAAGGGCGACCAACTCCACCCGCTGCAGCAGGCGTTCATCGACGAGGACGCCTTCCAGTGCGGGTACTGCACCCCGGGCCAGATCATGTCCGGCGTCGCGTGCATCCAGGAGGGCCACACCAACTCGCCGGAGGAGATCCGGGAGTACATGAGCGGCAACGTCTGCCGCTGTGGCTGCTACGTCAAGATCGTGCGCGCGGTCGAACAGACCGCGGGCCGGAAGTAAGGCGGCCCACCATGCATCCCTTCTCCTACACCCGCGTCTCCGACACCCGTGAAGCCCTCAAGGCCGGTGGCGCAGGTGGTCGTTACATCGCTGGGGGGACCACGCTGGTAGACCTGATGCGGGAGACCGTCGAGCGACCCGAGGCGCTGGTCGACATCTCCGGCCTGCCGCTCCGCGAAGTCACCGTCACCGAGCGCGGGGGTTTGCGCATCGGAGCGCTGGTGCAGATGGCCGAGGCCGCCGCGCACCCCAAGGTGCGCACGCTGTATCCCGTCATTTCCCAGGCCCTGGAACTGAGCGCGTCCGCCCAGCTGCGGAACATGGCCACCATCGGCGGCAACATCATGCAGCGCACCCGGTGCACCTACTTCCGTGATGTGACCGCTGCCTGCAACAAGCGTGAGCCCGGCTCGGGTTGCGCGGCGCGGGAGGGCTTCAACCGGATGCACGCGATCCTCGGCACCTCCGACGCCTGCGTGGCCACCCACCCTTCCGACGTGGCCGTGGCCTTCGCTGCCCTGGAGGCAACGGTGCATCTCCTCGGCCCAGAGGGCGCGCGCACCCTGCCGTTCGCCGACTTCCTGCTACGGCCCGGCACGACCCCCAACCGTGAACAAGCCCTCAGAAAGGGCGAGTTGATCACGGCTGTGGAGATCCCGACGCTTCCGCGTCCGCTCAAGTCCGGATACCTGAAGGTGCGCGACCGGCAGTCCTACGAGTTCGCCCTGACCTCGGCGGCGGTCGCGTTGCACGTCCGGGACGGGGTGATCCAGGAGGCGAAGGTCGCCGCCGGTGGGGTGGGGACCGTGCCGTGGAAACTGCCCGCCGTCGAGCAGCACCTCGTCGGCGAGCGTCCCTCGGAGTCCCTGTGGACGTCCGCTGCTGCGCAGGCGGCGGACGGCGCCCGTCCCCTTCAGCACAACGGCTTCAAGGTCGAGCTCCTGAAGCGGACCGTCGAACGCCAGCTGCGCATCGTAGGAGGTACGAAGTGAGCCCCCAGCCGCAGGCAGCCGTGGGCGCGCCGCTGTCCCGGGTGGACGGCCGGCTCAAGGTCACCGGCAAGGCCCTGTACGCCGCCGAGCACGACGCCGAAGGTGTGATGCACGCCGTCATCGTCGACGCGAGCATCGGACGTGGCCGCATCAGGTCCATCGACACACGCGCCGCCGAGAAACACGCGGGCGTGCTGCGGGTGATTCACCACGGCAACGCCCCGAAACTGCCCTACCGCGACAACGCCGGGTCCAACAACCCGGCCGGGCGCAGACTTCGGGTCTTCCAGGACGACCAGGTGCTCTTCCACGGCCAGCCGGTCGCCGTCGTGGTGGCCACCACCCTGGAGGCCGCCCAGCACGGCGCCAGCCTGGTCAAGGTCCGCTACGACGCCGAGAAGCCCTCGACCGACATCACCAAGGCCGAGCCGGGCGAGCCGACGCCCTATGCGCGCGGGGATGCGGAAGCAGGGCTGCGCTCCTCGGCCGTACGGCTGGACCTGAAGTACGAAATGGCCCGAAACCATCACAACCCGATGGAGCCGCACGCCACCGTCGCCCGCTGGGAGGGCAACCGGCTGGCGGTGTGGGACAAGACGCAGTGGGTGATGGGCACGCACGACGAGATCGCCGCGGTCTTCGACCTCCCGGCGGACGCGGTGCGGGTCATCAACCCGTTCGTCGGCGGCGGCTTCGGCAGTGGACTGCGCTGCTGGCCACACACCATCGTCGCCGCGCTGGCCGCGCGGGTGACGCGGCGCCCGGTGAAGCTGGTGCTGTCGCGCAAGCAGATGTACTTCGGCACCGGTTTCCGGCCGGCCTACGAGTACCGGCTGCGCCTCGGCAGCGACCGGCGCGGCCGGCTGAACGCCGCGATCCACGACATCGACCACGAGACCTCGTCGTACGAGACGTTCTTCGAGGCCGTCCTGGGCACGGGCCAGATGATGTACAGCATGCCCAACGTCCGCCAGGCGTACCGGCAGGTGCCGTTGGACGTGAACACCCCGATCTGGATGCGCGGGCCCGGCTTCGCCCCCGCGTCGTTCGTGATCGAGTCGGCCATGGACGAGCTCGCGCACGAACTCGGCATCGATCCGATCGAGCTGCGCCGGCGCAACGAACCGGCCGAGGACGAGTCGACGAACGAGCCTTTCTCCTCCCGACGGCTGAGCGAGTGCTACACGGTCGGCGCCCGCGAGTTCGGCTGGGACCGCCGCAACCCCAAGCCGCGCTCCACACGGGACGGGAACCTGCTGATCGGCCTGGGCATGGCCGCCGGGGCCTACGACTGCGGGCGGTATCCGGGGCAGGCCAGGGCGCGGCTGGATGCCGACGGCACGGCGGTCGTGGAGGCGGCCACCACCGACATGGGGCCGGGCACGTACACGTCCCAGACCCAAGTCGCCGCGGACGCCCTCGGGTTGACCATGCGCGCGGTCACGTTCCGGCTGGGGGACTCGGAGTATCCGTTCACCTCGCCGCACGGCGGTTCGTCGACCATGGCCAGTGTCGGCTCGGCCGTCGTCGACGCCTGCAACAAGGTGCGGCAGCAGGCGATCAAGCTGGCCGTGGAGGACCGCGAGTCGCCGCTGTACGGGGTGAACGCGGACGACGTGGTCGTGCGCAACGGCCGACTGCACGACCGGAACAACACGGCGCGCGGAGAGACGTACAAGAGCCTGCTGGCCCGCAATGACCGCTCCCACCTGGAGGCGAACGGTTCTTACGAAGGGCCTGGCTCCGAGCGCTCCGCCTACTTCGCCTACAGCGCGACCTTCGCCGAGGTCTCGGTGGACGCGGACCTGGGGCTGGTGCGGGTGCGCAAGATGCTCGGCGTATACGACGCGGGGCGGATCATCAGCCCCAAGCTCGCCGAGAGCCAGGCGTTCGGCGGGATCGTGGGCGGCATCGGCCAGGCGCTGTTGGAGCACACGGTCACCGACCACCACGACGGGCGGATCGTGAACTCCAGCCTTGCCGACTACCTCGTGCCCGTGAACGCCGACGTCCCCGAGATCAGGTCGATCTACCTGGAGGGCGAGGACAACGCCGGCAACCTGCTGGGCGTCAAGGGACTCGGCGAGGTCGTCCAGGTCGGTGTGGCGGCCGCGATCGGCAACGCGGTCTTCAACGCCACCGGCCGACGGATCCGTCAACTGCCCATCACCGCCGAGGCGTTGCTCTGACGACACCGCCTCCATAGACGGGTCCGGCAGCCGAACCCCCCCGTACGGCTGCCGGACCTCCCAGGGTCGTCGCCGCGTATGCGCCCCCGTGGACGCGGCGGCGACCCGACCCACCTTCTGCGACAGCGACCGTCTGTTCTGGAGACCCTCATGCTGAACATCGCGGACACACTGCACCGCTGGTGCCGCGAGGAACGCCCCTTCGCGCTCGCCACCGTCGTCGACGTCACCGGCAGCGCACCCTTGCCCATCGGTACGTCGGTGGCGGTGGACGAGGATGGCAACGCCATCGGCAGCATCTCCGGTGGCTGTGTCGAGGGGGCGGTATACGAGCTGTGTCGGCAGGTGCTGCGGGACCGAGGCATCCCCCAGCGCGCGTGGTTTGGCTACTCCGACGACGACGCTTTCGCCGTGGGCCTGACCTGCGGCGGGGAACTCGACGTACTTGTGCAGCGTGTCGACCCGGCCGCCCAGCCGCATCTCGGCGCGGCGCTTGCCGAGGCGGTCGAGGGACGGCCCGCCGCAGTCGCCCAGGTCGTGGACGGGCCCGGGGGATTGCTCGGCGCCACTTTGAGCGTCCTCGGCGACAGCTGGATCGCCGACCGCGCGCTCGGCGACGGGCCGACCGGCCGGGCCGTGGGAGACCGCGCCACCGCCCAACTCCGCAGCGGAAGCACCGGACTTGTCTCTCTCGGCGGAGACGCCGACACCTGCCCCGAGCAGCTCACTGTCCTCGTCCACGCGGCCACCACCCGTCCCCGCATGCTCATCTTCGGCGCCATCGACTTCGCCGCCGCCCTCGCCCAGGCCGGCCGCTTCCTCGGCTACCACGTCACCGTGTGCGACGCCCGCCCCGTCTTCGCCACCGAAGCCCGTTTCCCGTACGCCGACGAGGTGGTCGTCGACTGGCCCCACCGCTATCTGGCACAGACGACCGTGGACGCCCGGACCGCCGTCTGCGTCCTGACCCACGACGCCAAGTTCGACATCCCCCTGCTCCAGCTCGCCCTCGAACTGCCCGTCGGCTACGTCGGCGCGATGGGCTCCCGCCGCACCCACGACGAACGTCTGCGCCGTCTGCGTGAAGTAGGGGTCACGGACGGGCAGTTGGCCCAGCTGCGCTCCCCGATCGGCCTCGACCTCGGTGCCCGCACCCCCGAGGAGACGGCCATCTCCATCACCGCCGAGATCATCGCCCACGCCAACCGGAGGACCGGCCTGCCCTTGGCTCGGGTCAGCGGCCCGATCCACCGCGTTTCCGGCGCTGCTTCAGACATTCATGAGGTGTGCGATTTTCTGTGACCTTCCTTTGAAGGCGTGAGCGGAACGGGAAGCTTCTACGACGAGTCCACTGTCACACGGGACGTCCACCAGTTCCGCGCCACCGCCCGCCCCGGCAACTCGGGCGAACCGGTGCTGACCACTGACGGGCAGGTGTACGGGATGGTCTTCGCCCGTTCCTCCGCCCACCCGGAAACGGGGTACGCGCTCGCTGCCGACGAGCTGCGCGGCCTCGCCGAGCAGGGCGCCCGGGCTGACGGGCCCGTCGGGACACGGGCTGTTTCCTCGTAGCAGCCGGCGCGGCCCGGCACGTACGCGTCCCCGTCCCCGCGGGTGACACCGGTGGGGACGGACGCGGCGCCACTATGCTGCGAAGGGGCCTCGAACGAGCTGCGGGGAACGGGCGGCAGCATCGGCCGGGTTGCGGCACGGCGAGGGCGTCACCCTGGCTGACGAAGAGGACACCCTGGCCGGCGAATCCGTGGCCCAGCACCGTCGGGTCGCTCCTGCTGGTTCATGCCGTCGCAGGGAAGAGGCGCTGGACGGCGGCGACGATGGCTGCCCGGCGGGTCGCCAGGAAGGCGTCGCGTTTCTCGCCGAGGGGGGCGAGGTCGGTCTGGCCGGCCCACGACAGAGCCAGCTGACTGACGAACACCAGGATGTCCTCGGGCTCCCATGCGGGATCGAGGTGGCCGGCGTCCTGTGCTTTGCGCAGCTGCTCGATCTTGCGGCGCAGGGACTCCTGGAACGGGTCATCGGGGGGAGTCTCCCCGGCCGGAAGTTCCAGTTGGCCCCACATCATCAGCCGGTGGCGTTCGGGGTGGCGGATGGCGTGGTCATGCATGCGGCCGGCGTAGCCCGGAAGGTCGGCGGGATCCAGGGGAACGGCTTCGGCCATGGCCGCGAGCTCCCGGCCGACGACGAACCGGTAGAGCGCCTCCTTGCTGCGGAAGTACGCATAGACGCGTTCTTTGCTGGTACGCGCTGCCTTGGCGATCCGCTCGACCCGCGCTCCCGCGATGCCGTGGCGGGCGAATTCGGCGGTGGCCGCGGAAATGATGCGGTCACTGGTGGCGTCGGTGACGCTGCTACGGGAGGCCATGGCGCCCAGTTTAACCAACCGAACCGTTCGGTTTGGCAGCGGCGACTGATAGCTGTATGTTCGAACCGAACAGTTTGGTTTGACATGCAGGAGTAGATCATGCAGCAGCGCAATCTGGGCCGTCAGGGCCTGACCGTCTCCGAGATCGGCTACGGCGCGATGGGCACCGCAGTCGGCTACGGCCCCTCGGACGACACCGGGTCGATCGCCGCGATCCGCCGCGCTCACGAGCTCGGCGTGACCCACTTCGACACCGCGGAGATGTACGGCTGGGGAGAGGGCGAGAAGCTGCTTGGCAACGCTCTGGCCCCGATCCGCGACGAGGTGACGATCGCGACCAAGTTCGGCCTCACCCCGACCTTCGCTCCGAACTCGAAGCCGGAGCACATCCGGGAGGTCGTCGAGAACAGCCTCCGCAACCTGAACGTCGACGTGATCGACGTGCTCTACCAGCACGGCCCCGACCCGAGCGTCCCGATCGAGGACGTGGTCGGTGTGATGAAGGAGTTCGTCGACGCGGGCAAGGTCAAGTACCTCGGTTTGTCCAACACCGACAGCGACGCCATCCGTCGCGCCCACGCGGTGCACCCGATCTCGGTCCTGCAGCACGAGTACTCGATCTTCGCCCACGACTCCGAGCAGTTCTTCCCCGTACTGGAGGAGCTCGGCATCGGCCTGGTCGCCTACTCCCCGCTCGCCCGCGGTTTCCTCAGTGGCGCGGTCAAGTCCCGTGAGCACTACGACGCGAGCGACTTCCGCCAGATGATTCCCTGGTGGGCTCCGGAGAACTTCGACCAGAACCTCTCCATCGTCAGTGAGCTGACCAAGCTCGCGGAGAGCAAGGGCGTCAGCCTGTCCCAGCTCGCCCTGGTCTGGCTGCTGGCGAAGAAGGACTACATCGTCCCGATCCCCGGCTCGCGCAACCCCGAGCGCGTCGCGCAGAACGTCGCGGCCGCCGACCTCAAGCTGACCGCCGACGACCTCGCCCGCATCGACGAGATCGCACCCGACGGCGGCATCGGCGGACGAGGTATGTGACGCCCCTGCCCGCCGGCGCCTGGCTGACTGCTACGGGCAGGCAACCCGCACTCATCGTTCAACTCGTGTGTAACGGGCGCCTGTTACCTGGCGGCGCGTACCAGGCGCAGGTAGCGGTCCCAGTCCCAGTACGGGCCCGGGTCGGTGTGCGTGGCACCGGGGACCTCGTGGTGGCCGACGATGTGCTCGCGGTCGACGGGGATGTCGTAGCGGGCGCTGATGTCGGCCGCCAACTCGGCGGAGGCTTGGTAGGCGAAATGGGTGAACCAGCGGTCCGGTGCGTCGACGAAGCCCTCGTGCTCGATGCCGATGCTGCGTTCGTTCCACTCCCGGTTGCCCGCGTGGTACGCCACGTCCGCCTCCCGGACCAGCTGTGCAACGTGTCCGTCGGAGGCGCGAACCAGGTAGTGGGCAGCGGCACGGTGCCCCGGGTCCTGGAAGGCCCGGGCGGCGGCGGTGAAGCGGGACTGGGTGACGTGGATGACGATGCGGTCGACGGTGTAGTCGTCGGGCCGGTCGGCGTACCGGTAGTTGGCGGCCGACGCGGCGATCCACTGGGCGGAGGAGTGGTCGACAGTTCCGTTCCGGAGCGCCGCACGCTGCCCCTGGAGCGCGCCGGCGCTGACCGCCGCCCCGCCCAGGCCGACGACGAGTGCGGCCCCCGCGCCCAGGAGGACGGCTCGGCGGGTGGGAGTGGGACAGGCCGATGGCGGCTGGGCGGGGTGTCTGTCGTTCATGGCGTTGCTGTCCTTGAGGCGGGAAAGGTGCGCGCCGGCCTTCTGCCGGGATTGCGGCAGAGAGCCGATCACGACGGCTTCGTGCCCTGGCAGGGCACATCGCGCCGTCCGTCTGCCGCTCGGCAGGCGTGGTTCCCGTGGTCAGGCGAGAGGAGGAGAGGCCGTCAGGTTCTGGTCGGCGGCCCATGAGGCGAGGATGCGCAGCCGCTCGTGGGTGGGGGAGCCGGGTGCGGCCGTCCAGACGGTGAGGTGCTGGTCGGGGTCGGTGTTGGCGGTCAGGGTGTCCCAGTCCAGGACGAGTTCGCCGACCACCGGGTGGTTGAGGGTCTTCGTGCCCACCGTGCGGGCCGCGACACGGTGGTCGCCCCACCACTGGGCGAACTGCTTGTCGCGCAGGGACAGTTCACCGACCAGCTCCATGAGGCGGGGGTCCTCGGGATACTTCGCGGCTTCCATCCGCAGCTGTGCCACGGCGAGCCGCGCCGAGGTCTCCCAGTCGGCGTACAGGGTGCGCATGGCCGGATCCGTGAAGCTGATCCGCGGGTAGTTGCGGTGCTTCTCCGGGATCCGGGAGAAGTCGGTGACCAGCGCTGCCGCCAGCGCGTTCCAGGCCAGGATGTCCCCGCGCCGGCCCTGCACGATGGCCGGGGTGGCGGTGAGATCGTCCAGCACGCGCTGCAACTGCGGCTGGACCTTCTGCCGCCCCCGGCTGCGGGCGCGGGTGGTGGTCTTGCCGGCGAGCTGGAAGAGATAGCCGCGTTCGTCGTCATCGAGATGGAGCACCCGGGCGAGCGTGTCCAGCACGGGTGCGGACGCCTGCATACGGCCCTGTTCGAGACGCGTGTAGTAGTCGGTGCTGATGCTGGCGAGCTGGGCGACCTCTTCGCGGCGCAGCCCGGCGACCCGGCGGGGGCCACCGTTGTCGGGCAGGCCGACGGTGCGCGGGCTCAGCTCGGCGCGGCGCTTCTTGAGGAATTCTCCCAGCTCGTTGAGGGGAACATTGCCGGTCATGCCGCCCAGCATGACACCGAACGCATCAGTGGAAGGAGGGAGAGTTTCCACCCAGGATGTCTCCCTCCCCGGATGTCCTTCTCCGCTTTTCGCTCCTGCCTTGGCATGTGAGGCTCGACGTAGAGCAGCAGACACGGCCATCCCGAGCGCCGTGCAGGCAAGGTCCTCCCCAACCCTGAGCGAAGCCCCTCCACCCACAAGGACTCACCATGACGACCTTCGCCCTCGTCGGCGCCGGCCCCGGCCTGGGGGCTCGCCACCGCCCGCCGCTTCGGAACCGCCGGACACACCGTCGCCCTCATCTCCCGCAGCGCCGAGAAGCTGGACGGGCTGACCGCCGAGCTGGCCCGCGACGGCATCCGGGCGCGGGGCTTCACCGCCGACGTACTCGACCTCGCGTCACTGCACGCGGCCCTGTACGCGGCGGCAGCCGCCCTGGGGCCCATCGAGATCCTGCAGTACAGCCCCGTACCCCGCGCCGACTTCATGAAGCCGGTCCTGGAGACGACCGCCGACGACCTCGACGCGCTCCTCGCCTTCTCCGTCAAGGGCCCAGTCGCCGCGGTGAACGCCGTCCTGCCCGGCATGCGCCAACTCGGCCGCGGCACCCTGCTGTTCGTCAACGGCGGCAGCGCCGTACGCCCCAACCCGAAGGTCGCCGGCACCTCGGTCGCCTTCGCCGCCGAGAGCGCCTACGCCCGCATGCTGCACGACGCCCTCGCTCCGGAGAACATCCACGCCGCCCAGTTGATCATCCCGGGAGCCATCCGCCCCGACGCTGAGCAGAGCAGCCCTGAGGCGCTGGCCCACCGCCTGTACGACATCCACCTCAAGCGCGACGGCTTCCGCCACTACGCCGAGCCCCTGCCCTACTGACGCCCCGGAGGATGCCGTGAGCCCGACCACCCGTTCCAGCCTTGCCCGCGCCGTCCCGACCGCCTTGCTGCTTGCAGTGACCGCCTGTACCGACGAGGCGCCCCCGTCCCCGTCTTCCTCGCCCTTCGCGGCACAGCGAACGCCGACCGCCACGGCACCAGCCTCACCGTCCGATGACAAGGGCACCGTTATGCACATCCGGCTCACCATCGACGGCCACCGGGTCGACGCCACCTTGAACGACAGCGCCACGGCCCGCGACTTCGCCGCCCTCCTCCCGCTCACGCTGAACCTGAGCGACTTCCACGGGACCGAGAAGATCGCCGACCTACCCCGTCGGCTGTCCACCTCCGGCGCCCCGGACGCCGCCGAAGCCAAGCCCGGTGACCTGGCGTACTACGCGCCCTGGGGCAACCTGGCCCTCTTCTGCCGAGGCAGCGGCTCCAGCGACGCCGGCCTGATCATCCTCGGCAGCGTGCACGGTGACACCGAACGCCTCGCCACCGCCACCGAGGTCACCATCGAAGCAGCTTCCTGACCCGGCGCACTCTCAACGGGAGAAACGCACGTGAACCCCACCTACGACTTCACCGGCCAGGTCGCCCTCGTCACCGGCGCCGGATCCGGCATGGGCCTGGCGACCGCCCGCGCCTTCGCCGCATCCGGGGCCGCTGTCGCCCTGACCGACATCGACGAAGCCGCCCTGGACGCGGCCGTCAAGGAACTCACCGACTCCGGCCACCGAGCACTCGCCCTCACCTGCGACGTCAGCGACGAGGACCAGGTGGCTGCCGCGGTCGACCGGACCGTCGAGACGTTCGGTCGCCTGGACATGGCCTACAACAACGCCGGCATCCAGATCCCGCCCAGCGACGCCGCCGACGAACCTGCCGAGAGGTTCGACCGGGTCAACGCGATCAACCTCCGCGGCGTGTGGGCCTGCATGAAGCACGAGCTGCGGCACATGCGCGCCCAGGGCAGCGGCGCCATCGTCAACTGCTCCTCCCTCGGCGGCCTGGTCGGCCTCCCCGGCCGCGCCTCCTACCACGCCTCCAAGCACGGCGTGATCGGCCTGACCACCAGCGCGGCCCTGGAGTACGCCCCGCGCGGCATCCGCATCAACGCCGTCTGCCCCGGCACCATCGACACCCCGATGGTCAGCGACATGATCGCCAAAGGGGAGCTGGATCGAGCCGAGGCCGAGGCCAACCAGCCCATCAATCGCCTCGGTACGGCCGAGGAGATCGCCCAGACGGTCCTGTGGCTGTGCAGCCCGGGAGCCGGTTTCGTCGTAGGTGTCGCCCTCCCCGTCGACGGCGGCTACGTCGCCCGATAGCAGCGTGGGAGCCGCCGTCATGCAACCGACGACGGCTCCCACGGCAGCATCAGACATCAGCAGACGGCAAAAGGCCGGCCAGTGCGGCAGTGCCCGGGTCGCACCTCTCGGCGCCCAGCCGCCTGGCGGCGAGCACCGCCGAGAGGCCGACCGCGCCGTCGCCGACGACCGTGACAGTCGTACGTTCGTTGATGCCCGCGGTGACCGCGCAGGATGGCCGGTGCAGAACACGTCGGCCCCGTACATGACTTTCGCTCGCACGGTCCCGCTCTCCTTGAGGTGGTTCAGCGGGTGCTGTTGCGCGGCGCGTTGTAGGTCGCGTCGTCGACCTTCTCCAGCCAGGTCGTTTCCGGGCTTCCGTCACCGGCGCCCTCCCACAGGGCCAGGTGCTCCATGAAGTGCTCGGGAGCGGCGCCGTGCCAGTGCTCCTCGCCGGGCGGGGTGTGGACGGTGTCGCCCGGGTGGGCCTCGAACACGGTGCCGTCACGCGTGCCGATCAGGGCGACGCCGGAGACGATGTGCAGGGCCTGGCCCAGCGCGTGGGAGTGCCAGTCGGTGCGGGCGCAGGGCGCGAACCGCACCAGGTTGGCACGCATCCGGGACGGCTCCTGACCCGCGTAGATCACGTCGAACCAGACATCGCCGGTGAACCAGTCGGCCGGAGCCTTGACGGTGGGCTGCTTCTTGAGGAGTTCCATGGTGCCGTTCCGTGAAGAGGGGGTCAGGCCGAGGCGTTGCCTTCGACGATGTCCTTGAGCCGGGTGATGGTGCTCATGGCGCTGGGCCATCCGGCGTAGAAGCCGGATCACCCCATCGGCGCCGTCGCCCTCTGGTTCGTGCTGGGCGTGCCGCCGCCCTGGCCCTCGTCGAGTTCGTCGACGACCGGGCACCGCACCTCGCGAGCACCATCGGGAGCGGTCAGCGCGGCGCGGGCGGCGGTGTGGGGCGTACGAGCCCTGACTGATAGGCGATCACGACCAGTTGGGCGCGGTCGCGGGCGTTGAGCTTCGTCATGGCGCGGTGGATGTGGGTGCGTACGGTCAAGGGGCTGACGACGAGCTGCTCGGCGATCTCGGTGTTGGACAGGCCCTCCGCGGCCAGGGCCATCACCTCTCGTTCGCGGGCGGTGAGCGCGTCGAGGGACTCGGGGAGCGCCAGCGGATCGGCGGGGGCCGGAGCGGTGAGGAAGCGGGCGATGAGGGCGCGGGTGGCGACAGGGGAGAGCAGGGCGTCGCCGGAGGCCACGGTGCGGAGGCCGTCCAGGAGGGCGTCGGCGCCCACGTCCTTGCCGAGAAAGCCGCTCGCACCGGCGCGCACGGCCTGCGCGACGTACTCGTCGATCTCGAACGTGGTCAGGATGAGGACCCGCGTGGTCGACAGGTCCGGGTCGGCACAGATGGCGGCGGTGGCGGTGAGACCGTCCGTGCCGGGCATACGGATGTCCATGAGAACGACGTCGGGGTGGTGCACGCGCGCGAGTTCGACCGCTTCCTTGCCGTCGGTGGCCTCGGCGACCACCTCCAGATCGTCGCAGGAGTCGATCAGGATCCGGAAGGTGGCCCGCAGCAGGGCCTGGTCGTCGGCGAGCAGTACGCGGATGGTCATCTGGGGCGGTCTTCTTCCGAGGTCGGGGGCTGGGGAGGACTGAGGGATCCTCGGCCGAGGGCCAGGGATGCTCGGTTCTACGTGCGGATCGGCAGTTCGGTGGTGACGGTGAAGCCGCCCTCGGGGCGGTGCCCCGCCTGAAGCCGGCCGCCGACCGACTGGGCGCGCTCCCGCATGCCCATGAGACCGAAGCCGCCGCTCGGAGAAGGGGCGGCGGGGGCCGGGGCGTCGCCGTCGTCGCTGACCGTGATGGTCATGTGGTCGTGGGTGTAGGCCAGCTTGACGTGCGCCGTCTTCGCGGCGGCGTGCTTGGCGACGTTGGTGAGCGCCTCCTGCACGATCCGGTACGCCGTCAGGTCCACGCCCGGTGACAGCGGCTGCTCCTGCCCATCGGTGGAGACGGTGACCGTGAGCCCGGCGGCCGCGAACGCGGTGGTGAGATCGGTGAGCTGCCCGAGACCGGGCGCCGGTTCCAGGGGCGCGTCGAGGTCGTTCGCCTGGCGCAGCAGGCCGACGGTGGCCTTGAGTTCGCGCAGTGCCGAGGACGTGGTGCCGGCCAGGTCGTCGAGGATCCGCTGGACCTGGTCGGGATGGGTGCGCGTGAGATGTGCGGCGGTGCCCGCGAGGGCGTTGGCCAGCGCCATGTGGTGGGCGACGACGTCGTGCAGTTCGCGGGCGATGCGCATGCGCTCCTCGGCGACCCGGTGCCGTGCCTCTTCCTCACGGGTGCGCTCGGCGTACTCGGCGCGGGCGTGCGCGGCCTCCAGGTAGGCGCCCCGGAGCCGGGTCGCGGTGCCCATGGCGACCGGTGTCACCACCCAGAAGGCGGGGCCGATCGTCTTGAGGGCCCAGGGGTGGCCGTAGTGGTCGCTGGTCATCGCCGTGGTCACCAGCAGGACGACGGCGCCGAAGAGGGCGATTCGTGCCGTCCTGCGGTCGGTGCACTTGGCGAGCGTGTAGAGCGCGAGCATGAGCGGCGCGAGCAGCAGGGGGGTGATCAGATAGCCCAAGGCGCTGGCGGTGTTGGCGCAGACGGCCGTCACGGCCACGACGGTGCGCGGGTGGCTACTACGCCACCACAGGGCCACGCAGCCGACGCCGCCCAGAATCGCGCCCGGCCACCAGGGGATCTGGTCGCCGGACGGTGCCCTCAGGCTCGTCGCACTGCCGAGGGCGGTGACGAGGAACACCTGCACGATGACCATCACGTCGACGAAGCGCGGATGGTCCTCCACGTATCGCTTCAAGCTGGTGATCATCGGGTCTCCCGGTCGGGTGAGCTGCGTCCATCGTGGGCGCGTTGGTGCGGAATGGGCCGGTGAGGGCCGCCCGTGCTGCCACGGGCGGCCCTCGGCGCGGGCGGGGGAGTGGTCAGACGCGAGCCGATTCCAGTTCGGCCGCGTCGTCCCGCGCCGGGACGGTGGAGGACTGGTGACTGAGCCCCTCGCCCTCCACGTCGACCTTGGGCAGCAGCTTGTCCAGCCACCGTGGCATCCACCACGCCGCCTTGCCGAGCAGGGCGAGCACCGCGGGCACGAGCGCCATGCGGACGACGAAGGCGTCGAAGAGTACGGCGATGGCGAGCCCGAAGCCGATCATCTTGATCATGGATTCGCCGGCGCCGATGAAGCCGGAGAACACCGCCATCATGATCAGCGCGGCGGCCACCACGACGCGGGCGCTGTAGCGGAACCCGGAGACGATCGCCTGCCCCGGCCGGTCCCCGTGGACGTACGCCTCCCGCATGCGGGCGACGAGGAACACCTCGTAGTCCATCGCGAGGCCGAAGACGATGCCCACCAGGAAGATCGGCATCATGCTCATGATCGGCCCGGTCGTCTCGACGCCGAGGAGATCGGCGCCCCAGCCCCACTGGAAGACCGCGACGACGGAGCCGAGGGCCGCGAGCACCGAGAGGAGGAAGCCGAAGGCTGCCTTGATCGGTACGAGGACGGAGCGGAAGACCACCATCAGGAGCAGGATGGCCAGGCCCACCACGACGACGAGGTACGGGATCAGCGCGTCCTGCATCTTCTGGGCGACGTCGATGTTCAGCGCGGTGGTGCCGGTGACCTCGAACTCCGCCCCGGTGGAGGCCTCGGTCGCGGGACGCGCGTCGCGGATGGTGTGGACGAGGTCCTTCGTCTTCTCACTGGTGGGCGCCTCGGCCGGGACCGCGGAGAAGACCGCGGTGTCGCCCGAGCTGTTGAACCGGGCGGCCGAGACGGAGACGACTCCCTCGGTGGCGTCGATCTTCTGCTCGATCGTCTGCACGGCGGCCTTCGCGTCCTCGGCTCCCTCGGCGTCCACGACGATGGTCAGCGGGCCGTTGAAGCCGGGGCCGAAGCCCTCGGCCAGGTCGTCGTAGGCGCGGCGCTCGGTGGTGGAGGTGGGCTTGGCCTCGTCTCCGGTCATGCCCAGCTGCAGGTCCATCACGGGTATGGCGAGCACACCCAGGCCCACGACCGAGGCGAGGAGTACGGGGAGGGGGCGGCGCAGAACGAAACGGGCCCAGCGGGTTCCCCCGTTGTTCTCGCCGGCTTCCTTGATCCGGCCGCGCTTGCGGGAGGAGCGGGACAGTACGGCGTTCGGCCAGAAGCCGAGCACGGCAGGGACCAGTGTCAGCGCGATGGCGACGCCGATGGCGACCGCTCCGGCGGCGGCCAGGCCCATCTTGGTCAGCATCGGCACGCCGACGACCGAGAGGCCGGCCAGCGCGATGACGACGGTGAGTCCGGCGAAGACGACCGCGGATCCCGCGGTGCCGACGGCGAGCCCGACTGCCTCCTGCGGTGTGTGACCCTTGGCGCGCTCCTCGCGGTACCGGGAGACGATGAAGACGGCGTAGTCGATGCCGCACGCGAGGCCGAGCATCGTGGCGAGCGTGCCGGTGGTCGAGGACAGGCCCAGGGCACTGGCCAGAGCCGTGATCGAGGCCATGCTGACGCCGACGCCGATGATCGCGGTCAGCAGCGGAAGCCCGGCGGCGGCCAGCGAACCGAAGGTGATCAGCAGCACGAGGGCCGCGATGGCGATTCCGATCGCCTCCGCCGACCCGCCCGCGGCGGGCTGGGTCGCCAGCGCGGTGCCGCCGACCTCGACGGTCAGGTCCGAACCCTGGGCCTGCTTGATGGCGTCCTTGAGGTGGTCCTTGCTGATGTCGGTGAGGTCGTCGGCGTTCACCTTGTAGGTGACGGTCGCGTACGCCGTGGAGGCGTCCTTGCTGACCGCCTTCGCCCGGAAGGGGCTGACCGCACTGGCGACCTGCGATCCGTCGGCCGCCTCGGACACGAACTTCTCGATGGCCGCCCGGTTCTCGGACGCGGTGACCTTCTGCCCGTCGGGAGCGACGAAGACGACGCGGGCGCTCGCCCCGTCGGCCTTCGCCCCGGGGAAGCGCTGCTCCATCAGGTCGAACGCCTTCTGCGACTCGATGCCGGGCATCGAGTTGCTCGAGTCGGGGGCGGCAGGCGCCGTGGCCGCGCCGAAACCGGCGGCGGACAGCACCGCCACCCACAGGAGGGCGACGAACCAGCGCCGCCGGAAGGCCAGTTGGCCCAGTCGATAGAGGAAAGTAGCCACGAGCAGGGGTCTCCACATCTGATCTCGGATACGTCCCCAGGATCCCGGGGGCGAGGGTGTCCTGTCGTCGTGCGCCTGCCGACAATCCGGACTACTGAGAACGCAGTACACGCGGCGGCGCGTATGGTCCCCGAGCACGACGGGGCCCGCCCCACGGGCATGCGGTGCGCGCGGGGCGGGCCGGGTGGAACGGCTACGGCGCGGGCGGCCTACGACGCGTCGTCGAAGGTGACGACCACCTTCTCGGCCGCCCCCGGCGTCAGCGTGAGCTCGAAGGCGTGCTCGGCCTCGGCGAAGGGGACCCGGTGGCTGATCAGCTTGGCGAAGCGCTCGTGGTGCTCGGCGATCTCCTGGGTGACCTCGAAGATCTCCGTGGGGTAGCCCTGGGAGGCGATGAGGGTCAGTTCGCTGCGCAGCATGCCGCCGAGGTCGATCGCGTCGGACTTCTTCTGTACGGCGACCGTGACCATCTTGGCGCCCCACTTGGCGGCGGCGATGGTGGCGTCGAAGACGGCGGGGGCACCGGCGGCGTCGATGTAGATGTCGGTTCCGGCGCGGGGCTGGCCGAGCGCGTTGGCGGCCCGGCCGTGCAGTTCGGTCAGCCGGGCGGTGACGTCTTCGGCGGCGGAGTCGATGACGGCGTCCGCGCCGACGGCCAGCGCCGTCTCCAGCCGCTCGGGGATGACGTCGGCGACGACCACGTGCTCGACCCCGCGCAGCTTCAGCCAGATGGTGGCGCCCAGACCGATGGGCCCGGCCCCGAAGACCACGACCTTGTCGGACGGCTTGGCCTCGGAGCGGTTGACGCAGTGCCGGGCGACGGCCATGGGCTCGTTGAGCGCGGCGACGTGGAAGGGAACGGTGTCGGGGAAGACCGCCACGCTCTTGCCCAGGACGGCGTCCTCGATGAGCAGATACTCGCTCATGCCGCCGTATTTGTCGCCGCAACCGATGATGCCGGAGGGGGCGCCCTGCGGATTGACGACCACGCGGTCGCCCACCTTCAGGTCCGCGACCTCGGCGCCCACCTCGACGATCTCACCGGCCGGCTCGTGGCCGAGGGGGAGCGCGACCATCGACCCGCCGGGACCGAAGGGGGCGCCGCCCAGGTGGAGGAAGTGGGTGTCGGTGCCGCAGATGCCGCAGGCGCGGATCCGCATCAGGGCGTCCTTGGGGCCGGGCACCGGGCGCTCGATCTCGACGACGTCGATCTTGCCGACGCCACCGGTCTGTACGGACTTCATCGTGGCCATGGATAGCTCGTTTCTCGTGACGGAGTGCTGTTCTTGACGGGTGGTCAGACGGCTGCCCAGCCGAAGTCGACGGGCAGGACGGCGCCGTTGATGTTGCTGGCGGCGTCGGAGGCGAGGAAGACGATGGCGGCGGCCGGCTCCTCGGCCTCGGCGACCTTTCCGGAGAGGCCGATGTAGGGGCCGATCAGGCCGGGGCCGTGGGCCTTCGGCCGGGAGTCGACCTGGATGTTGGTCGCCGTGGGGCCGGGCGCGATGGCGTTGGTACGGATCCCCTGGCTCCGGTACATCACGGCGAGGGACTTCGTCAGGCCCACGATGCCGTGCTTGGAAGCGGTGTACGCGGCACCGGCCGCGCTGCCCCGCAGGCTCGCCTCGGACGCGGTGAACACGATCGAGCCGCGGCCCGCCGCCAGCATGTGCGGCAGCGCGGCACGGGTGAGCAGGAAGGGCGCGGTCAGATTGACGCGTAGGACGCGCTCCCGCTCGTCGTCGCCGGTGTCGCCGAGGGCCGACATGTGGTCCATGACCCCGGCGTTGTTCACCAGCACGTCCAGGCCGCCGAAGGTGTCCACGGCCGTGGTGACGACCTCGTCCACCACCCGCGGATCGCTGAGGTCGCCGACGACCGCGCGGGCGACGCCTCCCGCGTACTCGATCGTCTTGACGACCTGCTCGGCGGCGTCCTTGTTCAGATCGGCGACCAGGACCTTCGCGCCCTCCTCGGCGAACTCCAGGGCGGCGGCCCGGCCGATGCCCGATCCGGCTCCGGTGACGACGACGCCGCGCCCTTCAAGACCTGTGCTGCCCATGGCGTACCTCTTTCTTGTCCGGGTGGGAGTTCTCTACGAGCCCTTGAGCGTGTGCAGGACGGCGTCGGCCATGCCGCGCTCACCGCGCTCGTTGGGGTGGACGGGGGCGGCCTGGGCCGCCGGGAGCAGGGGTTCCACCCAGCGGGTCGCGCTCGCCGAGCAGGCGTCGCGCCCCGCGGAGGGGGTGTACGTGTCGACGTATCCGGCCCCGGCGGCCCCCGCCCGCTGCCGCAGCACGCTGTTGAGCTGCCGCTCCTTGTCGTTGAGGAACGTCGCGTCGTCGGGTGCGAGGGTCATGTAGTCGTCGCAGCCCTCGCCCTTGTCCGGCAGGATCGACGGGTATCCCACGACGTACACCCGTGCCTTCGGGGCTCGCTGCTCGACCTTGCTGAGTGTGTCGGCCAGACGCTCTCCCGCCGTCTGGATCCTCCGCCGCACCTCGTCGGTGTCGCCGGAGACGTACGTGGCCCGGCACGGCGCGTCGTTCCCGGTGTACTTGCCGCTGCCCGTCGCGACGTAGAGGGCGCCCTGCTTGACGCAGTTCTCGACCAGCGAGCCGAAGCCGATGTCGTTGCCGCCGATGCCGATGGTGACCAGCCGCGTCGAGGCGGACAGCGCCGACAGCTGGGCCGGGTTGACGCCGTTGTCGGTGGTCTGCGGCGCCGACAGGTCCGCGATGGTGGCGCCGCTGCAGCTCACGTCGCGGAAGTCGGCCGACTTGATCTCCAGCTCCCGGGCGATCAGTGCGGGGTAGTTGTGGTCGGAGCGGTCGCAGCCCGCGGGCTTGCCGGTCCGGTCGGGGATCTTCGGTCCCGCGGTGTAGGAGTCGCCGAGTGCGACGTACGGGCCCTTCAGCGACGCGGCGGCGGCCGGTGCCTTGTCGTTCCCGTCGTTCCCGTCGTCGTGCGCGACGCTGACGGCGAGGAGCAGCACGCCGAACGTGACGCCCACGCCGGCCAGTCCTGCTCGTGTGTAGGTTCCCATCGGTGTGTCCTGTCTTCCGTCTCGGGTGGTCCCGTGCGGTGTGTTCGCGTGATGCCAAGTGGCGTGCGGGGAGCTGCACTTCGCTGTGGACACCAGGCCGGTGATCGGCGTACGGAGGGCCGATGAGCAGTGACACAGGCGCTGAGCCGACGTCGGCCCCGGTGAAGAGGGGAGAGGTGTGGTCGGCCGGTGTCCTCGAGCCCGGCGGCGGACAGCGGGTGTCCGGCCGCCGGGCCCGAGGACTGCGTCGCTCCCCGTCCCCACGGGTGCGGCGCTGGGGCCACGTCCGCTCTGTGCGGCCCCGGTCCAATGGCTTGCTTGAGTTAGGCAAGCATGTGGGAGTTACTTGAGTCAAGCAAACTAATGATTAATTTACTTGAGTCAGGCAAGTAGATGCTAAACTGGACGCATGCCCACCACACCGCAGACAGACGCCCCATCCTCGACCGACATCGCGGAGATCGAGGGCGCTCTCAACCGCATCTCCTATCTGACCGGTCGGGTCCGGCAGCACGACCGTCTGATGGCCTTGGCCGGAGTGCAGCTGGACCGTGCCGGTGTCGCGCTGCTGCGGCAGATCGCCGATTCCGAGCCGATGCGTCTGGGGGAGCTGGCGAATCTGCTGGCCGTGGAGGCGTCGCACGTCACCCGGCAGGTGCAGCAACTGCAGAAGTCCGGTTACGTGACCCGCGTCCCGGACCCCGACGACCGCCGTGCCCAGCGCATTCAGATCACCCCGACCGGCCAGGAGGTGATCAACCGCGTCCGCGAGGCGAGCTGCCGGGGTATGGAGGTCGCCCTGAAGGCGTGGTCCCCACAGGAGCTGCGGCAGCTCGCCACCCTGTTCCACCGGATGGTCGACGACTTCTACTCCGCGGAGGACGATGATGTCGCGATCGAGGCCGTCCGGGGGGCACGCGCCTGACGGCGCCGACGCGATGCTTTCCGGGGTGCGCGCGGGTGGACCCCGTTCGTCGGCGGACGCCGGATCGCCCCGTGAACCGTCAAACGCTGTAACCCCCATCGACCCCCAGCGCCTGCCCGGTGATGAAGCCCGCGCGGTCCGAGGCCAGGAACGCGACGGCTTCCGCGATGTCCGTCGCGTCGCCGAAGCGGCGCAGCGGGATATTGCGCCGGGTGATGTCCAGCGCCGCCTCGTCCAACTCCCCGGACGTGATCAGGCGTGCGGCGATGCCGTCGGTCAGCATGCCGGGGCCGACGCAGTTCACGCGGACCCCGTACCGGCCTTCTTCCGCGGCCAGCGCTCGCGCGACCGCCTCGACCGCCCCCTTCGTGCCCGAGGAGAGCCCGTCGCGGACCGGGAAGCGCCGGGTGGCCACGGTGGTGACGGCGACGATGCTGCCCCGGCTCTCCCGCAGCCGGGGCAGCGTGGGATGGACCAGGTTGAAGAACGCTCCCGCGTCGGCGTCGAGTTGGGCGCGGTACTGGCTCGGAGTGACCTTGCTCAGATGCACCATCGGCACATGCGGGCCCGCCGCGTACACGAGGGTGTGGATACCGCCGAACGTCGAGTCGGCCTCCGCCACGGCCTCCGCCGTGGCCTGATCGTCGCTCAAGTCGAGCCGTAGAGCCAGGACTTGACGCCCGCACTCCTTGACCTCACCGGCGAGCGAGTCGGCCGCGGCCTGATGGGCGCGATAGGTGAACGCCACGTCGCTGCCCCGCTCGGCCAGCATCCGCACGATCGCCGCGCCGATGCCGCCCGTGCCACCCGCGACGAACGCGGCCCCTGCCCTGCCGGAGAAGTCAGCCATCGAAGTGCCTCACAGTCCCGGGGAGTTGGCGACAGTCGTGCGATGGGGTATTCCAGCATGCACCCCTGCCCGCGGCTCGACCACCGCACCGTCAGGGACGGAGGTCCGACAGGTGGACGTCGGTGCTCGAGAGGGTCATCGGTGTCGCCGAGACGGCTCGCACCCGGATGCGGGTGCCCGCTTTCGGGAGGGTGAACTTGCCGTCGGGCGGCCGAAGTCGGTAGCTGGCCGAGCCATGGCCCGGGAGCGTGGCGGGGCCGGCCACGATGGACCAGTAGCGGCTCATGCCCTGGCCCGTGGTCAGAGTGAAGTGGGGAGTCAGGGCCGCGCCGCCGAGGTTGGTGACGCGGACGGTGAGTTCGCTGACCGCTCCGGTGGCGCGGCGGGCGCCGACGACGTCCATACGAAGGGGCGGTGACCCCGTGACCGCCAGGGTCACCGCCGCCGCGGTCGGGGCCAGCAGGAGCGCGGCCGCGGCCACCCGGGCGCCCCGCTTGTGCGGGCCGCGCAGGAAGGCGGGGCGGGGCTGCCACGCGGTGGTGAAGGACTGCCAGGGTGCGGTGACGGCCGCGGCCAGCCACAGCGGGGTCATCAGCAGGTAGTAGCCGTCCTGCGAGCGCGTCGCCACATAGAACGCGCACCAGGGCAGCACCGTCGCCGCCGGTCCCAGCCGCCGGACGAACAGGACGAAGAGGCCCAGCAGCCCCGCGGCCAGCAGCAGACTCGCGCGGGAATACCAGGACAGCCGGTCGCTGCCGTCGGTGAAGTAGAGCGCGAGGCCGACCAGGCCCTGGCCGTGGATGTTCGCCTTCTGGGTGAGCGGGAGCGCGATGCCGGAGATCCACGAGCGGGGCTCGCTCACGATGAAGTACGCGTTGATCAGCAGCCAGGTCGTGGCGGCCACGCCGAC
This sequence comes from Streptomyces sp. R41, assembly GCF_041053055.1. Taxonomy (NCBI): domain Bacteria; kingdom Bacillati; phylum Actinomycetota; class Actinomycetes; order Kitasatosporales; family Streptomycetaceae; genus Streptomyces; species Streptomyces sp. R41. Next base: position 7,872,107 of record NZ_CP163443.1, read on the forward strand.
GATCCGGCCCACGGCGACCGCGGCGGCGCGCGGGCCCAGCTCACCGCGGCGCAGCGCGTAGACCCCGGCCAGCAGGAACGGTGTGAGGAACCAGGGCAGTTGCTGGGCCGCGCAGGCCGCTCCCAGGCATGCCGCCCGCACCCAGTCGCCCCGGCCGCCGCCGCCCATCCGCGGCCAGCCCGTCACCACCGGGATGAGCAGGGCGCAGGCGACGATCGCCGGATAGCCGAGCCGGGCGTACGCGGGCAGCAGACCGAAGCCGAGGCAGACCAGAGTGGCGGCGGAACGCCACTGCACCGGCAGCATCCGCCACATCACGATCGCGCCCAGGATCAGCGCCCCGGTGCTGACCATGATCGCCGCGGCCGAGCCGGGGCCGATCCAGAGCAGCGGCGCGGTGAGCATCAGGGTCAGCGGCGGGTAGCCGTACGTGTAGTCGTAGCCGCCGTTCATCGTCGCGGTGAGGGCGACGCCGTGACCGAAGAGCCACGGCCACGGCCGCCCGTAGACCTGGTGCCCGGCGAGGAACTCGTGGGCGGCCTGCGTGGTGAGGACCGACTCGTCACTGCCGCTGTGGTACATGGCGTACCCGCACACGGCGAGCGTCACCGCGGTCACCAGGACGCACAGGTCGAGCCGGGCCAGCGAACGGCCCCGGCGTACGACCAGGGTCAGGACGCCCGTCACGAGGATCGAGGCGTAGCAGAGCGAGACGATCGCGGCCACGACGAGACGATGGCTCGCGGCCTGCGCCCACAAGGGGCGGGTGCCGATGAAGAGGCTGATGTCGGCGAGCAGGGTCAGGACACGGTGCCACTGAGCGGGCGCCTCGTCCGGGTGCCACTGCGCGGGCGCCCCGTCGGGCGAGGCCTTCGAGGGGGCCTGCCGACCGCTGGGCGACAGCCTGGTTTCTGCCAAGTACACGGCTCCAGACGCTAATTCGTGCAGGTGAGCGGCGCGCGGCAGGACGTGAAGAGTCCGGTGTGAGGCAGGTAAGAAGCGCGACCGTCCATCCCCGCGTCTCACGCGTTGGACAGGGACACCTCGGTGGACTTGACGAGCGCCACGACCTGGGAACCGGCGGCCAGTCCGAGCTCCACGGCCGCGTCCTTGGTGATCGCGGAGGTCAGCTCACCGCCCGCGACCTCGACCTTGACGCGGGCCATGGCTCCGCCGGTGGTGACGTCGGTGACCGTGCCCGGCAGCTGGTTGCGGATGCTCACCCCGTCCACCGGGCCGGTGGCCAGGGACACCTCCGTCGACTTGACCAGGGCGCGGACGGTGGACCCCGTAGTCAGACCCAGGTCCTCCACGGCCTCCACGGTGACGGCCGCGGTGATCTCCTGGCCGCCGCCGAGACGGACCTTCACCGTCGCCATCACCTCGCCCGGAGTGACGGAGGTGACGGTGCCGGGGAGCTGGTTACGGATGCTCAGGCTCATGGGGGAGGCCTCGATTGCGGTGAGGGGTGGCCAGTTTGATCGACTATGTGCAGTTTGCCGTAGTCGGCGCTCCCACGACCGCGTCGCGGACCGTGTCGCTGTTGGGCCGAACGGGTGACCATGCGTAAGAATTGCCCGGTGCAGACAACGAGTGCGAGCCAGCAACAAGAGGTGTGGCGCGGAGCGCCTCGTTCAAGGGTGGCGGTGGGCGGCAGATGGGACGTCCAGTGAACAGTCGCGACGTCACCGACGAACAGTGGGAGGGACTCGCCCAGGTCGTTCCGTTGCGGGGCCGGGACGCGTGGCCGTCGGCGGTCGACCACCGGTCGATACCCGAGGCCGCGACCGAGGCCCGCCGCCGCTTCGTGGTCCTGCGGGTCAATGTCTTCGCGGACGCCCGCGAGGTCGCCGAGACGCTGATGGCGGGCATCCCCGTGCTGCTCGACCTGACCGGCGCGGAGACCGAGGTCGCCAAGCGGGTCCTGGACTTCAGCACGGGTGTGGTCTTCGGACTGGCGAGCGGCATGCACCGGGTCGACCGGAACGTGTTCCTGCTGACGCCGCCGGGGACCGAGGTGCGGGGGCTGATGGAGGGGGCCGGGGTTCCCGGGGTCTGATCGCGTGACCGAGCCGGCGGCCGTACGACGGGTTCCGGACCCGTGGGCGGGCGGCGCGGTCCCTCGATCGTAGGAAGGTCTCCCAGGTGGAACGGTTCGCCTGGCGACGGAGGCCTACCGTCCGGATATGACCCTGTCATCCCCGGAGGCCCCCGCGGCGGCGCATGCGCGCCCCGATCGCCCGGGCGTCACCGAGCTGCGGCTCGCCGCCTTCGCCACGCACCGCCGCGTCCGGTTCCCGCTCGGACCGCTCACCCTCATCACCGGACCGAGCGGCAGCGGCAAGACCGTCGCACTGCGGGCGTACGAGGCCCTGGCGCGGCTCGGCAGCGGCGCCGAGCTCGAAGAGGTGTTCCCGGACCCGGTCAGCTGCGTGCCGGAACGGGCCCGGCCCGACGCCCAGCACCGGCGCGGGTTCCGCATCGGCTGCACGGTCGACGGTCCCGAGGGCCCCGTGCGGCTCGACATCGCCGTACAGGCCGAGCCCGAACTGCGCATCGTGGGCGAGCGGTTGACGGCGGGCGGGCAGACCCTGCTGGAGACGGCGTTGCGCGATCCGGGCCGCCCCGTCGTGCAGGCGGCCTGGCACACGGCGGGCCCGTCCGCGGTGACCCGTGGCCCGCTCCCCGACGACCGCCTCGGCACCGCCCTGCTGCCCCTGCGCGTCGCGGGCCGCACGGACGGCGAACGCCAAGTCCTCGCCGCCGCCGAGCAGATGGTCCTCGCGCTGCGCTCCGTCTACGCCTGCGACCCGGGCCCGCGCCACATGCGCGCGCCCGCCCCGGTCGGCTCGGGCCGCCTGCTGCGCGGCTGCGACAACCTGGCCGAAGTGCTCTGGCGTACGAGGTCGGAGTGCGGGCACCGCTACGCGCACCTGGTCGCGGCGGCAGGGGCCGGATGCGCGGGCCCGGTCGCGGACGTACTGGCCGAGCCGCTCGGCGACGGCACGATCCGCGCGGTCCTCGACCGCGGCGACGGCGTGCGTACGCACCTCGGGCTGCTCGGAGACGGCGAGTTGCGGTATCTCGCGCTGGCCCTGGTACTGCTCACCGGGCCCGGCGTGCTGGAGGTCGACCAGGCGGGAGAGGTCCCCGCGGCGCTCCAGTCGCTGACCGTCCTTGCCGACGGCTTCGACCGCTGCCTGGACGCACGGCAGGCGGGGGAGTTGGTGCGGCTGGCGGCGCGGATGTGCGAGCGCGGGCACATCCGGCTGGTGGGTGCGGTGAGCGATGCCTCCTGGGCCTGCGGGGTGGCCGGGGTCACGGCGGTAGATCTTCAGCCGTGACAGAACTGGGCGGTGGTAGACCTTTAGCCGTGACAGAACTGGACGTAGCGAAGCTGCAGCGCAGACTGGCCGAGTTCGCGGCCGCGCGGAACTGGCAGCCGTACCACACCCCCAAGAACCTGGTCGCCGCGCTGAGCGTGGAGGCGTCCGAACTGGTCGAGATCTTCCAGTGGTTGACGCCGGAGGAGTCCGCCCGGGTCATGGACGACGCGGACACCGCCCACCGCGTCACCGACGAGGTCGCGGACGTCCTGGCGTATCTGCTCCAGCTGTGCGAGGTGCTCGGCATCGACCCGCTCGCCGCGCTCGACGCGAAGATCGACCGGAACGAGCGGAGGTTTCCGCCGCCGGAGGGGCCTTGAGAGGCCATGAGGGGTCGTAAGGGGCCCGCCACCGGTTGAGGAGCGGCCAGGTTCGTCACTCTATGGAGTCAGTGAGTTGTCCACGTCCAATTCCGTGTCCACAGATTTCGGGCTTCCTCTGGCTTTTCGTCCCATCGGCCTTCACTCTGGGTAGTGGACAAGGGAGTTCGGGCGGACGTGCGGCGAGCGCGTCGGGACAGACGGGGGCAGCGCATGGAGGCGGTGCGGCTCATCGTGGCGAGCAGGCGTGCCCTGGCGGAGAGCGGTGACACCCCGGAGGTGATGGCGGAAGCGTGGCAGGCACAGTCCCTGGCCCAGGCGATAGGCAGCCGCTTCGCCGTCTCCGGACCCCCTGAACTCCGGGGCGAGGCCCTCGGCCTGACCGAGCTGGCGGGCCGGGGCTGCGGAGTCCTCGACACCCCCGCCCTCGGTGTCGGTGCCTTACGCGCCGCCCAGCTCACCGAGTTGGGCGACGCCCGTGAGGCGCTGCTGTGCCTCGGCGGTCTCCTCGGCGAGGTCGGCATCGCCCTCGTCGGGATCGCCTGCGCGGCGGACGACGAGGGGACGTACTGGCAGTGCATGGAGGCCATCGACGCTGCGGACGAATCCCGGGACCGGGTGCTGGAGATGCTGAGACGGCTGGCGGTGCGAGACCAGAAGAGGGTGGTGGAACGGGATTCGGCGGCGGGATAGCTGTTTGTACAGCGTTGCGCGCTCGTGACTGCGCCCGTCAGGGGCGAGGGGAACTGCGCGACCAGGTCCCCGCCCACTCGCAGCAGAAGATCCACCGAGGTGTCCGGGGCGGAGCCCCAGGTACGGGACGGGTAGGGGCGGAGGAGGCGGGAACCCCTCGTGGACCTCAGCCGTGGTCCGCCTCGTCCGACGCCCGGGGCCGACCGCCCGAAAGATCCGCGTCCAACTGGGACAGATCCGCGTTGAGCGCAGCCATCAGCTCCTCCATCTGCTGGAGCAACCCCTTCGGCGGTGCGGACGAGCCCTGCTGCGGCACGGCTTCCTGGGACACGACGGCCTCCTCGGCCCCCCCCACGAAGGGAGCCACTGACGAGGGTGACGCCCCGGCGACCGCCGGCGACGGGTGCCGGGCGGTCCGGCTCCGCCCGAGCCAACGATCACCACCGACCCGAGTCACTGGCGCGGACCGGCCCCACACACCGGGTTGACGGATTTTCACCCGACCGGGGACCCAAGGGCCCAAGTCCCCGGCGGGACGACGGAGTTGAGCGGGGGTCGGGCCCTTATCCGAGCTGGGGCATCACTTCGGACGCGATCAACTCCAGGTGGTCCAGGTCGTCGAGGTCCAGCATCTGGAGATACATGCGCTGCGATCCAACGGCCTCGTACTGAGCGATCCGCTCGACGACTTCCGCGGGCGAGCCCGCGAGCCCGTTCGCCTTCAACTCCTCGACGTCACGCCCGATGGCATCGGCCCGACGCTTCACATCGGCATCGGTCTTCCCGACACAGACGACCAGCGCGTTGGAGTACACCAGCTCGTCCCCCTTGCGCCCTGCCTGCTCGGCCGCCGCGCGCACCCGGGCGAACTGCTGCTCCGTGTCCGCGATGGACGCGAAGGGGATGTTGAACTCGTCGGCGTACCGCGCCGCGAGCGCCGGGGTCCGCTTGGCTCCATGTCCGCCGATGAGGACGGGCACCTTCGACTGCGCGGGCTTCGGCAGCGCGGGCGAGTCCTTGAGCTGGTAGTACTTCCCGTCGAAGGTGAACCGCTCGCCGACGGGCGTGGTCCACAGACCGGTGACGACGGCGAGCTGTTCTTCCAGCCGGCCGAACTTCTCCTTCGGGAACGGAATGCCGTACGCCTCGTGTTCGGTCTCGTACCAGCCGGACCCGAGACCGAGCTCCACGCGCCCGCCCGACATCTGGTCGACCTGCGCGACCTGGATCGCGAGGACACCTGGCAGCCGGAAGGTCCCGGCGGTCATCAGGGTGCCGAGGCGGATCCGGCGGGTCTCACGGGCGAGGCCGGCAAGTGTGATCCATGCGTCGGTGGGCCCGGGGAGGCCGCTGACGGATCCCATGTGCAAGTAATGGTCCGAGCGGAAAAAGGCTCCGTAGTTGAGGTCTTCAGCGGCCTTGGCGACGCGGAGCAGCGTCTCGTAGGTCGCGCCTTGCTGCGGTTCTGTGAAGACTCGAAGATCCATGTATCCATCATGCACCGGTCACAACTGCCGCCCCACCTTGAACCGCTGGCACATCCGCAACCATGGCCCGACTTCGGGTCGGGGTACGCGAGGCGCCTTAGGCGGCGGGCTCGGCAGGCTCGGCGGTCCAGGTGATCCGTGGGGGATCGACCCGCGCGCAGAGCGGGTTGCCGCATGCGTCGGTCAGGCCGAGGCGTCCGACCAGCAGGCCGTCGCGTGCCGCCGCGGCGAGCACCTCGTCGGGGACGGAGTCGAGCATGAGCTTGGCACGGCGGAACATCGTGAAGGTGCCGGACTCGTCGACCGTGCCCCACGACAGGTAGATGAACCGGCGGCCCAGACGGTCCTGTACGTAGGGGCCTTTCACATCGGTACCGGACGGCGTGGTGGTCGCGGTGCACTCCAGGGTCCAGGAGGCGGACGCGGCGTCGCCGGGTTGTGGTTCGAGGAGTTCGGCCGGACGGTCGCGGCGTTGGACGGCGACGTGGACGTTGTCGTACGCGGGGACGTTGCCGTCGGCGGGGGCCGGGCAGGTGAGTCCGGGCAGGTCGACGGCGTCGATACGGATGCGCATACCGGCCATCATCCTCGGGGCGGGCGTCGTCCTCGTACCAGGGCACTTCACCTGTCCTCGTATGCGGGCCGGTCACCACGGAGCCGATTTGCCGAACCGGCAACAAGTCTCGCGAGGACCGCGCGAGTGTCACAGGATCGGGAATCGATCTCGGCCCAGGACAGTCAGCGAACCGTGGAGGTTTCATGTCGCAGCAGACCGCGGACGTCACCCACCGGCTGGTCTCCGCGCCCGCGGGCCGGATCCACCTCGTGGAGCAGGGCACGGGGCCGCTGGTGCTGCTCGTGCACGGGTTCCCGGAGTCCTGGTACTCCTGGCGCCATCAGCTGCCGGCACTGGCCGCGGCCGGGTACCGCGCGGTCGCCGTCGACGTGCGCGGTTACGGCCGTTCGTCCAAGCCCGATGCCACGGACGCGTACCGCATGCTCGAACTGGTCGAGGACAACGCGGCGGTGGTGCGGGCCCTCGGCGAGCGACAGGCGGTGATCGTCGGGCACGACTGGGGGTCGACCATCGCCGCCCACTCGGCCCTGGTCCGACCGGACGTCTTCCGCGCCGTGGGACTGCTCAGCGTGCCCTACGCCCCGCGTGGTGGACCGCGGCCCAGCGAGGTCTTCGCGCGGATGAGCGGGGGCGGGGGAGACGAGTTCTACGTCTCCTACTTCCAGCAGCCCGGCCGCGCCGAGGCCGAGATCGAGCCCGACGTGCGCGGCTGGATCGCCGGCTTCTACGCCGCCCTCTCCGCCGACACGATGCCCCAACCCGGCGCGCCCGACCCGCACTTCGTCGGCCGGGGCGGGACGCTCCGCGACCGGTTCCCCGCCGGCCCGTTGCCCGCCTGGCTCAGTGAGAAGGATCTCGACGTCTACGCCGAGGAGTTCGAGCGGACCGGCATGACCGGGCCGCTCAACCGCTACCGGAACATGGACCGGGACTGGGCAGACCTCGCCGACTTCGACGGCGCGCCCATCACCCAGCCGTCCCTCTTCATCGGCGGCGGCCTGGACGCCTCCACCACATGGATGGCCGACGCGATCAAGGCCTACCCCACCACCCTCCCCGGCCTGGTCTCCTCCCACGTCCTGGACGCCTGCGGCCACTGGATCCAGCAGGAGCGTCCGGCGGAGATCAACCGGCTCCTGACCGACTGGCTCGCGTCCCTGTCGTCCTGAGGGCTCCTTCCCTCCGTGGCCCCAGGTCTCCGTTTCCGGAGGCCTGGGGCTCTGTCGCTGTGGCCCCGACCATGGGGCCGGGTCGGCTTGGCGTAATACGGGTGGGGGTATACGCTGCTTCAGTGAATGGATACCCCCCCTGGTATCTGACCTGGAGAGGAAAGCGCATCTACTTCGCTCCCTCTTCCTCGCTGTTCCCCGACCCGGTTCCCCGACCCCAGTAGTGGAGTGCTGCGTGATGTTCGGTTTCCTGCGCGGCGGCCCCGGCCGCCTGTCCCCCGCCGGGGCCCATGCCCGTACGAACGAGAGTGACGCGGTCCTGCTCGACGTACGAGAGAAGTCGGAGTGGCAGGCCGGGCATGCTCCGGCCGCCGTCCATCTGCCGCTGGGCAGCCTGCTGGCCGGGGCCTCGCTGCCGAGGGCGGCGCAGGGCAGGCCGGTCGTGGCGATCTGTCGCGGTGGGCACCGTTCCCGCCAGGCGGCCAAGGCGCTGGCCGGGCGTGGGGTGGACGTCGTCGACGTCAGGGGCGGAATGACTGCCTGGCGGCAGGCCGGGCTGCCGGTGGTGGACGGGCGCGGCATGCCCGGCACCGTCGCCTGACGCCTCACCCGCCTGGCTTCCGCGTACCCCCACCTATACGGGCGGGGGTATCTCTTCGCATGACTTCATCAATACCCCCAGGGGTATATCAGGGATCCATGAAGGAGTCCTCCATGACCAGCACCGACAGGGTCGCCGCCCCGCGCGCGGCCACGGAACCCACCGCCTCCGGGGGCTCCCCGCCCGGCCTCCTCGGCCGTCTGGGCCTGTGGTCCGCCGCCCATCTACGGCTGGTCGCGGTGATCTGGCTGGCCCTGGTCGCGGGGCTCGGCGCGCTCGCCCCCTCGGCGACCTCCGCGCTGGCGGGGGCGGGCTGGCAGGCCGACGGGTCCGACTCCGTCGCCGTACGCGAGCTCGCGCGGAAGCACTTCGGCGGCAACTCTTCCGCCGCCCTGCAGGTCGTCGTCAAGGCCGACCGGCCGGTCACCGATTCGGCCGTGCAGGACGTCATCGGCGAGGCGACCGCGCTGCTGAAGGCCGATCCGGACATCTCCGAAGTCGTCGCCCCGCAGCCCGGGTCCACCATCAGCCGCGACGGCAGGACGGCGATCATCCTGGGCGGCGCGGGTGCCGGCACCAACGAGATGGTCAAGGCCGCCGAAGCCCTCAAGGACCCGCTGACCGCACTGTCGACCGACGACATCCAGGTGAGCGCCACGGGCTCCTCCATGATGTGGAGCGACTTCAACACCGCCAGCCATGACGCGATGATGAAGTCCGAGATGCTGTCCTGGCCGGTCACGCTCGGCATCCTCGTGCTGGCCTTCGGCACACTGGTCGCCGCCGGACTCCCGCTCCTGCTCACCGTGGCGGGACTCGCCGCCTCCGCCGGGACTCTCGTCCTGCTCGATCACGTCACGCCCGTGTCGATCTGGGCGATGAACTTCGCGATGATGTTCGCCCTCGCGCTGGGCATCGACTACGCGCTGTTCCTCGTCGTACGTTTCCGGGCTGCCCTCGCCCGGCACGGCGACGCCCGGCGGGCGGTGGGCGAGACGATGGACACCGCGGGCAAGGCCGTCCTGCTCTCCGGGGTCACGGTCGTGGCCAGTCTCGGGGTCGTCCTGCTCGTGCCCTCGCCGGCCTTCCGGACCATGGCGCTGGGCATCATGCTCGCCGTCGCCTTCGTCCTGGCCGCCACCCTCACCCTGCTGCCCGCCGTGCTCGGCAAGCTCGGCACCAAGGTCAACTCCGGTGCTTTGCCCTGGCGTCGGGGCAAGACCGAACCCGTCGGCGGGTCACCGCGCTTCGGCTCCTGGGGCGAACGGCTGTGGGCCCACCCGCTGCGGTACGGCATCCCCGCCCTGGTCGTGCTCGTGACGCTGGCCGTGCCGATCGTCGGCCTGAAGGTCGCCATGCCGTCCATCGACGTCGTACCGGACGACTCCTCCTCGCACGCCGGCTACACCGCCGTACAGGAGGCGTTCGGCGACGGCGCGGCCGGCACGCTGCAGATCATCGCCCCCGCCTCCGAGAGCGAGTCCACCACCGCCGTACTGAAGGACAACCCCGGCATCGCTGCCGTGATGCCCGCCCAGAGCGCGACGGACGACTCCGGGCTCGTCCTCATCCAGGCGATCCCCACGGTGGACCCCTCGGACGCCGCCCTCTCCACCACCGTCGAGCAACTCCGCGACGACCTGCCGGACCGGGCCCTGGTCGGTGGTGCCGCGGTGGAGAACCTCGACCTGCAGAGTGTTCTGGACGAGAAGACCCCTCTCGTCATCGGCACGATTCTCGCTCTGGGGTTCCTGCTGCTGCTCGTCGCGCTGCAGGCCCCTCTGGTCGCACTGCTCGGGACCGTCACCAACCTGCTCGCGACGGGGGCCGCCTTCGGTGCCGCCCGGCTGATCTTCCAGGACGGGCACGGCGCGAGCCTGCTCGGTTTCACCCCGCAGGGGTTCATGGACGGCTGGGGACCGGTCTTCTTCTTCGCCATGATCTTCGCGATCGCCATGGACTACACGGTCTTCCTGCTGTCCTCGGCGAAGGAGCAGTACGAAAGGACCGGCGACCCACGCAAGGCCATGGTGGGCGCGCTGGCCCACTCCGGGCGCGTCATCTTCGCCGCGGCGGCCGTCATGGTCGCCGTCTTCTTCACCTTCGCGCTGTCGGGGCCGCTGCCGCCCAAGGAGATGGGCATCATCCTCGGCCTGGTGGTGCTCCTGGACGCCGCCCTGGTACGGCTCGTGCTGCTGCCCGTCCTGCTCCGTCTGACCGGGCGCGCCGCCTGGTGGACCCCCGCGTGGCTGCACAAGGTGCTGCCCGACATCACGTTCTCGCACGACTGACCCGGCTCCACGGATCACCCCGATGATCGGTGGCCCCGGGCTCGGCTCGGGGCCACCGATACCCCAGGGGGTACCATGACGCAAGGAAGAACCCACCAGGAGGACCACTCATGGCCATGTCCGTCGACGAGGAAGCCAGCACCGCCATCCTCAACCGCCTGCGCCGTGCCCAGGGGCAGCTCGCCGGCGTCATCGCCATGATCGAGGCCGGCCGCGACTGCAAGGACGTGGTCACCCAACTCGCCGCCGTGTCCCGGGCCCTGGACCGGGCCGGCTTCAAGATCGTCGCCAGCGGTATGCGCCAATGCATGGCGACCGCCGATGAGGACACTCCCCCCATGACCGAGGCGGAACTCGAGAAGCTCTTCCTCGCCCTCGCCTGAGAGCCTGCGCCTGTCGGCCGAAGTACGACCTCGTCCAACCCGGCGCCGACTGAGGCGAGCGCGAGCCGCGGTGGAAAAAATGCCTGAGTATGCCCAGGGTGTTCGCTGTACGTTGTGCAGGCGCGCCGAAGAAGGGGCGCCGCGCGGGGGGCTGACCGCGGCGCGGCGTACGCACCGCTACGAGGGCGAGGAAGCGCCTGGAGCAGTGATCGCCCGGGCGCGTTCTCCCTTCGCTGTGGTTCACCGGTTCCCGGTGTGTGTGCACGCGATGTGCACGGCGTTGCCGCACGGCATGTATCCACAGCTCAGAAGACGTTTCGAGGCAGACCCACTGTGTTCCTGACGATCAGTACCACCGGTACCCCGGAGCGCCCCGCGACCGACCTCGGCTTTCTGCTGCACAAGCACCCCGACAAGGCGCAGGCGTTCTCGACCTCCTACGGTACGGCGCACGTCCTCTACCCAGAGGCGTCCGTCGAGCGGTGCACGGCCGCGCTGCTGCTCGAGGTCGACGCGGTGGCGCTGGTCCGGCGCGGCAAGGGCAAGGGCCGCGGCGGGGCGCCCGACGCCGCGCTCGCGCAGTACGTCAACGACCGGCCGTACGCGGCCTCCTCCCTGCTCGCCGTGGCGCTGAGCGCCGTGTTCTCCAGCGCGATGAAGGGCCAGTGCACCGCGAGGCCCGAACTGCCGGAGCGGACCAGGCCGCTGCGGATCGAGGTGCCCGCGCTGCCCGCCCGCGGCGGCGCCGACCTCGTGCGGGCGCTGTTCGAACCGCTCGGATGGACGGTGACGGCCGAGGCAGTGGCGCTGGACAGCGAGTTCCCGGAGTGGGGCGACTCGCGCTACGTGCGCCTCGTGCTGGAGTCCGCGGACCGCACGCTCGCCGAGGCCCTGCGCCACCTCTACGTGCTCCTCCCGGTGCTCGACGACGCCAAGCACTACTGGGTGTCGTCCGACGAGGTCGACAAGCTGCTGCGGGCCGGTGAGGGCTGGCTGCCGGACCACCCGGAGCAGAAGCTGATCACCAGCCGGTATCTCTCGCGCCGCTGGTCGCTGACCCGCGAGGCGATGGAGCGACTGGAGCTCGTACGGCTGGCCGAGGCCGACGACACCGAGGTCGAGGAGATCGACAACGCGGTCGACGAGGAGACGGACACCGAGGAGAAGCCGGTGCCGCTCGCCGTGCAGCGGCGGGACGCGATCCTCGCCGCGCTGCAGGCGTCCGGCGCGGGCCGTGTCCTCGATCTCGGCTGCGGACAGGGCCAGTTGGTGCAGGCGCTGCTCAAGGACACGAGGTTCACCGAGATCGTCGGTGTCGACGTGTCGATGCGCGCGCTCACCATCGCTTCGCGGCGGCTCAAGCTGGACCGCATGGGCGAGCGGCAGGCATCGCGCGTACAGCTCTTCCAGGGCTCGCTCGCCTACACCGACAAGCGCCTCAAGGGGTACGACGCCGCCGTGCTCAGCGAGGTCGTCGAGCACCTCGACCTGCCCCGGCTGCCGGCCCTGGAGTACGCGGTGTTCGGCTCCGCCCGCCCCAGGACGGTCCTCGTGACGACGCCGAACGTCGAGTACAACGTCCGCTGGGAGACCCTCCCGGCCGGACACTCCCGGCACGGCGACCACCGCTTCGAATGGACGCGGGAGGAGTTCCGGAGCTGGGCGGGGACGGTCGCCGAACGGCACGGGTACGACGTGGAGTTCACGCCCGTCGGACCCGAAGACCCCGAGGTGGGCCCGCCCACGCAGATGGCCACTTTCACACTCACCACCCCGAAGGAGGAGAAGGCCGCATGACGAACGAGACGCACGCCAAGGCGCGCACCCTGCCCGTGACCGACCTTTCCCTCGTGGTGCTGATCGGCGCGTCCGGCTCGGGCAAGTCCACCTTCGCCCGCAAGCACTTCAAGCCGACCGAGGTGATCTCGTCCGACTTCTGCCGCGGCCTGGTCGCCGACGACGAGAACGACCAGAGCGTCAGCAAAGACGCCTTCGACGTACTGCACTACATCGCGGGCAAGCGGCTCGCGGCGGGCCGGCGAACGGTCGTGGATGCCACCAGCGTTCAGCAGGAGAGCCGCCGCCAGCTGATCGAACTCGCCAAGAAGTACGACGTGTTGCCCATCGCGATCGTGCTGGACGTGCCGGAGGAGGTGTGCGCCGAGCGCAACGCCGCCCGCACCGACCGCGCCGACATGCCGCGCCGCGTCATCCAGCGCCACATCCGCGAACTCCGCCGCTCCCTGCGGCACTTGGAGCGCGAGGGGTTCAGAAAGGTGCACGTCCTGCGGGGCGTGGAGGAGATCGAGAGCGCCGAGGTCAGGACCGAGAAGCGGTTCAACGACCTGACGCACCTCACCGGTCCCTTCGACATCATCGGCGACATCCACGGCTGCGCCTCGGAGCTGGAGACCCTGCTCGGCAAGCTCGGTTACGTGGACGGGGCGCACCCGCAGGGCCGTACGGCCGTCTTCGTCGGCGACCTCGTCGACCGCGGCCCGGACACCCCGGGCGTACTGCGCCGGGTGATGTCCATGGTCGGCTCGGGCAACGCCCTGTGCGTGCCGGGCAACCACGAGAACAAGTACGGGCGTTACCTCAAGGGCCGCAAGGTCCAGCACACGCACGGCCTCGCCGAGACGATCGAGCAGATGGACGGGGAGAGCGAGGAGTTCAAGCAGCAGGTGCGGGAGTTCCTCGACGGACTCGTCAGTCACTACGTGCTCGACGGGGGCAAGCTCGTCGTCTGCCACGCCGGTCTGCCCGAGAAGTACCACGGGCGGACCTCAGGGCGGGTGCGCTCGCACGCGCTGTACGGCGACACGACCGGCGAGACGGACGAGTTCGGGCTGCCGGTGCGCTATCCGTGGGCGGAGGAGTACCGGGGCCGCGCGGCCGTCGTCTACGGTCACACCCCGGTCCCGACGGCCACCTGGCTGAACAACACCATCTGCCTCGACACCGGTGCCGTCTTCGGCGGCAAGCTCACCGCGCTGCGCTGGCCGGAGCGCGAGCTCGTCGACGTACCGGCCGAGCAGGTCTGGTACGAGCCGACGAAGCCGCTCGCCTCCGAGGCGCCCGGCGGCCACGAGGGGCGGCCGCTCGACCTCGCGGACGTGCACGGCCGGCGGGTCGTCGAGACGCGGCACGCCGGACGCGTGTCCGTCCGCGAGGAGAACGCGGCGGCGGCCCTGGAGGTCATGAGCCGCTTCGCCGTGGACCCGCGGCTGCTGCCGTACCTGCCGCCGACCATGGCACCGACCGCGACCTCGCACATCGAGGGCTACTTGGAGCACCCCGCCGAAGCCTTCGCGCAGTACAAGGAGGACGGGGTCGCCCGGGTCGTGTGCGAGGAGAAGCACATGGGCTCGCGGGCGGTGGCGCTGGTCTGCCGGGACGCGGGAGTGGCGCGCGAGCGCTTCGGTGTGGACGGTCCCACGGGGTCGCTCTACACCCGCACCGGCCGTCCCTTCTTCGACGACGCCGCCGTCACCGAGGAGATCCTCGGCCGGCTGCGCGCCGCCGCGACCGAGGCGGGACTGTGGAAGGAACTCGAGACCGACTGGCTGCTGCTGGACGCCGAGTTGCTGCCGTGGTCGCTGAAGGCGTCCGGGCTGCTGCGCAGTCAGTACGCGGCGGTCGGTGCCGCGTCCGGAGCCGTGTTCCCGGGGGCGCTCGCCGCGCTCGAAGGGGCGGCGGAGCGCGGGGTCGACGTACGGGACCTGCTGGCGCGGCAGCGTGAACGCGCCGCGGACGCCGAGGCGTTCACGGACGCCTACCGGCGCTACTGCTGGACCACGGAGGGCCTGGACGGTGTCCGACTGGCACCTTTCCAGATCCTCGCCGTCCAGGGCCGGAGCCTCGCCGCCCTTCCGCACGACGAACAGCTCGCGCTGATCGACCGGCTCGTGGAGCACGACGGGAGCGGCCTGCTGCAGACCACCCGGCGGCTCTTCGTCGACATCGGTGACCCCGAGTCGGTGCGGGCCGGCGTCGACTGGTGGCTGGAGATGACGGGCCGCGGGGGCGAGGGCATGGTCGTCAAGCCGGTCGGCGCGGTGGTGCGCGGTCCGCAGGGGCGTCTTGTGCAGCCCGGCATCAAGTGCCGGGGGCGTGAGTACCTGCGGATCATCTACGGCCCGGAATACACGCGTCCCGAGAACCTCGCGCGGCTGCGGGGGCGGTTCCTGAACCACAAGCGGTCGCTTGCGATTCGGGAGTACGCGCTGGGGCTCGAAGCGCTGGACCGGCTCGCGGAGGGCGAGCCGTTGTGGCGGGTGCACGAGGCCGTGTTCGGGGTACTGGCGCTGGAATCGGAGCCGGTGGACCCGAGGCTGTGAGTTTTTTCGCCCCCTCCGCCCCTACCCGTCCCGTCCCTGGGGGCTGCGCCCCCAGACCCCCGCTCAAAAGAGATTGCGCAGTTCCCCGCGCCCCTAAAGGGGCGCGGGGAACTGCGCGAGCAACCCCCACGCAGCCGCAGCCGAAAGGCTGGTCGGGACGGGTAGGGGCGGAGGGGGCGAAAAACCCACCCCCGTCACCCCACCAACCGCAACCGCACCCCCCCCACCCCCACCCGCACCGTCTGCCCCCACACCAGCTCCACCGCGTCCCCCTCCATCCCGTCCCCGAAGGCGATGAGCCGGTCCGACTCGACGGTGAGGGACAGCCGGGCGGAGGAGGCGAGTACGCCGGCCACGAGGGACGTTCCGGTGGCAGGCGACGGCCAGGCCTCGCGGACGAACCAGAGGAGGCGTTCGTCCGTGGGACCCGGCAGCGGCAGTGCGGCTCCCCGCTCCTGCCACACGGAGCGGAGCCAGCCGCTGGCCCCCGTCCCGGTGCCGACCAGGACCCCGGAGGAGGCCTGGGGCTCGACGGCACCCCCGTACTCGTCGAGCCCCAGCCGATAGCGGGCCGTCTGATGGCCCGCGGCTCCGAGGTAGATCTCGTTGAGCGCGACCAGCCGTTGCGTGTCGTCCGCGACCGCCTCGACCATGGTCAGCTCGTCGGCCCGGCCCCCGTGCGCCGCGGCGAGCAGCGCGCCCGCGTCCTTGGGGCGGTGCCGCACCAGCACCCCCGGGTTGCGCCCGGGATCGGTGTCGATGCCCACCACCGGCTGCCCCGTCAGGTACTTGGCCACGTTCGCGACCAGCCCGTCCTGCCCGACCACGACCACGACGTCCTCCGGCGCGAACAGGAAACGGTCCAAATCCGCGCGCTCCACCCGTGCCTGACGCCAGGTCAGCGGCACCGCCGACACCACCTCGGCCAGTGCCTCCCGCGCCCGCCGGTGCCGCTCGGCCACCTCCTCGATGTCCCGCCCCCGGGAGGAGAGGAAGAACGCCGCCTGTCCGTGCGTGCCGTGCCGGGCCACCAACTCCTCGTACTCCGTGGTGCGATGGACGAGGACGACCCGCGGGGCGAGACTCACGCCGGTTCCCCGGAGGCAGCTCCATTGCCCAGCTTGGCGAGCAGGCCCGTCAGGACGTCCGGCGACACCGTCACGCTCTCGATCCGCGGCAGGTTCTCCGCCAGCCGCGTGCCCGTCAGGGCGTGCAGTGTGGTGACGTCCACGTCCCCGTGGACCCGTAGCCAGGCGGCCTGCGCCTCGGCCCGCGCCGCACCCACCTCGCGCGCGGCCTGCGCCTTTGCCCCGGCGAGCCGCACCTTGCTGGTGGCCTCCGCCTCGGCGAGGCGCAGCGACCGGGTGGCCTCCGCCTCCGCGAGGCGGACCGTGCGCGCCGCCTCCGCCCCGGCGCGCACGGCGTCCGCCGCCGCGTGCTCCTCCGCCTCGCGCCGAGCGTTCGTGCCGCGCTGGTCGACCAACTGCTCCTCGCGCCGGGCCAGTTCGATCTGACTGGCGAGTTCGTTCTCGGCGATGGCGCGCTCCCGCTCGACGGCGACGGCACGGCGCTCGTACGTCGCCTTGTCCGCGTCCTGCTGGATCTGCTCGCGGGCGGGGGTGCGCAGCGCCCGCTCCACCTCGGGCTCCGGGCGCAGCGCGACGACCCGTACGGCCACCATCTCGATCCCCGTCGCGGGCAGCCGGGGCTCGGCGGCGAGCCCGCCCGCGATCCGTTCCCGTACCGCCGCGACCCCGTCGACCAGGGCGGCCGCCAGCGACGTACGGGCCAGGACGTCCAGTGCGTGCTGCTGGGCCGTCTCGGTCAGCAGGGTCGAGAGCTGCTCCAGGGGAGCGCCGCGCCAGGCGCCCGTGTCGGGGTCGATGGAGAAGTCCAGGCGCGCGGCCGCGATCGCCGGATCGCTGATGCGGTACGTGACCGTCGCCTGCACCGCGACGTCCTGGAAGTCGGACGTACGGGCGTGGAACGTCATCGCCAACTCGCGGTCGTCGACCGGGACTTCGGACAGCGCGGCGGTAAGAGAGCGGTACCAGAAGCTGAGTCCGGGGCCGTCGTGCACCAGGCGGCCGGAGCGATGGTGCCGGACGTGGGCGGTCGGCGCCCCGCGTAGATGGCGCCAGCCGAGACGCCGGGTGATGTCGGCCATGAGTACCCCCTCGTCGCCGGGCGGCCCCGGCGACCCCTCGTTCATCCTTGTCGTCAGTAAGACGATAATGGCGAGCCCACTTATCGTCAAGGGGACGAAATGAAAGCGGTGCAGGTCCGGCGATCCGCGGGTGAACAGGCGTCCGGATGGTCAGGATGGAGGCATGGGATTCCACGTCGACTCCGAGGCCGGGCGGCTGCGCCGCGTCATCCTGCACCGGCCGGATCTTGAGCTCAAAAGGCTCACCCCCAGCAACAAGGACGCCCTGCTCTTCGACGACGTGCTGTGGGTGCGCCGGGCGCGCGCGGAGCACGACGGGTTCGCCGACGTACTGCGCGACCGTGGGGTCACCGTCCATCTTTTCGGAGACCTGCTCACCGAGGCCCTGGAGATCCCGGCGGCCAGATCGCTCGTCCTGGACCGGGTCTTCGACGAGAAGGAGTACGGGCCGCTCGCCACCGACCATCTGCGGGCCGCCTTCGAGACGCTGCCCGCTGTGGAACTGGCGTCCGTGCTCGTCGGCGGCATGACCAAGCGGGAGTTCCTGGACGCCCACCCGGAGCCGACCTCCGTGCGCTTCCACGTCATGGACCTCGACGACTTCCTGCTCCGGCCGCTGCCCAACCACCTCTTCACCCGGGACACCTCCGCCTGGATCTACGACGGGGTCTCCATCAACGCCATGCGCTGGCCTGCCCGGCAGCGCGAGACCGTGCACTTCGAGGCGATCTACCGGCACCACCCGCTCTTTCGCGACGAGACCTTCAACCTCTGGTCGGAGGGGCAGGCGGACTACCCGTCCACCATCGAGGGCGGTGACGTGCTCGTCATCGGCAATGGCGCGGTGCTCATCGGCATGAGTGAGCGGACGACGCCCCAGGCCGTCGAGATGCTCGCGCACAAGCTGTTCGCGGCGGGTTCGGCGCGCACGATCGTGGCGCTCGACATGCCCAAGCGGCGGGCCCTCATGCACCTCGACACCGTGATGACGATGGTCGACGGCGACATCTTCACCCAGTACGCGGGGCTCGGCATGCTCCGCTCGTACACCATCGAACCGGGCGCGGGGGAGAAGGAGTTGAAGGTCACCGACCACCCCCCGGAGCACATGCACCGCGCGATCGCCGCGGCGCTGGGCCTGAGTGAGATCCGTGTCCTCACCGCCACCCAGGATGTGCACGCGGCGGAGCGCGAGCAGTGGGACGACGGGTGCAACGTCCTCGCCGTCGAGCCGGGAGTGGTGGTCGCGTACGAGCGGAACTCCACCACCAATACGCATCTGCGCAAGCAGGGCATCGAGGTCATCGAGATTCCGGGCAGCGAGCTGGGGCGGGGGCGGGGCGGGCCGCGCTGTATGAGCTGTCCGGTCGAACGCGAGGCCGTATAGTCTCCGTATAGAAATGCCGAGGATCGTATAGAATTCCAAGGTCCCCGTCTTCGTAACCCTGGAGCGCCCCCATGGCGACAGTCCCGACCGCCCTCGCCGGACGCCACTTCCTCAAGGAGCTGGACTTCACGGAAGAGGAGTTCCGCGGTTTGATCGAGCTGGCCGCCGAGCTCAAGGCGGCCAAGAAGGCCGGGACCGAGACCCCGTACCTGCGCGGCAAGAACATCGCGCTGATCTTCGAGAAGACCTCCACGCGTACGCGCTGCGCGTTCGAGGTCGCGGCGGCGGACCAGGGTGCCTCGACGACGTATCTGGACCCGTCCGGCTCGCAGATAGGCCACAAGGAGTCCGTGAGGGACACCGCGCGCGTCCTCGGCCGGATGTTCGACGGGATCGAGTACCGGGGCGACAGTCAGGCCTCCGTCGAGGAGCTGGCCGCGTACGCCGGTGTGCCCGTCTTCAACGGTCTGACCGACGACTGGCACCCGACCCAGATGCTCGCCGACGTGCTCACGATGACCGAGCACTGCGACAAGCCGCTCGGTGAGATCGCCTTCGCCTACCTCGGCGACGCC
Organism: Streptomyces sp. R41; assembly: GCF_041053055.1. Classification (NCBI taxonomy): domain Bacteria; kingdom Bacillati; phylum Actinomycetota; class Actinomycetes; order Kitasatosporales; family Streptomycetaceae; genus Streptomyces; species Streptomyces sp. R41. Next base: position 7,891,483 of record NZ_CP163443.1, read on the forward strand.
CGCTTCAACATGGGCAACTCGTATCTGATCACCGGTGCGCTGCTCGGCATGGACGTCCGCATCGTCGCCCCGCAGGCGTACTGGCCCGCCGACGACATCGTCGCGCAGGCCCGCGAACTCGCCGAGAAGAGCGGCGGCCGCATCACGCTCACCGAGCAGGTCGCCGAGGGCGTCCTCGGCGCCGACTTCGTCGCGACCGACGTCTGGGTCTCCATGGGTGAGCCCAAGGAGGTGTGGGACGAGCGCATCGGTGCGCTCTCCCCGTACGCCGTGACGATGGACGTGCTGCGTGCCACCGGCAACCCCGACGTGAAATTCCTGCACTGCCTCCCGGCCTTCCACGACCTGGGCACGAAGGTCGGCCGGGAGATCCACGAGACCCACGGCCTGGACTCCCTCGAGGTCACCGACGAGGTCTTCGAGTCGGCGCACTCGGTCGTCTTCGACGAGGCCGAGAACCGGCTGCACACCATCAAGGCGATGCTGGTCGCCACGCTGGCCTGACCGGCGTCCCGGCAAGCCTTGCCGGTCGGACCGGCGCAAGCCTTGCGGGTCTGACCGGCGTCCCAGCAGGCCCTTGCCGGCCTGACCCACGGACCGGCACGCCTTGCCGGTCCGACCCGCCTCCCAGCAGGCCTTATCCTGACCGGCGGCCCGGAACCACCCCTTCCGTGGCCGCCGCGCGACCTACCCAGTCGCACTCGCACCACCAGAAACGAGCACCACCCGCATGCCCGCTCCACGCAGTCCTCGTATCAAGTCCCCCGAGCTCCTCATCGCCGAATCCGGCACGGACCTCGAAGGCCATGGCCTCAAGCGCACCATGGGCCTGTTCCAGCTCGTCTGTTTCGGCGTCGGCGCGATCGTCGGCACCGGAATCTTCGTCGGTCTGTCCGACTCCGTCGCCCAGGCCGGACCCGCCGTGGTCGTCTCCTTCATCCTCGCGGCGATCACCTGCGTCTTCACCGCGTTCGCGTTCGCGGAGCTCGGGGGCGCGATCCCGGTCTCGGGATCCTCGTACTCCTTCGCCTACGCCGGACTCGGCGAGAGCACGGCCTTCCTGGTCGGCTGGTGTCTGCTCCTGGAATACGGCGTCTCCGTGTCGGCCGTCGCGGTCGGCTGGAGCCAGTACGTGAACGAGCTGCTCGACAGCCTCACCGGCTGGCAGCTGCCCGCCGCGCTCTCCTCGGGACCGGCCGACGGCGGAGTCGTCAACGTCCCCGCGGTCATCGTGATCGCGCTCGCCTCGGTCCTGCTCATGCGCGGGGTGCGCGAGAGCGCCCGGGCGACCGCCGCCATGGCCGTACTGAAGCTGGCGATCCTCGTGCTCTTCTGCGCGATCGGGTTCAGCGCCTTCAAGGACGGCAACCTCACGCCGTTCTCGCCGGCCGGACTCGGCGGCATCGGCGCGGGCACCACGGCCGCGTTCTTCTCGTACATCGGCTTCGACGCGATCACCACGGCCGGCGAGGAGGCCAAGAACCCGCGCCGCAACATCCCGATCGCCATCATGATCTGCCTCGGCCTGGTCACGCTGCTGTACTGCGCCGTGGCTCTTGCCGCGATCGGCGCCATCGGCGGGGACAAGGTCGGCGGTCAGCCGGCCGCGCTGTCGTACGTCGTCAACGAGGTCACCGGCTCCACCGTCGGGGGCGGAGTCATCGCCTTCGGCGCGGTCGTCGCCATCGCCTCGGTCGTCCTCGCGGTGATGTACGGGCAGACCCGCATCCTCATGTCGATGTCCCGTGACGGACTCATCCCGCGCGTCTTCGAGAAGATCTCGCCGAAGACCTCGACGCCGGTGGCGGGAACCTTGATCGTCGCGGTCGTCTTCGCCGTCCCTGCGGCCTTCGCCTCGCTCGACGCCGCGGTCAACCTGTGCACCATCGGCACGCTCGCCACCATGGCCGCGGTCAATGTCGCGGTGATCGCGCTGCGCCGCCGGGAGCCGGGCCTCGCCCGCACCTTCCGGGTGCCGCTCTACCCCGTCGTACCGCTGCTCGGCGTGGGCTTCTGCCTGTATCTGATGTACGAGACGGGCTGGACGACCTGGATCCAGTTCGCCCTGTTCCTGGTGGCCGGATTCCTGGTGTACGTCCTCTACGGGCGCCGCCATTCCCGGCTGGCCGCGCGGGCGGCAGCTACATCGGCCGTCGCTGAGCGGGAACCACAGGCAGTCTGAACCAGACCGCCTTGCCGGAGTCGGTGGGGCGGTGGCCGCAGGACGAGCTGAGGGTGCGGATCAGCAGGAGGCCGCGCCCGTGCTCCTGCCAGGGGTCGGGCTCGCCGGCCGGGTGGGGGACCGTGAGATTGCCGGGCGGCGCGGGGTCCGGGTCGTGCACCTCGACCTGGCAGCCGCTCGGCATCAGCTCCACGACCAGCTCTATGGGACCGTCCCCGGCGGTGTGCTCCACGGCGTTGGCGACCAGCTCCGCGGTGAGCAGCTCAGCGGTGTCGCTGTCGGCCGCGTGCTCCAGCTCGGCCAGCGCGGTGCGGACCAGAGCACGGGCGACGGGCACGGCCGCGGCGGTGTGCGGCAGTGCGATGCGCCAGGAGGCGGGGGCTGGGGTGTTGTGCAAGGCGGGTCCGTTCATGGAGCAGGCTGTCCTGCTTTCAACTTTACGAATGGTACGGGGCCGCCATGCAGAGGCGCTCGGCGGGCTATTTCGGGACATCGGTGGGTGTTCTCTCGGGACGTTCGGCCCGGCGTTCGGCCCGACATACGGCTGCGTACCCAGACGAACGGCCCACCTCGCACGGTCTGCTCCCACCGTTACGGAGCTATCGATGATCCGTGACTCGGTGACGGTTGTCGGTGACTCGGTGACTCGGTGACGCGGTGACGCGGTGACTCGGTGACGCGCTCGTGACTCCGCAGCAGGCTCTGTCGCCCTGGCTTATCGCGCTCTCATGACGACAGTCACAGAGAAGTGATAACTTCATGGAGCAGCCGCAGAGCGCCGCCCCCACCCGAGGAGGCCGCACGTCATGAGTCCCTTCACCGGCTCCGCCGCCCGCACCCCCGACTGGCAGCACCTGAGGTGCGAGGTCGCCGACGGGGTCGCCACGGTCACCCTGGCCCGCCCCGAGAAACTCAACGCGCTCACCTTCGGTGCCTACGCCGACCTGCGCGACCTGCTCGCCGAGCTGTCCCGCGAGCGATCCGTACGCGCCCTGGTGCTGGCCGGCGAAGGACGCGGCTTCTGCTCTGGAGGCGACGTCGACGAGATCATCGGCGCGACCCTCTCCATGGACACCGCCCAGCTCCTCGACTTCAACCGGATGACCGGGCAGGTCGTACGGGCGGTACGGGAATGCCCGTTCCCGGTGATCGCGGCGGTGCACGGCGTGGCGGCGGGCGCCGGAGCCGTGCTGGCGCTGGCGGCCGACTTCCGGGTCGCCGACCCTTCGGCCCGCTTCGCCTTCCTCTTCACCCGCGTCGGGCTGTCCGGCGGCGACATGGGCGCGGCCTATCTGCTGCCCCGGGTCGTCGGGCTCGGTCACGCGACCCGGCTGCTGATGCTCGGTGAGCCCGTGCGCGCGCCCGAGGCCGAGCGGATCGGCCTGATCAGCGAGCTCACCGACGAGGGCAGCGCCGACGAGGCCGCACAGCGGCTGGCCCACCGCCTCGCCGAGGGCCCGGCCCTCGCCTACGCCCAGACCAAGGCCCTGCTCACCGCCGAGCTGGACATGCCGCTCGCCGCCTCCGTCGAACTCGACGCCTCGACCCAGGCCCTGCTGATGAACGGGGAGGACTACGCCGAGTTCCATGCGGCGTTCACGGAGAAGCGGCCTCCGAAGTGGCGGGGGCGATAGCCGTGGCGGCGGTGGGCGGCGCGGCAGCGGCGATGGGCGATGGCTCGGTTCCGGCGGGTGGGCACGGGTGGCAGGCGGCAGCGGGCGCGCCGCCGTCCGAGGACGCGCGCGTGCCGGAGGCTGCGGGCGCCGACCCGCGGGCACCCCTGCGCGTCGCTGTCATCGGCGGCGGCCCCGGTGGCCTCTACGCCGCCGCCCTCCTCAAGCGGCTCGACCCCTCTCGCGAGGTCACCGTCTGGGAGCGCAACGCCCCCGACGACACCTTCGGCTTCGGCGTCGTGCTCTCCGACGAGACGCTCGGCGGCATCGAGCACGCCGACCCGGTCGTGTACGCGGCGCTCCAGGACGAGTTCGTGCGCTGGGACGACATCGACATCGTGCACCGGGGAGTGCGCCACACCTCCGGTGGCCACGGCTTCGCGGCCCTCGGCAGGCGCAGGCTCCTTGAGATCCTGCACGAACGCTGCCGCTCGCTCGGCGTCGAGCTGCGCTTCCGGGCGGAGGCCCCGCCGGTGGGCGAGCTGATGACGGCGTACGACCTCGTCGTCGCGGCCGACGGGGTGCACAGCCTTACGCGCGCGGCGTACGCGGAGGTGTTCGGGCCGTCTGTCGAAGAACATCGCTGCCGCTACATCTGGCTCGCCGCCGACTTCGCCTTCGACGCGTTCCGCTTCGAGATCGCCGAGACCGAGCACGGCGTGATGCAGCTGCACGGCTACCCGTACGCGGCAGGCTCTTCGACCGTCATCGTCGAGATGCGCGAAGAGGTCTGGCGGACGGCCGGGTTCGCGGAGCTCGACGAGCAGGAGTCCGTCGAGCGGTGCGCGAAGATCTTCGCGGACGCGCTGGGCGGACGGCCGCTGCGGTCCAACAAGTCGGCGTGGACCACCTTCCGGACGGTCGTCAACGATCGCTGGGCGCACCGGAATCTGGTCCTCCTCGGCGACGCCGCGCACACCGCCCACTTCTCCATCGGCTCCGGCACGAAGCTGGCGGTCGAGGACGCGCTCGCGCTGGTCGCCTGTCTGGAGGAGCAAGCCGATCTGACTCAGGCCCTCAGGGCCTACGAGGAGGAGCGGCGCCCGGTCGTCGCGTCCACACAGCGGGCGGCGCGCGCCAGCCTGGAGTGGTTCGAGCACCTGGACCGCTACCTCGACCAGCCCTCACGCCAGTTCGCCTTCAACCTCCTCACCCGCAGCCGCCGCGTCACCCACGACAACCTGCGGCTGCGCGACGCGCACTTCACCGAGTCCGTGGAGCGCGAGTTCGGGTGTCCGGCGGGTACACCCCCGATGTTCACGCCGTTCCGGCTGCGTGGCCTCACCCTGCGCAACCGGGTCGTCGTCTCGCCCATGGACATGTACTCGGCCGTGGACGGCGTCCCCGGCGACTTCCACCTCGTCCACCTGGGCGCGCGGGCACTCGGCGGCGCCGGACTGGTGATGACCGAGATGGTGTGCGTGAGCGCCGAGGGCCGCATCACACCCGGCTGCGCGGGGCTCTACACCGGGCGCCAGGCCGAGGCCTGGCGGCGGATCACCGACTTCGTCCACGCGCAGGCGCCGGGCACCGCGATCGGCGTGCAGCTCGGCCACTCCGGCCGCAAGGGATCGACCAAGCTGATGTGGGAGGGCATCGACGAGCCGCTGGAGGACGGCAACTGGCCCCTCGTGGCCGCGTCCCCGATCCCGTACAAGGCGCGGAACCAGACACCCCGTGAGCTGTCGCGTGCCCAACTCACCGACATCCGCGAACAGTTCACGGCCGCCGCCTGGCGCGCCGCGCGCAGCGGCTTCGATCTGCTCGAACTGCACTGCGCCCACGGCTACTTGCTCTCCGGCTTCCTGTCGCCGCTGACCAACCGGCGCACCGACGCGTACGGCGGCTCGCTCGCCCGCAGACTCCGCTTCCCGCTCGAAGTCTTCGACGCCGTACGGGCCATGTGGCCCGAGGAGCGGCCCATGACCGTCCGTATCTCCGCCACCGACTGGGCCGACGGCGGCACCAGTGGGGACGACGCCGTCGAGATCGCGCGGGCCTTCGCCGCGCACGGCGCCGACGCGGTCGACGTGTCGACGGGCCAGGTGGTGGCGGACGAGCGCCCCGAGTACGGGCGGTCGTACCAGACGCCGTACGCCGACCGGATCCGCCACGAGACCGGCATCCCCGTGATCGCCGTCGGCGCGATCTCCTCCTGGGACGACGTCAACTCCCTGATCCTGGCCGGGCGTACGGACCTGTGCGCGCTCGCCAGGCCCCATCTGTACGACCCGCACTGGACGCTGCACGCGGCGGCCGAGCAGGGGTACGAGGGTCCGGGTGTCGCCTGGCCGATGCCCTACCGGGCGGGCAGCAGGCGCCCGCAGACCGGACGCACCGATGCCCCCAAACCTCGGCTCACACTGGGGACTTGAGGGCATTCGCGCACCTACGAGAGGTCGGCCATCCCCGCCGTCAGCGTCGCACCGTCCGCCGGGTCGACCAGGATGAACGCGCCGGTGCGACGGGAGTCGGCGTAGTCGTCGAGCGCGAGCGGCTCGGCGGTGCGCAGGGTGATCCGGCCGAGGTCGTTCGCGGTCAGCTCCGCCGCGCCGCCCAGGTCCTTGACGATCGCCTTCACGGTCCGCGTGGTGTGCCTGACCAGCACCCGGTCGCCGACCCGCAGCGCGCGGTCGGCCAGATGGCAGACGGCCGCCCGGACGTCCTGCGTGAGCGCGGGCGCGTCGGGCCCGGCCGTGATCATGTCGCCGCGCGAGACATCACGCTCGTCGGCCAGGCGCAGCGTCAACGACTGGGGCGCGTACGCCACGTCGGCGTCCTTGCCGAGTACGTCGATGGCGACGATCTCGGAGGTCTCGCCGGACGGGTGGACCGTGACGCGGTTGCCGACGCGCAGCTCTCCTGACACCAACTGGCCCGCGTAGTGGCGGACTTCGTCGTGCCGGATGACGTACTGCACCGGGAAGCGCGCCGGAGCGGCCGACACGTCGGAGCCCACCGGCACGGTCTCCAGGAACTCAAGGAGCGCCGGACCCTCGTACCAGCCCATGTGCGCCGAACGCTCCACCACATTGTCACCGCACAGCGCGGACACCGGGATCGGCGTGAAGCCCGGCAGGTCCAACTCGGCCGCGTGGCCGGCGAAGTCTTCGGCGATGTGTTCGAAGTCCTTCTCCTCGTGCCCGACGAGGTCCATCTTGTTCACGGCGAGGACGACGTGGGGGACGCGCAGCAGCGCGGCGACGGCGGCGTGCCGATGGGTCTGCTCGACCACGCCGTGACGGGCGTCGACCAGGATGATCGCCAGCTCGGCGGTCGAGGCGCCGGTGACCATGTTCCGTGTGTACTGCACATGGCCTGGGGTGTCGGCGAGGATGAAGCGGCGGCGCGCGGTGGCGAAGTAGCGGTAGGCGACGTCGATGGTGATGCCCTGTTCGCGCTCGGCGCGCAGGCCGTCGGTGAGGAGGGCGAGGTCGGGGGCGTCCTGGCCGCGGCTGGCCGAGACGCGCTCGACGGCCTCGAGCTGGTCCGTCAGGACGGACTTGGAGTCGTGCAGCAGACGTCCGACGAGCGTGGATTTGCCGTCGTCGACGGAGCCCGCCGTGGCAAACCTCAGGGTGTCGATGGTGGTGCTGGTCATGTCTAGAAGTACCCCTCGCGCTTGCGGTCTTCCATCGCGGCCTCGGACATCTTGTCGTCGGCGCGGGTGGCGCCGCGCTCGGTGAGGCGGGAGGCGGCGATCTCGGCGATGACGGCGTCCAGCGTGGTCGCGTCGGAGTCGACGGCTCCCGTGCAGGACATGTCACCGACGGTGCGGTAGCGGACGAGCCGCTTCTCGACCGTCTCGCCGTTCTCGGGGCCGCCCCAGTCACCGGCGGTCAGCCACATGCCGGACCGCTTGAAGACCTCACGCTGGTGCGCGAAGTAGATCTCGGGCAGTTCGATGCCCTCGCGGGCGATGTACTGCCACACGTCGAGCTCGGTCCAGTTGGACAGCGGGAAGACGCGGACGTGTTCGCCGGGGGCGTGGCGGCCGTTGTAGAGCTGCCACAGTTCGGGGCGCTGGCGGCGTGGGTCCCACTGGGAGAACTCGTCGCGCAGCGAGAAGACGCGTTCCTTGGCGCGGGCTTTTTCCTCGTCGCGGCGTCCGCCGCCGAAGACGGCGTCGAAGCGTTCGGACTGGATCTTCTCGGTGAGTGGCACGGTCTGCAGCGGGTTGCGGGTGCCGTCGGGGCGCTCGCGGAGCACACCGCGGTCGATGTAGTCCTGTACGGAGGCGACATGGAGGCGCAGGCCGTGCTTTTTGACCGTGCGGTCGCGGTATTCGAGGACTTCGGGGAAGTTGTGTCCGGTGTCCACGTGCAGCAGTGAGAAGGGGACCGCCGCGGGGGCGAAGGCCTTCAGCGCCAGGTGCAGCATGACGATGGAGTCCTTGCCGCCGGAGAAGAGGATCACCGGCCGCTCGAACTCGCCCGCGACCTCGCGGAAGATATGAACGGCCTCGGACTCCAGCGCATCCAGGTGCGACAGCGTAAAGGCACGCTCAGCCGTGGAAGCGGTCACACGAGCCCCCGCGCCGCGAGCACCGCGTACACACAGGCCGCGGACTCCTCGGGCGTCTGCAGGTGCGTCTCCAGCGTGAGCGCCGGGTCGAGGGGCGGCTCGTACGGATCGTCGACACCGGTCAGCCCGCTGAGCCGGCCCGCGGCCTGCCGGGCGTACAGCCCCTTCACATCGCGCTCGCTGCACACCTCGACCGGGGTGGCGACATGCACCTCGACGTAGGGCGTCCCGCTCGCCTCGTGGCGCCCCCGGACGGCCTCGCGGCTGTCGGCGTACGGGGCGATGACGGGCACCACGGCAAGGACGCCGTTGCGTGCGAGGACCTCGGCGACCAGGCCGATGCGCTGCACGTTGGTGTTGCGGTCCTCACGGGAGAAGCCGAGGCCGGCGGAGAGGAAGCGGCGGATCTCGTCCCCGTCGAGGACCTCCACGCGGTGCCCCTCGGCCCTCAGGCGGCTGCCCAGAAGGCGTGCGATGGTCGTCTTGCCCGCGCTCGGCAGGCCCGTGAGCCAGACGGTGGCTCCCTGAGCCCTTGCCGTGGTGGTCATACGTGCTGTCCTCTTCCTGTCCTGGCGTGCGGCTCACGACGCTAGGTAAGAAACATGAGAAGAGGGACGGAGGAGCCTGAGGGTTCCCTTAGCGCCTCATGATGTAAGCGAGGTCATACGCCATCAGAGTGCCGGAAGTGCCCGGGCACGCCCGCGAAGACTGCCCCCGCGTCCCGCAGCCGCTCGTGCAGCGCCCGGAAGACGGTGGCCGAGCGGGCGCCCGGCCAGTCCTGGGGCAGCAGCGCGGCGGGCAGTCCCGGGTCGGTGTACGGGAGGTGGCGCCAGGAGTCGAGGGCGAGCAGATAGTCGCGGTACGCCTCCTCCGGCGGGGTGTCCGCTCGCCGCTCCCAGGCGTGCAGCACGGGCGCGTGCTGGTCGAGGAACTCCTCGTGTTCCTTGGCGATCGCAGCCAGGTCCCACCAGCGGGCGACCGCGTCGGCCGTCGCCGCGAAGCCCAGGTGCTCCCCGCGGAACAGCTCCACGTAAGGGTCGAGCCGCAGCCGCTCCAGGGTGTGCCGGGTCTCCTCGTAGAGCCGCGCCGGGGCGAGCCACACTCCGGGGGCCGCTGTCCCGAAGCCGAGACCGGCGAGCCGCGAGCGCAGGACGTGCCGCTTCTGGCGCTCGGACTCGGGCACGGAGAAGACGGCGAGCACCCAGCCGTCGTCCTCGGGAGGCGCCGTCGCGTACACCCGCCGGTCGCCGTCGTCGAGCAGCTGTCGCGCGTCCGTCGACAGCGCGTACCCGGCCGCGCCCGCCGCCGTGCGTGCCGGCTCGAGGAGGCCGCGGCGCTTGAGCCGTGACACCGACGACCGTACGGAGGGCGCGTCGACGCCGACCGCGGCGAGGAGCCGGATCAGCTCGGCCACCGGCACGGGGCCGGGCATGAAACGGCCGTACGCGCCGTAGAACGTGACGATGAGGGACCGGGGGGCGTGCTGCTCTGACACGTTGATCACTCTAGTGCGCGAAGATCACTTGGGACCGCCGCCCGTGGACAAGTCACCTTCCGGGGCGGGCGGCGACATGAGGTCCGGACCGGCGTCTTTGCGCAGCCGGAACCGCTGGAGCTTTCCCGTCGCGGTGCGCGGCAGCGCGTCCAGGAAGACGATCTCGCGGGGGCATTTGTACGGAGCCAGCTCGGACTTGAGGAAGGCGCGCAGCGCCTCCGGGTCCTTGCGCGCGCCCTCCCTGAGGACCGCGTACGCCACGACGACCTGCCCGCGCGCCTCGTCGGACTGCCCCACGACCGCCGTCTCGACCACGTCCGGGTGACGCAGCAGCGCGTCCTCCACCTCCGGGCCCGCGATGTTGTACCCCGCCGAGATGATCATGTCGTCGGCGCGGGCCACATAGCGGAAGTAGCCGTCGGGGTCGCGCACATAGGTGTCGCCGGTGATGTTCCAGCCGCCGCGTACGTACTCCCGTTGCCGTGGGTCGGCGAGATAGCGGCAGCCGACCGGGCCGCGCACGGCGAGCAGCCCGGGCTCGCCGTCCGGCACGGGTTCGCCGAAATCGTCGACCACGCGCGCGTGCCACCCCGGTACCGGGATGCCCGTGGTGCCGGGGCGGATGTGCTCGTCGGCCGCCGAGATGAAAATGTGCAGCAGTTCGGTGGCGCCGATGCCGTTGATGATGCGCAGGCCGGTGCGGGTGTGCCAGTCCCGCCAGGTCGCGGCGGGCAGGTTCTCGCCCGCGGACACACAGCGCCGCAGCGACCCGGTGTCGTGCTCCTCCAGCTCCGCGAGCATCGCCCGGTACGCGGTCGGCGCGGTGAACAGCACGGAGACGCGGTGCTCGGCGATGGCGGGCAACAGCTGCTTGGGGCCCGCCTGTTCGAGCAGCAGGGAGCAGGCGCCGACGCGCATCGGGAAGACGACGAGACCGCCGAGCCCGAACGTGAAACCCAGTGGGGGACTGCCCGCGAAGACATCGTCCTCATGTGGCTGCAACACATGCTTCGAGAAGGTGTCCGCTATCGCCAGCACATCGCGGTGGAAGTGCATACAGCCTTTGGGGCGACCGGTCGTGCCCGATGTGAACGCGATCAGCGCGACGTCGTCGGCGGCGGTGTCGACGGCGGCGAACGGCTCGTCGGGCGCGCCCGTGATCCGCAGCAGCAGGTCATCGGGTGCGTCACCGCCGTACGTGGTGACCCGCAGCCCCCGGATCTCCGCCTTGACCAGGTCGTCGACCGACCGTACGTCGCACAGCGCGTGCGTCACCCGGGCGATCTCGCACATGGTGGTCAGCTCGTGCGGGCGCTGTTGCGCCAGCACGGTGACGGCGACCGCGCCGGCCTTCAGCACCGCCAGCCAGCACGCGGCCAGCCACGGTGTGGTGGGGCCGCGCAGCAGCACCCGGTTGCCGGGGACGACGCCCAGTTCGGTGGTCAGCACATGGGCGATGCGGTCGACACGGGCGCTGAGCTGTCCGTACGTCCAGACGTCGCCGGAGGCCGTACGGAAGACGGGGCGGTCGGGGCGGGCGTGGTCGAGGAGCTCGGCGGCGCAGTTCAGCCGGTCGGGGTAGCGCAGCTCAGGCAGATCGAAGTGGAGCTCGGGCCAGTGTTCGGGGAGCGGGAGGTGGTCGCGCGGGAAGGTGTCGACGTGGGCCGAGGTCGTCGGCTCCGCGGTGTCCCTGGGGTCCATGGTGGTTCGCCCCCTTGTCGTGGTGGGCTCGCACCAGGAGCGTATCGTGTTGGTGACGACAGTCAACGGTTCGCGATAACGTGGAAGGGTGACCCGGCGGGCCCCGAGGTGTGGCCCGGCGGGGGAGAGGGGACCGGCAATGACCGCATTCTCGCTCGATCCGGCGCGAACCGCCTGGTGTGCCGAGCTGCGCACACTCGCCGCGGAGCAACTGCGCCCACTGGCGGAGAAAGGCGAGCCGGGCCACGTCAACCGCCCCCTCGTCGCCGAACTCGGCCGACTCGGTCTGCTCGCCCGTCTGTTCACCTCGGGCGCGCTCGACCTGTGCCTGATGCGCGAGTCCCTGGCCCAGGCCTGCACCGAGGCCGAGACCGCGCTCGCCCTGCAGGGCCTGGGCGCCCATCCGGTGCACGCGTACGGCACGGCGGCCCAGCGCGACCGCTGGCTGCCCGGCGTCCGCGACGGCACCGTCGTCGCCGCCTTCGCCCTCAGCGAGCCGGGCGCGGGCTCGGACGCGGCGGCGCTGGCGCTGCGGGCGGAACCGGTCGGCCGGGCGGGTGGCGGCTCGCGGGTCGCCGAGCGGCACGGCCCGGAGGCCGGCGGCTCGCCGGTCATTGAAGCGGACCGTTCGCCGGTCGCTGCATCGGGCGGCTCGTATGGCGCCGGACCCGACGGCCCGGAGTCGGGAGACCCGCCGATCACCGAACCGCACGGCTCGCCGATCGTCGGAGCCACCGGCCCGGAAGCCGCAGGACTCGACGGCCTCGCCGAGCCGCACGGCCCGGCGGTCGCGGGCCCCGGCGGCCCGGAGGCGGGAGACTCCCCGGTCGCTGTGCCTGGCGCGGCGACCGTCGCCGACGCCGACGGTTCGGGGCGCTGGCGGCTCACCGGTGAGAAGTGCTGGATCTCCAACGCGCCCGAGGCCGACTTCTACACCGTCTTCGCGCGGACCGCTCCCGACGCCGGAGCCCGCGGAGTCACCGCCTTCCTCGTGCCCGCCGACCGGCCGGGCCTCACCGGCACCCCGCTCGACATGCTCTCGCCCCACCCCATCGGCGCCCTCACCTTCGACGCCGTACCGGTGACGGCGGACGACGTGCTCGGGGAGCCGGACCGCGGCTTCCGGGTCGCCATGCACACCCTCAATCTCTTCCGGCCGAGCGTGGGCGCGTTCGCGGTCGGTATGGCGCAGGCGGCGCTGGACGCGACCCTCGCGCACACGGCTGGGCGGGACGCGTTCGGCGGCAAGCTGAAGGACCTTCAGACGGTGGCCCACCAGGTCGCCGAGATGGCGCTGCGTACGGAGGCGGCCCGCCTGATGGTGTACGCGGCCGCGGCGGCGTACGACGAAGGGGCCCCCGACGTACCCAAACGCGCGGCGATGGCGAAGCTGCTGGCCACCGAGACGGCCCAGTACGTCGTCGACGCCGCGGTCCAACTGCACGGCGCCCGTGCCCTGAGCCGAGGTCATCTCCTCGAACACCTCTACCGTGAGGTCCGCGCACCCCGGATCTACGAGGGCGCGAGCGAGGTCCAACGGGCGGTCATCGCCAAGGAGTTGTACAGGAAGACGCCCACGGATCCGAACGCCGCCATGAAGGCTCCGTGAGCATCGAGACCGTGGAGGCCCAGTGAGCACCGAGCGCGTCAACCCGCCCGATCTCTCCCCGCCCACCGGCTTCTCCCATGCCGTCGTCGCCACCGGCACCCGCCTCGTCTTCCTGGCGGGCCAGACCGCGCTCGACACGGACGGGAAGGTGGTCGGCGAGACGCTGCCGGAGCAGTTCGAGGTGGCGCTGACGAATCTGCTGACCGCGCTGCGGGCCGCGGGCGGAGCCCCGGCCGACCTCGCACGGGTCACGGTCTACGCCACCGACGTCGCCGACTATCGTGCCCAGGCCCCCGAACTCGGGCGTATCTGGCGGGAGTTGGCGGGCCGCGACTACCCCGCGATGGCCGTCATCGGCGCCGCCCGCCTCTGGGACGAACAGGCCCTGGTGGAACTCGACGGCTTCGCGGTGCTGAGCTAGCGAAGGGTCAGGCGGCGACGGCCAGCTGCCCGACGAACACCCGGTGAGGAGCGACCACGCTGCCGTCGGGCAGCAGCTCGCCGCTGTCGTCGAAGACGATCGCGCCGTTGCACAGGAGGTTCCAGCCCTGCTCGGGGTGGGCCACCACGATGTGCGGGGCGTTGGAGTCCGCGGACGGGCACGAAGACTGGTGTGAACACATGGCGCACCTCCACGTCGGATGCGACGGGTTTCGGCGGCGGTGTCGCCGCCCTCGCATGCTTAGACCATGCGCGCGCGGCGAACTCATCGGAACAGCCGGCCGTGAAGCGTGACAACACGAGGACAACTCTCGGACCTCCCCAAGACGGACGGTGCCAACTCGCCACCAAAGGACGGTGCCAACTCGCCACCAAAGGGTGACGATCACAGCTCTCGGTACGCCGGACAGGTACCCATGGAGCGCCCCTTCCAGGCCCCGTTCCAGGAGGTACTTCCATGTCCTTGCGCCAGGTCATCACCGCGGCGGCCACCGGCGCCGCCCTGCTTGTGACGGTCGCCCCGACCGCCGCGGCCGTGTCACCCTCGCACGAAGCGCACGAGCAGGTGAGCGTCGACCCGACCGGTCATGTGGCGGCCGACGGAACCATCACCCTCTCCGGCACCTACCGCTGTCTGAACGCTACTGGGCCCGTGTTCGTCTCCTCCTCGGTGTCACAGGGCGATTCCCGTGTGCGCCAGGGCGTCGGCGGCACCTCGGCCGTCTGCGACGGCGCGGAACACCGCTGGACCAACTCGGAGAAGCGCGAGCTCGGCACCCTCACGGCGGGCAACGCCCACGTCGAGGCCACGCTGATGGAACTGAGCACCGAGTCGGGCCTCCTGCTGCCGAAGTTCCACGCGATCCGGGAGCGGGACATCACCCTGATCAAGGGATGAGCACCGACATGACGAGGGAGCCGTCACCCCGGGAAGGGGTGGCGGCTCCCATGATGTCCGGCGGAGGGGGGAGAGACCCCGCCTCCAAGGAGGACGTGCGCGCGGAGTCAGCTGTGGCTGAGGACGTTGACCACGCGGCCGTTGGGGTCCCGGACGAAGAAACGGCGTACGCCCCACTCCTCGTCGGTCAGCGGGTGCACGATCTCGGCACCGCTCCTGCGCACCTCGGCGTAGACCGCGTCTACGTCCTCGACCTCGATGCTCATGTCCGGTGCCACGGGGGCGGTCGCGTCGTCGGTCATCAGGCTGACCTGGACGGCGGGGTTCTCGGCGGAGGCCAGGGTCACGATCCAGCCGTGGTTCATGACTTCCTCGAAGCCAAGCAGGCCGTAGAACTCGGAACTTTCCTTCAGGGCGACTGACTGGATGTTGGGTACGACCCGTCGTGCGTACATCTCGCGGCTCCGGTGGTCAGGTCGGATGCGTCTGAGGACCGAGTCAGCGTATCGGAGCGCCCTGCCGGCCGCAGCCGGGGCGGACGTCCGGCGTGGATCTTTCGACGGTCTGTCCGGGGACGCCGACGGGGCGCCGCACGGGAGTTTGATGGTCCCGGAACCGAGACCCCCAGGCGTACGGGAGGCGCGATGCGGTTGACCACATCCCAGGGCGAGAGCGTGCCAGAGCGTGCTGTCACTGAGCTGCGGCAGCGGCTGCGTGGCCCCGTCATCACCGAGGAGGATCAGGAGTACGCGGCCGCGAAGGCCATCTGGAACGCCTACTTCGAACGCCGTCCCGGAGCGATAGTCCGGGTCCAGGGCGCGGCGGACGTCATCACCGCCGTGCGGTTCGCGAAGGAGCACGGTGTGCTGCTCGCGGTGACAGGAGGCGGGCACTGCTTCGCGGGCACCGGCAGCTGCGAGGGCGGACTGGTCGTCGACACCTCCGCGCTGCGCGGCATCAGGGTCGACCCGGGCCGGCGCACGGCACAGGCCCAACCCGGACTCCTCCAGGGCGACTTCGACGCCGAGACCATGCACTTCGGGCTGGCGGTGACCGGCTCCCAGGAGTCGTACATCGGCATCGGTGGCATGACGCTGGGCGGCGGTCTCGGGTGGCTGGGCCGGTACCGCGGACTGCTCGTCGACAACCTGCTCTGTGCCGACATCGTCCTCGCCGACGGCGAGATCCGCAGGGCGAGTCCGCAGGACGACCCCGACCTGTTCTGGGCGATCCGGGGCGGCGGCGGCAACTTCGGTGTGGCCACCTCCTTCGAGTACAAGCTCCATCCGCAGGGCGACTGCGTGGCCGGACTGCTGGCCTTCCCCGTCGCCGAGACGGGTGCCGTGGCCCGCGGGCTGAGCGAGTTCAACGAGACCGCGCCGGACGCGCTCACCACCTCGTTCGCCTTCCTCACCGTGGAGGGCGAACCGGCTGTCGGCCTGGGCTATGTGCACGCCGACCCGTCGGCCGGCGCGGAGGAGGCGGTGGCGCCGCTCGCGGGCCTCGGCAGGAAGCCCCTGCTCAACCATGTCGGAGCCATGCCCTATCTCGCCGTGCAGCGGATGCTGGACGACAACACCGTGGCAGGGCGACGGCTGTATGCCCGCTCCTTCCACATGGACGAACTCCATCCGGAAGCCCTCGACATCCTGGGCGACGGCTATGCGAGCAATCCCTCTCCGCTTTCTCTCGTCGGCGGCGGGCTCATGGGCGGAGTGATGGCCCAACTTCCCCCGGACGCAACGGCTTTTCCGCATCGCGACGGATATCTGGTCAGCGTTCTCAGTCAATGGGAGGACGAGAGCGAGGATCAGCAGAACATCGACTGGACCCAGAACGTATACGAGCGGATCCTGCCGTACACCACGGGCGGGGTGTATGTGAATCATCTCGGGGACGACGGTCCCGAACGAGTGGCCGATGCCTACGGAGTGAACTATCCGCGGCTCAGGGCACTCAAGACCAAGTACGACCCCGAGAACCTCTTCCGCGTGAACCACAACATCCTTCCGGCCGGCTGAGGACCGGCCGAGGGCGGACCGAGCGCCGCGCGCAGCCCGGAACGGGAGGCTGAGCGCGGCGCTTTTCAGCGGATCCGCACAGGGATGGATCGATAGGCGCAGTAGGGGAAGCGGAATCCGCCCCCGCTCGGCTGCCAGTCCTCCTCGCCCGCCGGTTCCAGTGCGGTGAACCGGTCCAGCAGCCGGTCGAAGACGGCCGTCGCCTCCACCCGGGCCAGCATCGCGCCGAGACAGTGGTGCACACCGCCGCCGAAGCTGAGATGGGCATTGGGCCGCCGGCCCACGTCGAGTCCGCCCGGGTCGGCGAACTGCCGCTCGTCGTGGTTGGCCGAGGCCAGCAGCAGGACCACGACCCGGCCCCTGCGCAGGGTGCGGCCTGCGACCTCGACGGGTTCCAGGGTGAGCCGGGTCGTCGTGTGGATCGGGGCGTCCCAGCGCAGGAACTCCTCCAGCGCGGTGGGCAGCAGCGTGCGGTCGGCGCGCAGCCTGCGCTGTTCGCCGGGGTGGTGCAGCAGCGCCGCACAGCCGGTCGCGATCAGGTTCGTCGTCGTCTCGAAGCCGGCGTAGTAGAGGAAGAGCGCGTTGTCGACGGCCTCCTCCTCGGACAGTGACCAGTCACCGTCTCGCACGGTGGCGAGGGCGGTGAGCAGGTCGTTCCCGGGCGCCGACCGCCGTCGGCGCAGCAGGGTGCGGAAGTACCCGCGCAGCCAGACGACCGCTTCGTGCGCCGCGGCACGCTCCTGTTCCGGAATGAAGACGGCGAAAGCCTTGGAGACGTCGATCGACCGCTCCATGACGTCGGCGTGGTCCTGCGGGGGTATCCCCAGCAGGGTGCTCATCACCAGCACGGGCAGCGGCTGCGCGAGGTCGGTCACCGCGTCGAAGCTCCCGCGCTCGACGGCGTCGTCCAGCAGGCCGTCCACCATCGCGGCCATCGGCGCGGCCAGCGCCCGCACGGTCGCCGGGGTGAGCGCCCTGGTGAGCAGGCGGCGCAGCCGGGTGTGTTCCTGCGGGTCACGGTCGATGACGATGCGCCGCAGAAAGTCCACCGCGGGACCGGGACCGACCGAGATGTTCTGGAACTCCTCGGGGAATTCCCTGCCGAGTCTCCGGTCGCGCAGCAGGGCGGACACCTCCGCATGGCGCGTCACGACCCACTGGGCCGGACCGCCCCGGCACAGCGGTCCCCGTTCCCGTAGTTCCCGGTAGACCGGATAAGGGTCGCGAAGGAATTCGGGATCGTCCAGAACGAATCGGGGCAGTCGTGTGTCCATGGCATCGGTCACAGGGGTGAGGATGCCTTGCGACGGGCTGGTGCGGGGGAATTCTGAAAGGACCCTGACAGGAAATACGCGTACTGCCGAAGCGGGGCTCCATTTCGAGTGTGACAGCTGTCGGGGGTGGCTGTCGAAATGGTACGCTGCGGGGCGGCGCATTTTCTTGGCTCAATTTCCTCGCCTGGGGGAGTGGAAGTGAATTCCGAGCTGCCTCTTAAATTCGATTCCAGGGATCCCGCGGTGCTTTCCGACCCGTATCCGATCTATGCGGAGCTGCGTTCCTCCGGGCGGCTGAGCCGGGGCGGTCCCGGACAGTGGGTGGTGAGCCGGTACGACGATGTCGCGCCACTGCTGCGTGACCGGCGGCTCAGTCACGAATATCCACCGGAATACCATGAATTCAGCATCGGGGACGGACCCGCCAACTCCTTCTTCCAGCGCATCATTCTCGATCGCGACGCACCGGACCACACGCGGCTGCGCCGGCTCATGGCCAAGGCGTTCAGTCCGCGTCTGGTGCAGCGGATGCACGACTACATAGAGCGGCAGGTCGACGCGCTGCTCGCCCCCGCACTCGAGCGAGGGTCGTTCGACGCGGTGACCGGGCTCGCCTTTCCGCTTCCGGTCACCGTCGTGTGCGAACTGGTGGGCATCCCCTCGGTCGACCGGGACCTCGTACGGCCGCGGGCGATCGATCTCGCCAAGGCCTTCGCCCTGTACGTGGCGAAGGAGGACCGGGAAGCGGCGCACGAGGCCGTGGCCTGGCTGCGCGCATACATCGGAGGCCTGCTGGCCGAGCGCCGCGCCGCGCTCGGCGACGATCTGCTCTCGCAGATGATCACGGCCGAGGTCGCCGAGGAGCCGGGGGCGCGGCTGAGCAGCGAGGAGATCGTCGACAACGTCATCTTCCTCTTCTTCGCCGGCTTCGAGACCACCACCAATCTGATCGCCACCAGCGTCGCGGCCCTGCTGCGCCACCCGGCGGAGCTGGCCCGGCTGCGCCACGATCCGGGGCTGCTGCCGACGGCCGTCGACGAGTTCCTCCGCTACGACGCGCCGATCCAGGCGACCGCGCGCCTGGTCAAGGAACCGGTGCGGGTCGGGGGGCGTACCGTGCGGCCCGGGCGGGTGCTGGTCCTGCTGCTGGGTTCGGCCAATCACGACGAGCGGCGTTTCCCCGACCCGGAGCGTCTCGATGTCGGCCGTACCCCCAACGCCCACCTCAGCTTCGGCGGGGGCGCCCACCACTGCCTGGGGGCATCTCTGGCCAGGATCGAGGGGCAGGCGGCGCTCGGCTGGCTGCTGCGCCACGCGCCCGTCCTGGAGGCGGCCGGAAATGTCGTGCGCAGGCCAAGCGTAACGTTCCGCTCCTACCGCAGTGTGCCCGTGTCACTACGCTGAACCTGGCCGAAACATAGCTGACAGATTTGACCGTGATCGCGCGCTCGGAACCGTACATTGGAGCTGCGGATTTCCGGGGGACTGAGAGGCGCGAACCGCGCACCGCCGGCCAGGGCGGTCCGGTCCAGGAATTCGAAAAGGACGAGGTAATCGTCTGCTGTTTACGGGGGAGTGATGGCTGTGCACGCGTTGTCGCGTGATCGCGAAGTCAAGACTTCAACGAGGGCGTGGGTACCACGAAGCGGGAGAGCTGCAGGCCGGTTCGATTTCATTCGAAAATCAACCAGTGCCCCGTGATCAGTGCCCCGGTGAAGTGATCGTCCGACCCATATGTGCACGTCGGACGCCCGCTGCAAGAGTTCACCGGAAGCCCCGCGCCAATCGGTTGCGGCGAAAAAGTTGTGCATGCCAATCTGATGTGTGCTCGAAGCTCGCCGATGGGACATGCGCGGCATCCGGTGGCAGGAGTACGGGGGCCGGCACGGCGTAGAACTTCAGG
Source organism: Streptomyces sp. R41 (assembly GCF_041053055.1). Lineage (NCBI taxonomy): Bacteria > Bacillati > Actinomycetota > Actinomycetes > Kitasatosporales > Streptomycetaceae > Streptomyces > Streptomyces sp. R41. The sequence goes on from NZ_CP163443.1 coordinate 7,911,204, forward strand.
CGCGTGGAGGGAGCGCGTAGTTGTCACGTGAAGAAGTCCGGCTCCTGCGGTGGCCGGCACAGCGGGAATTGCGTGATCGATGTCGATCGACGGGCCAACCGAGAATCCTGGTCGTCGAAGCGGGTGCGGAAGCACCCATCTGTGAGGACGTGTGCGAGGACTGGGTGCGGGCGCCGATACCCCCGCACGACCTCCAGGCCCGGGTGGACGCCCTCAGTCGTCGCTACCACATGAATCGACTGCCGTATCTGGACGAGAGCGGCGTCCTGCGCTTCTGCTCGCGCTCCGTCACCGTGTCACCGACTCAGGCGGAACTCCTTGAACTGCTCGTCCCGCGCTATCGCGAGGTCGTACCCCGCGAGGCACTCCGCTTCCGCCTCGGCCAGGTCAACGGGTCGAGGACACGGAACGCCCTCGATCTGCACATGATGCGGATCAGGGATCGAATTCAGCCACTCGGGCTGTCCATCCGCACCGTCTGGGGTCGCGGCTATGTGCTCGAAACCCACGCCGATCCACTCTGAAGCCGCTCCGCGGCCCCGTGCACGATCAGCGCGGAGGAGATCAGCAGCCCCGCGCCGGCGCGCCAACTGCCGTACAGGTGATCTCCGTTGCACAGGGCGAAGCCGCGCGGCACGCGCACGGTGAAGGTTCCCGACAGAGCCGGCCGGGCGTGAGCCACCGCCGCCCTGTCCGGCAGCGCGGACACCACGCGCAGCTCGCGCAACGGCGGTGGCCGGTCGGCGTACGACGACCACGCCTTGTACGCCGCCTCCTTGGCGCTGAAGAGCAGCCGGTCGACGGGAAAGCCGGGCAGCCGTCGAGCCAAGTCGGCGGCGAACGCGTCCTCTTCGTCCCTGGATTCGTCGCCGGAATCGGCCCCAGTTTCGGCCCCTGCTTCGACTCTTGCTTGGGTCCTGAAGAGACCGGCGCGCACCCGCGCCGGGAGTGGCGCCGCCGGCTCCGCGTCGATCCCCAGTGCCCGGGCGTCCCCACCGCGGCAGACGGCGGCAGCCCGGTAACCCTCGCAGTGGGTGATGCTGCCGACGACACCGTCCGGCCAGACCGGCATGCCTCGCGCCCCGCGCGGCACGGCCACCCGCCCCGCGCCCAGCGCGGCGAGCGCCCGGTGGGCGCACCAGCGGCCGGCGGTGAACTCCGCCCGCCGGCGCGGGCCGGCCTCCGCGCAGACCGCGGCCTCCTCGGGGAACAGCTCCGCGGACGGGACGACGTCCGCGGCGCGGGCCGCGCCGTACGCCCAGGACGGGAGTACGGCTCGCAGCAGTGCCCCGTATACCGAGGAGGGGAGCGGGGCCCGCAGCAGCGCGTCGTCCGGCTTCGCGACGGGCGGCAGTGGTCGGTCCGGCTTGGCGACGGGCGGCAGTGGTCGGTCAGGCCCCGCGACGGGCGGCCGTGCTCGGTCCGGCTCCGCGACGGGCGGCCGTGCTCGGTCCGGCTCCGCGATGCGCGGCGGTGGTCGGTCAGGCCCCGCGATGCGTGGCAGTGGTCGGTCCGGCTCCGCGACGGGCGGCCGTGCTCGGTCCGGCTCCGCGATGCGCGGCCGTGCACGGTCAGGCCCCGCGATGCGCGGCAATGTTCCGTCAGGCCTCGCGACAGGCGGAAATGTTCGCTCAGGCTCCGCCACGCGCGGCCGTGCTCGGTCAGGACGCGCCACGCCCGGCAATGCTCGGTCCGGCCCCGCCACGCGCGGCGACGCTCCGTCAGCTGCCGCCACGCGCGCGCAGCACCTTCTTGTCGACCTTGCCCACCGGGGTCTTGGGAAAGGAGTCGACGAGTTCCAGCTGGTCCGGGAGCTTGTAGGCGGCCAGACCGCGCTCCTTGAGGAACGCCTTCAGGCGGCCGAGCCGCAGCCGCTCCCCGGGCGCGGCGTCCGGGTCCGACTCGGCGATGACATACGCGCAGACCCGCTCTCCGAGGGAGTCGTCGGCCAGGCCGACCACCGCCACGTCACGCACCGCCGGATGGGCCAGCAGATGGTTCTCGACCTCCTCGGCCGACACCTTGTCCCCGCCGCGGTGAATGATGTCCTTGACCCGCCCGGACACCACCAGGTTCCGCTCGGGCGTCAGCCGGACCAGATCGCCGGTGCGGAAGAACCCGTCCGGGGTGAAGGCCTTCGCGTTCTGCTCGGCGGCCCGGTAGTACCCGCGGATCGTGTACGGGCCCCGGGCCAGCAACTCGCCCACCTCGCCCGGCGATACGTCCCTTCCGGCGTCGTCCACCACGCGGATCTCGTCGGCCCCGCTGAGCGGGCGGCCCTCGGTCGTGAGGACCACGTCGTCCGGGTCGTCCAGCCGGGTGTGGGTGAGCAGCCCCTCGCCGATGCCGTACCACTGGGTGAGCCGGCAGCCGAGCGTGGCGCGCACCTGACGGGCCACCTCCGGCTGGAACTTGGAGCTGCCGACCTGCAACAGCAGTCCGGACAGATCCGCCTTGGCGACCTCGGGGTCCGCCAGCCACATCATCACCAGCGGCGGCACCAGCGTGGTGAGCGTGACCCCCTCGCGCAGCACCAGTGGCAGGGCCTCCTCCGGGCTCGGGTTCGCGGCGAGTACGGCCTTGCCGCCGACGAAGAGCGTGCCCAGCACGCCGGGGCAGCCGAGCGCCGCGTTGTGGGCCACGGGGGTGGCCGCGAGATAGGCGCTGTGCCGGTCGACGTCCAGGGCCCGGGCGCAGGCCAGCGCGTTGTACGCGTAGTCGTCGTGCGTGCGGGGGATCAGCTTGGGCAACCCCGTGGTCCCGCCGGACAGCAGCAGCAGCGCGACCTCACCGGGGTCCACCGGCGGCAGTTGCACCGGCGCCGCCCGCAGCCCGGCCAGCGGGGTGAACTCGCCCGCGTCACCGGCGACCAGGACGTGGCGCAGCCCCGGCACCTCGGCGCGGACCTCGCGGGCCAGCGCGCGGTAGTCGTAGCCCTGGAAGCGGTCCGGCACCACATAGGCGACGGCGTCCGCGTGGCGGCACAGATGGACGATCTCGTTGCGGCGGTGCCCCGGCAGCGCCATCACGGGTACGGCGCCGAGCCGGAACAGCGCGAAGCACAGGACGACGAAGGTGTCCTGGTTCGGCAGCTGGACTACCACCCGGTCCCGTGCGCGTACCCCCGAGTCGTACAGGCCCGCCGCCAACTCATCGGCCTCTGCGAGAAGTCGGGTGAAGGTCAGGCGCCGCGCGCCGGACACCACCGCGGTCCGGTCGCCGTGCTCGCGCTCGGCGGCCCGCAACAGGTCGTGCAGGGTACGGCCCTGCCAGTAGCCCTCCCTCCGATAGCGCTCGGCGAACTCGGTGGGCCACGGAACACAGCCTTCCAGCATGGATCGCCTCCCTGTCGGTGCGGTGCGGTCCCCTGCGCGGGGCCGGTGCCCGCTGTGGGCGTCGAGCCGCGCGAGGTGCCCGCGCCGCGGGGCCACCAGGATCCACCGGGCGGCAGGGGCGCGAGGGGCGGGTGAAAGACACTCAACAGCATCATCCGGCCCCGCCCACCCGGCGCCTAGGCTCCCCGATGACCACGCGGCTGGAGGTGAACGGACCGTGAGCGCCCCTTCGTTGGTGAGCTGGCTCGACGCGCCGAGCGTTGACACCGGAGTCAACTTCCGCCTGCAGGAGGCCGGTTGGGAGCGGCACACCTACGCCGAGCTGGCGCAGCTCAGTCACGGTGCCGCCCGGACCTTGACCGCGGCAGGGGTCGGCCACGACGACATCGTCGCCCTCGTCCTGCCCTCGGGCCCGGCCTTCCTCGCCGCCTTCTTCGGCACCCTCCTGGCTGGGGCCACCCCAGCGCCCCTGGCACCCCCGATCGCCGGCGCGCCCGCCACACCCGGCTACGACGACCGGATGACCGGCCTGCTGACCGCGGCCCGACCCCGGGCGGTCGTCGCCGACGCACCGCTGTCCGGCCCGCTGCCGCGGGATGTGGCGCTGGTGCCGGGCGCGGAGTTGCTGGCCCCGACGGGCCGCGGCGGAGGGCACACGGCGGATCCGGGTCGCCCGGAGACCACTGCCCCACCCCACCCAGCCGTACGAGGCCTTGTGCAGTTCACCTCGGGGTCGAGTGGGCGTGCCCGAGGGGTGTATCTCGACAGTGCGGCCCTCGCCGCCCATGTCGCGGCGATCCGCGGCTGGCTCGACGCGTCGCCCGGGTGCGTCTGGGCCAGTTGGCTGCCCGTTCACCACGACATGGGGCTCGTCGGCTGTCTGCTCGGGGCGGTGCTCGGGCAGGACGAGCTCTGGTTGACACGGCCCGAGGCGTTCGTACGGCGGCCGCTCGAGTATCTGGAGTGCTTCGGCCGGCACGGTGCCTCGATCAGTGCCACGCCCGCCTTCGGCCTCGACCACATTCTGCGGAAGGTCCGGCCCGAGGACCTGTCCGGGCTGGACTTCTCCGGCTGGCGGTCGCTGGTCGTGGGAGCGGAGCGCATTCCGCCCGGCACGCTGCAGGGGTTCCACGCGCTGCTCGGCCCACGCGGCCTGAGCCGCCGCGCGCTGCTGCCCGCGTACGGGCTCGCCGAGGCCGCGCTCGCGGTCACCGGGCTGCGCCACGGGCAGAGCTGGGCGGAGGAGAAGTCGGTCGTCGGATGCGGTACCCCGTTGCCCGGCATCACGGTGCGGATCGTCGACGACCATGGCAACGAACTCCCGGACCGCGGCGTGGGCGAGATCGCCGTACGCAGTCCGTATCTCGCGGTCGACCACCTCGGTGACGGCGCCGGCGGCACCCGTACCGAGAACGGTGAACTGCGCACCGGCGACGCCGGGTTCGTCGCGGACGGGCAGCTGTTCGTGCGCGGCCGGATCGGTGACAGCCTGAAGCTGCGGGGGCTGCGGATCTTCGCCGAGGACGTGGAGCAGAACCTCCGACGTGCCGGCGGTCTGCCCCCACGGGCGGCCGTGGTGCTCGGAGAGGACGTGACGGGCGCCGTCGCCGCCGCCGTCATCGAGGACGGGGCTCCTGCCACTGGCGGGCCTCAAGACGCCGACGTACTACGAATGTTGCGCCACGCGGTCCCCGGTGCCGAAGCCGTCGTACGCAGGGTGCCGCGTGGCGCCCTGCCCCGCACCCCGAGCGGCAAGCCGCGCAGGCGGATGATCTGGCGCGCCTTCGTCGAGAGCTCGCGTGAAGTCGATGGCGCGCATCTCGGCGCGAGCTCACGTGAAGTCGATGGCGCACATCTCGTCGAGAGCTCGCGTCAAGTCGTGGCTCCACACCCCGAGTCCTAGGAGAGACATGGCCCACACCGAAAGCGCGGTCCGGGAGACCATACTGTCGCTCATCCGCCAACTCGCCCCGGACCCCGAGGGCTTCCCCGCCGAAGGGGCCGCCCACTTGGTGAACCATCTGGGCTTCCACTCGCTCGCCCTCCTGGAACTCGCCTTCGCGATCGAGGACGACTTCGATCTGCCGCCCATCGACGAGGAGACGGGCCGGGGGATCACCACCTCGGACGACGTAGTCGCCTACGTGGTGGGCCAGTTGCGCGAGCAGAACCAGCTGGTGTCGCACTGAAAGATCTCTGACAGGAGACGGGTGCGGACATGCGCGCCTGGCTACCGTCGGAGTGCTCCGCGCTCTCTTTCCGAGAGCGAACGTCCCCACCGAAGAGAGGGGCCTCCTGTGGCCGACGCGGTGATCGAGATCGATCGGCTCCGCAAATGCTTCGGGCCCAAGACAGCGGTCGACGACGTCTCGTTCAGCGTCGCCCCAGGCTCCGTTGTCGGACTGCTCGGGCCCAATGGAGCCGGAAAGACCACCCTGATCAACTGCCTGACCACACTGCTCGGTCCCGATGGCGGCAGCGCCACCGTGGCGGGCCACGACATCGTCGCCGATCCGCGCGGGGTACGCGCCAGCATCGCGGTGACCGGGCAGTTCGCGGCCGTCGACGAATCCCTCAGCGGTCGGGAGAACCTCGTGTTCTTCGCCCGGCTGCTCGGTCTGTCCAAGACCGGCGCCCGCGCCCGGGCCGCTGAGCTCCTCGACCAGTTCGGGCTCACGGAGAGCGCCGACCGGCCCGCGGGACAGTACTCCGGCGGCATGCGGCGCAAGCTCGACCTGGCCGCCAGCCTGGTCGTACCGCGCCCGGTCCTGGTGCTCGACGAGCCGACCACCGGACTCGACCCGCGCAGCCGCGAGACCCTGTGGGACGCGGTGCGCAGGCTCGCGGCCGACGGCATGGCGATCCTGCTCACCACCCAGTACCTGGACGAGGCCGACGCGCTCGCCGGCCGGATCGTCGTCATCGACGAGGGACGGGTCATCGCCGAGGGCACACCCCGCGAGCTCAAGAAACAGACCGGCGGCTCCGTCTGCGAGGTCACGATCGGGGACACGGCCACCCGGACCCGCGCCGCCGCTCTGCTCGCCGGCTTCGCCGGGGTGAACGTCCGCGACGACGCGGTCGTGGTGCCGGTGCGCGGCACCGACGACCTCGCCGGCATCATCCGCGACCTGCGCGCCGAAGGCGTCCATGCCGACGACGTCGCGGTGCACCCGCCCACCCTGAACGACGTCTTCTTCGCGCTCACCGAGAACCGCCCGGTCCCGGACGGTTCGGCCGCGCCGGTCCCGGAGGCCCGTTCATGACGACGGTCTCGCATGCCGCTCCGCCTGCCGGTCCCGGCCTCGTTCACGACGTACAGGTGCTCGCCGAGCGCGACTTCCGGCGCTCCTTCAGCAGGGGCGCGCTCGTCGGCACCGTGGTCCAGCCGCTGATGTTCTTCGGCATCTTCTACGCGACGTTCAGCCGGATGCTGGACGCCAAGGGCATCGACTACGGCCGTTTCGTCACACCGACCCTGGTCGTCCAGGCCCTGATGTTCGTGGCGATCGCGTCCGCGATGTCACTCGCGGCGGACCGCGGCAGCGGGCTGTTCAACCGGCTGCGCACCATGCCCATCGGCAGTTCCGCGCTGGGCACGGCCCGGCTGCTGGTCGTGGCCGCCGAGGCGCTGACGTCGACGGTCGTGATCAGTCTGGTGGCCCATCTCGCCGGTTTCCGGTTCGACGCCGGACCGGCCGCCGCCGTCGGGTTCCTGCTCGTGGCGATGGCCTTCACGGTGGCGCTGGCAGCCGCCACGGCCACCCTCGGTCTGACCCTGCGCAGCCAGGAGGCGCTGGCGGCCGCCCTCTATCTGCCGTATCTGCCCCTGCTGGTGGTCTCCACCGGCTTCGTCCCGGCCTCCCTGTTCCCAGGCTGGCTGCAGCCCATTGTGCGTGCCTCGCCCGTGTCCGCGGTGGTGGACGCCCTGCGGGCGCTGTCCACCGGCACCCCCTCGGCCGGCGAAGTCGTACCGGCCGTGCTGTGGTGCCTGGGGCTGACCCTGCTCTTCGGATGGACCACCGCTCGCGCATTCCGGAAGGTGACCCAGTGACGGCCGCAACGACCCAGGCGAGTGGAGCCACTCAGGCGAGCGGTACGACCGGTCTGTGGGCGCAGTCCACGCTGATCGGCGGCCGGGTCCTCAAGCACTTCGTCCGCAGCCCGATGATGCTGCTGGCCACCTTCGGCTTTCCGCTGCTGCAGCTGTTCATGCTGCTGGCCACCTTCCGCATCCTGGTCCGCGACACCCTGGGCGAGAGCTATGTGGTGCGGCTCGCGCCCCTGATCATCCTCGTCACCGCCTTCTCGGCGATCGGATCCAGCGCGATCGCCTTCTGGGTCGACATCCGCAGCGGGGTCTTCAGCCGGCTGCGCGCCATGCCGATCAACGCCCTGTCCATCCTGTTCGGCCGGATGCTCGGCGACCTCGTCCGGATCATGGGCATCGCCGTGCTCGTGTCGCTGATCGCCTACCTTCCCGGCTTCCGCTTCGAGCAGGGCGTCGGCGCCGCCCTCGGATTCTTCGTCCTCGTCGCGCTGTTCGGCCTCATGTGCACGTCGATCGCGGTGGTCGCCGCCCTGTCCGCGCCCTATCCGCCGGTCATCATGCGCTGGGTGCAGATGCCGACGCTCGCCCTGACCATGATGTCGTCCGGCTATATGCCGCTCGACGCGTTCCCGGACGCGGTGCGACCCGTGGTGGCAGCCAACCCGGTGTCCACGGCCGTCGAGGCGCTGGTCGGCCTCTCGCACGGCGGCCCGCTGCTGGTCCCCGTACTGGCCACCCTCGCCTGGACCGTGGGCGTGAGCGTGCTGTGCGCGGTCGTCATGGTGCGCAAGTTCCGGAGCTTCGTGGCCGGCTGAGTCCGCCTCGCCCGCCCGTCAACTCCCTTGTGGAGCATCCCGTAGCTCCTTAGTGGAGCACCCCGTGGCAACAGTGGAGAAATGAGGAACTGCGTCATGCGTGAAACACCCCCCACAGGCATGCCCGGCGGACGGCGCGTGCTCATCGCCGGTTGCGGCATCACGGGCCCGGTGCTCGCGATGTTCCTCCGCCAGTGCGGCTTCGAACCCGTACTGTACGAGTCCCGGCCCGAACCCGGCGACCACGCCGGCGCCTTCCTCAACCTCGGTCCCAACGGCAGGGCCGTCCTGGAGACCCTCGGCATCGCCGACGAGGTGCTCCGGTACGGCGCCGTGACCACCCGGCTGGTCTTCGCCAACCACCGCAACAAGACCATCGGCAGCAATCCGGAGCGCACCACCGTCATCAAACGCGGCCTGCTCAACAAGGGCCTGCGGGAAGCCGCCCAACAGGCTGGAATACCCGTGGAGTTCGGCAAGCGGGTGACCGGCGTGAACACCGAAGGACCGGACGGGGTGACCGTCCGCTTCACCGACGGCTCCACCGCCGAGGGCCGGCTGCTCATCGGCAGCGACGGCATCAACTCCGCCACCCGCGCCGCGGTGTTCTCCGAGGCCCCCCGCCCGAGGTTCACCCAGGGCATCGGCTCCGGCGGCTTCGCGCGGACCACCGCCCTGGGGCGACCGGACGGCGTCCTGCGGATGATGTTCGGACTGCGCGGCTTCTTCGGCCACCAGGTGCTGCCGGACGGCGAGGTCTACTGGTTCGAGAACCACACCGAGACCCGGGAACCCGCCCGTGGCTGGGCCGAGTCGATCACCGACGCACAGTGGCGCGACCAATTGCTGCAGCGCCACGTGGGCGACCACCAGGTCGTCGGCGAGATCCTCAAGGCCACCGACGGGCCGATCGGCCGCTGGCCGCTGTACGACCTCCCGTCCGTCCCCACCTGGCACCGCGGCAACGTCTGCCTGATCGGCGACGCGGCGCACGCCATCTCGCCGCACATGGGCCAGGGCGCGGCACTCGGTCTGGAGGACGCCGTCGTCCTCGCCAAGTGCCTGCGCGACCTGCCCGAACCCCGGTCGGCCTTCGCGGCGTTCGAGCGCATACGCCGCGCTCGGGTGGAGGGGCTGATCCGCCAGGCGCGCCGCACCGGCGGCCACATGACTCCCGCGGGCCCCGTCGGCCGTGCGCTGCGCGACCTGATGCTGCCCTTCTTCCTCAGGCTCAGCCTCAAGAACGCCGAATCCGTCTACGGCTACCGCGTCGACTGGTCCTCCCCGGTCACCGCGGCGGCCCGGTGACCGGCCATGGCACGCGTCCTGGTGATCGGGGCCGGACTCGCCGGCTCGGCCGTGGCGCTCTTCTGCGCCCGCCGTGGCCACGAGGTCACCGTGCTGGACGGCGGCAGCCCGCCCCCGCCGGGTGCCACGCCCGATGAGGAGGTACGCGCCTGGTCCCGCAAGGAGGTGCCGCACGCCCGGCAGGGGCACGCGTTCCTCGCCCTGTCCACGCGCGTCCTGCGCGAGGAGGCCCCCGACGTCCTGACCGCCTTCACCGCGCGCGGCGCCCTGGTCACCCCGCTGGAGCCGGGCTCCGAGGACGCCACCGTGCTCAGCCGCCGACTCGTCTACGAGGGTGTGGTGCGCCGGGCCGCGGAGGCCGAGGGGAGCGTCACGGTCTCAACCGGCGCCCGGGTGACGGAACTTGTGACGGACAAAGAGGCGAGCGATGTGCCCCGGGTGATCGGTGCGCGGACCGCGGACGGCACCGAGCACAGCGCGGACCTCGTCGTCGACGCCAGTGGCCGCCGCTCGCGGGTCGCCCACTGGCTGGCCGCGGCCGGACTGCCCGCGCCCCGGGAGACCGCGCAGCCGTGCGGCTTCTTCTACCTGACCCGGCACTACGAACTCCGTCAGGGCCACGCCTTCCCGTCGACGACCGTTCCGATCGTCGCCGAGCTGGACTACGGAACCGCCCTGGTCTTTCCCGGGGACAACGACACCTTCCAGCTCTCCACGACCCTGGCCGTGGACGACCCGCTCAAGCACCGGCTGCGGGACCCGGACGCGTACGGCCGCTTCCTGGCGTCGGTGCCCCGCACGGCCGAGTGGACCGACCGCGGCATTCCGCTCGACGACCCGAGCCCCATGGGCCACATCGAGAACCGTCGCCGCACCCTGCGCGACGACCTGGGGAGGCCGGTGGCCGCCGGACTGGTCCTGGTGGGCGACGCGGCCCTGCAGACCAACCCGACCTTCGGCCGCGGTGTCTCGCTCGCCCTCACCCACGCCCAGCACCTCGCCCGCACCGCCGAGGAGGCGGCCGCCGATCCGGCCGCGTACACGGCAGGGTTCGAGGAGTGGACCGACGGCCGGCTCGGGGTGTGGTTCGAGATCCAACTGGCCACCGACCGGGCCCGGTTCGCCCAGCTCAAGGCGGGGCTGCGGGGCGAGCACGCACCGCCCGCGGACGACCTGCCCAACCGTTTCGTACGGGCGATGGCCGTGCTCCGGGAGGACGACCCGGAGATCAGGACCGCGGCCCTGCGCCTCTACAACATGCTGATGACGCCCCAGGAACTGATGGCCGACCGCACCGTGGCGCGGCGCATCCTCGCCTTTCTGCGTGAGCATCCCCTGCCCGAGGTACGCACCCCGGGTCCTGACCGGGCCACCTTCGAGGCCGTGGTCGCCGGAGATTCCGTCCGGGACCTGTCAGCTCCAACGGCACATCCGTAGACCGCGGTTAGCGTGAAATGCCGGGGCGGCAGCCCCCTCATCGCGCGAAGGCCCCATCGTCACCCGAAGAAGGACGGCAGCGTGGACATCGCATTGAAGACGGGCGTGACCCTGAGCTACGACATCTTCGGGGATCCGGAAGGCAGCCCGGTGATTCTGGTCCCCGGACAGCACCAGGCCAACCTCTTCAACCAGATGCAGGTCCCCTATCTGACCAAGCGCGGCCACCGGGTCATCACCTTCGACCACCGGGGCGTACCGCCGTCCGAGGAGACCCCGCCGCCGTACACGATGGAGGGCCTGGCCGAGGACGTCGCCGCGCTGATCGAGCAGCTGGGGGTGGGCCCCTGTGCCATCGTCGGCTACTCCCTGGGCGCCACGATCATTCTGGAACTCGCCGTCGAGCGGCCGGAGTTGCTCACCCGCGCCGTCCTGGTGGGCGTGCCGTGGAAGCCGAGCGCGCTGCACCGGGCGATCCGTGAGGACGCCCTGGAGCGGCTGCGGGCGGGTGTGGTGATGCCGCCCGTGATGGAGGGCATCTACCGGGCGATGTATCTGTTCGGCCCGCGGGCGCTGAACCGGAACGCCTTCATCGAGCCCTACCTCGAAGGCCTGCGCGGGCTCGCCGCCGCCGGGGGCCACGGTGCCCTCGGCCACGCGGAGGCGTCTGCGGCGTACGACCCCGATCCCGCGCGGATCGCCGGGATCACCGTCCCGTGCCTGGTCGTGGGCATGGAGCACGACATCATGGCGCCCTATCCGATGGCCCGGGAACTGGCCAAGCTGATCCCCGGGGCCGAGTACCGGGAGATCAAGAACAGCGGTCACGCGGCCCTGCTGGAGAAGCCGACCGAGGTGAACACGCTGCTTGCCGAATACCTCGGGGTGGAGGCGCAGGCGCCGACCGTGCGTTGAGAGCCTCGGTCTCCGAGAGCCCGAGGGCCTGACTGTCCGAGCCCCCGGCCAAGCGGCCGGGGGCTCAGCGCACCCGCAGGGAGGGGCCGGGCGCTTCAGCGCGCGCAGCCGCACAGGCGGCGGGCCGTGGGTTTCACCGCAGCCGATACAGGCGGCGGGCCGCCGGCCTCACCGCAACCGGTACAGGCGGTGAAACGTATGCCGCACCGGCAGCACCTTGACCTGCCGGAACCCCGCCTCGGCCGCGTACGCCCGCACCGTCGCGGGCCGCATCACCGTGCCCGTGGCCGCCGACTCCTCCTCGGCCAGGCCGACGGGGAGGCAGTGCAGCAGGCTCACCGCGTACTGGAAGCGCTCGGTCTCCGGGGCCGGCGCGGTGAAGCGCTCGCCGACATTGGGCTCCATCAGCAGTACGGTGCCGTCCGGGGCCAGCAGCGAGCGGCAGGCCCGGAGCACCTCCACCGGGCGGGCCATGTCGTGCAGCGCGTCGAAGACGCACACCAGGTCGTAGCGGCCCGCCAGGTCCGGATCGGCCGCGTCCCGCACCTCGAACTCCACCCGGTCCGCGACCCCGGCCTCCGCCGCGTTGTGCCGCGCGTCCGCCACCGACCGCTCGTCCAGGTCGAGGCCGTGCACCCGGGCCCGCGGATAGGCCTGGGCCAGCGCGATCGACGACCAGCCCGATCCGCAGGCGACGTCGGCGATCCGGCCGCCCGCGCCGCCGAGCGCGGCATGCACGTCCGGCAGCGTCGCCGCGATCCAGCCGGCCAGCTGGTGCCGGAAGACCGGCTTGTTCAAACCGGCCTGCCCGCCCCGGAGTTCGGCGCCGTACTCGGCGTACGGAATGCCCTGCCCGGTGCGGAACGCGTCGGCGACCCGGGGGAGCACCGATGCCATCCCGCCGATCGGCAGGAGGACGAGCGGGGCGATGGAGAAGGGGCTGTCCAGGTCGGTGAGGGCCTCGGCATGCCCGGAGGGCAGTGTGAAGACCCGCCGCTGCGGGTTCTCCTCGGACTGATCTGTCGTCAGAATGCCTGCCGCCGCCTGCTGTTCCAGCCACTCGCGGGCGTATCGCCGGTCGATGCCTGCCCGCAGCGCGAACTCACCCGCGGTCGCGGGCGCCTTGGCGAGCTCCACGTACAGGCCGAGGCGGATGCCCAGATACGCGGTCATCAGCTCCGCCGCGCCGAGGCCGGCCAGGAACAGCCGTACCGACAGTGCCTGCGCGGAACCCGCCGCGTCCGTCGCACGGTTTGCTTCCGTTGCTCCCGTGGTCATCGGCCTCACACTCTCCCCAGTCGGTCGTCGCGCCGGGCCAGCCGGCGGGGCACCGAGCCGTAGCTCAGCAGATCGAGGTCCCGCAGCCCCTGCCGTACCCGGTCCGTCATCAGGCCGATGTGCACCAGCGCGGACACCACACGGGCGAACACCGTCTGCCGGTACAGCACCATCGCCGGATCCGCGGCGGCGTAGGCCACTCCCGCGTCCCGGTCGACGTCCAGCCGCTCCCAGACGTCGGAGAGCAGGAAACGCCTGCGCATCAACGAGGCCGCGTCCAGGACGAGTTCCTCCCGGTCGGCCAGTTCCGCGCTCGACAGCTCCCGGTAGACCTCCTCCAGGGAGACCACCCCGAAGGAGACGTGCCGGGCCTCGTCGCGGGCCACCAGCGTGGTGATCCGGCGGATCAGAGCGTCGTGAAAGGTGCTGCCGGCCAGCCGGAAGGCGGCCATCGCCAGCGCCTCCACCATGATCTGCATGCCCAGGGCCGTCACATCCCAGCGGGAGTCGCCCAGTATGTCCTCCAGCAGCTCCCGCAGATCCGCGTTGACGGGATACGGATCGGGGACGTTCTCCCGCAGATAGCGCGCGAAGACCTCCACGTGCCGGGCCTCGTCGGTGGCCTGGCTCGCGGCGCACAGCTTGGCCTCGACGGTCGGCAGGGACTCCACCAGCCGGGCGGCCACCACCAGGGCGGCCTGTTCGCCGTGCAGGAACTGGCTGACCAGCCAGGCCTGCAGCTCCCAGCGGAAGGTGTCCCACATGGGGCGACCGCGCCCGGCCATCGGCGAGGCCTCGAACGAGGCGCGCGCGAAGTCGGTGCCGTCCGCGAGCGGCGCGCCGAACGGCACGGGAATCGACCAGTCGATGTCGGCGTCGGCGTCCCACTGTCCGTCGCGGGCCCGCCGGTTGAGGGACCCGAGCCGTGGCGCGCGGGGCGTGTAGTCCCACGACAGCCGGGTGTGCACCGTAGCCCGCAGATCGAGGTGCTGCATGCGGGCGAGGCTAGCAACGGGAAACGGTCCGGGCCGTAATTCTTTCAATGCCGCCAAGTATCTTTCAGCGTCGGCGGGATGGGCGCGGGCCGCCGGTAGCTTGAGCGCCGTGGGCAGCATAGAAGAGCGAGAGATCGAGCCTTCCGTGGGGCAGCGGCTGCTGTGGTTCCTCGACCGTTATCGAGGGCACGACGGCGCGCTGAACTGCCCGATGATGTGCCGTATTCGCGGGCCGTTGGACATTGCCGTTCTGCGAGGCGCACTGGATACCGTGATCGACCGCCATGAATCACTCCGCTCGGTATTCACGGGCGGCGGCCGGGGATTGCGGCAAGTCGTACGGGGATCGGAACCCGTTGACATTCAGGTGTACGACCTGTCCCGGGAACCGGACCCGGAAGGCGCGCTGAACACCGCCGTCGCGACCGAACTCGCCACCCGTATCGACGCCTCGGGGGGCACGATCCGCACCACGCTGTGGCGGGTCGCCCCGTCCGACCATGTCCTCTGCCTCAACATCCATCACCTGGTCACCGACTCCTGGTCCTGCGGCATCGTCTTCCAGGACCTGTGCGCCGTACTGGAGAGGTCGTCCGGCGCCACCACCGAACTTGCCGACCCGGGCTGGCAGTTCGGGGAGTTCGCCGACTGGCAGCGCCGGGCGCTGGACGGCGGCGAACTGCGCGGCCAGCAGGCGTACTGGCGCGACCGGCTCGCCGGCCTCACTCTGCCACCGCTGCCGACCCGCGAGGCACCCACCGAGCGGCGTACCGCGCTGGTGCGCACCGGACTCGACGCGGCGACCGTCAGCGGACTGCGCGAGGTCGCGCGCGGCGGCGGGAGCACCCTCTTCACGGCGCTGCTCACCCTGTACTACGCCGTGCTGCACCGCACCACGGGCCGCACCGACCTCGCGGTCGCCTCCCTGTACGCGAACCGGACGCGCCCGGAGGTCCGCAGGACCGTCGGGTTCCTCGCCAACATGGTGGTGCTGCGCACCCGGATCGATCCACGCGCGGGCTTCCTCGACGCGGTGCGCGCCACGCACGAGACCGTGGTCGGCGGATTCCTGAACCAGGGAGTCCCCTACCAGCTGCTGCCGCTGCGCGAGGCGCAGAGCGCCGGCGGGCGTGCCGACGACATCGTCTTCCAGATGCTGGCGGAACCGGTCTACAGCACCACCGCGGGCGGCCTGGACCTGGAGGTTCTGGTGCCCGACGGAGTGGGCAGCAGATTCGAGCTCGAACTCGTCATGGTGCCCCACGAAGAGGGATTCCACGTCCTGCTCTTCTACAACGAGGGGCGGCTCGACGAAAAGTTCGCCAGGGAATTCGCAGAACGCTATGTCGCGGCCGCCGAACTCGTCTCCAAGGATGCCGCCCTGTCCATCAGCCGTGTCTGTTGAGCACCGCGGGGAATTTCATGGGAATAACGCTTGAGGGAATGCGCAGGGCTGTCGCCGAACTGCTCGACGAGGCGCCCGAAAGCATCGGCGACCAGGACGACCTGACCTCCCTGGGCCTGGATTCGATGGGCATCATGCGGCTGGCCGGTGAATGGCGCAGGCAGGGCACGGAGATCAGGTTCGGCGACCTGGTCGAGCAGCCGCGGCTGGGTGACTGGTGGGCCCTCGTCGACGGCCGTACCGGCGGCAACGGGCATACGGGTGACGCCGCCGCGGCGACGGGCGACGGCGCTGAGCCGGCATCCCCCGGCGGCGCTGTACCGGCATTCGCCGACGAACTCACCGAAGACGCCTCCCCGTTCGACGAGTCCGCCCCCTTCGCCCTCGCCCCGATGCAGCACGCCTACTGGGTGGGCCGCGGCGAGGGACAGGTGCTCGGCGGCGTCGCAGGCCACTTCTACTTCGAGTTCGACGGACCCGCCCTCGACCCCGTACGGCTCGACGCGGCAGTGCGCGCGCTGACCACCCACCACGCCATGTTCCGCGCCCGCTTCCTGCCCGACGGCACCCAGCGGATCACCGACCGGCCGACCGGTCTCGGGACCGTGCACGACCTGCGCGGAGAGACCGAGGAGGCCGCACGGGCCGCACTGGACCGGCTGCGCGAGCGGCTCTCCCACCAGAAGCTGGACGTGGCGGGCGGCCAGGTGCTGGACGTCCGCCTCAGCCTCCTGCCGGACGGCACCGGCCGCGTGCACATCGACGTGGACATGCTGGTCTGCGACGCGCTCAGCTTCCGGATCGCCCTCGCCGACCTGGCGCGGTTCTACGCACACCCCGACCGCCGGCCGGCCCCGCTCGGCTACAGCTATCCGCGCTACCTGGCCGACCGCACCGCCCGGCCGCCCCGGAACCACGAGCGCGACCGCGCCTACTGGACCGAGCACCTCGACACCCTGCCCGTCGGCCCCCAACTCCCGCTCGCCGGAGCCCCGGAGCGCCTCGACCGTCCCCGCACCACCCGCCGCACCCACTGGCTGCCGCCCGAGCAACGCGAAGTGCTGACCGCCCGAGCCCGCGAGCACGGTCTGAGCCCGTCCATGGTGCTGGCGACCTGCTACGCCGAGACCCTTGCGGCCTGGAGCGCGGAGAAGCGGTTCCTGCTGAATCTGCCGCTGTTCGACCGCGAGCCCCTCCACCCCGAAGTCCCCGCGATGGTGGGCGATTTCACCAGCCTTCTGCTTCTCGACGTGGACGCCACCCGGGAGGAGTCCTTCGCCGACCGGGCCCGCCGGGTGCAGTCGGAGTTCCGCGAGGCGGCCGCGCACGGCGACTTCTCCGGCACCGATGTGCTGCGCGCCCTGTCCCGAGTCCGCCCCGGCGCCGCGCTCGCGCCCGTGGTCTTCACCTCGGCGCTGAGCATGGGCGAACTGTTCGAGAACGACGTGCGCCAGGTGCTGGGCGAGCCGGTGTGGCTCGGTTCCCAGACACCGCAGGTGTGGATGGATCTGCAGGTGGTGGAGCACGACGGCGGCATCCAGCTCAACTGGGAGGCCGTCGAGGCGCTGTTCCCCGACGGCGTGGTGGAGGGCATGTTCGCCGCCTGCCGCACCCTGCTCGACCGGCTGACCGACCCGGCCGCCCGCTGGACCGAGCCGATGCCCGACCTGCTGCCACCGGCCCAGCGCGACACCCGCGCCACCGTCAACGCCACCGACCGGACGTATCCCGCGCAGACCCTGCACGCCCCCTTCTTCGCCTCCGCCGCGGCCGACCCGGGGCGGCCCGCGCTGCTCTGGGCGGACGGTTCGCTCAGCCGGGGCGAACTCGCCGACCGCGCGCTGCGGCTCGCCGGACTGCTGCACTCCCAGGGGCTGACCCCGGGCGACGCCGTCATGGTCACGCTGCCGAAGGGTCCGGACCAGATCATCGCCGTACTCGGCGTGCTCGCGGCCGGCGGCACCTACGTCCCGGTCGGCGTCGACCAGCCCGAGCACCGCCGGGCCAGGATCGCCGCGTCCTGCGGCGCCCGCCTCACGGTGACCGGACAGACCCTCAGCCACGCTCATTCGGCGACACCGCTGCCGGAACCCGCCGCCGTGCCGCCGACCCGGATCGCGTACGTCATCTACACCTCCGGCTCCACCGGCGAACCCAAGGGCGTGGAGGTCTCCCACCGCAGCGCCGTGAACACCGTGCTGGCCCTCGACGAGCGGTTCGGCATCGGCCCCGACGACCGGACCCTCGCCGTCTCGGCGCTCGACTTCGACCTGTCCGTGTACGACATCTTCGGCCCCCTCTCGGCCGGGGGAGCCGTGGTCTGCGTACGGCAGGAGGAGCGGCGCGACGCACAGGCGTGGCTGGACCTCGTCCGCGGCCGAGGCGTCACGGTCGTCAACTGCGTGCCGACGCTGCTGGAGATGCTCGTGGAGGCGGCCGAGGGAGCCGGGGCGATGGCAGGGGTGCGGGTGGTACTGCTCGGCGGCGACCGGGTGGGCGCGGATCTGCCCGAGCGGGCCGGGCAGGTGTTCCCCTCCGTGCGGTTCGCCGGGCTCGGCGGCACCACGGAGACCGCGATCCACTCCACCGTCCAGGAGGCCACCCGGTCTCCCGATGAGTGGACTTCGGTGCCGTACGGCGTGCCGTTGCCCAACCAGCGCTGCCGGGTCGTCGACCCGCGCGGCCGGGACTGCCCGGACTGGGTGCCGGGCGAGCTGTGGATCGGCGGCGCCTCGGTGGCCGACGGCTACCGCGGGGATCCGGAGCGTACCGCCGACCGGTTCGTGGAGCGCGCCGGGCTGCGCTGGTACCGCACCGGCGACCTGGCCCGCTACTGGCCCGACGGACGCCTGGAGTTCCTCGGCCGAGCCGACTTCCAGCTGAAGATCCGGGGCCACCGGATCGAGCCCGGCGAGATCGAGGCCGCGCTCAAGGAGCATCCCGCGGTGGCCGCGGCCGCGGTGGTCGCGGTAGGCGGGTCCGCGCCGCGGCTGGCTGCGGCGGTCGTACTGCGGGCGGTAGAGCCGTCTGTGAAGCCCACGGAAGGGGCATCTGAGCCGCCGGCGGAAGCACGGTCGCGGGTGGGGGAGCCTTCTGTACTGCGGGCGGGAGCACCCTCGAGGGAGGGAGAGCCCTCCGGGCCGCAGGCGGAAGCACGGTCGCGGGTGGCGGAGCCTTCTGTACTGCGGGCGGGAGCACCCTCGAGGGAGGGAGAGCCCTCCGGGCCGCAGGCGGAAGCACGGTCGCGGGTGGGGGAGCCTTCTGTGCTGCCGGCGGAAGGATCGCCCGGGCCGCAGGCCCCAGAGTTCTCCGCGTCGCAAGCCGGAGTGCCCTCCGCAGCACAATCGGAGGCCGCCTCCGCGCCACCCGCGTCACAGCCATGGCCGGAGCTCCTGCGCGAACACCTCGAGCGGCGTCTCCCGCCCGCCATGGTCCCCGACCGGTTCAAAACGCTGGACGCCCTGCCGCTGAACGCCAACGGAAAGGTGGATCGCGCCGCCCTGCGGACACTGCTCGCCCGCGAGGCCCAGGACGGCGCCGAGCAGGCCGTCGAGCACCAGGCCCCGCAGGGCCCGGTGGAGCAGCAAGTGGCCGACCTGTGGGCCGAGTTGCTGGGCGTGCAGCGCGTGGGCCGCACGGACGGCTTCTTCGCGCTCGGCGGGGACAGCCTGCTCGCCACCAGGCTGCTCACCCGGCTGCGGGCGGCCGGGCTGCACGGGGCCGACCTGGGCCGCCTGTTCGCAGCCCCCGCCCTGCGCGACTTCGCCGCCGGACTCGTCCTCGGCCGGCCCACCCGGCTGCCGCTCGTCACCGCCGACCCCGACCGGCGTCACGAGCCGTTCCCCGCCACCGATGTGCAGCGCGCCTACTGGCTGGGCCGCGGCGCGGACTTCACGCTGGGCGGCGTCGGGTCGTACTGGTACTGGGAGTTCGACGGCCGCGACGTGGACCTGGAGCGACTGGAGAACAGCTGGAACCGGCTGGTCGAGCGGCACGAGATGATGCGGGCCGTCTTCGACGACGACGGCAACCAGCGCATCCTGCCCCAGGTCCCGCGCTTCGCCTTCGACATCACCGACGCGCCGCCCGCCCGTTCCGAAGAGGCCCTGCGAGCGCAGCGCGCGGCCCTCGATCACCAGGTGTTCGACGTGAGCAGCTGGCCGCTCTTCCATGTCGCGGCCACCCGCTACGACGGCGACCGGACCCGTATCTCGTTCGGCTTCGACTACATCGTGCTCGACGCGCTGAGCATCATGACGCTGTTCTGGGAACTGTCCCAGCTCTACGAGGACCTCGGGGCCCAACTCCCGCCCGTCGACGTCTCGTTCCGGGACTACGTCCTCCAGGCCGCCCCGGACCCCGAGGACCTCGCCGGGGACAAGGACTACTGGACCGGCCTGCTGCCCACCCTGCCCCCGGCCCCCGCGCTCCCGCTCGCCGTCGACCCGGAGCAGATCGGCCAACCCCGGTTCACTCGACGTGAGTTCACCGTCCCGCCCAGGACCTGGCGGGCGATCACGGAAGCGGCCCGCGCCGCGGGACTCACACCCTCGGCGGTGCTCGCGACCGCGTTCGCCGATGTGCTCTCCGCCTGGAGCGCACAGCCCGACGTCACCCTCAACCTCACCCTGTTCGACCGTCGCGAGGTCCACCCCGACATCAACAACATCGTCGGCGACTTCACCTCGCTCCTGCTGGTCGGCCACCGGCCGCACGCGGGAGACAGCTGGGCGGGCGCGGCACGCCGCTTCCAGCAGCAGATCTGGGAGGGGCTGCAGCACAGCTCCGTCTCGGCGCTGTGGGTACTGCGCGAACTCGCCCAGCGCGACGGGGCCATGGAAGTCGCGATGCCGGTGGTCTTCACCAGCACTCTCGGGGTGTCCGACCGGCTCGCCGACCTGACCATGCCGTTCGGTGAGCAGGTGCACGGGCTGTCCCAGACGCCGCAGGTGTGGCTCGACTGCCAGGTCGTGGAACGCGACGGTGGCATCTCGGTGAACTGGGACGCCGTGGAGGAGCTGTTCCCCGCCGGTCTCCTGCCCACCATGTTCGCCGCCTACGAGGGGCTCCTCGACAGCCTCGCCCGAACGGACTGGAACCGGCCCGTCCATCCCGAACTCCCCGCCGAACAGGCGGTGGTGCGCGCCGCCGTGAACGCGACGGACGCTCCCATGAGCGGGCGCCTGCTGCACGAACCCTTCTTCACCGGGGCCGCGGCGGACCCCGGCAGGCCCGCACTGCTGTGGCGGGACGGCCGGCTGGACCACGGCGAGCTCGCCCAGCGGGCGCTGCGGGTCGGCGGCGCGCTGCGGGCCGCGGGCGTACAACCCGGCGACCCGGTGGCGGTCACCCTGCCCAAGGGGCCCGACCAGATCACCGCCGTGCTGGGCACCCTCGCCGCGGGCGCCTTCTACGTCTCGGTGGGAGTGGACCAGCCGCCGGCCCGCCGCGACCGCATCCTGCGTCGCTCCGGAGCCGTGGCCGTGCTCACCGACGCCGACTTGCTCGCCCGTACACCGTGGCCGGACGGCCTGCGCACCCTGGACACCGAGGTCGCCCGTATGACAGGACCGGCCCTGCGCGCACCGGTCTCCGTCAAGGACACGGACCTCGCGTACACCATCTTCACCTCGGGCTCCACCGGCGAACCCAAGGGCGTGGAGACCACCCATCGCGCCGCCGCGAACACGGTCGAGGACATCGGCGAACGCTTCGGCATCGGTCCCGACGACCGCGTACTCGCCCTCTCCGCCCTCGACTTCGACCTCTCCGTGTATGACATCTTCGGCCTCCTCTCGGCCGGCGGCGCCCTCGTCCTCGTGGACGAACGCGACCGCCGCGAGCCGCACCGCTGGCTCGACCTGCTGCACACGCACCGGGTGACGGTGTGGAACACGGTCCCCGCGCTGCTGGACATGCTGCTGATCTCAGCCCGTCCGGCGTTCGAGGACGAGGCCGTCAAGGCCGACAGCGGGGGTCCGGGGGCGGCAGCCCCCAGGTACGGGGCGGGTAGGGGCGCAGGGGGCGAGAACCATCCAGAGGACCTCATCCCCCTGCGCCTCGCCCTCGTCTCCGGCGACTGGGTAGGCCTCGACCTGCCCGGACGGCTGGCCGCACAGGCACCCGGCTGCCGTCTGGTGGCCCTCGGCGGCGCCACCGAGGCCGCGATCTGGTCCAACGCGTACCCGGTGGCGGAGCCCCTGACCGGCTGGCCGTCCATCCCGTACGGGCACCCGCTGCGCAACCAGCGCTTCCGGGTGGTGAACGGTCTCGGCCGGGACTGCCCGGACTGGGTACCGGGTGAGTTGTGGATCGGCGGCTCCGGGGTGGCCCGCGGCTACCGCGGCGACCCGGAGCGCACCGCGGAGCACTTCGTGGAGCACGCGGGACGGCGCTGGTACCGCACGGGTGACCTGGGCCGCTACCGCCCGGGCGGCATCCTGGAGTTCCTCGGCCGGGCCGACCACCAGGTGAAGATCCGCGGACACCGCATCGAACTCGGCGAGATCGAGGCCGCGCTCCTGGACCATCCCGGGATCGCCCGGGCCGTCGCCCTCACCGTGGGGGAGCGCCCCCGCCACCGCATCGTGGCGTTCGCCGTCGGGGGTGCACCGGCCCCCGAACCCGCCGCCGTACGCGCCGCCCTCACCGAGCGGCTGCCCGGCTACATGATCCCGGACCGCGTCGAGATCGTGGACCGTCTCCCGCTCACCGCCAACGGCAAGGTCGACCGCACCGCCCTGGCCGCCGCCCTGGGCGAGGAGGCACCGGTCGCCGACGAGCCGCCCAGGGGAGAGCTGGAGACCGCCGTCGCCGCCCTCTTCGCCGAACTGCTCGGCGTCGAACGCGTCGGCCGAGGCGAGAGCTTCTTCGCCCTCGGCGGCGACAGTCTCACCGCGACCCGCGCCACCGAGCGACTGCACCGCATCACCGGGGTCCGCCTCACCCTGCGCCGGCTGTTCTCGGCGCCGACCGTCGAGGCGCTCGCCCGGCTCATCGAGGAACAACGCAGCGCAACTGCCCTGATCCCCATGGAAGAAGGAGTCCTATGAACCTCGCCGGGCTCTTGGCCGAACTGGAGGCCAGCGGTGTCGAGTTGTGGGAGGAATCGGGCAAGCTCCGCTTCCGTGCGCCGATGGGAGCGCTGACCGGCGAACAGCGCGCCACCCTCAGCGCCCACAAGAGCGCCGTGCTCGGCCACCTCAGGGCCGAACGCGAGCGCGCCACGGTGACCCCGGTCCCCGCCGATCGGCACACGCCGTTCCCGCTCACCGATGTGCAGACCGCCTATCTGCTGGGCCGCAGGGACGTCTTCGACTACGGCTCGGTGGCCTGCCACGCCTACGGCGAGCTGCGGTTCGCCGCTCTCGACCCGGCCCGCCTCGAAGCCGCCTGGCAGGCCCTGGTCGACCGGCACGACATGCTGCGGGCCGTGGTCGAGGACGAGGGGGCGCAACGAGTCCTGCCCTCCGTGCCGCCCTACCGCATCGCGGTCACCGATCTGCGCACCGCGTCACCCGCCGCCGGTGCGACGGCGCTCGCGGCGGTGCGCGAGGAGATGGAGAACCAGGTGCTGCCGACCGGCACCTGGCCGCTCTTCGACCTGCGGATCACCCGCTTCGCCGACCACGCGTTGCTGCACCTCTCGCTCGACTTCCTGATCGCCGACTACGTCTCCATCCACCTGCTCCTCGACGAACTGCGCACCCTGTACACCGACCCGGACGCGACCCTGCCCGAGCCGTCCATCACCTTCCGGGACTATCTGCTCGCCGAACGCCGGCTGCGCCAGGGCCCCCGCTACGAACGCGACCGCGCTTATTGGCTGGACCGCGTCGACGACCTGCCGCCCGCCCCCGCCCTGCCCCTGCGCGAGGGCCCGAAGGCACAGGGCCCCGCCCGCTTCCACCGCCACCAGCTGACCCTGTCGGCGGACCGCTGGCGGGCCCTGCGCGAGCGTGCCGTCCGGCGCGGCCTCACCCCGTCCGGCGCGGTCCTGGCCGCCTACGCGGAGGTGGTGGGCCGGTGGAGCGGGCGGCAGCGGTTCACCCTGGACCTCACGTTGCTGAACCGGCTGCCGCTGCACCCCGAAGTCGGTTCCCTCGTCGGCGACTTCACCTCGGTGGAGCTGCTCTCCGTCGACCGCCGCCGGGGCACCACCTTCGCCGAACGCGCCACCGGCGTCCTGGAGCAGCTCTTCGAGGACCTCGACCACCGGCTGTTCTCCGGAGTGGAGGTGCTGCGCGAACTCGCCCGCCGGCGGGGCCAGGAGGCGGCCCTGATGCCGGTCGTCTTCACCAGCGCGATCGGGCTGCGCGACGGCGACAGTGACGGGGCGACAACCGCGTACGGCGATGAACAGGCCGTGCTGGACGGGGAGTTGGTGCACGGCATCAGCCAGACCCCGCAGGTGTGGATCGACTGCCAGGCGATGGAGAACAGCGGGACACTCGGCGTCAACTGGGACGTGCGCGACGGAGTCCTCGCCGACTCGGTCGTGGAGGACATGTTCGCCTCGTTCCGCGATCTGCTGGAGCGCATGGCCGACGGCGACGAGGTCTGGGACCTCGCCGTCCCCGTACGGCTGCCCGCCGCGCAGGCCGAGAGCCGGGCCCGGGCGAACGCCACCGAGGCGCCGCTGCGCGACGCGCTGCTCCACGAGGGCGCGCTCTCCGCCGCGCTGCGTACGCCGGACGCCCCGGCCGTGATCGCCGGAACCCACCGTCTCACCTACGGCGAACTCGCGGCACGCGCGGCCGCCGTGGCCCGCGCGCTGCGCGAGAGCGGATGCGCGCCCGGCGACCCCGTCGCCGTCGTGGCGGACAAGGGCTGGGAACAGATCGCGGCCGTGCTCGGCACCCTGATCGCGGGCGCCGTGTACATCCCCGTCGACACCCACCAGCCGGCCGCCCGCCGTGAGCGCATGCTCAAGGACGCCGGGACCCGGCACGCCCTGGTGCGGTCCGGCACCACCGAACTGCCCGGGGACATCACCGCGATCGCCGTGGACACCCTCGCGCCGGAACCGGTGCCGGACCGGCTCCCGGAGCGGCTGCGCGACCCCGACGACCTCGCCTACGTCATCTACACCTCGGGCTCCACCGGCAGCCCCAAGGGCGTGATGATCACGCACCGGGGCGCGGTCAACACCATCGACGACATCAACCGCCGCTTCCGGGCCGGCGCGGAGGACCGCGTCCTGGCCCTCGCCAACCTGGGCTTCGACCTCTCCGTCTACGACGTCTTCGGCGTCCTCGCCGCCGGTGGCGCCCTCGTCCTGCCCGACCCGGCCCGGCGCGCCGACCCGTCCCACTGGGTCGACCTCCTGGCCGAGCACGGCGTCACGCTCTGGAACTCCGTACCGGCCCAACTGCACATGGTCAACGAGTACTTGGGAAGCAGCCCCACCCCGCTGCCCAGGCTGCGCCTGGCCCTGCTCTCCGGCGACTGGATACCCGTACGGCTGCCCGACGCGATCCGCGCGAAGCTGCCCGGGCTCCAGGTCGTGTCCCTGGGCGGGGCGACCGAGGCGTCCATCTGGTCGATCCTGCACCCGGTCGGCGAGGTCCCGGAGACCTGGCGGTCCATCCCGTACGGCAGGCCCCTCGCCAACCAGCGCTTCCATGTGCTCGACGCGGACTTCGAGCCCTGCCCCGACCTGGTCGCCGGCGATCTGTACATCGCAGGAGCCGGGCTCGCCGCGGGCTACCTCCACGACGAGGAGAAGACCGCCGAGCGCTTCGTACGGCATCCGCGCACCGGCGAACGCCTCTACCGCACCGGCGACCTGGGCCGCTATCTGCCCTCGGGCGAGATCGAGTTCCTCGGCCGCGACGACCGGCAGGTCAAGATCCGCGGCCACCGCATCGAGGCGGCCGAGGTCGAAGCGGCCCTCCAGGCCCACCCGGCGGTGGCCGCGAGCGCCGTCCTCGTCGAGGGCGAACGGCCCCTGGAACGGCGGCTGGTGGGGTTCGTGGAGACCGCGCGCACCGGAACCGGCGCGCTGCCCGGCAAGGACGGCACCGCGCTCGTGTCCGCCGTCGCGGAGGAGGGCGAGGAGGTCCGCTCCGGCGTCGACGCGGCGCAAGTCGTCGGCTTCGCCCGTCAGTTGGACGAGGCCGCGCTGCTCGCCATGGTGGACGTCCTGCAGGACAGCGGGCTCTTCGCCGCCTCCGGCGCCCACCACCCGCTCGCCGAGATCCTCGCCTCCGCCAAGGTGGCGGCCAAACACCACCGCCTGGTACGCCGCTGGCTCGGGGCGCTGGAGCGCGAGGGGTTCCTCGAACACCGGCCGGGCGAGGGCGGCTACCGCGCGCTGCGCCGGGCGGCGCCCGGCGACGTCGAGCGGGCCTGGAGTCGCGTCGACGAACTGCTGCCCTCCGCCCAGGACGGCTCGGAACTCCTCGCGTACTTCCGCAAGGCCACCGCCCACCTCCCGCAGCTCCTGCGCGACGAGCAGGATCCGGTCCAACTCCTGTTCCCCGAAGGCAGCCTGGACATCCAGGAGGCCGCCTACACGCAAGGGTTCCTCAACTCCTACCTCAACCGCATCGCCACCTCCGTGGTCCGCCGCATCGCCGACGAACGCGCCCACCGCGGCACGGTACGGCTGCTCGAAGTCGGCGCCGGCGTGGGCGGTGTCAGCGTGGAGGCGGTGCCCCGGCTGGCCGGCACCGACTGCTCCTACCTCTTCACCGACGTGTCGCAGTTCTTCCTCAACAAGGCCGCCGAGCGGTTCACCGACTTCCCGTGGGTCCACTACGCCCTGTTCGACATGAACGACGACTTCCGCGCCCAGGGCATCGAGCCCAACTCCCTCGACGTCATCCTGTGCGGCAACGTCATGCACTACTCGCGCAACGCCGCCACGGTCCTGGACCGGATGCGGCAGATGCTCGCTCCCGGCGGCTGGCTCGTGTTCATCGAGACCACTCGCGACAACTATCAGATCCTCACCTCGATGGAGTTCCTCTTCGATGCCACCGCGGGCGACTTCGAGGACGTGCGCCAGGGCAAGGACCAGACGTTCGTGGCCCGGGACCAGTGGCTCGACCTGATCGCCGGGGCCGGCGGGGAGACCGTCCTGTGCCTGCCCGGCGCGGACGACCCGCTCTCCGCCATCGGCATGCACGTCTTCGCCGCCCGGTTCAAGGCGGACCGCGCCGAGGTGCGCCCCACGGACGTGCTCGCGCACGCGGCCGAGCGGCTGCCCGAGGAGATGGTCCCCGCCCAGGTCCAGGTCGTCGACGCGCTGCCGCTGACCGACAACGGCAAGGTGGACCGCCGCACCCTGCGGTCCTGGCTGGCCTCTGGCCGGGCCGCGCAGCCGGTCCGCACCGCGGACCCGTCGCCGATGACCGACCTGGAGCAGCGGATCATGACGCTGTGGTGCCAGGTCCTTGGTGTCCAGAGCGTGGGCAGGAACGAGACGTTCTACGAGGCCGGCGGCGACTCCCTGCTCGCGGCGCAGCTCGTCGGCAGCCTGCGCGAGGAGCTCCCGGAGGCGGAACACGCCCTCTTCGACGAGCTGCTGCGCGAACTCCTCAACGGGGCCGGTATCGCCCGGCTCGCCGAGATGCTGAGCACGGCGCCCGCCGCTCGGGAGCCGACGCGGGACATGCCGCAGCCCGCCGTCCTCCCGCCGGGGCCGGTCGCGCCCGCCGACGGCGCGGACGACTGGCTGTGGGCACCGCAGCGCGAGGGCTTCCCCGCGACCGGCGGCTACGCCGAGCTGTGCGAGGCCCTGGAGGGCGCCGGGCCCCTGGTCGACGCGTCCGCCGCGCACCCGCTCACGGCCTACGGAGAAGTCGCGCCGTCCGCCCTGATCGCGCGCGTCGCCCACGACCGCGCCCGGCTGCTGCGCGGCACCGGATACACCCGGTTCCACCTCGTCGGCGCGCACAGCGGAGCCCTGCTCGCCGCCGAGACCGCCCGGCAGCTCACCGAGGGCGGCGCCGACGTCGAACTCACCGTGATCAGCAGCTATCCGCTGCCCGCCCTGGTCGAGGACCCGCTCTTCGCGGAGTACCTCTTCGCCCTCGGCAGCGGACTCGACCCGCGCACCCTGGGCTTCCCGGACCAGCAGCGCACGGGGGCGGCCCTGGCGGCGGTGCTGGCCCTGACCCCGGGCCGCGTTCCCGCGGACGCCCCGGCCCGGCTCGACGGCGAGCTGGCCGACGTGGCGGCCGCGTTCGCCCGCCGCGCCGCGCTGCCTACGACCGACCGGCTGGCCGAGATCGCCGCGGCCCTCGGCCTCACTCCGGAGGCGGTGCGGGAGCGGTACGCCGCCGGGCGCGGGCTCGCCGAGGCGGCCGCCCACCACGAGGCCGACCCCTACACGGGTGACATCACCCTGCTCGTGCACCGGGACGCCACCCCGCTGTGGCCCTCGCTGCGCGCGGACATGACCCGGTACTGGGGCGACCTCTGCCTGGGCCGCCTCCGCACGCGGGACATCCCCGGCGACCACTTCGACTGCCTGACCGCCGAGCACGCGTGGGACCTGACCGCCGTACTCACCGCACTCCCCGCACACGAGGAGGACCACACGTGACCACGACGATCGCCGTCCTCGGCGGCTACGGCGCGGTCGGCGCGGTCGCCGCGCGGGAGATCGCCGCCGCACATCCCGAGGCGAGGCTGCGGATCGGCGGCCGCCGCCTCGACGAGGCCACCCGGTACGCCGAGCGCCTGGGCGGCCGGGCCGAGCCCCGCGCAGTGGACCTGACCGACCCTGCCTCCCTGACCGCCTTCTGCGCGGACTGCCGGATCGTCGTCAACTGCGCGGGGCCCTCGTACCGGGTCCTCGACACGGTCGCCGCGGCGGCGCTCGCCGCCGGCGCCGACTACGTCGACGCGGGCGGCGACGAGCCGGTCCACCAGGCGCTGTCCGTACGGGACTTGGCCGGCCGGGGCCGCACCGCCGTGCTGACCGCGGGCATGATGCCCGGCCTCACCGGCCTGCTGCCGCGCTGGCTCGCCGCCCAGGGCGTCGACGAACCCGAGCGGCTGCTCGGCTACGTCGGCACCATGGACCGGCTCACCCCCGCCGGTGCGGGGGACTATCTGCTCAGCCTCGGCGGCGCCTACGGCGAGGCCCAGTCGGCGTGGCGGGACGGGGCACGGGTGCTGCGCGCCCTCGTTCCGCTCGCCGACACCGAACTGCCCTTCTTCCCCGGCACGGTGAGCGCGTACCCCTACCTCAGCTACGAGGTCGAGCGGCTCGCCCGCGCCCTCGGCCTGTCCACGGTCGACTGGTACAACGTCTTCGACGGCGGCTCGCGCATGCTGAAGGCCCTCGGGCGGCTCCAGGGGGCCATGTCCGGGCAGAGCTCGCTGGAACCCGCCGCGCGGGAGCTCATGGAGGCAGCCGCCCTCGACCTGTTCGGCCGGGACCCCTACCAGCTGTTCGTCCTGGAGCTGACCGGCCGGCACGCGGGCCGCCCCGCGGTACGCAGCCTGGTGCTGCGCGGCTCGGACACCTACGAGCTGACCGGTTCGGTCGCGGCCGTCGCCACCACCGCCGTGCTCACCGGGAGCGTGCCCGGCGGAGTGCACTACGCGGCCGAGGTCCTCGACCCCGGCCCGGTCGTCGAACGGCTCAGGGCCCTGCCGGCCGTGTCCGTCCTCGATGTCCACGACCGGCCTGTCGCCGAGGTGTGCGGCACGGAGGAGGGCGAGCTGTGAGCCCGCCGACGGGCGGGGGGCGGCCTCAAGTCGTGGTGTGCGGAACCAAGTTCGGCCGGATCTACCTGGCGGCCACCGCACGCCCCGACTCGCCGTACGAGCTGGCCGGAGTCCTCGCCCGGGGCGGCGAACGCTCCACGCGTATCGCCCGGCACTACGGCGTACCACTGTTCACCGACCCGGAACAGATTCCCAAGGACGTCGAGGCCTGCTGCGTGGTGATCGGCGCGGGCATCAACGGCGGCCCCGGCGCCCGGCTCGCCGAACAGCTGATGGGCCGCGGCCATCACGTACTCCAGGAACACCCGTTGCACGGGCGGGAGTTGACCGACTGCCTGCGCACCGCCCGGGAGCACCGGGTGGCGTACCGGCTGAACACTCACTACGTGCACGTCGAGCCCGTACGCCGCTTCATCGCGACGGGCCGTCGGCTGCTGGCCCGGCAGCGAGCCCTGCACATCGACGCGGACTGCGCGTTCCAGGTGCTCTACACCCTGCTGGACATCCTGGGCCGCACGCTCGGCGGAGTGCGCCCGTGGGCCTTCGGCAAGGTCGCCGAACTGCCTGAAGACGTAAGACAGTTGGCGTCGTCGGAACCCGTCCACCGCAGTCTGGACGGGGTCGTCGCCGGGGTGCCGTGCACGCTGCGGCTGCAGAACGACATGGACCCCGCCGACCCCGACAACCACACCCACCTCTTCCACCGCATCACCCTCTACACCGAGGGCGGCAACCTCACCCTCCTCAACACCCATGGCCCGCTCCTGTGGAGCCCCCGCCCCCATATGCCGGACGACATGCGGGACACCGTCCGCATGGAGGAGTCCGCGGCCGCGCACTTCGGCTTCCCCAGCGCGCAGCCGCTGGGACCCGAGACCTCCCCGGACTACCGCGAGATTCTGCGCGACCTGTGGCCCCAGGGGGCGGCCCGCGCGCTCCAGGCCCTGCGCCACGACATCGAGGAGGGCGCGGACCCCGGCAAGGACGGCCAGTACCACCTGACGCTGTGCCGGCTCACCCGCGACATCACGGACCGCTTCGGACCGGTCCGGCTGCACCGGGACCCGCCCGCGCCCCGGATCCTGGCGGCCGCCGACCTCACCGAGGGCGCGCCCCATGCGAGTACGGCGCCCGCTCCCACGACCAGTACAGCCGCGCCCGCTCCAAGGACCAGTACAGCCGTGCCCACACCGAGGACCCGTACATGAACACCGCGACGACCACCGGAAGTTCCTCCTACGACACCTGGTTCCGCCGCTACTGGCCACGACCGGGGGCGCGGCGGCGGATCGTCCTGTTCCCGCACGGCGGCGGCTCGGCCAGCTTCTACCGCACCCTGGCCAAGCGGGTCCTGGCCACGGCCGAACCGCTCATCGTGCAATACCCCGGGCGCGAGGACCGCCTGGCGGAACCGCACATCACCGACATGGCGGAGCTGGCGATGCGGATCAGTGACGCGATCCTGCCCGCGCTCGACCGGGACGTCGTCCTGTTCGGGCACAGCATGGGAGCCGCCGTCGCCCACGAGGTGGCACTGCGCCTGGAGACCGTGCACGGGGTGCGCCCGGCGATGCTGTGCGCGTCCGGGCGACCCGCGCCCCGCCACCACAAGCCCGGCTCCAAGCACCTGGACGACGAGACCCTGTGGGACGAGCTGTCCCGGCTGGGCGCGACGCCCTCGCTGCTGCTGGGCAACCCCCAGGTCCGCCGGGTCGTCCTGCCCACTCTCAGGGCCGACTACCGGCTCGTCGAGCGCTACCGGCCCCGCCTTGACGCGGTGCTGTCCTGCCCGGTCGCCGCCTGCGTCGGTGACCGCGACCCGGAGGTGACGCCCGAGGAGTCCGAGGCGTGGGCCGAGATGTCCCGCAGCGGATTCAGCTTCCGCCTCTTCGAGGGCGACCACTTCTACTTCCGCGGCCAGGAGGACGACCTCGCCACCTGGCTGCTCACCACGGCGGACCGGGAGGCAGCATGATCGTCAGGCCCACAGTCGAGGCGTACGCGGAAGCACACTCCACCGGCGAACCGCCGCTGCTGGCCGCGCTCGCCGAGGAGACCCGCAAGGTCTGCGCGCTGCCCCAGATGATGGTCGGCCCGCTGGAGGGCCGCCTCCTCGCGATGCTCGTCCATCTGCTCCGGCCGCGCACGATCCTGGAGATCGGCACCTTCACCGGGTACTCGGCGCTCAGCATGGCGGCCGAACTCCCGCCGGACGGACGCCTGGTGACCTGCGAGCTGGACCCCACGCACGCGGAGATCGCCCGCCGGCACTTCGACGCCTCCCCGTACGCCGACCGGATCGAGCTGCGGCTCGGACCCGCGCTGGAACAGCTCAAGACCCTTGAAGGGCCCTGGGACTTCGTCTTCATCGACGCCGACAAGACCGGGTACGGCGCCTACTACGACGCCGTGTTGCCGCAGCTCGCCGAACGCGGAGTCATCGCCGTCGACAACGTGCTGCAGTTCGGCGGGGTGGCCAATCCCCTGGACGACAAGCCCGACACGGTGGCGCTGCGTTCCTTCAACGAGAAGGTGCGCGACGACCCGCGGGTCGAGCAGGTGATCCTCACCGTGCGCGAGGGCGTCACCCTCATCCGGCGGGTGTAATTCCGCGGTCTTTACGGCCGTTGAAAGAAATCTCCAGGCCGGTGCCGAGTGCTCGTAGGCTTCCCGGTGAGCCGCTGGAAAGCCACGAGAAAAGGGCCGGCAGAAGAAAGCGAGCGCGACTTCTCCATGAGCCTCGACGGAAAGACCTTCCTCGTCACCGGAGCCGGCAGCGGCATCGGACGCGCGGTCGCCCGGCGCCTGCTCGACTCAGGAGCCCGGGTGACGCTCGTCGGCCGGCGCCAGGACCCGCTGAAGGAAACCGCCGGGCTGTACACCGATGCGTACGTCCTGGCGCAGCCCGCCGACATCAGCCGCCCCGCCGAGGCCGAGGACGCCGTGCGCACCGCCCTCGACCGCTTCGGCTCCCTGGACGGCTTGGTCAACAACGCGGGTCTGGCCCGGTTCGGCCCGCTCGCCGAGGCCGACCCGCACGACCTGGACGCCATGCTCGGCGTCAATCTGCTGGGCCCCGCGCACCTGATCCGAGCGGCGCTGCCGGCGCTGCGGGCCGGCTCGGGCTCGGTCGTGAACGTGACGTCCGTGGGCGGGGCACTGGCCATGCCGAACCGCGCGATGTACGGCGCGTCCAAGGCGGCGCTCAACAGTCTCACCCGCTCCCTGGCGCGCGAGCTCGCGCCGCTCGTCCGCGTCAACGCCGTACTGCCGGGCCCGGTCGACACCCCGATGTACGACGATCTCGGACTCGCCCCGGAAAAAGTCGAAAACCTGCGCAAGGACATGGTCGAGAGCACTCCGCTCGGCCGATTCGGAAAGCCGGAGGAAATTGCCGCCTGGGTGTGTCACCTGCTCGACCCGGAAGTCTCCGCGTGGGTGACCGGCGCGCTCATTCCCGTTGACGGTGGACGTACTTCGTAATGCCAGAAAAGGCCGAGGGAGAAGAAAAATGAGCACTGAAGAAACCGCCACGATCTACGGCCGCGAGGAATTCAAGCGGGTCGACGTCGGCGCCGCCATGCGCGACGGCCACCCGGACATCAGCGACGGCGACCAGCTCATCGTCGACCTGGTCGCGAAGAAGCGGGAGACGGCCGGACGCCCGCTGACCGTCATCGACGTCGGCTCCGGCTCCGGGGTGCTCTCCGAGCTGCTCGCGCAGCGGCTGCCCGACTGCCGGGTCATCGCCAACGAGATCGCCGCCAACCCGGCGCGGCAGGCCCGGGAACGGCTCGCCGGCCACCCGAACGCCGAGGTCTTCCCCGACTCGTTCGTGGACTGGCGGGAGCCGCTGGACATCATCATCTCCTGGGGCAGCCACCACCATCTGCCGCACAGCCACCTCCAGCACGCCCGCGAGCTGCTGGGCGAGTCGGGCAGCTTCATACTCGGCGACGAGTTCTGTCCCGAGTACTGCACCGACGAGGACGTACGGCGGCTGAAGGGCGCCGAGGTCATCGAACTCGGCGGCGGCTATCTGCTGGCCGGCCACGACGAGATCGAGGCCTACGCCAAGGACGCCGCCGTGCCCGAGTGGTCCCGCGTCCTGGAGGACCGCCGCCGCAGGACCCTGTGGAACTGGTACAAGTTCGTGATCGACTACGCGATCGAGCGGGACCACTGGCCGGTCGCCATCGCGGAGATGCAGATCACCAAGGACGACATGGTCACGGCGTTCGAGGAGGAGCACAAGCTCTCGCCGCTCATCGTGGAGCACGAGCTCGCCGTCAACGGCTTCGAGCAGATCTCCAAGCACGTCATCGGAGACCGGCCAGCCGAGCTGCAGAGCTTCTTCATCTACGAGTTCGTCCCCGGCAACGACAGGAGCAACGGCAGCAACGGCGACGGCCGCGGTAACGGCGGCCACTGATGGGTGAAATATCCCGGACATCCCGGGCCGGCACCATCCCACCGTCGTGCCTGCACGAGGTCTTCCGCGCCGCGGAGGACCGCGAGCGGGCCACGGGGCGGCCGGTCATCAAACTCCACGTCGGGGAGCCCTACTTCCCGCCGCCGCGCGAGGTCGCCCTGGCCGTGGAACACGCCGTGCACCACGGCCAGACCGCCTACACCTCCGCGGAGGGCATGTCCGCGCTGCGCGAGGCGCTCGCGGTCAAACTGGAGACGGAGAACGGTCACCGCACCAGCCCCGACCGGGTGTTCGTCACCCCGGGCTCCTGCCAGGGACTCGCCGCGCTCTTCCAGTCCCTGGCCAACCGGGGCGACGAACTGCTGCTGCCCGAACTCCACTGGCCCATCCACCTCCAGCAGGTCCTGCTGGCCGGCTTCCGGCCCGTGTTCTACGCGCTCGGGCCCGGCTACCGGCCCCGCCTGGACGCGATCCGCGCCGCCATCACCCCCCGCACCCGCGCCGTGCTCATCAACTCCCCGGCCAACCCGACCGGCGCGGTTCTCGGCACGGAGCTGATGGAGGGCATCCTGGAGCTGGCGCGGGAGCACGACCTGCAGATCATCAGCGACGAAGCCTACGAGCACTTCGTGTACGAGGGCGAGCACGTGTCCTTCGCCTCCCTGGAACACGGCCTGCCCGAGCGCGAACGCCGCGTCTTCAGCACCTTCACCTTCTCCAAGAGCCTCGCCATGACGGGCTACCGGCTGGGGTACGTGGTGACCCCGAACGCGGCGGCCGCCCACGCCCTGCGCGTGGTGCAGGAGGCGAGCATCATCGGCCCCTCGACCCCGGTCCAGTACGCCGGGCTCACCGCGCTCAAGGCACGCGACAGCGCCCGGGAGAACGCCCGGATGGTGCGGGCCAACCGGGACCGCGCGCTGCCCGCGCTGCGCGACGCCGGCCTGCTCGGGGAACTCCCGCAGGGCGGCTGGTACGCCGTACTCGACCTCGGCCCCGTCGGGGTGGACGCGGACACCTTCGCCGCGGGGCTGCTGGAGAAGTACGACGTCGGGGTGGCACCGGCCGCCGGATTCGCGCTGCGCCCCGTGGTGTCGGACGACGGCCGGATCCTCTCCGCCGACCCCGCGCCGGACAGCAGGACCCTGGTCCGGCTGGCGTTCTGCGGCG
This sequence comes from Streptomyces sp. R41, assembly GCF_041053055.1. Classification (NCBI taxonomy): domain Bacteria; kingdom Bacillati; phylum Actinomycetota; class Actinomycetes; order Kitasatosporales; family Streptomycetaceae; genus Streptomyces; species Streptomyces sp. R41. Next base: position 7,946,031 of record NZ_CP163443.1, read on the forward strand.
ACCCCGCGGAACTCGACACCGGGGTCGAGCGGCTCCTCGCCCACGCCGCCGAACTCCGGTCCCGGGGCGGGGACCCGTGACCGGCCCCGACTACGCGGGCTATCTGCGCCTGGAGCGGCTGCTGTCGCTCCAGGTGCCGCTGCGCCCCGCCGACGACGACACCGCCACCGGCTCGGCCGAGCTGTTCTTCATCGTGGCCCACCAGACCAGCGAACTCTGGCTCGCCCAGGCCCTGCGCGACCTGGACGCCGCGACCGAGGCGCTCACCGACGGCGGCCGGCCGGGCGGGGCGGACGGCATCGAGTCCGCGCTGGAGTATCTCGCCCGAGTCGCCGAGGTGGTGCGCATCCTGGAGGACACCGTACGGCTTCTGGAGCGGCTGCCGGTCCGGCGGTTCGCCGCGTTCCGGCCCCACCTGGGCACCGCCAGCGGGGCCCAGTCGCAGGGCTTCCACGCACTGGAGGTCAGACTCGGGACGGCCGACGACGACGAGAGCCCGCTGTACCGGGCCTTCCTCAAGGCGCTCGCCGCCCGGGGCACCAGCGTGGAGGAGGTCTGCGCACTCGGCGCGGCCGGCGCGGGCCCGTCCCACCGGCTCGCCGAGACCCTGCTCGACATCGGCTACCGCTTCTGGCACTGGAAGCTGGCCCACCTCGCCCTGGTGGACCGCACGGTGGGCGGTCTGGCCGGCACGGGCGGCACCACGGGCGCGGCCCATCTGGCGAGCCGCGTCCGCATGCCCTTCCCCGAGCTGAGGGCCGTCCGCGAGGGGCTGCACAGACAGGAAGAGCCGCACGGGCGGACGAAGCCCGCCGCCTGCCCGCACGCCCCCTCGTGAGGCCCGTGCGACCGAACAGGCCCCGCACAGAGCTCCGCGAGGGGACGGCACCACCACTTCCTAGGCCGCGTTACGCCACACCTTCACGTCCAAGGTGGCGTACGTCGTCCCGGACGAGCCCCGATACGTCACGAGCCCCACGTGCCCCGTCCCGCTGATGACGCACATCTGCTGACCGACCGTGAGGTCCTTGACCCAGAGGTAACTCTTGTAGCCGGTCGCCGCCTTGCACACGTCCAGGCTGCCCTGCCGTCCCACCGGCAGCGGGGCAAGTGAGCTGCCGGACGTGGTGCCGGGGGCGAGAACCGCGCCCGAGGAGTAGACGGCGTACGTCAGATCCTCGTCGGAGCTCCCCGTGTCCGCCTTGGCCCGCACCGGGGTGTCCCCCAGATACAGGTCGTGGCTGGCGGTCATCCTGATCCCCGAATACGTCACCGGGGCAGGTGCCTTCGGGGCCGAGGGCTCGCTGGACGCGGCACTCGCGGGAGCCGAGGTCGCGGCCCGCGTGGGCGTCGGGGGCCCCGAAGGGCTGGGAGGCAGCGCGGACTTGGCGACTCTGGGCTTCTTCGAGGCCGTGGCGGACGGGGAGTCGGACGTCGACGGCGACGTCCCGGCGGTCCGGGCCGACCGCGACGCGGCCACTTCCTGCGCACGGTCGTCGCTCTTGTCGCCGTCCCCCGGGACGAGCAGCAGCGCGGCGGTCGCCCCGCAGGCGACGAGCACGACGGCGGCCGCAGCCACCATCCAGACCCGCGCCCTGCGGCCCTCGCGGGCCGTGGCCACCGAGGAGGTCTGCGCGGCGGCCGGCTCCTGGGGCTGCGGCCACGGGGGCGGAGTGTATGCACCCGGCGCGGCCGGAGACCCCATCACAAACGGCCCGGGCAGCGCAGCATGGGACGGCGAGGTGGGGGAGTAGGCCACCGCGGGCCCGAAACCGCCGGGCGTTTGCCCGGAACCGCCGGGCGCCGGTCCGAAACCGCCGGGCGTCGGCCCGGAACCGCCGGGACCGTGAGTGCCCGGAGCCGCTCCCGCCATGGCCTGATGGGCCTCTTCGGTCCGAGCCGCGATCCCCGCCGCCAGCTCCCCCGGCAGCCACGCCCCGGACGTGAACCGCGCAGCGTCACCACGACGCGCCTGGATCGTCGATACGGAGCGAATGACCTCCTCGACGGAAGGCCGCTCGGCGGCGGGCTTGCGCAGACACCAGGAAACCAACTCGCTTATCTCCCCCGGCACATGGCTGAGGTCGGGTTGCTCGTGCACCACCCGGTAGAGCACCGCATGCGGGTCCCCGTCCCCGAAGGCGGCACCGCCCGTCGCCGCGAACACGGCGGTCTGCCCCAGCGCGAACACGTCGGCCGAGGGCGCGGCCTCCGCGCCGAGCACCTGCTCCGGCGCCATATAGGCGACCGTGCCGAGGGCCGTACCGCTCTGCGTCACCGACGTGGCATCCGCGGCCCGCGCGACACCGAAGTCGATGACGCGTGGCCCGTCGGCGGCGAGCAGCACGTTCGACGGCTTGAGGTCCCGATGCACGATGCCCTCGCGATGCACCGCCTGCAGTGCCTCGGCGACACCGGCGATCAGCCGCAGTACGGTGTCGACGGGCAGTGGCCCGTGGTCGTGCACCGCATCGGCGAGGGACGGCCCCGGTACATAAGCGGTCGCACACCACGGCATGGACCCCTCGGTGTCGCTGTCCACGACCGGAGCCGTATAGAGCCCGTGCACCCGGCTCGCCGCCGCCACCTCTGCCTGGAACCGCTTGCGGAACTCGGCGTTCTCGGCCAGCTCCGGCCGGATCACCTTGACCGCGACGGCCCGCCCGCCCGGCGTGTGCGAGAGGTAGACCCGCCCCATACCGCCGGCCCCGAGCCTCGCCACCAGCCGGTAGCCGCCCGCGACTTGTGGATCGCCGTCCTCCAGCGGCTGGAAACTGCCCGCGTCGGCCTCACCGTTGCTCAACACGCCCCACTCCACCCCAAGATCTGCGCTCGGGCCCCATTGCATCACGGGTCCCTCGCGTGCCGCTCCGGAGGCCGTCGCCGGCTCTCAGGGAGTTGGAGTGAAGAGGCACCTCGCAGTGGGTTGACTGTCGGAGATACCGCGCGCCCGGTGCCATGCGGTGACCGCGAAGTCCCGGAGAAGTCGCACGAAAATGCCGCCGCACCTCCTCTGGCCTGCTCTCTTGCGGGTCAGAGGGTGCGGCGGCATTCCTTCGAAGCGTTGGTTGCTCAGATGTCCCGGAAGATCTCGATCTGCGCGCCGATCGTGTTGAGCCGCTCGGCGAGGTCCTCGTAGCCGCGGTTGATGACGTACACGTTCCGCAGGACGGACGTGCCGTCGGCCGCCATCATGGCCAGCAGGACGACCACGGCGGGCCGCAGCGCGGGCGGGCACATCATCTCGGCGGCCCGCCAGCGGGTCGGGCCCTCGACAAGGACGCGGTGCGGATCCAGCAACTGCAGCCGGCCGCCGAGGCGGTTGAGGTCCGTGAGGTAGATCGCCCGGTTGTCGTAGACCCAGTCGTGGATCAGCGTCTTGCCCTGCGCGGAGGCCGCGATGGCCGCGAAGAACGGGACGTTGTCGATGTTCAGGCCGGGGAACGGCATCGGGTGGATCTTGTCGATCGGCGCCTCCAGCTTGGAGGGCCGGACAGTCAGGTCGACAAGGCGGGTACGGCCGTTGTCGGCGAAGTACTCGGCCGTGCGGTCGTGGTCGAGGCCCATCTCCTCCAGGACCGCGAGCTCGATCTCCAGGAACTCGATCGGCACCCGGCACACCGTCAGCTCGGACTCGGTGACCACCGCGGCGGCGAGCAGGCTCATCGCCTCGACCGGGTCCTCGGAGGGCGAGTAGTCCACGTCGACGTCGATGTTCGGCACGCCGTGCACGGTGAGCGTGGTCGTGCCGATGCCCTCGACCCGTACGCCCAGGGCCTCCAGGAAGAAGCACAGGTCCTGGACCATGTAGTTGGAGGACGCGTTGCGGATGACGGTCACGCCGTCGTGGCGGGCGGCGGCGAGCAGCGCGTTCTCGGTCACCGTGTCGCCGCGCTCGGTCAGCACGATCGGGCGGCCGGGGGAGACCGAGCGGTCCACCTGCGCGTGGTAGAGCCCTTCGGTGGCGGTGATGTCGAGACCGAAGCGGCGCAGCGCGATCATGTGCGGCTCGATCGTGCGCGTGCCGAGGTCGCAACCGCCCGCGTACGGCAGCTTGAAGTGGTCCATACGGTGCAGCAGCGGACCGAGGAACATGATGATCGAGCGGGTGCGGCGGGCCGCCTCCGCGTCGATGGCCTCCATCTCCAGCTCGCTCGGGGGCACGATCTCCAGGTCGACACCGTCATTGATCCACCGGGTGCGGACGCCGATCGAACCGAGCACCTCCAGAAGGCGGTACACCTCTTCGATGCGGGCGACGCGGCGCAGCACCGTGCGCCCCTTGTTCAGGAGCGTCGCGCACAGCAGCGCCACGCACGCGTTCTTGCTGGTCTTGACGTCGATCGAGCCGGACAGACGACGTCCGCCGACGACGCGCAGATGCATCGGACCCGCATAGCCCAGAGAGACGATTTCACTGTCCAGGGCTTCACCGATTCGGGCGATCATCTCAAGGCTGATGTTTTGGTTGCCGCGCTCGATGCGATTGACGGCGCTCTGACTGGTGCCGAGCGCCTCGGCAAGTTGCGACTGTGTCCAGCCCCGGTGCTGCCGGGCGTCACGGATGAGCTTGCCGATGCGTACGAGGTAGTCGTCTGCCATGGCGCGACCGTATATCGGATGTGAGATAAAGAAAAATGGAGCGCGTCCTTCCGAGTGTGGGGCGCCATGAAGCGCTGGTCACAAGGGAGTTCGGGCGCCGTGTTCCAGGAGTGCGGCGACGATGGTGGGACACCTCGGCCGCAGCCAATTGAGGTCGCCGCCAATGAATGCCGTGAAGAGGCGCTTCCATGACGGTTCGTCGGTATTGAGAAGTTTTGTCACCAGTTCGGGCATTTCGCCGGTTGCCTGGCGCGCGGTGGTGCGGACGGCGGCGGGGAATTCACGGCGCACGGCGCCAACGGCCAGATGATGCAGCCCGCCCGCCGCGCCCGAGGCGTGATGTGCCCGTCCGGCGCCCGCCATGCCGTCGCCGAGAAAATGGCTCCCTTTCGTGCTCTTTGGTCAGTACGGCCTCATCGCGTACGTACGGCAGTTCGAGGACACGGTGCTCCTCTTTGTGCTCCCCGAAGTTGGCCGCGGGGTCGTCCAGGCCGAGGAGGCGCGGCGCGGCGGCCCACCCCTCCGGTCGCCGCGATGCCCAACTGGCGTGCCGACTCCATCACATGGGCCTGTGCCCTTCGGGAGGTACATGGCCTTGCGTCCCCGGATGCGCATGGGCCTGCCGGCGCCATCGGATGCACATGGGGCTGCACCCCCCGGAGGTCACCGCCCCCGCCGCCGCGTCGTCCGCCGCCATCCGAACGGACCAGGCAGATCCATCGACGTCGTCCGGCGCCCGGTGCTGCTGTGCGTGCGCCGTGGCCCGTGCCGCCCGCCCGTGGTGATGGACCACGATCGGCGGTTGATGTTGAGCCGCACGCCGGGAAGGATGCGGAAACTCTTGCGGAACGTGAGTGGCATGGCTGCCCCCCTTGCGACGGTTATGCCGGGTGCTTCCCGGCCGACACCGGGTACCCCCGAAGGAGGCCGGGCATGACCAGCCCGCGCCCATGTACTAGAGTTATCTCGACATCGAGATATCTGCCGAGGCGCCCCGCAGCCGCCACCCCGGTAAGGGTTACCTAACTTAGCCTTACCTTAGCGGATCGGTCCATCAGTCGTGGCGGCAGGATTGCGGTGGGTACGCGCACATCAATGAAGGAGACTGTCGTGTCGGCGAACAGCTTCGACGCCCGCAGCACGCTGCAGGTGGGCGACGAGTCGTACGAGATCTTCCGGCTGGACAAGGTGGAAGGCTCGGCTCGCCTTCCGTACAGCCTGAAGGTGCTGCTGGAGAACCTGCTCCGCACCGAGGACGGCGCGAACATCACCGCCGACCACATCCGCGCGCTCGGCTCCTGGGACTCCCAGGCGCAGCCGTCGCAGGAGATCCAGTTCACGCCCGCCCGTGTGATCATGCAGGACTTCACCGGCGTGCCCTGTGTCGTCGACCTCGCCACCATGCGTGAGGCCGTCAAGGCGCTCGGCGGCGACCCGGCGAAGATCAACCCGCTGGCCCCGGCCGAGCTGGTCATCGACCACTCCGTCATCGCCGACAAGTTCGGCACCAACGAGGCGTTCGCGCAGAACGTCGAGCTGGAGTACGGCCGCAACAAGGAGCGCTACCAGTTCCTGCGCTGGGGCCAGACCGCCTTCGACGAGTTCAAGGTCGTCCCGCCGGGCACCGGCATCGTCCACCAGGTGAACATCGAGCACCTGGCCCGTACGGTCATGGTGCGAGGCGGCCAGGCGTACCCCGACACCCTCGTCGGCACCGACTCGCACACCACCATGGTCAACGGCCTGGGTGTTCTGGGCTGGGGCGTCGGCGGTATCGAGGCCGAGGCCGCGATGCTCGGTCAGCCGGTCTCCATGCTCATCCCGCGCGTCGTCGGCTTCAAGCTCACCGGTGAGCTCACGCCCGGCACCACCGCCACGGACCTCGTGCTCACGATCACCGAGATGCTGCGCAAGCACGGCGTGGTCGGCAAGTTCGTCGAGTTCTACGGCGAGGGTGTGGCGGCGACGAGCCTCGCCAACCGCGCCACCATCGGCAACATGTCGCCGGAGTTCGGCTCCACGGCCGCGATCTTCCCGATCGACGACGAGACCATCAAGTACCTGAAGCTGACCGGCCGCAGCGAGCAGCAGCTCGCGCTCGTCGAGGCGTACGCCAAGGAGCAGGGCCTCTGGCTCGACCCGGCCGCCGAGCCCGACTTCTCCGAGAAGCTGGAGCTCGACCTCTCCACGGTCGTCCCGTCGATCGCCGGCCCGAAGCGTCCGCAGGACCGCATCGTCCTGGCCAACGCCGCCGAGCAGTTCAAGCAGGACGTCCGTAATTACGTGGACACCGTGGACGAGGCGGGCCAGGAGTCCTTCCCGGCCTCCGACGCCCCGGCCATCCACCCCAACGGCGCGCCGTCCAACCCGGTCCAGGTCACCGCCCCCGACGGCTCGACCTACACGATCGACCACGGCGCGGTGACGGTCGCGGCCATCACCTCCTGCACCAACACCTCGAACCCGTACGTCATGGTCGCCGCCGCGCTCGTCGCGAAGAAGGCCGTGGAGAAGGGCCTGACCCGCAAGCCGTGGGTCAAGACCACCCTCGCCCCGGGCTCCAAGGTCGTCACCGACTACTTCGACAAGGCGGGCCTGACCCCGTACCTCGACAAGGTCGGCTTCAACCTCGTCGGCTACGGCTGCACCACCTGCATCGGCAACTCCGGCCCGCTGCCGGAGGAGGTCTCCAAGGCCGTCAACGACCACGACCTCGCCGTCACCTCGGTGCTCTCCGGCAACCGCAACTTCGAGGGCCGGATCAACCCCGACGTCAAGATGAACTACCTGGCCTCCCCGCCGCTGGTGGTCGCGTACGCCCTCGCGGGCTCCATGAAGGTGGACATCACCAAGGACGCCCTCGGCACCGACCAGGACGGCAAGCCGGTCTACCTGTCCGACATCTGGCCCTCCGAGGCCGAGGTCAACGACGTCGTGGCGAACGCCATCGGCGAGGACATGTTCAACAAGTCCTACCAGGACGTCTTCGCGGGCGACGCCCAGTGGCAGGCGCTGCCGATCCCGACCGGCAACACCTTCGAGTGGGACCCGCAGTCCACCTACGTCCGCAAGCCCCCGTACTTCGAGGGCATGACGATGGAGACCACCCCGGTCTCGGACATCACGGGCGCCCGCGTCCTCGCCAAGCTGGGCGACTCGGTCACCACCGACCACATCTCCCCGGCCGGCGCGATCAAGGCCGACACCCCGGCGGGCAAGTACCTCACCGAGCACGGTGTCGAGCGTCGTGACTTCAACAGCTACGGCTCCCGCCGCGGCAACCACGAGGTCATGATCCGCGGTACGTTCGCCAACATCCGCCTGCGCAACCAGATCGCGCCGGGCACCGAGGGCGGCTACACCCGCGACTTCACCCAGGCCGACGGCCCGGTGTCGTTCATTTACGACGCCTCCCGCAACTACATCGAGCAGGGCACCCCGCTGGCCATCCTGGCCGGCAAGGAGTACGGCTCCGGCTCGTCCCGCGACTGGGCGGCCAAGGGCACCGCGCTCCTCGGCGTCAAGGCCGTCATCGCCGAGTCGTACGAGCGCATCCACCGCTCGAACCTCATCGGCATGGGCGTCCTGCCGCTGCAGTTCCCGGAGGGCGCCTCCGCCGAGTCCCTCGGCCTCACCGGCGAGGAGACCTTCTCCTTCACCGGCGTCGAGGAGCTGAACAACGGCACCACCCCGCGCACGGTGAAGGTCACCACCGACACCGGCGTCGAGTTCGACGCGGTCGTCCGTATCGACACCCCCGGCGAGGCGGACTACTACCGCAACGGCGGCATCATGCAGTACGTGCTGCGCAACCTGATCCGCAAGTAAGCGGTCCGGATCCGCAAGTAGGCGGTCCGGCAGGGCAGTTGAGGGCCGCATCCCCGGTGACGGGGGTGCGGCCCTTCGCCGTTCGCCCTGCGCCGTGCCGCTCAGGGCATCGGCAGGGCTCAGATGGAACACAGGGTTCCCTCAGCGGACCGGGACACGATTGCCACATGTCTGGCACTTCTGGGGTCCGTGGCGGCCGCGTTCGTGTGCCGATCGTCGACGACGAGCCGGGGCTCACGGAGCTGCTGTCCGTCGCCGTCACAGAGGCGGGGTGGCGGCCCTGGCCGGCGGGCGACGGGGAGAGCGCGCTGCGCGTCGCGCGCGGCCGCGCCCCGCACGCCGCCGTGCTCGACGGGATGCTGCCCGACCTGGACGGACTCCAGGTGCTACGGCGGCTGCGGTACGAGAATCCCAAGCTGCCCGTTCTCATGCTCACCGCCCGCGACGCGCTGGAACACCGCCTGGACGGGCTGGTCGCCGGCGCCGACGACTACGTGACGAAGCCCTCCCCCCTGGAGGAGGTCGTGCTGCGCCCGCGCGGGCTGCTGCGCCGGGCCGGTGCCGCCGAGGCGGGGCCCGACGGGTCCGCGCTCGTGCTCGGCCATCTCGTGCTGGACGCGGAGAGCCGCGAGGTGCACCGCGACGGTACGCCCGTCCGGCTCACGGCCCAGGAGTTCGACCTGCTGAGCCTGTTGCTCAGCCGTCCGCGCCAGGTGCTGAGCAAGGCCCAGATCCTGGACCACGTGTGGAGCAGCTCCTTCGACGGCGGCGGGAACCTGGTCGAGGTGTACATCTCCTGCCTGCGCCGGAAGACCGACAAGGGGCGGGCGCCCGTGATCCACACGGTGTGTGGGGTGGGTTACGCCATCAGGCCGCCTGAGGAGGGGAGATGAACGGCGTGCGGGCCGTACAGGGCGTACAGGATCGGTTGCGGGGGTGGTCGCTGTCGGCCCGGTGGCGCGGGGGCTCGGAGGAGGCCTGGTCGCCCAAACGCTGCCCGCGGGCCCGGCTGGGCGGGCGGTCCCTGCGGACGCGACTCCTCGTCCTCATCAGCGCGGCGCTGGTCGTCGTCTGCGCGGCCATGGCCCTCACCACCGTCTTCGCCCAGCGCGCCTATCTGCTCGGCAACCTCGACCGGCGGGTCACCGACGCCGCAGAGCGCAGCCGGGGCGGTGTCCAGGTCGGGCCGGACGCCGGCACGGACCTGGCGTTTCTCAAGGAGCAGGGGCAGGCGGCCGGTACCGTCGCCGCCCGGCTCGACGACGACGGGAACATCCTCTCCGCCCAGGTCGTGACCGGTGCAGGCGGACCGGAGGCCCTCACCAGCGCTCAGCGTGCCGCCCTCGACGGGATCAAGGCCGACGGCTCGCTGCACACCCGGACCCTCCCCGGCCTGGGCACCTACCGGGTCACCGCCCTCGACGGCGGCGGACGGCCCGTCCTCACCGCCCTCCCCATGAACGACGTACAGGACATGATCCGGGGCCTGGTCATGGTCGAGGCGTCGGTGGCGGCCGCCGGGCTCACCGCCGCCGCGTGCGTCTGCGCTGTCGTCATCCGGCGTCAACTGCGCCCGCTCGGGCGGGTCGCCGCCACCGCCGTCGAGGTCTCCCGCTCGCCGCTGGCACACGGCGAGGCCACCGGGCTCACTCGGGTTCCGGACGCGGACGCCGACCCCGGCAGCGAGGCGGGCCAGGTCGGCGCCGCCCTCAACCGCATGATCGACCATGTCGAGTCCTCGCTAGCGGAACGCCGGCGCGGCGAGGAGGAGATGCGCCGCAGCGAGGAACGCATGCGCCGTTTCCTCGCCGACGCCAGCCATGAACTCCGTACGCCCCTCGCGTCCATCGCGGGTTACGCGGAACTGATGAACCGCGGCACCGAGAGGACCGAGGCGACGCTGGCCTGGCGGCGCGTCTCCGCCGAGTCGGCCCGGATGAGGGGCCTGGTCGAGGATCTGTTGCTGCTCGCCCGGCTCGACGAGGGGCGGCCCCTGGAGTCCGCCGAGGTGGACGTCGCGGCGCTCGTCGCGGAGACGGTGTGGGACGCGCGGGCCGCGGGAGAGGGCCACGACTGGCAGTTGTCGCTGCTTCTCGACACCCCGGCGCTCGTCGTGGGCGACGAGGCCCGGCTGCACCAGGTGGTGGCCAACCTGTTGGCCAACGCCCGTGTGCACACACCCGTTGGCACCACGGTGATCGCCTCGGTGGAGGCCACGGACAGGAGCTGCGTCATCCGCGTACGCGACGACGGTCCCGGCATCCCGCCTTCGCTCCTGCCCAGGGTCTTCGAGCGCTTCTCCCGCGCCGACGCCTCCCGTTCCCGCATGTCCCCCAAGGACGGCGGCTCCGGTCTCGGTCTCGCCATCGCCGCGGCGATCACGGCGGCCCACGACGGCACCATCCAGGTGCAAAGCGCCCCGGGCCGCACGGAGTTCACCATCGAACTGCCACCGGCCGGCCACGCGCCGAGCGCGGGCACGGCGACCGCGGTGCGCACGACCACGAGCGTCGGCACGACGGCGGCGGACACGGCCACAAGCGCCGGCACGACGGCGGCGGACACGGCCACGAGCGTCGGCACGACGGCGGCGGACACGGCCACAAGCGCCGGCACGACGGCGGCAGGCTCGCCCTCGCCCTCGCCCTCGCCCTCGCCCTCGACCGCGGCCCCGGCGTCGGCCTGAACTCCCGCTCCACGGACGGAGGTCGGTCGCGCCCCCGGGACCGACCCTAGACCCAGCCCAGCGCCTGTCCGACCACGAACGGGGCAGGGATCAGCAGCGCCATTCCGAGCCACGGACCCACGGGGTGGCCTTCCTGGCGGGGCATCAGGATGTCCACCACCAGCACCATTCCGAGGACGAACCCGCAGCCCAGCACGGCGCCGGTGATCATGCCGAGCGCGTTGTCGGGCGTCTCCTTGTCGCAGCCGATGCCGCCCCCGCAGTCGACCGACGGGTACGTGGTCAGCAGCCACCGCAGGCACAGGCCTGGGACGATCGCGACCAGCCCGATCAGGAGATTCGCCACCACGGGCGCCCACAGGCCGCGAACGGCCCCTGGACCGTGGCCGGTCCCTGGGCCATGGCCGGCACTCGGGCCGTGATCGACACCCAGGCCATGCGCGGTACCCGGGCCCAGGCCGACCCCGCTCTCGTCGTCACCACCCGCTTCGGAGCCCCACACCAGCCCGCCCTTTCCCCTTGCCCGCATTCATGTCGTTTTCACAAGAGAAGAGGGGATGCGCGCGCGGGGGGTTCCGGAGCGCCCGGCCCGGCGGCATCGCACATGCCTCCTACGCCCCTCGCGCCGCCTTCGTGCGTCCGTATCGCTTGCTGCGCCGGGCGTTTACACGGGTTCCGGAGCGCGCTAACTTCCGCACTGAGTGGGGTGGGAGCGCTCCCATCCCGGTGGACCGGAACCCGCCCCGGAGTCGCTCCCACCCCACGTGCACGTTCCTCATGACCAACGGGTGAAGGGCGTGACCCGGACAACCGACCGAGCCGCCACCCGGCGCGTGCTCCGCGCCCCGGGACGTCGCCGACTGGAACGGGGTGCTGGATCCGGGCGGGGGCGCGTCATTCGGGTACGTCATCTCCGGATCAGGTGATGATCCGCCAACAGACCTGCCAGGACAGGCGGGTTGACCTGCACTGCTCTGGGCGGACCGGGTGGGTGGTTCGGGACTCACCCGGTCCGCGAGCCCGGGCGGGGTCGGGGGAGGCCCTGCCCGGGATGGTGCATAGCTTTTCGGGGTGGTGCGTGGCTTGTGCCGATCGCAGTGTGCGACAACGTTGTCGAATGGTCTGTACATGACTCTACCGCCTCAACAGACAACGATGTCAAGCGAGTTGATCGACTTCGATGGACGTACTGCTCCATCGGGGTGGATGCCGGGCGCGTCCCGGGCGCCGTACGCGGTCTTCCGTGGTACCCGTGGCGCACGTTACTGTCCCTGCGGCTTGTGCGACCTGTGGTGCGCGACCCGTCCGAAGGAGGAGGGGCCGCGTCATGCGTTTCCGTCCGTCATCCGTCCTGCTGGCCGTCGCTCTGACGGTCGGCGGCGCCACTCCGGCGCTCGCCGCGACCGCCGCACCACCGGACCTCGTCCGGGACCCCACCGCGTACGTCGATCCGCTCATCGGCACCAAGAACGGCGGCAATGTCTTCCCGGGCGCCGTCGTGCCCTTCGGCATGCTCTCCTGGAGCCCCGAGAACACCCGCGGGGACGCCACCCGCACGGCCGCGCCGGGCGGCTACCTGTACGACGCCACGCGCATCCGGGGCTTCAGCCTCACCCACATGTCCGGCACGGGATGCGCGGGCGGCAGCGGCGACATCCCGTTCTTCCCGTACGCCGGTGAGGTCACCTCCTCCCCGGCGAGCGACACCAAGGACGCCGTGTACGCGGCCGACTTCGCGCACACCGGCGAGACCGCCGAGCCCGGCCACTACAAGGTGGGCCTCGCCTCGGGCGTCACCGCCGACCTCACGGCCACCGCACGCACGGGCTCGGGCCGCTTCACCTTCCCCGCCGACAAGCCCGCCTCCCTGCTGATCCGTACCGCCAACTCCGAGGTCGGGTCGACGGATTCGTCCCTGAAGATCGACCCGGCGACCCGCACGGTCTCCGGGTCCGTCACCTCCGGGAACTTCTGCGGCTATCTCGACCCGGAGGGCCGACGCGCCTACTACACCCTCTACTTCACCGCACGCTTCGACCGTGATTTCAAGGCGACCGGCACCTGGCAGGACGACAAGCTGAGCCCGGGGACCACGGAGGCCAGTGGCGGCACCGGCGGATTCGGGCAGGGCGGCCGGCCCGTCGCGGGCAAGGGCGCCGGCGGCTATGTGGAGTTCGCGCCCGGGTCCGATCCCGTGAACGTCAAGGTCGGGATCTCGTACGTCAGTCGAGCGGGCGCCGAGGCCAACCTCGCCGCCGAGAACCCACCGTCCCGTTCCTTCGCCTCCGTCCAGGACGCCGCCCACCGGGCCTGGCGCGACGAGCTCGGTGCCATTCGGGTCGGCGGCGGCACGGACGACCAGCGCACCACCTTCTACACCGCGCTCTACCACGCCCTGCTGCACCCGAACGTCATCAGTGACGCCGACCGCAGATACAGAGGCCCCGACGACAAGGTCCATGTCGTCGGCCGCGGCCACCGGGCGCAGTACGGCACCTTCTCCGGCTGGGACGTCTACCGCTCCCAGGTCCAGCTGCTGACCCTCCTCGACCCGGACACCGGCTCCGACATCGCGCAGTCGCTGCTCGAACTCGCCCGGCAGAACGGGGGAGTCTGGGACCGCTGGCTGCACGGCGCCAGCGGCACGCACGTCATGAACGGCGACCCGTCGGCGCCCGCGCTCGCCGGCATCCGGGCCTTCGGCGGCACGGACTTCGACCTGAGGGGAGCCCTCGACTCCCTGGTCCGGGCGGCGACCGTGCCGACCGAGCAGGATCTGTCCTCCGCGGGCAAGCCGGTCCTCTCGGTGGGCCAACGGCCGTCCCTCGACAAGTACATGGACCACCACTACATGCCGTCCGTCTCCAACGCCTGGGGCGGCGCCGCCGAGACCCTGGAGATGTCGGGCGCGGACTTCGCGATCTCCCAACTGGCAACGGCAGCAGGGGAGAAGAAGACCGCCGCCGACTTCGCTCGCCGCTCCCAGTGGTGGCAGAACAACTTCAACATCGCGGCCGACCGGAGCGGCGGCTACATCGCCAATCGCAAGGCGGACGGCAGCTGGGTCACCGGCTTCACCCCGGCCACTGGCAACGGCTTCGTGGAGGGTACGGCGGCCCAGTACACCTGGATGGTGCAGCACGACCCGGCCGGCCTCTTCGCGGCCATGGGCGGCCGCGACAAGGCACTTGACCGGCTCGACGCCTTCTTCCACAACCCGGACGGCAGTTGGGCCTTCACGGGAAGCGGTGGCGACAAGTCCGAGCTGGACAACGAGCCCTCGATCAACGTGCCCTACCTGTACGACTACGTGGGCGCCCCTTACAAGGCGCAGCAGACCGTCCGCGCGGCGATGAACGCGCTGTGGTCGACGCAGCCCGGCGGCATCCCCGGCAACGACGACCTCGGCGAGATGTCGTCCTGGTACGTCTTCTCCTCGCTCGGCATGTACCCCCAGGTGCCCTCCCGCGCCGAACTCACCCTGTCCTCACCGCTGTTCCCCAGGATCGAGATCGAGCGCCCGGACGGCGACGACATCGAGATCCGCGCGACCGGCGCGGCCGCCGACTCGCCGTACATCCAGTCCCTGAAGGTCAACGGCCGTACCAGTGACCGGCCTTGGCTCCCCGCCTCCTTCGTCCGGGACGGCGGCACCCTCGACTACACGCTGGGCGGCACCCCCGACCAGCAGTGGGGCAGCTCCGAGACCGCCGCCCCGCCCTCCTTCCGCGAGGGCGAGCAGCCGTACCAGATCGGCGTGGGCCCGACCACCGCGACTCTTGCGCCCGGCGGCAGCACGAAGCTCGACATCCGCGCCCTCGCCCTGAGCGGCGGCGCCGGGCCCGAGGTGCGCTTCCACGTGGACGCGCCGGACGGTGTGACGGCGACTCCCGCCGAGGGCACGGTGACCGACGGTACCCAGCAGATCACCCTGGCGGCCGGTGAGGATGCCAAGCAGGGCTTCTACGACGTCAAGGTCACGGTGACGTCGAACGACACGTCGTACGAGCAGCCGGTCGCGCTCACCCTCGCGGCCCCCGGCTCCCTCCTCGCCGCGTACAACAACACCGGTGTCTCGGACGACGCCGGTGACCACGACGAGGCCGACTACGACGGCGGCGGCTGGAGCTACTCCCGTCAGGCCCTCGCCGACGCGGGCCTGACGCCTGGCAAGCAGGGCACCGTGGACGGCCTCACCTACACCTGGCCCAACTCCCCGTCCGGCCGCCCCGACAACGCCTCGGCGGCCGGCCAGAGCATCGAACTCGCGCATGAGGCAACCCGGTTGTCCTTCATCGGGAGCGCGGTGAACGGCAATCAGAAGACGAACGCGACCGTCACCTACACCGACGGCACCACCGACTCCATCGACCTCTCCTTCACCGACTGGACCGTCGGCGGCGGAGGCGGCACCGTCCAGTTCGGCAACGAGACCGTGGCCAAGGCCGCGTACCGCAACGTCGCGGGCGCCGACAAGGACCCGGTGACGACATACGTGTTCGCCACCGAGCCCTTCGAGGCCCCGTCCGGCAGGACCATCAAGAGCGTGAAGCTGCCGGACAACGCGGACCTGCACGTTTTCACCGTCGCCGTGAACTGAGCGAGCGCGCGCACAGGCAGGGCGGGCGCGGAGGATTCTCCGCGCCCGCCCCTCTCCCGTGGGGGTATGCGTCAGGCGAGCAGTTCCACCTCCGCGAGCGTCGCCTCGCCGTCGAGGACCAGGCGGTAGTGCGCATAGGAGCCCGGGTCCGCGACCGTGAACGCCCGGGTCTGCTTGTCCCAGGCGAAGGACTCGCCGGAGCGCTTGTCGAGGTCGGTCCACTCGCTGCCGTCGGACGAGCCCTGCAGGACCCAGCCGGTCGGAGCCTTCGTATGGTCCGCGGACGACGTCAGCGTGTACTGAACCGCCTTGGTGTCAGAGCTGACCGGCAGGTCGACGGAGGTGACCGTGGCGTCCGTCGCCGAGGTGTTGTCGAAGAGCGCGCCGTCTCCCTTGAGGGCGTCCGTGCGGGGTGAGGGCACCTTGTCGTCCTGCGTGATCGACACGGGCGCCGCGTCCTTGCCGGTGCCCCAGGAGGACGGCTTGGAGCCCATGTCGAACTCCAGGACTCCGCCACGCGAGACGACCGAGTGCGGGAGCGAAGTCGACGTCCATTTCTTGCCGTTGACCTTCAGGCCCTGCACGTACACGTTCTTCGCGCTGTTCTTGGGCGCCTTGACGACCAGGTCCTCGCCGTTCTCCAGATGGACCGTCGCCTTGGTGAACAGCGGGGAGCCGATGGCGTACTCACCGCTGCCCATCACCAGCGGGTAGAAGCCGAGCGAGGAGAAGAGGTACCAGGCCGACTGCTCGCCGTTGTCCTCGTCGCCGTGGTAGCCCTGCCCGATCTCGCTGCCGGTGTAGAGACGGGAGAGGACCTCGCGGACGTTCTTCTGAGTCTTCCAGGGTTGACCCGCCGCGTCGTACATGTAGTTCACGTGGTGAGCCACCTGGTTGGAGTGCCCGTACATGCCCATCCGTACATCGCGGGCCTCGGTCATCTCATGGATGACCCCGCCGTACGAGCCCACGAACTCGGGCGAGGCCGTCTCCGGCGTCGCGAAGTACGCGTCGAGCTTCTCCGCCAACCCGCTGCGGCCGCCGTACAGGTTGGCGAGCCCCCGCGAGTCCTGCGGCGCGGTGAACGCGTAGCCCCAGCCGTTGGTCTCCGTGTAGTCGTAGCCCCACACGCGCGGGTCGTACTTCGACGACTCGACCCGCCAGTCGCCCTTGTCGTCGCGGCCCTGGAAGAAACCGGCCTTCGAGTCGAAGAGATTCACATAGTCCTGGGCGCGGTTGAGGAAGTAGTCCGACTCCTCCTTGTAGTGCTTCTTTCCGGTCTTCTTGTAGAGCGCCCGTCCCATCTTCGCGATGCCGTAGTCGTTGAGGTAGCCCTCCAGCGCCCACGACAGGCCCTCGTGCGTGTCGGTGCTCGTGTAGCCGAGGAAGGGGGAGGTCGACATGCCCTTGCGGCCCACGCCCGACGTGGGCGGGACGACGGTGGCGTTCTTCAGGGCCGCGTCGTACGCCGACTCCGCGTCGAAGTCGACACCCTTGACGTAGGCGTCCGCGAACGCCACGTCCGAGGAGGTGCCGGTCATGAGGTCGGCGTAACCCGGCGAGGACCAGCGCGAGGTCCAGCCGCCGTCCTTGTACTGCTGCACGAACCCGTCGACCATCTCACCCGCTTGACCGGGCGTCAGGAGCGAGTACGCCGGCCATGTCGTCCGATAGGTGTCCCAGAAGCCGTTGTTGACGTACACCTTGCCGTCGACGATCTTCGCGCCGGTGTGCGTGGGGGTGTCGGGACTCGGCATCGGCGAGAACGGTGACGCGTACTGGTACTTTGAACCGACCTTCTCGAACCCGGAGTTGGGGTACAGGTACAGCCGGTACATGCTGGAGTACAGCGTCGTCAGCTGGTCCGGCGTCGCGCCCTCTACCTCCACCCTGCCGAGCAGCTTGTCCCACTGCTTCTGCGCGCGGTCCTTGACCGTGCCGAAGGACGTGCCGTCGGGGATCTCCTGGCGGAGGTTGTCCTTGGCCTGGTCGATGCTGATGAGCGAGGTGGCGAGGCGCAGGGTGACGGTGTGGTCCTGCGAAGGAGCGAAGCGCAGATAGCCCTTGACCCCGCTGGAGTCCCCTCCGGTCACCTTCGCGTCGAAGACCCCGTACACGAAGAGCCGCGTGGCCCCGGTCGACAAGCCGGACTTCACGTCCGAGTACCCGGTGACGATCCCGTTCTCCTTGTCGAGCGTCAGCCCCGCCTGCTCCGTGACGTTGTCGAAGACCACGCTCGCGTCATCACCGGGATAGGTGAACCTCAACGAGGCGGCGTGGTCCGTCGGCGCCATCTCCGCCTTGAGCCCGTTCTCGAAGGTCACCCCGTAGTAGTACGGGCGCGCGGTCTCGTTCTCATGACGGAAGGCGAGCTCGCGGGCCTCCCGGCCGGTGTCCGGGGTGCCCGACGCGGCCGACGGCATCACCTGGAAGGTCTGCCGGTCCCCCATCCAGGGGCTGGGCTCGTGGCTCGCGCTGAACGCCTGGATCGTGGGCAGATTGTCCGAGTTGTTGGCGCGGGCGTAGTCATAGAGCCAGCTCAGCGAGCCCGCGTTGGTCACCGGCGTCCAGAAGTTGAAGCCGTGCGGGACGGCCGTCGCCGGGAAGTTGTTGCCGCGAGAGAAGCCACCGCTGGAGTTGGTGCCGCGGATGGTCGACGCGTAGTCGGACAGATGGGCCTTCGGCTTCTCGGGCTGCTTCACACGAAGCGAGACGTCGTCCAGCCAGCCGCGGAACTTCGCGGGCCCCTTCGGCGAGTCGTACGCCAGCACGATCCGGTCCACGGTCTTGCCGGCCGCGACCGAACCGATCCGCGAGGCCACGTTGTTCCACTGGTTGACGTACAGCACCTTGGCCGCGCCCTGCCCCTGCGGCGTCAGCGCGAAGCCGTGCTGGTCCGTCGCGCCCAGGTCACTGAGGTAGCTGCCGTCGGTGAAGACCAGGTCCACGGCCACGTTCGTGGCGTCGTAGTCCCGGTCGCCGTCCGCCATGGACGGGAAGATCCGGTACGACAGCTCGGTGTCCCGGCCGACGGTCACGTTCACGTCGAAGACCTTGTTGTACGAGTAGGCCCGGCCGTCCGGCTTGTGCGTACCGGCGTAGCGCAGCGCCCGCTTGCCCGTGAAGCCCGCGCCCGCCTTCGCGGTGGGCGAGCCGCTCGGGCCGCGGTCCACCAGCGAGAGCATGTCCTTGGGCGTCGGGTCGTCGCTCTGGCCCGTCGAGAACTGGACGTCGGCGAGCTGGAGGATGTCGCCGCCGTTGTTCTTCGTGATGTCGAGCCGGAAGTGCTGGTACTCGACGGGGCTCGCGATGTCGTACGACTTGGTCTGGAACCGCTCGCCGAAGGACTCTCCGGAGCGCGTGTCGAGGGTCTTCCAGTCCTTGCCGTCCGTGGAGCCCTGCAGGGTCCAGTCCCGCGGGTCGCGCTCGTCGTGGTCGTTGGCCGAAGTAAGCGCGTACGTGACCACCTTGACCGGGGCGTCGAGGTCGAACTCCGCCCAGCCGGTGGGCTCGAAGGTCAGCCACTTGGTGCTCGACTCGCCGTCGACGAGGTTCTCCTTCACCTCGCCCGCGCCGGTGTTCTCGCCGCTGGCGCGGACGTCGGTGACGTGGTCGGTGACATTGCCGGGGATGCCGGTGCTGTAGCCGCCGTCGACACCGGAGGATCGCTTGGTCCCATCTGGTGTCGTATCGACAGTATTCAACCAGTCCGGCGCGGGATCGCCCGATTCGAACGAGGAGGCGAACTCCCGGTCGGCGGCCGCCGCTTGAGCGGGAAGGGCGACCGCCACGCCCTGCGAGGCGACCACCAGAGAAAGCGCTGCCACCCCCATGAGCGTTGAGGAACCCCAAATGGGACGAGTCGAAGAACTCCGTCTGTACCGAGCTCTGTGCTGCATGCGCGAGCACCCTCCCTGCGCTTGGACAACGTTGTCAACTTCGCTGCGCAAGGACCATTTGGGCGTCAAGTTGTCAGTGATGTCAAGGGTGTTGGGTGGGGTGTCCGGGGCGAATGCCGCGCGACGAGCTGCGCATTACTCCCAATGTGGGAGGTTGGCACCCTGTGGATCTTCGCCGGGGCAAGTCACGGGTGTCCCATATTTCCGTGAGGTCTCAACTCGGAAAAGACCCACCGGCAAACCTGCATTCGATCTTGCTCCGTTGGCGGGAAGTGGACTATACCTGTCGGCGTCTGCCCCGTCGTTCGACGGCCGTGGACAGGCAGGACCCAGGGGGGAAATCGGGAGGCCACGGACCGTGTCACATACACCTACCGTCGCGTCGTCCCACTGAATCCCCCACGCACGACCCCAGCTTGACCTAACCGCGGTGCCGGGGAGGATCCGGTTCACCGCCTGAGTCCTGGAGAAGGCGAGGACTTGAGCATGGGATCCACTTCCGCCGAGAACAGCAACCCCGAGGGTGTCGGCCGCCGTGATCTGATCAAGCGGTCGGCGGCACTCGGCCTGATCTCCGTACCGACGATGAGCTTCCTGTCCGCGTGTGCGAGCAGCGACAGTGGCTCGGAGGACAAGGCCAAAGCCGGCAAGAAGACGAAGAAGAACCCGCTGGGCGTCAATGAGACGGCCGCGCTCTCGGTCGTCATCTTCGACGGCGGTTTCGGTACGAAGTACGCGACCGACGCCAACGCCGAGTACAAGAAGGCGTACCCCAAGGTCAAGATCAATTTCCACAAGACCCAGAAGATCCAGTCCGAGCTGCAGCCCAAGTTCAACGGTGGCACTCCTCCGGACCTGATCGACAACTCGGGCGCCCAGCAGATGGACATGGGTGTGCTCGTCGGCAAGAAGCAGCTGACCGACCTGACCCCGCTCCTCGACGCGCCGTCTATCGACGACCCGACGAAGAAGGTCCGCGACACGCTGCGCCCCGGCATCGTCGAGATGGGCCAGTTCGACGGCGACCCTGTCTGGATCATGTACTACGCCTACACGGTCTACGGCGTCTGGTACTCCCAGACCGCCCTCGACAAGCTCGACTCGACGTACCCCGAGGACTGGGACGCCATGCTCGCGCTGTGCGCGAAGGCGAAGAAGCAGGGCATCGCCGGCTGGACGTACGCGGGCAAGTACCCGTACTACCTGCCGTTCTCGCTCTACCCCTTCATCGCCAAGATCGGTGGCCGCGAGGTCCTCGACAAGATCGACAATCTGGAGCCGAACGCCTGGAAGGACCCTGCCGTCAAGGCCGCGTTCGAGGCGTACTACGAGCTCTACAAGAAGGGCTACATCCTCAAGGGCACCCCGGGCATCGACCACATCCAGTCGCAGACCGCCTGGGCGAAGGGCAAGGCGCTCTTCATTCCGAACGGGTCCTGGGTGGAGAATGAGTCCGCGAACGTGATCCCAAAGGACTTCAACCTGGCCGTCAGCGGCCCGTCCAGCCTCGACAGCTCCGACAAGATGCCGTTCGGCACCATCTGGGCCTCCGGCGGAGAGCCCTTCATCGTCCCGGCCAAGGCGGCCAACGCCCCGGGCGGTATGGAACAACTGCGCATCATGCTCAGCGAGGCTTCGTCGAAGAACTTCACCAGCCAGGTGAAGTCGCTGACGGCCTTCAACGGCGGTACCGACGGCATCACGCTGACCCCCGGCCTCAAGTCCGGTGTCGCGGCGCTGGAGAAGGCCGGCGACAACGTGGTCAACCCGCGCCTCCAGGACTGGTACGTGAAGCTTCAGAAGGAGCAGATCGGTGTTGCCGGTCTCGGCGAGATGATGGCAGGGCGACTGACCCCGGCCGAGGCCATCAAGAAGATCCAGGGTTACGCGGACGCGGCGGCCAAGGATCAGTCCATCAAGCACTACAAGCACCAGTAGCAGCGGCACGTGCGCATACGTCACCAGCGGCGGCACCCGCGAAGAGATCGGGGTCGGTAACCATGCAACACGGCAAGTACCGGTTCATTGTGGGGTTCTTGGTAACCCCCTTGGCCTTGTACGCGATCTTCGTGATCTGGCCGTTCATCCAGGCGATCTACTACTCGTTCACGGACTGGACCGGCCTGAGCCCCGACTTCAAGATGGTTGGCTTCGCGAACTACACAAGAATGCTGCACGACGACATCTTCTGGAAATCGTTGCAGCACAGCCTGGTATTCGCATTGCTGCTGCCGCTGGTGACGCTGGGCCTTGCGCTCTTCTTCGCCTTCATGCTCAATGTCGGTGGGCGGCGCCGCAAAGGCGCCGCCATCACCGGAGTGCGCGGTTCAGGCTTTTACAAGATCGCCTATTTCTTCCCGCAGGTGCTGTCGATCGCGATCGTCTCCCTGCTCTTCCAGTTCGCGTACAACCCCAACGACGGTGTGATCAACGGGACTCTGAAGGCCATCGGCCTCGGCAGTGTCCAGCCGGACTGGCTGGGCGATCCGGGTCTCGCCCTGTGGTGTGTGATGACGGTGCTCCTGTGGAGCACCGTCGGGTTCTTCGTCGTGCTGTTCTCCGCTGGAATGGCCTCGATTCCGAAGGACTTCTACGAGGCCGCTCTCCTCGACGGCGCGAACCGGTTCACCACGTTCTTCAAAATCACTCTTCCGCTGCTCTGGGACACCGTGCAGTCCGGATGGGTCTACATGGGCATTCTGGCCCTCGGCGCGGAGGCCTTCGCCGCCGTGCAGATCATGACGGTGGGTCCCGGCGGTCCCGACTACTCGACCACGGTCCTGCCGCTGTACGTCTACCAATCGGCGTTCCGCGACGCGAACGCCGCCTACGCGACAACGATTGGCGTTGCCCTCCTCATCGTCACGCTGCTGTTCGCAGCGATCGTGATGCGGCTGGGCCGGCGAGAGCGGCTGGAGTTCTGATGAAGACCACTGACACCCCGCCGCCCGCGGACCCGGTCGAGGTTCACCCGCGGGTGATGAAGACGCCGGCCCCGCCCGAGAAGGTGAAGAACAGTGAGGGAGGCGTCCTGAGCGTCTTCTCGCACGGCATCCTCATCATCTGGGCGATCATGGTCGTCCTGCCGCTCGTCTGGGCGGTGATGACGTCCTTCAAGGACGACGACTCCATCTTCAGCTCACCCTGGTCACTACCGGACAAGCTGCACTTCGACAACTGGTCGCGCGCCTGGTCGCAGGCGCACATGAGCGACTACTTCGGCAACACGCTCATCGTGGTGGGCTTCTCGCTGGTGGGCACGCTCGTACTCGGCTCGATGGCGGCGTACGTGCTGGCCCGCTTCGAGTTCCCCGGCAACCGCTTCATCTACTTCCTCTTCGTCGGAGGAATGAGCTTCCCGATCATGCTCGCTCTGGTGCCGCTGTTCTATGTGCTGAACAACATGCAACTGCTGAATACGCTGCCGGGCCTGATCCTCGTCTACATCGCCTACTCACTGCCGTTCACCGTCTTCTTCCTGACATCGTTCTTCAGGACACTGCCGACCTCTATCGCCGAGGCGGCGTTCGTCGACGGCGCGTCGCACACCAGGACCTTCTTCCAGATCATGCTGCCGATGGCTAAGCCGGGTCTGGTCAGCGTCGGCATCTTCAACTTCCTGGGGCAGTGGAACCAGTACATGCTCCCGACGGTGCTGAACACCGACCCGGACAAGAAGGTGCTCTCCCAGGGCCTCGTCGAGCTGGCGACCAGCCAGGGGTACAAGGGCGACTGGTCGGGCCTGTTCGCGGGCCTGGTGATGGCGATGTTGCCGGTTCTCGCCGCGTACATCATCTTCCAGCGGCAGGTGGTGCAGGGGCTGACGGCGGGTGCCCTCAAGTAGCAGCCTGGCAACCTCGTCATAGATGCGAACGCATGGTCGGTTTGTCACTGAATTTGGTGCATGTGTGCGGAGTTGGTTCATCCGTGCGGCTGTGTGGCTAGCGTGATCGGTCATGAAGCTGGTTGTGCGGGTCAAGCTGCTGCCGACGCCTGAGCAGGCGTCGGCGCTGGGGGCGACGCTGCTTGCCTGCAACCGTGCTGCCATCCATGTCTCGCGAGTGGCATTCGAACAGGGCGTCACCTCGCGCAATGAGTTGCAGACGCTGGTTTACGCGGAAGTGAAGGCCGCATTCGGCCTGTCGGCTCAGCCTGCGGTGCGGGTAGTGAAGAAGGTCGTAGACGCGTATGCGACGCTGCGCGCCAATCTGGCGGCGGGCAACCTGGGGAAGTCGGGTTCGAAGCGATACCGAAAGGCGGCCGGGCAAGCGGTTGTCTTCCGGCCCGAGGCCGCACAGCCCTTTGATGACCGCTGCCTTTCCTGGCAGCTCGATGCGGGAACCGTGTCCATCTGGACTATCGGCGGACGGTTGAAAGGCCTGGGGTTCACCTGCTCGCCCGACCAATTGAAGACTCTGGTGCAATACCGCAAGGGGGAGAGCGACCTTGTCCAGGCGGGCGGGAAATGGTTCCTCGTCGCCACCTGCGAGGTGCCGGAGCAGCCGGTGTATGAGCCTGTGGACTGGATCGGCGTGGACCGTGGCATCGTCAACCTTGCCACCACCTCGGAGGGCGCCAACTACCAGGGCCGACGGCTGGGGCGTTATCGGCGCTGGCAGGCCCGCAAGCGCACCGAACTCCAAGCCAAGGGCACCCGCTCGGCCAAGCGGCGCCTCGCACAGCGTGCATGTCGTGAACAACGGCATGCCACTCATGTCAACCACCGCATTTCCAAGGAGATTGTGGCCGTCGCGCAACGCACCGGTCGCGGAATCGCCGTCGAGCAGCTGGACGGGATCCGCGAACGGGTACGGCTTCGCCGCGACCAGCGGACCACCTTCTCCCGCTGGCCCTTCCGCCAGCTCGGTCAGCACTTGGCCTACAAGGCCAAAAGGGCCGGGGTGCCGTTCCTGGAGGTGGACGCGGCCTACACCTCGCAGCGCTGCCCGCGCTGCGGCCATACCGAGAGGGCCAATCGGTCCACTCGGGATCGCTTCTGTTGTCGTCGGTGCGGCCTCGCTGGGCCCGCCGACGTCGTCGCCGGGGTCAACGTGCGCGATCGCGCACGCTCGGCGTGGGTGTTTGTCACCACACCCGCACCTGCTCCGTCATAACGAGAGAGTGGGTGGATGCGACCCGTGACCGTTCCGTCGTAGGGGGCAGTCGGGAGCGCGACGAGGTGTGAATGATCGAGAGTGCAAGCTTGATCGTTCACGGCCGAGAAGGTGACAACTTGTAAGTGGTCTTGATATGTGGCTGTGACGTGGGCCACGCACGCATCGCCCGTGTCATGTCACGGCTGGGTTTTCCTGGGATACGGCGCTCACGCGTGCTCATCCGCGCCGGATGCAGCTCAACCTCTTGACGGGAGGTGACCCAAACGGCTCAGCTTAGAGTTCACTAGTTGGACATAGGCGAGGCCTCATCGTGGCGGCCTCGTACGCGGGAGGTCGTCGTGGAGACTCCGGGGTCGCAGTCGTCGCTGCACCGAGCCAATCTGGAGCGCGTCGTACGTGCGGTGCGCCTTGCCGGTTCGCTCACGCAGGCGGAGATCGCGAGGACGACGGGCCTGTCCGCCGCGACCGTTTCCAATATCGTCCGGGAGCTCAAGGACGGCGGAACGGTCGAGGTCACACCCACTTCGGCGGGCGGACGCAGGGCCCGCAGCGTCAGTCTGAGCGGAGACGCCGGCATCGTCATCGGGGTCGACTTCGGGCATACACATTTGCGCGTCGCGGTCGGAAATCTCGCCCACCAGGTACTGGCCGAGGAGTCCGAGCCGCTGGATGTGGACGCCTCCGCCGCGCAGGGCTTCGACCGGGCGGAAGAGCTGGTCAACCGCCTGATCGCGGCAACCGGGGTCGACCGGTCCAAGATCGCGGGTGTGGGGCTCGGTGTGCCCGGCCCGATCGACGTGGAGTCGGGGACCCTCGGGTCCACCGCCATCCTGCCGGGCTGGACCGGCGCGAAGCCCGCCGAGGAGCTGCGGGGGCGGCTCGGCGTGCCCGTGCACGTGGACAACGACGCCAACCTGGGCGCGCTCGGCGAGATGGTCTGGGGGAGCGGGCGCGGGGTCAAGGACCTGGCGTACATCAAGGTCGCCAGCGGTGTCGGCGCGGGTCTGGTGATCGACGGCAAGATCTACCGCGGGCCTGGCGGCACTGCGGGAGAAATCGGCCATATCACTCTTGATGAATCAGGCCCCGTCTGCCGTTGCGGCAACCGGGGATGCCTGGAGACCTTTACGGCGGCGCGCTATGTGCTGCCGCTCCTGCAATCCAGTCACGGCACCGATCTGACCATGGAAGGCGTGGTCAGGCTGGCGCGCGACGGGGATCCGGGCTGTCGTCGGGTGATCGCCGACGTCGGCCGTCACATCGGCAGCGGAGTCGCGAATCTCTGCAATTTGCTCAACCCGAGCCGGGTGGTTCTCGGCGGCGATCTCGCCGAGGCCGGGGAGCTGGTTCTGGGGCCCATCAGGGAGTCGGTCGGCCGCTATGCGATCCCCAGCGCCGCACGTCAACTCTCGGTGTTGCCAGGGGCCTTGGGGGGCCGCGCGGAGGTCCTCGGCGCGCTCGCTCTCGCGCTCAGCGAGATGGGCGATTCGACCCTTTTGGACGGATCGCTGACCGCTGTTGCCCCTGCCTTCACTTAGAGAACGCATGGCACCGTTGCCATCTCGTTAAGTATTTACTTCTTGACGTCGCACGTGTGGCCGAGTTGACTTCCAGCCACCTCGGCCGCAACGACGCGGCCTCGTCAGGGAGGTTTCTGAAGTGAACACGCGTATGCGTCGTGCCGCCGTTGCCGTTGCCGCTGGTGCTATGGCCGTCTCGCTGGCCGCCTGTGGCAGTGCCAAGGAGTCCGGCGACAAGAGCGACAGCTCCAGCTCCGCCAAGAAGGGCGACGCGATCAAGGTCGGTCTGCTCCTTCCCGAGAACCAGACCGCGCGTTACGAGAAGTTCGACAAGCCCCTGATCGAGAGCAAGATCAAGGAGCTGACGAACAACAAGGGCGAGGTCGTCTACGCCAACGCCAAGCAGGACGCCAGCACGCAGAACCAGCAGGTCGACACGATGATCACCAACAAGGTGGACGTGCTGATCGTGGACGCTGTGGACGCTGCCGCCATCAAGAACTCGGTGCAGAAGGCCAAGGACGCCGGCATCCCGGTCGTCGCCTACGACCGTCTCGCGCAGGGCCCGATCGACGCCTACACCTCGTTCGACAACAAGACCGTCGGCAAGACGCAGGGCGAGGCCCTCCTCAAGGCTCTTGGCTCCAAGGCCAAGGACGGCAAGATCGTCATGATGAACGGGTCGGTCACCGACCCGAACGCCGCCCAGTTCAAGGCGGGCGCCCACGAGGTGCTCGACGGCAAGGTGAACATCGGCAAGGAGTACGACACCAAGGAGTGGAAGCCGGAGAACGCCAACTCCAACATGGAGGGCGCCATTTCGGCTCTCGGCAAGAAGAACATCATCGGCGTCTACTCCGCCAACGACGGCATGGCCGGCGGTATCATCACCGCCCTCAAGGCCGCGGGCATCTCCGTCCCGGTCACCGGCCAGGACGCCGAGCTCGCGGGTGTGCAGCGCATCGTCGCCGGTACGCAGTACATGAGCGTCTACAAGCCGTACGCCCCCGAGGCCGACGCCGCCGCCGAGATGGCCGTCGCGCTCGCCCAGGGCAAGTCGCTCGACTCGGTCGCCAAGGACAAGGTCGACAGCCCGACCACCAAGGCGATCCCGTCGGTGCTCGTCGCGGTCACCTCGCTGACCAAGGACAACATCAAGGACACCGTCATCAAGGACGGCGTCTACACGGTCAACGACATCTGCACCGCCGCGTACAAGGCCGACTGCGACAAGATCGGTCTGAAGTAAGCCACCGCAAGTCTCTATCCACGTACGGGAATTCGTTCTTGAATTCCCGTACGGGACTTGCGTACTGAGCCCCTCCGGCGCCCCGCATTCAACAGCCCCGCAAGCTAGGCGGGGCGCCGGACGGAACAACCCCCCTCCAAAACTTTCTGCACAACCTCCCGCCGGGTCAGGCGGCGAAGGAGATGGTTCACGTGTCCGCTACGCCTGTCCTGGCGTTGCGCGGGGTCTCCAAGCGATTCGGTGCCGTCCAGGCGCTCACCGATGTAGAGCTTGAGGTCCACGCCGGTGAAGTGGTCGCCCTGGTGGGCGACAACGGCGCCGGAAAGTCCACGCTGGTCAAGACGATCGCCGGCGTGCATCCCATCGATGAGGGCGTCATCGAGTGGGACGGCAAGGCCGTATCGATCAACAAGCCGCACGACGCCCAGAACCTGGGCGTGGCGACCGTCTACCAGGACCTCGCGCTGTGCGACAACATCGATGTGGTCGGCAACCTCTACCTGGGCCGGGAGCTGAAGAAGCGCGGCGTCCTGGACGAGGTCGAGATGGAACGCCGCTCCCGCGAGCTGCTGGACACGCTGTCCATCCGCATCCCCAGCGTCCGCATCCCGATCGCCTCGCTCTCCGGCGGTCAGCGCCAGACCGTGGCGATCGCCCGCTCGATGCTCGGTGAGCCCAAGCTCGTCATCCTCGACGAGCCCACCGCGGCCCTCGGCGTCGAGCAGACCGCCCAGGTTCTCGACCTGGTCGAGCGGCTGCGCGAGCGCGGCCACGCGGTCCTCCTCATCAGCCACAACATGGCCGATGTGAAGGCCGTGGCCGACAAGGTCGCCGTCCTGCGCCTGGGGCGCAACAACGGCGTCTTCGAGGTCAAGTCGACCTCCCAGGAAGAGATCATTTCCGCCATCACGGGCGCCACGGACAACGCCGTGACCCGTCGTGCGGCGCGCAGCAATGGGGAGGCTCAGAAGTGAGCATCGACAAGACCTCCGCCACCCCCGACGAGCACGTCGTGGAGAACCCCGAGGCGGCGCACGACGCGGTCACCGCGGTCGACCCCCGGCTGCTGGTCCGCGAGGAGGGCCTCAAGGGCTATGTCACCGAGTTCAAGCGGAAGATGAAGTCCGGCGACCTGGGATCCATCCCGGTCGTCATCGGCCTGATCATCATCTGGGCGATCTTCGCCAGCCTGAACTCGAACTTCCTCACCGCGGGCAACCTGTCCGACATCTCCGTCGCCATGGTCGGCACGGGCATGATCGCCGTCGGCATCGTCTTTGTGCTGCTGCTCGGCGAGATCGACCTGTCGGTCGGTTCGGTCTCCGGTGTCGCGGGCGCCGCCTTCGCGGTGCTGAATGTCACGCACGGCATGAACGAGTGGCTGGCCTTCGTACTGGCCATCCTCACCGGCACGGCCGCCGGTGCGATCCACGGATTCGTCTTCGCGCGCATCGGTGTGCCGGCCTTCGCCGTCACCCTGGCGGGTCTGCTGTTCTGGAACGGCTTCATGCTCCAGATCCTCGGCAGCAACGGCACCATCAACCTGGACAGCGAAGGCGTCGTCGCCAAGCTGACCAGCTACTACTTCACCGATGTGGCCGCCGCCTACGCGCTCGCGATCGTCGTGACCGCCGCGTACTTCCTCACCTCCTACTTCGGTAACCGCCGCCGCGAGGCCGCGGGTGTGCCGTCCCGGCCGGTGAGCGAGATCATCGTGCGCACCGCGCTCCTGGCGATCCTCGCCTTCGCCGTGGCGATCCTCTACAACCAGTACAAGGGCCTGCCGTTGGCCGTTGTGATCTTCGTCGCGGTGCTGCTGCTCACGGACTTCGTGCTGCGCCGTACCTCGTACGGGCGGAAGATCTTCGCGCTCGGCGGCAGCGTCGAGGCCTCTCGGCGTGCGGGTATCAACGTGGAGATGGTCCGGATCTCGGTCTTCGCGATCTCCGGTACCTTCGCCGCGATCGGCGGTCTGTTCATCGCTTCGAAGATCGCCTCCGCCAACCAGGGCGCCGGCGCCGGTGACCTCCTGATGAACGCCATCGCGGCGGCCGTCATCGGTGGCACCAGCCTCTTCGGTGGCCGTGGCCGCACCTGGAACGCGCTGCTCGGTGTGCTCGTGATCGTCTCGATCCAGTACGGCCTCGCCCTGGAGGGCATCGCCTCTCCGGTGCAGTACATGATCACCGGTGGTGTGCTTCTCGCCACGGTCGTCATCGACGCCGTGACCCGCAAGACCCAGAAGACGGCCGGCCGCGCGTAGCGGTCCTGCCTCTTCCGGCCCTGGACGAAGTGCCCGGTACCAATGGCGGTACCGGGCACTTCCATGTCCGGACCCGGGTACTTCCCCGTCCGTGAGCGGGGCGTGCGCAGGGACCTGAAGGGAACGTGCGTATGGATGATTTACGGCCGAACGCGCGACCTACAAGGCGGAGCCCGGCCGCTGCCATGAAAGGCGGAACATTAGACTCGACAGACCCGGCAAAGCTCGATCAGCTCTACTGCAAGGAGGCACGGGTGCCGCTGCTGACCCGCATCAGGGGACCGCGCGATCTGGACCGGCTCAGCCTGGAGCAGCTGGACCAGCTGGCCGGCGAGATCAGGACCTTTCTCGTCGAAGCGGTCTCCAAGACAGGCGGCCACCTCGGCCCCAATCTCGGTGTCGTGGAGCTCACCATCGCGCTGCACCGCGTCTTCGAGTCGCCCAAGGACAAGGTGCTGTGGGACACGGGCCACCAGTCCTACGTCCACAAGCTGCTCACCGGCCGTCAGGACTTCTCGAAGCTGAAGATGAAGGGCGGCCTGTCCGGCTACCCCTCGCAGGCCGAGTCCGAGCACGACGTCATCGAGAACTCGCACGCCTCCACGGTCCTCGGCTGGGCCGACGGTCTCGCGAAGGCCAACGAGGTGCGCGGCAAGAGCGACCACGTCGTCGCCGTCATCGGCGACGGCGCCCTCACCGGCGGCATGGCATGGGAAGCGCTCAACAACATCGCCGATGCCAAGGACCGCCCCCTGGTGATCGTCGTCAACGACAACGAGCGTTCGTACGCCCCCACGATCGGCGGCCTCGCCAACCACCTGGCGACCCTGCGCACCACGGACGGCTACGAGCGCTTCCTGGCCCGCGGCAAGGACCTCCTGGAGCGCACCCCGGTCGTCGGCAAGCCCCTCTACGAGACCCTGCACGGCGCCAAGAAGGGCCTCAAGGACTTCATCGCCCCGCAGGGCATGTTCGAGGACCTCGGCCTGAAGTACGTCGGCCCGATCGACGGCCACGACATCGAGGCCCTGGAGTCGGCACTCGCCCGCGCCAAGCGCTTCGGCGGCCCGGTCATCGTGCACTGCCTCACCGAGAAGGGCCGCGGCTACCAGCCCGCTCTCCAGGACGAGGCGGACCGCTTCCACGGCATCGGCCCCATTCACCCCGACACGGGCCTGCCCATCAAGGCCTCGGGTGCCGACTGGACCTCCGTCTTCGGCGACGAGATGGTCGAGCTGGGCAAGGAGCGCAAGGACATCGTCGCGATCACGGCGGCGATGCTGCAGCCGGTCGGCCTGAAGAAGTTCGCGGACGCCTTCCCGAACCGCATCTACGACGTCGGCATCGCCGAGCAGCACGGCGCCGTCTCCGCGGCGGGCCTCGCCACCGGCGGACTGCACCCCGTCTTCGCGGTCTACGCGACCTTCCTCAACCGCGCCTTCGACCAGGTCCTGATGGACGTGGCCCTGCACAAGTGCGGCGTCACCTTCGTCCTGGACCGGGCGGGCGTCACCGGCACCGACGGCGCCTCGCACAACGGCATGTGGGACATGTCGATCCTCCAGGTCGTTCCGGGCCTTCGGCTCGCCGCGCCGCGCGACGCCGACCAGGTCCGTGCCCAGCTGCGCGAAGCCGTCGAGGTGAAGGACGCGCCGACCGTGGTCCGCTTCTCCAAGGGCGCGGTCGGCCCGGCCGTGCCCGCCGTGGGCCGGATCGGCGGCATGGACGTGCTGCGCGCTCCGGGCACCGACGCGCCCGACGTGCTGCTCGTCTCCGTCGGCGCGCTCGCGCCGATGTGCCTGGAGATCGCCGACCTCCTCGACAAGCAGGGCATTTCCACGACCGTCGTCGACCCGCGCTGGGTCAAGCCGGTCGACGAGGCCATGGCCCCGCTCGCCGAGCAGCACCGCGTGGTCGTCACCGTCGAGGACAACTCCCGCGTCGGCGGCGTCGGTTCGACGATCGCGCAGGCCCTGCGCGACGCGGGCGTCGACGTCCCGCTGCGCGACTTCGGCATCCCGCCGCGCTTCCTCGACCACGCCTCCCGCAAGGAGGTCATGGCGGAGATCGGCCTGACCGCGCCGGACATCGCCCGCCAGGTCACCGGCCTCGTCGCCAAGCTCGACGGCCGTTTCGACCGCACTGCGGCGCAGGCCGTGGACTCGGTGGAACCCGCGCGCGACTGACGTACCCTTCGGGTCCGATGGGCCGGTTTCGGCACCCTGTACGGGTGGTGAAACCGGCCCTTTCGCGTGAATCGACTTATGTCGGGGCATACGCAGCACGAGCCCCCTCGATCATGTCGAGGACGACAAGCGTGGGAGGTACGCCCGTGAGCAGCACCCTCTTCAGAACGAAAAGGGTCGAACAGTCGATCTTGGACACTGAGGAGCCGGAGCACGCACTCAAGAAGTCGCTGTCGGCTCTGGATCTCACCGTCTTCGGCGTCGGTGTCATCATCGGCACCGGCATCTTCGTCCTCACCGGCAAGGTCGCCAAGGAGAACGCGGGCCCGGCGGTCGCCCTGGCCTTCGTCGCGGCCGGCGTCGTCTGCGCGCTCGCCGCGCTCTGCTACGCGGAGTTCGCCTCCACGGTCCCCGTGGCCGGATCCGCGTACACCTTCTCGTACGCCTCACTCGGCGAGCTCCCCGCCTGGACCATCGGCTGGGACCTGGTCCTGGAGTTCGCGCTCGGCACGGCGGTGGTCGCCGTCGGCTGGTCCGGCTACATCCGCTCGCTCATGGACAACGCGGGCTGGCACATGCCGGAGTCGCTCAGTGGCCGGGAGAACGCCACGGGGTTCGGCTTCGACATCCTGGCCGCTGCCCTGGTGCTGGTGCTCACCGTCATCCTCGTGATCGGCATGAAACTGTCCGCGCGCGTCACCGAGGTCGTCGTCGCCATCAAGGTGACCGTCGTCCTCATCGTGATCATCGCGGGCGCCTTCTTCGTCAAGTCCGCCAACTACAAGCCGTTCATCCCCAAGGCCCACGCGGTGGAGGCGGGCGCCAGTCTCAAGGCGCCGCTCATCCAGCTGATGTTCGGCTGGGCGCCGTCCAACTTCGGTGTGATGGGCATCTTCACCGCCGCCTCCGTGGTCTTCTTCGCCTTCATCGGCTTCGACGTCGTGGCCACCGCCGCCGAGGAGACCAAGAACCCGCAGCGGGACATGCCGCGCGGCATCCTCGGCTCGCTGTTCATCTGCACCGTGCTGTACGTCGCCGTGGCGATCGTGGTCACCGGCATGCAGCACTACACCCAGCTGTCCGTGGACGCCCCGCTCGCCGATGCCTTCAAGGCCATCGGACACCCCTGGTACGCGGGCGTGATCAGCTTCGGCGCCGCTGTCGGCCTGACCACCGTCTGCATGATCCTGCTCCTCGGCCAGACCCGGGTGTTCTTCGCGATGAGCCGTGACGGGCTGCTGCCGCGCTTCTTCTCCCGCGTCCACCCCCGCTTCAGAACCCCCCACCGGCCGACGATCCTGCTCGGCGTGATCATCGCGATCCTGGCAGGCTTCACCAGCCTCAGCGAACTGGCCGAACTGGTGAACATCGGCACGCTCTTCGCCTTCGTCGTCGTCGCCATCGGCGTGATCATCCTCCGCCGTACCCGCCCCGACCTGCACCGCGCCTTCCGTACGCCGTGGGTGCCGTTCCTCCCGGTCGTGTCCGTCCTCGCCACGCTGTGGCTGATGCTGAACCTGCCCGCCGAGACCTGGCTCCGGTTCGCCATCTGGATGGTGATCGGCTTCGTCGTCTACTTCCTGTACGGGCGTTCGCACAGCCGCCTGGGCCGTCACGAGGAGACGACGGTGGGCCAGGTACTGAGGCCGCCGGGCCGGGACGCCGAGTAATCGGCCCGGTTGATGCCCTGGCCCCGTATGTCCCGCTTCGGTGCAGACTGCGGGGCCGGATAGCGTGCACCGTATGCTCGCCGAGCTCCTGGAATCACCACGCTCCGTCATCAAGTCGCGAGTATCGGACCGCGGCTACTGGAGACGGCTGCTGCCCGTCCTCGCGGTGCTGGTCTGTCTCACCCGTGCCCCCTCCTTCGTACGGCCGCTGTGGAACCCGGACGAGGGCTATCTCGCCGTACAGGCGCGGATGCTGGCGCACGGGGGAGAGCTGTACGACACGGTCGTGGACCGCAAACCGCCGCTCGTGCCGTGGCTGTACGAGGCGGCGTTCGCGGTGTGCGGCTCCGGCTCGCTCACCTCGGTACGGGTGCTCGCGGTGGTGGCCCAGCTGGCGACCGCCGTGCTGCTCGCGTCCCTGGCCCGGCGCCGCTGGGGCGCGCGGGCCGGGTGTACGGCGGGCGTGCTGTATCTGCTGGCCTCCATCGGCCTCAACCCCGAGGACGCGCAGGCCGCGACCTTCGAGGTCTTCATGCTGCCGAGCACCGCCGCGGCGATGTGGTGCGCGGACCGGCGCCGCTGGGGTGCGGCCGGGCTCGCCGTCGCGTGCGCGCTGCTGGCGAAACAGACGGGTGGGGCGGTGCTGGTGCCGGTGGTGTGGCTGCTGTGGCGGTCCGCGGCGACGCCCCGAAGCGGCCCGGTACGCCTGGGAGTTGGGCTGGCCCTTCCCGTCCTGTGCGCGGCGCTGCTCACCGACCCCTCGGGGTTCCTGTTCTGGACGGTCACCGGTTCGGGCGCGTACGCGTCCTTCACCGGTTCCGAACTCCACGTCCTGGTACGGGGGCTGGTCAACACCGGGATCCTGGCGGTGGCCTGCGCGGGCCTGATCCCCCCGGTGGTACGGGTCCTGCGCGTCGCTCGCACCGGCGCGACGGAGCTCTGGCTGTGGCTGGCCTCGTCGGCGGGGGCGGTCCTGCTGGGCTTCCACTTCTTCGGCCACTACTACCTGCAACTCATCCCGCCACTGGCCCTGTTGGCGACGGCCGCGCTGCAGATCCTGCCCCGTGACCGGCTGGTGACCGCGCTGCTCACCTCGGCCTGCTGCTGCACGCTGTTCCTGGCCTGGGGGCTGCTCGCGCCTCGCCCCGAACTCACCCACGCGCAGCGGCTCGCGGACACGGTGGCCCACCGTACGGGCCCCGGTGACCGGGTCCTGGTATGGGGCATACACCCCGAGACGTACTGGCTCGCCGACCGCACCCCCGCCAGCAGGTATCTGACCGCCGGGCTCCTCACCAACTACAGCGGCGGGCGCGACGGCCCGCAGGTCGGCGAGAAGTACGCCGTCGCGGGCGCCTGGCCGATGTTCCGGCAGGAGATGAGCGCGCACACGCCCGCCCTGGTCGTGGACGACTCCCGCGGCAAGCCGTACGCACCCGACCGCGTCGAGAGCCTGCGCCGCCTGCTGGCGGCGCGCTACGAGGAGGTGGGGAGGGTCGACGGGGCGGTGCTGTACGCCCGGGTGCCGGGGGAGTGAGGAGCGCGGGCCGCGCCGGTCAGCCCAGTACGGTGCGCGGCCCGGTGACCTGGGCGCCCAGTTCCGCCACCCGGCGCCGCAGCTCGCGGTCGGCCGTCACGACCAGGCACGGGCGGTCGCCGGCCGCCGCCGTGAGTTCCGCGATGAGGTCGTCGCCGCTGCCGGGCGCCTCCTCCACGCGCACCCCGGGCACGGAGGCCACGCCCCGGGCCGCGCCCTCGACCACCAGGATCAGCTCCAGCGGCCCGGCAAGGCCGCCCGCTCCGGACCGCGCGAACGGCACCAGCCGCTCCCTCAGACGTTCGGCGGCGGCGCGGCGGTCGCGCCACCAGCCGTCGGGCACGGACCCGACGACGTTCGCGCCGTCCACAACGAGCAGCGGCAGGGGAGTGGCCGGGGCCGTGCCACCCGGGGTGTCTCGGTCGTCCGCGTCGTCCGCCATGCCCTCAGGTTGTCACAGGGGCGGTCGCCCACCGGCGTGTGATCTCGCTGACGGCGGTGGCCGCGCGCTCGGCGGGCGGCCCGTCGACGCGCACCTCGGGGGCGAACTCGACGTGCAGGAACGGCACGTGTGCGGCGTCGGCGGCCCGGCCCTCCACGTTCTCCTCGCCCTCCAGCGGGCAGTGCCGCGCCCAGGCCCGGCACACGTGGAAGCCGTGCGTGCGCAGGGCGTCGGCCAGACCGCGGCCGTCCGCGCGGCCGGCCGATCCGGCACCGGTGGAGGCGACCACGTCGTAGCCGGGGGCCGAGGAGGCGGCCATGCCGTGCAGCTGGACCCCGGGCATCCCACGGCGGACCAACTCGGCGCAGATGGCGTAGAAGACGGTGTCCCGGCGGTGCGCCATGTCCGCGGAGTTCCCGCGTCCGGCTTTGCGATGTGCTCCTGCGATCACGAGAACGCCGCCGGGGGAGTCGCGCAGAACCCGGACGCCCAGCTGTTCGGTGCCGTGGTCGGCGACCGGGTGCGGGACCTGGACCGACCAGCGCGGACGGTGGTCCAGGTCCATATAGACCCGGCCCCAGCCGCGCGGCGTCACGGCGTCGTCGGTGCGGTCGGCCACTTCGGTGTAGCGGTGTTTGGAGACCCGGTCGAAGACGGTGCGCACCGTGAAGTCGCGTTGAGAAAGCAATCGTTCCGCTTGCTCACGGTGGCCGTCGACGAGCAGGCCGACCGCCTCGGCGATGGCTGTACGGTCCGCTCGGCCGGGCTGCCGGTAGCCGTGGTCCGGGCCGAAGCGGCTGGTGTAGTCCTCCACCTCGCGCGCCAGGTCGACCTGCTGGGCACCCGTGCCGGAACGGGGGCCGGGAGCGGCCTCACCCTTGTCGCGGGTGGCGCGGAGCACAGCGGTCAGCCCGCCGGCGAGACCAGCGATAACCAGTAGAATTGTTGCGATCGTTATGATCCGCGAGCGAGTGGCTCTCATGGTTGTATCAAGATATCCCGGTGAACAAATGCCGTAGCCGCACCCTGCTGACCCTGCTGATCCCGCTCCTCGCCGCCGCCGTCGCCGGCTGCGGCCTCACCTCGGACGACGGGGGCGACCAGGGCGGCGGGCGTTCCTTCACCGTCGCGGCGGCCGGGGACATCCTGATGCATCCCGAGCTGGTCGACCAGGCCCGCAAGGACGCCAAGCGCACCGGCAAGGGCGTGGCCGGGCTGGACTTCGGGCCGATGATGGCCGGGATCAAGCCGGTGATCAGCAAGGCCGACCTGGCGATCTGCCACTTCGAGCCGGTGATGGGCACCGAGAAGGGTCCGTTCGAGGGGTTCCCGGACTTCCAGGTGCCGCCGCAGACCGCGAAGACCATCAAGGACCTCGGCTACGACACCTGCTCCACCGCCTCCAACCACACGCTCGACCACGGGTACACCGGAGTGAAGCGCACCCTGGACGCGCTGGACGCCGCCGGCGTGAAGCACACGGGCTCCTTCCGCACCCAGAAGGAGGCGCTCACCCCGCTGATCATGAACGTCAAGGGTGTGAAGGTCGCGCAGATATCGTTCGCGTACGGCTTCAATGAGCCGCACCAGATGCCGAAGGGCAAGCCGTGGGTCGCCAACCAGCAGAGCCTCGGCCGGATCAAGGACGCTGAGCAGCGGGCCCGCAAGGCCGGCGCCGAGGTGGTGATCCTCTCCCTGCACTGGGGCCACGAGCATGAGCCGAGCGCCACCGCCACGCAGCTCTCCTTCGCCCGGCAGCTCGCCCACCACACCGGCATCAACCTCGTCATCGGCCACCACGCGCACGTCGTCCAGCCGATGGAGAAGGTCGACGGCCTCTGGGTCGTATACGGCATGGGGAACCAGATCGCCCGCCACGAGCAGCCGACGGGGCTGACCGAGGAGGGCGTGATCGGATGGTTCACGTTCACCGAGCACGGCAAGGGCCACTGGGAGGTCCAGCCCCGTTTCGAGCCGACGATGCTGCAGATCCCGCCGGACGCCGAGAATGCCACGGACGGCGGCAAGGCCACGTACGGCGACGACGACGTCCGGGACTACCGCCTGCTGGACGTGCCCACCGCGCTCCGGGACGACCACGACCTCACCGACGGGCAGCGGGCCCGGCTGCGGCTCGCCTTCGAGCGCACCGAGGGCACCTTGTACAACCGCGGCGCGGCCAAGGACGGTCTGAAGCCGCTGACCCCGATGCCCTGACGGCGGCGGCCGACCGAATGACCCGCACGTTTGCCCAGAACTAGCTGCATAAACGCGGATGTTGCGCAGATCACATGGGTAAGTGCGCAACTTGATGGGGCTCTTACCTATCTGAGTGCTGTGGATACACCTGAGCAACAGTTGTGCCCCTAGTGCACACAGATTCGAAACATGTCCCGGCTTCCTCGTGCGGACCGATCACCCGCACGCCCTGAGAGGACCCTCCCTTGGCGTCACCGCCCCCGTCGCGGCAGCACCGAGCTCGCCGACGAGCCGATATGTCGCTGATCGGAGGCATCCGCCCGCCGATCGCGGTCCTGTCGGTGCTGCTGCTGTCACTCGCCGGTATCACGGCACTCGTGCTGGGCCGCGTCGACAACGGCGGGGTGCCGAAAGCGGTGCAGACCTCTCAGCAGCACTTCGCGGAGGACGGCGCCATCGCGCTGCGTGCCTCCATCGACGAGTCCGTCACCGACCTCACCCGGTCCGCCGCGCTGTTCAGCGCCGGCCAGCCGGTCTCCGGCGACGCCGTCCTGGACAAGCTCGGCAGCACCTACCAAAAGTGGACGGGTACCGCCGTCGTCGAGATCCGCACCGGCAAGCTGGTCGCGGCCCGCGGCGAGACCGTCCCGCTGACCTCGGTGAACGCCTCCGCTCTCGGCGACGAGGGCGGACTCGCGCCGCGCATGGTCCAGCTGAAGAACGGTGAGGCGCGCCTGCTGTCCTTCGCGCTGCTGTCGTGGCCGGGCAAACCGCAGCTGCTGCTCGTGGCCTCCAACAACCTGACGTTCCCCGGCATCAGCCTCGGCCAGTTCCGCTCCATCGCCGTGGTCGACCGCGACGGCGCGATCCTCAGCAGCGACGGCATTCCCGAGCCCGAGCAGGTACGCACCAGCACCGACCGCAAGGAGATCAAGCTCTCCCGCAAGCAGCTGAAGGACTTCGCCCAGCTCGCCGCCCGCAAGGCCCGGCAGGACCCGCGCAGCAGCAAGGAGCCCGGCACCGGCGGCTACCAGGGCGTCAGCGGCAGCCTGGTCGGCGGGCACGTGCTGAGCGACCGGTCCGTCGCCGGATACGCCACGCTGGCCGCACCCGACCCCGGGGAGGTCACCACCGCCTCAGGCCTCGGCCTGTCCGTGGTGGCCATGGTCAAGGTGGCCGAGGACCCCACGCGCACCCAATCCCTGGTGGTCGGCCTGCTGGCGGGCGGCGCGCTCCTCGTCGTCGGCGCCATCGCCGTGGCGGTGCTGCTGGGCACCGTGCAGCGCCCGCTGATCCGGCTGTTCCTGGAGTCCCGCCGACTCACCCGCGGCGATCTGACCCGGCCCGTCACCGTCCCCGGCTACGGCGAGGCGCGCCGCGTCGGCCACTCCCTGGAACAGCTGCGCCGCCAGCTGCTCGGCGAGAGCGCCGACGCCACCCGCCCCACGCCGCGCCCGCGCGGACTGCGCCGGATCGGCACCCGGGCCCTGCTCGCGGTCTGCGCGGTGCTGCTGCTGGCCTGGTCGGCACCGCTGATGCTGCTGATCAACCGCGCCGACAGCACGGCTGTCGTACCGCAGCAGCTCGTCAGCGACCAGCGCGAACGCACCGACACGCTCAGCGACCGGGTGCGCCGCGCGCTCAACGAGGGCAGCGCCGACCTGGAGTCGGTCGGCTCCCTCATCGGCAACCGCACCGAACCCGAGGCCATGGAGAAGGTGCTGGAACGCACCCTCGACGAGAACCGGCGCTACCGCTCCCTCTACGTCGTCGACTCCTCGGGCGAGATCCTGGCCCGGAAGGGCAAGGACCCCAAGATGATCCGCTCCCACCGGGTCTCCGACACCCCGATCCGGCTGCTGGGCCGCGGCGGCAAGGAGCCCGTCGTCGTCGCCAACGCCGATATCCCCGGCCGGGACGGCGCGCAGCTGGTCGGCGAGTTCCGCGTCGAGTTCCTCAACGCCCTGCTGACCCGGCCGGGCATGGGCGTGGTCCGCCTCGTGGACGACCACAACAAGGTCATCGCCGGCAACACCGGCTTCCTCGCCTTCCAGGGGCTGCCCGACGACCACCTCAAGGACCTGGTCGCGGCCAGCGCCCAGCGGCTCGGCAAGAAGGCCCGCGCGAACGGGGTGCTCTACCGCGAGCACGGTGTGCGGATCGCCGCCGCCGCCCCGTTCGCCGGCAGCGGCCCCGCCGAGTCCCTCGGCTGGAGCGTGGTCAGCTGGCAGCCCGCCAACCGGCTCGCCATCCCCGAGTACGACGCCCAGAACCGCACCGTGCTCGCCGGACTGCTCGGCGCCGCCGCGGCCGTCGCCTGCCTGGGCTGGCTGCACATCGTGGTGGCCCGGCCGCTGCGCTCGCTGGCCGACCGGGCCGAGGCGCTGGCC
This sequence comes from Streptomyces sp. R41, assembly GCF_041053055.1. NCBI lineage: Bacteria > Bacillati > Actinomycetota > Actinomycetes > Kitasatosporales > Streptomycetaceae > Streptomyces > Streptomyces sp. R41. Next base: position 7,986,219 of record NZ_CP163443.1, read on the forward strand.
GGCGGCGACCGCAAGACCGTGCTGTTCCCGCAGCACCACGATGAGGTCGGCGCGGTCACCCGCTCCCTGGAACTCATCCGGCAGCAGCTGCAGGACCAGCGCCGGCAGCAGCCCCGCCGCACCCCGCCCCAGGCGTCCGCGCCGCAGCAGTACACAAGGAACTGATCACCCGTGCTCTTCCTCTACACCGTGCTGCTGGTGTGCTGCGCGATCCTGCTCGTCGCGGGAATCGTGGAGCAGCGGCGGCACTTCACCAACCTGGACCACATACCCAGCCGGGTTCTGGTCAACGGCATCCGCGGCAAGTCGTCCATCACGCGGCTGTGCGCGGGCGCCCTGCGCGGCGGCGGGCTGACGACCGTGGCCAAGACCACCGGCACCGCGGCCCGCTTCATCCACCCGGACGCCACCGAGGAGCCGGTCTACCGCAAGTTCGGCATCGCCAACGTGGTCGAGCAGATCGGCATCGTTCGGCGCGCCGCCGCGTACCAGCCGGACGCGCTCGTCATCGAATGCATGGCCGTCATGCCGGCCCTGCAGGAGATCAACCAGTCCAAGCTGATCCGCTCCACGATCGGCGTGCTGTGCAACGTCCGCGAGGACCACCTTGCCGAGATGGGCCCCACCCTGGACGACGTGGCGCGCTCGCTGTGCCGCTCGATGCCGGAGGACGGCATCTGCGTCACCGCCGAGAAGGACCGCTTCGACATCCTCCAGGAGGAGGCCGACGCCCGGAACTGCCGGCTCATCTACGCCGACCCGGACACGGTCAGCGACGAGGAGCTGCGCGGCTTCAGCTGGTTCACCTTCAAGGAGAACGTGGCCATCGCGCTGACCGTCGCCGAACTCCTCGGCATCGACCGGGAGACGGCACTGAAGGGTATGTACGAGGCCCCGCCGGACCCCGGTGTCCTCTCCGTCGAGCGCTATCTGACGCCCGAGGGGAAGAAGGTGCGCTTCGCCAACGTCTTCGCGGCCAACGACCCCGAGTCGACGCTGATGAACATCAACCAGCTGCTCGACCTCGGCGCCATCCACCGCCCGCTCAACGTGGTCATCAACTGCCGCCCCGACCGAGTCGAACGCAACGGGCAGATGGGCGAGATCATCCCCGACCTCGACCCCGAGCGCGTCTTCGTCATCGGCCACCCGGCCAAGTCCGCCATCGACGCCATCCCCGCCGAGTTCCGTTCGCGCGCCGTCGACCTCGGTGGCGACAAGCGCGACCCGGAGGAGTTCATGGCCAAGCTGCTGGAGCAGCTCGGCCCGGACTCCTCGCTGGTCGCGATCGGCAACATCCACGGCCAGGGCGAGAATCTGCTGGAGCACCTCGCCGAACTCCCGCCGGACGACAGCGCCGACGAGCCCGTGGCCGAAGCCCCGGCCGGCCGCGCCGGGACGGCGCCCGCCGTGGTGGAGCACGTCGAGACCGTGCAGCTGTACGCGCCCCGCATCGACCCGTACCAGGGTTACCCGGAGGCGTACGAGTCGCGCTACGCGCAGCAGCCGTACGTCCAGCAGCTCCCCGTGCAGCGCGACGCCGTATACCCGTACCCGTACCCGGACCCGGAGCGGGCGAGCCAGACGGGATACGGCCAGCCGTATCCGGACGACGCCTGGACGCAGCAGTACCACGGTGACCAGCCCGCCCCCGCCGCGCCGCAGGCGCACCCGGAAGGCGGCCCCTCGCTCGGACAGGGCCCGTCCCGCGGGCTGTTCGAGCCCCGCATTCCTCCCCAGCCTTCCGCCGACGACAGCCAGCAGTGGCACAGCCCAGGAGAACAGCGTTGATCCCCTCCGTCCTCACCCCCGAGATCGCCGCGATCGGCATCGGCCTGGGGTTGATGTTCTCGCTGATGTGCTACCTGACGACCAACCTGTCGCCGGGCGGCATGATCACGCCCGGATGGCTCGCGCTCACCCTCATCGAGGACCTGCAGCGGGCCGCGCTGGTGGTCGGCGTGACCGTCCTGACGTACCTCGCCACGCTGCTCATGCAGAAGTTCGTCATCCTGTACGGCAAGCGGCTGTTCGCGGCTGTGGTGCTCAGCGGCGTGCTCATCCAGGCCACCGTGATCATCGTGCTGCAGATGGAGTTCCCACTGCTGTACGCCAACCAGACGCTCGGGTTCATCGTCCCGGGCCTGATCGGCTACCAACTGGTCCGCCAGCCCAAGGGCGCGACGCTGCTGTCCGTCGGATCGGTCACCCTCGCCACGTATGTGGTGCTGACCGCCGGCATCCTGCTGGGCGCCATGCCCTCCGCCTGAGCCCGCCTGTTCCCGACGCATACCAGGAGCCCTCACCATGCCGAAGCGCAAAGGCCGCCCCGTCGTCCATGCGGCGACGGTGCTCGCGCTGCTCGCGGGCAGCGCGTACTTCACGTACGAACTGCGCAAGGACGAACAGGCGAAGGTCCCGGCCGCCCAGACGGTCACCGACAACGCCCTGCAGAACTCGGGCAAGGCGACCGGCAAGCAGACCTGGGAGCGGCTGAACGACCCGGCGCGTTCCGTGCTGCGCGACGCCAGGGGCGCGGTCATCGCCACCTTCACCGACGGCGCCCGCACCGCCACCCTCAAGGGCCCGTCCCGCACCTTCACCGAACCGGCCAACACCAGCACCAAGGTGGTCACCGACGACTGGGTCCGTCTCATGCCGGAGCCCTGGACCAAGGGCGCCCAGAACCAGCAGTGGTTCAAGGACTGGTTCAAGCAGTACTACAGCAGCCAGGAGGACGACGTCTTCGCGATCGCCTTCCAGTACGTGCAGGGCGCGCCGGTGAAGAAGGACTCCACGGGCGTGCCGTACGAGGGCGACGCGGTGTTCGGCCCGTACAAGGCGGACGGTGTGGACCGCCTGGAGCAGAACGACTTCTACGACTACCTCGGCATCCCGTACACCTTCCGCAACGGGACCACGATGGAGCCGCGCAAGGAGCGCTACCGCGCGCTGGACTGCTCCGGCTTCATGCGGATGGTGTGGGGCTACCGGTCCCGCTACCCGCTGATGGCCACCGACACCCTCGGCGACGGCCTGCCCCGCTCGGCCAACGGCATGGCCCGCTCCAAGGTCGGCGTCGACATCATCAAGCTCCAGGGCTCCGCCCCCTGGTACACCCGCCCGAAGAACATCGACACGCTGCAGCCGGGCGACCTGCTGTTCTTCAAGATGGACCACCGCACCGCCGACCACATCGACCACGTCGCCCTCTACCTGGGGCTGGACGCCGAGGGACACAAGGTCTTCGTCTCCAGCCGCAAGGAGCAGAACGGCCCGACGATCGGCGACAAGGGCGGTGTCTCCCGCATCGACGGCAACGGCTTCTACGCCGAGCTGTTCCGCAGCGCCAAGCGCCTGTGAGCGGGCGACGGGTGTCCCCCTGCTCGAGCGAGGCCGTGAGCTTGGGGGAGGGTCTCGGTGACGGGCCCGCCCCCGATTAAAGTGAACCGGTGAACGGCGACTGGCTCATACGCGGCCGCGACGGCAGGCTCAGTGTCTACCTGCTGTCGGAGGCCGCCGTCCGCTGCCGGGCCGAGCGCGGCCCCGGCGGCCCCTGGGACCCTCCGCGCACCGTGGGCGGCGACCAACGTCTGCATCCCGTGCTCGCCGTGGGCCAGGGCCCCGACGGCTACGCCCACCTCGTCTCGTGGCGCCCGACGGTCCGCGACGAGTCGGGCCTCGTGCACTCCACGCACTTCCGGCCGCGCCTCGCCGCCCTCGACTGGAACCCGATCGGGCACCCCGACAGGACGGGGGGCCGGACCGGCTCGCCCGCCGTCGCGGTGGACGCGCAGGGGCGCGCCCATGTCTTCGTACGCAACAAGGGCGGCGGAGTGAGCATGGTGGCCCAGAAGGAGAAGGGCGGCTGGGATCCCTGGCGCGACCTCAAGGGACGTGAGGTGCAGGAGGACTTGGCAGCGGTGACGGGCGAGTCCGGACGCGTCGAGCTGTACGCGGCCGTCCCGGGCGGCATCCTGCACTGGCGCCAGGAGGAGCCGGGCGCGCAACCGGTCCTGGAGGAAGCCCTGGAGACCCCGATCCGCCCGGGCACCCTCCGGGCCCTCGCCACCTCCCCGGAGTCCACCACCGTCTTCTTCACCGACGAGGCGGGCGACCTGTGCGCCTGGCGCCCGGGCGGCAAGCCCGTGCCGGTGCTCGCCAGCGCCGGACCCGGACCCGTCTCCGCCATTCGCTGTGAACTCGACGGCTACGACTGCACGTTGCTCGCCCAGCGCTCAGCGAGTGGCCGCGTCGTCTTCGCCGCGTACCCGACCGAGCAGGAGTCGGCGGGCGCCTGGTGGGCCGAGTCGGGCCCCCAACTCCCCGCCGACGCCCGGGTGTCACTGGCGGAGGACGAGGACGGGAGGGTGGTCGCGGCGAGCCTTTCCCCCGGGAGCGGGGAACTGCTCCTCACCCGACGGAAGGACGAACCGGGGCTGGCCCTGGAGGCGTGGCGCCCGGTGTGAGGGGATTTTTTTCGCCCCCTCCGCCCCTACCCGTCCCGTACCAGCCTTTCGGCTGCGGCCGAGTGGGGGCTTGTCGCGCAGTTCCCCGCGCCCCTTTAGGGGCGCGGGGAACTGCGCAGTCTTTTAGGGGGGTCTGGGGGGGCGGAGCCTCCCAGGGACGGGACGGGTAGGGGCGGAGGGGGCGAAAAACTCTGGCCCGGCAGTAACGCCGGGTGCCCTGCGCACCAGTTGGCGTGCAGGGCACCCGACAAACACAGCGGAGCGCTTACGCGGGGACGGAAGCCACACCGGCTTCCAGGAACCGCTTCCCGTTCACCCGCTCGGAGACACCCTCGCGGTCCAGGTAGGGAGTGATCCCACCCAGATGGAAGGGCCAGCCGGCACCGGTGATCAGGCAGAGGTCGATGTCCTGCGCCTCGGCGACGACACCCTCGTCGAGCATGAGCCCGATCTCCTGGGCGACGGCGTCCAGGACGCGGTCACGGACCTGCTCCTCGGTCAGGACGACATCGCCCTGCTTGAGGAGCGCGGCCACCTCGGGGTCGAGCTCCGGCTTCCCGGAGTCGTACACGTAGAAGCCGCGCTTGCCCGCCTTGACGACGGCCGCGAGGTTCGGGGAGACCGTGAAGCGGTCCGGGAAGGCCCGGTTGAGGGTCTCCGAGACGTGCAGACCGATCGCGGGGCCGACCAGCTCGAGCAAGACCAGGGGAGACATCGGCAGGCCCAGGGGCTCCACCGCCTTCTCCGCGACCTCGACCGGCGTGCCCTCGTCGATGACGTTCTGGATCTCGCCCATGAAGCGGGTGAGGATGCGGTTGACGACGAACGCCGGGGCGTCCTTCACCAGGACCGCGGTCTTCTTCAGCTTCTTGGCGACGGCGAACGCCGTGGCAAGGGAGGCGTCGTCGGTGGTCTCACCGCGGACGATCTCCAGCAGCGGGAGGATCGCGACCGGGTTGAAGAAGTGGAAGCCGACGACCCGCTCGGGGTTCTTCAGCTTCGACGCCATCTCCGTCACCGACAGCGAGGAGGTGTTGGTGGCGAGGATCGCGTGCGCCGGGGCGACCGCCTCGACCTCCGCGAACACCTGCTGCTTGACGCCGATCTCCTCGAAGACGGCCTCGATGATGAAGTCGGCGTCGGAGAAGCCCTCGGCCTTGTCCAGCACACCGGTGACCAGGGCCTTGAGGCGGTTGGCCTTGTCCTGGTTCACGCGGCCCTTGCTCAGCAGCTTGTCGATCTCGGCGTGGACGTAGCCCACACCCTTGTCGACGCGCTCCTGGTCGATGTCGGTCAGCACGACCGGCACCTCGAGGCGGCGCAGGAAGAGCAGGGCGAGCTGCGAGGCCATCAGGCCGGCGCCCACGACGCCCACCTTGGTGACCGGACGCGCGAGCGACTTGTCCGGCGCACCCGCCGGGCGCTTGCCGCGCTTCTGGACCAGGTTGAACGCGTAGATGCCGGAGCGCAGTTCGCCACCCATGATCAGGTCGGCGAGCGCCACGTCCTCGGCGTCGTAACCCTTCTGCAGGTCACCGTCCTTGGCCGCGGCGATGATGTCCAGCGCGCGGTAGGCGGCCGGAGCCGCCCCGTGCACCTTGCCGTCGGCGATGAAGCGGCCCTTGGCGACGGCCTGGTCCCAGGCCTCGCCGCGGTCGATCTCCGGGCGCTCGACGGTGACGTCACCCTTGAGGACGGACGCCGTCCACAGCAGCGACTGCTCCAGGAAGTCGGCGCCCTCGAAGATCGCGTCGGCGATACCGAGGTCGAAGACCTGCTGACCCTTGAGCTGCTTGTTCTGGTTGAGAGAGTTCTCGATGATCACCGAGACGGCCTTCTCCGCACCGATCAGGTTCGGCAGGATCGTGCAGCCGCCCCATCCGGGGACCAGACCGAGGAAGACCTCGGGCAGCGAGAAGGCAGGCAGGGCCTTCGACACCGTGCGGTACTCGCAGTGCAGACCGACCTCGACGCCACCGCCCATCGCCGCGCCGTTGTAGTACGCGAAGGTCGGGACCGCGATGCCCGCGAGGCGCTTGAAGACCTCGTGGCCGCCCTTGCCGATGGCGAGCGCGTCCTCGTGCTTCTTGAGCAGCTCGACGCCCTTGAGGTCGGCGCCGACCGCGAAGATGAACGGCTTGCCGGTGATACCGACACCGACGATGTCGCCGGCCGCGGCCTCCGCCTCCACCTGGTCGATGGCGGTGTTGAGGTTCGCCAGCGAGGCCGGGCCGAAGGTGGTCGGCTTGGTGTGGTCGAAGCCGTTGTCCAGCGTGATGAGCGCGAAACGCCCGGCGCCGAACGGCAGATCAAGGTGACGTACGTGCGCGGACGTCACGACCTCGTCCGGGAACAGCTCGGCCGCGCCCTTCAGGAGCTCAGCGGTGGTGCTCACTTGTTGCCTCCGTCGAAGTGCGGGTTCTCCCAGATGACCGTCGCGCCCATGCCGAAGCCGACGCACATGGTGGTCAGGCCGTAGCGGACGTGCGGCTGCTCCTCGAACTGGCGGGCCAGCTGCGTCATCAGCCGGACGCCGGAAGAGGCCAGCGGGTGGCCGAACGCGATGGCGCCGCCGTACTGGTTGACGCGCGCGTCGTCGTCCGCGATGCCGTAGTGGTCGAGGAAGGCCAGGACCTGGACGGCGAAGGCCTCGTTGACCTCGAAGAGGTTGATGTCCTCGATCGACAGGCCCGCCTTGGCGAGGGCCTTCTCGGTGGCCGGGATCGGGCCGTAGCCCATCACCTCCGGCTCGACGCCCGCGAAGGCGTACGAGACCAGGCGCATCTTGACCGGGAGGTTGTTCTCGCGGGCGAAGTCCTCGGAGGCGATGATCGAGGCGGTCGCACCGTCGTTCAGACCGGCCGCGTTACCGGCCGTCACGCGGCCGTGGACGCGGAACGGCGTCTTCAGACCGGCCAGGTTCTCCAGCGTCGTACCCGGACGCATCGGCTCGTCGGCGGTGACCAGGCCCCAGCCGGTCTCACCGACCTCCGCGTTGGTGTTGCGCACCGAGATCGGCACCAGGTCCTGCTGGATCTTGCCGTTGGCGTACGCCTTGGCGGCCTTCTCCTGCGAGCGCACGGCGTACTCGTCGGCGCGCTGCTTGGTGATGTGCGGGTAGCGGTCGTGCAGGTTCTCCGCGGTCATGCCCATGAACAGGGCGGACTCGTCGACCAGCTTCTCGCTGACGAACCGCGGGTTCGGGTCCACGCCCTCGCCCATCGGGTGGCGGCCCATGTGCTCGACACCACCGGCGATGACGGCGTCGTACGCACCGAAGGCGATCGAACCGGCCGTGGTGGTGACGGCGGTCAGCGCGCCCGCGCACATGCGGTCGATGGAGTAGCCCGGGACGGACTGGGGGAGCCCGGCGAGGATGCCGGCCGTACGGCCCAGCGTCAGACCCTGGTCACCGATCTGCGTGGTCGCGGCGATGGCGACCTCGTCGATCTTCTTCGGGTCGAGACCGGGGTTGCGGCGCAGCAGCTCCCGGATGGCCTTCACGACGAGATCGTCGGCGCGGGTCTCGTGGTAGATGCCCTTCGGGCCCGCCTTGCCGAACGGGGTGCGGACGCCGTCGACGAAGACGACGTCCCTGACGGTACGAGGCACGATGGCTCTCCTCCAGATGCGGGATGGCACTGCTGCGATGCGCAAGCGCTGAGCGCGCGCTCAGGCCCCATGCTACTTGTGGGTAACCAAGCTGCCCAGTCCCCTCGGCCGGAGCGGTGAACGTCACACACCTTGGCGTGTCTGCGAGCGACACCCGGCGCCGCAGGCTCTGCCGCCAGTTCCGCCCCAGCGCAACGACTGCCCACAGCGGCTACCCGCGCGGCGGCGCGGTAGACCCCCGAGGTGTAAGAACGGGCGTAGGCACCGGATGCGAGCCGGGCCCTTCCCCGGTGATCACCCCGAACAACGTACGGGCCACGTCGGCCCCGAATCCGTGCACGTCATGACTCATGGCGGACAGCGTGGGATGAGTGAGCCGGCACAGCTGCGAGTCGTCCCAGGCGAGCAGCGACACATCGCCGGGCACCCTCAAGCCCGTCTCGGCGGCGACCGAGAGACCCGCCACGGCCATGATGTCGTTGTCGTACACGATCGCGGTCGGCCGATCGGGCGGCGCCGCGGTCAGCAAGGAGCGCGTAGCCCGAGCCCCCGCGTCGCCCGAGAAATCCGTGGCGACCTGCCACGCCCCGGCGAGGTCCAGCACCCGCGCCGCCTCGTCGAACGCGGCTGTACGAATGGAGGTGTGCCCCAGCGCCGCCGCCCCGCCCACGCGGGCGATCCGTCGATGCCCGAGCGCCGCGAGATACCGCACGGCCTCCGTGACGGCGGTGGCGTCGTCGGTCCACACGGAGGTGAGGCTGCCGGTCAGGGAGGGATGTCCGACGGCGACCACCGGCATCCGAAGACGTTCCACCGCCGCCACCCGAGGGTCGTCCGCCCGGAAGTCGACCAGGATCGATCCGCTGATCTGCCTCCCCTTCCACCAGGCGTCCTGCAGCCCGACCTCCTCCTCCAGATTCCGTACGAGGCGCAGCAGCAGCGAGCACGAACGCTCGGTCAGCACGCTCTCCACCCCGGAGATGAACTCCATGTAGAAGGGTTCGAGCCCGAGCAGCTTGGCCGGCCGGCAGATCGCGAGCCCGATCACGTCGACACGCGAGTTGGACAGCGACCGCGCCGCGAGGTTCGGCGCCCAGCCCAGCTCCCGCGCCGCCGCGAAGATCCGGTCCCGGGTGGCGTCCGCGAGGCCCGGCTTGTGGTTGAAGGCGAGCGAGACGGCCCCCTTGGACACGCCGGCGCGTGCGGCGACGTCCTTGATGGTGACACGGGGTGTGGTCATCGGGCCGGCTCCACGCAGTACAGGGCTGATCGGGCGATCTCGACGTCGGGAGTCTCCCAGCCGCGCACGCCGATGGTCACCTCTTCGCCGGGCAGCAGCGTGACCAGGCCGGTGTCCGCCTCGGCGGCGGGATCCAGCCGGTCGGCTCGCAGCAGCAGATCCCGTACGAGGGTGCGGGCCGTCACGGTCACGGTCCCGGGCGCGACTGTCACGTCGAACTCCTGCCTCGGGTAGGGGACTTCGCGGTCGGCCGCGGGGAAGTGCAGGGTGCGCAGCCCATCGGCGTCGGCCACGAGGAACTCCTTCGGGCCGACGGGCTCCAGATCCCGCGGTACGCGGATCTCGGCGACCGTACGCGCGGCGGCGGACAGACCGACGGCCGCCTCGGCCACGGTCACGCCCTCCACGGACATCCGCCGCAGGGTCAGGGGGCTCCGCCAGGCCTGCGCGGACTGATTGACGGCGGCCAACATCAGCCCCCCGCCACGTGGTCGCAGCGTCAGCAACCGGTCCGCGTACAGTCGGCGCAGCTCGTGGTAGAGCGGCTTCGCCCGCCCGTCCTCGTCGATCGCCGCCCAGGACGTCACCGGCCGGCAGTCGTTGAGCTGCCAGACGATCGTGCCGGCGCACACCGGCCAGTGCGAGCGCCAGTGCTCGATCCCGGCGGCGACGGCCCGCGCCTGGTTGACCTGGGAAAGGTAGTGCCACCGATCGAAGTTCCCGTCCCACGGCTGGAAGTGCCGGGCAAGCCCGCTCTCCAGCTTCCCGTTCCCGTCGTCCGCCTTCTGGTGGTGCGGCATGCCGGGGGAGTCGGGGGCGAGCGTCTCGCCGGGCAGCGCGCGCCGCAGCGTCGCGTACGCGGGTGGTGCCTGCCAGCCGAACTCGGCCACGAAACGGGGGACTTCGAGGCGGTAGTCGGCATCGTCGTTCCGGTTCCACACCTCCCACGAGTGGTGTGTGCCGTGCGCCGGGTCGTTCGGGTGGCGGTCCCAGGAGCCGGACCAGGGGCTGCCCGACAACGAGTCGGAGGTCGGCATCTACATCCCGTTCCTCTACATGCCGTCCGAGGATCTTGGCGTGATATCGACGTCGCTGTTCCGCTTCAAGGGCCCCTTCGGCGCCCACTGGGAGACGATCTCGGCGGGCGCGGTGCTCGTCATCCTGCCGACTTTGATCGTCTTCCTGTTCCTGCAGCGCTTCATCTACAACGGCTTCATGCGAGGAGCGACGCGCTGACGCGCGGCTTTGGGCGCGCGGGCTGTGACATGGTGCGGCTCCGCCGTGTGGGCGTGAGCAACCCAAGGCAATCCGCAGCCGCCGTAGGACCAAAAATCCCCCACGGCGGCTCGGCGCGATCTGTCAGTCCTCGGCCCGTAGCGCGGCTACCAGCACAGGCGTGACCTGCTCGACCTGCCAGGGCCGCGCCCCGTACCCCGCGAGAGCAGCCGCAACCGACTCGGAGTCGGGGCTCGGCGGCTCCCAGCAGACCCGCCGCACCGTGTCCGGGGTGATCAGGTTCTCCTGGGGCATGTTGAGCTGCTCGGCGAGCGCCGACACGGCCGCACGCGCGGCGGAGAGCCGAGCGGCGGCGGCCGGGTCCTTGTCGGCCCAGGCCCGCGGCGGCGGAGGCCCGGTCACCGGCTGTCCCGGCTGTGGCAGCTCCGCGTCCGGCAGCGCCTTCGCACGGTCCACCGCGGCCTGCCACTGCTCCAGCTGGCGCCGCCCCATCCGATGCCCGAACCCGTTCAGCGCGGCGAGCGCATGCACGTTGGCCGGAAGAGAGAGCGCGGCTTCCACAATGGCCGCGTCGCCCAGCACCTTGCCCGGTGAGATGTCCCGGCGCTGCGCGACCCGGTCGCGGGTCTCCCACAGCTCCCGTACGACCGCCATCTGCCGGCGGCGGCGCACCTTGTGCATCCCGGACGTACGCCGCCAGGGGTCCTTGCGCGGCGGCGCGGGCTCGGCCTGCGCGATCGCGTCGAACTCCTGCTGGGCCCACTCCAGCTTGCCCTGCCGGTCGAGCTCCTTCTCCAGGGCGTCGCGCAGGTCGACGAGCAGTTCCACGTCGAGCGCGGCATAGCGCAGCCACGGCTCGGGGAGCGGACGCGTCGACCAGTCGACCGCCGAGTGGCCCTTCTCCAGTACGAAGCCGAGCACGCTCTCGACCATCGCGCCGAGGCCCACCCGCGGGAACCCCGCGAGGCGTCCGGCCAGCTCGGTGTCGAAGAGCCGCGTCGGCACCATGCCTATCTCGCGCAGACACGGCAGGTCCTGGGTGGCCGCGTGCAGCACCCACTCCACTCCGGAGATCGCCTCGCCGAGGCCCGACAGATCGGGGCAGGCGACGGGGTCGATCAGCGCGGTCCCCGCTCCCTCGCGGCGGAGCTGCACCAGATAGGCGCGCTGGCCGTATCGGTACCCGGACGCGCGTTCGGCGTCTACGGCTACGGGGCCGGATCCGGCGGCGAAGGCGGCGATCACCTCGGCGAGCGAGGCGTCGTCGACGATCACGGGCGGGATGCCGTCTCGGGGCTCAAGCAAAGGGATCGGCGCCGATTCGACGTCGTCCGGAGGGGCGCCTCCGGTGGTTCGCAGTGAGCTGTCTGCTGCGGTCTCTTGGGCGTCGGTCACCTGTCAAGGGTATCTGTGTATGGACAACGCCCGCCGACGGAACGTTCCGTCGACGGGCGTCTGAGGGTCGTAAACCAGTCAGGTCAGTGAAAGATCTGGTCCACGGTCGGGGGAGGGCGGGGCTCACGGTCGGTGGGGACTGGGTGCGGTAGGTGGAATCGGCTGTCTCACCGGGCTCACTGGAGTCAGTGGATGATCCCGGTGCGCAGGGCCACCGCCACCATCCCGGCGCGGTCGCCCGTGCCGAGCTTGCGGGCGATGCGGGCGAGGTGGCTCTTGACGGTCAGTGCGGACAGGCCCATCGAGACGCCGATGGCCTTGTTCGACTGGCCCTCCGCGACCAGGCGAAGGACCTCGACCTCGCGGCCGGACAGCTCGCGGTAGCCGCCCGGGTGGCTCGGGGCACCCGGGGGGCGGCGGTGCATACGGGCGGCTGCCGAGCCGATGGGTGCGGCGCCGGGCCGGGTGGGGAGCCCGACGTTCGTACGGGTGCCGGTGACGACGTAGCCCTTGACGCCGCCCGCGAGGGCGTTGCGTACGGCGCCGATGTCGTCGGCGGCGGAGAGGGCGAGGCCGTTGGGCCAGCCCGCGGCTCGGGTCTCGGAAAGGAGGGTGAGGCCGGAACCATCCGGCAGGTGGACATCGGCGACGCAGATGTCGCGCGGGTTGCCGATTCGGGGACGGGCCTCCGCGACGGACGACGCCTCGATGACGTCGCGCACTCCGAGCGCCCACAGATGGCGGGTGACGGTGGAGCGGACCCGGGGGTCGGCCACGACCACCATGGCGGTCGGCTTGTTCGGGCGGTAGGCGACCAGGCTTGCGGGCTGCTCGAGGAGAACGGACACCAGGCCTCCTGGGGTGCGGGACGGGGCCGGCTCTGGGGATGAAGCCGGAACGAACCGTGCTTTCAAGGTCACAGACGTCTTCGGCACCAAACCTCTGGTCCTTTAGAGAATGATCACGATTTGGTGAGTAACAATCTGGGCAATTCGGACACGCGATCGATCATCCGAAGATCGAACCGAGTCGCTCCGCGTCAATACGCGGCCGAAAGTGGCCGTATCGACAAAGAACCGGTAAGGACCGGTGAGGCGTGCGCGAGTGGCGCGCGGGTCCCCGCCGAACCGCTGCTCTCCGGGACTCGGCGGGACCGTGGGCACGGCGACGTCAGCGGGGGCCGTGGGCACGGCGACGTCAGCGGGGGCCGTGGGCACGGCGACGTCAGCGGGGGCCGTGGGCACGGCGACGTCAGCGGGACTGCGGTCCCCGACGCTGCGGGAGGGAGACCACCGACGTGTCGCCCGGGGTCACTGGCGGGAGCCCGGCGACCTGGCACAGCAGATCGCACCACGCCGCGAGGTGCGCGGCCGTGTCCGGGACGCCGCCCAGGCCTTCCCGGGGCGTCCACGACGCACGGATCTCGATCTGGCAGGCGGCAGGGCGCTCGGCGAGGCCGCCGAAGTAGTGCGAGCTCGCGCGCGTGACGGTGCCGCTCGGTTCGCCGTACGACAGGCCCCGGGCCTGGAGCGCGCCGGTCAGCCACGACCAGCAGACCTCGGGGAGCAGCGGGTCGGCGGCCATCTCCGGCTCCAGCTCCGCGCGGATGAGCGTCACCAGACGGAACGAGCCCTGCCAGGCGTCGTGACCCGCCGGGTCGTGCAGCAGCACGAGCCGGCCGTCGGCCAGATCCTCGTCGTCTGCGACGACCGCGGCCTCCAGCGCGTACGCGTACGGGGCCAGGCGCTGCGGCGGGCGCGTCGGGTCGATCTCGATCTCCGGCCGCAGCCGCGCGGTCCTGAGCGCGTCGACGGCGGCCCGGAAGGGCAGCGGAGCCGTCTCCATCGCATCCCGGTCCCCCTCCTTCGCGTCGTCCATTCCGCCAGCGCCGTCCGACAGTCGTCCCTGAGCCGCAGCCATGCGGGGAAGATTAAGGGGAACGGAGGCTCCGCGCAGGGAGAGACACCCGAGCGCGGGAGCACTGTCCGGATCGCGCTGTGCGAACGCGGGTGTCCGAGCGCGGGCGACCGGGACTCGGCTGTCGCTCCGGGCACAGTGGTGCCCGGGATTTGGTTGCCAGTCGGCCGTGCGAGACTTTCCGTCGTGAGTGCCAACCACAGCCCCGCCGGGCAGCAGCCGACAGCCACGTACGAGTCCGCCTTCCTCAAGGCGTGCAGGCGCGAGCCCGTGCCGCACACGCCGGTGTGGTTCATGCGGCAGGCCGGACGCTCGCTGCCCGAGTACCTCAAGGTGCGCGAGGGCATCCCCATGCTGGAGTCCTGCATGCGGCCCGAGCTGGTCGCCGAGATCACCCTCCAGCCGGTCCGTCGGCACAACGTGGACGCGGCGATCTACTTCAGCGACATCGTCGTCCCGCTGAAGGCCATCGGCATCGACCTCGACATCAAGCCGGGTGTCGGCCCCGTCGTCCAGAACCCGATCCGCACCCGCGCCGACCTGGCCCAGCTGCGCGATCTGACTCCCGAGGACGTCAGTTACGTCACCGAGGCGATCGGCCTGCTCACGGCCGAGCTCGGCCCGACCCCGCTCATCGGCTTCGCGGGCGCGCCTTTCACCCTCGCGAGCTACCTCGTGGAGGGCGGTCCGTCCAAGAACCACGAGCACACCAAGGCGCTCATGTACGGCGACCCGCAGCTGTGGGCCGACCTCCTCGACCGCCTCGCCGAGATCACCTCCGCCTTCCTGAAGGTGCAGATCGAGGCGGGCGCCAGCGCCGTCCAGCTCTTCGACTCCTGGGTCGGCGCGCTGGCACCCGCCGACTACCGCCGCTCGGTGATGCCCGCGTCCACCAAGGTCTTCGAGGCCGTCGCCTCCTACGGCGTTCCGCGCATCCACTTCGGTGTCGGCACCGGTGAGCTGCTCGGCCTCATGGGCGAGGCGGGCGCGGACGTGGTCGGCGTCGACTGGCGCGTCCCGCTCGACGAGGCCGCCCGCCGCGTCGGCCCCGGCAAGGCCCTCCAGGGCAATCTCGACCCGGCCGTCCTCTTCTCCACCACCGAGGCCGTCCAGACCAAGACGCGCGAGGTACTCGACGCCGCCGCCGGTCTCGAAGGCCATGTCTTCAACCTCGGCCACGGCGTCCCGCCGAACACGAACCCGGACGCACTGACCCGGCTCGTGGAGTACGTCCACACGCAGACCACGCGCTGACCTCCCGCCGCTGTCACCAGCTGTGCCGCGCCCGTCTGCCCCACAGCAGGCCGCGCGGCACCGGTGGGGGCGGGGTGCCCGGGCGCAGCGGCCAGGCGAGCAGCATGCCCGCGAGGAAGCCGACCACGTGCGCGGCGTACGCCACCGTTCCCGCGGTCGAGACGCCGCCGCCGGACGAGTACACGGCCTGGAGCACGAACCAGAAGCCCAGCACCATCCACGCGGGCAGCCGCAGCGGCAGGAAGATCAGGAACGGGACGAGGACCCAGACCCTGGCCTTCGGATAGAGCACCAGGTAGGCCCCGAGGACCCCGGCGATCGCGCCCGAGGCGCCGATCAGCGGGTCGCCGGAGTCCTCGTTCAGCAGCGCGTAGCCGTACGCCGCCGCGTAGCCGCAGGCCGTGTAGAACAGCGTGAACCGCACATGTCCCATGCGGTCCTCGATGTTGTTGCCGAAGATCAGCAGGAACAGCATGTTGCCCAGCAGATGAAGCCAACTGCCGTGCAGGAACATCGCCGTGAACACCGACAGCGGCGGAGACTTGTCGTAGTCCGGCGGGCTCAGCACACAGCCGGCCCCGTGCGGGCCGGGACCGACTTCGCCCGTGGGCACGAACCGCGGCATCTGATGGTGAATCAACTCCTGTGGCACCGCGGCGTAGTGGTCCAGGAACGCCTGCAGATGGCACAGCTGCGACAGGCTGCTGTCGCCCGCCACCGATCCGGCGAGGCCGGGGGTGTACAGGAACACGAGAACGTTGGCGGCGATCAGCGCGTACGTCACATAGGGCGTGCGCCGTACCGGGTTCACGTCATGGACGGGTATGACCACAAGGAACTAGTGCCCTCGATGCGCCGTCACTGAACGCCGCCGTCCCCCCGTGCGTATGTCTCCTCAACCGCCCGCGCCGCGACGAAGACGCGACGCGAGGAAGACGTGAGGACACAGGCGATGAACGACCGAGTTACTCCTCCGATGCACGCCCTGCCCGACGGTGAGGCGGAGATCGCCCTGGTGCTGCACCTGCCCTGGGAGGACGTCGCCGCGCTCGGCCAGGAGGCGGGTCGGCTCGCGGCGCGTCTGCAGCGTCCGGTGACGCTCGATGAGGCCGTCAGCCATCGGTTGCGGTCCGCCCGGCCCGCCGCCCATGCGAAGCCGGCGCAGTCGCCGCCCGCGGTGGCCGCGCCGGCCTCGGTGTCGTCGCTGCCGGCGCGGCCGCCCGCGGAGCAGGCCCGGCAGGCCATCGACCGGATCAATGGGACCGCCGGGCACGAGTCCGCGTAGGCCCGCCGCGGGGGTGCGGTCCATCGTCGACCGCGGGCCGTCTGTGGCTGGTCGCGCCCACGCGGCGGAGCCGCACGCTGTCACAGCCCCGCGCCCCTGAACGGGGCGCTGCCCTCACCCGGCGCTTTTGCGCACCGCCGTCACCGCCTTGCGGGCCGCCACCAGCACGGGGTCCCACACGGGTGAGAACGGGGGCGCGTAACCCAGGTCCAGGGCTGTCATCTGTTCCACCGTCATGCCCGCGGTCAGCGCCACCGCGGCGATGTCGACGCGCTTCGCCGCTCCCTCGCGGCCGACGATCTGCACGCCGAGCAGCCGCCCGGTGCGGCGCTCTGCGAGCATCTTCACCGTCATGAGGGCTGCGCTCGGGTAGTAGCCCGCGCGGCTGGTCGACTCGATGGTGACGGTCTCGAACTGCAGGCCCGCCCGGCGCGCGTCCTTCTCGCGCAGCCCGGTGCGGGCGATCTCCAGGTCGCAGACCTTGCTCACCGCCGTGCCGACGACACCGGGGAAGGTGGCATACCCGCCGCCCACGTTGGAGCCGATGACCTGCCCGTGCTTGTTGGCGTGCGTGCCCAGCGCGATGTGCCGCTCGCGCCGCGAGACCAGGTCGAGCACCTCGACGCAGTCGCCGCCGGCCCAGATGTTCTCGTGCCTGCGCACCCGCATCGCCAGATCGGTGAGCAGCCCGCCGTGGTCGCCGAGGGGCAGCCCGGCCGCCTTGGCGAGTGTGGTCTCGGGGCGTACACCGATGCCGAGCACGACCACGTCCGCCGGGTACTCGGCGTCCTCCGTGACGACCGCCCGTACCCGCCCCTCCTCACCGGTGAGGAGCTTGGTGACCTCGGCGTCGTTGACCATGGTGATGCCCAGGCCCTCCATGGCCGTGTGCACCAGGCGGCCCATGTCCGGGTCGAGCGTGGACATCGGCTCCTTGCCGCGGTTGACGACCGTCACCTCGTACCCGCGGTTGATGAGCGCCTCGGCCATCTCCACGCCGATGTAGCCCGCTCCCACGACCACCGCGCGGCGGCCCTCCGTCGCCGCCAGCGTGTCGAGAAGGGCCTGCCCGTCGTCCAGGGTCTGCACGCCGTGCACGCCCGGTGCGTCGGCGCCCGGCAGGTCGGGGCGGATCGGGCGCGCGCCCGTCGCGATCACGAGTTTGTCGTACGACGTCCACTCCTCGGCCCCGGATTCGAGGTCCCGGGAGCGCACGCGGGCGCCCGCGACGTCGATCTCCATGACTTCCGTACGCATCCGCAGGTCGATGGCGCGCTCCCGGTGCTCCTCGGGCGTCCGCGCGATCAGCTGGTCCCGCTCGGGGACGTCGCCGCCCACCCAGTACGGGATGCCGCACGCGGAGTAGGACGTGAAGTGCCCCCGCTCGAACGCCACGATCTCCAGCTCGTCCGGCCCCCGCAGCCGGCGCGCCTGTGACGCGGCGGACATGCCCGCCGCGTCACCGCCGATCACGACCAGTCGCTCTTTGGCCCTGCCAGTCCCGCTCGTACGGCTCATGCTCATGCGAACACGCTACGGGGGACCGGAATTTCAGTCCTCCTCGCCACCCTCTCCGCCGTTGCCGCGCACGGGCGGGGCCACCGGCAGCGAACCCGTGGTGGCCGGAGCCGGAGCCGCGCGACGCGACAGCCGGGGCTGTACGAGACGCATCCACACCAAGGCGATCAGCGCCAGGCCCGCCGCGAACGGGAGCACGGCGCCGATCGCCAGCGCGATCCAGCGCAGCATCGTGACCAGCACGTGCCAGCCGCCGGTGAGCGCGTCCACGAAGCCCGGGTCCTCGTCCTTCTTCTCGGCCTTCTTCACCGGGGTCTCGGACAGCGAGAGCGTGATCGTGGCCAGGCTGGTGCGGTCCTTCAGGGACGCCTGCTGGGCGAGCAGCGCCTCCAGGTCGGACTCACGGCTGCTCAACTCCCCTTCCAGGGTGACCACGTCGCTGAGCTTGGTCGCCCGGTCCATCAGTTCGCGGACCCGGGCCACGCTGGCGCGCTGCGACTTGATCCGGCTCTCCACGTCCACGACCTGGTCGGTGACGTCCTGTGCCTTGGCCGTCCGCTCGACGACCTTGCCCGCGCCCTCCAGGTCGGCGAGCACCTGGTCGTACTCCTCGGTGGGCACGCGCAGGACGACGCGGGTGCGCTCGTGGCCCTTCTCGTCGCGGGTGGTGGTCTCGTTGCCGATGTAGCCACCGGCGTTCTCGGCCGTGGCCCGGGCCTCGTCCAGGGCCTTGGGCACGTCCTTGACCTGCACGGTCAGGGAGGCGGTGCGGATGATGTGGCTCGCGGTGATCTTCGGCGGTGCGGTCGCCTTGGAGCCGTTCGCCGCGCTGCTGCCGGCGGCGCCCGAGTCCGCCTGCTCGGCGGCGCCCGGGGCGGCGGCCTTGTTGCCACCGCCGGAGTCGCTGGACGCGCTGTCATTGGCGCCGCTGCAGCCCGCCAGCGCGAGGGCGGCGGCGAGGAGGACCCCCGCCATGGCGTGGACGGGTCGTACGGAGTGTCCGGAGCGTCCGGAGCTTCGTGTGCGCATGTGGGCCTACCCCCGAGGGTCGTGACAACTGTGTCGTGCCGACTGACGTTCCTTCGACGCTCGAGTGGACCGGGACGTTGGCCGGATACGGTCCCGATGCGGTCACGGTCGGGACTCGTGCAGGACACCGGACTCCTGGTGGGCGTGTCAGTGGGGTCTGAGAGGGTGGAGACATGCGCGCACAGGAGACTCGTACGGGTACGGGACACGTCGTGGTCATCGGGGGCGGGATCGCGGGTCTGGCCGCCGCCCACCGACTGCTGGACCGCGGGGTGCGCGTGACCGTCCTGGAGGCGTCGGACCGCGTCGGCGGCAAGCTGCTGCCCGGCGAGATCGCGGGCGCGCGCGTCGACCTGGGCGCCGAGTCGATGCTCGCGCGCCGCCCCGAGGCGGTGGCCCTCGCCCGCGAGGTCGGCCTCGCCGACCGCCTCCAGCCCCCCGCGACCGCGACGGCCTCCCTCTGGACCCGCGGCGCGCTGCGCCCGATGCCCAAAGGCCACGTCATGGGCGTTCCCGGCACCGCGTCCGCCCTCTCTGGCGTCCTCTCCGAGGAGGGCCTGCGCCGCATCGAGCGCGACGCCGACCTGCCCCGCACGGAGGTGGGCGACGACGTGGCGGTGGGGGAGTACGTGGCGGCCCGCCTCGGCCGCGAGGTCGTCGACCGCCTGGTCGAGCCCCTCCTCGGCGGTGTCTACGCGGGCGACGCCTACCGCATCTCCATGCGCCTGGCCGTCCCCCAGCTCTACGCGGCCGCCCGCACCCACACCTCCTTGACGGAGGCGGTCCGCGAGATCCAGACCAAGGCAGCGGCCGCCCGGCAGACGGGACCGGTCTTCATGGGCATCGAGGGCGGCGTCGGCCAACTGCCCCTCGCGGTCGCGGAGTCGGTGAGAGCTCGCGGGGGCGAGATCCTGACGGGGATGCCGGTGACCGAGCTTCGCAGGACCGGGACGGCGGGGCCGGGCGGCGACGGCTCGCCGCTCGCTGCGGACTCCATGGCGTCGCAGCCGCGCGCGGTGTGGCGTGTTGTCGCCGGAAGCCCTGCAAGCCCTGCAAGCCCTGCAAGCCCTGCAAGCCCTGGAAGCCCTGGAAGCGGTGAAAGCCGTGTCCTGTACGCCGATGGCGTCGTCGTGGCCCTGCCCGCCCCGGCCGCCGCCGAGCTGCTGCGCGCCGAGGCGCCCGCGGCCGCCGCCGAGCTGGCGGCGGTGGAGTACGCCTCCATGGCGCTCGTCACGCTCGCCTATCGTCGCGCCGACATCGCCCTCCCCGATGGGAGCGGTTTTCTGGTGCCGCCCGTTGACGGGCACACCATCAAGGCGTCCACCTTCGCCTCCCAGAAGTGGGGCTGGATCGCCGAGGAGAACCCCGATCTGCTCGTGCTGCGCACCTCCGTCGGGCGGTACGGAGAGACGGAGGTGCTCGGACGGGAGGACGCCGACCTCGTCGAGGTGTCCCGGCACGACCTGCGGGAGGCGACCGGCCTGGACGCCGAGCCTCTCGCGACCCGGGTGACACGGTGGGACGACGGGCTGCCCCAGTACCCGGTCGGGCACCACGCCCGAGTGGCCCGCATCCGCGAGCACGTCGGCAAGCTCCCGGGCCTCGCCGTGTGCGGCGCGGCGTACGACGGGGTCGGCATCCCCGCGTGCATCGCGAGCGCGTACGCCGCCGTCGACCAGCTCGGCGGCGACCGCGGCGGCCTGGACGAGCTGATCGCGAACCCGGTGCAGAGTCTGCACGGCGGCGCGGGAGAATAGACCCATGAGTGACGACGCCCCCGCCAAGATCCCGAACGCCGGCAAGAAGGCCAAGGACCTCAACGAGGTCATCCGCTACACCCTGTGGTCCGTCTTCAAACTGCGCGAGGTGCTCCCCGAGGACCGCGCCGGCTACGCCGACGAGGTCCAGGAGCTCTTCGACCAGCTCGCCGCGAAGGACGTGACCGTCCGCGGCACGTACGACGTGTCGGGGCTGCGCGCCGACGCCGACCTGATGATCTGGTGGCACGCCGAGACGAGCGACCAGCTCCAGGAGGCGTACAACCTCTTCCGCCGGACCAAGCTGGGTCGCACCCTGGAGCCGGTCTGGTCGAACATGGCGCTGCATCGCCCCGCCGAGTTCAACCGCTCGCACATCCCGGCGTTCCTTGCCGACGAGACGCCGCGCAACTATGTGAGCGTCTACCCCTTCGTGCGCTCCTACGACTGGTACCTGCTGCCCGACGAGGACCGCCGCCGTATGCTCGCCGACCACGGCAAGATGGCCCGCGGCTACCCGGACGTGCGCGCCAACACGGTCGCCTCGTTCTCGCTGGGCGACTACGAGTGGATCCTCGCCTTCGAGGCCGACGAGCTGTACCGCATCGTCGACCTCATGCGTCACCTCCGCGCCTCCGAGGCCCGGATGCACGTCCGCGAAGAGGTCCCCTTCTACACGGGCCGCCGCAAGGACATCGCCGAACTGGTCGCGGGCCTCGCCTAGATCAGGGCGCCTGCCGGGTGGTCTTCGAGTCCGCGGTGCGCTGAGAACCCGTCGAGTCCTCCGAGCCCCTTGAGCTCTCCGAGCTCGATGACTTCTCCGACTTCTCCGCGCTCTTCGAACGATCGCCCGGCGCCACCGGCTTCGGTTCCGCGTGCGGCGCGCACCCCGCGCTCCCTACCGGGAGCCGGCCCACCAGCACATACGCCTCCAGGTAGCCGTTGACGCACTGGTTGGGACCGCCCCCGATCCCATGCGTCCCGGCATCCTTCTCGGTCACCAGGACCGAGCCGGACAGCCGCCGCTGCAGCTCCCAGGCCCCCTCGTACGGGGTCGCCGCGTCCCGCTCGGCCGCGAGGATCAGAGTCGGCGGCAGCGCCCCCGGCAGTGTCCGTACGTCGAGCGGCTTCTGCCGCGGCACCGGCCAGTACGCGCACGGCAGGTTCATCCACACGTTGTCCCAGGTCTCGAACGGCGCCACACGCGCGAGACGCGTGTTGTCGCGGTCCCAGGTGCGCCAGTCGGTCGGCCAGGGCGCGTCGTTGCACTCGACAGCCGTGTAGACCGCGTTGCTGTTCTCCTCCGCGGCCGCCGCCTTCGGAGCCGGACCGGCCTGCTCGATCAGCGGCTTCGGGTCGCCCTTGAGATAGGCGGAGAGCGCCAAGGCGCGCTGCGGCCAGTAGTCGTCGTAGTACCCGGCGTCCAGGAACGCGCCCTGCAACTGCGCGGGCCCCACCTTCCCGCCCGCGGGCGAGGCGGCGAGCTGTGCCCGCACCTTCTCGTAGCTGTGCAGCACGTCTTCGGGTGTGGCACCGAGCCCGTACACGTCGTCGTGTTTGGCGACCCAGGTGCGGAAGTCCGCCCAGCGGCGCTCGAACGCGACCGACTGGTCGAGGTTGCTCCGGTACCAGATCAGGTCGGGGTCGGGGTCCACCGCCGAGTCGAAGACCATCCGGCGTACGTGCGAGGGGAAGAGCGTCGCGTAGAGGGCACCGAAGTACGTCCCGTACGAGGCGCCCATGAACGTCAGCTTCGGCTCGCCGAGCGCGGCGCGCAGCACGTCCAGGTCGCGGGCGTTGTTGAGCGAGGTGTAGTGGCGCAGGGCGCTGCCCGAGCGCTGGGCGCACCCGCGCGCGTACGCCTTCGCCTCGGCGATGCGCTCCTTCTTGTACGACTCCGAGGGGAACGTGGGCGCCTGAGAGGGCGCCTTCAGGAAGCGCTTCGGGTCCTGGCAGGACAGTGGGGCGGAGCGGTCGACCCCACGCGGTGCATAGCCGACCAGGTCGTACGCCCCCGCGATGCGCTTCCACTTGGGGAGGGCCCCGACCAGCGGGAAGCGCATGCTGGAGGCGCCCGGGCCGCCGGGGTTGTAGACGAAGGCGCCCTGCCGCGGCACCTTCCGCTTGGAGTTCTTCGCGTCCTTGCCGGTGGCCTTGACGCGGCTGACGGTCAGCTTGATCTGCCGGCCGTCCGGGTGGGCGTAGTCGAGGGGCACCGTGACCGTGCCGCACCTAAGGGTGCCCGGGGCGTCGTCCTCCTTGGCGCACTTTCCGAAGCGGATGCCCGCGGCAGCGGCGCGCCCGGCGGCGACGGCGGTGCCGCGCATCTCGGCGGAGCCCGCCGGGTCCGGCCAGGCCGGTTGGCCACTCGCCGGCGCGCCGACGAGGGCGGTCAGGAGCATGGACCCTGCGGTTCCGTAGAGGACGGCAGCTCTCATCGCGAATCCCTTCAACGCGCGGCAGCGACAAAAGGGATGTTTCGTTTGACGGTTGGCGATGTAAAGCACCGGGCCGCCGGTGTCGCCCCTATGACCCCGATGCGCCCCCCGGTGCGCCCCTCAGCCCCTTGGCGAGCTCCTTCACCAGCCCCTTCGCTCGGGGCTGCGGTCGCGGTGTGTGAAGGCCGCGCGCAGGTCCGGCTCGCCGATCGCGCGGACACCGCGTACGGCGACGGAGGTGAGGTACGTACGGTCGTCACCGGCGTCGTCGGCGCGCCTGGCGAGGGTGCCGAGCAGCCGCTGTCCGGCAGGGGAGGCCCAGCGCGTGTAGGGGTGCACCTCGATGCGGGCGATGGCGAGGCAGCTCAGCGTGAGGACGAGCGGGAGCGCGAACCAGACGGCGACCGGGACCTCGTTCCCGGTGGTCTGGGCGGGCAGCAGCAGGGCCACCGCACCCAGCGCGAGGACGGCCGCCGCGGCGGCCTGGACCTGGCGGACGGCGCCCGCGACGGTGGTGCGGGCGCCGTCGGGAACGGCGAGGCCCACCGCGACCAGGTGGTCCGCGAGGTGGCGTACCGAGTCGGCGGCGGCCGCGGTCGCCCGTACGGGCGCGATCCGGGACTGGCCCTCCGGGCCGATGGCTCCTATGACCGAGCGCTCCATGTCGTCGCGCCCGCGCGGGTCCACGACGGTCGCCCAGCCGGTGTGCGCGAGCAGCAGCCGGCGCTGGCGGGCCATCGACACCAGGGTCAGATCGGCGACCCGGGCCGGGCCGCCGGACAGGAACGCCGCCTCGTACAGCGTGAGATCGTGCCCGCGGGCCGCCTCCGCGTCGACTGCCGCCGCACGTACGGCCGCCAGGCACAGCCGGGTGCAGGAGATGCCGGCCGCGGCCCAGGCCAGGAGCAGGAGAAGGACCCAGAACATGGCGTTTTTCTATGCCAAGGGTCGGGCGGGCGCCATGGGTTATTCACTATATGGACGGAGCGTTGCAGGTATGTGATGTTCCGCTTCTCGCCCGTGGAGCCCTGGGGAACTACGGAGTTGAGGAGGGCTTGGCGCGCGAGGCGGCCGGAGGCATGGGGTACCCCGGCGACGGGGTCACCGGGATCGGCGAGCCCGGGGACTGCGTCGGGCCGGGCGGGGCCGGGGAGTTGGTGAGCGGCGGCGGGCTCGCGGTGGCCGCGTCCTGGGCGAGGGCGTCGAAGTCGACGTATCCGGTGGCCTCGAGGACCTTGATGTGATCGAGCACGGTGGTGTTCGCGTCGTCGGCGAGATCGCGCACGAGCGAGTTGCGGGTGTTCGCGCGGACCTGGGCGACCACGGAGAAGACCTTGCCGTGGGCCTTGCGCAGGATGTTCGCGAACTTCCGGTCGTAGTCCGTGCCGTGCGCGGCGTTCAGCGTGGCCAGCCACTGACGCTGCTGAGGGTTGGGCTGGTTGGGCAGCTCCAGGCCGAGCCGCGCGGCGACATTGCGGACGCGGGCGTCCAGGAACGTGTGGCCCTCGATGAGGTGCTCGCCGGCTGTCCGTACGGCCTGGGTGGTGCCGCGCTCCTGGGCCTGCTGGCCCGCGGGCAGCTCCCACAGTCCGGCCAGCCGGACCTTGGTGATGAACTCCCGGTCAAGGGCCGACAGCGGACCGAACTGGGTCGACACGGTCTGTGCGTTCAGGGTGTCAAGGCCGGTGCCGGAGCGGTCCGCGTACGACCAGATCGGAAAGACCAGCGCGACCAGGGTCGCCGTGAGGCCCGTGATGACGAGCCCTGTGCCACTGACCAATCCGGTGCGGTTGATGGATCGCATGGTGCCTCCTGTTGCGGCACCGCACGCTAGTGCGCTTCGGGTGCGGGTTGGCATATTACTGCGGGCGCTACGCCAACTGCCGTACGGGAAGAAGGGTTTGGCCGGTGGGTGGAACGCGCCGGATGCGGTAGTTCGGGCGTAGGCCGGACCACCGCAAAGCCGCGGAAACCGGGCGCGCACATCCACCGCACAGGGAAGCGTGTTAACCCCGGCACACTCTGCGGGGGTACTGGGCCGCCGCGCGCGTACTCAGCGGCGCAGCAGCACCCGGCGGGTGGCGCGGGCCAGCCGGGCCGTGGGGCGCTGCGACAGCGGGGCCGGCCCCGAGCGCTCCAGCCACCAGTCGCGCAGCCGGCGCCGCGTCTCCGCGTCCTCGGGGCGACCCGCGAGGAGCAGGTGCTCGGCGAAGTCGAGGGCGTCGCGCCGATAGCCCCCGGTCATCGGATGCCCTTGGGCATACGCGAGAAACGCCGGCCGGTACCCCTCCGCCAGGATCTCCGGCAGCTCCGCGGCCACCCTCGCGACCACGTCCGCCCGCTTGTCGGCGAGCGCCCGCCCCTGCACCCCGAGTCGTACCCGGTCGAACCCCTCGGGCACAGGGGTTCCCGCGACGAGCGCGGACAGCAGCGCGGCCTGCGCGAGCGCGAGCCGCTGCCGGGCGGGGGTGGTGTCCTGCGTTCCGGCTTCGCCGGAAGGGGAACGTGCTGCCTTCACGGCGTTCACCGCAGCGGCACTCGTGGCCTTCTCCAGCGTCCCCCGAATCGCCCCCAGTTCCCTTTCGAGCTCCTCCGGCTCCGGAAAGTTCTCGTCGCGCTCGAGGAGGACCCCCGGCGGGTTCACGCGGGAGGCGAGGTCCGCCAGGATGTCCAGGACCTGCTGGGGCACGGGGTGGGCGTGGCTGTCGTGCCAGACGCCGTCGCGTTCGAAGCCTCCGGCGACGTGGACGTAGGCGATGGCTTCGACGGGGAGTTCGTCGAGGGCCTTGGCCGGGTCCTCGCCGCGGTTGACATGGTTCGTGTGGAGGTTGGCGACGTCGATGAGGAGGCGTACGCCGGTGCGGTCGACCAGGTCGTAGAGGAACTGGCCCTCCGTCATCTCCTCGCCGGGCCAGGAGATCAGCGCGGCTATGTTCTCCACCGCGAGCGGGACGGGGAGCGCGTCCTGCGCGATACGGATGTTCTCGCACAGGACGTCGAGGGCGTCCCGGGTGCGGGGGACCGGCAGCAGGTGTCCGGCCTCCAGGAGCGGCGACGCGGTGAGCGGCCCGCCCGCCCGTACGAAGGCGATGTGCTCCGTGACGAGCGGCGAGCCCAGCGCCTCGGCCCGCTCGGCGAGCGCGGTGAGCCGGGACTCGTCGGGCCGGTCCGCGCCGCCGAGGCCGAGCGAGACCCCGTGCGGCACGACCGTGACCCCGCGCTCGCGCAGCCGCAGCAGCGACTCGGGGAGATGCCCGGGGCACACGTTCTCGGCCACGGCCTCGACCCAGTCGATGCCGGGCATTCGCTCCACGGCCTCGGCGATCTCCGGCCGCCACCCGATTCCCGTCCCCAGCTGCCTCAGCTGCGTCATGTCCCCTCCTCCGTCACGAACCTCGACCAGACCCTGCGTGTCGTCTCCTTACGACGGACCTGTGTTCCGGCGTGACGGAGTCATGGCCCCGGGACCCGGGGCCGAACCCATCCGAGCGGACCTTCAGAGCAACATTTGAGGTTCCGCGCGGGCTACTGGAGCACGTTGTCCGAATCGGTGGGCTCCGGTCGGCGGGTGTTGATGTCGGCGCCGCCCTGCGGCAGCGCCGACGGGCTCGACGAGACGTCGACGCCGTTGCCCGGCTGGACGGGCGGGGCGGACGAGGCCGGCGCGCCGATGGTGGGCGGCGGGGGGCCGGTCGGGCTGGCGGTCGACAGCCCGGCCGTGTCATTGGCGATGGCGTCGAAGTCGACCTCCCCGGTCTTCTCCAGCATCGTGATGTGGTCGAGCACGGTCAGGTTGGTGTCGGAGGCCAGCTGCCGCACCAGCGTGTTACGAGTGCTGTTGCGGACCGCGCCGATCGCCGGAAAGATCTTGCCGTGCGCGGCCCGCAGCAGGTTCGCGAACTTGTACTCGTACTCCTTGCCCGACGCAGCGGTCAGCTCCTTCAACCAGCCCTGTTGCTGCTCGTTCGGCTGGTTCGGCAGCTCGACATTGAGCTGGGCCGCCACGATCCGCACCCGCTTGTCGAGGTCGGTGTGCCCGACGATCAGGTGATCGCCGGCCTCCTTGATGGCCTTGGTGGGGGCCCGCTCGATCGCCTGCTGCCCGGCCGGCAACTCCCACAGGCCGGCCAGTCGCACTCGTACGATCAAGTCGCGGTCGGCGGCGGACAGTGGCCCCCAGCGTGTGTTCACCGTCCCGGCCGCGAGATTCGCCTGGCCCGTGCCCGAGCGGTCGGCGTACGACCACACCGGGAACGCGAGTGCGCCGACGGTGGCGACGAGCGCCGCGATGACGAGGGCCGTACCGTTGATACGCCGCAAATGTGCCTCCCGGGTGAAACCAACTGGTCGTTGGGAACCTGTACTTGGCCAGTGCCAGCAGGTACGTACGGGAAGGCTGTGATGTTCAGACCCGTCGGCGATCAGTCGCGCGACTTCGGAACCGGCCGCCGCCCGGCTCCCCGATCCGCCGCTCGACGCCTACGCGCGCGGGGCCGTCAGCTCGGCAGCGGCCACTTCTTCGGGTCGCGTCCAAGGAGCCGCAGCGCTTCTTCCAGCGGCTCCGACCCTGCCGGTACGTCGAGGGCCGGCGCGAACGCGAACCCCGCCCCGCGGCCCGCCGGATCCGTCGGTACGCGGCGGGCGACGGCCAGCCCCGCGTCGAGGACATGGCCGGGCAGGTCGAGCCCGGCGCCGAGCGTGGCGGCCACATCCCACGCGTGCACCACGTAGTCGATGAAATGGAAGCCGACAGCCAGCCGCCCGGGGACTGCGACTCCGAGCTCCGGCAGTACGAACTCGCGCTCCCCGACCCCCGGTTCGGCGAACGCGGCGAGCACCGTCGTCGCCGCTCCCCGATATGTCCGCCCCGGATCGCTCATGTCCTCCGGTTCCCGCCAGTACGCCTCCTCGTGCCCTGCCCCGCGCGCGGCCGCCGCGAAGCCGTAGTGCTGCGCGGTCATGTGCGCCACCAGCCGCCGCAGCGTCCACCCGGCGCAGGGTGTGTCCCGCTCCCAGTCCGCCTCCCGCGCCGGCTCCACGACCCTGAGCGACTCGAGTACGGCGATCCGGTCGAGTTCGACGATGTCCGGTCCAGTCGTTGTCATCCGGCCTCCTCGGTGAGGAGACGAGCATAAAACTAAGCGAACGGTCGTGCTATTTGTTTCGCCCATCACCGGACTGCTCAATTGCCGTGTGTGTCAGGACACTTCAGGAACCCGGGACGGATCCGTCGCCGCTGCCCTCAGCCGCGAGGTGATCGCGACGCGGGCCCTGCGGTAGGCGACGGTCTCGTCGTGCAGGACGGAGACGGCGTTGGCCGTCTCCATCAACGCGATGAACTCGAAGGCGAGTTGGGGGGCGTCGGTGTCGGGGTGGAGGTCGCCGAGGTCGCGGGCCTCGGCGACGGCGCGCTCCACGTGGTCCGTCCAGTCCCGCTGGGCGCGTACCACCGCGTCGTGCACGGGCCCCGGCCTGGCGTCGAACTCGGCGATGACCTCGTAGAAGAAGCAGCCGCCCGGGAAGACCCTGCCCTGGGAGTAGTCCAGCCAGAGTTCGCACAGCCGCCGGACGCGGGCGATCCCGGCCGGGGTCTCGGCCGCGGGCCGGATCACCTGCTCGACGTAGATCCGCGCCGCCTCCCGCACGGTGGCCAGCTGGAGCTCCTGCTTGGAGCCGAAGAGCGCGAAGACCCCGCTCTTGCTGAGCCGGAGCTCGGTGGCCAGGCGTCCGACGGACAACGCCTCCAGTCCCTCGACGGAGGCGATGTCGACGGTGCGGCGCAGCACCAACTGCCGTGTGCGGTTGCCGCGTTCGACCCTGCCGTCCAGCCGGGTGCCGGCCATCGTGACCTCCCCAGATCCCTCTGCGTACGCAGAGCCTAACCGGCGCGGGGCAGCCGTTGCGTGCCCTGCCGGCCACGCCGTTCAGCGCCTGCGTGCCCCGCCGTTCAGCGCCGTCCGTCCCACGCCGGACTCTGCCGGAAGTACGTGTCGTACAGCTCCTGGACCTCCAGCAGGCTCTCCGGCGGCACCTTGCCGAAGGCGATGCGCTCCAAGTGCCGGAAGTACTCGAAGCGTTCGACGCCGGGAGTGATGACGATGAGGATGTCGGCGTCGTGCCCCGGTGCGGCGGCGAAGGCGTGCGGAACGCCGGGCGGTACGACGACGAGGTCGCCGCGCTCTGCGGTCACGATCTCTTCGCCCGAGAGGAGCTGGGCGGTGCCGTCGAGCATGTAGAACAGCTCGGCGGAGCCGGCGTGGTGGTGCGGCTTGGCGCCGTCGGCGCCGTCGGTGAGGGTGGCGCGCAGGGTGGACAGCGCGCCACCGGTCGAGCTGCTGTCGGCCAGCAGTTGGATGGCGGTGGGGGCCCGGCCGATCACTTCGGCCTCCGCGGAGCGGACGACCACGGACTTGTCGAAGTCCGGCACGATCAACGACATCTCATGACTCCCTGATGCAGGCGTTGGTTCGGGCGATGGCTTTCAGACCGCGAAGAGCAGTACTGCGCTGATGAGGACAACGACCGCCGTGGCGAAGTGAATTCCGAACGCGGTCGCCTTCGTGCCGCCGTGGCGCAGCACGATCAGCGTGTCGCCGAGCGGTGCCAGCGCCACGATCAGCATGAACCACGCCTCGGCGGTCGCGCTGGCGAAGGCGAGCAGGGCCAGGCCCATGACGCCGAAGGTCGCGTCGCGCAGGCCCTTGATCTCCAGATAGGCGACGTCGCCCCGCGGCTTGGCGGGAACGCCGTATGCGGCGGCGGCCGGCTGCGGCTGCAGCAGGAACCGGGCGCCGATGAACAGGACGAGGAGGTCGAGCACGATGGCAAGGCCGTAGGCCGTGGGAGTGAGCACGTCGGATCTCCTTGCTAGCAGCGCTAGGGACAAGAGTGAAGCTAACATAGCGTCGACATGAATGCTAGCGGTGCTAGAATTTGTATGTCGATCCAGACGCGCCGAGAGCTTGAACGAGCGGAGCGCGAGCGGCTGATCGTCACGGCCGCGCGGGAACTGGCCGAGACCGAGGGCTGGGACGCGGTGACCACGCGTCGGCTCGCCGCCGAGATCGAGTACAGCCAGCCCGTGCTGTACAGCCACTTCAAGGGCAAGGGCGCCATCATGGCCGCCGTCGCCGTGCGGGGCTTCGCCGGGCCGGCGGAGGAACAGCGCGCGGCCCGTACGGAGGCGTCCGATCCGAGTGGGACCCTCGTCGCCGTCGGCGCGGCCTACACGGAGTTCGGTGAGCGGCGCCCCGCGCTGTACGACGCGATGTTCACGCACGCCGCCGACCTGCCGTTCGCGACGCCCGAGGCGCCGCCCGCCCTGGGGGACGCCTTCGGCGAACCGCACCGGACCATCCGGCCGCTCGCGGGGGACGACGACCAGGGCATCCTCACGGAGACCTTCTGGAGCGGACCGCACGGGCTCGTCACGCTGATGCGCAGTGGACGCCTCCCCCGCGAGGGCCACGATCGCCGGCTGTCCCTGCTGATCGGCCGCTTCGCCCCGCCCTCGTAGGGGCCGAGTGTCAGCCGTGGAGCGTCAGCGGCGCAGCGCCGGATGGTCCGCGACCACCGTGCACGACCCCGGCGCGATCTCCGTGAAGCCCGCGTCGCGGACCAACGGGAGTCCGGAGGTGGTGAGTTCACTCCAGCGGCCCGGGTCCGCGGTGCGCACGGCGAGCGGGTAGCCCGCGTCGCGCCAGGCCGCGCGCTCCTCGTCGGACAGCTCCCACCAGGCCAGTTGGGCGCCATGGCCCGCCTGCGCCATCGTCTTGCCGGCCGACATGTCGAGGTCGGGGTTGAGCCACAGCACGGGCGCCGTCGGGTCGGCGTCCACCGGCGGCTCCGGGTCGTCGAGGTCCGTGCCGGAGACCTGGAGCCTGGCCAGGTCCTTGGGCCAGCCGTCCAGCGGGACCGGCGGGAAGACGCGCACCTCGGCGGACTTCCCCGTCACCGTGATGCCGGGCAGCGCCTCGGCCCGCCGCCACTCGGCGCCGCGCGCCCGCCGGACGACCTTGCGGATCCGCGCGTCCTGCCAGTCCCGCATCGCCCCCGCCCATTCCCCGTCCCCGAGTGACCGCTCGTCGCCGAGGATGGTCAGCACGGCGCGGGCCGCGGTCTCCAGCGCGTCGGTACGCGCCGGGGGAGCGGCCTTCTCGATGCGCACGACCAGGGGCAGCACGAACTGCGGCGCCTCGTCGCGCGCGGTGCGCTCGGAACGGAAGGGGCTGTCGCCGGGAACGGAAGGATCACTGGTCACGTCCTCCAGTCTGCCAGGCGGAAGATCGGTCCTTCCCCGGGTGGCCGCGAGGACGAGCGAGGAGGGGCGCCATGAAACGTGAGCTCCGGCTGGAGGGGGTCGGCCGTCGTTACGGCATCCACGGACCCTGGGTGCTGCGCGGGGTGGACCTTGTCGTGACCCCCGGCACGCTGATCCGCGTCGACGGCGCCAACGGCACCGGGAAATCAACCCTGTTGAGACTCCTCGCGGGGATCGACGCGTCCACCGAGGGCCGGATCACCGGGCGCCCACGCACGGCGTATGTCCCCGAGCGCTTCCCAGCCGCCCTCCCCTTCACCGCGTCCGGGTACCTCACCCACCTCGGTGCCGTCCACGGCCTGACCCGTACCGCCGCCGCCCGCGCCGCCGACGAGTGGCTGGAGCGGCTCGGCGCCGCCGGGTACGCCCGTACGCCCATGTCGGAGCTGTCCAAGGGCAGCAGCCAGAAGGTCGCCGTCGCCCAGGCCCTTCTCGCCGAGCCGGAGCTGCTCGTCCTCGACGAGGCCTGGACCGGCCTCGACACCGCCGCCCGCGCCGAACTGGAACGCGCCGTCGCCGAGCGCACCGCCACCGGCGCCACGGTGGTCTTCGTCGACCACGACCCGAGGCGCCTGGCGGGGGCACCCGACGCGACGTACACGGTGATCGAAGGGTCCCTCAACCGCCGTACGGACAGCGTCACTTCGGTGCTGACCGGACCGCACGTCGTCGTCGAGGCCGAGGGACCGCCGGACGCGGAGCCGTCCGCCGAAGCGGCCGGGCTGTCGACGTCCGTGCGGCGGACCGCACCGGGGACGACACGCTTCACCGTGCCCGAGTCGCACTCGGACGTGCTGCTCAGGTCTCTGCTGGGCGCACGGCCGCCGTGGCACGTGGTGAGCGTGGGCAGAGGACACCCGAAGGACCCGTCAGAGAGCGCCGTACGCCCGCTCGAAACCGAAAGCCACCGATGACCGCCCTGCTCCGCTACCAGACCGCCCTCCTGTTGCGCTCCCAGCGCTGGTTGCCGCCGTTCATCCTGTACGCGGCGTTCCTCGCGATCGGTGTGCAGAGCGGTGAGCCGGTGCTCGACTCGCTCGGCTACTCGGCCGCGGCCGTGCTGCCCGTCGCCGCGTGGCTGGTACGGATCTGCGCGACCAACGAGCCGCCCGCGGCGCGCAGTTGTGTGGGAGCGGCAGTCGGGCCCGGGCGGGCGCACCTGGCCTGTCTGGCCGTCGCGCTGGGGGCGGCTGTGCTCCTCGGGGCGGCGGCGACGCTGGTCGTCACGGTGATCAGCGATCCGGCGAGTACGGACCACCAGAAGCGGGTGCCGGTGCTCGCGGCGGGCGGCGCCGGGTTCCTCGCGGCGCTCGTCTGCGCGCTCACGACCTGGCCGCTGCTGCGTTCACCGGGCCGCGCGGTTCCCGCGATGCTGCTCGCGACCCTGCTCGCGCTGGTGGTCACGGGCTCACCGGCCCACGCCGTACTCACCGACCTGATCACCGGCTCGCAGGCGGGCACGGTCCCCGCGCCGCTGCTGCCGCTGGCGGCCGCCGCACTGCTCACGGCGGCCGCGATCGCCGCGGCCTGCGCGCTCACCTCGCGCAGGCCGGCCTGAGCGGCGGTGCGCTGGGCCGGGCTTCCCGCCGGTCGCTCCGAACAGGCGATGTACTGCCGGCCGGTCAGCCCGAACAGGCGATGTGCTGCCAGCCGGTCAGCCCGAGCAAGCGGTGCGCTGTGCCTCCTGCCACTCGCAGACGGGGCACAGCGTGATTCCCTTGTACGACTCCGGGTACTCCGTCGGGTTCCGGCACAGCACGCACTCGGCGAACGGGGGGCCGCCCGCCGTGGTGGCCGCAGGGGCCGGGTCCGCCCCGGTGCCGGTGGCGCAGTAGTCGCTCATGGCTCCAGGGTAGGACGGCCGGCCGAGCCGCTCAGTGGTGGAGGCGCGCCGCCGTCCCGATCAGCTGGGACACCTTCACGAACCGGTACCCCTTCTTGCGCAGCTCGGGAACGATCGTCCGCAGGGCCTCCTCGGTCGCGGGCGCCGCACTCCGCGTGCAGTGCATCACGACGACGGACCCCGGCTTCACGCCCTCGAGGACCTGCCGCGCCACGGCATCCGCATCCGTCGCGAACGCGTCGCCGCTCACCACGTCCCACTGCACGGCGGTCACACCGACGGCGCTCAGCGTCCGCAGGGCCTGCTGGTCGTAGCACCCACCGGGGAAACGGAAGTACGGCATGGCGTTCCGCACGCCCGCCTTCTTGAAGGCGGTGTACGCGCGCTCCACGTCCGCCCGCATCCGGTCCTCGGGCACGGTCGGCAGCCCGTAGCAGTTGTCCGTGAAGGCGTAGTGGCTGTACGAGTGGTTGGCGATCTCGAACAGCGGGTCCTGCCCGATGTCCTTGGCCTCCTCCGGGTACTCGTCGGCCCACCGTCCCGTCATGAACACGGTCGCCGGCACCTTGAACCCGCGTAGCGTCGCGATCAGTCGGGGATTGTCGAAGTGCTCCCCGTTCGCCGCCCGCGGCCCCTGATCCGCGGTCATGTCCGCGTCGAAGGTCAGCGCGACGGTCTTGTCGGGCGTCCGCGGACCGTTCATGAAGACGGGGGTCAGTCCGGCGGGACCGGGGGCGAGCGTCGGAGGCCGCGACGGCGCGGCACTGGCGGACGCGGGGTGCCCTGGAAGGGCGGCGTGCGGGGTGCCGGGGGCACCACAGGCGGCGAGCGCGGCCCCCAGAGCGCCGAGGGCGCAGGTCGCGGCGAATCGTCGTACTGGAATGATCACCGCATGAAGATATCGGCATAAATGTGACTATTTGGACCTTCTGTGCACGTGCCGCGCGGATCCGGGCCCTAAGTCACCCGCATAGAGCCGCGGCCCCGCGGCCCGGTCCGCAGGAGGGCGCCGACGGCCGGCCCCCTCCAGGCCGGAGTGCGCGCCGTCGAACTGGGCCTGCTCGCACCGGAAACCGGCGCGGCACGACCTGCTATGTGCGCCGGAGGAGCGCGTCCATCGTCGCCTCCAGATATGCGGGGAAGTCCTCGCGCGAGGGCAGCGCGGACGGCACGGCATGGCCGAGCTGGGTGTGCCCCAGATAGAAGCTGTACGCCATCAGCCCGCGCCGCCGCGCCTCGTCCTCGGCGAAGCCGAGCTCGGTGAAGAGCCCGGCCAGGTAGCCGATCCGGCGCTCGGTGACCTGTCGCAGCGCGGCGGCGACTTGAGGGTGGTCGGTGCTGGCGAGCAGCGAGACCTCGAGTGGATCCGCGCTGGCCGGCTTGGTGACCTCGGTGAACAGCCTGCGTAGACGTTTCTCCGGGTCCGGCTCGGTCTCCACCGCCGCGATGATCTCCTCGGTGTCCGCCTCGACCCAGCGGGCGAGCGCCGCCTCGATCAGTGCCTCGCGATTGTCGAAGTGCCAGTAGAAGCTGCCCTTCGTGGCACCGAGGCGGGCGGCGAGCGGCTCGACCGCCACCGCCGCGAGGCCGCCGCCTTCACCGATGGCGGCGAGCGCGGCGTCCGCCCAGTCGCGGGCGCTGAGCCTCGCCTTCTTGATCTGCCGTTGCACCATGTCCATACGCTACCGTATGGTTTCCATACGCCAGCGTATGGAGGTACGCGATGCTCAAGGACAAACCCGTAGCGGTGAGGATTCCCGAAGGCGCTCGGCTGATCAGGACAGCCGTGGACCGGCCCGACTATCAGGACGCGTACGCCATGGAGTTGCGGCCCGGGATGCCGCGCGATCCGGCGGCCTGGACGGGCATCCTGCGTGACGCCTTTCCGATCGCGGCGCAGCGGGACGGCGAGGCGCTCATGGACGTGAGCACGGCCGGCCTCGACGCCTGGGCCTCGATCGTCGTCGACGAGAAGTACGTCACCCTCTGCAGCTCGGTGAAGACGAACGCGTGGCGCTCCAGGCTCTATTGGGGCGTCGTGAAAAGGGTTCACCCCTTCATGGCCCGCGCCATGATGGTCCGTACCCACCGCAAGCTCGCGCTCGCCGCACGGAACGCCGCGTAGGCATCCAGCCGATTCCTATGGCAGTCCCTGGCGGTGAGCCCCTGCGGGATCTCGCGTGAAGGGGCGTGCGCGGGCGATCAGCAGGGCGACGTCGTCGTGGTTGTCGGTGTGCCGGAGCTCGTGGAGGAGCCGGTCGCAGATGTCCTCCAGGGGGGAGTCCGGGGCGTCGAGGAGGCGGAGGAGGGTGTCGAGGCGTTCGTCGATGGAGTGGTGGCGGGTTTCGACCAGTCCGTCGGTGTACAGGACCAGCTGGTCGCCGGGGGCGAGGCTGAGGGACGTGGTTTCGAAGGGGACGCCGCCGACCCCGAGCGGGGTGCCCGTGGGCAGGTCGAGCAGTCGGGGGTGCCGGCCGCTGCGGACGAGGGCGGGGGGCAGATGGCCGGCATTGGCGATGTGGCACTCGGCGCGGTGGGGATCGTAGACGGCATAGGCGCAGGTGGCGATGTACTGCTCCAGCCTTGATGTGATCTTGTCGAGGTGCTGGAGGACTCGGGCGGGGTCGAGGTCGAGGTCGGCGAAGGCGGCGGTGGCCGTGCGCAGGCGGCCCATGGCGGCGGCTGCCTCGATACCGCTGCCCATGACGTCGCCCACGACGAGCGCCGTCTTGTCGTCGACGAGCGGGAGGACGTCGTACCAGTCGCCGCCGACCTCGTAGGCGGCCTGTGCGGGCAGGTAGCGGGAGGCGACCTGTAGGCCGGGGAGGTCGGGCGGGTGGTCGGGGAGCAGGCTGCGCTGCAGGGTCTCGGCGGCGTTGCGCACGCTCTGGTGCGTCCTGGCGTTGTCGATGCACACCGCGGCGCGGGAGGCGAGCTCGGTCGCGATGGCGAGGTCGTCCTCGTCGAAGGGCCGCGGGTCGCGAGCGCGGGTGAGGCCCAGGAAGCCGAGGATGGTGCCGCGGGCGCTGAGTGGGACGGCCAGGTAGGAGTGCACTCCTGAGCGGGCCAGCAGGGTGGCGGCGTGGTTGTCGCGGGCGATGCGGGTCAGGTCGTTTCCGTCGGCGTGCGAGATCAGGATGGGCCGGCCGGTGCGCACGCATTGGGTGGCCAGGCGGTCGGCGTCGTACGCGGCGATCCGGCCGGGCGGATCGGCGGCCCGCACGGCTTCGGTGGGGTAGGCGGCCTTGACCGCGAGGGCGCGGAAGACCGCGGGGCCGCTGCTGGAGGCGGGGCGGTGCTCGTCGAGGACGGAGTCGAGCAGGTCGACGGCGACCAGGTCGGCGAGGGCGGGAACGGTGACGTCGGCCAGCTCCCGGGCTGTCTGCTCGACGTCCAGGGTGGCGCCGATGCGGGCGGAGCCGTCGGCGATCACGGCGAGGCGCCGCCGAGTCTCGGTGGCCTCCAGGGCCGACTCGTATCGCTCGGTGACGTCCACCACCAGGTCGGCCACCCCCAGGACACGGCCCTGGGTGTCCTCCAGCCGGTACAGCGAGATCGACCAGGCGTGTTGGTGTCCCGGGTCGGCCGGGGTGCGGCCGACGATGGTGGACTGGTCGACCAGGGGGACCCCGGTCCGCAGGACCTGCCGCATCGCGGCCTCGGGCACCTCGAACTTCGTGTCGCGCATGATCTCGCGGTAGTAGCGGCCGAGGTGGTCCTTCGCGGGAAGGCCGTGAATCCGCTCCAGGGCGGGGTTGACGGCCACGTACCGCAGGTCGGTGTCGAGAATCGCGATCCCGATGGGGGACTGGGAGATCAATCGGGTGGACAGCGCGACGTCCCGCTCCACTTCGCGCAGCCTGGGGGAGTCGGTGCCCAGCCCGAGCGCGTAGAAGTCGCCTCGGTCGTCCAGTAGCCGCATGTTGCGCAGCTCCACCAGCCTGGTGCCGCCGCCCTTGCACTTGATGGGGAACGTGCCACCCCAGCTCTGGCCGGTCTCCATGACCTCGACGAACTTCTTGATCACCCAGTCCCAGTGCTCTTCGTGTACGAGCAGATTTGCCGAGTACTCGCCGAGCGCCTCCTCCGCGGTGTAGCCGTAGAGCTCCTCAGCCTGCGGACTCCACAGCACCACCCTTCCCTCGGCGTCCAGCAGCACCGCCGCAACACCGAGGAGATCCATCAGCCCGCTCGGCTGCGACGGCTCACTCTCCGGCCGACGGGCGTCCCCCCGGTCGAGGTCCGCGGGAGGCCGTTCGGCTTCACTCATGGCAGGCACTCCTTCCGTCGAACGGCGCCATGGGGGCCATCCGTCGGCCTGGCTGGAGAGGGACCTGTCTGTGTCTGCAGGTGCTTCGGTCTCCATGGTCCCCCCGGACCACCGGACAACGCACCCCTGTGCCCTGTGGCACGTTGTCGGCGACCGCGTCGGCGGGTCACATGGTGGTCGGCCCCGTCTCACGTTTCGGTCGCCGGCGGGTGCCGGGCGCACACTGGAAGCAGAAGCCCAAGCATCAGCCGAACGTGGAGGTGCGCCATGAGCATTCTCGAAGAACACGTGGACGTCGGAGTTCCGATCGACAAGGCCTGGGACAGCCTTCACCGGGTGGAGAACTATCCGCGCTTCGTGGATGGAGTGCGCGACGCCCGTACGGAGGCGGGTGGCCGAGCGCATCTGGACGTCGAGGCCGGCGGCCGGGCTCGGGAATTCGAGGCCCAGGTCTCCGACCGCAGTGGAGAACGCGCGATGGAGTGGCGCACCACAGGCGCCGCGGAGCTGACGGGATCCTTCTCCCTGCAGCCGATCGACAAGAACCACACCCGGGTCCAGGCGCGGCTCGAGTACGACCCCGACACCATCAGGGAGACCTTCGGCGGGCCGAAGGGATTCGCCCAGGCGAACGCGGTCGAACGGCTCGTCCGCAGCGATCTGGAACATTTCAAGGAGTACGTGGAACGAGGGCGGTGAGCGCCCGGGCCCTCCGCTGCGACGGAGGGCCCAGTCACGAGCCATCCATCAGGCGCCTCCGGCCCTGCTCCACGAAGAAGTCGGCCTTCACGGCCGGGCGGGATCGCGACGGTCGTCGACGACACCGGCACCCGCGCCGGCTCTACCACTGTCTGAGGTGCTGGACCGGCATCTGCACCACCTGGCACCGACCCCTACCCACGAGAGCACCAAGATCCAGACAGTCCCAACGGAGTCCTGCTAGGAGTTTCCTAACGCCGCGGGCCGGACCGGCTCTTGTAGAAACCTACGAAGAGCCGCTCTCGGCCTGCGGACGCTTTCATGTCTTCCACTCCTGGCTGAATCCACTCGGTTGGCTGTGTACTCCTCACACAAGTCGCAACGGAGCAAGGCGAGTTGCGGCGAAGCCAGGGATGAGTGCCGTGGGCTTCCTCAGACTTGCCACATGGGGGAAGCGCCGGCTGTAAAGGCCCAGCACCCGGACGCGACGCCGATCGCGTGCGGTACCGGCGTGATGGTCGAGATCGACATGGACCACCGTCGGTCGACCACTCTGCTCGATCATCCTGACATTTTGCCGAACGAGGGGGAGAGCCTTGACCGAGACGGTATTTGGTCGGCATGTTGAGATCGCCTGGCCTGATCCGGGTGTCACCGTTACCGCAGAACTCGACGATCGCGACACTGAGTTGGCCGATGCGCTGTGGGACGCGTTGCCCTACCGGAGTCTGCAGGGACACGCGCTGGTGGCGGGACGCCATCTGTACCACGTGGCACCGATCCACTCGCTGCTGCATCTGCACGCGTCTCACCGGGTTGCCGATCGACGCGACGCGCCCGACGGGACGGTGTTCTGTTCCGCTCTTCAGCATCTGGGCATCAAGTACGGCACGTTGACCGAACCGATGCCGGCATCCCCTGTGGGCCAGGTCCGGCCGGAGGACATGCCGACTCTGATCGAGGCCGGGCGCGCGGTCTGGGATCGGTCTATTCGACGAAGAAGCCAGTCCTGGTGGAGGTCCGCAAGGCGGGCATGGGAGGCGGCCACCGCATCCCCCAACTGACCGCCGCCGACCCCGACGCGAACCACCTGCTCCCCCCTCGGGCTGAAGCGTGTTGGCTTCCTGGTGGTGTTCACCGAAGACCACCAGATGGAGGACTTCCGACGCATCCAAGCCGCCCAGCAGGCCGCCGGAGTGGACGTCGAACTCGTGACCGCGTCCGAAGCGGTGCGGCTCAACCCGCTGCTCAGCGAGCGCGCCATCCTGGCCGCAGCCTGGGCGCGCGAGGCCTACGCCTGCGACCCCGCCGCAATCGTGCGCGGCTACGCCGCAGCCGCCCAGGATGCCGGCGCCATTGTGCGCACGGAAACACTCGTCACCGGCATCGACCCCGACGGGCAGCTCCACACCCCCACGGGCAGCATCCTCGCCGACACCATCGTCTGCGCGGCCGGCCCCTGGTCGAGAACGGTCGCCTCCCTGGCCGACGTCGACCTCCCCGTGACCACGTACCCCATCGAACTGCTCCTCACGGTGCGACCGGAGTTCCACGACGTGATCCCAGGTGCGATCCATGTGGACGGCACCTCCAGGGTGCAGACGATCACCGATCAGGACCCCCGCGACTGGCAGCTCTGCTGCGCCGGTTCACCGAACCGACCGACATTCCCTGTCTGAATCAATACCTCGTTCAACGTGGCGGGCGAGCCGATCGTCTGCACGCCGGCCGACGCCCTGAACTGCTTCCTCGGAACGGAGATCGACTACCTCATGCTCGGCAATTGTCTCGTCACAAAGGTGGAGGCTTCCTGATGGCCAACCAGACTTCTCCCGCCCGCACCCCGCAGGATCTCAATGAGGCGATCACCGGCGGGATCGGCGACAGCCCGCTTCGGCCGGACGGAACGCTCAAGGTAAGCGGGGAGTACGCCTACTCCTCGGATTTGTGGGCGGAGGACATGCTCTGGGGCGGGACGCTGCGCAGCCCGCATCCCTATGCGCGGATCAAGTCGGTCGACATCGGTGCCGCGCTCAAGCACCCCGGCGTGTACGCGGTGCTGACCCACAAGGACGTCCCCGGCGAGAACATCTACGGCCTGAAGGTCTCCGACACGCCGGCGCTCGCCGAGGACATCGTCCGCTACCAGGGCGAGCCGGTCGCCCTCGTCGCCGCCGACCACCCGGAGACGGCCCGGCGCGCGCTGGCGAAGATCGTGGTCGACTACGAGGTGTTCGAGCCGATCACCGACCCGGAGCGGGCCGCGCACGACGGCACGCTTCCCAAGCTGCACCCCGAGCACCCCGACGGCAACGTGGTGCGCTACCAGCCGATCATCAAGGGCGACCCGGAAGCCAAGGCCGACGTCGTGGTGTCCGACGTGTACACCCTGGGCATGCAGGACCAGGCGTTCCTCGGGCCCGAATCCGGTCTGGCCGTCCCGGCCGAGGACGGCGGAGTCGACCTGTTCCTCGCCACCCAGTGGCTGCACGTGGACCAGAAGCAGACGGCGCGGGCGCTCGGCCTCCCGGTCGAGAAGGTGCGCTTCACCATGTCCGGTGTCGGCGGTGCCTTCGGTGGCCGCGAGGACCTGTCCATGCAGATCCACTGCTGCATGCTGGCCCTGCACACCGGTAAGCCCGTGAAGATGGTCTACAACAGGGAAGAGTCCTTCTACGGCCACGTGCACCGGCACCCGGCGAAGATGTACTACGAGCACGGCGCGACCAAGGACGGCAGGCTCGTCTACGTCAAGGCGAGGATGTACTTCGACGGCGGCGCGTACGCCTCCAAGACCCCGGTCGTGGTCAGCAACGCCACTTCGTTGGGCGTCGGGCCGTACGAGGTACCCAACGTCAAGATCGAGGGTTGGGGCCTGTACACGAACAACCCGCCGTGCGGCGCGATGCGTGGCCTCGGCGCGGTGCAGCCCGCATACGCCTACGAGTCCCAAATGGACAAGCTCGCCAAGGCGTTGGACATGGACCCGGTGCGGCTGCGTCAGCTCAACGCCGTCGAGGAGGGCTCGACCATGCACACCGGGCAGGTGCTGGATTCCCCCGCGCCGGTCGCCGAGCTGCTGGAACGGCTCAAGAACCTTCCGCTGCCGCCGGAGAACCGGACCGGCCCGGCGGACGTGCGGACCCTGCCGGGCGGTTTGTCCAACACCTCGCACGGCGAAGGCGTTGTGCGGGGCGTCGGCTACAGCGTGATCATCAAGAACGTCTCCTACGCGGAAGGCGTGGACGACTACTCCACGGCGCGGGTGCAGTTGCAGGCCATCGGCGGCGAACCGGTCGCGATGGTGCACACCGCAGCGGCCGAGGTCGGACAGGGCCTGATCACCGTGCAGCAGCAGATCGCCCGCAGCGAACTCGGCGTGGAGCGCGTGAACATCCACCCGGCCGACACCAACGTCGGTGACGCGGGATCGAGTTCGGCTTCACGGCAGACCTACATCACCGGCGGCGCCGTCAGGAACACCTGCGAGGCTGTCCGCGAGGTGCTCTTCGACCGGGTCGCCCAGCGTTTCGGCGAGAACCCCACGCATCTGTCGCTCACCGGCGGCAAG
Source organism: Streptomyces sp. R41 (assembly GCF_041053055.1). Taxonomy (NCBI): domain Bacteria; kingdom Bacillati; phylum Actinomycetota; class Actinomycetes; order Kitasatosporales; family Streptomycetaceae; genus Streptomyces; species Streptomyces sp. R41. The sequence continues at coordinate 8,028,072 of NZ_CP163443.1, forward strand.
GTCGTCTCCGCAGCCACCGGTTTCGTCGCCGACCTCATCGACGTGCTCGGCGACGACGTGATCGAGGAAACCCGGGAATACCACCACCTTCAGACGTACGCGATGGACCCGGTGACCGGACAGAGCCGGCGGGTGCACGTCCAGCACGCCTTCTCCGCGCACCGGGCGGTGGTGGACGTGGACACCGACTTGGGCCTGGTCAAGGTCGTACAGCTCGACTGTGCGCAGGACGTCGGCAAGGCGATCAATCCGGACGCCGTCGTCGGGCAGATCCACGGCGGCTCCACACAGGGGCTCGGCCTGGCCGTGATGGAGGAGATCAAGGTCAAGGACGGCAAGATCCGCAACCCGTCGTTCACCGACTACCTGATCCCGACCATTTTGGACACGCCGCCCATGACGGTGGACGTGATCGAAAGGGCCGACCCGAACTCGCCGTACGGCGTGCGTGGTGTCGGTGAACCGCCCACCATCTCCGCCACTCCGGCGGTCGTGAACGCCATCCGCAACGCGACGGGTCTGAACCTGACCCACACTCCGGTTTCACCGGAGCACATTGCCGGCGTCCAGCCGTGATGACCTCCCGCGGGTTCCGTCGGCAGCACTGATCCGAAGGCGGCACCCGCGGGGCGCCACTTGTTGCCTCGGGTGCTGTGTCCCGCATGGGCGGAGTATCCGGAAAGTCCCCACCGTCTCCAAAGGAGCAACCGTGACCGCGCACACCCGAGAAACGAGCGTCCAGGAGTTCGAACGCGCCTGGCTGGAAGAGGCGATCAGGCTGGCCACCACCAGCGTGACGGACGGCGGCGGTCCGTTCGGCGCACTGGTCGCCAAGGACGGCGAGGTTGTCGCGATCGGGAACAACCAGGTCACCTCGACCCTGGACCCGGTGGCGCACGCCGAGGTGAGCGCGATGCGTGCCGCCTGCAAGAAACTCGGCGCCTTCTCGCTCGAGGACCACACCCTGATCACCTCGTGTGAGCCGTGCCCGATGTGCCTTTCCTCCGCACTGTGGGCGCGAGTCGACCGGATCGTCTACGCCGCCGATCGGCACGATGCCGCGGTGGCCGGTTTCGACGACCGAAAGTTCTACGACCTGTTCGAGAAGAAGCCCGAGTCGATGTGGCCGATGTCGGTCGAGCGGCTGGACCTGCCGAACCGTACGGCGCCGTTCGACGCGTGGCTGGCCAAGTCCGATCGCATCGACTACTGACACGGAGTTCCGGTGGAGATCAATCGGAAGCACACGATGCACCACTCGACGGTCCTCGACGCCGATCCGGACACCGTCTGGGCCGAGGTCCGCGACCCCATGAAGCTGGTGAAGATCGTGTCCGGGCCCGCGGTGAAGAACGTGCACTGGGCCGAAGGCGGCGCGGTCGAACGGGTGCCGTCGCGGTACGACTTCACGCTGGTGTTCAACGAAGGCCTCGTCCAGCAGGAGGTCGCCGGACGCAGCGAGGTGGAGCGGTCCTCCACTACCGAGCCGTCGCGCCGACAAGCGGCGTCTCCAGCTACGTCGCCACCATCCGCGTCCGGCCGATAACCAACGAACCGGACCGCAGCTACTTCGAATGGTCACGAGAGCTGACGATCACCGACGACGCCGACCCCGAAGTCGTCGAGGGGATCATCGCCATGATGGAGAACCAGACCAACTCCGTGCAGAACCATTTCGCACCGCCGCAGAAGTAGCCGACTGGTGAACGAGGCGACGGACGCGGGCCTCGCGGGGCGTGAGTGTGAGCCGTCCGGGTCTACGGCGGAGTTCGATTGTCGGGGCCGGAGATGGGTCGGGGGTCGAGCCGGCGGTCGAGGAGGCCGCTCCGGCCGCCCCCGGCCGGCCGGACGATCGGGGCACGCCGACGACGCTCGTGCTGCTGCGGCATGGTGAGACGCCGTTGACGCCGCAGAGGCGTTTCTCCGGTAGCGGTGGCTCGGATCCGTCGCTGTCGGAGGCGGGGCGGCAGCAGGCCGAGGCGACGGGGGCACTGCTGGCCGCCTCACCGCTGCGGCGCTGCCGGGAGACGGCGCAGGCGGTTGCCGCGCGGCTGGGCCTGGACGTACTCGTCGAGGAGGGCTTGCGGGAGGCGGACTTCGGCTCCTGGGAGGGGCTGACCTTCGCGGAGGTGCGCGAGCGCTACGCGGACGACCTGACGGCGTGGCTGAAGTCCCCGGCGGCGGCGCCCTCGGGCGGCGGCGAGTCGTTCGAGGCGGTGGCGCGGCGGGTGGCGGTGGCGCGGGATGTGCTGCTGGCGCGGCATGCGGGCGGGACGGTGCTGGTCGTCTCGCACGTCGGCCCGCTGAGGACGCTGGTGCGGATGACGCTGGGTGCGCCGGCGCAGTCGCTGTTCCGGATCGAGCTGGCGGCGGCGTCGCTGTCGGAGGTGGCGTACCACGCGGATGGGAACGAGTCGGTGCGGCTGCTCAACGACACGGGGCACCTTCGGTAGGCGGGGGCCTTCGCGGGGTTCGCGGCCACGGCTTCCCGCGCTCCGCGCAGGGCATTCCGCGCTCCGCGCGGAGTCCTCAAGCGCCGGACGGACCGATAGTCGGTGGGCCGGGCCCGCGTCCGGCAGTACCGGTATGCCCAATCCACAAGCGGGACGCGAGGCTCAAGGAGACGCCGTGCTCCCGTCGTGCTCCCACAACCGACGGGAGTGATCCAAGGAGATCCTGTATTTGTGCAGGTCAGACGCTTTCCAGTAGCCGCTTGCGGCTCTCCTCCACGTCGAAGTCGGCCTTCGGGTACTGCGGATCCAGTGCCTCGAGGTGCTCCAGGAGGAGCTTGCTGACCGCCCAGTTGCGGTACCACTTGCGGTCGGCGGGGATCAGATACCAGGGCGCCCGGGGCGTGGAGCAGCGCTCCAGGGCGATCTCGTACGCCTTCTGGTAGGCGGGCCACAGGGCGCGGTCGTCGATGTCGTCGGCGCTGAACTTCCAGTGCTTGTCGGGGTTGTCGAGACGTGCGAGGAGGCGGCGGAGCTGCTGCTCGTACGAGATGTGCAGGAAGCACTTCACGACGGTGACGCCGTCGTCGGCGAGGGACTGCTCGAAGCGGTTGATCTCGCCGTAGCGGTGGGCGATCTCCTTGCGCGGGGCCAGCTCGCGGACACGGGCGATCAGGACGTCCTCGTAGTGGGATCGGTCGAAGATGCCGATCTCGCCGGGCTCGGGAAGCGCCCGCCTGATCCGCCAGAGGAAGGAGTGCTTGCGCTCCTCGGGGGTCGGCGCCTTGAAGGACCGGATGCGGCAGCCGGAGGGGTTGAACAGCCCGATGACGTGCTTGACCGTGCCGCCCTTGCCGCTGGTGTCCATGCCCTGGAGGACGAGGAGCAGGCGCCGCCGGTCGCCCGCCGTGCTC